>NZ_KB714628.1:398191-401307 GCF_000349565.1 Curtobacterium flaccumfaciens UCD-AKU
CCGCGCCTCCCGTCCGTCGGCTGGTCGCGTTCGCGACCCGCGGTCGCGTCCGAAGGGTCAGTGACCCAGCTTCGCCAGCTCCTCGAACTCGTCGTCGGTCAGCTCCACCGTGGCACCCGCCAGGTTGTCCTCGAGGTGCGCGACGCTCGACGTGCCGGGGATCGGCAGCATCACCGGGGAGCGCTTGAGCAGCCACGCGAGCGCGAGCTGCGCCGGGGTGGCGCCCTTGCGCTCGGCGATCTCGGTG
This sequence comes from Curtobacterium flaccumfaciens UCD-AKU, assembly GCF_000349565.1. Taxonomy (GTDB): domain Bacteria; phylum Actinomycetota; class Actinomycetes; order Actinomycetales; family Microbacteriaceae; genus Curtobacterium; species Curtobacterium poinsettiae. The sequence goes on from NZ_KB714628.1 coordinate 398,439, forward strand.
AGCGGCGAGTCCTCGCCGGTCAGGCCACCCGTGGCCAGGGGGAACCACGGGATGAAGCCGATGCCCTGCTGCTCGGACCAGTCGAGCAGCTCCTCGGCGTCACGCTTCTGCAGGTTGTAGAGGTTCTGCACGGAGACGATCGTGGCGATCTGCTGCGCGGCCTTGACCTCGTCGACGGAGACCTCGGACAGGCCGATGTGGCGGATCTTGCCCTCGTCCTGCAGCTTCTTCAGCTCGCCGACCTGGTCCTCGAGCGGGACCTTCGGGTCGATGCGGTGCAGCTGGAACAGGTCGATGCGCTCCAGGCCCAGGCGGCGGAGGCTCATCTCCGCCTCTTGCCGCAGGTACTCGGGGCGGCCGACGGGCGGCCAGACGTTCGGGCCGGTGCGGGTCAGGCCGGCCTTCGTCGCGATGACGACGTCGTCGCCGTAGGGGTGCAGGGCCTCCTTGAGGAGCTCCTCGGCGACGTAGGGGCCGTACGAGTCGGCGGTGTCGAAGAAGTTCACGCCGAGCTCGACGGCGCGCTTGAGGACGCGGATCGCCTCGTCGTGGTCCTTCGGCGGTCCCCAGACGCCGGGGCCGGTGAGCTGCATGGTGCCGTAGCCGAGCCGGTTGACCTCGAGGTCGCCGCCGATGCGGAAGGTGCCGGAGGACGCGGCCGGACGGTTCGTGGTGTCAGTGCCTGTGGTCATGTCCCCGGTCTACGCCCGGTGCGTTGCCGGTCCCTGAGTCGGTGTCCCCCGACCGCTTGCCGTGTTCGCAGAGTCCACGGACGGGTTCGTGCGCACCGTGGCGTTCGGAGCGGTCGTGCTGCCGTTCAGGCCGCGCTGCTGCTGATCCGCGTCGCGGTCGCCCAGTCGTGCACCCAGTCGGGCAGCGTCAGGTCGCGGTCCGCGCCACCCGCAGCCTCGAGCAGGTCCGCGGTCGGCACGGTCCCGCCGGCACGCCGCAGGAACCGGGCCTGCACCACGGCGCGGGCCATCACGGCACCCTGTCGCACGAACGTCTGCTCCAGGTACACGGCACGGTCGTCGACCCCGAGCACGTGGGTGCGGAGCTCGAACCGCTGCCCGAGCGTCAGCGACCGCTTGTACGTGATCGTCTGCGCCGACACGACGGGGTACCAGCCACGTTCGGACAGCACCGCCCAGTACCCGGAGCGGAGCATCAGGTCGAGCCGACCCAGGTCGAGCATCGACAGGTACTTGCCGTTGTTGACGTGCCGCAGCGGGTCGAGGTCGGTGGGAGCGACCCGGAACGGCGTCCGCACCTCGTCCCAGAGCGAGGCCCGGCGGCGTCCACCGACCCGAGCGCGCAACCGGGTGCGCAGCTGCAGCAGGAGCAGTCGGAAGTACAGGTTCACGGGACGATCACACCAGTGGACCGCGTGCTCGTGCCAGCACCTTGGAGGAACCTCACCAAGCGCGCGGGCGACCGGTGACCCGGAACGCCTGGTCCCGACAAGCGGCGCGAACGGCGGCGCGCAGCCCAACTCGGCCGGTTCAGCCGGGGATGCCGCCGCCGGCGCCGGTGATGCCGGGGTGCGCTGACTTGGCGAGCCCCTCGGTCCTGGAGTGCGCCGCATCGGCTTCGGCCGCGGCGCGTGCGCTGTCACGCGGATCCGACAGGTCTTCGATCGATTCGAGCGCCCGCCGACGACGACGGTTCTGCACCTCGAGCACGGTCAGCAGGGCGCCGATGACGACGACCACGGCGATGACGATCCACATGACGACCACGACACTCCCCCGAACCCGGGGCCCCTGCCCCGTCCCTGGCAGCGTAGCGATGACGAGGCGGGTACAGCCAGTGCCTCCCGCCGTCCCGGGGACCGGGAGTAGACCTGCAGCATGCACACACGCAAGCTCGCAGACCTCGAGGTCGGACCCATCGGCCTCGGAACCATGGGCATGAGCGCCTTCTACACGGGCGCCGGCACCGACGACGACGAGTCGATCCGCACCATCCACCGCGCGATCGACCTCGGCGTCACCATGTTCGACACCGCCGAGGCGTACGGCCCCTACACGAACGAGGAACTCCTGCGCCGCGCGCTCGAGGGCCGTCGCGACGACGTCGTCATCGCGACCAAGTTCGGCCTGTACCGCCACGAGGCCGGTGAGGAGACCCCGACGCAGCAGCGCGGTCTCTCCAGCCAGCCGGAGTCCGTGCGCGAGGCGCTCGAAGGCTCCCTCCGTCGCCTCGGCACCGACCACATCGACCTCTACTACCAGCACCGCGTCGACCCCGCCGTCCCGATCGAGGACGTCATCGGCCAGCTCGCCGGCTTCGTGCAGGAGGGCAAGATCCGGCACATCGGGCTGTCCGAAGCCGGAGCCGAGACCATCCGCAAGGCCCACGCCGTCCACCCGATCACCGCACTGCAGAGCGAGTACTCGCTGTGGACGCGGGACCCCGAGGGCGACGTGCTCGACACCCTGCGCGAGCTCGGCATCGGCCTGGTGCCGTACTCGCCGCTCGGCCGCGGGTTCCTGACCGGCGCGATCACGAAGCCGTCCGACCTGGACTCCGACGACTTCCGCCTGGCGAACCCGCGCTTCCAGCAGGAGGCGTTCGCGCAGAACATGCGCATCGTCGACGCCGTCAAGGACATCGCGACCGAGGCCGACGCCACTCCGGCGCAGGTGTCGCTCGCCTGGCTGCTGGCCCAGGGCGACGACATCGTCCCGATCCCCGGCACGAAGCGGGTCTCGCGCCTCGAGGAGAACGTCGGCGCAGCCGACCTGACCCTCACGACGGACCAGCTGTCGCGCCTGTCGGCGCTGCCGGTCCCGACCGGCGACCGCTACCCCGACATGTCGACCATCGGTCGCTAGACGCGACCGGTTGACGGACGGGAGGCCCGGTG
>NZ_KB714628.1:401317-421759 GCF_000349565.1 Curtobacterium flaccumfaciens UCD-AKU
CCGGGCCTCCCGTCCGTCGTCAGTCGCGTTTGCGGACGCGAGACGCCGGCGTCAGCGCGTGACGCCCCCGAATCCGGCGGCGTCTCGCTGACTCGGCGGCGTCTTGCGAGCACGCCGGCGTCTCAGACCTCGGCGGCGAAGGACGCGGCCCGGACCTGCAGGTCCTCGATGCGCCGGAGCCGCGCTGCCTCGACGTCGTAGCCCTCGTAGGCGGGCGGCGGCAGCTTCCGGACGTTCCGCGAGCACTGGAAGTCCTGGCACACCAGGGTGCCGACGGTGTTGCCGTTGCGACCGGCCGGCCCGGACCGCTTGGCGCTGTAGAACGTGACGTCGTTCGGCAGCTTGACGTCCTGGCACCACGAGCACTGGGCGCGGGAGCGCGGCGAGGCCTCGGCCTGCCGGAACAGGATGCCGATCAGTTCGCCGTCCAGGGTCGGCACGACGGCGTACGCCCGCCGACCGATCTTCGGGTCGCGCCAGCCGAGGTAGTCGAGCGCGTCCCAGTCGAGCGTCTCGAAGCCGGCGGGCAGTGTGATGTCGGTCGTCTCCTTGCGGGAGGCGTTGACGAAGGACGTGCGGAGGGTCTTCTCCACGATGGGGAGCATGGGTGATCGCTTTCGAGCAGGCCCGGGGTGTGCGGACGCACACCGCACCGGGCGGAGGAGGTCAGGGTTCGACGAGGACGGCCGCGCCCGAGGGCACGACCGGGGGCCTCACGCCCTGATGCCGGCGATACGGGCGCCGACCACCTCCTGGAAGCTCACCCGACCAGCCTACGACCGGGTGTCAAGCCCGGGCCGGGCCGGTGCCGCCGCGTTGATCGTCCGCGGTCAGTTCGGCGTCGCCGTGACCAGGACGACGGAGCCCTCGTCCGTCGGGCGGATCCGGAGCGACCCGTGCCGTCGGTCCCACTCCCCCGATTCCAGCGCGGTCCGTAGCGCAGCGACCGACCGCCGGACGGTGAACTCGTCGACCAGGTCCCATGCCGGGTCCGCGCGGCGCACGGCTGGGTCGAGCAGGCGTTCCGGGCGGGCGTAGTACGCCTCGGAGAACCCGTCGACGCACGTGAACGGGATCGGCAGCGGGGTGCTCGTCACGGTGTCGTCGCCGAGCGCGTCGGCGATCCGGGGCAGTGCCGGGTGGCGACGGGCCTCGGCCGCCAGCACCTCGGGGGCGTACTCGGCGAGCCAGGAGCGCTCGATGCGGTCGGGGTCGAACGTCACGAGCACGATCGGCCCTCGGGTCAACCGACGCACCTCGGCGAGCCCGCGCTCGAGGTCGGCCCACCCATGCAGCGAGAAGGTCGACACCGCGGCGTCGAAGGTGTCGTCGGCGAAGGGAAGGTCCTCGGCGGCCTGCACCGCGGTCACGTCGCGGTCGGTCGGCGCGTAGGACCCGGCGGCACCGGCACCGGCACCGGCACCGGCACCGGCACCGACGTCGAGCACGGTCCGGGCGTCGCCGAGGGCCTTCGCGACCGCACGGGCGAATGCGGGCTCGGGCCGGCGGTGCTGCCGACGGTCCGCATCCCCTGCTGAGCCGTCCGTCGTCCTGGTCACGTCCCCACCCTACGAACCCGCGCTGCTATCTTCGGCAGATGCTCGCAGACAGTGGTCTCGGATTCGTCGTCGTCCTGTACGCCCTGTTCGTGCTGGCGCTCGCCGTGCTGGCCGTCGCCCTCATCGTGCTCGTGTTCGCCGCGATCCGCGTGCTGCGGTTGTCGGCGACGGAGCGTCAGCTGCGCATCGAGCGGATGCGCTCACCGGAGCTGTTCGACGGCGACGTCCCGCCCCAGGCCTGACGGTCCGATCGCGGCGCTGACGCACCTGCCCGTCGGCGGGCCGGGTCAGTCGACGGACTCGGACTCGGACTCCGACTCGCGGACGGCCGCGTACTGCTCGGCCCGTTCCGTCGCGGCCCAGCTGCCGAGCAGCGCGAGCGACCGCTCGGAGTCGCTGCCCGGTTCGGCCGAGTACGAGAACAGCGTCAGACCGGGGTCGGCGACCAGGTCGAGCGCCTCGTAGGACAGTCGGAGCTCCCCCACGATCGGGTGGTCGATGCGCTTCTTGCCGGTCCGCTGCATCCGGACGTCGTGTGCGGCCCACCAGCCGCGGAACTCCTCGCTCCGGGTGGAGAGCTCACCGACGAGCGTGATGAGCCCCGGCTCGCAGGGGTTCGACACCGCGGCGGTCCGGAGCACGGCCACGGCGTCCTTCGCGGTCTGTGCCCAGTCCGGGAAGAAGTCGCGGGCCGCCGGGTCGAGGAACGTGAAGCGTGCGGTGTTGACCGGGCGCCCGGGGCCGGCGAAGAGCGGTGCGTACAGGGCACGGCCGAGTTCGTTCGTCGCGACGACGTCCCCGCGCTCGTTCCGCACCCAGGCCGGGGCGCCGGTGATCGCGTCGAGCAGGCGCTGGACGCCGGGGCGGACGCGGGTCGGCACGTTCCGGTGCATGACCTTCGCGCCGGAGTTCGCCAGGCGCGTCAGGTCCCACAGGTGCGCACGCTCGTCCTCGTCGAGCTGCAGGGCGCTCGCCAGACCCTCGAGCACACTGTCCGAGACGCCCTTGAGCGAGCCGCGCTCGAGCCGCGTGTAGTAGTCGACGCTGACGCCGGCGAGCATGGCGACCTCGTGCCGACGCAGCCCGGGGACCCGCCGCACCCCGCCGCCGAACGACGGCATGCCGACCTGCTCGGGGGTGAGCCGCGCCCGCCTGGAGGACAGGAAGTCGCGGATCTCGTTGCGCACGTCGATACCCATGCGACGAGCGTACGTGCCCGGGCCGTGCGGCACGCGGGCGGGAGGGCCGTGGCGGGGCCGCCGGCCGTCGCCGACTGGTCACGACGCGTCGCGTGCTGCCCGCCGGGTGGTCGCGACCTGTCGGCTGGTGGCGCCGCAGGCGACGGCCTGTGACCGCTCGTCGGCGTCTGGCGGGGTGTTGTGACCACCCGGAGCGGACGGGAGGCGCGGGACGGCCCCGCCACGCGCCTCCCGTCCGCCGTCTGGTCGCGTTCCGTTGCGTGACCGGCCGTGCCCGACCGGTCACGACACGTCGCATGCTGCCCGCCGGGTGGTCGCGACCTGTCGGCTGGTGGCGCCGCAGGCGACGACCTGTGACCGCTCGCCGGCGCCCCGCGGGGTGTTACGACCGCCTGCCGCCACGGGCCTCCCGTCCGCCGTGGGGCCGCGATCAGGGCGCGGCGTCGGCTCCGATGCGCACGCGCGCGACCCGGTGACCGTCCATGGCGGTCACCTCGAGGCGATGGCCGCCGGACACGACGACGTCGCCGACCTCGGGCACGCGGTCCAGCTGCACCTGCACGAGCCCGCCGACCGTCTCGTAGTCGCCGTCCGGCAGCACCGGTCCGCCGTCCGCTGCCAGGTCCTCGAGCACCGTGGCGCCGTCGACGCCGTCGTGCGCCAGCACGGACTCGTCGTGCTCGGCGGTGTCCCACTCGTCCCTGATCCGACCGACGAGGTCTTCGAGCAGCGCCTCGAGCGTGACCATGCCCGCGCTGCCGCCGTACTCGTCGACGACCAGGGCGATCTGGTGGCCGTCGGTGCGCATGTCCGCGATCGCACTCGACAGCGACTTCGTCTCGGGCAGGGCGAGCACCGGCCGGACGAGCGTGGCGACGGGGGCCGCGGGGTCGACCGGACGCAGCAGGTCACGGAGGTGCACGAAGCCCTGCACCTCGTCACGCCCGCCGGAGGTCACGAGGTACCGCGTGTGCCCGGCCGCGATGGCCTGGTCGGTGGCCTCGGCGACGGAGACGCCGGCGTCCAGCGTCGAGACGTCGTACCAGGGGCGCATGGACTCGCGCAGGATGCGGTCACCGGCGTCCAGGGCGCTGCGGGCGATCCGGCGTCCCTGCTCGTCGACGCCGGTGTGCTCGTCGACCAGGCCGCGGAGCTCCTCGGTGCTCATCGACTCGCTGCGGGCGTTCGGGTCGCCACCGAGCAGTCGCACGACGGTGTCGGTGGACTTCGAGAGCAGCCAGATCACCGGCCGCATCAGCACCGCGAAGCGCTCCAGGGTCGGGGCGACGGCCATCGAGAAGCCCTCGGCACGCTGCAGGGCGAGGCGTTTCGGCACGAGTTCGCCGAACACGAGCGACAGGTACGCGATGACCAGGGTCATGAGCACGAGGGCAACTGCCTCGGACGTGCCCCGCTCGAGCCCGAGTCCCTGGAAGAGCGGCGCGACGTCGGGCGCGATCGACGACGCTCCGTACGCGGCGGAGAAGAACCCGGCGACGGTCACACCGATCTGCACGGCGGACAGGAACCGGTTCGGGTCGCGGCCGAGCTCGGCGACCCGCACGCCCCGGGGGCCGCGGCGTTCGAGCTGCTGCAGCTGCGATTCACGCAGGGAGACGAGTGCGATCTCGGCGGCCGCGAAGACCCCGCCGACGAGCACGAAGAGGATGACGAGCCCGAAGGCGATCCAGGTGTCGGCGCCCATCAGCGGGCAGCTTCCTCGGATCGACGACGGGCGGGCGGTCTGTGGGGATCGTCCATGCCTGTGAGTCTGCACAGGACGACTGGGACATCACCGTGCTGGTGCTCGACAACGGCTGTGGATCGTCGCGCGGCGACGGGGCGTGGTCGCTACAGGGTGAGCGAGCGACCGATGCGGGCCTCGAGCCACGCCTTCGGGTCGATCGGCGTGACGCCGTCCATCAGGACCTCGAGGTGCAGGTGCGCGCCGGTCGAGACGCCGGAGGACCCGACGAGTCCGATGAACTGTCCGGCCGCGACGGTGTCGCCGACCTTGAGCGGCGACGACCCGGGGATCATGTGGCCGTACAGCGTGGACACCTGACGGCCGTCGACCACATGGTCGATGATGACCGCGTTGCCGTACGAGAAGTACGTGCCGGAGACCCGGACCTTGCCCGCGGCGACGGCACCGATCGGCGTCCCCATGCCCGGGGTGAAGTCGAGGCCCTGGTGCAGCGACGAGCACGCGCCGCACGGTGCCGAGCGGTAGCCGAAGCCGGAGCTCATCTGCACGGGGCCGGGGAACGGCGAGCGGACCGCGCCGCCGAACGACACGGCGCCACCGGCGGTGCCGGAGGACCCTGCCGTCTTCGTCGTGACGGTCGACCCGCCGCCGACGGTGAACCCGTCGCGGTCGGAGCCGGCGGCCGTGACCGCCTGGGTCACGGCATAGTCCTGGGTGCGCACGATCGGCGCGATGGTCGAGGTGGCCATCGAGGTGCCGGCGCTGGCGTGTGCGGGCATCGCCGACGCGGCGAACATCGCGATGGCGGCGGCGGCGCTGGTGAGCGTGATGCGTCCGGCGCGGGCCGACCGGGAGGCCCTGGGTGCGGTCGCCGTGCGGGTTGCCCGGGGTGCGGGGCGGCGGACCACGCGCTGGATGCGGTCGTCGACGTGCTCGGTGGTGGCGCGCGCGGCTGCGGCGCGGCGGCCGGTCGGCTCGGTGGTGGCGAGGACGAGGGGCTTCGCTGGCTTGGCGGGTTTCGCGACCTTGGCAGGCTTGGCGACCTTGGCTGGGTTCGCGACCTTCGCCGCCGGAGCCGCCTTGCTGCGACGCTGCGGTCCGCGGGCGGCTGCGCGCTCGGCTTCGAGGGCGGCGCGACGGGACAGGTGCACCACCGGGGTCGCCGGGTGCTGTTCGGGTTCGGGTGCAGTCGTCATGGCCGCCAACCATTCTGCACGACTCTGTCGCTTTGTACAGGCCCTTCCGTGATCTTTTCGTTACCGAGTCGGCTGGGAGGGGCCTGATCACCCTGTGCTGCCGCGTCCCCCGGGCCGCCCCGATCAGTACGGTCGAGGGAAAGCGACGGAAGGACCCGCACCATGGCCCGAACGCCGCGCGAGCGGTACGGAACGGTCGACCTGTCGTCGGCCGACGTCGTGCTGGCCGGTACCCAGGAACTCCTGCCCGTGCTCCGGGCCGCGGCCGTGCGCGCCGGCATCGACGCCGCACGGATGCGGGTCATCGGGGTCGACGACCTGCCGGACCCCGAGGAGACCTGGGATGCCGCGCTCGCCGTCATCGCGATCCGTCGCCCCGGCGACGACCCCGCGTTCCACCGGGCCCAGGCGGCGGCCGAGCTCATCGCGCCGCTGCTCGCGCCGCACGCCGTGCGCATCGTCGTCACGGTGTCCGGGGTGACCCGCCTCGCACCGAAGCTCGAGCGCACCCTGACGTCCGAGGTCCTGCACCAGATCGACGCGGCCTCGGCGTCGTCCGGGTTCCGACGCCCCTTCCGGCCCCTCCGCATGCGGCTCGGCCTCGCCGGGCTCCGTGCCGCGGGCGTCCGGGTGTTCCGCGTCTCGCTCGGCGACTGACGCGCTCACGCCCCACCCCGGGGGGCGATGTATCTTGATGTCGAGACATCCTGCGCCACGAGTACCGTGGTCGTACCGACGGTCGAACAAGGGAGTACCCGCCAGCATGGCCAAGATCATCTACACCCTCACGGACGAGGCGCCGTTCCTCGCCACCCACTCCTTCCTCCCGGTCATCCAGGCCTTCGCCGGCACCGCGGGTGTCGACGTCGAGACCCGCGACATCTCGCTCGCCGGCCGGATCATCGCCCAGTTCCCGGAGCGGCTCACCGACGAGCAGCGCCTGGACGACGCCCTCGCCGAGCTCGGCGACCTGGCGAAGACCCCCGAGGCGAACATCATCAAGCTGCCGAACATCTCGGCGTCGATCCCCCAGCTCAAGGTCGCGATCAAGGAACTGCAGGCGCAGGGCTACGACCTGCCCGACTACCCGGACGAGGCCACGACCGACGAGCAGCGCGAGATCCGCGCCCGCTACGGCCGCGTCCAGGGCAGCGCCGTCAACCCGGTGCTGCGCGAGGGCAACTCCGACCGCCGCGCACCCCTGTCGGTCAAGAACTACGCCCGCAAGCACCCGCACCGCATGGGCGCCTGGTCGCGTGACTCGAAGACGAACGTCACCACCATGGGCGTCGACGACTTCCGGTCGAACGAGAAGTCCTGGATCGCCCCCGCCGACGACGTCCTGACGATCACCTTCGTGGCCGAGGACGGCACCGAGCAGGTCCTCAAGCAGTCGATCCCCGTGCTGCAGGGCGAGGTCGTCGACGGCACCGTGCTGCACGTCGCCGCCCTCGAGTCGTTCCTGCGGAAGCAGATCGAGCGTGCCGCGGCCGAGGACGTCCTGTTCTCCGTGCACCTCAAGGCCACGATGATGAAGATCTCGGACCCGATCATCTTCGGCCACGTCATCAAGGCGTTCTTCCCGTCGGTGTTCGAGCGCTACGGCGCCGACCTCGCCGCCGCCGGCCTCACCCCGAACGACGGCCTCGGCTCGATCCTCGCCGGCCTCGGTGCGCTGCCGAACGGCGCCGAGATCGAGCGTGCCTTCAAGCAGGGCATCGCCGACGGCCCCGAGCTCGCCATGGTCGACTCGGACAAGGGCATCACGAACCTGCACGTACCGAGCGACGTCATCGTCGACGCCTCGATGCCCGCGATGATCCGCACCTCGGGCCACATGTGGGGTCCGGACGGCGACGAGCACGACACCCTCGCCGTCATCCCCGACTCGAGCTACGCCGGCATCTACCAGGCCGTGCTCGACGACTGCCGCGCCCACGGCGCCTTCGACCCGTCGACGATGGGCTCCGTGCCCAACGTCGGCCTGATGGCACAGAAGGCCGAGGAGTACGGCTCGCACGACAAGACCTTCGAGCTCCCCGGCGCCGGTGTCGTCCGCGTCACGACCGCCTCGGGCGACGTCGTCATCGAGCACGACGTCGAGCCCGGTGACATCTGGCGCGCCTGCCAGACCAAGGACGTCGCCATCCGCGACTGGGTCAAGCTCGCCGTCACCCGCGCCCGTGCCTCCTCGACGCCCGCCGTGTTCTGGCTCGACGAGACCCGCGCGCACGACGCCAACCTGATCGGGCTCGTCCGGAAGTACCTCGGCGAGCACGACACCGACGGCCTGCAGATCGAGATCCTCGCGCCCGAGGACGCCATGCGCTTCTCGCTCGAGCGGATCCGCCGCGGCGAGGACACCATCTCGGTCACCGGCAACGTCCTGCGCGACTACCTGACCGACCTGTTCCCGATCATGGAGCTCGGCACCTCGGCGAAGATGCTCTCCGTCGTCCCGCTGCTCGGCGGCGGCGGCCTGTTCGAGACCGGCGCCGGTGGTTCCGCGCCGAAGCACGTGCAGCAGCTCGTGCAGCAGAACTACCTGCGCTGGGACAGCCTGGGCGAGTTCCTGGCCCTGGCGGTCAGCCTCGAGCACCTGGCCGGTGTGACGGGCAACGAGCGGGCGAAGATCCTGGGCGAGACCCTCGACCGTGCCACCGGGACGTTCCTGGAACAGGACAAGTCCCCTGGCCGCAAGCTCGGCTCGATCGACAACCGCGGCAGCCACTTCTACCTGGCGAAGTACTGGGCCGAAGAGCTCGCCGCGCAGACCCAGGACACCGAGCTCGCGGCGTCGTTCGCGGACCTCGCGGCGAAGCTCGGTGAGCAGGAGCGCACCATCGTCGACGAGCTCGTCTCGGTGCAGGGCCACCCGGCAGACATCGGTGGCTACTACCGCCCCGACGACGCCAAGACGAGCGCGGTCATGCGCCCGTCCGCCACGCTGAACGCGGCGCTGGCAGCGCTCTAGCAGCGCCCAGCCCACGGACGGGAGGCCCGGTGCCAGCTGGCACCGTCCCTCCAGGCACGGCCGTCACCCCGCTGGCGCGGTGCGCCGGTACCGGCTGGTGGGGCCCACCTCCCGTCCGTCCGTGGTCGCGACCACGGCCGCGTCGAGTGAGCAGAAGACGTCGGGTCCCGCTTGCGAACCGGACGTCTTCTGCTCACTCGTTGATCAGCCGGGGGGCGCTCGTCGCCTCAGCCGCGCGACGGCACGGGCGGGCCGACGGCCAGCAGCCCGGTGAAGACCAGGGCGACGGCCACGACCCCGATGCCGGCGGCCACCGCGGGACGACGCACGACGAAGAACAGCAGGCGGTCCCAGAAGCCCGAGTGGGCGTCCGGCGAGCGGCGCCACGACCCCTCGAGCATGCCGCGGCGGGCGACCGCGACCTCGAACGGCACGGTGGCGTACGGCACGACGGCACTGACCCAGCCGAGCACGAGCGCCCCGAACGACCACCGTTGGTTCACGGCGACGACCGTCGTGACCACCAGGTACGCCAGGAACACGAAGCCGTGCACGCCGCCGCCGATGCGGACGCCCCAGTCGCCGGCGTCCAGTCCGTACTTGAGCACCATCCCGGCGATGAGCAGGGTCCAGGTCACGAGTTCGGCCACCGCGGCGGCGCGGAACAGGGAGCGCGGAGTCATGCCGTCAATCGTGGCGGACCCGGTTGACAGACAGCAGAACGCCCCGGATCGTCCGACCCGGGGCGCGCTGCAGGTCTGCTCAGTGCTGCACGACCACCGTCTGACCGAGGCGGTTCACGCCCGTGCTCGCGTCCCACGTGCCGGTGTTCGCCGTCTGGATCGCGAACGCGGGGTCCGCCGCCACCGAGGCCTCCGGTGCGGGCAGGGCCAGTGCGACGCTCCAGCGCCCGTTCGGCACGTCGGCGAGGGACGCCCGGACGGTCACGGTCCGTCCCGGCTGCCAGGACGACGCGTCGGCGGCCACGGGCACGGTCACCCGGCGGTCGCCGTCGGTCAGGACGAGGTGCACCGGGCGGCTGTTGTACGGCGCCGCCCAGCCGTCGTTCCGGATCGACACCGCCACCGACGCCTTCGCGCCCGAGGTGGCGGTGCTCGAGGTCATGGTGAAGCGGTAGCCGAGCTTCTTCGCGGCGTCGGTCATGCCGTCCGTGCCCCAGGTCGCCAGGACGTCCTTGTTGTAGTCCAGGTTGAGGTAGCTGTAGTGGTACTTCGCCATCTCGGCCGAGGCGGACGGGTAGTCGGTCCGCGGCGTGTTCACGGCGCAGGTCTCACCGCCGACGGGGACGTACCGCGACTCCGCCGCCAGGTAGTCCTGGTCGAGGGACAGCGGGTTGCTCAGGAACGTGCCGAAGTCGTCCGCCGAGGCGAGGAAGCAGTCGTTGTGGTGGCCGATCCGCGACGCCGGGGAACCGTCGTGCGCCTGCTCCGGGGTGAGCGCCCCGGCTGTGCCGGACGGGGTGCGGAGCGCGTCCTGCTTCATCTGCATGGTGCGGACCTGGACCGATCGGCTGGACGGCAGGGCGGCGAGCTCGGCCTGCAGGACCTGGCGTCTGGCGTCCTTGTCGGCCTCGGTCAGCACCCCCGGGTTCGCCGGGTCGCTGGCGAAGTGGTCGGTGTAGTAGCCCTCGCCCCAGAGCCCGATGAAGCCCCCCTGCAGGGTCGGGATGACGTCGGCGTTCCGGCGGAGCGTCGGGGTGAGCTGCTCGATGTGCGCGAGCACGGTCGGCAGGTCGGCGTCCCCGTAGGGCGCCGAGTACGGGTACGAGCCGCCCTGGACGTACGCGAACCGGGTGATCACACCCACGCCGGCTGCACGTGCGGTGTCGTAGTCGTGCTGCACGAGCGCGAGCCAGGCCGGGCTGAGCTGCCGCTGCTGGACGAACGCCTCCATGTAGAACACCCGGACGACCTGGGTGACGCCCTCGGCCCGGTAGCCCCGGAGCGTCGCGGCGTCGAGCGGCGTGTACCCGGTGCCGTCGGCGCGGTAGTGCGTCTCGGTGGTGTGGTCGAACCCGCGCGAGGGGTTCGGGATGACCGCGTCGCTCGCCGTGTAGGTCACGGTCGAGGTGGTCGCGGTCCGCTGCTGGTGGTGACCGGTGGGCGATGCCCACGCGGTGGTCGGTACGGCGAGTGCGAGCACCGCCGCGAGCGCGACGGTGGTGATGGTTCGGTGCTGCATCGGACGAGCCCCTGTCCTCGGCGCGGACGGGGATCGGTACCCCCTGGTACCGCCGTCTGCGCGTTTGTGATCTGAAGCTAGGCGAAACGATCAGAAAACGCCAGTGTCTGCGCAATCCGATCACGGGTAGCGTTGGTCCCATGTCGCCGTCGACCGAGAACCGTCCCCTGAACATCGTCGTCTGGAACGAGAACGTGCACGAGACCCGCGGTGACGCGACGGTCACCGGGCACTACCCCGACGGCATGCACACCGTGATCGCCGAGGCGCTCCGGCAGTCGCAGCCCGGGGCCGACGTCTCCACCGCCACCCTGCAGGAACCCGACCACGGCATCACCGCCGAACGACTGGCCACCACGGACGTGCTGTTCTGGTGGGGGCACGTCGCCCACGACGAGGTGCGCGACGCCGTCGTCGACCTGGTCGTCGACGCCGTGCACGCCGGCATGGGGCTGGTGGTGCTGCACTCCGGCCACTACTCCAAGCCGTTCAAGCGCCTGATGGGCACGACCTGCTCGCTGAAGTGGCGGAACGACGGCGAGCGTGAACTCGTCTGGACCGTCGCGCCCGAGCACCCGATCGCCGCCGGGGTCCCGCACCCGATCGTCATCGACCGGCAGGAGATGTACGGCGAGTACTTCGACATCCCGCGCCCCGACGAAGAGGTCTTCCTGTCGACCTTCGCGGGCGGCGAGGTCTTCCGCTCCGGCGTCGCGTACCGCCGTGGTCTCGGCCGGGTCTTCTACTTCTCGCCGGGCGACCAGGAGTACCCCGTGTACCACCACCCGGACATCCAGCGCGTGCTGTCGAACGCCGCCGCCTGGGCTGCACCGGTTTCCGAGCGCCGCGCGCTGACCGCCGACCCCCACCCGAGGGACTGGTTCCTGGCGGACGATGCGGGTAGACAGGCCGGGTGACCAACCACCTCGCCGATGCGGACCGCCGCACCGCGGTGATCGAGGCGCTCGCCATCTTGGGATCAGGACCCGAGGAGCGCTTCGACCGCATCACCCGCATGGCCCACGAGGCGTTCGACGTCCCGTTGACCTTCCTCAACCTCGTCCACCACGACCTCGTCACCACCCAGTCGACCTTCGGCTGGCACCAGGGCTCGAGCGTCCCCGCGAGCGAGCAGTTCTGCGCGACGACCGTCCTCTCCCGCGAACCGATGGTGATCCCGGATGCGTCGCTCGACGCCCGCTTCGCCGACACGGCCGCGGTGGCGGAGCACGGCATCCGGTTCTACGCCGGCGCACCACTGACCATGATCGACGGCACCCGGGTGGGCACGCTGTGCCTGATGGACGCGGTGCCGCGCACGTTCTCCCCCGAGGACGTCGCCCTGCTGCGTGACCTCGCCCGGTGGACCGAGCGGGAACTCGGCGTCGCCATCGACCTGGGACGGGTCCGTCGGGTGCTCGACGGGCTGGTGCCGGACCCGGTCGCGGTGCCGGGGTACGCCCTCGACGTCCTGGTCGCCCAGCACGACGGTGGCGGGGGTGACGTCGCCGACTGGCGCCTCGCCCCGGACGACGCCCTGCACGTCACCGTCGGCCGGGTGAGCGCCGCCGGACCGGCGTCCGGCCTGCTCGCCGCGGTGGTCCGTGGCGCCGTGGTGGCGCGGACCGGTGCCGAGGTGCAGGACACGATCGTCGGCCTGGAGGCCCAGGTCACCGCCGACCTGTCGGCCGCGGACGCCGTCGGCTCGCTCTTCCACCTGCGGCTCGACCCGACGTCGGGGCACGTCGACTTCGGCGACGCCGGCCACGGGCTCGCGGTGCTCGTCCCCGCGGACGGGCCCGCTCGGGTGCTGCGCCCGGTCGACCTGCCGCTCGGGTTGCAGCCGGTGTCGATCCCCCGGTCGTCCGGCTCGCTCGACCTGGCACCCGGCGACCGGTTGGCGATCTGCACGCAGGGTGTCCTGACGCTGGACGGGACCCGCCGCCTGGACGACCTCGCCGCGCTGGTGCGGTCCGCTCCGGACGGGGCGGGCGTGATCGAGCGGGTGCGCACGGCGGTCACCGTGGACGCCGAGGTCGACGTCACGCTGGTGGTGCTCACCCGACTCTGAGCGCGGAGCACGTCCGGGCGCCGAGCGTTGCCACGGGGGCAGTCAGGAGCGGAAGCGGTCCTGCCGGGGGCGTGGCGTGCCGGTCAGCGAGACCACGAGCAGGGTGGCGAGCAGGCCGAACCCGGCGAGCTCGATGCCCAGGCCGGCGAGCTGCCAGTAAGCACTGCCGACGGTCTGCGGCTGCGTGATCGACTCCGGCCACCACGACGCGATGAGCGGGAACGAGCCCGGGAACGGGTCGAGGCCGAACACCACCAGGCCGCCGAGCAGCAGCACGACCCCGAGGGCGGCCATGGCCCCACGGGACCGACCGAGCATGTGCACCACCAGGGCCGCTGCCATGCCGGCGAGCCCGACGACGGCGATCAGGAACGCGAGCACCACGATGGTCTGCGGCGCGAGCGCGACCCAGTCGAGCACCGCGATCGGCAGCAGCAGCCACCGGCCCGTCCGTGCCCAGCGCGCAGGGTTCCGCCATCCGTCCATGGCGACCGACCGTAGGGCACGCGGCCGAACGCCTGCCGAATGCGGCCAGGGCTCCCCGGCGATCGCGTGCGCTGACTACGATCGGACCCCATGGCGCAGGACCGACCGACCCGGCAGCAGCGGTCGCTCGCGACCCGCACCGCGATCATCGAGGGCGCGGCCGCGGAGTTCGACGAACGCGGGTACGTCGGAGCCTCGATGGACGGCATCGCCGAACGCATCGGGATGACCAAGGGTGCGCTGTACTTCCACTTCACGTCGAAGGCCGACATGGCGGGGGCCGTCGTCGCCGAGCAGCACGCGATCTCGCGCCGGTACGGCGAGGCCGCGGTGGCGCGGGGCACCACTCCGCTCGAGTCGATCATGTGGCTGTGCCAGGGGCTCGCCGTGCAGATGACCACCGAGGTCGTCGTGAGCGCCGGGGTGCGCCTGTCGACCGACGTGGCGGCGAGCGACGTGGACCGGCGGGACCCGTACACCGACTGGGCCGCGGTGGTCGCCGGGTTCGCGCGGCAGGCGGTCGACGCGGGAGAGCTCGATCCGCGGTGGGACCCGGAGCTCGTCGGCCGGGTCGTCGTCCGTGCCTACACGGGCGTGCAGACCGTCTCGGACGTGATGACGCGGCGGGCCGACCTGTTCGCGGGCCTGCGGGAACTCTGGACGGTCCTGCTGGACGCGTTCGTCACCGAACGGCTGCGTCCGGAGATCCCGCGACTCGTCGCGCTCATCGCTCCGGAGTGACGCGGGTCCCCCCAGGGAAACACCCACGTCACCTCGCCTCTGAGACTACCGAGAAGCCGGTCGCGCCACCGGCCCCAGTTCGCGGGCATGTGTCCGGCGGCCCACTAGCCTGACGCGGTGCCCACACCCGCTGCCGAGGTCGACGTCGACGTCCCGCTCGTCCGCTCCCTGCTGCGTGACCAGCACCCCGACCTGGCCGGGCTGTCGCTCGAGGTCGTCGCGAACGGGTGGGACAACGTCGTCCTGCGTCTCGGTGACGACCTGGCCGTGCGGGTCCCCCGCCGGCAGCTGGCCGCACGCCTCGTCGAGCACGAACAGCGCTGGCTGCCGGACATCGCCGCCCGGGTCGGGTCGGTCGTCCCGGTGCCGGCTCCGGTGCGGACCGGCCGACCCGCCCTCGGGTACCCGTGGTCGTGGAGCATCGTGCCGTGGCTCCCCGGCACCCCGATCGGCGCACGCGCGGCCGGGGTCCCCGTGGCCGAGGCGCTCGCCGCGTTCGTCGGGCTCCTGCACGTGGCGGCCCCGGCCGGTGCCCCGGCGAACCCGTTCCGTGCGGTGCCGCTCGCGTCGCGGAGCGACGCGGTGCTGGCGCGACTCGATGGCCACGACGTGCACCGGGCCGGCGAGCTGGCCGCGCTCTGGCGGGCCGCAGCCGCGGCGCCGACGCACGCCGGGCCTCCTGTCTGGGTGCACGGCGACCTGCACCCCTTCAACCTGCTCGTCGACTCGTCATCCGCTGGCGTCGACCACCTGTCAGCCGTGATCGACTTCGGGGACGTCACCGCGGGCGATCCCGCCGTCGACCTCGCGACCGCCTGGTTGACGTTCGACCAGCCTGGGCGACGCGCGTTCCGTGCCCGCGTCGCAGCCTCGGACGCCACCTGGCAGCGCGCCCGCGGGTGGGTGGTGGCGCTCGCGTCCGCCCTGGCGACCGCCGACGAACACGCCTTCCGGAGCGTCGCCCGACGGAGCATCGACGCGGTGCTGGACGACTGAGTCTCCCCGGGGCTATCGTGACCGCACCATCCGTGCACAGTCGATCGGAGGGGCCGCCATGACCCTCGAGCTCCGCGTCCAGCACGACGTCGCCACCGACGCCTCCCCCGCCCCCGTCCGACGCGGTCTCCGCGGCCTGGTCGACCGACTCGCGGACCGCCGCGCCACCGCACGCGCGCGACGGGTCGACGACCGGGTGCGCGAACTCGGCGAACTCGTCCACCTGCTCTCCGACGCCCGCGCCGTCGTCGAGCGCGGCTGGGTGCAGCACGCCTGGTTCGCCTACCTCGACGAGCACGGCCACGAGCGGAAGGCCTCCAGTGCCGCCGCGATGGACGTGCAGGGCCGACCGCTCGTCGGCGCGTGCCTGGTCGGTGCGGTCGTGTCCGCAGCCGGTGGGCCGCTCGCGGTGCACGCACCGCGGGTCCAGCACGCGCTCGACGTCGTCTGGCACGCCCTGGCCCGCGACGAGGGCGAGCCCGTGCTGTGGTGCCCCGCGCCGGACATCCGGATGGGGCGCGTGCGCGACCTGACGAGCTGGAACGACGCCCCGGCACGCTCCGGTGCCGAGGTCGCGGGGCTGCTGCTGACGGCCGAACGGGTCGCGGTGCAGGAATCGACACGCCTGCAGGAGCTCCGGGTGGCACGATCGGGGGCATGAGCGACGTCGAAGCGGTCCCCGAGGTGCACCCCGCGAGCACCAGCACACTGGCGGCCAGCGGCAACGCGCTGCTGTCGGACGAGGGGTCCGCGCCGACCCCCGACCAGGCGGCTGCCGACGCCGCGGTGAAGCAGACGCTGCACCGGTACCTGCAGAAGCACCGAGCAGCACTGCTGGCCAAGCTCGACGGGCTGGCGGAGCGACAGGCACGCTGGCCGGTGACGCCGACGGGCACGAACGTCCTCGGGCTGGTGAAGCACGTCGCGGGCGTGCAGGCCGGCTACTTCGGCGAGGTGTTCGGGCGCCCGCTGCCGGACCCGCCCGCGTGGCTCGAGTCGGAGGACGGCGACGACATGTTCGCCCCGCTGGACGAGACGATGGCGGACGTCGTGGCCTTCCACCACCGGAGTGCCGCCCACGCCGACGCGACCATCGAGGCGCTCGACCTCACCGCGACGGGCACCGTGTCGTGGTGGCCTGAGGAGCACCGGCACGTCACGCTGCACCGGATCCTGGTGCACATGGCCTACGAGACCGCGCGGCACGCCGGGCACGCCGACATCGTGCGCGAGATGCTCGACGGCCTGGCCGGCGACGGCGACGGCAACCTGGCCGACAAGACGCCGGACGAATGGGTCCGGTGGCGCGAGCAGCTCGTCGACATCGCGGAGCGTGCCGGGTTGCGTGACCTGAGCGCATAGCCGGGCACCCAGCCCGATCGTTACCGTTCTCCCAGGCTTGCCCTGGTGTTCCCCCTCTGACCAGGGGTTGTCCTCATCGCAACTGCGAGGGAAACTGCCGCCTCGGCAGGGTTGCGTTGTACAACCGGTCCAGGTGCTGCGTAGCTTTGGCCGAGCTCGTGCCCCGATCTGTGGGCAGTTCAGCCGACCGGAAGGGGAGCGCCCACCCGTGTTCCAGTACGTCGTGGAGCGATGGAACCAGATCTGGTTCGCATCGTGGCAGCACTTCTCACTGGTCGTCCAGTGCGTCGTCCTCGCCACGGTCATCGCCGTGGTGCTCGCCACACTCGTCTACCGCAGCCCGCGCTTGACCGCGTTCGCGAACGGGGTGTCGGCCATCGGCCTCACCCTGCCGTCGTTCGCCGTCATCGGCCTGCTCATCGTCCCGCTCGGCTTCGGCGTCCTGCCGTCGGTCGTCACGGTCGTCTTCTTCGCCGCACTGCCGATCCTGCGCAACGCGGTCGTCGGTCTCGCCGAGATCCCGCCCACCGTCGTCGAGTCGGCGCGCGGCGTCGGCATGAGCCGGTTCCGCACCCTGCTGCAGATCGAACTGCCGATGGCGTGGCCGATCATCCTGAGCGGCGTCCGCGTCTCCGCACAGATGGTGATGGGCATCGCCGCCATCGCCGCCTACGCGCTCGGCCCCGGACTCGGCGGCTTCATCTTCTCCGGGCTGTCCCGCCTCGGCGGCGCCAACGCCCTGTCCTCCGTCGTGGTCGGGGTGGTCGGCGTCGTCCTGCTCGCCCTCGTCCTCGACCTGCTCCTCATCGGCCTCGGCCGCCTGACCATCTCGAGAGGTATCCGTGTCCAGCACTGACTCCGCCACCACCACCGCGCCCGACGGGGACGTCACCGGGCGCAGCATCCTGCTCGACGAGGTCACCAAGCGGTACCCCGGGCAGTCGAAGCCCGCCGTCGACGGCATCACGCTCGAGATCCCGGCTGGCAAGATCGTCATGCTCGTCGGCCCGTCCGGCTGCGGCAAGACGACGACGCTGAAGATGATCAACCGCCTGATCGAGCCCACCCAGGGCCGGATCGTCGTCGGCGACGACGACGTCACGGGCATCGACGGCGACGAGCTCCGCCGCCGCATGGGCTACGTGATCCAGGCCGGCGGCCTCTTCCCGCACATGACCGTCGCGGCGAACATCGCGATCGTGCCGAAGATGCTCGGCTGGTCGAAGGAGAAGATCGCGGCGCGCGTCGACGAGCTGCTCGACCTGGTCTCGCTCGACCCCGACACCTACCGGGACCGGTTCCCCCGCGAACTCTCCGGCGGCCAGCAGCAGCGCGTCGGCGTGGCCCGTGCGCTCGCCGCGGACCCGCCCGTCCTGCTCATGGACGAGCCGTTCGGCGCGGTCGACCCGATCACCCGCCAGCGCCTGCAGGACGAGCTCCTGCGTATCCAGGAGGAACTGCACAAGACGATCGTCATCGTCACGCACGACTTCGACGAGGCCGTGAAGCTCGGCGACTGGATCGTCATCTTCACCGAGGGTGCGCACATCGTGCAGTACGACACCCCGGAGCGGATCCTGGCGGAGCCGGCGAACGAGTTCGTCGAGAACTTCATCGGCTCCGGCGCCGGTCTGAAGCAGCTCACGCTGAACCGCGTGCGCGACGTCGAGGTCGAGTCGGCCGTGACGTGCTCGCCCGGCGAAGAGGTCAAGGCCGTGCTGCAGCGGATGAACGAGGCCGGTGGGCACCAGCACGCCGTCGTCGTCGACCACCGCCAGCGGCCGATCGGGTGGCCGTCGCGCCGCCAGCTCGAGCGCCTCGACCGCATCCCCGACGGCGTCGAGCCCGGCCTGCCCGTCGTGGGCGAGGCCGCGACCCTCAACGACGCGCTCGACACCATGCTCGTCTCGAGCGCGGGTGCCGCACTGGTCACCGGTCGTCGCGACGCGTTCCGCGGGGTCATCACCGTCGAGACCGTGATGGAGGCGATCACCCGCTCCCGCGCGACCGCCGCCGGCGACCAGGCCTACACGCCGGTCGGCACGAACACGAACCCGATCGAGACCATGCCGTCGTCGCCGGTGTCGGCGATGCCCACCGGAGAAGACCTGTGAGCGCAGTCGCCGTCGCCGGTCCCGCCACCGGTGCGAGCACCTCGTGGAAGGGCCTGCTGTTCCAGCCGATCGCGATCCTGGTCGTCCTGGCCGGCTTCGCGGTGTGGCTCGCGACGGCGGACCTGACCCCGACCGAGCGCACGACGCTCAACCCGGCGGACATCCTCTCCCTGACCGGCCAGCACCTCGTCCTGACCCTGCAGTCGACGGTGCTCGTGCTCGTGATCGGCATCCCGCTGGGCGTCCTGCTCACCCGCGGCCCGCTGCGCCGGGCGAGCCCGTACGTGCTCGCCGTCGCGAACTTCGGGCAGGCTGCCCCGGCCGTCGGCCTCATCGTGCTGCTCGCCGCCTGGCTCGGCCTGAACACGCGGTCGGCCGTCATCGCGCTCGTCCTCTACGCGATCCTGCCGGTGCTCCGGAACACCATGATCGGCGTGCAGAGCGTCGACGCCCGACTGGTCGAGGCCGGTCGTGGCATGGGCATGAGCGCCTTCAGCGTGCTGATGCGCGTCGAGCTCCCGCTCGCGGTGCCGGTCATGCTCTCCGGCATCCGGACCGCGCTCGTGCTGCTCGTCGGCACGGCGAGCCTGGCCACCTTCGTGGGTGCGGGCGGACTCGGTCTGCTCATCACCACGGGCGTGACCCTGTTCCTGCCGAAGGTGCTCGTCTCGGGTGCCCTGCTGGTCGCCCTGCTCGCCCTCTCCATCGACTGGCTCGGCCGCGTGGTCGAGACGGTCGCACGACCGAAGGGACTCCGATGACCCGCAGCACCCGCAGCACCCGCCGCACCCGCCGCACCCGCACCCGGGTCGGAGCCGCCGCGTTCGTCGCCGGTGCCACCGCCCTCGTCCTGACCGGCTGCGGCCTGCAGCCCGCCACCTCGTTCGTGCCCGAGGCCGGTGCCGGTTCCATCCAGCGCATCGACGACCTGCCGGCCGGCGCCCACATCACCGTGACGTCGAAGAACTTCACCGAGCAGCTCGTGCTCGGCAAGATCGCCGTGCTCGCCGCCAAGGCCGCCGGGTTCGACGTCACCGACGAGACGAACGTGCCCGGCAGTGTCGCGGTCCGTGAGCTGATGACCTCGCACGCGGCCGACTTCACGTACGAGTACACGGGCACCGCTTGGCTGACCTTCATGGGCCACGCGAAGGGGATCCCGGACAAGACCGAGCAGTGGACGGCGGTGAAGAAGGAGGACGCCGGCAACGGGCTGACCTGGCTCAACCCGGCGCCGATGAACAACACCTACGCCTTCGCCGTCCGTGACGAAGCGGTCAAGGAGCTCGGGAACGTCAAGACGCTCTCCGACATCACGAAGCTGCCGGTCGACCAGCGCACGTTCTGCGTCGAGTCGGAGTTCAACTCGCGTGCCGACGGCTTCAAGCCGATGCTCAAGAAGTACGGCTTGGAGCTCGGTGGCTCGGGGTCGAACGGCGTGCCGAGCAGCAACGTCAGCATCCTCGACACCGGCACGGTCTACACGGCCACCGACCGCGGCAAGTGCAACTTCGGTGAGGTGTTCACCACCGACGGCCGCATCAAGTCGCTCGGTCTGACGGTGCTCGAGGACGACAAGGGCTTCTTCCCGGCGTACAACGTCGCGCCCGTCATCGACTCGAAGACGCTCAAGGAGTACCCGCAGCTCGAGGGGATCTACGACCAGATCTCGCCGAAGCTCACCGACGCGGTGCTGCAGGAGCTGAACCGTCAGGTCGACGTCGAGGGGCGCGAGCCGGCCGACGTCGCCTTCGACTGGATGGTGAAGGAGGGCTTCATCACGAAGCCCTGACCGTTCTCGACGCATCCACGTCACGGACGGGAGGCACGGTGC
>NZ_KB714628.1:421904-481282 GCF_000349565.1 Curtobacterium flaccumfaciens UCD-AKU
AGCTGGCACCGTGCCTCCCGTGCGTTCGTGGTCGCGTCTCAGGCCGCGGCGATGCGCGCCGCCGTGTCGCGGATCGCCGCGACCACCGCCGCCCGCACCTGTTCGGGGTCGGAGCCCTCGTGCCGAGCGGCACTGCGCAAGCCCGTCATGCACATGCCGAGGAGCATCTCGGCCGCCTGCGGGGTCGCGGCGTCCGGCCCCCAGGCCGGGTCGCGTTCGAGGATCGTGCGCACCGCGCCGGTCATCGCCTCGGCGACCGTGGTCATCCGCGCGACCTGCCGACGCATCAGCTGCGGGAACCGCACGATGACGGCCTTGCGCTCGAGCCGCTCGTGCTCGTCGCCGAACGACGACCCGAACACCAGGAACGCCAGGTCGACGACCGCCTGCGCTGCCGGCTCCCCCGAGACGGATTCCAGGTGTGCCTGGAGGGCGGCGGGTTCGAGGTCGAGTTCGGTGTGCCCGAGGACCGCGTCCTCCTTGCTCTCGAAGTAGTTGAAGAACGTCCGCGGGGACACGTCGGCGCGGGCGGCGACCTGCTCGATCGTGGTGCCGTCGACGCCCTGCTCGAGCACCAGGGACCGAGCGGCCTCGGCGATGCGGTTGCGGGTCTCGATGCGCTTGCGGTCACGGAGACCGAGTTCTGACGGCGTCGCGGAGTCGGGCATGGCCCGACTGTAACCGGAACGTCACATGATCTACAGCAAACGCAAACTTGCAGTCGTGCACCGGACTACGGTGAACGCATGACCACTCCCGTGCTCGAGGCCCGTGACCTCGCCAGGACCTACGGCCGCGGCGCGACGCGGTTCGACGCGCTCAAGGGGGTGTCGCTGGCGGTGCACCAGGGCGAGAGCCTGGCGATCGTCGGCAAGTCCGGCTCCGGCAAGTCGACGCTCATGCACCTGCTCGCGCTGCTCGACAAGCCGTCGGCCGGACAGGTGCTGCTCGACGGCACCGACGCCGCGACGCTCGGTGCCCGCCAGGTCAACCGCACCCGGAACAGCACGTTCGGCTTCGTGTTCCAGCAGTTCTTCCTGACGCCGAAGACCTCGGTGCTCGACAACGTCGTGCTCCCGCTCAAGATCGCCGGCGTCTCCGGGGCCGAGCGGAAGCGACGGGGCATGGCGGCGCTCGACGCCCTCGGGCTGGCCGACAAGGCGAAGAACGACGCCAACGACCTGTCCGGCGGCCAGAAGCAACGCGTGGTCATCGCCCGCGCGCTGGTCGGTGAGCCCAGCGTGATCTTCGCCGACGAGCCCACCGGCAACCTCGACACGAACACCGGACAGGTGGTCGAGGACATGCTGTTCGGGCTGCAGCGCGAGCGGGGGATCACGCTCGTCGTGGTCACGCACGACGAAGAGCTCGCCGCGCGCTGCGACCGCAGCGTGAACGTCCGCGACGGCCTGATCGTCGGCGGACCCGACGACGCGGTCGACGCGTCCGCCACGCACGGAAGGCACTCCGCATGAACTTCCTCGACCTCCTGCGCACCGCGGTCTCGAACACCTTCCGCTCGAAGCTGCGCACGACCCTGACCGTCATCGCGATCTTCATCGGCGCCTTCACGATCACGCTCACCTCGGCCATCGGCACGGGCGTCAGCAACTACATCGACACCCAGGTCTCGTCGATCGGCGACACCGGTTCCCTGACCATCACGAAGGCGGTCGACACCAGCTCGACCGACAGCGGCCCGGCGAAGTACGACCCCGAGGCCTCTGGTCAGAGTGTCGACCGTGGCCCGGCGTCGTTCTCCTACCTGTCGCAGTCCGACGTCGACGCGATCGAGAAGACCGACGGCATCAAGAGCCTCCGCCCCGCGGTCGCTCTCGCGCCGAAGTACGCCGAGTACGGCGACCACGGCAAGTACGTCGTCTCGCTCACGGCCAACGCCGGCGAGCTCGACGCCGACCTGGCGAGCGGCAAGCAGCTCGACGACCAGACCGACGCCAACCAGGTGATGCTGCCGACCGACTACCTGAAGAACATGGGCCTCGGCAGCGCCTCCGCCGCCGTCGGCAAGGAACTCACGATCGCCGTCGACGACTACCAGGGCAAGGCGCACACGCTCACCGCCACGGTCGTGGGCGTGCAGAACGAGTCGCTGTTCGGCAGTGGGGCCGGGGCGAACGCCGCGCTGACCGACGCCATGCAGGCCGCGCAGGAGATCGGCAAGCCCGACTCGATCGCGACCTCCTACGCCAGCGCCACCGCGACGCTCGATCCGGGCGCCTCCGTCACCACGGTCAAGAAGTCCCTGGCCGACGACGGGTTCCTCGGCCAGACCATCCAGGACCAGCTCGGTCAGTTCCAGACCGTCATCAGCGGCATCGTCGGGGTCCTGAACGCCTTCGCCGTGATCGCGCTCATCGCCGCCGGCTTCGGCATCATCAACACCCTGCTCATGAGCGTGCAGGAGCGCACCCGCGAGATCGGCCTGATGAAGGCGATGGGCATGGGCGGCGGCAAGGTCTACACGCTGTTCTCGCTCGAGGCGGTCTTCATCGGGTTCCTCGGCAGCGCCATCGGCGCCGGGGTCGCGATCGCGCTCGGCACCGGGATCTCGAACGTCCTGGCCGGCACGCTCCTCAAGGACCTGCCGGGGCTGCAGATCATGCAGTTCGCTCCAGGGTCCGTCGCCACGATCATCCTCGTCGTGATGTTCATCGCGTTCCTGGCGGGCACCCTGCCGGCACGACGAGCCGCACGGCAGAACCCGATCGAGGCGCTCCGGTACGAGTGACAGGCAGGGCTGCCTAGTGTCGGAGCGGTGACGACGTTCGGACGCGACCTCGGTGACGGCTCCACGCTGACGCTGCGCGACCTGACGACGGTCGACCAGGTGCTCGCACTCGTGCACGCCAACACCGATCGTCTGCGGGCCGCCGAGCCCTGGGCGTGGGACCCGCAGACACGCGAGGCCATCGCCCTGCACACGGAGCGGCTGCTCGGGCAGTACGCGATGGACCGCTCGCTGCCCTGCGTCATCCGCCACGACGACCGCGTGGTCGGGGTGGCCTCGCTGACGTTCGACCCGTACCTGGGGCAGGCATCGCTCGGCTACTGGGTGGACGCCGGACAGGAGGGCCGTGGTGTCGCCCGGCGGGCCGCCACCGTGCTGATCGGCGTTGCCCGGGCCCGCGGCGTGGCCCGGGTGGAGATCCGGACGGCGGTCGACAACGTGCGGAGCCGGCGGCTCGCCGAGCGGCTCGGCTTCACCCACGAGGGCACCCTGCGTGGCGCCTTGCCGCTCGGCCCCGAGCGGGTCGACGTCGCGGTCTACGGCCTGCTCCTCTGAGGTCCGCCGCCCCCGTGCAGACGGACCGACACCGGTCGCCGGTATCGTCGGAGCATGGCCTTGTTCGGACGACGCAACCACGACGTGCGCGATCGACCCATCAGCCAGGTCGAACTGAAGCGTGCGGTCGACGAGGGCTTCCTCATCGCGAAGGCCGCCGTCACCATCGCGGTGGCCAACCGCATCATCACGAACGCCCTGCGTGACCAGGGGTACTTCGACCACGCACTCATCGCCGAGGCCACGCGCGAGGAACTCCACCGCATGGCCGAGGAACAACGGGGTGACGCCGCACGGATGCGCGACATCCGTTCCACCTCGAGCAAGCAGAAGGGCCGTTCCCGCCACCAGCACGACTACCGGCGCGGCGACGACCTGAAGCTCCGGATGCGCGAGGCCACGTACGAGCAACTCGCTGCCATGCTCGACAAGCGACGCGACGACCAGCACTTCGTCGACGGGATCGTCCTCGCCGCGCGGGCCCGCGCCTGGGACGACATCGGCACCACCGTCGTCGGACGCCTCGGCTGGGCACAGCGCCCGGCGGACGACTACGAGATCGGCCGCGACGACCGGTTGCAGCAGATGCTCGACGAGGACTTCGCCGAGTTGCTCGCCGAGCACCCCGTCGGATCGACTCCGGTCGACGCCGACGAACCGGACGACGCCGACGGTGACCAGGACGAGTCCGACCCGGCCGACCCCGACACCTCGCGCACCTGACCGACACCACACGCAGTCACGAGTCCCTAGGCTCGGGGCATGGTGGATGCGGTGGTCGTCGGAGCGGGACCGAACGGACTCGCGGCGGCGGTGACCCTGGCCCGCGCGGGCCTGTCGGTCGAGGTCGTCGAACGGAACGACACGATCGGCGGCGGTGCCCGCACGGCCGAGCTCACCCTGCCCGGGTTCCTGCACGACGTCTGCTCCGCAGTGCACCCGATGGCCCTGCAGTCCGAGTTCTTCCGGCGCTTCCGCATGGAGGACCGCATCGAGCTCCGCCTGCCCGAGGTGCAGTACGGCCACCCGCTCGACCACGGTCGCGCCGGCATCGCGTACCAGGACCTCGACCGCACCGCCGCTGAACTCGGGGTGGACGGACCGGCCTTCCGGCAGCTGATGGCGCCGCTGGCGGAGAACGCCGACCAGGTCGCGGACTTCGCGACCGACGCGCTGCTGCACGTGCCGCGGCACCCCCTGACCGTCCTGCGGTTCGGGCTGCGGGCGCTCGAGCAGGGCACCGCCGCGTGGAACCTGCGCTTCCGCGGCGAGGCCGCCCCGGCGATGGTGTCCGGCGTCGCGGCGCACTCGATCCAGCACCTGCCGTCCCTGTCCACCGCGGCGGCGGCACTGTCGCTCGGCTCGTACGCGCACGCCCGCGGCTGGCCGGTGCCGATCGGTGGCAGCCAGGCGATCGTCGACGCGCTCGCCGCCGACCTCGTCGCGCACGGCGGCCGCATCGTCACCGGACACGAGGTCCGGTCGCTCGGTGACCTCACCCCGGCGAAGGCGGTGCTGTTCGACACGAGCGTGCCCGGCATGCTCCGGATCGCGGGCAAGCAGATCCCGACCCCGAAGCGCGGCGCACTGCGACGCTTCCGGTTCGGCAACGCGGCGGCGAAGGTCGACTTCGCGCTGTCCGACCCGGTGCCGTGGACCAACGAGTCGCTGCGGAAGGCCGGGACCGTGCACATCGGCGGGACCCGGCAGGAGATCGCGGCCGCCGAACGTGCCGTCGCGAACGGGCAGCACGCCGAGCGTCCGTACGTGCTCGGCGCGGAGCCCACGGTGGTGGACCCGACCCGCGCCCCGAAGGGCAAGCACGTCTTCTGGGCCTACGCGCACGTCCCCGCGGGCTCGGACGTCGACCCGACCGAGGCCGTCACCCGTCAGATCGAGCGCTTCGCGCCGGGGTTCCGCGACACGATCCTGTCGTCGAGCTCCCGCACCGCCGTGCAGATGGGCGAGTACAACCCGAACTACGTCGGTGGCGACATCGCCGCCGGTGCCGCGAGCTTCTGGCAGCTCGTCAAGCGCCCCGTCCTGTCCAGCGACCCGTGGCGGATGGGCGGCGGCATGTACCTGTGCTCCGAGTCCGCGGCACCCGGCCCCGGCGTGCACGGCATGGCCGGCTGGCACGCGGCGAAGAGCGCGCTCCGGCACACCTTCGGACTGCCGGAGGACGTCGACCTCACCCCGGAAGGCTGAACACCATGGCGAAGAACGTCCGCATCCTGCACTGCCGTCCCGAAGCCGTCTTCGACGTGCTCGGCGACGGGTGGCTCTACACGACCTGGGTGGTCGGGGCGTCGCGTATGCGCAAGGAGGAGTCCGGGTGGCCGCATGTCGGCACGCGGCTGCACCACTCGTTCGGCGCCTGGCCGATCGTCATCGACGACGTCACGACGTCGCTGGTCTGGGAGCCGCCACACCGCATGGTCATCCAGCCCAAGGGCTGGCCCATCGGCGAGGCCCGCGTCGAGCTGACGGTCGAACCGCACCGGCACGGCAGCAAGGTCACGATCACCGAGAACGCGGTGGCCGGGCCGGGTTCGCACGTGCCGGACTTCCTCATGCAGCCGCTCATCTGGATGCGCAACCGCGAGACGCTCCGCCGCCTCGAGTGGGTGGCCGTCGGGCGCTCGGCGACCGCCTGAGACGTCCCCACGAACGGACGGGAGGCCCGTGGCGGCGCCGCCACGGGCCTCCCGTCACGGCCGTCGTGCCGCTGGCGCGTCACGCCGGAACCGGCGGGTGGGGCCCACCTCCCGTCCGCCCTGTGGGTGCGTCGACTACTCGGCGCGCGAGAACTCGCTGGCCCGCGCCACCTGGTCGTCGGTCAGGGCGACGCCCGTGTACCGCTCGAACTGACGGGCTGCCTGCAGGGCGATGGCCTCGGCGCCGGTGATGACGTGCTTGCCGGCGTCGCGGCCCGCCCGCACGAGCGGGGTCTCCGACGGGAACGCGACCACGTCGAAGACGGTGTGGGCAGCCTCGATCCGCTCCGGCGCGAAGGCGAGTGCGTCCTGCTGGTCGCCGCGCATGCCGAGCGGGGTGACGTTGACGACCAGGTCGGTCTCCCCCGCCTCACGCTCGTCGGCGACCCACTCGTAGCCGTACTGCGTCGCCAGGGCCGGGCCGGTCTGCTCGTTGCGGGCGACGACCGTCAACCGGTCGAAGCCGGCGCCTCGGAACGCCGCCGTGACGGCCTTGGCCATGCCGCCGGAGCCGCGGAGCAGCACCCGCGAAGCCGGGTCGACCCGGTGCGACCCGAGCAGTGCGGCGATCGCCTCGTAGTCGGTGTTCGACGCGGTGAGCACGCCGTCGTCGTTCACGACCGTGTTGACCGACTGGATCGCGGCGGCGGAGTCCTCGATGTGGTCGACGAGCGGGATGATCGCCTCCTTGAAGGGCATCGACACCGAGCACCCGCGGATCCCGAGCGCACGGATGCCGGCGACGGCGCCGGGCAGGTCCGTCGTGGTGAACGCCTTGTACAGGAACTCGAGACCGAGCTCGTCGTACAGGAAGTTGTGGAAACGGGTGCCGATGTTGCTCGGTCGCGCGGCCAGCGACATGCAGACCTGCATGTCCTTGTTCAGGATGGGCATGCTCTCAGTCTCGCACTGTCGCACGCTCACACTCTCCTGCTCTTGCAAGGATGGAGCGGTCCAAGCAGGCCGGGTGCGGCGCTCCGGGGTAGCGTCGGTCCCGATGACTGAGATCCCGGAGACCATGCGCGCTGTCCGCTTCGACGAGTGGGGTGACCGATCGGTCCTGCACGTCGCCGAGGTGCCCGTGCCCGACGTGACCGCCGGGCGGGTGCTCGTCCGCGTGCGCGCCGCCGGGATCAACCCCGGTGAGTCGGCGATCCGCCAGGGCGCGTTCGGCGGCGACCTGCCGTCCGGGCAGGGCACCGACTTCGCCGGCATCGTCGTCGCCGTCGGAGCCGAGGTCGACGGCGTCGACGAGGGCGAAGAGGTCATCGGCTGGTCGTGGGACCGCGCGAGCCAGGCCGAGTACGTCTCGGTGCCGGCCGTGCAGGTCGTCCAGAAGCCACGCCTGCTCGACTGGACGGTGGCGGGTGGCCTCGACGTCATCGCGACCACCGCGGCGGCGGCCGTCCGCGCGGTCGACCCGCGTGCCGGTGAGACCGTCGTGGTGTCCGGTGCCGCGGGCGGGGTCGGCGGCTTCGTCACCCAGCTGCTCGCGAACGAGGGCATCGACGTCATCGCCGTCGCGTCCGAGGTGAACCACGAGTGGCTCCGCTCCAAGCGCGCACGACCCGTCGCGTACGGCGACGGCCTGCAGGAGCGCATCACGGAACTCGCGACGAACGGTGTCGACGCCGTGATCGACACCCACGGCGCCGAGTACGTCCGGCTCGGCATCGCGCTCGGGGTGCCGGTCGACCGCATCGAGACGATCATCGCGTTCGACGAGGCCGCCGAGGTCGGGGCGAAGACCTCGGGCAGTGCGGACACGGCCGATCCGGAGATCCTCGGCGCGCTCGCACTCGAGGTCGCGAACGGCGCGATCGAGGTGCCCGTCGCCGCGACCTACCCGCTCGACCGCGTGCAGGACGCCTTCGAGGAGCTCGAGCACGGCCACACGCGCGGCAAGATCGTCCTCATCCCCTGACCCCACGACCACGCGGGTCCGGGGGTTTCCCCCACCACGCTCGGGGTGCGTCCCGGATGCGCCGGACCGGCGGCGTTGCGTAGCGTCGTCGGTATGAGCACACTCTCCCGTCCCCGCAACGGTCGTCTGCTGGCCGGTGTCTGCGCCGGTCTCGCCGACCGCTTCACCCTGTCCCGCACCCTGGTCCGGGTGATCTGGGTCATCCTGAGCCTGTTCCCCGGGCCGCTGTGGATCGCCTACGTCGTGCTGTGGTTCGTGATGCCGCCCGAGGGTGGTCGGCGGCGCTGAGCACCGGTCCGTCCGGACGGGTTAGTGTGGCGGCGTGCCGGTCTCCGTCTTCGATCTGTTCAGCGTCGGTGTCGGCCCCTCGAGCTCGCACACCGTCGGCCCGATGCGGGCCGGTGCCGAGTTCGCGAGCCTGGTGCGTGGCCTGCCCGTCGCCTCCGTGGTGGTCGACCTGTACGGGTCCCTCGCATCGACCGGGCAGGGCCACGGGACGCTCGGCGCCGTCGTCGCGGGGCTCATGGGCTCGCACCCCGAGACCGTCGACCCGGATGCCATGGCCCGCGCACTCGAGGCGCTGGAACGCGACGGCGTCCTGCGGCTCGACGGCGGAGCGAGCGTGCCGTTCCGCATCGCCGACATCGTCCTGCACCCCCTGACGATGCTGCCCCGCCACCCGAACGCCATGCGGCTGCGAGCCCGTGACGCCGCGGGTGTCGACCTGGCCGACGAGACCTACTACTCGATCGGCGGCGGGTTCATCGCGCGGGACGACGAGGCCGAACCCGCCGTGGACGCACCGGCTGCCGTCGCCGGTGCCGCGATCCCGGTCGACGACGCCGTGCCGTACCCGTTCTCGAGCGGTGCCGAGCTGCTCGCCGCCTGCGCGGATTCGGGCCTGCCGATCAGCGGCGTCGCCCTGGCGAACGAAGCCGTCACCCGGACGGACACCGAGGTCCGCTCGGGGCTGCTCGGGATCCACGGCGTGATGGAGTCGTGCGTCGACCGATCCGTCCGCCGGGGCGGGTGCCTGCCCGGCGGGCTCGACGTCCGTCGTCGCGCGGCCACCTGGCACGAGCAGCTCACCCGCGAGGACCCCGACCACGACCCGCTCTTCGCGATGGAGTGGGTGAACCTCGTCGCCATGGCGGTCAACGAGGAGAACGCCACCGGTGGCCGCGTCGTCACCGCCCCGACGAACGGTGCCGCCGGCATCATCCCCGCGGTGCTGTACTACGCGCGCACCTACGTCCCCACGGTCGCCGACGCCTCCGCGGACGAACGGGACGACGCCGTCGTGCGATTCCTGCTGACCGCCGGGGCGATCGGGTCGATCTACAAGGAACGGGCGTCGATCTCCGGCGCCGAGGTCGGCTGCCAGGGCGAGGTCGGTTCGGCAGCGTCGATGGCGGCTGCGGGGCTCGCCGAGGTCCTCGGGGGCACGCCGGAGCAGGTCGAGAACGCCGCCGAGATCGCGATGGAGCACAACCTCGGGCTGACCTGCGACCCGATCGGCGGGCTGGTGCAGATCCCGTGCATCGAGCGGAACGCGATCGCGGCGAACAAGGCGATCAACGCCGCCCGGATGGCCCTGCGTGGCGACGGGGTGCACCACGTGTCGCTCGACCAGGTCGTCGAGACGATGCGGCAGACCGGGGCGGACATGTCCTCGAAGTACAAGGAGACCGCGATGGGCGGGCTCGCGGTGAACGTCCCGCTCTGCTGAGCGTCGCGGTCGCGCGTGCTCGTCTGCTCCGCTCGCTCGTCAGGCGTGCAGGAGCGTCAGCAGCCGCGCCGTCTCGGTGGCGATGGCGTCCCGGCCCGCTGCGACGTACTTGCGCGGGTCGACGACGTCCGGCCGCTCGTCGAGCACGGTGCGGAGCGCACGGGTGAACAGGCCGTTCAGGTGCGTCGAGATGTTGATCTTCGTCATCCCCGCGTGCACGGCGCCGCGGAGTTCGTCGTCGGACAGGCCCGAGGAGCCGTGCAGCACGAGCGGCACCGGCACCGCAGCACGCAGGCGCTCGACCAGGTCACGGTCCACCGACGCCTCGCGGGTCTGCATCGCGTGCGACGTCCCCACCGCGACCGCCAGGGCATCGACGCCGGTGTCGGCCACGAACGCGGCGGCGTCGGTCGGATCGGTGCGGACGCCGGGTGCGTGCACGCCGTCCTTGCCGCCGACCTCGCCGAGCTCGGCCTCGATCGCGACCCCCGCGGCGTGACACCGAGCAGCGAGTTCCCGCGTTGCAGCCACGTTCGCGGCGAAGTCCAGGTGCGAGCCGTCGTACATGACCGAGTCGACGCCCAGGTCGACGCCGGCCGCCACCAGCTCGGGGTCCTCGATGTGGTCGAGGTGCACGAGGACCTCGACGTCGGCCGCACGTGCGACGGCCTGGGTCGCGGTCGTGATCGGTGCGAGGCCGCCGTGGTACCGGACGCAGTTCTCGCTGATCTGCAGGATCACCGGCAGCCCCGCCAGCTCGGCACCGGAGACGATCGCCTCGGCGTGCTCGAGCAGCACCACGTTGAACGCGCCGACCCCGCGGCGTGCCGTGCGGGCGGTGTCGAGCAGGCCGGTGAGGGCGAGGTCGGTGATCATGCGGAGGTCCTCGTTCGGTCGTGTGCGGGAGCAGGAGCGGGCGGGGTGGACAGGAAGCGGTCGACGTCAGCCGGGTCGACCGCGCCGGCCACCGGCTGGAGGACGGCGGCAGCCCCGTGTGCGGCGGCGGACCGCAGCGCGCGGAGCAGGGTGGCGTCGTCGGGGGCGCTGACGCTGCCCTCGGGCGTGGGGAGGCCGGCAGCGACGAGCGCACCGACGAGTCCGGCGGTGGCTGCGTCGCCGGCGCCGGTGGGGTTGCCTGAGACCCCGGGGACCGCAGGCACTTCGAGCACGTGGTCGGCGGTGTGGGCGGCGATGCCCTCGGAACCCCGGGAGACCACGACGACCGCGGCGCCGAGCCCGAGGAGTCGGAGCGCCCCCGACCGCTCGTCGTCGGCGCCGGTGGCCTCGACCAGTTCCTCGCGGTTGGGCTTGCAGACCGTCGCCCCGGCCGAAGCGGCAGCCAGCAGCGCGGTGCCCGAGCAGTCGACCACGGAGAGCACACCGCGGCGACGGGCGGCGGTGACCCAGCGGGCGACGACCGCGGGGTCGGTGTCGCGGGGCAGGGAACCCGACACCACCAGGGCCGCGGCGTGCGGGGCATCGGCGGCACCGTCGGCACCGGCGGCACCGCCGACGAGCAGTGTCTCGACCGCGGTGGTGACGGTGTCCCACTCGCCGGGGCTGAGCACGGGCCCGGGCTCCCCGAACATCGTCGGGTGCGCGGTGTCGTCCACCACCGTCACGGTCGTGCGGGTCTCGCCACGGACAGCGACGTCGGTGTGGACGAGCCCGAGGCCGTCGAGGGCGTCGGCGATCCAGTGCCCGCCGTCGCCGCCGAGGGGCAGCACGGCATGGGTCGGGACACCGGTGGCGGCGAGGACCCGGCCGACGTTCAGCCCCTTGCCGCCGGGGCGTCGCTCGACCCCGAGCACGCGCTGGGTCTCGCCGATGCGCTGTTCGGCGACCCGGTAGGTCACGTCGACGGCGGGGTTCGGGGTGACGACGAGGATCACGAGACCACCGCCGTCGGCAGGGCTCGGACGCTGCCGTGCTCCGGGTCGAGCACGAGCAGATCGGCGGGGGCGCCCACGCTGAGGGGCGCCGGTGCCCCGAGCAGGCGTGCCGCACGCGCCGCGGAAGCAGCGACGACCTCGGGCAGGTCGGTCCCCGCGTCGAGCAGGCGGCGGACGGCGTCGGCGACCGTGATCGTGCTGCCCGCCAGCGACGAACCGTCGGCGAGCACGGCGAGACCGTCGCGGACGGTCACCGCCGATCCGGCCACCGTGTACGCCCCGTCGGGGCAACCGGTCGCGGCCATGGCGTCGGAGACCAGGACCATCCGGCCCGGTGCGCTGCGCTGGACGACGTCGACGGCGACCGGGTCGAGGTGGTGGCCGTCGACGATGCACTCGAGCAGCACCCGGTCGTCGGTGAGCGCGACCCCGACCGGCCCGGGCGCGCGGTGGTGCAGCGGTGGCATCCCGTTGAACAGGTGGGTGACGAGCGAGGCGCCGGCGTCGACCGCGCGGCGGGTCTGCTCGGCGGTGGCGTCGGTGTGGCCGATGGCGACGACGACCCCGGCTCCGACGAAGCGGGCAACGGCGTCGAGGGCACCGGGCAGCTCCGGCGCGAGCGTGACGATCCGCAGGGCGCCACCCGCGGCGTCGCAGTAGGCGTCGACCTCGGCGGGGTCCGGGGCGTGCAGCAGGTCGACGCGGTGCGCCCCGCGACGGGCGGGCGCGATCCACGGCCCCTCCAGGTGGAGCCCGGCGAGCGTGCCGTCCGCGACGAGCGGTCGGAGCCGGGTGAGGGCCGCCACGGTGTCCGCGCGCTCGCCCGTGGCGATGGACCCGACCAGGGTGGTCGTGCCCCGTGACCGATGGTGCCCAGCGGCGGCACGGGCGTCCTCGGCGGAGCACCCGGCGAAGTCGTGCCCGAGTGCGCCGTGGGCGTGCAGGTCGACGAACCCGGGCACGATCGCACCGTCGACGGTGACGGCGGTGTCCGTGCGCATCGGGGACCCAGTGCCGGTCGCCAGCACAGTGTCGTCATCGCCGATGACGAGCCAGCCGTCGTGCAGGTCCGACTGGGCCGTGACGATGCGACGGGCCCGGACGAGGGCGGTCACAGCAGGACCCCGGTCTCGGTCTCGAGCAGCTCGCGTGCGAGGATCCCCGCACCGATGGCGCCGGCTGCGTCGCCGTGCCGGGCGGGGACGATGACGGGGACACGGACGCCCCGCAGACGCTCCGCGACGGCAGCGCGCAGCGGGTCGAGCAGCAGCGGTCCGGACTCGGCGAGTCCCCCGCCGACGATGATCGTGTGGTTCCCGGCGACCGCGGTGGTCCAGGCGAGCGCATCGGCCAGGACCGCGACGCAGTCGTCCCAGACCGCACGGGCGGCTGGGTCGCCCTGGCGGACCAGGAGCATGGCGGCGTGTGCGGACGGAGCAGCGGCACGACGTGCGACTCCCCCGGCGGACGCGATCTCCTCGACGCGGTGACCCGCGTGCGGGCCGGTCTGGATCCGGACCTGCCCGATCTCCCCCGCCCAGCCACCACCGGACACGACGACACCGTCGACCACCAGGGCGCTCGCGAGCCCGGTGCCGACCGGCACGAACGAGACCGACCCCCGAGACAGTGCCGGGTCGCCGGCCCGGACCTCGGCCAGGGCACCGGCTCGGACGTCGTGGCCGAAGGCGAGCGGGACGTCGATCGCCTGTCGCAGGAGCTCGGCACGGACGAGGTCACGCACCGGAACGTCTCGCCATCCCAGGTTGACGGACAGGTCGACGGTGCCGCGGGTCTCGTCGACGACGCCGGGGGTCACCAGCCCGATCGCTCCGAGCGGCGCCCGTCGCGTGGCCTGGGCAGCCAGTCCGGCGACGACCACGGCGAGGCGCTCGGCGTCCGGGTCGTCACGCGGCGTCGGTACCCGGGTCTCGTCGAGGACGAGTCCGTCGGCGGTCGTCAGACGGGTCTTGATGCCCGTGCCGCCGACGTCGACCCCGAGCACCGCGCCTGCGCCACCCATCAGGTGAGGATGACCGACCGGGTGAGCGACCGGGGGTTGTCCGGGTCGAGCCCGCGTCCCTCGGCCAGGGCGACGGCGAACCGGTGCACGACGACGAGTCCGGCGAGCGGGTCGAGGTCGTGCTGGACGAACCGGGCACCGGTGGCGGCGACCTCGGCGGCCAGGCCCTCGGGTGCCGCGCCGAGCGACCAGACGAGTCGGCCGGGCTGCGCGATCGCGATCGGGCCGTGCCGGTAGTCCATCGCCGGATAGGACTCGGCCCAGAACTGCGCGGCCTCGCGCGTCTTGAGCGCGGCTTCGAACGTCAGACCCACGGCGGGCCCACGACCGACGAACGAGACCTGCTCGGCGTCGAGCAGGTCGTCGATCGGCACCGTCAGTGCGGTCTCGGCCTGGGCTGCGAGCGCGTCGACATCGTCGCCGATGGACGCTCGCAGCAGTGCGAGCGTCGTGGTGGCGAAGCGGGTCTGGACGACCGAGCGCTCGTCGGCGAAGGGTAGTGCGACCACCTGGTCGGCGACGGCCGCGGCGGGGCTGTCGGCGACGGCGGTGACCAGCACGGTCCGCTGGGACGGCAAGGCCTGCAGCAGGTCGACGATCTCGGTCGTCGTGCCCGAGCGGCTGATCATGAGCACGCGGTCGTACTCGCGTGACGCGGGGTACTCGGACCCGGCGAAGGCGTCGGTGACGCCGAGGCCCGCCTGCTCACGGGCGACGGCGTAGCTCATGGCGATGAACCAGCTCGTCCCGCAGCCGATCACGGCCACGCGTTCGCCCGGCTGGGGGAGCGCGTCGGCGAAGGTCGGCAGGAGCGCGGCGGCTGCACGCCAGGTCTCCGGCTGCGAGGCCAGTTCAGCGCTCACGAAGGTGTCGGTCATGGGAGCCTTCCGGGTCCGGATCGATCCGGGTGATCGATGATCAGGAAGCGTAGCGAGCGATCGTGCGCAAGGGAAGGGCAAAACGTCATTTCCGATCACCGAGGGACGGCGGCGACGCCGTAGGATGACCGTCATGACCCCCCAACAGCGGCTGAACGCCCTGCTCGAACTGGTGAGCGAACGCGGCAACGTGTCGATCGCCGAGATCGGGGAGCTGCTGGGGATATCCGCCGCGACTGCCCGCCGTGACCTCGCCATGCTGGCCGACCAGCGACTCGTCACCCGCACGCACGGGGGAGCGGCCGCACTCGGTGCCGGCTACGAGCTGCCGCTGCAGTACAAGATCGCCCGGCAGGCCGAGGCCAAGACCGCGATCGCCCGTGCCGCCGCCCGGCTCGTGCAGCCCGGCGAGACCGTCGGGCTCAACGGCGGGACGACCACGACCGAGGTCGCGCGCGAACTCGGCAAGAGCGAACGGTTCATCCGCGCTGACGGCGAGTTCGGCATCACGATCGTGACGAACGCCCTGAACGTCGGGTACGAGCTGTCCGTCCGTGCCAACGTGAAGATCGTGGTCACCGGCGGCGTGGCCCGACGCCAGTCCTACGAGCTGGTCGGGCCGCTCGTCCGGGACACCCTCGACGAGTTCGCCCTCGACCTGGTGGTGCTCGGCGTCGACGGACTCACCGGGCAGTACGGCGCGACGACCATGCACGAGGGCGAGGCCGAGGTCAGCAGGCACTTCGCCTCGGTCGGTCGACGGGTCGTCGTGGTCGCCGACTCCACCAAGATCGAACGCTCCACCTTCGCCCGGATCTGCCCACTCGACCGCATCGACGTCCTGGTCACCGACCAGCCCGTGCCGGCCTCGTTCGCCGCCGACCTGGCCAGCGCCGGCGTGGAGCTCGTCGTCGCCGACTGAGCCCTCCGTGCGTCCGGCCCCGGGTGGGCCGGACGTTTCGATCGTGTAAAACCCTTCCCTGCGCGGATGCGTGAGCGATCCGTGAGCGCCTATTGTGCATTCATGAGCGATTCGGCATCATGGACGTCACATTCACGCAAGGGAGCGATGAGCATGGGCGTCGACAACGCAGGACTCCGCGTCGCGGTGATCGGGATGGGCCAGCGGTCCGCCATCGCGCGCCACGTGGCCGAGGCCACCGCCGCCGACGCGTCGCTGCAGGCCCGGGTCGTGGCCGTCGCGGACGTCACGGCGGCGGGCCGCCGGCGCGGACTCGACGAGTACCCGGATGCCCTGGTGGTCGAACACCACCTGGACCTCACCGGTCACGTCGACGCCGCCATCGTCACCACGCCGGACTGGACCCACGCCGAGATCGCGATCGACCTGCTCCGCGCGGGCATCGCCGTCTACCTCGAGAAGCCGCTCGCCATCACGGTCGAGGACGCCGACGCGGTGCTGAACACCGCGGCCCGGACCGGCACCCCGCTGTACGTCGGACACAACTTCCGGCACGCCGCCGTCGTCCGCCTGATGCGCGAGATCATCGGCCGTGGCGAGATCGGCCAGGTCAAGGCCGTCTGGTGCCGGCACTTCGTCGGCAACGGCGGTGACTACTACTTCAAGGACTGGCACGCCGACCGCAGCAAGGTGAACTCGCTCCTGCTGCAGAAGGCGAGCCACGACCTCGACGTCATCCACGCGCTCGGCGGGGGCGACACCGCCCGGGTCGTCGGGATGGGCTCGCTGTCGGTCTACGGCGACGTCACCGACCGCCGCGACCGCAGCGGTGAACTGATGGGGGACTGGTTCTCCCACGACAACTGGCCACCGCTCGCCCAGACCGGGCTGAACCCCGTCGTCGACGTCGAGGACGTCTCGATGGTGATGATGACGCTCGACAACGGCGTGCAGGCCAGCTACGAGCAGTGCCACTTCACGCCGGACTACTGGCGGAACTACACCGTCATCGGCACCGAGGGGCGCCTCGAGAACATCGGTGACACCGGTGGTGGCGTCGTGAAGGTCTGGACGCACCGCCGGGGCTGGGACACCGCGGGGGACCGCGAGTACCCGATCGACGGCGTCGAGGACGGCCACGCCGATGCCGACCTGCTCACCATGACCGAGTTCCTGCGGTCCGTCGCCCTCGGCGAACCGTCGGAGCTGTCCCCGATCGCGGCCCGCGCCGCCGTCGCCGCGGGCGCGCTGGCCACGCGCTCGCTCCGCAACGGGTCCGTCCCCATCGACGTCCCGCCCCTGCCGGCCGAGACCATCGCGCACTTCACGTCGAACGCCCTGCACTCCACCCCCTCCACCCCGCATCCCGCCCAGACCGTCGGCTCCTGACGGCCGTGCGAAAGGACACCCCGATGACCGCACACATCCCCACCCGAGGAACCGGCGTGCGCCGCGTCCTCCTCGGCGCCGTCGCCGCCCTCGGCGCGGCCGCACTCCTGGCCGGCTGCTCCTCGTCGTCCGGAGCGTCCGGCTCCGGCGGCGACTACGAAGCCGCGCCGAAGGACACCAAGGCGTCCCTGACCTACGCCGTCTGGGACGAGAACCAGGTGAAGGCGATCAAGGCCAACCTGAAGGGCTTCAACGAGGAGTACCCGGACATCAAGGTGAGCGTCGACGTCACACCGTTCGCCAACTACTGGACGAAGCTGCAGACCCAGGGGTCGAGCAACACGCTGCCCGACCTGTTCTGGATGAACGGCCCGAACTTCCAGCTGTACGCGGCCAACGGCAAGCTCGCGCCGATCACCGGCGAGGTCGAGTCCGGGGACATCGAC
Source organism: Curtobacterium flaccumfaciens UCD-AKU (assembly GCF_000349565.1). GTDB lineage: Bacteria > Actinomycetota > Actinomycetes > Actinomycetales > Microbacteriaceae > Curtobacterium > Curtobacterium poinsettiae. Next base: position 439,129 of record NZ_KB714628.1, read on the forward strand.
GCGTCGAAGTACTCGAGCGCCCTCAACGACCTGTACACGTACGACGACACCCAGTACGGCGTGCCGAAGGACTTCGACACCATCGGCGTCTGGCTCAACAAGTCGCTGTTCGAGCAGGCCGGCATGGACCTGCCGTCCAAGGACTGGACCTGGGACGACTTTCAGCAGACCGGCGCCGAGCTGTCCGAGAAGCTCGAGTCGAAGGGCGCCTACGGAGCGGCCGGCGGCATGGACGGCCAGACGACCTACTACAACACGATCCTGCAGGCCGGGGGATCGGTCCTGAACGCTGACGGCACCGAGTCCGAGTACGCCACGAAGGCGTCCGAGGACGGCCTGCGGTTCTGGACCGACCTGATCGACTCGGGGGCATCGCCCTCGATCAAGCAGCTCACCGACACCACGGCCGACCAGTGGTTCACCTCGGGCAAGCTCGCGATGTACCAGGGCGGCAGCTGGTTCCGCTCCGCGCTGACCGGCACCGAGCTCGAGAAGGACGTCGTCGCCTACCCGCTGCCGAAGGGCAAGGAGCAGGCGACCGTCATCCACGGCGTCTCGAACGTCGTGTCCGAGGCCAGCAAGGACAAGGCCGCCGCCCAGGCGCTGCAGGTCTACCTCGCGGGCAAGACGGCCCAGCAGCAGCAGGGCGACATGGGCGCGGTCATCCCGGCGTACGAGGGCACGCAGGGCACCTTCACGAAGACGATGCCCGACGCCGACCTGCAGGTGTTCCTCGACGCGGTGGACTACGCGAAGCCGCTGCCGGTGTCGAAGAACACCGCGGCCTGGAACACCCTCGAGACCACCCTGCTGCCGAGCGCTTTCGACGGGTCGAAGCCCGTCGACCAGGTGGCCGAGGACCTCGCACAGAAGATGGACGCCGCCCTCGCCAAGGAAGAGTAGGACCCGCGCGTGACGATCAACACCGAGCGGCCCCCGGCCGCAGCCGCCCCCGCCCGGACGACACGTTCGTCCGGGCGGGGTGCCCCGGCTCCGCGAGGCGGCGGCGGCCGAGCACCACGACGGACCGACGGCTGGTGGCCGTGGCTCTTCGTGCTCCCGATGCTCGTCGGCGTCGGCACCTTCTACATCTGGCCGATCATCCAGACGTTCTGGTACTCGTTCACCAGCTGGGGCGTCTTTGGCGGTGCGACCTTCACCGGCGTCGCGAACTACGTCCGGCTCGTCGGTGACCCGCAGCTGTACCAGTCGCTGCTCAACACGGTGATCTACACGGCCGTCGTCCTGGCCGGGATCCCGATCGCGGTGTGGCTGGCCAGTCTGCTGAACACCCCGGGGCTGCGGTTCGCGCAGTTCTACCGGGTGCTCTTCTTCCTGCCGTACGTCGCCATGCCCGCGGCGATCGCGCTGGTCTGGCGCATCATGTACAACGGCGACTACGGCATCGTGAACTGGTTCCTCGGGAACGTCGGCATCGACGGCCCGTACTGGATCTCGACGCCCGGCTTCGCGCTGGTCGCGGTGAGCCTGGTCGGCCTCTGGTCGTCCCTCGGCTTCTCGATGATCATCCTCGGCGCCGGGCTCAAGGACATCCCGCCGGAGCTCTACGAGGCCGCCGAACTCGACGGCGCGAGCCGGTGGCGGCAGTTCCGCTCGGTGACCGTGCCGTTGCTCAGTCCGAGCATCTTCTTCGTGGTGATCGTGACGACGATCTCGAGCTTCCAGCTGTTCGACCTGCTGTACGCGATCCTCGGCAGCACCAACCCGGTGATCCCGAAGACGATGTCGCTCGTCTTCTACTTCTACAACGCCGGGTTCATCGACAACGACAAGGGCTTCGCGGCTGCGATCGCGATGGTGATCTTCCTGCTCATCGGCATCGTCACGCTCGTGCAGTTCCGCGTCCAACGGAAGTGGGTGCAGGGATGACCGCCACCGTCACACCACCCCGGGCAGCACGCCGGCCCGGCCGTCGAGGCGGCAGCCACTGGTGGATCCACGTCGTGCTGGGCATCGGCGGCTTCGCGATGGCGTTCCCGTTCCTGTGGCAGATCATCATGTCGCTGTCGACGAACGCGCAGGTGCAGTCCGTCACGCCGGTCTTCTGGCCGGGGGAGCTGCAGTGGCAGAACTACGCGCAGGTCTTCGAACGCCTGCCGTTCCTCAGCCAGCTCGGCACGTCGGTGTCCGTCACGATCATCCGCACGATCGCGCAGATCGTCCTGTGCACGCTCGCCGGGTACGCCTTCGCCCGGATGCGGTTCCGCGGCCGGGCGGCGCTGCTCGCGATCGTGCTCTCGATCCTGCTCGTGCCCTCGCAGGTCTACCTGATCTCGCAGTACCAGATCGTGCAGGGCCTCGGCTGGCTCGACACCCTGATGGGGATCGTCGCACCCGGGCTGTTCAGCGCCTTCGGCACGTTCCTGATGCGGACCGCGTTCCTGAACATGCCGCCCGAGCTCGAAGAGGCCGCGCGGATGGACGGCGCGAACCCGTTCCAGACGTTCTGGCGGATCATGCTGCCCCTGGCCCGTCCGTCGATCAGCGTGCTCGCGATCACGACCGTGCTGTGGTCGTGGAACGAGCTGCTCTGGCCGCTCGTGGTCTCCACCCGCGCCGAGGACATGCCGCTCGCCGCCGGCCTCGCGACGCTGTCGAGCGACCGCACGATCGACTACCCGGTGCTGATGGCCGCGAGCCTGATGGCGATGGCGCCGGTGCTCATCATGTTCGTCGTGCTGCAGCGTCGGGTGATGGACGGGCTCGCGTCGTCCGGTCTGAAGTGACCACCGCGACCCCCTGCCTGGAGGCCCGTCCCGCGTCCGTCGCGGTCCTCGCCGCCGCCGTGGGGTCACCGGACGACTCCGCGACGGTGGCGGCCGCAGTGGCCGCCACCGTCGCCGACGCCGGACCCGCGGAGCGGGACGCACTGCTGGTGGCGGCGCTCCGCGCCGCGGTGCCGCACGCCGCCGTCGCGCTCACGGAGCGGGGCCTCCCGCGCGCGCTCGCCGCGGCCTCCGTCGCCGACGTCGACCGCAAGCTCGCGCGCTACGGGCCGCACGGCACCGGGGTGGAGTGGCTCGTCGCCGTGGTGACCGGGCGCGTGGTGGCCGTGGGGCGCCTCCAGTTCGAACTCGGCGACCACCTGGCGGACGGCACGCCGGCCTGGGGTGTGCACGTGCCGGAGACGGGGCCGCTCGACCCGGCGGCCTGCGACCGCTCGTTCGCCGGCGCACCCGAGGTCCTGCGCGGCTTCGCGGGGCACCTCGCTGCGGACCGGTGGCAGTGCCGCTCCTGGATGCTCGACCCGGGGCTGCCCGCCGTGCTCGGTCCCGATGCCAACCTCGTGCGGTTCGCCCGGCGCTTCAGACTCGTCCCGCCGGGGGAGCACGATGCGACCGAGGGCGACGCCAGCGTCGCGAAGTTCGTCTTCGGGGTGCCGCTGGCGACCGCTCGGTCCGCGGCGCCGTCCGGTCGGTTGCGTGCGGCCGTGCTCGACCGGTGGGCTCGCGGTGGGCACTGGACCGAGCGGACCGGAACGGCGCCGGTCGCGTGACCGTCCGCAGCCGCGGCCGCGTACCGTGCACGGCATGACGAAGCCCGACCACGACCACCTCGACGACGGCGTCGACATGACGTTCGAGGAACGCCGACAGGACACGTTCCGTCGCATGTCCGGATCCGACGAGCACGACGCCGATCCGCGGGTCGAGGTCTCCCGTGCCGAGGACGGCGACGTCCGCATCGACGTCGCCGACACCGCGGCGGTCCGACCCGGCGAGTGACGCCCGTTCCGGCCCTGGTCCGCCGGGGTCGGTGGGGCACGGCATGATCGTGTCGTGCACCTCGTCCTCCGCCGCGTCGACGGCGGCGTCCTCGCGACGCCCCTGACCGACGCGGGGACCGCCGGGGGTGCGCCGGTCCGCCTGGACGAGCCGGGCCTCCCGGCCTTCGTCGCGGCCCACGGCGCACCGGGCGTGCGCTGGGTGTGGGACGACACCGCGCGCTGGTACCCGGCCGTGCTCGCCGCTGGCGGTCGGGTCGGTCGCTGCGTCGACCTGCGCCTCGGTCGTCGGGTGCTGCGCGCGGCGCTCGCTGCACGAGGATCCGCGCTCGCCGCTGCGCCGGCCGACGGCCTGGACGCCCCGGTCGCCGAAGCCCGCGTGGTCCGCCCGACGCAGGCCCAGCTCTTCGACGACGCGTTGTTCACCGCCGCCGTGCCCGACGACGAGGTCGACCCGGTGGCAGAGTTCCGCGCGCAGCTCGCCGCCGTTGCGGGGTCGAGCGCGCCCGGCGCCCTGCGCCTGCTGCTCACCGCGGAGTCAGCCGGTGCGCTCGTGGCGGCCGAGATGCTGCACGCCGGGCTGCCGTGGCGCGCCGACGTGCACGAGCGCCTGCTCGAGGACGCCCTCGGGCCGCGCGTGCCCTACGGCGTGCGGCCGCGACGGCTCGAGGAGATCGCCGCCGTCGTGCGAGAACGCCTCGACGACCCCGGTCTCAACCCGGACTCGCCCGCCGACGTGCTGAAGGCGCTCCGCCGCGTCGGCCTGATGGTCACCAGTACCCGGAAGTGGGAGCTGCAGGAGATCGAGCACCCCGTCATCGAGCCGCTGCTCGAGTACAAGCGCCTGGCGCGACTGCTCACCGCCAACGGCTGGACGTGGCTCGACGACTGGATCCGCGACGGACGGTTCCACCCGAAGTACGTCGTCGGCGGTGTCGTCACCGGTCGTTGGGCGGCCGACGGCGGGGGAGCGATGCAGCTGCCGAAGGGCATCCGCGGGGCCGTCATCGCCGACCCCGGGTGGAAGCTCGTCGTGGCCGACGCCGCACAGCTGGAGCCCCGGGTGCTCGCCGCGATGTCCGGCGACCGGGCGATGGCCGCGGCCGGCGACGGACGCGACCTGTACGACGGCGTGGTGGCCTCGGGCGCGGTCGAGACCCGGCAGCAGGCCAAGGTGGCGATGCTCGGCGCGATGTACGGGGCGACCCAGGGCGAGGGCGGTCGGCTCGTGCCGCGCCTGGTCCGGGCGTTCCCGCAGGCGCTCGACATGGTGGAGCGCGCGGCCCGTGCGGGGGAGCGCGGCGAACCGGTGACGACGCTGCTCGGGCGGACGTCACCGGTGCCCGAGGACTCGTGGTTCGAGGCCCGGAACCAGGCCTACACGGTCGAGGGGACCCCGGCCATGCAGCGTGCCGTCGAGTCCCGCGCCCGGAGCTGGGGGCGGTTCACCCGGAACTTCGTGGTGCAGGGGACCGCGGCGGAGTGGGCGCTCGCGTGGATGGGGTCCCTGCGATCGCGGCTCCTCGCGCGGTTCCCCGGTGACGTGACGGACGGGCCGCACCTGGTGTTCTTCGTGCACGACGAGATCGTGGTGCACGCCCCGGCGGAGCATGCGGACTGGGTGGCACAGCAGATCCGGGAGGCCGCCGTCGACGCCGGACGGCTGCTGTTCCAGGACTTCCCGGTGACGTTCCCGCTGTCGGTCGCGGTGGTGGGGGCGTACTCGGAGGCGAAGGACTGACGCTGCCGGGACGGCTCCCGGCGGCTTCGGGCAGGGTGGACGGATGCACACCGAACGCGGGGACGCCGCCGACCGCACCGTCGGCGAAGTCGACCTGACCCGCTGGCGCTCCCGGGTCGGCCGCGGTGTCGCCGGTGCGTGGACCGCACTCGGCAAGCGCTTCGGTGCCATGCCCGTGCTGCTGCTGACCCTCGCCGTGGGTCTCGGTGTCGCCGTCCTCGCCACGTGGATCGCCTCCGAGGTCTACGACGCCGTCCGTGAAGCCGACGACGTCGCGGTGCTCGACCGGCCCGTCCTCGACTGGGCCCTCACGCTCCGATCACCAACGGCCGACACGGTCGTCACCTGGTGGACCGACATCGCGGGCACGATCGGGATGCCGATCGTCGCGCTCGGGTTCCTGGTCGGCTTCACGATCCAGCGCCGTGCGTGGACGCCACTGGTGCTCCTCGTCGCCGCGAGCGGTGGTTCGCTGCTCATGACGATCGCGGGCAAGGACCTGATCGGTCGGGCGCGTCCGCCGCTGTCCGACGCGGTGCCGCCGTACGAGACGTCGCCGTCGTTCCCGTCGGGGCACACGCTCAACTCCACGGTGATCGTGGGCACCATCGTGTACCTGCTGCTCCTGCGGCAGTCGCGCGTCGTCACCCGGGTGCTGACGATCGTCGTGGGCACCCTCTTCGTGCTGTCGGTCGGTGCGTCGCGCGTGTTCCTTGGGCACCACTGGCTCACCGACGTGCTGGCGGCGTGGGCGCTCGGGCTGGCGTGGCTCGCGCTCGTGATCACGGCGCACCGGCTGTACCTGACGGCGATCCACCACGGTGCCGAGCCCGCGCCGGACGTCGACCGCGTCATCCACTGAGCAGAAGAAGTCGGGTGGCCGAGAGCGACCCGACATCTTCTGCTCACTCGACGGCCGCCCGGGCCGCGCCGCCGCGCTCCGGCAGAGCGCCGTCAGCCGCGACCGGTAGGTTGCCGGGCATGGAAGAACGGGTCTTCGGCGGCAGGTACCGCGTCACGGGCACGCTCGGACACGGTGGCATGGCGTCCGTGTACCGGGCGGTCGACGAGCAACTCGGTCGCGAGGTCGCGGTCAAGGTGTTCCGCATCGGCCCCGTCGACCGCGGTGAGCGCGCCCGCGCCGAGGCGGAGATCCAGACCCTCGCGACGCTCCGTGCCCCCGAGCTCGTCACGCTCTACGACGCCGCCCTCGACGACGTCGACGGCGACTCGTACCTCGTCATGGAACTCGTGCCGGGCAGCGACCTGGCGACGCGTCTGCGCGAGGGGCCGCTCGGCCCCGCGACCGCCGCCCGCCTGGGTGCGCAGGTCGCCGACGGCCTGGCTGCCGTGCACGCGCAGGGGATCGTCCACCGTGACGTGAAGCCCGCGAACGTGCTGCTCGAGAGCGACGGCCGGCACGTCAAGCTCGCCGACTTCGGGATCGCCCTGCTCCGCGACGCCTCGCGCGTGACGGGGACGGGCACCGTGATGGGCACGGCCGCGTACCTGGCACCGGAGCAGGTCCTGGCGCAGGAGATCACCGGCAAGGCCGACGTCTACTCGCTCGGACTCGTGCTGCTCGAGTGCCTGACCGGCCGCCAGCCGTTCCCGGGCAGCGCCGTCGAGTCCGCCACCGCCCGGCTCACCCGCTCACCCGAGATCGACCGACAGCTGCCGACGGCCTGGCGGACCCTCCTGCACGTGATGACGGCGCAGGACCCGGCGGAGCGCCCGACCGCCGCCGAGGCAGCCGAGCGCCTGCGTGCCCTGGGCCGCGACGAGCCCACCAACGCCACGCAGCTCCTGCCCGGTGCGCCCGGTGCGGTGACGGCCGCGGCCGCCGGCGCGGCTGGTGCCGCAGTCGGCGCCGCCGCAGCGGCGAACGCCGACGACCGGACGCGGGCGATGCCGGCGAGCGAACTACCGAACGGTGGCGCGCAGCCGGGTGACGACGCCACGCGCGTCCTCGACACCCACCGTCCGAACGCCGCTGACGACGTCTCGACGACCGTCCTCGGCGCCCAGGCGAACGGCCGCGGTGCATCGGGCCCGAGCGGGCCGACCCCGCCGCCGGTCGCGCCCCGCCCGGTCCGGGGCGACCAGCCGGAGGACCAGCCGGCGAAGAAGAAGCGCGGGCCCCTCATCGCCGCGATCATCGTGATCGTCCTGGTGCTCATCGGCATCGGTGTGGCCGTGTTCGCCCTGAACGGTGACGGTGACGGCACGCCGGCTCCGACGGACACCACCTCGACGGCTCCGACGGAGCAGCAACCGACCGAGGACCCGGGGCAGGAACAGCAGCCGAGCGAGCCGGCGGAGCAGCAGCCGTCCCAGGAGCAGCAGCCGTCGCAGCCGGCCGAGGAGCCCAGCGAGCAGCCGAGCGAACCGACCGAGCCGGAGCAGCCCACGCAGGACCCGCCCGTCGGCCCGGAGCCGAGCACCCCCGCCTCGAACCCGGTGCAGGCGCCCCAGGACGGCACCGGCGCGGTCGACACCTCGTCGGACAAGGGCCCCGGTGCCGGCCCCGGCAAGTCCGGCAGCGCCCCCGGGCAGAACAAGGACTGACACGCCGGGGTTTTCGTCCAGTTCCTGGAGCAAATAGGCTCGCACGGTGCGAGAACTGCAACGGAGCGGTGGTCCGACGACGGCCGTGGCCGCTCGGAACGGTGTCGGCTTCGGTTCCGCCGCGGGCTGGCTCGTCGAACGACCAGCGGGCGCGGCGGTGGCCGAGGCGATCGTCCCCGGCCTCGCCGGACGCACCATCGCCCCCGGCGACGAGCTGTCCTGGGTCTGGTTCCCCGAGCGGACCCTGCCCGACGGGGCGACGGAGCCGTCGGAAGCGGACCTGCCGCACTTCTGGGACGCCACGGCCTTCGCCGTCGACGTCCTCTTCACCGACGGCTCGCGGCTGCGTGAGCACGCGGGGGCCCGCGACCAGTACGGCGACGTGGTCACCCCGGGCGCGCAGGACACAGCACGCAAGCAGTGGGTGGACCAGTGGAACCGCCGAGCGGTCGACCTCACGCCGTTCGCGGGGCTGGTCGTCGACCGTCTGGAGGCCCGGCTCGGCTCCGACACGTCGGCTGCGGTCACCGACGGCGAGCGTCCGGCACTGCGCGGCTGGCTCGACGCCGTCCGGATCGGTCCCGCGCGCCCGACCCCGACGACCGCGCTCGGCCACGTCCGGACGACCCGCGGCACCCAGGCGTCGTCCCGGTTCTCCCGCGGCAACAACGCGCCGCTCGTCGGCGTCCCGCACGGCGGGGTGTTCGGCCTGCCGATGACGGACGCCTCGAGCAACCGCTGGCCGTACGCGTACCAGGAGCACGACCGGCTCGACGACCAGGGGCGGCTCCGCCCGGCGATCCAGGCCTTCGCGACGAGCCACATCCCGTCGCCGTGGATGGGCGACCGCGGGGTGTTCCAGGTGATGCCCTCGCCGCTCGACACCCCCGACGTCGACCGGGCCGCCCGCGCGCTCGGGTTCGACCACGAGGACGAGCAGGACGGCCCGCACCGCTACCGGGTCGCGCTCGACCACGGTGTGACGGCCGAGCTGACCGCAGGGGAGTTCGCCCTCGGGTTCCGGTTCACCGGTACCCGCAGCGTCGTGCTCGACCACCACGGCCGGGTGTCCGACGTCTCCGTGACGGTCACCGACGGCACCGCCGTGGTCGAGGCTCTGCTCGACGACCGCCCCGGCACCCCGCCGCACCACGTGCACCTGCGGGTCGCCGGGGTCACCGCCGACCACACGACGATCGGCGAGCACGAGCTGCGCGGCTGGCTGTCCGTGGGGGAGCCCGGCGGCACCGGCGGCCCGGTCGACGTCCTGCTCGGCATCTCGACCGTCTCGATCGAGGACGCCCGCGCGAACCTCGACGACGCCGGCTCGTTCGACGCCATGTGCTCCCGTGCCGAGGCGCTGTGGACCGAGAAGCTCGCGACGCTGTCCTTCGACGGCGCGAGCCCCGACCAGCTGACGAGCCTGTACTCGGGTCTGTACCGGCTGTTCCTCTACCCGAACCGTGCCGGGGAGACCGCCTTGACCGGCGCCCCGCGGCACCGTTCTCCGTACGGCGACGTGCTGGCGGACCCGATCCGCGACGAGCCCGGGCCGGAGATCGTCGACGGCCCGTTCACCACCACGAACGGCTTCTGGGACACCTACCGCACCGCCTGGCCGCTCCTCGGACTCCTGACCCCCGACACCGCGGGCGAGCTGGCCCAGGGCTTCGTCGAGCACCACCACGACGGCGGGTGGACCCCGCGCTGGAGCGCGCCCGGCGCCGAGGACTGCATGACCGGCACCACGAGCGACACCGTCTTCGCCGACCTCGCGGTGAAGGGCGTGCGCGGCTTCGACCTGGGCGAGGCGTACCGGAGCGCGGTGCGGAACGCGACCGTCCCGCCGCGGGACGAGCGCGTCGGACGCAAGGGGAGCCTCCCGGGTGCCTTCCGCGGCCACGTCGACACGGCGACCCACGAGGGGATGTCGTGGACCCTGGACGCGGCCATCAACGACTGGGGTCTGGCCGTCATGGCGGGCCTGCTCGCATCGCGTGCGCGGACGCCCGCCGACCTGTCCCGGTACGAGGCCGAGGCCGAGTGGTTCGCCCGCCGGTCCCTGCAGTACCGGCACGTCTTCGACTCCGAGCGCGGGTTCTTCATCGGCCGCGACCCGGACGGCTCGTGGCGCGTGGGAACCGAGTTCGACCCGCGCGACTGGGGCGACGACTACACCGAGACGAACGCGTGGGGCACCGCGTTCACGGCGCCGCACGACGGCGCCGGCATCGTCGAGCTGCACGGCGGGCCGGAGCGCTTCGACGCCGCCCTCGACGCCTTCTTCGCGACCCCCGAGACCGGCGCCCTCGCACGCTCCGGGTCGTACGGGTTCCCGATCCACGAGATGACCGAGGCCCGCGACGTGCGGATGGGCATGCTGGGGCTGTCGAACCAGCCGGCGCACCACATCCCGTTCTTCCCGATGTTCACCGGGCGCCACGACGACGCGCACCGCATCGTCCGCGAGTCGCTCGAGCGGCTGTTCGTCGGGTCCGACCTCGGCCAGGGCTACCCCGGCGACGAGGACAACGGCGAGATGAGCGCCTGGTACGTCTTCGCGACCATCGGCCTGTACCCGCTGGCGCCGTCGACCGGCACCTACGTGCTCGTACCGCCGTCGGTCCGCAGGACGGTGCTGCGGCAGCCTGGGCCCACGCCGCCGGTTCCTGACCGACGCGCCAGCGGCGGGCAGGCCGTGCCGGTGGGGAGAGGAACGGAGACGGTCATCGAGATCGCCGCCGGCTCCGCAGGCGCGTACGTGGCGTCGGTGACGGTCGACGGCTCGCCCTGGACCTCGGTCACCATCCCGCACAGCGTGGTCGTGGCCGCGTCGCGGATCGAGTTCACACTGTCCGACGAACCGCAGGGCTGGGCGTCGGACACCCGCCCCGTCTCGGCCTCCGACGTGCACGGCTACCGGGACGCCCCGGTGGACGTCCTGCCCGTCGGGGTCTCGGCGCTCACCGACGACACCGGCCGCACCGTCACGGCGCTCGCCGCCGGGGAGTCCGTGTCCTTCGACGTGTCGTGCGCCGCCGCTTCGCTGTACACGGTGACGGTGGCATCGCCGGGGTCCTACTCGTGGCAGGTCGGCCTCGACGACACCGTCACCGCGGTCGACGGCGCCGAGTTCACGTGGGCCGGCCAGACCCGGGTGTTCCGCATCATCGGCGGGGGTTCGTCGTTCACGTTCACCGCCGGCACCGACCTGGCGCTGACGCAGCTCGAACTCATCGCGGCCGACGGACAACGCTGACCACGCGTTCACCGAGCGGGAGCATGCTCCCACCATGTCGATGAGCGCACCGTTCGATCCCGAACAGCAGGGCCGGTCCATCCCCGTGGACGGCAGTGACGAGTCCGAACTCGAGATGGAGGAGGACCGCGGCGCCGACGTCGGCGACGACTCCGCCGACCCGAGCGTCTCGCCCGTCAGCCACCACGACGAGGACGAGGCCGGCGGCGGCCCGGTGTTCCGGCGTCCGCACGCCGGCGAACGGCTGCACCCGGACGACCTCTGACCGTTCCGGGGGTCCTCCGGGGATTCGTGGGCGATTGCCAAGCGGCTCGGGCATGCTCGTGCGCATGTCGATCGCGAACTCGTGGGACCCGTCCGGTGGCCGTGCAATCCCGGAGGACCAGGTCCGTCAGGACGGGCTCGAACTCGACGAGGACCCGGCGATGCTCGGGATCTCGTTCGACGTCGTGGGTGGTGCCTCCGCCGATCCCGCCGGGGTGTCCCCGGTCGACGTGAACGTTCCGACGCCGAGGTCTGCTGGTTCCGCCTCCGACGACTAGCGCGGCTTCGGTCGGATCGGCCGTGCGTCACTGTCTGACCGGTAGTATTCCGGAATGGTACCGACGGCCTCCGTGGACGAGTCCGAGCCTGGAGACGAACGTGACCCCGGCGCGTACATCCTCGGGGCGGTGACAGTCGCCGACCGCGATGCTGAGCGGTTCCGGGACTCGCTCTGCGCCATCAAGCCACGATCGGCGCGGAAGCTGCACTGGTCCGAGAGCGACGCCCGGCACCGCACCGGGATCGTCGGGATGCTGTGCGACCATCCGTTCGAAGCCATCGGGGTCGTGAGCGTGACTGACCGATCCGTCCGGAGCGAGCGCCGTCGCCGTCTTGCTCTTGAGCACTTGATCCTCGAACTCCGCGCGGGCGGTGTCGACCGAGTCGTCCTCGGATCTCGCGGGCCCTCGGACCGGAACGATCGCGCGCACCTCGACGCCCTGCGGTCACGCAAGTTGGTTCACGGGCTGGTGTTCGAGCACCTGCCAGGTGGCCGCGAGCCACTTCTCTGGGCGGCGGATGCGGTCTGCGGCGTGGTCGCGCTGGCTCGGCGAGGGGAAACGGCCTACCTCGAGCAGCTGGACCATGTGCTGAGCGTCCACGAACACCGTCGGTGAACGCGCGAATCCCCGGGCCCCGCTATACCGCAGGATCTCCCGGGGATCACTTCCGCACCCACCTCGATGGGGCGACTGGTCTCAGTGTGACATATCAGGCGGGATGGCGGAAGGGTCGGAGACCCGGTACTTGAACCCGACGTGCGAGCCGGTGAAGCCGAGACGCTCGTAGAACCGGTGCGCATCGGTCCGTGCAGCGTCCGACGTGAGTTGCACGAGCGGGGTCCCGAGGGCCGGCGCCGCGACGTCGGTGACCCAGCGCATCAGCGCACTCCCGATGCCGGCAGATCGGCGTGCACTGCTGACCCGCACCGCCTCGACGAGCAGTCGGGTGGCACCACGACGAGCCATCCCGGGGATCCGGGTGAGTTGCAGCGTCCCGACGAGCCGCCCGTCGGCGTCCTCGGCGACGAGCAGCGCGTTCGCCGGGTCGTCCACGATCGATCGGAGTGCCTCGGCGTACCGCGGTCGGTCCTCCGGCGCGGCGACGTCACCACGTGCAGCGCTGATCGGGTCGTCGGACAACAGTGCCATGAGCGCATCGAGGTCCTCGTCCACCGCGTCCCGCAGCGTCACCTCGCCGGAGCGTGTGGTCAGGCGGACAGGCAGGGCGAGGTCGTTGAGCACGATCCCACCCTGCCCGACCTGACCGGGCGGTCCCGGTTCAGGGAACGGTGTGTCCGGCCGCGGTGAAGATCCGGTACCACTCCTCGCGCGACAGCTCGACGTCCGAGCCGGCGGCCGAGTCCCGCACGCGCTGCGGGTTCGTCGTGCCGAGGACGACCTGGAAGTGCGCGGGGTGGCGGGTGATCCACGCGACCGCGATGCCGGTCGGGGTGACTCCGTGCGCGGCGGCGACCTCCTCGAGCACGTCGTTCAGCTCGGCGTACTGCTCACGGTCGCCCAGGAAGACGCCGTCGAAGAAGCCCTTCTGGAACGGCGACCAGGCCTGCAGCGTGATGTCGTTGATGCGCGAGTAGTTGAGGATGTCGTTGTCGCGGTCGACCGACTGCTCGAGGCCGCCCATGTTCGCGGTCAGGCCCTGCGAGATCACGTTGGCGTGCGTGATGCTCAGCTGCACCTGGTTGAACGCGAGCGGCTGGCGGACGTGCTTCTTGAGCAGGTCGACCTGGCCGGGGGTGTGGTTCGAGACGCCGAAGTGGTGCACCTTGCCGGCGGCGTGCAGCTCGTCGAATGCCTTCGCGACCTCTTCCGGCTCGACCAGGGCGTCGGGGCGGTGCAGCAGCAGCACGTCGACGTACTCGGTCTGCAGTGCCTCGAGCGACTCGTGCACGGACTCGAGGATGTGCTCGTACGAGAAGTCGAAGTACGCGCCCTTCGGCGTCGGCCGGATGCCGACCTTGGTCTGCAGCACGATCTCGGCGCGTTCCGCGGGCGTCAGCGTGACGGCGGCGCCGAACCGCTCCTCGCAGCCGTGCCACTCGCCGTAGACCGCGGCGTGGTCGAACATGTTCACGCCCGCATCGCGCGAGGCGCTGTAGAGCGAACGGATGCCCTCGTCGCTCATGTCGTTGATCCGCATCAGTCCGACGACGACGTCGGAGGCGGTGAGGTCTGTCTGTGGCAACTCCAGTGTCTTCACGTCGTCGATCCTGCCAGCCGGTCCCCGGCACAGGCAGGCCCTGCCAGTACCTCAGGCGCGTTCGGGCAGCAGGACGGCGAGCACCTCGGAGCCGTCCGTCCACGTCCCGGTCAGCGTCTCGCCCTCGGGCAGGGCCGTACCGACGACCCGAGCGACGACGATCGTGCCGTGGTCGGTCGCGATCGACGTCACCGCACCCGTCGTCGTCGCGTGCAACGAGGTGATCGTGGGGGAGTCGGGTTCGGAGCCGCTGCCGCTGGCCCAGGCGTCCTTCGGCCGCTGTCCGGCACCGTTGGCCAACTCGAGCTCCGCTTCGTGCCCGCCGGTGACGATCGCCCGGCGCAGCACGTCGGCGTGCACGGGATCGCCCACCGCGTCGTACACCCACCGTCGTCCGAGCACGGAGTGGTCCATTTCGGTCACCAGGAACGCGTCGGCACCCGGCAGCGGTGCGTCCCGGTAGGTCAGTGGCGCCTGCAGGACCCGGCCGCCGTCGGTGCGGACGAGCAGCACTTCGATGCCGACCTCGCCAGCGGGGTCGTCGAACCGGAACTGCCCGACGACCTCGAGCGGCGCTCCCGCGACGACGCCGCTCCACGCCTGGTCGGGGAGCCAGGCGGCGAGCGCCTCGGCCTTGGAGGGGCGGAGCGTTGCCTGCTCGATGACTGCCATGTCCTGACCGTACTGCCGCGCAGCACCGACATCCGGTCAGGGGGAGCCAGGCCCGTACGCTGGGCCGGTGCGTGACGACCTGCTGCCGATGCTCGCCTGCCCCGTGTGCGCCGAGCCCCTCGGCCGCGTCGACGGCGGCCAGGTCGGCTGCCCGAACGGTCACCGGTTCGACGAGGCGAAGCAGGGCCACCTGACCCTCCTGCCCGCGAAGCGCCGCGCACTCACCGCGGACACCCCGGAGATGGTGGACGCGCGGCTGCGGTTCCTGGGGCGCGGCCACTACGCGCCCGTCGAGCGGGCGCTCGCCGCGATCGTCGCGGACGCCACCGCGCCCGGCATCGTGCTCGACGTCGGTTCCGGCCCGGGGACCTACCTGGCGCATGCGCTGCGCGCGGCGGACGGGAGGCTCGGGGTCGCGCTCGACCTGTCGGCCGTCGCGATCCGGCGTGCGGCACGCGCCCACGAGCGCGCGGGGGCCGTCGTCGGTGACGTGACCGAGCGCCTCCCGGTCGTCGACGGCGCTGCCGCCGTCCTGCTCGACGTCTTCGCACCCCGCAACCAGACCGAGTACGCCCGCGTCCTGCACGCCGACGGCGTGCTCGTGGTGGTGACCCCGCGGACCGGCCACCTGGCGGAGCTCGCCGAGGCGACGATCAGCGTGGACCCGGAGAAGGAGCGCCGACTGCACGACTCCCTGACGCCGTCGTTCGCGCTGCGGTCCTCCGAGGACCTGATGTGGTCCATGGAGCTGTCGGCGGAGGACGTCCACGACGTCGTGCACATGGGGCCGAGCCACCACCACGTCTCGGCGGAGCAGGTGTTCGCGCCGACGAGCGTGACCGCGACCGTGACGGTCAGCACCTGGAGCCGCTCGGGCTGATCCTCCGACCGGGTCAGCGCTCGCCCACGTCCCGCGGACTGTCCTGTTCGGCCCGCCGACGGGCGGTGTGGGCTCGCCCGCGCACACGGTCGACGGCCATCCCGATCCGGGCGAGCAGGAGGACGACGCCCAGGCTCCCGGCTCCGATCGGCGTCACGAACAGCCCGAGGTCGATGCCGGGCATCCGCCACCAGTCGATCGACCACGCGGCGACGAGCGCGAACCCGAGCAGGAGCGCGCCCGTCCACCACCACCGCCCGGGGACCCGGACGGTGCCGAGACCGGCGAGCACGAGGAGCGCCCAGCACCCCTCCGGCGCGAAGGACCGCGGGTCGCTCGTGCCGCAGGTGGACACCGCGCACTCCCACTCGACCTGGTCGGCCACGCCCGCGTACCAGTGGAACAGCAGCGCGGCAGCGACGACGGCGACGAGTGCGACCGGCGGCCCGATCCAGCGCCACACGCTGCCGAACCGGGAGCGGCGTCGGCGGGCGGCCACCCATCCGTGGCCGAGCTCGTAACCGGGCATCGGGCGGAACTCGGGCATGCCAGCACGCTATCGGCGGCCGGATTCCGTGGGGAAGTGGTTCACAAACGTCCGAGCGTCGGTGCGGGGCGGGACCATCCGGGCCGCACCGCCGCGTTACTCGGTCGGGGCCGCGACGTCGAGCTGCCAGACCACGCCGAAGCGGTCGCGCAGCTGCCCGGCCAACGGTGCCCAGGCCGAGGGTTCCAGGGGCTGCCGTACTTCGGCGCCCTCGGACAGTGCCGCCCAGTACCGCTCGATCTCGGCCGTGTCGTCGCCGTGCACGAACACGTAGAAGGCGTTCGATCCCTGGTCGTAGGGCTGCCCGGGCCAGACGTCGAAGGCCATGACGCGGAAGCCGGCGGCCGTGGAGACCTGCCCGAAGACGATGCGGTCCGCCCAGTCCGGGTCGTCCAGGGCGCCCATCTGGCCGTAGGTGGCGGCGGTGACCTCGCCGCCGAAGACCGATGCGTAGAAGTCGAGCGCCGCGCGGGCGTCGCCGTCGAAGTTGAGGTGGGTTGTCGTTTCGATGCTCATGGGACGAGGATCTCGGGCAATGCGGTCAGATCCTGTCCGCTTCTCGGACGAAGATGGACGCCATGGCCGGACCCTCCGCACGGATGCTCACGCTGCTCTCCCTGCTCCAGGTGCACCGCGACTGGCCGGGGGACGAGCTGGCCGGGCGGCTCGAGGTCAGTCCCCGTACGGTCCGCCGCGACGTCGATCGACTCCGTGGGCTCGGGTACCGGGTCGAGGCGCTCCGCGGACCGGCCGGCGGCTACCGGCTCGAGGCCGGCTCCGACCTGCCCCCGCTGCTCTTCGACGACGACCAGGCGGTGGCGATCGCCCTGGCGCTCGCCGTGGCACCGGCATCGGGGGCGGACGTCGCCGAGTCGGCGGCCCGCGCCCTGGCGACCGTCCGGCAGGTGATGCCCGCGCGACTGCGGTCCCGGGTCGACGCGGTGCAGGCCGTGACCGCGACGAGCCGGACCACCACCGACCCGGAGGTCCTGGTGGCGGTGAGCGAGGCCGTCCACCTGCAGGAGGTCTTCCGCTTCGGGTACGGCGACGACGAGACCCCGCACCGGGTGGAACCGCACGCCGTCGTCGCCCGGAACGGTCGCTGGTACCTGCTCGACTGGGATGCCGCCCGCGACGAATGGCGCACGCACCGCATCGACCGGATCACGCCGCGGATGCGCACCCGCGTCCCCTTCACGCCACGTCCGATCCCCGGTGGCGATGCGGCCGCGTTCGTGTCCGCGCGGTTCAAGGGCGCGGCGGTCGACGACGTGTGGCCGTGCACCGGGTCGGTGACCACGACGGCGGGCGATGCGCGGCGGATCGCGCCGTACCTGCCCGAGGACGCCGTGGTCGAGCAGCTCGAGGGCGACCGGGTCAGCGTCACCCTCGGATCGTGGTCGTGGGACGGGCTCGCCGGCGTGGTCGCGGGTCTTGCGGTCGACTTCGTCGTCGTGGGTCCGGACGAGCTCGTCGAGGCCGTGGCCGACCTCGTCGACCGGTTGCGCGTCAGTCGCCCGTGATGGATCCGCCGAAGAACATCGCCACCGGCGCGAGCACGACGAACGCGATGCACCCGATGGTCAACGCCGCCCGGCTCCGGCCACCACCGCGGAACCACCCCGTCGCGGCGAGCACGAGCGCCGCGACGGCCACGAGCCACGGCACGACGGACAACGGTGCCGCCCAGAACCACAGCAGCATCTGTCGCCGTTCGCCGAAGATCCACAGCGGCGCGAACACCGTCCCCCAGAGCACACCGAACCCGACGCCGGCGACCGCCAGCAGTCCGGCCGCCACGACGGACGCCGTCGTACCGGGACGGGCGGGGACCACGGGGATCGTCACGTCTCGATCGTAGGACGCCGGAACGCGTTAGGAGCGTGCATGCGTCCGCCAGGCCGGCGTCAGGGATCCGTTAGGAGCGGAACGGAGGCCCGGCGCAGGATCCAGCATCGGTTCGGCACCACAAGTGGTGCCGGTCCGCGTCACCCGGCGCGGACACCGCAGACCTTCTGGAGTCCCTCGTGTTCGACGTGTTCGTCGTCGCCGGTGTCCTCGCCGTGTTCGGCGTGGTGGCACTGATCGCCAAGGGGGTGGAACGGCTGTGATCGGCATCACCATCGCGGCCGCCGTCCTCGGCATCGCCGCTGTCGTGTACCTCGTCTGGGCGCTCGTGCGTCCGGAGCGCTTCTAGTGGGCGCCGCGGACCTCTGGGCGGGCATCGCCCAGGTCGCCACCCTCGTCCTGCTGCTCGTCGTCGCGTACCGCCCGCTCGGCGACTGGATGGCGAAGGTCTTCACACCCGTCCGGCACAACCGGGTCGAGCGCGGGGTCTACCGGCTGATCGGCGTCGATCCGGACGCCGAGCAGTCCTGGCCCGTGTACCTGCGCGGGGTGCTGCTGTTCAGCGTCGCCGGGCTCCTGCTCGTCTACCTGCTGCAGCGCATCCAGGTCGTCCTGCCCGGCGACCTCGGGCTGCCCGCCGTCGGACCCTCGCTCGCGTTCAACACCGCGGCGTCGTTCGTGTCGAACACGAACTGGCAGTCGTACTCGCCCGAGGTCACCCTCGGCTACTCGGTACAGATGGCCGGCCTGGCGGTGCAGAACTTCCTGTCCGCGGCCGTCGGTCTCTCGGTCGCCGTGGCCCTGGTGCGTGGGTTCGCCCGTCGCAAGTCCGGCACGCTCGGCAACGTGTGGGTGGACGTCGTCCGCGGTCTCGGCCGACTGCTGCTGCCCGGCGCGTTCGTCTTCGCGATCATCCTCGTCGCCGGCGGGGTCGTCCAGTCGTGGGGGAGCGGTACCGACGTCACCACGCTCATCGGTGGCACGCAGCACATCCCCGACGGGTTCGTCGCCTCGCAGGAGGCGATCAAGGAACTCGGCACGAACGGTGGCGGCTACTTCAACGCCAACTCGGCGCACCCGTTCGAGAACCCGCAGGCGTGGACGAACCTCGTCGAGATCTTCCTGATGCTCGTCATCCCGTTCTCGCTCCCGCGCACGTTCGGGCGACTGGTCGGCGACGACCGTCAGGGCTACGCGATCCTCGCCGTGATGGGCGCGATCTTCCTCGTGTCGCTGTCGGTCATGTCGATCGCCGAGCTCGGCGGCGGCGGCGTCGCCACACACGCTGCCGGGGCCGCGATGGAGGGCAAGGAGAGCCGCTTCGGCATCCTCGGTTCGACGCTCTTCTCGACCGCGACCACCTCGACGTCCACCGGTGCGGTCAACGCGATGCACGACAGCTACACCCCGATCGGCGGGATGATGGCGCTCGTCAACATGATGCTCGGCGAGGTCACCCCCGGCGGCGTCGGCTCCGGCCTGTACGGCATGCTCGTGCTCGCCGTCATCACGGTGTTCATCGGCGGCCTGCTCGTCGGCCGAACCCCGGAGTACCTCGGCAAGAAGATCCGCGCCAAGGAGATGACCTTCGCGGCGCTGTACATCCTCGTCACGCCGACGCTCGTGCTCCTGGCCACCGGGCTCTCGCTCGTGATCCCCGGGGTCCGCGAACAGGTGCTCGGGACGTCGATCTTCAACCCCGGCAACCACGGGCTGACCGAGCTGCTCTACGCCTTCACCTCGGGCGCGAACAACAACGGCTCGGCCTTCGGCGGACTCACCGCGAACACCACGTGGATGAACTCCTCGCTCGGCGTCGTGATGCTGCTCGGCCGCTTCGTGCCGATGGTGTTCGTCCTGGCGCTCGCCGGATCCCTCGCGGCGCAGGACCGGGTGCCGGAGACCGCCGGCACCCTGCCCACCCACCGCCCGCTCTTCATCGTGCTGCTCGGCGGCGTCGCCGTCATCGTCACCGCACTCACCTACTTCCCGGTGCTCGCACTGGGTCCGCTCGCAGAAGGACTGTCATGACCACCGTGACCTCCGAGCACGAGGCGACCACCGCCTCCAGGCCGGCCATCCGCTCGTCCGCATTCGGACCCCGCCAGCTGGTGGCGGGCCTCCCGGGCGCCCTGCGGAAACTCGATCCGCGACTCATGTGGCGGAACCCCGTCATGTTCATCGTCGAGGTCGGCGCGGCGCTGACGACGGCAGCCGCCGTCGTCGAGCCGTCCGCCTTCACGATCGCCATCGCCGTCTGGCTCTGGCTCACCGTCGTCTTCGCCAACCTGGCGGAGTCGGTGGCCGAGGGCCGCGGCAAGGCCCAGGCCGACACCCTGCGGAAGACCCGCTCGACCACGAGTGCCCGCCGGGTGCTCGGGTACGCGACGTCCGACGCGGCCGCGACCGGCAACGCGACCGAGGAGGTCGCTTCCGTCGACCTGGCCAAGGGCGACGTGGTCCTGGTCGTCGCGGGCGAGGTCATCCCGGGCGACGGTGACGTCATCGACGGCATCGCGTCGGTCGACGAGTCGGCCGTCACGGGTGAGTCGGCACCGGTCATCCGCGAGTCCGGCGGCGACCGCAGCGCCGTCACCGGCGGCACCCGCGTGCTGTCCGACCGGATCGTGGTGCGCATCACCTCGACCCCGGGCGAGACCTTCATCGACCGGATGATCCGTCTGGTCGAGGGTGCGGCACGGCAGAAGACGCCGAACGAGATCGCGCTGAACATCCTGCTCGCCTCGCTGTCGATCGTCTTCGTGATCGTCTGCCTGACGATGCAGCCCATCGCGGGGCTCGTCGGTGCGACGGTCAGCGTGCCGGTGCTCATCGCCCTGCTCGTCTGCCTCATCCCGACCACCATCGGGGCCCTGCTCTCCGCGATCGGCATCGCCGGCATGGACCGACTCGTGCAGCACAACGTGCTCGCGATGTCGGGCCGCGCGGTCGAGGCCGCCGGTGACATCACGACGCTGCTGCTCGACAAGACCGGCACGATCACCTACGGCAACCGCCGGGCATCCCGCGTGGTGCCCGTGCCGGGCGTGACGACCGCCGACCTGCTCGAAGCTGCAGCGCTGTCGAGTGCCGCGGACAGCACCCCGGAAGGACGCTCGATCGTCGACCTGGCGCGCGAGGACGGCGCCGCCGTGGGCCTGCCCGGCGGGGCCGTCGAGGTGCCGTTCACGGCGCAGACGCGCATGTCCGGTCTCGACCTGCCCGACGGATCGCAGATCCGGAAGGGCGCCGCTGCGGCTGTGCTCGCCTGGGCGGACACCACCGAAGCCGGTGTTGCTTCGGCCATCGACGCGACCGTCGCGGAGATCTCCGACCAGGGCGGCACCCCGCTCGTCGTCGGCCGTCGGTCGTCGACCGGTGCGGTCACGCTGCTCGGCGTCGTGCACCTGAAGGACGTCGTCAAGGACGGCATGGCATCACGGTTCGCCGAGCTCCGGTCGATGGGCATCCGCACGGTGATGATCACCGGTGACAACCCCCGCACCGCGGCAGCCATCGCCCACGAGGCCGGCGTCGACGACTTCCTCGCCGAGGCCACCCCGGAGGACAAGCTCGCGTACATCAAGCGCGAGCAGGAGGGCGGCAACCTCGTCGCCATGACCGGCGACGGAACCAACGACGCCCCGGCCCTGGCCCAGGCGGACGTCGGCGTCGCGATGAACACCGGTACGACGGCGGCGAAGGAGGCGGGCAACATGGTCGACCTCGACTCCGACCCGACCAAGCTCATCGACGTCGTCCGCATCGGCAAGCAGCTGCTCATCACCCGCGGTGCCCTGACCACCTTCTCCATCGCCAACGACGTCGCGAAGTACTTCGCGATCATCCCGGCGATGTTCCAGGCCGCGTTCCCGGGCCTCGCGGCGCTCAACATCATGGGGCTGCACAGCCCGTCGTCCGCGATCCTGTCGGCGGTCGTCTTCAACGCGCTCGTCATCGTGGCGCTCATCCCGCTGTCCCTGCGTGGCGTCAAGTACCGCGCAGCCGCAGCGTCGTCGATCCTCGGCCGCAACCTGCTCGTCTACGGGCTGGGCGGCGTGGTCGTCCCCTTCATCGGCATCAAACTGATCGACCTCGTGGTCGGTCTCATCCCGGGGTTCTAGTCATGGCATCTGCACGTTCCACCTTCCGTTCCGCCGGTGTGGCGATCCGCCTCACCCTCGTCGCCACCGTCGTCCTCGGCGTCGGGTACCCGCTCGCCGTCTGGGGCGTCGGGCAGGCGGCGTTCCACGACCAGGCCAACGGCTCGATGGTCACGGACTCGTCCGGCAAGGTCGTCGGTTCCTCGTTGATCGGGCAGTCGTTCACCGGCAAGCAGGCCGACCGCTGGTTCCAGTCGCGGCCGTCCGCCGCCGGGGACGGCTACGACGCGGGGGCGTCCTCCGGCTCGAACCTCGGGCCGAACAACGCCGACCTGCTCAAGGCCGTCGAGGAGCGTCGTACCGCCCTGGCGAAGGCCGACGGGGTCCCCGCCGCACAGGTGCCGGCCGACGCCGTGACCGCCTCGGGCTCGGGGCTCGACCCGGACATCAGCCCGGAGTACGCACGCCAGCAGGTGGCGCGCGTGGCATCGGCACGGGGGTTGTCCGTCGCCACCGTGCGGCAGCTCGTGCAGTCGCACACCGAGTCGCGGCAGCTCGGGTTCCTCGGTGAGCCCGTGGTGAACGTGCTCGCGCTGAACCTGGCGCTGGCGAAGGCGTCCTGAGCGTGGGCGACCCCTCCGCAAGACACCGGTGCTCGCGCGTCGAACACCCGCAGACCGCGGTGCGACAGGTGAACACCGGTGTTTTGCGGAGACCGACCCCCGCACGCGAGAGGATGAGCACGTGAAGCGCGGGAAGCTGCGGGTCCTGCTCGGTGCAGCGCCCGGTGTCGGCAAGACCTACACGATGCTCGAAGAGGGGCGTCGGCTGCTCGACGAGGGTCGCGACGTGGTCGTCGCCGTCGTCGAGACGCACGAGCGCGCCGCCACCGCGGCCCTGGTGAACGGGCTCGAGGTGGTGCCCCGCCGCACCGTCTCGCACCGCGGCGTCGACCTGGACGACCTCGACCTCGACGCCGTCATCGCCCGGGCACCCGAGGTCGCGCTCGTCGACGAACTGGCCCACACGAACGCCCCCGGCAGCCCGAACGAGAAGCGCTGGCAGGACGTCGAAGCGCTGCGGGACGCCGGCATCGACGTCATCTCGACGGTGAACGTGCAGCACATGCAGTCCCTCGGCGACGTGGTCCGCGAGATCACCGGCACCGTGCAGCGCGAGACCGTCCCCGACGCCGTGGTGCGTGCGGCCGACCAGATCGAGGTCGTCGACCTGGCCCCGGCAGCGCTGCGCGAACGGCTCTCCGACGGGCTCGTGTACCCGGCGGCCCGGATCGACGCCGCGCTGTCGAACTACTTCCGCCTCGGCAACCTCACCGCCCTGCGCGAGATCGCCCTGCTCTGGCTCGCGGACGAGGTCGACGACGCGCTCAAGGCCTACCGCGCCGAGCACGGCATCGAACACCGCTGGGAGACCCGGGAGCGCGTGCTCGTCGCCCTGACCGGCGGCCCCGAGGGCGAGACCCTGCTGCGCCGCGGCGCCCGCATCGCCGCCCGCAGCGCCGGCGGCGAGCTCGCCGCCGTCCACGTGACCACGAACGACGGCCTGCGGGTGCGGCACCCCGGCGCGCTCGGCAAGCAGCGGACCCTGCTCGAGCAACTCGGTGGGACGTACCACCAGGTCGTCGGCGACGACGTACCGAGCACCCTGGTGCGGTTCGCACGGTCGATCGACGCCACCCAGATCGTGATCGGGGTCAGCCGCCGCAGCCGGCTCGCGGCCGCCATGACCGGTCCGGGCATCGGCAACACCGTCATCCGGGAGTCCGGCGACATCGACGTGCACGTCGTCACGCACGAGCGGGCCGGCGGCGGGATCACCCTGCCGAAGCTCGGGGGCAGTCTGTCCCGCGGACGCGTGATCGCCGGGTTCGTGCTGTCGGTCCTGGTCGGCCCGCTGCTCACCTGGGTGCTGTCGATCGGCAGCGACCCGGACGCCATCACCGTCGACGTGCTGGCGTACCAGCTGCTCGTGCTCGTCGTGGCGCTCGTGGGCGGGATGTGGCCGGCGGTGTTCGCGGCCGTGCTGTCCGGGCTGAGTCTCGACTACTTCTTCGTGCAACCCCTCTACATGGTGACGGTCCAGCAGCCGTGGCACCTGTTCGCGCTGGTCATGTACGTCATCAGCGCGGTGCTGGTCAGCTTCGTGGTCGACCGGTCCGCCCGCCGGTCACGTGCCGCCCGTCGGGCCTCGGCCGAGTCCGGGCTCCTGATGGGCATCGCCGGCAGTGTGCTCCGTGGTGACGACGCCCTGCAGGCGCTGCTCGACCGCACCCGTGAGGCCTTCGGCTTCGCCGGCGTCCGGATCCGCCAGGGCGACGAGGTGCCGGCGACCTCCGGCGAGTTCGGTGCGACGCCGGACGCGTCGACGACGCTCGCTTCCGGCGCCGTGCTCGAGTTCGCCGGCGCACCCGACGACCCGACCCAGCGCCGCCTGCTGCGGGTCGTCGAGCAGCAGCTCGACGCCGCCGTCGAGCACCGCGAGCTGACCCGCACGGCCGTCGGCGCCGAACGCATCGCCGCCGCCGACCGGGTCCGGAGCGCACTGCTCGCGGCCGTCGGCCACGACGTGCGCCGACCGATCGCAGCGGCCTCCGCCGCCGTGCAGACGCTGCGTGCGCCCGACATCGACCTGTCCGGACCCGACCGGGAGGCGCTGCTCGCGACCGCCGACGAGAGCCTCGGTCAGCTGGCGGTGCTGTTGGCAGACCTGTTGGACGTCAGCCGCGTGCAGGCCGGTGTCCTCGCGGTCACCCCGGCGTCGATCGCACTCGAGACGGTGGTCGCCCCCGCACTCGACGAGCTCGAGCTCGGCCCCGACGACGTCGACCTCGACCTGCCCGCCGACCTGCCGCCGGTGCTCGCCGACCCCGTCCTGCTGCAGCGCGTCGTCGTGAACCTGCTCGCCAACGCCGCCCGGTACGCCCCGGATGGCACCCACGTCCGGGTCGCCGCCAGCGCCTTCGCCGGCGTGGTCGAACTCCGCGTCGCCGACCACGGCCCCGGGATCCCCGCGGACCGCCGCGACGAGGTGTTCCAGCCGTTCCAGCGGCTCGGCGACACCGACAACGAGACCGGCCTCGGGCTCGGCCTGGCTCTGGCACGCGGGTTCACCGAGGGCATGGGCGGCACGATCGAGGTCGACGACACCCCGGGCGGTGGCCTCACCGTCGTGGTGCGGCTGCCGATCGCCGGGCACGTGGGAGTGGAGATCCGATGAAGGTCCTGATCGCTGACGACGACGCGCAGCTCGTCCGTGCGCTGTCGGTGACGCTCTCGGCGCGAGGGTACGACGTCGTCACGGCTCGGGACGGGCGCGAGGCGATCGACGCCGTCATCACCGAGCGCCCCGACCTGGTGCTCCTCGACCTCGGCATGCCCCGACTCGACGGCATCGGGGTGCTCGAGGGCGTCCGGGCCTGGTCGCAGGTGCCCGTCCTGGTGCTCTCCGGCCGGACCGACTCGTCCGACAAGGTCGACGCGCTCGACGCCGGTGCCGACGACTACGTGACGAAGCCGTTCCAGATGGACGAGCTCCTCGCCCGGCTGCGGGCACTCGGACGACGCCGGGTGGTGGCGACGGAGGAGACCCCGACGATCGCGATCGGACCGCTGCTCGTGGACCTCGTCGCGAAGCAGGTCACCCCGGCCGAGGGTCCGGCGATCCGCCTGACGCCCACCGAGTGGCGCCTGCTCGAGGTCCTGGTCACGAACCCCGACCGGCTGATGACCCGCGAGATGCTGTTGACCGAGGTCTGGGGGCCGACGCACGGCAACGACTCCGGGTACCTGCGCCTCTACATGGCCCAGCTGCGGCGGAAGCTCGAGCCCGACCCCGCGCACCCGCGCTTCCTGGTGACGGAGTCCGGAATGGGGTACCGCTTCGCCCCCGGAGCGTAGGAACCCGGTACGCGTCGCGGTCCCGACGGTTCACGCCCGGGAGCTGAACGCCGCGAGCTCCGCCCGGGTCCGGGCGCCGTGCTTCCGGAGCAGGTTCGCCACGTGGTACTTCACGGTGTTGACACTGATGCCGAGCCCCTCGGCGATCTCCCGGTTGCCGACACCGGTCGCCACGAGCCGCAGCACGTCGCGCTCCCGCGGGGTCAGATCGCCGTCGTCGACCGCGTCCACCTCGGTCGGCCGTGGGTCGAGCGGCAGGGAGATGTCGAGCACCGATCCCCACCCCGGGGTGCTCGCGACCTGCACCCGCCCGTCGAGCGTGACGACCCGCTCGGCGATCGGTCGCATGGCGTCGTCCTGCACGTCGAGCGTGCCGGAGCCGTCGTCGCGGAGCTGCATGAGCAGGTTCCGGCCGTCGCAGTCCCACTGGATGCGCACCCGCTTCGCCGCACCGTCGTCGACCAGGGCGAGCACCGCGGTCCGCACGATCGCCCGGGCCGCGTGGGCGACGTCACCCGGCAACGCACGCCCGGTGGCCGGCGGCTCGACGAACTGCACGTCGAGGTCCCCGAAGCGCACGAGCGGCCGCAGATCGGCGCGCAGCCGCGAGAACGCACCGGTGACGGGTTCGAGCAGGGTGCTCCGCTGCTGATCGGTCACGGTGCGCAGGTCGACGAGGGCGGCCGAGGCGATCTCGACGGCCTCGGCCCGGGCGGCCGCGTCGGTGACCCGCGACGACCGGAGCACGGCGAGGACGGATTCGAGGGTGAGGGCGTGCCGGTCCGCCTGCTCGGCGACGGTGCGGGCGTGCTCGGCGGCCGCGAGCCGGATGGCGGAGCCGCCCCGGGCCTCCAGGGTGTCGACCGATGCGTCCATGGAGGCGACCGTACCCGTCCCACCCGAGCGGACGGGCCCACCCGATGGGATGGGACCCCTGCCGGGGCGGGTAGCGGCGCGCAGGGTCTGCTGACGGAAGGATCGTCGTCATGGCAGCAACCACCGTCTCCGCAGCGCTCGACCTGGTCGTCCGCGAGGTCGGCGACCTGGCGGCCCGCCTCGACGACGCTCCCGCACAGCGTGCACTCGACCTGATCGAGGGCGCCGACCGGGTGTTCGTCCACGGCGCCGGTCGCTCCGGCCTCGCCCTCCGCATGACCGCGATGCGTCTCATGCACCTGGGGCTCGACGCGCACGTCGTGGGCGAGGTCACCACCCCGGCCATCCGGCAGGGTGACCTGCTCCTCGTCGCGAGCGGTTCCGGGACGACCACCGGCATCGTGCAGGCCGCACGCACCGCGCACGAGGTCGGGGCATCCGTCGTGGCGCTCTCGACCACCGACGACTCCCCGCTCTCCGAGCTGGCGGACGTCACGATCGTGCTGCCCGCCGCGACGAAGACCGACCGCTCCGGCACCGCCTCGGCCCAGTACGCCGGTGGCCTCTTCGAACAGGCTGTCGCCCTGGTGGGCGACGCCGTGTTCCACGCCCTGTGGGCCCGAGGCGGGCAGTCCGCCGACGACCTCTGGCCCCGTCACGCCAACCTCGAATGAAAGGCACACCCATGCAGCTCCAGTTCGCCATGGACACCCTGACCACCGAAGCCGCCCTCGAGCTCGCCGCCGCGGCCGCGCCGCACGTCGACGTCCTCGAGCTCGGCACGCCCCTGATCAAGAGCGCCGGCCTGTCCGCCGTCACCGCGATCAAGGAAGCGCACCCCGACAAGATCGTGTTCGCCGACCTCAAGACCATGGACGCCGGTGAGCTCGAGGCCGACATCGCCTTCTCGGCCGGTGCCGACCTGGTCACCGTCCTCGGTGTCGCCGGCGACTCGACGATCGTCGGCGCCGTCAAGGCCGCGAAGAAGCACGGCAAGGGCATCGTCGTCGACCTGATCGGCGTCTCCGACAAGGCCGCCCGTGCCCGCGAGGTCGTCGCACTCGGCGCCGAGTTCGTCGAGGTCCACGCCGGGCTCGACGAGCAGGCGGAAGAGGGCTTCACCTTCTCGACCCTGCTCGACGCCGGCAAGGACTCGGGCGTCCCGTTCTCGATCGCGGGCGGCGTGAACGCGTCCTCGGTCGCCTCGGTGCAGGATGCCGGTGCCCGCATCGCCGTCGCCGGCAGCGCGATCTACAGCGCCTCGGACGTCGGCGCAGCCGCCGCCGAGATCCGCGCCGCCATCAAGGCGTAGTCCCGGTCGCCCTTCCCGGGCGACGGCCGACGAGTGAGCAGAAGACGTCGGGTGCGACCACCGCACCCGACGTCTTCTGCGCACTGGATGCGGGACCCTGCCGGTCCCGCCCTGCCGGTCCCGCCCTGCCGGTCGCACCCCGCTCCGCGGTACCGTCGGGACGTGGGGATCGAACTGCGCCGCGTGACCGCCGACGACTGGGAAGCGTGGCGACCCGTGCGCCTCCGCGCCCTCGCCGACGCCCCGCACGCCTTCGGCTCGACGCTGCAGGACTGGGTGGACGCCCCCGAGCACCGGTGGCGCACCCGCCTGTCGATCCCGGGAGCGCTCGACCTGCTCGCGGTCGACACCGATGCCGACGGACCCGGCGCGGTCGTCGGGATGGCCAGCGGCGTCCCGCCCACCGACCCGGACGGCCCCGCCGAGCTCATCTCGATGTGGGTCGCCCCGGCAGCGCGCGGCCGCGGCATCGCCCGTGCACTCATCGACGCCATCGCCACGTGGGCGGCTGCTACCGGAGCCACCGAACTCGAACTCTCGGTGCTGCCCGACAACGCCGTCGCCCGTCGCGCCTACGAGCACGTCGGCTTCAGCGCACGCGACGAACCCGGCGATCCGTTGCCGGACGGCCGGACCGAGGTCCTGATGCGCCGTACGGTGGCCACATGAACCGAGCGCTGCGCTGGACCACCTGGATCGTCGCCGTCGTCGTCCTGCTCGCGGTGGTGTTCCTCGTGTGGGCGCACATCGTCATGCAGGGCACGCGCAGTGCCGCCCTGCAGGTCTGGCGTGACGACCGGATCGCGGTGCGGGACGCCGGTGACTCGGTGGTGATGACCCCGACCGGCCAGGCCGACGGGGTCGGGATCGTGTTCATCCCCGGTGCGAAGGTGGATCCCTACGCCTACATGGCGACGTTCCGGCAGGTGGTCGCCAACGGCACGACGGTCGTCATCACGAAGCCGACGCTCAACCTGGCGTTCTTCGACACCCGGCCGCTCGCCACGTTCGAGGCCCACGCCCCCTCGGTCACGCGCTGGGCCGTCGGCGGGCACTCCCTCGGCGGGGTCCGTGCGTGCCAGCTCGCCCAGGACGCCGACGGTCTGCTGCTCTTCGGCAGCTACTGCGCGAACGACATCAGCCGCTCGTACATCGACGTGCTGAGCGTCTCCGGTTCGCGTGACGGCCTGTCGACGCCGGCCAAGGTCGACGCCGCGCGGGACAAGCTGCCGTCGACCGCCACCATGACCGAGATCCAGGGGTCGAACCACGCCGACTTCGGTGCCTACGGCGACCAGCCGGGCGACCGGACGGCGACCATCAGCCGTGCTGATGCCCGGCAGCAGATCTCGGACGCGGTCGAGGCCTGGGTGCGCGACCTGCGCTGACTCCGCGCGCCGACCGGCGGACGCACCACGGGCCTCCAGACGGTCTGCCTGGAGGCCCGTGGTGCGACGTCAGTGGATCACGCCCGCCTCGTGGTCGCGTCCGGAACGGCGCCCGGTGAACCGGGCGATGAAGTAGAGCACCACGCCGACGGCGAGCAGGATCGCGGCGTAGAGCCAGACCTGCCCGCTCTGCTGCGTGAGCAGCAGGACGCACGACAGCACCCCGAGCACCGGGACGAAGGTCCAGACCCGGAAGTGGTCGTGCTCGACGTGGTCGCGGCGGAGCACCAGGACGGCGACGTTCGTGCTGATGAACACGAAGAGCAGCAGGAGCACGACGGTCTCGGCCAGCACGCCCACGTCACCCACCAGGGTCAGGAGCATCGCGACGACCGTCGTGGCGACGATCGCGGTCCACGGGGTCTTCCGGTTCGGCAGGACCTTCGCGAGCAGGGCGGGCAGGAGCCGCTGCTCGGCCATGCCGTAGGTCACGCGGCTCGCCATGATCATCGTGAGCAGCGCGCCGTTCGCGACGGCGACCAGGGCGATGAGGCTGAAGACCCAGTCGGGGATCGGGACGCCGGTGGCGGAGACGACCGCGAGCAGCGGGCCGCTGGACTCGGACAGCTCGGACGCGGGCAGGGCGATCGCGCTGGCGAGGGCGACGAGGACGTAGACGACGCCGGCCGTGGCGAGGGCGCCGAACAGGGCCTTCGGGTAGACGCGGCGGGGGTCGCGGACCTCTTCGGCGATGTTGGCGGACGTCTCGAAGCCGACGAACGAGTAGTAGGCGACGATCGCGGCGCTCAGCGTCGCCAGGGCCGGGTTCGCCTCGGACGGGAACGCGCCGATGCGCGAGACGTCGCCGCCGCCCCCGCCGATCATCACGGCCACGACGACGACCACGATGACGAGGCCGGAGACCTCGATGACCGTCATCACGACGTTGCTCCTGAGCGAGTCGGAGATGCCGCGGGCGTTCAGGCAGGCGATCAGGGCGAGGAAGACGATCGCGGTGGGCACCGGAGGCAGGTCGACGAAGGTGCCGAGGTAGTCGCCGGCGAAGGCGAGCGACAACCCGGCGGCGCTCGTGACACCGGCGGCGAGCATGCTGAAGCCGACCAGGAACGAGACGATCGGCGTCTTGTAGGCCCGTTCGGCGAAGACCGCGGCACCGCCCGCCTTCGGGTACTTCGTCACGAGTTCGGCGTACGACCCCGCGGTGAGCAGGGCCAGCAGGAGCGCGAGCACCAACGGTGCCCAGAGCGCTCCGCCGACGTCCTCCGCCAGGGTCCCCATCAACGCGTAGATGCCGGCGCCGAGCACGTCGCCCAGGATGAAGAGGAACAGCAGCGGGCCGGTGATCGCCTGGCGGAGCTTCGACTGCGAGCCGTCGTGGGGTGCGGCGGTGGTGTCGCTGGTCATGGAGGTGCCTTTCGTCCGGGTCAGCGTGCCGGGGTGTGTCTCGGAGGCTTCACAGGTGCGCCGCGGAGGGGGTTCCCCCTGCACAGTGCAGCCCCTGGTGAACTCTCTCCACAGCGTGCGGCGCGTCGGGACCCGGCACCTGGAGCGGTCCTAGACTCGTCGGGAGCCACACGTCCACCACCAGTCCCCGGAGGACCGCAGATGACGACGCAGGACCAGCGCACGCCCGCTCGACTCAGTGACCAGCGAGCGCTCCTGTTCGACCTCGACGGCGTGCTCACCCCCACCGCCGACGTGCACATGCGGGCCTGGAGCCGGCTCTTCACGCCGTACCTCGAAGCGCACGGGGTCGCGCCGTACACCGAGCAGGACTACTTCACGTACATCGACGGCAAGCCCCGGTACGACGGCGTGCGCTCGCTGCTCGAGTCGCGTGGCATCGACCTGCCGCAGGGCACCCCGGACGAAGCGCCCGACACCGACACGGTGTGCGGGCTCGGCAACCGGAAGAACGCGGAGTTCACGGCCGAGCTCGACGAGCACGGTGTCGAGCCCTACCCGGGCTCGCTGCGGTTCCTGACCGCCGCGATCGACGCCGGTCTGTCCGTCGCGGTCGTCTCGAGCTCGGCGAACGCCACCTCGGTGCTCCGGACGGCGGGCATCCTCGACCGGTTCCCTGTGGTCGTCGACGGGCTCGTCGCGCGCCAGGACGGCCTGACCGGCAAGCCGGCGCCCGACACCTACCTCGACGCGGCAACGCGGTTCGGGCTCACCGCCGCCGAGTGCGTCGTGGTGGAAGACGCGACGAGCGGGGTCGAAGCCGGCCGCAACGGTTCGTTCGGTCTGGTCATCGGTGTCGACCGCGGTGCCGGGGCGGACGCCCTGCGCGAGCACGGTGCCGACGTCGTGGTGTCCGACCTCGCCGAACTCCTCGACGACCTGCCCGCACCGGTCGCCAGCACCAGCACGACGTAGGCCACCCGGCCGGGCGCTCCCTGCCTGCCCGCCGCACCGACGTACCCATCTCCCTCCCTTCCCACGGAGCAGCATGAACCCCATCACCTCGGACCCCCTCGACCGCGTCCGCTACCCGATCGACGAGTGGGCCCTCGTCGAGACCGAGTACACCCCCGACGAGCAGGGCGTCGCCGAGACGAACTTCGCTGTCGGCAACGGGTACCTCGGCCTGCGCGGCAACCTCGACGAAGGCCGTGGCGGCGTGCAGTACGGCACGTACGTCAACGGCTTCCACGAGACCTGGCCGATCCGGCACGCGGAAGACGCCTTCGGCTTCGCGAAGACCGGGCAGACGATCATCAACGCGCCCGACGCCAAGGTCATCCGCCTCTACGTCGACGACGAGCCCCTGGTGCTGGCCGAGGCCGACATCCTGCGGCACACCCGCCGGTTGGAGTTCCGTGGCGGGTACCTGTTCCGCGAGACCGAGTGGTCGACGCCGTCCGGCAAGCGGGTCCTCATCCGGTCGCGCCGGCTCGTGTCGTTCACCGACCGGCACCTCGCCGTCATCGACTACGAGGTCACCGTGCTCGACGCAGACGCCTCGATCCTGCTGTCCAGCCAGATCCTCAACCGCCAGGACGTGCAGGACGAGTACCACGCCGGCATGCGGGCCGCGGCGAACGCCTTCGACCCCCGCAAGGCCGAGTCGTTCACCGAGCGGGTGCTCGTGCCGAAGGTCAAGCGCAGCACCGGTGACCGTTCGGTCCTCGGGTACCAGGCGTCCAGCTCCGGCATGACGATCTGCGTCGGCGTCGAGCACCACATCGAGACCGAGAACAGCTGGGACGAGTCGTCGTCGATCGAGGACGACCTGGCGAAGCACGTCTACCGGGTGCAGGCCCGCGCCGGTCAGCCCATCCGCCTCGTGAAGCACGTGGTCTACCACACCTCGCGCGGCGTGCCCGTGCGTGAGCTCGCCGACCGGTGCGAGCGCACGCTCGACCGCGCACACGCCGAGAACGTCGACGAGACCTTCGCGAAGCAGCGCGAGTGGCTCGACGACTACTGGGCACGCAGCGACGTCGAGATCACCGGCCAGCCCGCGATCCAGCAGGCCGTGCGGTGGAACCTCTTCCAGCTCGCGCAGGCCACGGCCCGCACCGACGGCCACGGCATCGCCGCGAAGGGCGTCACCGGCTCCGGCTACGGCGGCCACTACTTCTGGGACATGGAGATCTACGTCCTGCCGTTCCTGTCGTACACGGCGCCGATCGTTGCCCGGAACGCCCTGCGCTTCCGCTACAACATGCTCGACGCGGCACGGGCGCGAGCCCGCGAGCTGAACCAGCGCGGGGCGCTGTTCCCGTGGCGGACCATCAACGGCGAGGAGTCCAGCGCGTACTACGCCGCCGGCACCGCGCAGTACCACATCGACGCCGACATCGCCCATGCACTCATGCAGTACGTGCGGGCATCGGGCGACCGTGAGTTCCTGAAGCGCGGCGCCATCGACGTGCTCGTGGAGACCGCCCGACTCTGGGCCGACCTCGGGTTCTGGCGGTCCAACGGCGACAAGAAGTTCCACATCGACGGCGTGACCGGACCGGACGAGTACACGACCGTCGTCGACGACAACCTCTACACGAACGTGATGGCGCGTGCGAACCTGTGGTTCGCCGTCAACGCCTGCCGCGAGCTCGCCGCCGACGACGCCGAAGAGTACGACCGCATGGTGCGCCGGACCGGCCTGCGCCCCGACGAGCTCGTCGAGTGGGAGCACGCCGCCGAGTCGATGGAGATCCCCTTCGACCCGCACCGCGGCATCCACCCGCAGGACGCCCAGTTCCTCGACAAGGAACTCTGGGACCTCGAGAACACCCCCGACTCCAAGCGCCCGCTGCTGCTCCACTACCACCCGCTGGTGATCTACCGGTTCCAGGTGCTCAAGCAGGCCGACGTCGTGCTCGCACTGTTCCTGCAGGGGCACGAGTTCACGGCGGCCGAGAAGCGTCGCGACTTCGACTACTACGACGCACTCACCACCGGTGACTCCACGCTGTCGGCGGTCGTGCAGTCGATCATGGCGGCCGAGGTCGGCTACCACGACCTCGCCGACCAGTACTTCCAGACCGCGCTCTACGTCGACCTGGCGGACCTGCACGGCAACACCTCGGACGGCGTGCACATCGCGTCGACCGGTGGCATCTGGGGTGCGCTGGTCAACGGCTTCGGCGGCATGCGCGACCACGGTGGCCGGATGACCTTCAACCCGCGGCTGCCGAAGCACTGGGACCGTCTGTCCTACCGCCTGACGGTGCGCGGCTCGCGCGTGCGGATCGACCTGGAGCAGGACACCATGACGCTCACGGTCGAGACCGGTGCGGGCTTCACCGTGTGGGTGCACAACCAGCAGTGGGACATCGAGGCGGGGGAGCCCACCGTGGTGCCGCTGCCGCACCACGGGCCGCGGATGTCCGGGCACGCTCCGACCACGAGCGACATCCAGGGCACGCTGCGTGCCGACGGCTCGGTGATCACCGCGTCGATCCCGACGATCTCGCTCGAGCGCGACTTCGACCTCGACGAGACGACCGCCTGACACCGGTTCCTCCGCCCGCGGTCACACGTCGCCCCGGTCCCGCCTCGCGGTGCCGGGGTGACGTGCGCGGCGCGTGCTCCCGGCACCTCCGAACGCGTTCAGTCGCCCCCGGGCACCGTGGTCTGCCGTGCCCTTCGGGTCGATGGCGTCTCCCCGGGCACGGTTCGTGCAACGAGAGGAGACATCATGGGCAACCGGTTCGAGGGCAAGGTCGCGATCGTCACGGGCGCGGGTTCGGGCATCGGCGCAGCGACGGCGCGCGCGTTCGTCGACGAGGGTGCGTCCGTCGTGCTGACCGACAGCGTCGAGGAGAAGGTCCGCACGGTGGGAGACTCCCTGCCGACCGACCGTGTCGTCTCCCTGCACGCCGACGTGGCGAGCCCGGAGGACTGGGAGACCGTCGTCTCCGCGGCGATCGACCGCTTCGACCGGCTCGACGTCCTGGTGAACAACGCCGGGACCTTCAGCTCGGGCGACATCACCGACATCAGCACGGCCGAGTGGCGCCGCGTCATCGAGACCGACCTGTCCGGGGTGTTCTACGGCACCCGGGCAGCGTTGCCGTTCCTGCGCGAGACGAAGGGTTCGATCGTCAACACGTCGTCGGTCTCCGGTGAGGACGCCGACTGGCGGATGAGCCCGTACAACGCGGCGAAGGGCGGCGTCACGAACTTCACGAAGGCGGCCGCGCTCGACAACGGGCAGTTCGGCGTCCGCGTGAACGCCGTCGCTCCGGGACTCATCTGGACCGACCTGACCCAGGAGCAGGCCGAGGACGAGGCCCTGCAGTCGAAGTTCGAGGAGCGGATCGCGCTCGGCCGTGGGGGTCGCTCCGCCGAGGTCGCCGAGGCGATCCTGTTCCTGGCCAGCGACGCTGCGTCGTTCATCACGGGCGCGGTCCTGCCGGTGGACGGCGGCACCATGGCGAGCAACGGGCAGCCTCCGCAGGCCTGAGCCTCCGCCGCGTCGGCGGAGACTCGGCCCGGCGGACACTTCGGGCGGTCAGGAACGCCCGGATCGTCCGCGGGAGCGAGTCTCGGCCCGCTTCGAGTGCACGAGCGTCACAGGAGCTTCCGCAGGGTGTTCGTGTTGCGGGTCGTCGTCGTGCGCTTGAAGCGTGCGGCGCCGGCCCGCTTGGCGAACACCGTGTCGGTGCTCGACCCCTTCGGGCACGACCAGTAGACGACGCCGTTCCCACGGGCGACCTGCTCGACCGCGTCGTCGAACTCGAGGTCGGCCACCAGGGCGTCGAGCGCTGCATCCTCGGACCCGAACACGACGTAGTCGTGCCGATCGTCGTCACGCGCGAAGGGGAACCCGTCGACGACAGCGGCGAGGGCGTCGTGCCGGACGAGCACGATCCATGCGTCGTACCCGAACCGGTCGCGCAGCCCCTGCTCGATCGACGTCTTGAGCCGTCCGGCGGGCACGTCGGCTGCGAACACGACGTTGCCCGAGGCGAGCACGGTGCGCACGTCGTCGAACCCGAGCCCCCGGAAGAGTTCCGCGAGTTCGGCGCTCCGGATCGTGACGCCGTTCACGTTGACCCCGCGCAGCAGCGCCACCCACCTGTCCATGTCCGGACGGTAGCGGTCCGAGCCGTTCACGTCCACGTCCGGGCCACGCCCCAACCAGAGCCCTGCGGAACGATGTCGACCACCAGCGCCTCACCGTCGTCGTCGCTGGTCGCCTGGAACCGCCAGCCCACGGTGCGCTCGGGTGCGTGCGTGATCGCGGTCGGCAGTTCGGCGCGCGTCACGGTCAGCCGCGTGGGGGTGTCGCTCACCCGCCAACGCCGTCCGGCCCACACCAGCCGGGTCGGCGTGCCCTCGGACCACCACACCGTGGCGGCCGTTTCGGTGATCATCATCGGGTCTCCTTGTTCGAACGTGTGTTCGAATGGTAGGTGTCGACCTCTGACGTCGCAACCACCGGCAGTGGACCTCGGCGGGTCGTGCACGAACCTCTCGAACGACGCAGCAACCCTCGTGTAGACGGGACCCATGACGAACGACGCACAGGGCCCCGACGCACAGCACCAGGTTCCCGAGGGGGTGTCCGAGGCCACGGTCGAGGCGCTCGGCAGCCTGTCCGCCGCGGTCGAGGTCATCGAGCACGCCCGTGGCCTGCTCTACGGGTTCCACCGCCTGACCGGCACCGCCGACCTGAACCTCGGTGAAGCGGTCGAGCAGCTCCGGAAGGCCGGACACACCGAACTCGCCGAGCGCATCGACACCGAACTCGTGGGCCGCAACGTCATCGCGGGCCGCTGGACGTTCCAGATCGTCGAGGACTACGACGACGGCTACTACGCCCTCGCCAAGGAGCTCGAGCGCACCGCGCGGGACGAGCTCGTGCAGGGCCGCCGCCACCTGTTCGAGGCGGGCATGAAGGAAGACCGACGCACCCAGGACCAGCGCCACCACGAGGCGACGCCGAGCGACCTGCCGGATTGAGCACGGGCCTCCAGGCCGACGCGGCCGACGCGGCCGACGGAAGACGCCGGCGTCTTGCGGAAGACGCCGGCGTCATCCGGACACGCCGCGGAAACGTCGAGACGCCGCCGGATTCGGCGGCGTCTCGATGACACGACGGCGTCTTGCGCCGGACCCCGATCAGCAAGGCCCAGCAGCAAGGCCCAGCAGCAAGCCTCAACCGACGCCGAGCATCGTCTCCAGCGGCCCCCGCGCGAAGTACAGCAGGAAGCCCGCGGCGACGACGTAGAGCAGCCACGAGACGTCGCGGCCACGGCCGGACAGCAGCTTGATGAGCACCCAGCTGATGAAGCCGGCGCCGATGCCGTTCGCGATCGAGTAGGTCAGCGGCATGACGACGATCGTCAGGAAGGCGGGCAGGGCCGAGCCGAAGTCCGACCACGAGATGTCCGCGACCTGCGCGACCATGAGCGCACCGACGACGACGAGCCCGGCGGCGGCGACCTCGAGCGGGACGACCTGGGTGAGCGGCGTGAGGAACATCGACGCCAGGAACAGCAGCCCGGTGACGACCGAGGCCATGCCCGTGCGGGCACCCTCGCCGATGCCGGAGGCCGAGTCGATGAAGACGGTGTTCGACGACACCGACGCGCCACCACCGGCGATCGCGCCGACGCCCTCGACGACGAGCGCCGACTTCAGGCGGGGGAACGTGCCGTCCGGCTTCGCGACACCGGCGGCCTTGGCCAGCCCCGTCATGGTGCCCATCGCGTCGAAGAAGTTCGTGAACACGAGGGTGAAGACGAGCATCGACGCGGCGAGCGGGCCGATGCGGGTGAAGGCGCCGACGACGTCGGCGTGGCCGACGAGCGACAGGTCCGGCACGGCGAACAGTGCGCTCGGCAGACCGGGGGCGTTGAGGTTCCAGCCGGTCTTCGAGTCGACCGAGGTCGGCACCTGGAAGATCGCCTGCAGGATGATCGCGATGATCGTGGTCGCGACGATGCCGATGAGCAGCGCACCCTTGACCCGGCGGGCCATGAGCGTGCCGATGATGATCAGGCCGATCAGGAACACGACGGTCGGCAGCGCCCCGACGGAACCGTCCTCACCGAGCTGCAGCGGTGGCGACGGGTTCCCGGAGGACCGCACGAAGCCGGAGTCGACGAGCCCGATGAACGCGATGAACAGGCCGATGCCGACGGTGATCGCGGCTTTCAGCTGAGCCGGGACGGCGGTGAAGATCATCGTCCGGATGCCCGTCAACGCGAGGATCACGATGATCACGCCGTTGATGACGACCAGGCCCATCGCCTCGGCCCAGGTGACCTGGTGCACGACGCTGACAGCGAGGAACGAGTTGATCCCGAGCCCCGCGGCGATGCCGAACGGCAGGTTCGCGATGATGCCCATCGCGATGGTCATGACGCCGGCGACGAGGCCGGTCGCCGCCGCCACCTGAGCGTTCTCGAGCCACCCGCCGTTGACGTCCTTCGCGGCCTGGTCGGCGCTGAACCCACCGAGGATGAGGGGGTTCAGGATCACGATGTAGGCCATCGTGACGAACGAGACGAGGCCACCGCGGACCTCGCGGGGGATCGACGATCCGCGTTGCGTGATGGAGAAGAATCGATCGAGGCCGGTCGCGAAGCGGTTCCGGGGCGTGGTGTCGGTCTGCGGGGCGCTCACCACGAGAGTTTAAAGGACGCTGGGTTTCGGGCGTGTCACACCGGTCTCACAGGTTCCGGCGGCCGGGAGGCCCGTCCCACGCGGGTCGCGCACGTCGCGCTGGGTGTCTGCCCGCGTTCTCCGGCCAGGGCTGGTGTTGGATGAGCGGGTGACGTCACACATGGACCGCGCCCGTGTGGAGGCCGCCGTCCGCGAGCTGCTGCTCGCCATCGGCGAGGACCCCGACCGCCCGGAACTCACCCGCACCCCCGCCCGGGTCGCCGACTCGTACTCCGAGTTCTTCTCCGGGATCGGCACCGATGCGGTCGCGATCGCCCGGGACGGCACCGTGCACGCCGAGGACGGCGAACGCGGTCGGCTCGTCATCGTCCGCGACGTGAAGTTCCGATCCGTCTGCGAGCACCACCTGCTGCCATTCCTCGGGGTCGCGCACCTGGCGTACGCCCCGGGGGAACGGCTCATCGGCCTCGGCACGCTGGCACGGGTGCTCGACGCGGTGGCCTCCCGCCCGCAGCTGCAGGAGCGGCTCGGTGAACAGGTCACCGCGACCATCGCCGAGGGCCTCGGCGCCGAGGGTGTCCTGGTGGTCCTCGACGCGCAGCACCAGTGCGTGACGACGCGTGGGGAGCGCCAGACCGGTTCGACGACGGTGACGGTCGCGGCGACCGGCTCGCTGGCCGACACCGCGGGACGGGCCGAGGCGATCGCGCTCATCGGCGCGGGGCGTCGGACCGATGCCGCGGGTGCGGCGACTGCCGAGGCGGGCGCATGACCGGCCTCCCGCACGTCTCGGGCGAACACGCCGCGGCCGGATCCGACGCGGCCGGACCTGGCTGGGTCGTGCCGGACCTGCGGCACCCGGTCCGGACGTTCGGACGCCGCACCATCGACTTCGACCACCGCATCGCCGTGATGGCGATCGTGAACCGCACCCCGGACTCGTTCCACGACCGCGGCGCCACCTTCGAGCTCGACCGGGCCGTCGCCGCCTCGGTCCGCGCAGCCGAGCAGGGTGCCGACTGGGTCGACATCGGCGGCGTGAAGTTCGCCCCCGGCCCGGAGCTGCCCGCGTCCGACGAGATCGACCGGGTCGTCCCCGTCGTCGAGCAGCTCGCCCAGCAGTCCGACGTCGTCATCAGCGTCGACACCTTCCGACCCGAGGTCGCCGCGGCGGCGATCGCAGCCGGCGCGACCGTCGTCAACGACACCACCGGCCTGTCCGACCCGCGGATGGCCGCCGTGGTCGCCGACTCCGAGGCCACCGTCGTCATCACGCACTCGCTCGCCGAACCCCGTCGTCCCCTGCCGGCCCCACCGCAGTACGCCGACATCGCGGGCGAGGTCGTCGCGTTCCTGCGCGAACGGGTCGACCGGGCGCTCGCCGCGGGCATCCCGGAGTCGCGGATCATCGTCGACCCGGGCCACGACCTGCACAAGAACACCGTGCACACCCTCGAGATCACCCGGCGCCTGCCCGAGGTCGTCGCCCTCGGCTACCCGGTGCTCGCCGCGGTGTCGAACAAGGACTTCGTCGGGGAGTCGCTCGGACGCCCCCGCGGGGAACGGCTCTCCGGATCGCTCGCCGTCGCGACCGTGAGCGCGATGCTCGGCGCCCGGATCGTCCGCATGCACGACGTCGCCGAGAGCGTCGACGCGATGCGCATGGTCGAGGCCACCCTCGGATGGCGCACCCCCGTGGAATCGAGGCACAACACGTGACCGTCCTGCCCCCGTCGATCGCGGACCTGTCCGACGACGACCTGCTCGAGCTCTACACCGCCGACGTCGGGGACCCCTGGCTCCGCGTGAACTTCGTCGCGACGCTGGACGGCTCGGCCTCGGCCGCCGGGGTGTCCGGGTCGCTCGGCGGCGACGACGACCTGCGGGTCTTCGACCTGCTCCGCCGCGTGGCCGACGTCGTGCTCGTCGCCGCCGGCACCGTCCGTGACGAGGGCTACGGGCCGATGGTCCTGCACGACGCCGACGTTGCCTGGCGTCGGGCCCACGGC
This sequence comes from Curtobacterium flaccumfaciens UCD-AKU, assembly GCF_000349565.1. Taxonomy (GTDB): domain Bacteria; phylum Actinomycetota; class Actinomycetes; order Actinomycetales; family Microbacteriaceae; genus Curtobacterium; species Curtobacterium poinsettiae. Next base: position 479,865 of record NZ_KB714628.1, read on the forward strand.
ATGCCGGACCACCCCGTGTTCGCGATCGTCACCGGGTCGCTGTCGCTCGACCCGGCGTCGCGGGTCTTCACCGAGGCGCCGGTGCGGCCGATCGTCCTGACCTCGGCGACGGCGGCTGCCTCGGCGACGGCCCGGGCGCTCGCCGAGGTGGCCGACATCGTGCCCTGCAGCGCGGACGCTGACCCAGACTCGGTGGACGCCGGACGGATCCGCGGTCTGCTGGCCGATCGTGGCCTCGGAACGATCCACTGCGAGGGTGGTCCGTCGTTCCTCGGGGCGCTCGTCGCCGCGGACGCCGTCGACGAGCTGACCCTGACGATCGACCCGTCGCTCGAGGGCGGGGAGGGACCGCGCATCGCCCGCGGGTCGTCCCCGGAGCTCCGGCGGATGCGACCGGCGCACGTGCTGCTCGGCGCCGGCGACGTGCTGCTCACGCGGTACGTCCGGGCGCGCTGACCCCCTTGGGCTAGGGTCGGGCGCGTGATCGACATCGTGGCGTCCGGGGTCCTCTTCGACATGGACGGGACCCTCGTCGACTCGACCGCGGTGGTCGAGGCGACCTGGACCCGGTTCGGCCACGCGAACGGCATCGACCCCGACGAGATCCTCGCGTTCTCGCACGGACGGCAGGCGATCGACACCCTGCGGCGCTTCCTGCCCGACCTGCCCCTGGCCGAGCAGCAGCGGATCGCGGCGGAGCTCGTCGCCGAGGAGACCGCGAGCACCGAGGGCATCCTCGAGATCCCCGGCGCCGTCGCCTTCGTGCAGCGCCTCGTCGACCTCGGCGTCCCGGTCGCCCTCGTGACGAGCGCGCCCCGTGACCTCGCCGCGGGCCGGATGGCGGCCGCCGGGTTCGCCGTGCCCGAGGCCTTCGTCCCCTCGGAGGACGTCGAGCACGGCAAGCCCCACCCCGACGGCTACCTGCGCGGCGCCGCCCTGCTCGGTGTCGACCCCGCCGACTGCGTGGCGTTCGAGGACGCCCCCGCCGGCCTGGAGTCCGCCATCGCCTCCGGCGCGGCCACGGTCGTCGTCGGTCCCCTCGAGCACCCCGTGACCGCCGGGCTGCACCGGGTGCACGGGTACGACGGGCTGACCGTGGAGCGCGACGGCGGCGCCTTCCGCATCCGGGGCTGAGCCCCGGCCGGTCAGGACACCCCGCCCGCCCTGCGCCGAGTGGTCGCGAACCGTCGGCTGCGCCGTCGCCAGCCGACACTTCGTGGCTACCGCGCGGACGTGAGCGGGGAGTTGCGACCGGTCGCGCTGTCGGCCTGGAGGCCCGTGGCGGGCCCACGGTCGCACGGGAGGCACGGTGCGGGCCTGCCACGGGCCTCCAGGCCGACAGCGCGACCGGTCGCAACTCCCCGCTCAGGTCCGCGCGGCGGCCACGAAGTGTCGGCTGGCGGCGGCGCAGCCGACGG
>NZ_APJN01000018.1 GCF_000349565.1 Curtobacterium flaccumfaciens UCD-AKU
GATCCGGTCAAGGGTGATCCGTCGACGTTGCGGATGATGGCGCGGGAGTACCAGCGCATCTCCGACGCAGCCGATGACGCCTCGACCCGACTGAAGTCGGTGAAGGGCTCGGGGTGGCTGACCGACTGGGAGGGTGAAGCCGCGGACGTGTTCGTCGACGCGATCGAGGACACCCCGTCGGACCTGACCAAGCTCGTCGATTCCTACGAACTCGCCGCGACGGCGTTGTCGGGGTGGGCTGACACGGTCGATGACACCCAGTACCGGGCTGACGGTGCGTTGGCGGACGCGAAGGACGCCTCCGGGGACCTCGCCGCGGCGCAGGACCGGCTTGCCGATGCGCAGTCGAACCTGTCGCACTACCAGTCGGCGTCGAAGGACCTGTCGAAGGTCGCGGACAAGTACCCGGCCGGTTCCGACGTGCCCGACGGGGTGGATGTTCCGTCGCCGGCGCAGTTGCGGGCAGCGTCCGACAACGCTTCCGTCGCGCAGGGGTCGGTGTCGTCGGCGCAGGGGGACATCTCGGCGGCGCAGTCGCGGATCGATGCGGCGAAGCGGCTCGTGGCGGATGCGAAGGGTGACTGGCAGGACGCGGAGCAGCGGACCGCGACGAAGATCGGTGAAGCTGCTGACGCGGGCCTCGGGAAGCAGTCCACGTGGGACAAGATCTTCGGGTCCGAACGATGGGAGACCATCGTCTCCATTGCGAAGGTCGTCGTCGCTGTTGGCGGCATCATCGTCATGATCGTCGGCGGACCGCTCGCATGGATCGTGCTCGGTGCAGCGCTGCTCGTACTCGCTGACACCCTGTACAAGATGAGCAAGGGCACCGCCGACGGGTGGGACCTCGCGTTCGCGCTGCTCGACTGCATCCCGGGTATGAAGGGGATCACCACCGCCGGACGGCTGCTGTCCGCAGCCGGCGACGCACGCAAGGCGTTCTCGCTCGCCCGCTCGACCGGATCGCTCGGCTCGCTCGCCGCCCGGACCCTCAGCGGAGCTGGCCGCTACGGCGTGATGGCGCTCAAGGAGCTTCCGCTGGCGGTGAAGCAGTTCGCGTCAAACCCGACGCGGCGACTCGAGCGCATGGCGCTCCAGGTGCGCTACCTGACCCCAGCGAACATGGTGCACAGCGCCGTCGATGCGGCGAAGGGGCTGCACACCGGCTTCTTGGGGTCGCAGGGCAAGCCGATCGTCGAGCGCCTCACCGACGCTTTCACCGCGAGTGACCGCGCCTTCAACCGCACCGTCAGCGGCGCCTACAACGCCCACGTGTCCGACATCGCTCGGACGGATCCGGCCCGGGCCAGCCAGCTGTGGCAGGGCGGCGAAGGCTACTACGGTGTCGACTCGATGACCAACGTGACCGGCCCGCACGCGCAGATCGACGCGTTCGCCTCGACGCCGTCCGGCATGCAGAGCCCGTCGGCGAGCTACGCCGTCCCGAACGCCCCGAGCGGCGACTCCGCCGCGTTCCACGAATCGGCCCAGGTCGGCGCGAACTTCGACTACCCGACCCCGTACCGTGAAGACGTCTCAGTCGCACACATCGGAGCGGACCAGCCGTACGCCGTCGGCACGGCGCAGGCCAACCCGCAGTTCGGCGCCGGCGGTGGAACGCAGTACTTCCACTCCGGCATGGCGACCGACAGCCCATCGCCGTTCCCGGCAGGCGGGCCTTCCGGCATGGACCCGAGCGTTCGGTCGATCACCGAGTCGGTCGGTATGCGCGGAGCCCTGCACGCACCGTGGCGCGCGGTGGCCTACACGCAGCCGCTCGTCGGGAGCGACGAATGATCCACGAGGGCTTCCCGGACGTCCTCGTCGTGGGACCGGTCGCCGATCGGTCGTTCTCCGATGACGGCCAGCTGGTCATCGATTACGGCACGGCGCCTCGGTGGTCCCCTGACGCAACGCTCCCGGATCTCGTCGCACGGGCGAAACTCCTGGCGCTGCTCCTCGACGCGCTCGACCCCGAAGTCGACGTCCGAGTCGGCGCACGTCACCAGTTCCTGCTCAACGACCACATCGACGGGCGCGTCGACACCCGCGCCGGTGGGACTCCGCCGCGCCTGCTCGCGTACGGCTCGCTGACGACCACTGTGATCCGGTCGAGTGACCTCGGCCGACTCGTGGATGTCCGCAACGAACCCTCGATGGCACAAGGGCTCTTCACCTTCCCCCGCGGCGCCGATGTCGTCTCGCAGATCGGCCCCGGAGCCGCACTCACGCGCCACGGCGACACCGGGTACTTCGACCAGGTCCTCTCCTTCGAGACCGACAATGCTGCACCGCCCTCGAAGCAGACCACCAAGGCACTGCACCGATGGACGAAGATCGTAGATCGCTGGCGGACGAAGGCCACTCCCGCGCAACGGGAACTCGAAGGCCCGTGGATCTGAGCGAGCCGGCCGAGCTCACGGCCTGGCGACGGGCGGTCGACACGGACCTGTGGATGCTGGCGACGGAGGACGGCGTCCCGGCGGTCATCGCCCCGGCTGACGAGTCGCCCCAGGCCGTCGCGCTCGCGTTCCTCGACCAGCAACAGGCGCAGGCCGCGGCCCCGGACGACGCGGTCCTCCTGCACACGACGCTGTGGTCGGCGCTCCGCGCGACCCCGGCCGACGTGGCTCTCCTGCTCCAGCCCGGCCAGCCCGACGAGCAGGTCCTGCTGCCCGAGGACATCGACCGGATCGTCGGTGTATCGCGAGACCGCGCGCCGGTGCTCTCACCCCGCGACCTGGCGATCACGTCGATGATCCCCGCGGTGATCGTGGACGGAGTCGTCAGCCCGCAACCGGATGGTCTGCCCGTGGGGGTGCTCCTCGACCAGGCCGGCCGATCCGGCGTCCCGTTGACGCTGGCGGCGGGGCCGACGATGCCCCTCGAACTCGACGCATGGACGACGGCGGCACTCGTCCGAGCGGCGAGCCCGTTCCCGGCGGGGTTCGACGTCGTCGTCGGTGCCCCGAAGCCGGAGCAGTACCCGGCGGTGACCGACTTCCGCGAACAGTACGACGGGGCGGCGATCAGCACGGTCGGTGTCATCGTCGAACGGGCGTCCGAGCGGATCGTGGTACTCGTCGACACGGATGACGCCGACGAACTCGGACGCGTCCGGGTCCAGGCCGCATCGCTCGTGCCCCTGCCCGTCTTCGTGACCGATCGCCGGTCCTCACCAGAGCAGGCGTGGGTGCTCGGGCGGCCCGACAGCCACGTGTCCTGATGGTGACCTGGCGCGCGAGTACCCGTCAGACGACGGTCTGGGCTGTACCGGTTCCGAACGGCCTCTACCTGGCGATCGAGTCCGATGGTCGCCCCGCCACCGAACCGCACGATCGGGATGTTCGTGTCGAGTCCGCGTACTCGGTCGCCGAGGACCGTCCGGCGACGCGAGGAGTCGCAACGCGACCGGTGACGCGGCAGTCCCTGCTCGATGACGAGCGGAGCGGTCGCTTCGTCGTGCAGGTCGCCGCCGCCGAGGGACACGGAGACGGCGTCCTGATCACGGAACGACAGCCGCGTCGCCCAGGTCTAATCTCGTTCGCGCCGTCCGGCGTCCGCGTCCTCGAGCTGTCGGCAGCCAACGGGATCTGGGGGGACGTCGTCAGCAGACTGGCTCGGCCGCACTCGGCATGGATGCTCCTCGAGGCGTCGACGGGCGGTGCGAGCTGCACCGTCATCATCGACCCTGACCCGGACGGATGGCGGAGGCGAGCGGTCGAGGCCCTTGGTCGACGCCCGCACCCGGAGATCACCGTCGTCGACTCCCTCGACGCCGTCGCCCGTGCCTGGCGAACCGCCGCCCGCAACCTGCTCGGGCCGACATTGGCATCGACGCCCGGATGACCGAGTACGCGCGAACGGCGCACCGCCAGGGCGAGACGACGCCAGCCATGATCACCGTGAGCTCCGAGCCGTCCGGCTCGGACGGCCGATTTCGCTACTCCGTGACCGTCGTCGTCGACGGTGTCGAGCACGTCGCCGTCGAGGACGACGCCTTCGGGGCCCTGTCGACGGTGCGGATGGAGCTCGAACGACGCGGCTGGCTGCTCGGCGTCGAGGGTGCACGGATCGACGTCTGGCCGAGCGGCATGGCGAGGGACCAGGGCGGGGGCCTTCGCGCCTACCGGCTCCGACGTGGGCGTTCTCCCCGTTCAGCGGACCTGGTCGACGTGTTCGCTCCGGCTGCCGATCACCTGGCGACCGTGGCCGAGCAGCGCCTGGCGGTCGGGGTCGCGCCACTCGATCTTGCTGCCGCATCGTACGAGGACGCCGACGAGGTGGTCTCGGTCTCGGCACCGTGCGACCAGCTCGTCGCCGAACGGAGCCGGCGAGGCGGCCTCCGTGCCGCACTCTTCGGTGGCCGACGCCCCGGCGACGAGCGATGGCAGGTCGTGCGTTCGCTGGTCGGCGATGCACTGCGACCAGACCGATGGGACGAGGCCGAAGCGCTGTCCGACGAACCGGACGGTGTGCGGCTCGTGACGACGGTCGGTGCGGACGAGGACGGTGTGCGGTGGTCGGACCTCGTCGACATTGGGGTCGACGAGGCTGGCGTGGTGCGGGTCCGACGGTTCCGACGCCGCTACACCGGACGGACCCGCGCGCACGTGGAGGTGCTGCTCGACACCCGCGCGCAGGGTCTGCCACCGACACGGTTCCGGCCGGACGAGTTGGCAGCGCTCACCGGGCAGCGGCAGGTCGATGCGCTGCGGCGGCACGTCCAGGGTCTCGGTCTGGTGCCGACACCAGCTATCGATGCAATGTTCTGGACCGACCGCGGCCGTGTCCCGACCGGTCGCGACGAGGACCAGGGGTCGAACACGACGTTCCACGGCTGGGCCGACAAGGCGGCCTACAAGGTGCTCGTCAGCGGTGTCGGGCACCTCCGGATCGTTCAGGAGAAACCGTTCTTGTCGGACTGACAAATACCGTGGTACGGTCGAGCCATGGCAGTCGAACTCAGCACCTGGGACGCCCAGGGCAACCAGACGACACCGACGTTCTCCACCATGCGGTTCCCCGCCGGTGAAGCCCACGTCAAGGTCGCGAACGACACCGCCGAGCCGGGGGGCCTCACCGAGATCGCGACCCTGCGCGGCACGAACGGCGACGACCTGATCATGCTCGGCATGTGGGCGGACGCCGTGCGACAGCGCGGTTCGAAGTCCGTCGCGCTCGTCCCCTACCTGCCCGGAGCCCGGCAGGACCGTGGCCTGCCGTTCGGCGCGAAGGTCTACGCGGACATCCTCAACGGCTTCCACGTCGACCAGGTCATCGCGTTCGACCCGCACTCGCCGGTCATCGTCGGCCTGGTCGACAACCTGACCGTCGTCACGAGCGAACAGGTCGTCCGTGACGCGGTGGTCGGGGCGTCCGAGCACGGCGGTGGCGACCCGTACACCGGCATCATCGCCCCGGACAAGGGCGCGGTCCCCCGGGCGACCGCGGTCGCCCGGGCATGCGGCCTGCCGGTGTACCGCGCCGAGAAGCACCGCAACCCCGACACCGGCAAGCTCGACGGCTTCACCTGCGAACCGCTGCCGGACACCGGCCGGTTCCTGGTGGTCGACGACATCTGCGACGGTGGCGGCACGTTCATGGGCCTCGCCGGCTCGACGGGACTGCCGAAGGAGCGGCTCAGCCTCTGGGTCTCGCACGGTGTCTTCTCCGGCCGGGCAGCGCAGCTCGCCGACCACTTCGGCGAGATCGTCACCACCGACTCGTACCCCGCGCAGAACGCCATCGACGGCCTGCGCACGATCGCACTCACCCCCTACCTGACGGAGCAGATCCGATGACCCAGACCGCGCCCGCAACCACCGCCGGAGCCAACGCGACCGGCACTGCCGCCGGCCTCGAACCCCGCATCACCACGGCGAGCCCGATCGCGCCGCTGCTGGCCGTCGACGGCTACAAGCACTCGCACCGGCAGGTCTACCCCGCGGGCACCACCCGGATCCTCATCAACTGGACGAACCGGTCGAACGCGCACATGCCCGAGTCGACGCACGCCGTGGTCTTCGGGCTGCAGGCGTTCATCCAGCGCTCGCTCGTCGAGGCCTGGGCGCCGTTCTTCGCCGCGGACGAGGACGAGGTCGCCCGACTGTTCGAAGAAGCCCTGCAGGGGTACTTCGGCCCGAACCACATCGGCACCGACCACGTCCGCGCCCTGCACCGCCTGGGTTACCTGCCGCTCGAGATCCGTGCCCTGCCCGAGGGCACCCTCGCCCCGATCGGCGTAGCAACCCTGACCGTCGAGAACACGATCGACGAGTTCTTCTGGCTGCCCAACTACATCGAGACCGCCCTGTCCGCATCGATCTGGCACCCGTCCACGGTCGCGACCAAGGCGCTCGCCTACCGCGACCTGATGGAGGACTGGGCAGCGCGCACCGGTGCCGTCCCGGCCGGCATCGACTTCGCCGCGCACGACTTCTCGTTCCGCGGGCAGTCGAGCATCGAGTCGGCTGCGGCGGGCGGGGCGGGCCACCTGCTCTCGTTCCTCGGCACCGACTCGATGCCGTCGCTCGACTTCATCGACCGGTACTACCCGGGCGACAACGGGCTGGTGGCAGCGAGCGTCCCCGCGACCGAGCACAGCGTGATGTGCGTCCGTGGTGCCGACGGGGAGCTCGCGACGTTCGAGCAGATCCTCGACGTCTACCCGACGGGCATCGTGTCGGCGGTCAGCGACGGCTTCGACCTGTTCAAGGTCGTCACCGAGACCCTCCCGGCCCTCAAGGACCGCATCACGGCCCGCGACGGCAAGCTCGTCATCCGACCCGACTCGGGCGACCCGGTCGACATCGTCACCGGCACCGTGCACGGCGTGGACGAGGCCGAGTTGCTCGCCCCCGGGCGCAGCCACGAGGAGAAGGGCGTCGTCGAACTGCTCGACGAGATCTTCGGCCACACCGTGAACGACCAGGGCTTCAAGGTCCTCGATCAGCACATCGGCGTCATCTACGGCGACAGCATCACGCTCGACCGGGCGCAGCGCATCTACGAGCGCCTCGCCGCGAAGGGCTACTCGAGCGACAACATCGTGCTCGGTATCGGGTCGTACACGTACCAGTACATGACGCGCGACAACCTCGGCAGCGCCGTCAAGGCGACCTGGGCACTGGTGGACGGCGAGCCGGTCGACATCCAGAAGGACCCGAAGACGGGCAGCGGCAAGAAGAGCGCGAAGGGCCGCATCGCCCTGCACCGCGACGAGACCGGCGAGATCCGGCAGACCGACCAGGCCACGGCCGAGGACGAGGCGACCAGCCTGCTCCAGCCGGTGTGGATCGACGGACGGTTCACGCGCCTCCAGTCCTTCGCCGACGTCCGGCAGACGCTGCGGGACGAACGTGCGGCCCGCGCTGCCCGCCGGACGACCATCGCGTGACGGCCGCCGGATCGGCGACCCGCGACCAACCGCTCATCGCGATCGACGTCGTCCCGGTGTCGTTCGCGGGGGCGGACGGCCTGCGGGTCGCCACAGCGCGTCGGGCCTACGCCCCGTACGCCGGACTGGAGGCCCTGCCCGGCGTGCTCCTGGACGGCACCGAGATCCTGGCGGACGGTGCGCGGCGCGCGCTGCGCACCAAGACCGGGATCGACGCGGCCGCGGTCCGCCACCTGGCGCAGATCGGCGCGTTCGACGGACCCGACCGCGACCCGCGGAGCGCCGCGATCAGCATCGCGTTCCTGGCGGTCGTCGAGCCGGGCACGGACTCGACGGCGACGTGGCACGCCGCCGCGGACCGCCCCCTCGCGCTGCCCTTCGACCACGACCGGATCGTCGACGCCGCGCTGGAGCACGTGCGACTGCGGTGCTGGTCGGACGTCCCCCTCACGCGTGCGCTGCTCGGATCGCCCTTCACCACGGCGGACGCCCGTCGGCTGCTCACCGCGCTGACCGGCGCGAGCCCGGACCCGGGCAACCTGAACCGGATGCTCCGGACGAACCCGGTGCTCAGCCGTGTCGACGCCCCCGCGGCGGCCGGTCCCCGCGGGGGTCGTCCCCCGGCAGCCTGGACGTGGAGCGCCTGAGCACGGTTGGGTGGAGGCATGTCCTCCTCCCTGTCCGGTGACGATTCCCTGCAGCTGCCCGAGTTCGACGCTCCCCCGGCATCACCCCTCGACCTGGCCCGACAGTGGCTCGAAGCCGCCGACGAGCGCGACGTCTCCGAGCCGAGGTCGATGACCCTCGCCACCGCCGGTGCCGACGGTCGGGTGAGCGCCCGGACGGTGGACGTGAAGCGCCTGGACGACCGCGGGCTGGTGTTCGGCACCTCGACCCTGAGCCCGAAGGGACGCCAGCTCGCCGAGAACCCGCACGCAGCACTGCAGGTCTACTGGCGCGAGACCATGCAGCAGCTGCGGTTCGAGGGCCGGGCGGTGCAGCTCTCCGACGACGAGTCCGACGCGCTGTTCGCCGACCGCTCCCCGAAGTCCCGCGCGGCGACCGCGATCGCCGACCAGTCCGACGTGCTCGAACCGCGGACCCTGCAGGACCTGATCGACGACGCGAACGACCTGCTCGACGAGACCGACGACGCCGTGCCGCGGCCGGCCGGCTGGGTGGCTTGGCGACTCGAACCCGACGTCGTCGAGTTCTGGCACGGCAGCCGTGACCGGATGCACCGCCGGCTGCAGTACGTCCTCGCCGACGCTGCGTGGTCGGCCACCCGCCTGCAGCCCTGACGTCTCGCGCATCGCGAGCGCCGGCGCCCCCTACCGCCCGATCGGGTTCGGCATCGCGCCCGCCCGGATGAGCGACGACGACTGGTCGGCCAGGTCCACCATCGACAGGGTGTTCCGCAGCTGCAACCGGTTCAGGCACGAGTGCTCGAACGTCGGCACCCGCAGGTCCAGGGGTCGACGGCGGTCCGGGTGTGCGGCGGCGTGCGCGTCGATGCACTCCCCCGCGACCTGCCAGAACCGGGCCTCCGGCAGCACCCCGTCGTCGTCGAGGATCGCGGCGACGAACCGCAGCACCCCGTCGAACACGTCGGTGAACACGGCGAGCGCGGCTTCGTCGTCGGACACCGGGTGCACGATCCGGTCGATGTCGGCGGGCACCGGGCGGTCGTCGAGCCGGCCGAGCACCGCGGCCTCCTCGCCGATGTCCTTCATCACGGCGCGGACGACGACACCGTCGCGCACGACGAGCACCAGGTTCTCACCGTGTGGCATGAACACCAGGTCGTGCACGGTCAGGCAGTGCACGACGGGCAGCAGGTAGGCGTCGAGCCAGCGTCGGACCCACTCGTCGGCAGGGACTCCCGATGCCTCGATCAGGGCTGACACGACGGCGTTCCCCGCACCGTCTCGGTGCAGCAGTGCCGCCATGGTGAGCAGGTGTTCGCCCTCGGCCAGCTGCGGGACGGGACTCTCCCGCCACAGCGCCGCGAGCATCTTGCGCTGCGGCGAGGACACGTCGACCCGGTGGTAGGCGTCGCCGGTGTAGCCGATGGCGGCGTGTTCCCGGAGCACCGAGAACCCGACCGACGCGAGTGTCGGGTCGGCGGCGACGATCGACGCGACCCAGTCGTTCACGGCCGGCGTGTTCCGCATGTAGGCGGGCGACATCCCCCGCAGGAACCCCATGTTCTGCACGGCGAGCGCCGTCTTCACGTACGAGCGTGCCGGCTCGGTGCGGTTGAACGCGGTGCGGATGGACTGCTGCGGCTGGTACTCGTCAGGCCCCTCGCCCAGGTCCACCAGGTCCTGCCGGCCCAGGTCGGGCGCGAAGGTCACGGCGATCCGGTGCTGCCACTGCCAGGGGTGCACGGGCAGCCACACGTAGTCGTCGGGGTCGAGCCCGTGGCGCTCCAACGTGGCACGGAACCCGGCCACGACCGCCGCCGACAGCTCCGACTGCCAGTGCGCCTGCTCGGTCCGGTCCGCGGCGAGCGCCAGGTGCGTGTGCTCGCGTCGGGCGGCGAGCCACCGGTACCGGAACCGTCCGCCGGACTCGGGCGCGAACGCCCGGTACTCGTCGAGCCCGAACCCGATCCGCCCGTTTGCGGCGACGAACGCAGGGTGCCCCTCGGTCATCGCCGCCTCGACGTCCTGGAACGACGCGACGACGTCCTCGACGGAACCGGTCGCACCGGTCGCACCGGACGAAACGGACGCCCCGCCCGACCCGGCCCCGCCCCGCCCCCGTGCCAGCTGCCCGGCCGACGGTCCGCCCCGCCGGTGCTTCGCCGCGGCACTCGCCAGCGTCGACGCGATCTCCTCCAGGTACGTGCCGAGCAGCTCGTCGGGGATCCCGAGCACCGCGCGCAGCTCGAGCACGAGCTCCTGCGCGCTGAGCGGCGTCGACACCCCCGCACGGGTCCGCGTCAGCGAGGCCTCGTCCATCGACCAGTGCTCGAGCACGTGCTGCCGCGCCCGGAACCGGTAGGTCGACTCCCCCGCCTCGAGCCGCCAGCCGTCCCCGTCCGGCACAGGGGCGATCAGCCGTTCGTGGGTGAACTCCGCGATCGCCTTCGCGACGAGGTGCCGTTCGGCGGGTTCCAGGTGCTCGGGCCGCAGGTGCGCGGCCGGCCCGTCGTCGTCGGGGACGCCGATCCGGTCGGTGTCGAGCACCGACAGCAGCGCCCGCTTGCCGTCGACGTCGACCTGTCGCAGGGCACGGAACCCGACCTCGGCGTTCTTCGCCTGCACGGCGGTGTTCCGCACGTCCGGTTCGACGACGACCCGGCGCGCGCCGAGGGCGTCCCGGCAGTGCTCGACGACGGCACGCATGACCGCGCTCGTCAGGCCGTGCACGCGGCCCTCGGCCGGCACCGGTGCGACGAGCAGGTGCATGCCGACGTCGCCGGGTTCGGCAGCCCACACGTCGGTGAGCAGGACGGCCGAGGGGTCGTAGGTCTCGGCCAGGAAGCACGGTTCGCCGTTCCGGCGGCCGAGCCACGCGGCCTGCGCGGGGTCGGCCTGCACGCCGGCCAGGTAGGTGCGGACGCCGTCCACGTCGAGGTCGCCCATCTCCCACCACGACGACGCGGGGTGGGCGAGCCACGACTGCACGACGGCGGCGTTGCGTTCCGGGTCCACGGGTTCGACGGTCAGGAGGCCCGGCCCGGCTCCTCCAGGCGCGGTCGCGTCCGGCGCCGTGGTGGTCACGGTCGTGCTCATGCGGAGACCTCCGCACGTTCGGTCGAGGGCCGGGCCGGCGCGCGCTCCGCGGCGCCGGGATGGGCGGTGGACGGCTCTGCTGTTGACTGCTCCGCGGCGGGCAGGCCGAACTCCTGGAAGGCGATCCGGGCCTCCAGGCCGTACACGGGGCGCCCCGTGACGGACCGGATGATCGACGCGTTCCGCCACGCACCCATGCCGAGGTCGGGCGCGGTCAGGCCGTGCGTGTGCTCCTCGGCGTTCTGCACCCAGATGCGCCCGCCCAGGGTGTCGACGTGGTGGTCGCGGGCGACCGCCAGGCGACCGCGGGAGTCGCGGGCGACGAGGTGCTCGACCGGGTCGAGGAAGCGCGGGACCCGCGGGGTGTACCCGGTGGCGAGGACGAGCTGCTCGACCTCGTGCTCGTACGTCTGGTCGAGCTGCTCGTGGCGGAGCGTCAGCCGGTACGTGCCGCGGTCGGCGAGCCAGGCGGCGTCGACGACGCTCGTCTCGGTCCGGAGCGTCGTCGGGACCGGACCCCGCGCGCTGATCCGGTAGAGCTGGTCGTACAGGTCGTCGACCAGGTCGGCGCTGATGCCCTTGTACAGCCCCCGCTGTTCCCGTCCGAGGCGGTCGCGGACGGCTTCGGGCAGCCCGTGGAAGTGGTCCGTGTACTCCGGGCTCGTCATCTCGAGGGTGAGCTTGGTGTCCTCCATCGGGAAGAACCGGGGCGAGCGCGTGATCCAGTCGAGGCGGTAGCCGTCCTGCCGGATGTCCTCGAGCAGTTCGCGGTAGACCTCGGCGGCGGACTGCCCGCTGCCGATGACGGCGATCGACCCGGCGTCGCGCAGGGCGTCGCGGTTCGGCAGGAACTCGGCGGAGTGGACGGCCGGCCCGCCGATCCCGCGCAAGGGGGCGGGGACGGACGGCTCGGTGCCGATGCCCACGACGACGTGGTGTGCGCGGTACGTCTCGGGACCCTGATCGGTCTCGGCGTGCACCGTGAACGTGTCGGTGTCCGCGTCGTGCTCGACGGCGGTCACCCGGCGGCCCCACCGCAGGGTGTCGAGCCGGTCGGCGGCCCAACGGCAGTAGGCGTCGTACTCGCTGCGCAGGGGGTGGAAGTCCTCGCGGATGTAGAACGGGTACAGGCGTCCGGTCTCCTTGAGCCAGGCGAGGAACGAGAACGGCGACGTCGGATCGGCCATCGTCACCAGGTCGGCGAGGAACGGCACCTGGATCGTGGCGTCGTCGAGCATCATGCCGTGGTGCCAGGCGAAGCCGTCGGCGGTGTCGAGGAACACCGCGTCGAGGTCGGCGATCGGGTCGGTCAGGCAGGCCAGGCCGAGGTTGAACGGGCCGATGCCGATGCCGACGACGTCGTGCACGGTGTCGGCGGTGCGGTCCGCTGCGCGGTCGGCGGTGCGGTCTGCGCGGTCGGCGGTCATCGGGACGCTCCTTCCGGGGCGGTGGTGGTGGCCCTGACCCGGGCGGCCGTGGCGACGACGTGCTCGAGCGACGCGCGCATCTGTTCCGGGGTGGTCTCGGGGTTGAGCAGCGTGAGCTTGTTGCACGGGCGGCCGTCGATGACCGTCTTGGCGATGAGGACCCGACCCTCGGCGAGCAGCGCCGAGCGGATCGGGGCGACCAGCGCGTCGGCGTCGTCGTCCGTCATGCCGGCGGGCTGCCAGCGGAACAGCACCGTGCTGAGCTGCGTCGGCGCGACGAGCACCAGGTCGGGGTGCTCCTCGACGATCCGGTGGGTGACCACGGCGAGGTCGATGACGGCGTCGAACGCTGCTCCGATCGCGTCGGCCCCCGTTGCCCGCAGCGTGGCCCAGAGCTTCAGGGCGTCGAACCGGCGGGTGGTCTGCAGGGACTTGTCGACCTGGTTCGGCTCGGCGGCGTCCTCCGGGTTCAGGTAGTCGGCGTACCACGCGGTGCGGCGCAGGTCCTCCGGGCGCTGCACGAGCAGGGCGCTCGACGACACCGGCTGGAAGAACGACTTGTGCAGGTCGGCGGTCACGCTCCTGGCTCGTTCGACGCCGTCGAGCAGGTGGCGGCGCGTCGGCGACACGAGCAGCCCGCAGCCGTACGCGGCATCGACGTGCAGCCACACTCCCTCCAGATCACAGACGTCCGCGATCGGTTCGATCGGGTCGATCACGCCGCGGTCGGTGGTACCGGCCGTGGCGACGACGGCCATCGGTCGCTGCCCGCTGGCCCTGGCTGCAGCGATCGCCTCGGCGAGGGCCGCGGGCACCATCCGGCCGGCGTGGTCGGTCGCGACGGCGACCACGGTCTCGAGCCCGAGCAGCCGGGCGGACTTCGCGATGCTGAAGTGGGTCTCAGCGGTCGTGAACACGGTGCCGCCGGTGCCGAGGGCCTCGCGCGCCAGCAGCAGGGCCTGCAGGTTCGACTGTGAGCCGCCCGAGGTGAAGATGCCGTCCCCCGCGGCGAACCCGATCCGACCGGCAAGCCAGGCGACGACGTGGCGCTCGATCTCGGTGCCGATGCGGGACTGGTCCCACGTGTCGACCGACGGGTTCACGGCGGCCAGGACCGACTCGGCAGCGACCGCGGGCAGCGCGACCGGGCAGTTCAGGTGCGCGAGGTACGCCGGGTCGTGGAACCAGACGGCCTCGCGGACGAACAGCTCGTCGAGTTCGGCGAGCGCGCGGTCCGTCCCGAGGGGTTCGGCGTCGAGGTCGACGTCCTGCACCCGGGCCCGGAGGACGTCCGGGGCGGTGTCGGTGGTCGGACGGTCGGCCGCGGCGAACCGGTCGGCCAGACGGTCCACCGTGGACGTCACGGCGGAGCGGTAGCGCTCGGCGGTGGCGGTGGTCAGGAGTTCGATGGGAGGTGTCACGTTAGGTAAGGCTAACCTCACAAAACGCGTTCACGCCACCCGAACGAGGGGTGTCCTGGTCGGCCGGGCGTGTCAGACGGCCGTCTGTCGGGTCGTCAGGCGTTCATGAACTCGCTCGGTTGCAGTGCCCGGCCGACGATGCGCACGTCACCGATCGACCCGACGAACACGTTGTCGAGCTTGCCGCCGTAGCGGTACCCGCCGAGCAGCCACGGCTTGCCGATCGTGCTCAGACCGCGGTTCTGGGTGGACGGGTTCCGCACGACCGGGCACCCGTCGACGTAGAGCACGGTGTGCGTCCCGTCGTTCACCACGGCCACGTGCCACCAGGCTCCGAGCGGCAGCTCGTGCCCCCAGTTCGTCAACGATCCGTCCTGGCTCGTCGGGTACACGCACCACTGCAGTTCGCGGTCCCCCGACAGGCTCAGGGTCACCGCGGGTTCGTCCGGGTCGCCGTCGGCTCCGGTCGCCTTCCCCGCCTGGCCGGCGCTCGAGTACTGCGACAGCAGGGCGCTGAACCCGTTCGTGCTCGGGTCGAAGGTGGTCGGCAGCGCGAAGAACGCCTCGACCGTGTACCCGCGAGGGAAGTGGGTGCGGTTGAGCGGCGCCGCCCGGACGGTCTGCAGGTGGTCGCCCCCGGTCTTGCCACCCTGCAGCGCGAGGCTGCCGGCACCCGGCTGGTCGGGGTGGTGCGCGGCGGTCCAGCGCAACGCCCCGGCGACGGCGCCGGTCCGGCGGGCGACCACCAGGTCGTTGCCCTTGCCGCTCTGGTCGCGCACCCGCGTGGTCGGCGCGAGCGCCGCCCCGTCCGGGTTGCCGTCGAACCGCCAGTACGCGAGCGTCCCCGGTACCAGCATGCGTGCCGCCGGCCGGGAGGCCCGTGGTGCGACCGGCGCGAAGCCCGCGAAGCGCGCCTCGAAGTCCACTGCCATGGTGAAGCGGTCGACGTCACCGCTGAGGTTGACCTCCTGGGCGGCGAGCTCGTTCGCCTCGCCGAGCCCGCCGGCGAGCAGGAACGGCGACAGCGTCTCGACGTCGATGACGTTCCGTTCGAGGTCGACGTGGTACAGCCGGATCATGGCCGCCCCGCCGTAGTACCGGTTCTGGTAGTTGGTCAGGTGCAGGGCGACGTCGTGTCCCACCGCGTTCTTCGCCGTCGTGCGGCCCGGCCCCCAGTAGTGGCCGTTGAGCGTCAGGAACACCTGGTCGTGCTTCGTGATGAAGGAGTCCCAGAGCTGCTGCCCGTAGGGGTCGAACGCCGCCCCGCCGTCGGCGTCCGAGTCGACGATGGCGTGCGTCGTGAGGATCACCGGCGAGTGCGGCCGGGCTGCGAGCACGGAGCTGGCCCAGGCGAGGCCGCTCGCGCTCGTCCGCCAGTCGAGGGCCAGGACGACCCACTCGCGGCCGGCCGCGGTGAACCGGTGGGCGGTGTTGTAGCCGTCGGGGCTCGAACCGATCCAGCCCGGGGCCTTCCGGAACCGCTGCGGACCGAACACGTCGAGGTACGGGGTGCGGCCGCGTTGGTCGTCGGTCGACGAGTCGACGTCGTGGTTGCCGGCGAGCACGCTGTAGGGCGCTCCGGCACGGTCGAGCACGTCGAAGACCTCGCCGGACGCGCGCATCTCGGACGCCGCACCGTTCTGGGTCAGGTCGCCGAGGTGCACGAGGAACACCGTGTTGTGCCGGGCCTGCTCGCGCACGACGTACTCGAGCGAGGCGCGCATCGGGGCCTGGTCGACCGCGGCACCGTCGAACATGTACTGGGTGTCCGGCATCACCGCGACGGTGAAGCGCGGCGAGGTCGTGTCGGGTCGCCACGGACCGGTGCGCCCACGTGCCACCGCCTGCTGGGCCGCGATGCCGGACCCGCCGAGGGCCGCCGGGGTGACGGCGGGGGCTGCGGTCAGCGCGTCGGCGACGGCCGGGGCGCTGCCGAAACCGTTCGACGCCACGAGGCCTGCGGCGCCGGCCAGTCCGGACCCGACCAGGAAGCCACGGCGGGAGACCGGGATGCGCTTGCTGCGATCGTCGGCGGGGGCTGCTGCACCGTCGTGGGCGGCTTCGTGGTCGTCAGGGCTGTTCTGCACAGCACCGCACCGTACGGTCCGCGGGGGAACGCCCCGGGTCCGTCCCGTGAACACCAGACCGGCCGCTGCTGCCGGTTCGGTGTGGACCGGTGAGGGCTCCTACAGCTTCTCGATCGGGGCGATCTTGATGAGGAGCTTCTTGCGGCCCGCGGAGTCGAACGCGATCTCGGCGATGCGCTTGGCACCCTGCCCCGTCACCGCGGACACCGTGCCCTCGCCGAAGTCGACGTGCTTGATGCGGTCGCCGGCGACGAGTTCCATGTCCCCGTTGTCGCGCACCTGGCCGGACACCCGGTTCGCCCACTCGGTCTTCGGACGGGTCTTCGAGGCTGCTGCTGCACGGTCGTACGATCCGCCGCCCCAGCCACCACCACCGCGGTAGCCACCGCCGCCGCCACCACCGTTGAAGCCACCGTCGCGCTTGGCGTTCAGGGCCCGGGGCTGCGTGCCACCGCGGCTGTTCGCCATGCCCGGCGACTGCTTCCACTCGATGAGCCCCTCGGGGATCTCCTGCAGGAAGCGCGACGGCATCGCCACGTTGACGTCGCCGAACTGCGCACGGGTCATCGCGAGCGACAGGAACAGGACCTTCTTGGCGCGGGTGATGCCGACGTAGAACAGCCGGCGCTCTTCCGACGGACCACCGGGTTCGTTGGCGGACATCCGGTGCGGGAGCAGGTCTTCCTCGACACCGGTCAGGAACACCGCGTCGTACTCCAGGCCCTTCGCGGTGTGCAGGGTCATCAGCGAGACCGTGCCCGAGGAGTCGTCGAGCTCGTCCGCCGCTGCGACCAACGAGACCTCGGTCAGGAAGTCCGACAGGGTGCCCTCGGGGTTGTTCTTCTGGAACTCACGCGTCACGGCCACGAGCTCGTCGATGTTGTCGGCGCGGGCGGCGTCCTGCGCGTCGGGCGACTTCCGCAGGTTGTCGAGCAGCCCGGAGCCGTCGAGCAGCTGCGTCAGGGTGTCGACCACCGGTTGCGTCTGCGCCTTCTCGGACACGGCGTCGAGCAGCGCCGCGAACTCCGTGATGGCGTTCCGCACCTTCGGCCCGAACCCGAGTTCACCCGCGTGCCGCAGGGCGTCGCGCATCGTGGTCTCGTGCTCGTCGGCGTAGCGCTGCAGCGTGGTCTCGGTGACCGACCCGATGCCGCGCTTCGGCACGTTGAGGATGCGGCGCAGGGCCATCGGGTCGGCCGGGTTGGCGACCGTGATCAGGTACGCCATGGCGTCCTTGATCTCGGCGCGCTCGTAGAACTTGGTGCCGCCGAGCACCCGGTACGGGATCGCCGCACGGATGAAGATCTCCTCCAGCGCACGGGTCTGCGAGTTGGTCCGGTAGAACACCGCCATGTCGCGGTAGTCCATGCCGTCTTCCCGCAGGCGCTGGATCTCGTCGGCGACGAACTGCGCCTCGTCGTGGCCGGTGTACCCGGTGAAGCCGACGATCTTCTCGCCGGCACCGACATCGGTGAACAGGCTCTTCGCCTGGCGGTCGAAGTTGTTCGCGATGACGGCGTTCGCGGCGTCGAGGATGTTCTGCGTCGACCGGTAGTTCTGCTCGAGCAGGATCGTCTTGGAGTTCGGGAAGTCCCGCTCGAACTCGACGATGTTGCGGATGTCCGCCCCGCGGAAGGCGTAGATCGACTGGTCGGAGTCACCGACCACCGTCAGGGACGCGGGCGCGATCGAGCCGTCGGTCTCGCGCATCCGGGCGACGTGCTGCCCGGAGTCCTCGAGCTTGTCGACCTGTTCGACCGGCACCGGGCGGGTGAGCTCACGGATCAGGGCGTACTGGGCGTGGTTCGTGTCCTGGTACTCGTCGACCAGGATGTACCGGAAGCGCCGCTGGTACAGGGCGGCGACGTCCGGGAAGGCGCGGAACAGGAACACCGTCTGGCCGATGAGGTCGTCGAAGTCGAACGCGTTCGCCCGGCGGAGCTCGTTCGTGTAGCGCCGGAACACCTCGGTGAACATGACTTCCTGCGGGTCGTTCACGTTGATGTTGCGCGCGTAGGTGTCGATGTCCTGCAGCTCGTTCTTGAGCTTCGAGATCTTCGACGCCGCGGCACCCACGGTCAGCCCGAGGGAGTCGGCTTCGAGCTCCTTGATGATCCGCTTCAGCAGCGCCTTGGAGTCGGCGGAGTCGTAGATCGTGAACGACTGCGGGAACCCGAACCGCTCGGCTTCGCGCCGCAGGATGCGCACGCACGCCGAGTGGAAGGTGGAGATCCACATCCCCTCGGCCTCGCCGCCCACCAGCGCCCGGACACGCTCGCGCATCTCGGCGGCGGCCTTGTTCGTGAACGTGATCGCCAGGATCTGCGACGGCCAGGCTTCGCGGTTGGCGAGCAGCAGCGCGATGCGGCGGGTGAGCACGCTCGTCTTGCCGGAACCGGCACCGGCCACGATCAGCAGGGACTCGCCGCGGTACTCGACGGCTTCCTTCTGCTGGGGGTTCAGACCCGCGGTGAACGGGTCTTGGTACGCGCGGGCACCGGCGCCCGGTTCGGGCGTCGATTCGAAGGGGTCGAGCACGATCGTCATGTCCGGAACAGTCTAGGCGGGACCCCCGACAGCGGACCGGGCGAGCACCGCCAGGTCCGTGTGGTCGGCGAACACGCCGTCGAGTCCGGTGCGGATGACCGAGGTGAACCAGCGTTCCCAGTCGCCGAAGGCCGCGACGTCCCCGCCGCGACGCAACGGCGACGGCAGGAACCGGTTCTCCGGCCGGAGGGTCCACGTGTACACCGCGAGCCCGGCGGCGTGGGCACGGTCGACGATCGCGCTGCGCACCGGCGTCGGGTCGTCGAGCGCGACGCTGTCCACGCCGGCCATCAGGGTGCCGAGGTCGACGCTGATGCCGTGGAACTCGGTTGCGAACGACGCGAGCGCGTCCTCGGAGCGCTCGGCGGCGTAGGTCGGGGCGAGCGCCCCGTGGGACGCGACCTCGTCCGCGGCGCTGCCACGGGCCTCCTGGAGGTACACGAGCCGACCACCGGTCGCCCGCTCGCGCAGGTCCCGCAACACGCCCTTCTCGAAGCTCTCCACCGTCAGCCGCTCGTCCTGCCGCCACCCGGCCTCGCCGAGCGTGGCGTCGACGAGCTCGCCCATCGGGAACCCGGCGCGGTCGAAGGACGCGGCGTGCTTGACCTCGGCGACGAGCCCGACCGGGCGGGGCGCCGCGTCGAGGATCGCGAGCAGGTCGACGAACCGCAGGATCGGCTGCGCGCCGTCGTGCTCGGCGGATCCCGGGCGCAGCGCGGGCAGGCGCTCGCGGGTGCGGAGCGTCTGCAGCTGCGCCCACGTGAAGTCCTCGGTGAACCAGCCCGTCAGCGTCTGGCCGTCGACGGTCTTCGTCGTGCGCAGGTGCCGGAACTCGGCGTGGTCGGCGACGTCCGTGGTGCCCGAGACCTCGTTCTCGTGCCGGAGCACCAGGACGCCGTCCTTCGTGGGCACGAGGTCCGGTTCGATCGCGTCGGCGCCGAGTTCGATGGCCAGGTCGTACGCGCTCCGCGAGTGCTCGGGGCGGTAGCCGGACGCGCCGCGGTGGGCGATCACGAGGGTCATGGCGCGACCCTACTTGCCCGGGATGACGAGCGGGCCACCTGTGTCGCGGGACACACTCGTCGCGCCGGGGACCGCCGTTCCCAGCGCCGACGCCGAGCATCACCGCATGACCGTCCGATCGCTCTCCACCGCCGTCGAGGCCCGGATCGACCGGGCCGCACGCCGTGTGCTCGACGCCGGGCACCGACCGCACCGACCCGTCCGCGTGTTCGTCACCGAGTTCCTGGTGTTCGGTGCGAAGCAGGCCTGGGCGTGTGCGTTCGGGGCGCTGCTGCTCGCGACGATGGCCCTCGGGCACCTGACCGTGCCGGCCCCGATGCGGAACGACGTCCTGACGACCGCGGCCGTGCTGCTGCAGGTCGGCATGCTCGTGTTCGGGCTCGAGACCGTACGGGAACTCCGGGTGGTGGTGCTGTTCCACGTCGTCGGCACCGTGATGGAGGTGTTCAAGACCCACATGGGCTCGTGGACCTACGAACCCGGAGGGCTGCTCGTCGTCGCCGGGGTGCCGCTGTTCTCGGGGTTCATGTACGGGGCCGTCGGGTCGTACATGGTCAGGGTCCACCGGCTGTTCGACCTGCGGTTCGACCGGTACCCGCGGCAGTGGCTGCTGGCGGTCGTCGCGGGCGGCGTCTACCTGAACTTCTTCGGACACCACTTCGTCGCCGACGCAAGGTATGTCCTGCTGGCGCTCGTGCTGCTGCTCTTCGCCCGCACCACCATGGACGTCCGGATCCACCGGGCGACGATGCGGATGCCCGTGCTCGTCGCGATGGGGTTGGTGGCCGTGTTCGTCTGGGCAGCCGAGAACGTCGCGACCTGGGCCGGGGCGTGGAGCTACCCGGCGCAGCTCGCCGCCTGGCACCCGGTGGCCCCGACGAAGATCGTGGCGTGGTTCCTGCTCATGACGATCTCGGTCGCGCTCGTGACCTGGTTGTACCCGGCGTCACCCGCGGGCTCCCCGCGCTCGACGGCGGACTCTCGACGTCTTCGAGGCGCGCGTGCAGCGGGCGACCCTAGGCTTCCCTCGTCGGGGCCCGCTGGGCCCGCGTCCGCTCGCCGCGAATCCTCAGCCTTCCGCGACCGAGCGCACCTAGGCTGAGAGGACTCGAATCTCCTAGGAAGAGGACACCATGGCCTTCAAGCCCGGTTTCGACCAGTCCCCCGCCTTCAACGCACAGGGGGCAAACACCTGGGGCGGGCGCGGTGCTGGTCAGCAGCAGGCCGGCTGGGGACAGACCCCGCAGCAGGCACAGGGCGGCATGACCCCCGAGCAGCTGCAGTACATGTACGACCGCCCGACTGCGTCCCCGGTGGACACCGACCGCATGTCGTACGAAGACACCATCGTCAAGACGCTGCTCGCGTTCGGCGTGCTCGTCGTCGGTGCGGTGGCCGGTTGGAACCTGCCGCCGGCCGTCTGGGTCGTCGGCGCGCTCGTCGGGTTCGTCCTGGCGCTCGTCAACACCTTCAAGAAGAAGCCGTCGCCGGGTCTGATCCTGACGTACGCGTTCTTCGAGGGGCTGTTCGTCGGCGGTATCTCGAACTACTTCCAGACTGCGTTCCCCGAAGCTGACGGCATCGTCGCGCAGGCGGTGTTCGGCACGCTCGGTGTGTTCTTCGTCACCCTGCTGCTGTTCCGCTCCGGCAAGGTCCGCGCGACCCCGAAGGCCACGCGCTTCTTCCTGATCGCGATGGTCGGGTACATGGCGTTCTCGCTCGTCAACCTGGTCCTGATGTGGACCGGCGTGACGCAGAGCGCGTTCGGCCTGATGGGCGTGACGCTCTTCGGCATCCCGCTCGGTGTGCTCATCGGCATCTTCGTGGTCGTCATGGCGGCGTACTCGCTGATCCTCGACTTCGACCAGATCAAGACCGGTGTCGAGCGCGGCGCACCCCGCATCTACGCCTGGACCGCGGCGTTCGGCCTGATCGTGACGCTCGTCTGGCTGTACCTCGAGATCCTGCGCATCCTCGCCATCATCGCGAGCAGCTCGCGCAACTAGAACCACCGCACACACGAAGGGCCCCGGCGCTGCCGAGGCCCTTCGTCGTTCCCGGGCCGGTGGTCGGCGACGGCCGGGGCGGTGGCGGTGGCGGGAGGCAGTGGCGGTGGCGGCGGCGGTCCCGGGTGGTCACAACACCCCGCCGGTCGCCCGCCGAGTGGTCACGAAGCGTCGCCGGAGCCGGGGCCAGTCGACACTTCGTGACCCCTCGGCACCGGGCCCGCGGGGTGTTGTGACCACTCAACGACCCCGTCAGCACCGCCCGCCGCTCCGGCAGCGCCCCCGGACGCACGAAGGCCCGGCACGCGTGACGCGTACCGGGCCTCCCGTCGCTCAGGGGAGCCCTACTCCCACTCGATCGTCCCCGGCGGCTTCGACGTGACGTCGAGCACGACCCGGTTGACGTCGGGCACCTCGTTCGTGATGCGGTTCGAGATCTTCGCCAGGGTGTCGTACGGCAGACGCGTCCAGTCGGCGGTCATGGCGTCCTCGGACGAGACCGGACGGAGCACGATCGGGTGGCCGTAGGTCCGGCCGTCGCCCTGCACGCCCACGGAGCGGACGTCGGCGAGCAGCACGACCGGGCACTGCCAGATCTCCTCGTCGAGGCCGGCCGCGGTGAGTTCTTCGCGGGCGATCTTGTCGGCCGCGCGGAGCAGTTCGAGCCGGTCCTTCGTGACCTCGCCGACGATGCGGATGCCGAGGCCGGGCCCGGGGAACGGCTGGCGACCGACGATGACCTCGGGCAGGCCGAGCTCGCGACCGACGGCACGGACCTCGTCCTTGAACAGGGTGCGCAGCGGCTCGACGAGCTCGAACGTCATGTCCTCGGGCAGGCCGCCGACGTTGTGGTGCGACTTGATGTTCGCGGTGCCCGCTCCGCCGCCGGACTCGACGACGTCCGGGTAGAGCGTGCCCTGCACGAGGAACTTGACCTCGGCATCGGAGTCGGACGCCTGGGCCTCGAGCACGAGCGCCTCGGCTGCGCCCTCGAACGTGCGGATGAACTCGCGCCCGATGATCTTGCGCTTCTGCTCGGGGTCGCTCACGCCGGCGAGGGCGTCGAGGAACTGCTGCTCGGCGTCGATCGTGATGAGCCGGACACCGGTGGAGGCGACGTAGTCCTCTTCCACCTGCTTGCGCTCGTCGGCCCGCAGGAGTCCGTGGTCCACGAAGACGCAGGTGAGCTGGTCGCCGACGGCCTTGTGCACCAGGGCTGCGGCGACGGCGGAGTCGACACCACCGGAGAGACCGGCGATGACCCGTGCGGAGCCGACCTGCTCGCGGATGCGGGCGACCTGCTCCTCGATGACGTTGCTGGAGTTCCAGTCGCCGGGCAGGCCCGCGGCACGGTGCAGGAAGTTCTCGAGCACGGCCTGGCCGTACACGGAGTGCTTGACCTCGGGGTGCCACTGCACGCCGTAGAGCTTGCGCTCGTCGGACGCGAACGCCGCGACGGGCGTCGATGCGCTCGAGGCGAGCACCTCGAAGCCGGCCGGTGCCTTGGCCACGGAGTCGCCGTGCGACATCCACGTCACCTGGTCCGCCGGCTGGTCGCCGAGCAGAGTGCTGGTGCCGGGGGCGAGGGTCACGTCGGTGGCGCCGTACTCGCGCAGCCCGGTGTTCGCGACCTCGCCACCGAGGGCGGTCGCCATGGCCTGGAAGCCGTAGCAGATGCCGAGCACGGGGACGCCGAGGTCGAGGATGTCACCGTCGAGGGACGGCGCGCCTTCTTCGTACACGGACGACGGACCACCGGACAGCACGATGGCCGCCGGGTCCTTGGCGCGGATCTCGTCCGCGGTGATGGAGTGCGGCACGATCTCGCTGTAGACGTTCGCTTCACGGACCCGACGCGCGATGAGCTGCGCGTACTGGGCCCCGAAGTCGACGACGAGGACGGGACGCTGTTCGGTCTCGCTCACCGAGCGGCCTCCTTCTCACGCTGCTGGGCAGCGATCAGCTCGTGGTAGGTGTCCATGGCCCGCTGCTGCATGCGGTGTTCGACCACGAAGGACATGAACGGGATGATGCCCCCGAGGGCGATGAGCAGGAAGCGCGACGGCCTCCAGCGCATGATGCTCCACAGACGGAAGTCCGTGAAGAGGTAGAGCACGTACAGCCAGCCGTGGGCGATGAGGATCGCGATCGACAGGTTGAACGTGCCCGGGGTCTCGCCCGCCGTGCCGTTGGGCACGAAGAACGGACCGTTGCCGAGCTGCATCTCGAGCTGCAGCGGCGTGTACTTGATGATGACCTCGACCACCAGGGCGAGCAGCAGCACACCGGTGATGTACGCCGAGACGCGGTACCACTTCACCGCCCCCGGGATCTTGGGGATGTCACGGGTTCGGACGGTCAGGGCCATGCCGGCAATCCTACCGTCGGAGCGCGTCGGCTTCGGTGGCGAGCGCTGCCTCGCGCTCCTCTTCCTGCTCGCGCTCCCAGGCGTCCTTCACGAACCGGTACCAGAGGAACACGGCGAAGCCGGCGAAGACGACCCACTCGATCGCGTAGAACAGGTTGAGCCAGTCGAACTGGACCTCGCGCGACGGTGCACGGTCGGCGATGGTGCCGAGGTCGGCGGCCTTCGCGGTGGTGCCGTCGGCGACGACGTACCCGAGGTACATGCGGTCGTCGAAGGCCTGCCAGGTGTTCACGAACCGGGCGGGGGCGACTGCGGAGTACTCGCCCTTCTTGTAGGCGTCCTGGTCGGGCGACTCCGCCGGGTAGTAGCGGCCCTGGATCGTGAGCGTCTGGCCGTCCGCCAGGCGCTCGCCCCCGGCGACGGCGGCCGACCGCTGGTCGGACCACCCGATGACGACCGGGAGGCTCGCCCCACCATCCGAGTCCACCAGGTGCCCGACGGTCTGGTACTTCCCACCCCCGGTGCGGCCGGTCAGGACGGTGGTGTCGTCGGCGACGAAGGTCCCGGTGACGGTCACCTTCTGCCCGGCGAGGCTCTCGCTGACGGGGCGTTCGGGGGTCGTGACCGCCTCGAGCGTGCGGCGGGTCTCGGTGGTCGCCGGCAGGGGCTTGCCGTTGGCGATGGACCGCTCGAGCTGCCACTTGCCCAGCCCGGCGAACACCGCCGCCAGCACGAGCGCCAGCAACAGCAGCGCGATCCACCTCGGTCGTCGGGCAACGGCCCACATCTGTATCAGTACTCCGGATCGCGCTGTCGGACCGGGCGTTCGGGGCGCTCGGCGGGGATCTCGACCGGCGACGTCACGGGTGCGGACGTCGGCTCGGACCCCTCATTGTCTCGCTCGTCCCTGCCAGCGGCCTCCACGAGGGCGAACTCCTCGGCGAACTGGCGATCCCGCTCGGCCTTCCGTGCCGCGGCGGTGGCGTCCGCCTCGGCCTCGGCTGCTTCGGCGCTCTCGGCGGCGGCTGCCGCGGCGACGGCACGTCGGCCGCCCAGGCGTCCGCGCAGGCGGATGAGCCGGCCCGGGCGCACCACGAGGCGGCCGATCCGGTCCGAGTTCACCGCGAGCAGCGGCCCGAGGACCGCCATGCAGAGGACGTAGAGGCCCGCGAAGGCGGTGATCCGCGCCTCCAGCCCGGCGGCAGCCGACAGCGTCGCGAGGATCAGCGCGAACTCGCCGCGGTTCACCAGGATGACGGCGGTGTTGATGCCCTGCTGGACGTTGAAGCCGTTCATCCGCGCGACGATCTGGCCGGCGACCGCGTTGAGCACGATGGTCATGCCGATGGCGCCGAGGACGGGCCAGAGCACCTCGCCGAAGGTCGACAGGTCGAGACCGAGCCCGAAGTTCACGAAGAAGAACGCCGCGAAGACGTCGCGCATCGGCAGGGCGAGCCGTTCGATGCGGTCGCGGTACCGGGTCGCTCCGCAGAGCAGGCCGATGACGAAGGCGCCGATGGCGTCGGTCACACCGAGCAGGTCGCCGATGCCGCCGAACATGACCGCGAGTCCGAAGAACAGCACGGTGAACAGCTCGTCGTCACGCGTGGCGAAGATCTTCGAGACCCACTTGCCCGCGAAGCGCGCGAGCGTGAACATCACGATCAGGAACCCGAACGCCAGGGCCAGCTTGCCGACGACGGCCCAGAGGTTGGTGTCGCCGGACAGCACGACGGAGACGATCGCCAGGTACACGGCGATGAAGACGTCCTCGATCACGGTGACGCCGAGGATCATCGGGGTCTCGTCGTTCGCCAGACGGCGGAGTTCGATGAGGAGCTTCGTCACGATGGCGCTCGACGACGTCGCCGTCATGCCCGCGATGATCAGGGCTTCACGGGTGCCCCAGCCGAGCGAGAACCCGAAGGCGAAGCCCACGCCCATGTTGATGACGACGTAGGTGCCGCCCGACACCAGGAGCTTGCCGGCGTTGCCGTAGAACTCCTCTTGGTCGAACTCGAGCCCGAGGTTGAACAGCAGCAGGATGAGCCCGAACGTCGCGATGAGCTCGATCGTGTGGGACTCGACGCTCAGCCCGAACCACGGCGTGTTCGGGCTCGCGACGAGGCCGACCACCATGTAGATCGGGATGGCTGGCAGACCGATGGTCTTGCCGAGTCGGCCCAGGACGTAGGCGATGACGAAGAGCACACCGATGGTGAGCAGCTCACCACCCAGGTGCATGCGCTAGCTCTTCCGCGGGGCCTCGGCCGAGGCGGCCGCAAGCTCTCCGCTGCGGTAGAAGGAGAACGCCTTGGCGACCTTCTCGGGGGATCCGGCCACGACGATGGTGTCACCGGGGAAGACGACGAAGTCCGACGAGGGCGCCGGGTTGGCGCTGTCGCCACGGACCACGGCGACGACGGTCAGGCCGATGAAGCCCGAGTCGTGCAGGTCACCGAGGGGCTTGCCCGCGATGGCGTCGTCGTAGTCGACCGAGAACCAGTCGATGGACAGCCCGGGGATCTCGTCGAGCTTGTCGAGGCCCTCGGTGATCCGGGTGCCGCCGAGCAGTTCGGCGAGGGTGTGCGCTTCGTCTTCGCTGAGACGGAGCGAGACCTTCTCGGACTTGTCCGCGCCGTCGGAGACGTCGGCGAACGAGATGAGGTCGGAGTGCCCCGACCGGTGCGTGATGACACCGCACTTGCCACCGTCGTCGGTGTAGAAGCTGTGCAGCACGCCGACTCCGGGGAGTTTGACGCGATGGACGTCGACCATGATGGCTCCCTCTTCGAGTACCCCGATGATAACCACCCGGTGACCCCGCGCATTCCGCGCACTACTGTTCTGTGGATGGGGAGAACACGGATCGTCGTGGCCGTCGTCGGGGTGCTGGTCGTCGCGCTGTACGCGGCACTGCTCGCGCTGAACGCACTGGTGCTGGACCCGCTCGCCGCGGTCCCCGGTGCGAGCCTGGCCGAGATCCACGCCGAGCTCTCGGAGCAGGGGTTCTCGGTCGGGGCGGACATCGCGACCGTCGTGGGGATCGCCGTCGTCGGCGTCCTGTTCGCCGCGGGACTGTCGGTGCTGCTGCTCATCACCCGGGCGAGGGCGCACGTCATCGCGGCGGTGCTGCTCGCGGTCGTCGTGATGGGGACGCCGATGTCGTTCGTGGCGGCGTTCGCCCTGCAGATGGACGTCGCAGATGCCTACGGGGTCGGCGGCGGTGCCCACACGATCTGGTCGGGCGTGATGTACGTGACGAGCCTCGTCGCGCTGATCGGGATCCCGGTGGTGCTCGTGGTCGGCCAGGCGGTGCACGTGCGCCGTGCGGCCCTGCGGTCGCGCGCCGTCTGACGGACGCACCACGGGCCTCCAGTCCGGTCTTCCGTCCTTCCGGTCTTCCGGTCTTCCGTCCTGGAGGCGCGGGTGGACTCCGCAAGACGCCGTCGTCTCGTCGAGACGCCTCGTCCACCGCGAGACGCCGCCTGATTTGGCGGCGTCTCGGCGACCAGACGGCGTCGACCCGAGACGACGGCGTCTTACGCAACCCGCAGACGCCGGCGTCTCGGTGACACGACGGCGTCTGCGGGCCTCCTCACTCCGGCTCGCTCGTCTTCTCGCCGATGACCTGCTCGTCGGACGCCTTCGCGCCCTCCGCGCCGTCCGAACGGCCGCCACCCACGACCACGTCGTCCTCGTCGAAGCCGAACGCGATGTCCGGGGCCTCGAGCCGCACGCGGTCCGCGCTCTCGTCGTCGGGCTGCAGCTGCGACTCCCGTTCTGCGGCGACGCGCTTCAGGTAGTTCGCGACCTCGTGCTCGGTCGTCTCCTGGTCCCACCCGAGCACGTCCGCCATGAGCTTCGCGGCGACGGGCGCCGCTGACTCGCCGCGGTCCCAGGCCTCGATGGAGATGCGGGTGCGGCGGGCGAGGACGTCCTCCAGGTGCAGGGCGCCCTCGTGCGAGGCGGCGTACACGACCTCGGCGCCGATGTAGTCGTCGGCCCCGGGTAGGGGTTCGGCCAGCGCGGGGTCCTGCTCGACGAGCTGCAGCACCTCGGTCGCGAGGGTGCCGTACCGGTTGAGCAGGTGCTCGATCCGGACCTTGTGCACGTTGCAGCTCCGTGCGGTGCGGGCGCGTCGGTTCCACGCGGCCGGGTAGCCCTCCGCGCCGAGGAGCGGGATGTCCTCGGTCGTCGACTCCGGGATCCTGCCGTCCATGGCAGCGACGGCCTCGTCGATCGCGTCCTTGCCCATCACGCGGTACGTCGTCCACTTGCCGCCGGCGACGACGACGAGCCCGGGCACGGTGTGCGCGACGACGTGTTCGCGGCTGAGCTTCGACGTCTGGTCGGACTCCCCCGCCAGCAGCGGGCGGAGGCCGGCGTAGACGCCCTCGACGTCCTCGCGGGTCAGCGGGACGGCGAGCACCTTGTTGACGTGCTCGAGGATGTAGTCGATGTCCGCCGCGGTCGCCGCCGGGTGCGCCTTGTCGAGGTACCAGTCGGTGTCGGTCGTGCCGATCAGCCAGTGCCGGCCCCACGGGATGACGAACAGGACGCTCTTCTCGGTGCGCAGGATCATGCCCGTGTTCGACTGGAACCGGTCGCGCGGGATGACGAGGTGCACGCCCTTCGACGCCCGCACCTTGAACTGCCCGCGGGTGCCGATCATCGCCTGGGTGTCGTCGGTCCAGACACCGGTGGCGTTGACGACCTGCTTCGCGCGGATCTCGAACCGCTCACCGGTCTGGATGTCGTGTGCCTGCGCGCCGACCACGCGCTCTCCGACCTTGATGAATCCCTCGATGCGGACGCGGCTCGCCGCCTCGGCACCGTACGAGGCCGCGGTGCGCACGAGCGACGCGACGTAGCGCGCGTCGTCGACCTGGGCGTCGTAGTACGTCATGCCGCCGACGAAGGCGTCCTTCTTGAGCCCGGGCATGTTCCTGAGCACCTGCTTCCGGCTGAGGTGCCGGTGGTGCGGGACGCCGGGCGGACGGCCGCCGGACCAGCTGAACACGTCGTACATCGCCATGCCGATGCCGATGTAGAAGCGCTCCCAGACCCGGTGGTTGAGCGGGTAGAGGAAGCGCACGGGCTTCACCAGGTGCGGGGCGATGCGCTGCAGCAGCAGCCCGCGTTCGATGAGGGCTTCGCGGACGAGTGCGAAGTTGAGCTGCTCGAGGTACCGGATGCCGCCGTGCACGAGCTTCGACGAACGGCTCGACGTCCCCGAGCCCCAGTCACGGGCCTCGACGATGCCGACGCTGAGGCCGCGGGTCACGGCGTCGAGCGCACTGCCCGCACCGACGATGCCGCCGCCGACGACCAGGACGTCGAGTTCCTTGGTCTTCAGCGTCTCGATCGCGGCCGCACGTTCGTCCGGCCCGAGCTTCGCCGTGGGGTCGAACCCCACGCCGGGCGCGACGTCACGCGGACGTCCGGCCGTGCTGGTCTGCTTCGTCGTGCTGGACTTCGCCATCGTCGCCTCCGGGTCACGGTCGGCGCCGTGGCGTCACCCGGAGCAGTGTCCGGGTGCCACCGTCACTGGTGGTACGGCGCCACGACCACTTCTACTCGCTGGAACTCCTTGGCGTCGGAGTATCCGGTCGTCGCCATCGAGCGGCGCAGGGCACCGACCAGGTTGGCGCGGCCGTCGTGGGTCGGCGTCGGTCCGTTCAGGACGTTCTCGAGCGGGGCGATCGTGCCCACCTCGACCCGGCGGCCACGCGGCAGCTCGGGGTGGTGCGCCTCGGCACCCCAGTGGTAGCCGCCACCCGGGGCCTCGGTCGCACGGGCCAGCGCGGTGCCGAGCATGACGGCGTCGGCGCCGACGGCGATGGCCTTGACGATGTCGCCCGCGGTGTCGAGCCCGCCGTCGGCGATGACGTGCACGTAGCGGCCGCCCGACTCGTCGAGGTAGTCGCGACGGGCACCTGCGACGTCCGCGACGGCGGTGGCCATCGGGGCGTGGATGCCGAGTGCGGCACGGGTGGTCGACGCTGCGCCGCCACCGAAGCCGACGAGCACACCGGCGGCACCGGTGCGCATGAGGTGCAGCGCCGACGTGTAGGTCGAGGCGCCGCCCACGATCACCGGGACGTCCAGCTCGTAGATGAACTTCTTGAGGTTGAGGGGTTCCTCGGTCTGGGAGACGTGCTCCGCCGAGACCGTGGTGCCGCGGATGACGAACAGGTCGACACCGGCGTCGACGACCGTCTTCGAGAACTCCTGGGTGCGCTGCGGGCTGAGCGAACCGGCGACCGGCACCCCGGCTGCGCGGATCTCGGCCAGGCGGGCGGTGATCAGCTCGGCCTTGATCGGCTCGGAGTAGATCTCCTGCATGCGCTTCGTGACGTTGCCGTCGGTGAGCGACTTGATCTCGTCGTAGTACGGGGTCGGGTCCTCGTAGCGGGTCCACAGACCTTCGAGGTCGAGCACGCCCAGGATGCCGAGCTTGCCCATCTGGATGACCGTCGCGGGCGAGGACACGGAGTCCATCGGTGCCGACAGGATCGGCGACTCGAACGTAAACGCGTCGATCGACCACTGCACGCTGACGTCGCGCGGGTCACGCGTCCGCCTGGAGGGGACCACCGCGATGTCGTCGAACGCGTACGCCCGACGTCCGCGCTTGCCTGCACCGATCTCGACTTCGCTCACCAGGACAGCCTACCGGGCGGGCTCTGCGGCGTGCACGGGCCGGACGGTGCGGACGGCCGGCAACCTCGCACCGTGCAGCCGTCACGGCGGAGCCGTCAGCGCGGGCGGCGCGGGGCTCGTCGACGTTTGCGGAGCACCCGCAGCACGAAGCCGAGCAGGAGCGCGAGCACCACGAGGACGACGAGGAGCACTGCCGCGACCTTGACGAGCAGCGCCGCACCGACGAACAGCGCGATGAAGACCACCCACACCAGGGCGTCCATCGCGCTCACCGACAGTCTCTGCACCTGCGGAACGATACCGACCCGCGCGGGGCGAGTAGCGCCTCCTGGCCGGGTGCGACGGGCGACGCCGTCGTCAACGGAAGACGCCGTCGTCAACGGAATACGCCGTCGTCAGCGCAGGACGCCGCCATCCCGACGAGACGCCGCTGGATTCCGAGGCGTCTCGACGGGACCGCGGCGTCGACGGAACACGACGGCGTCATGCGACCACAGTCACCCGACCAGACGCGATCGGACGCGACCAGACGCGAGCCGCGCCTCCGGGCCGGGTACAGGAGCGGGGCCGTGCGGCGCGAAGCGACCACGCACGGCCCCACCCGTCACGGATACCACCCCCACAGCGGTACCCGTAGCCGACGACAGCGCTAGCGCTGTGCGTCGACGTCCTTGGCGAGCGTCCCCAGGTAGAGCTCGATGACCTTGGGATCGTCAGCGAGTTCCTTCCCGGTGCCCGAGTACGCGTTCTTCCCCTGGTCGAGCACGTACCCACGATCGCAGATCTGCAGACAGCGTCGCGCGTTCTGCTCCACCATGATGATCGACACACCGGCCTTGTTGATCCGGCGGGTCCGCAGGAACGTCTCGTCCTGACGCACGGGGGACAGTCCGGCGCTCGGCTCGTCGAGCAGCAGCACCTTCGGGTCCATCATCAGCGCCCGGGCCATCGCGACGGACTGCCGCTCACCGCCCGACAGCGATCCGGCCCGCTGGTTCCGCCGCTGGGCGAGGACCGGGAACAGGTCGTAGATGACCTCGAGCCGCTCGGTGAACTTCCGGGGCCGCAGGTACAGCCCCATCTGCAGGTTCTCCTCGATCGACAGCGACGGGAACACGTTGTTCGTCTGCGGCACGAAGCCGACACCGGCCTGCACGAGCTTGTTCGCCTTGAGGTTCGTGATGTCGTCACCCTGCAGGGTCACCGAACCCTCGCGGATGGACACGAGCCCGAACAGCGCCTTGAGGAGCGTCGACTTGCCCGCCCCGTTCGGCCCGATGATGCCGATGAGCTCGCCCGGGTAGCAGTCCAGGTCGCAGCCGTTCAGGATGTTCACGCCCGGCAGGTACCCGGCGACGAGGTTCTTCGCGCTGAGCACCGGCTCGCGTTCCAGCGTGGCCGCCGGGGACGGACTGGAGGCACTGCTCGCGTTCGTGGGGTCCGCCTGGTCCGTCATCGGGTCGTCTCCTCTGCTGCTGCGTCCGCCGCGTCTTCTTCCGCGACTTCCTCTGCCAGTTCCTCGAAGGTCTCCTCGGTGAGGAGCGAGTCGTCACCCAGGTCGGTGTCGTGGTGCGCACCGAGGTAGGCGTCGATCACGGCCTGGTCGTCCATCACCGTGTCCGCCGGGCCCTCGGCGACGACCTTGCCCTCGGCCATCACGACCACCCAGTCCGAGATGTGCCGGACCATGTGCATGTCGTGCTCGACGAACAGCACGGTCATGCCGTCGTCGCGCAGGGACTGGATGTGCCCGAGGAGCGACTGGGTGAGCGCGGGGTTCACGCCGGCCATCGGCTCGTCGAGCATGATCATCGTCGGGTCGGACATCAGCGCCCGGGCCATCTCGAGCAGCTTCCGCTGCCCGCCGGACAGCGAGCCCGCGTAGTCGTCGGCCTTGGTGTCGAGCTTGAACCGGGCGAGCAGGTCCTCGGCCTTGGCCGTGATCTCGCGCTCCCGCTTCGCCCACACCGGCTTGACCAGGGCGGCGAAGAAGTTCTCGCCGGGCTGGTCGCGAGCGCCGAGCAGCATGTTCTGCATCACGGTGAGCCGCGACAGGGCCTTGGTCAGCTGGAAGGTGCGGACCATGCCCTTGTTCGCGATGTGCGTCGCGCTCGTCTTCTGCAGCGTGGCGCCGTTGAACTGCGTCTTCGCACCGGGGCTCGGCTTGTCGAATCCGGTGAGCAGGTTGAAGAACGTGGTCTTGCCGGCGCCGTTCGGGCCGATCAGGGCGGTGATGGAGCCGCGCTGGACCTCGAGGTGGTCGACGTCCACGGCGGTCATGCCCCCGAAGCGGCGGGTGACGTCGTCGACGGTGAGGATCGGGTCGGCCTTGGGGTGGCCGTAGGTCTCAGACACTGAACGTCAGCTCCTTCTTGTTGCCGAGCAACCCCTGTGGACGGAACACGATGAGCAGCATGAGCGCGACGCCGACGAGCACGTACGAGAACTGCTCGGCCTGCTGTGCGTTCATGATCGAGTCGGGGATGAAGTCGCCGGCCAGCGTGCGGATGAAGAGCCGGACGACGAAGAAGAGCACGGCTCCGAGCACCGGTCCGAACACCGTCGCCGCGCCACCGAGGATGAGCGCCGTCCAGATGAAGAACGTCATCGAGCGGCCCATGGCGTCCGGTTGCACGGAACTCGGCAGGACGTAGATGATGCCCGCGATCGCACCGAGCGCCCCACCGAACACGAGCGCCTGCATCTTGTACGAGTAGACGTTCTTGCCGAGCGAGCGGACGGCGTCCTCGTCCTCGCGGATGGCCTTCACCACGCGGCCCCACGGGCTGCGCATGAGCAGGAACAGCACCAGGGTGAACAGAGCGACCATGGCCCACGCCGCGATGCGGATCCACCAGCCGTTGACGCCGTTGTTGGCGTACGTGAACCACAGGATCGTGGTGGTGCCGTCGGGCAGTGGGCTGAGGGCGGTGAACGGGTCGCGGTAGCTCGACCCGGTGATGCCGTTCGAGCCGCCCGTGGTCGAGGTGAGCAGGCTCGAGCGGCCCACCATGCGGATGATCTCGGCGCCGGAGATCGTGACGATCGCCAGGTAGTCGCCGCGCAACCGCAGGGTCGGGACGCCGAGGATGATCGCGAACACGATCGAGACGAGCAGGGCGATGAGCACCGCCATCACGAACGGCAGTCCGTTGGTGATCGAGATCGCGAAGCCGTAGGCCCCGAGCAGCAGGAACGCCGCCTGGCCCATGTTCACGAGCCCGGTGAGCCCGAAGTGCACGTTCAGGCCGATCGCGGCCAGCGCGAACGCCGCCGTGGTCGGGGCGAGTGCCTCCTGGGTGAGCGAGGACAGCAGGTTGAGGATGTAGTCCATGCGCGTGCTCCCTTAGCCGATCCGCTCGGCGCGGCCGAAGATGCCCTGCGGCCGGAACAGCAGGATGAGGATGAGGATGACGAGGGCGGTGGCGTACTTGAAGTCACCGGGGAGCACCAGGTTCGTGAGCTCCACGACGACCCCGATGATCATCGAGCCGACCAGGGCGCCGTACGCGGTACCGAGGCCGCCGAGCGTGACCGAGGCGAACATGAGCAGGAGCAGCTGGAGCCCCGTCTGCCAGTTCACGCCGTTCAGGACGAGCCCGAGCATCACGCCGGACAGGCCAGCCAGACCGGCGGCGAGCGTCCACACGAAGCGGATCACCCGGTCGACGTCGATGCCGGAGGCCGCGGCGAGCGCCGGGTTGTCCGACACGGCGCGGGTGGCCCGACCGAAGCGCGTCTTCGCCAGGAAGAGCCCGGTGGCGACGAGGACCACGAGCGCGATCCCCATGGCGACGTAGGACTGCACCGTCAGGGTCACGCCGGCGAACCGCACGGTCTCCGGGTTGCCCTGCTGGATGCGGACCGTCGAGGCGCCGAAGAAGTACTGGAACGCGTACTGGGCGGCGATCGACAGCCCGATCGTCACGATCATGAGCTGCGTCAGGCTGATGCGTCGGCGCCGGAGCGGGCGCCAGATCGCGGCGTCCTGCAGGTACCCGGTCGCGGCGCACAACAGCGTGACGACGATGCCGGTGACCCAGATGTTCCAGCCGAGCTGGTTGGCGAAGACGTACGCCAGCAGACCGCCGAGGGTGACCTGCTCACCGTGCGAGAAGCTCGACAACCCCGTCGTGCCGTAGATGAGCGAGAGCCCGATGGACGCCAGCGCGATCAGCAGGCCGAGCCGGAGCCCGGATGCGAACTGCTGCCAGGCCCGCTGCATGCTCACACCCGACGAGTCGGACGAGGTCGTCGCGCCCTTCTGGTCGGACAGCTGGAAGATCTGCCCGACGTTGGCGTTCAGCGTCGCCTGCACCTTCCGCTCGGCGTCCGCGGCGTTGGTCAGGTACTGCCCCTTCGGCAGGGTGCCCTGGTCGACGCTCACCGTGTACTCGCCAGCGGTCTCGACCTTGACGGACCAGCGGCCGTCGGCGTTGGTCGTGGCCGTCTGGTCGAAGCCGCTCGGGCCGGTCACGTCGACGTCGACGCCCT
Organism: Curtobacterium flaccumfaciens UCD-AKU; assembly: GCF_000349565.1. Lineage (GTDB taxonomy): Bacteria > Actinomycetota > Actinomycetes > Actinomycetales > Microbacteriaceae > Curtobacterium > Curtobacterium poinsettiae. The sequence continues at coordinate 35,182 of NZ_APJN01000018.1, forward strand.
CGGCCGGATCACGCTCGGAGTCGGTGATCGTGCCCTGGATGCACCCGTTGTCGGGGCTGACGGTGCACGCCTGGCTGGTGGCCGGAGCCGACGTGGCACTGAAGGCCGGCAGGGTGACCGCCCAGTCGATCAGGAAGGTCGCCAGGAACGCGGCCACGAGCACGGCCGCGAGGACCGGTCGTCGTCGTGTCTGGCGGAGGCGGAACAGGCGCGGCTGCGCCCGTCCCGGAGGAGTGATGGATCCCACGGAAGAGCCTCTCGTTCGGATGACGAGGAACCTATGGGGATTTTGTGACACCCGTGTTTCCAACACGTTCCCTGTGTGATTCGTACCCGAACTGTGACGTTGTGGAGGAATGCTCCGAGGCGGGCGCGATCCGTGCCTCCAGGCGGAATGCGGCGACAGCCGCTCGCGTTACCATGTCCTATCCGGAACCCGTCGTCGTGTTCCCGGTGTCTCGACACTTCACTCGCCCACGAAGGGGACCCATGGACCAGCCGGATCCGTTCGGATTCATCGGACTCACGTACGACGACGTCATGCTCCTGCCCGGGCACACCGACGTCATCCCGAGCGAGGCGTCCACCGCGTCCCGGCTCACCAAGCGGATCTCCGTCAACGTCCCGCTGCTCTCTGCTGCGATGGACACCGTCACCGAAGCCCGCATGGCGATCGCCATGGCGCGCCAGGGCGGCATCGGGATCCTGCACCGCAACCTGTCCATCGAGGACCAGGCTGCCTACGTCGACAAGGTCAAGCGCTCCGAGTCGGGCATGATCACCAACCCGGTGACCACCACCCCGGACGCCACCGTGGCCGAGGTCGACGCGCTCTGCGGCCAGTTCCGTGTCTCCGGCCTGCCGGTCGTCGAGCAGGACGGCACCCTCGTCGGCATCATCACGAACCGCGACATGCGCTTCGTGGCCACGTTCGAGCAGGCCACCACGTACGTGCGCGACGTCATGACGAAGGCGCCGCTGATCACCGCGCTCGAGGGCATCGACCCCGAAGAGGCGATCGCCATCTTCGCCCAGCACAAGATCGAGAAGCTGCCGCTGGTCGACGCCGAGGGCAAGCTCCGCGGCCTCATCACCGTCAAGGACTTCGACAAGAGCGAGCAGTACCCGGACGCCACCAAGGACGACGAGGGCCGGCTCCGCGTCGGTGCGGCGATCGGCTTCTTCGGCGACGCCTGGCAGCGCGCCGAGGCCCTGCGTGACGCCGGCGTCGACGTGCTCGTCGTCGACACCGCCAACGGTGAGAGCGAAGGCGTGCTCGACATGGTCCGCCGCCTCAAGGCCGACCCGACGTTCGACGCGATCGACGTCATCGGCGGCAACGTCGCCACCCGCGCGGGCGCCCAGGCGCTCATCGACGCCGGTGTCGACGCCGTCAAGGTCGGTGTCGGCCCGGGCTCGATCTGCACCACGCGCGTCGTCGCCGGTGTGGGCGTGCCGCAGGTGACGGCCGTGTACGAGGCGTCCCTCGCCGCACGTGAAGCCGGTGTGCCGATCATCGCCGACGGTGGCCTGCAGTACTCGGGCGACATCGCGAAGGCCCTGGTCGCCGGTGCCGACACCGTCATGCTCGGATCACTGCTGGCCGGCACCGACGAGTCCCCCGGTGACCTGGTGTTCGTGGGCGGCAAGCAGTTCAAGGCCTACCGCGGCATGGGGTCCCTCGGGGCCCTGCAGACCCGCGGCAAGAAGACCTCGTACTCGAAGGACCGCTACTTCCAGGCGGACGTGCCGAACGACGACAAGCTCATCCCCGAGGGCATCGAGGGCCAGGTGCCCTACCGCGGCTCGGTCGGCAACGTCGTGTACCAGCTCACCGGTGGGCTGCGGCAGTCGATGTTCTACGTCGGCGGTCGCACGATCCCCGAGCTGAAGGCCCGTGGCAAGTTCGTCCGCATCACCGCGGCGGGGCTCAAGGAGTCCCACCCGCACGACGTCCAGATGGTCGTCGAGGCGCCGAACTACCGCAGCTAGCCTGCGGGCCGGGCCGGTTCTGGTCCGCAAGACGCCGTCGTGTCGTTGAGACGCCGCCGAATCCGGCGGCGTCTCAACGCTTTCCGGGCGTGGTTCGGAGACGACGGCGTCTTGCGACTCCTCCACAGGCGGCAACGGCCTGGAGGCTCTCCACCGGTCCGTCGTGCGAGTCGCCTCGCGCCGTGGTCGCGTTCCATGCTGCGGGGATGAACGCGCTCGCCCGGACAGCACTGGTCCGTGTCCCGTCGGCCCTGCACGAACCGGTACGCCTGTTCCACGGCGCCGCCGTCGAACGTCCGGAGTGGGAGGCGCTCTCACCCCTGGAACGCCGGCGCCTGTTCGTCCGCGCACGGTACGGGTCCCTGCAGTCCGAGTGCGTCGTCTCGGGGACCTCGGCCGCGGCGCTCTGGGGCTTGCCTGACTTCGACGCGACCGACTGGCGGCTGCACGTGATCGACGTCCGGCTCGACAAGACGCACACCGGTCGAGGCGTCGTCCGTCACGCTGGGCGGATCCGGAACGGCGAACGCGTCGTGGTCGACGGGATCCCGACGACCTCGCTCGACCGGACCGTGCTCGACATCGCGCGTCGGCAGTCGTTCACCCACGCCGTCGTCGTGCTCGACCACGTGCTCCGGTCTGCCCTGGTCAGCCGCGAAGGGCTCGTCGCCGCACTCGACGCGCTCGGACCACCTGGGCGCCTGCGCGGATGCCGACAGGCTGCCGCCGCGATCGACTTCGCCGATGCCCGTGCCGAATCGCCCGGCGAGTCGATCAGCCGCGTCACCGCCCGTGACCTCGGGGGTCCTGCTCCGGAGCTGCAGCGCGAGTTCGAGACACCGCTCGGCAGGTTCAGGACGGACTTCTGGTGGCCCGACGCCGGCGTGATCGGTGAGTTCGACGGTCGCTTGAAGTACGACGACCCTCGAGCGCTGTGGGACGAGAAGAACCGTGAGGACGCGCTCCGACGGGATCCCGAGGTGCGCGGGTTCGCGCGGTGGACGATGCGGGAAGCTGCGGATGCACGAGCGCTGGCTGCGGTGCTGTCGGCTGCCGGGCTCCCCTTGTTCCGCGCAGCACCGATCGGCGCACGTCGCCAGCCGGGCTCGTGAGCAGCGGCTGGCGGGCAGCGCGAGACGCCGTCGTGCGGGTTGGGCGCCGCCGAGTCCCCGAGACGCCGCCGAATTTGGCGGCGTCTCGCGAGCACCGCGGCGTCGGAGCAGCACGACGGCGTCTTCACCCAGTCCCCCGCCCCGTCCCCCGCAGCTGCGTTCCCCGGCGGTAGTGTCGCGGCATGGTCAGCGCTGTCTCCCACACCACGATCGACTCCCGCGACGCCTACGCCCAGTCCGAGTGGTGGAAGCAGGTGCTCGGGTACGTGGACCTGCCCGACGACCCGAATGCTCCGGGGCACGAGGAGTGCGAGATCACAGCACCCGATCGATCGCACACGGTGCTGTTCCTCCAGGTGCCCGAGACGAAGACCGTGAAGAACCGGATCCACTTCGACCTGCGCCCCACCGACCGCACCCGCGACGAGGAGGTCGAGCGGCTCCGCGGCATCGGTGCCGTGGAGCTCGCCGACCTGCGCCACCCGGACGGCGGATGGGTGGTCTTCGCCGACCCGGAGGGCAACGAGTTCTGCGTCCTGCGGTCCCAGGCCGAACTCGACGAGGAAGCCGGACAGCAGAGCTGACCGGGCCAGCACGGCTGACCGGGCCAGCACGGCTGACCGGCCCGCCGTCCACCGGCGCGCCCCCGGGCCTCCCGAACACCCTGCCGGACCATCCGCCTGGCGCAGGTCAGGGCACCACGCCGGCACCGCGGCTCCTGCACGGATGCCTGTCCCCACGCACAGGAACGTCACGGCTCGGTAACGAAACACCTTTGCGTACCGCCCCGTCACACGGGCGAAACACATGGACCCTACGTTTCTCGACATCCAGTGGAGGCGTCGCATTCACCCGAAGCGGCACAGCCTCCGCGCAGAGAAAGGGCTCCACGGATGATCAGAACCACCCGTGCCACCGCGGCACTGGCGTTGGCGGGCGCAGCAGCCGTCCTCCTCGCCGCGTGTTCCACCACCGGCAGTGCTTCCCCCTCGAGCTCGGCGTCGAGCGATGCGAAGAAGGATCCCGCCGCCAGCTGCAAGGCCCCCGACACCCCTGGCACGGACGCGCTGAAGATCGGCACGATCCTGCCCCTGACCGGTTCGCTGGCCTACCTGAACCCGCCGGCCGAGTCCGGTGTCGGCCTGGCCGTCAAGGACATCAACGCCGCGGGCGGTGTCCTCGACAAGGACGTCACGATCGACCCGGCGACCGACTCCGGTGACAGCAACGACATGACCGTGTCGAGCTCCGCGGCGACGAAGCTCGTCAACGCGAAGGTCCCGGTCGCGATCGGCGCCGAGTCCTCGTCCGTCACGCTGAACGTCATCGACCAGCTGACCAGCAACTGCATCGTCGAGATCTCGCCGGCGAACACGGCGAGCGACCTCTCCGGGTACTCGTCGTACTACTACCGGACCGCACCGCCGGACTCGGTGCAGGGTTCCGCGCTCGGTCAGCTCGTGACCGGTGACGGCAACGCGAAGGTCGCCTTCCTGGTCTTCAACGACACGTACGGCACCGGCCTCCGCAACTCCGTGCAGGCCGCGGTCGAGGCTTCGGGCGGCCAGGTCGTCTACGGCGGCAAGGGCGAGGGCCAGGAGTTCCCGCCCGGCCAGACCACGTTCTCGTCCGAGGTGACCGCGGCACTGGCCCAGAAGCCCGACGCGATCGTCGTCCTGGCCTTCGACGAGACGAAGTCGATCATCCCGGAGCTCGTCTCGCAGGGGAACGAAGCGAAGATCTACATGTCCGACGGCAACACGGCGGACTACTCGAAGGACTTCGACAAGGGCACCCTGAGCGGCGCCCAGGGCACCATCCCCGGTGCCTCGCCGAAGGACGACTTCAAGAAGCAGCTCGCTGCGTTCTACAAGGACTCGTCGGGCAAGACGCTCGCCGACTACTCGTACGCGGCCGAGTCGTACGACGCCACGGTCCTCGCCGCCCTCGCTGCGGTGAAGGGCAAGGGCACCGACTCCGGCACGATCCAGGCCAACATGGCTGCGGTGTCGGGAGCTGACGGCGGCACGGAGTGTGCGACGTTCAAGGAGTGCAAGACGCTCCTGGACGACGGCAAGGACATCCACTACACCGGCCCGTCCGGCATCGGTCCGTTCGACGACAACAACGACCCGTCGAGCGCGTACATCGGCATCTACAAGTTCGACGGCGACAACAAGCCCGTCTACCAGAGCGCCATCCAGGGTGCGGTGAAGAAGTAGGGTTCAGCCCAGCACCGCTCGCGAGAGCGACAGGCCCCCGCGGAAGTTCCGCGGGGGCCTGTCGCTTTCGCGGTGGAGACCGGGACGAGCGGCACGATGTGTCGCCTCCACAAGACAGGACCGACGGGCGGCCTGGAGGCCCGTGGAGACCGGGTCAGACCGGCTCGGCCGGGGTGGGTGCGAGCGCCCGGCGGCGGGACGCGCGTGCGGCGGCGAACGAGTCCGCCGTCAGCACCACGAGCGCGAGCCACACGATGCCGAAGCCGAACCAGCGCCCGGCCGACATCTCCTCGTGCTGCACCAGGACCCCGACGAGCAGCTGCATCACCGGTGCCAGGTACTGGGTCAGGCCCAGGGTCGACAGGCTCACCCGGCGCGCCGACGAGGCGAAGAGCAGCAGCGGCACCGCGGTCGCCGGCCCGGTCAGCACGGTGATGACAGCGTGCCCCCAGCCCTCGCTCGTGAACGTCACGCCGCCGCCGAGCCCGGTCACACCGAGCACCACCAGCGCCACGACCGCGATCGGCAGCAGCCACACGGTCTCGATCGTCAGGCCGCTCAGCGCGTCCACGGTGCCGCCGACGCGCTTCTTCACCAAGCCGTACAGGCCGAACGAGAACGCCAGGGCCAGCGAGATCCACGGCATCTGCCCGTAGCCGATCGCGATGACCACGACCGCCACGACGCTCAACCCGACCGCGGCCCACTGCGCCGGACGCAGGCGTTCGCGCAGGACCACGACGCCGAGGGCGATCGTGACGAGCGGGTTGATGAAGTACCCGAGCGCGGCCTCGACCGTGTGACCGGTCGTCGTCGCGAGGACGTAGACGGTCCAGTTCACCAGGATCAGGACGGCGGCGAGCCCCATCACGAGCATCACGCGGCGCTGGGCCATCAAGGTGCGGGTGCGGAGCCACGACCGGGTGACCGCGATCGCCACCGCGCAGAACACCAGACCGAAGACGATCCGCCACGACACGATCTCGAACGCCGCCGCGGGGGCCATGGCCGCGAAGAGCAGGGGCATCAGCCCCCAGAGCCCGTAGGCCACGACGGCCTGCACCACGCCGACGGATGCCTCGCTGCGGACGGGTCGCGCCGGACTCGGTTCACTCACGGAACCATCCTAGGAAGGACCGCCGACCCCGGGACGTGCACCGGGCCTCCAGGCGGGCTGCAAGCGGGCTGATCAGGACCGGAGCGCTCTGCAGACCGGCCCCGGACACACGAACGCCCCGTCGGCCCGAAGGCCGGACGGGGCGTCCGTCATGCGTACTGGACTCAGTGGACGATGACCGCGAGGACGTCGCGGGCCGACAGGACCAGCAGGTCCTCGCCCGAGTACTTGACCTCGGTTCCGCCGTACTTGGAGTAGATGACCTTGTCACCCACGGCGACGTCGAGCGGGACGCGGTTGCCGTTGTCGTCGATGCGACCCGGACCCACGGCGACGACCTCGCCCTCCTGGGGCTTCTCCTTCGCGGTGTCGGGGATGACCAGACCGGAAGCGGTGGTCTGCTCCGCCTCGACCTGGCGGATGACGATGCGATCCTCGAGCGGCTTGATGCTGACGGCCACGGTGACCTCTTCTTTCTCGGTACGGACTCGGTACAGATGAAAACCGGTTGGCACTTCGCACAGGAGAGTGCCAACGCCAACTCTAGGGGGCCACTGGCACTCGGTCAATCCGAGTGCCAGCACACCCGGAGAACACGCAGCACCTGCGAGGATCGACGCATGGACGCCGCCGAACTCACCGCACTGCTGACCCCGGACGGGATGGCCCTGCTCGACCGTACCCCCGGTGTCTCCGACGGCGGCGAGATCGTCCGCGTGGTGTCCCGGCTGCGCGCTGAGGGCCACGACCCACGGCTCGTCGCAGCCGTGCTGACCCAGGCGAAGCTCCGGCTCAAGGCCCGCGGCAAGTTCGGTGACTTCGCGTCCCGGATGCTCTTCACCGAGGCCGGTCTCGAGCAGGCCACCCGACTGCAGGTCGCGGCCCAGCACGCCGGACGCTTCGCCGCCGCGGGGCTCACCCGGGTCGCCGACCTCGGCTGCGGCATCGGCGGGGACGCCATGGCGATGGCGGCGCTCGACCTGGACGTCACCGCCGTCGACCGCGACGAGGTCACGGCTGCCGTCGCGACCCACAACCTGGCGCTCTGGCCGAACGCGCGGGTGGAGCTCGGCGACGCCGAGTCCTTCGACCTGTCCTCGGTGGACGGCGCGTGGATGGACCCCGCACGACGCACCTCCGGCCACTCCGACACCCGCCGACTCGCCGACCCGGACGACTGGTCCCCCTCGCTCGACACGGTGTTCGCCGCAGCGACGACGACACCGACCGGCGTGAAGCTCGGACCCGGCATCGACCGCGACCTGATCCCGGACACCGCCGAGGCCCAGTGGACCTCCGTCGACCGCGAGGTCGTCGAGCTCGCCCTGTGGTTCGGCCCCCTCGCACGCCCCGGCATCCGCCGCGCGGCCACCGTCATCGGCAGCCACGGCATCGACGAGATGACCGGAGCGGCAGACGCCGACGACACCGAGGTCGGACCGCTCGGCGCCTACCTGTACGAGCCGGACGGCGCCGTGATCCGCGCGCGACTGATCGGCGACCTGGCGAGGGGCCTCGACGGGCACATGCTGTCCGACGGCATCGCCTACGTCACGTCCGACCGGGCCGTCACGACACCCTTCGCGCAGGGGTTCCGGGTGCTCGACACGATGCCGCTCGACGTCAAGCGGCTGGCCGCGCGGCTCGCCGCCGACGGCATCGGCACCGTCGAGATCAAGAAGCGCGGCGTCGACGTCGACCCGGCGCAGTTCCGCAAACGGCTGCGGTTGCGCGGATCGGGTCGCGTCACACTCGTGCTCACCCGCCTGGAGGGACGCCACACGGCGATCCTGTGCGAGCGGCTCACCGACACGGTCGGCTGACGGCCGGGGGCCGGGGGCCGCTCGCGGCCTCCGTCACCCTGCGGCGAAGTCAGCTGACGAAGGCCCCGGTGTTCGAGCTGTAGTCGGAGTAGTCGGAGTAGTCCGAGTAGTTCGACGAGTTCGCGATCGAGATCCACACCAGGGCGACGATCAGGATGAACAGGCCCGTCAGGACCCAGCCACCGATGATGCCTGCGAGCGCCAGGCCACGGCCGCCCTCGCCGCTCTGCTTGATCTTGCCGAGGGCGATGTGGCCCATGATCGCGCCGGCCGGGCTCGTCAGGATGATGATCGGCCAGATGATGACGCCGCCGAACGCGAAGACGATCGACAGGATCGACAGGACGTTCGTCTTCGGTCGCTGCGCGTAGGGCTGGTACGAGTACGGGTTGGCCGCGTACGGCTGCTGCTGCTGCGCGTACGGGTTCTGCTGCTGACCGTAGGGGTTCTGCTGCTGACCGTAGGGGTTCTGCTGCTGACCGTAAGGGTTCTGCGGTGCGCCGTACGCCTGCTGCGGCTGCTGTTGCTGGGCCGCGTACGGGTTCTGCTGCTGCGGCGGCTGGCCGTACGGGTTCTGCTGCTGCGGCGGCTGGCCGTACGGGTTCTGCTGCTGCGGCGGCTGGCCGGACGGGTTCTGCTGCTGCGGCGGCTGGCCGGACGGGTTCTGCTGCTGGCCGTACGGGTTCTGCTGCTGCGGCGGCTGGCCGTACGGGTTCTGCTGCTGGCCGTACGGGTTCTGGGGCGCTTCCGGAGCCGACGGGGCCTGCGGCGCGTCAGGTGCTTGCGGGGCGTCCGGGGCGGGTGCACCGTCGGGCTGTCCGTTCGCCGCGCCGTTCGGCGTCTCGCCCGGCTTCGGCCACTCGTTCTGATCGGACACCGTCCACCCCTCTCGGGCGTCCGGTCTCTCCGACGCCCGTGTGAATCCTCCCACAGGCTCCCCCAGAAGGACCGGGGCCGAACTGGTCAGACCTGGACGGTCGTCACCGGCAGGGTCGAGTCCGCCGCGATGCCGAGGTCGCTCGGCGCGTGCCCCTCGGCAACGAGTCGGGCGCCGACGGCGGCGATCATCGCGCCGTTGTCCGTGCACAGGTCGAACGGCGGGATCCGCAGCCGCACGCCCACGGCCGCGCAGCGTTCCTCGGCGACCTGCCGCAACCGGGCGTTCGCGACGACGCCGCCACCGAGCAGCAGCCGGTCGACACCGGTGTCGCGGCAGGCGTTCAGGGCCTTGGTGAGCAGGACGTCGACGACGGCCTCGCGGAAGCTCGCGGCGACGTCGGCCACCGGCACCTCTCGGCCCTCGTCGCGGCAGCGTTCGACCCAGCGGGCCACGGCGGTCTTCAGCCCCGAGAACGAGAAGTCGTACCGGTGTGCGGCCATGTCCTTCGGCAGCGTCAGCCCGCGGGGGAACCGGATCGCCGTCGGGTCGCCCTCGGCCGCGGCCCGGTCGATCTGCGGGCCGCCGGGGTAGGGCAGTCCGAGCAGCCGCGCGACCTTGTCGAACGCCTCGCCCGCCGCGTCGTCGATCGTCTCGCCGAGCAGTTCGACGTCACCGACCAGGTCCCGCACCAGCAGCAGCGACGTGTGCCCACCGGAGACGAGCAGCGCGATCGTCGGCAGCTCGATCTCGCTGCCGTCCTCGCGCAGCACGTCGGCACCGACGTGCCCGACCAGGTGGTTGACGCCGTACAGCGGCTTGCCCGTGGCCACGGCGAGCGCCTTCGCTGCCCCCACCCCGACCATGAGCGCTCCGGCCAGACCCGGCCCGGCGGTCACTGCGACGGCGTCGAGCTCGTCGAGGGTGACGCCGGCACGCTCGAGCGCCTCGTGCAGCGTCGGGGTCATCGCCTCCAGGTGGGCCCGTGCGGCGACCTCGGGCACGACCCCGCCGTAGCGCGCGTGCTCGTCCATGCTCGAGGCGATCACGTTCGCCAGCAGGGTGTTCCCCCGCACGATCCCCACGCCCGTCTCGTCGCAGCTCGTCTCGATGCCGAGCACCAGTGGTTCAGTCGCGCTCACCGAGGGCCTCCTGTCCGATGGGTCCGACGTCCGACGACGGTTCCGCGTCCGGGCCGGGCAGTTCCGCCCGCATCACCCACGCGTCGACGCCGTCCGGTTGGTAGTAGCGTGGCCGGGTCGCGATGTGCTCGAACCCGAACGCCGTGTACATCGCCTGCGCGACGGGGTTGTCCGCCCGCACCTCGAGGAACACCTCGCGCACCCCGCGGCGCCGGGCCTCGTCGAGCAGTTCCGTGAACAGGACCCGTCCGAGCCCCTTGCCGCGCTGATCGGCGGCGACCGCGATGGTCTGCACGTCGGCCACCGGGTTGCCCGCCAGGGACGAGAGTCCGGCGTACCCGACGACCATCGGCGCTGCGGTGTCGTCGACGGTCTCGATCACGACGTAGTACCCGTGCGGTGAGTACAGCTCGCCCGACATCTGCGACGCCGACCAGGCGTCCGTCGGGAACGAGACGTGCTCGAGCCACATGATGTCGTCGAGGTCCTGCGGGTGGGCTCGGCGCAGGCGGAGCGCGTCCGGCAGGGTCACTGCTTCACCCGTTTCGGCGCACCGGGCACCGTGACGTCGGGGTCGCGCAGGTACAGGGGGGTGTCCTGGTCGAACGCCGCGCCGGACGCGAGTCGGTCCGCGGCGAGCGCGCCGAGCCTCCAGGCCGGGATGGACGTGACGGTCACGCGGTCCCAGCCCACGGCTGCGGGCCGGGAGGCGCGGATCGCGTCGTCGAGATCGGCGGGCTTGGCGAGTCCGGGGCCGGCCACGCGGACGCCGTCGGCGTCGTAGGCGCTCCAGTAGACCTCGCGGCGGCGGGCGTCCGTGAGGACGACGAAGGGGCCGGCGAGGCCGGCGGCGCGCTGGTCGAGGGCGACGGCGTCGTGGCTGACGAGCGGCAGGACGGGGACGCCGCGGGCTGCGGCGAAGGTGCGGGCGGCGGCGATGCCGACGCGCAGGCCGGTGAAGGGGCCCGGGCCCATGCCGGCGACGACCCCGGTGACGTCGGCGCCGGTGATGCCCGCCTCGGCGAGGGTGTCGGCCAGGAACGGGCCGATCACCTCGGCGTGCCGGCGGCTGTCCTCGGTGTCGCGGGTCGCGAGGGCCTGGCCGGTGACCGGGTCGACGACGGCGACGGAGGTCCCGGCGGAGGTGTCGATCGCGAGCAGCACCCGTCCATCGTAGGCGGCGGTCAGCGCACCGGCAGTCCCAGGGACCACGCGACCTCGTGCTCCAGCTGCCCCGTCCGGCGGAACAGGCGGACCTGGTGGGTGTCCGGCAGCGCGGCAGCCAGGGCCTGTCGGTCGGCGGGTGCGAAGCCGAGCGACTGCCAGAACGGACCGGAGCGACGGGAGAACAGCCACGCACGCTGGGCGCCGGCCTCGGCGGCCCGGTCGATCGCGAACCGTGCGAGGCGGGTGCCGGCTCCGGACCCGCGGTGCTGCGGAGCGACGGCCACGCTGCGGACGAGGACGTGCACGCCGTCCGCGCTCGACTCGAAGCCGGTGCTGCCGATCACGCTGCCGTCGTCGGCGCGATCGGTCCAGAGCCGCACGGTCGGGACGTCGAGCCCGGCCAGGGTCAGGTCGGCCTCGACGAGGAACGCCCGGAGCGCCTCGACGTCGTCCGCGGTGACGGGCCGCAGGGTCAGAGGACCACGCCCTGCCAGCGCGGACCGGAGGCGGTGACGACGACCCGGCGGGGCTCGTCGGGGACGTCGTCCGGGTCCGTGTCGTCGGGAGCTGCGGGTCCGGCGTCGGCACCGGTCGCCCGCGTGATCTCGACGTCGAGCAGGCTGTCGCTGACGCCGTCGACCATCCCGCGGCCCCACTCGACCACCACGATCGCGGCGTCCCAGTCGAGGTCGAGGTCGTCGAGCTCGACCGGGTCGGACAGGCGGTAGGCGTCCACGTGCACCAGGTCCGGCCCGGCGGTGGTCGGGTGTGTCCGGGCGAGGACGAAGGTCGGGCTGGACACCTGTCCACGCGCACCGAGTGCTGCGCCGAGCCCACGGGTCAGGGTCGTCTTGCCGGCGCCGAGGGGGCCGGTCAGCACGACGAGGTCTCCGGCGCGCAGCACCCGGGCCAACCGGGCACCGAGCTCCCCCATCGCCTCGGTGCCGTCGACGGTGGTGTCGAGCAGGACGTGGGACGACCCGGTCACGGCCGCTCGCCCCGCAGGTACTCCCCGACGCGTCCCTCGATGTCGTGACCCTCGTAGGACCGGGGCACACGGCTGCCGATCCGGCAGACGATCTCTTCACCGATGGTCTCGAGCGCCGCGCCCCACTCGAGCACGGTCATCTCGTCGTGCTCGCCGGTGCCGAAGAGGACGACGGTGTCACCGGTCCGCACGTCGTCGTCGCCGACGTCCACCAGGAACTGGTCCATCGCGACGCGGCCGGCGATCGGGTAGCGCTTGCCGCCGATCGCGACCTCGATGCGGCCCTGCGCCAGTCGCGGGACCCCGTCGGCGTACCCGACGGGCACGAGCGCCAGGGTCGTCTCGGTCGCGGTGCGGTACGTGTAGTCGTACGAGACGCCGGTGTCGACGGGGACACGCTTCGTCTTCGCCACCGACGCGGTCAGGGTCATCACCGGCTCGAGCCCGAGGTCTGCTGCCGAGACCCCGTCGGCCCCGGGGATGCCGAACAGGTTCGCACCCATCCGGACCATGTCCTTGCGGAACTCCTTGCGTTCCAGCCCCGCGAGCGACGCGGCGACGTGCTCCGTCGGGACATCGAGCCCCAGGTCCTCGGCGATCTCGATCGCGGCGTCGAACACGGCGACCGCGGCGCTGTCCTCGTGGTCGGACGACTCGGCCAGGTGCGTGTAGGCGGCGACGACCTCGATGCGGCCGTTCCGCTGGGCGTCCCGCGCGGCCTCGACGAGGGCCGGCCAGTCTGCGGGGACCGCGCCGTCGCGGTGCAGTCCGGAGTCGACGCCCAGGTGGACCCGGGCGGGGCGCTGGTCGACGGCGTCGACGATGCGCTGCAGTTCGGCGACGTTCGAGACACCGAGGTCGACGGCCGAGTCGATGGCGTCACGGAAGTCCAGGTCAGGGTCGTGCTGCCAGGTGAACAGGTGGACGTCCTCGCCCACCCCGATCGACCGCAGGCGCAGGGCGGCGGGGACCGTCAGTACACCGATCCAACGGATGCCGGCGTCGACTGCGGCGAGCGCGATCGGTTCGAGGCCGTGCCCGTACGCGTCGGCCTTCATGATCGCCATGACCTCGACCGGGTCCATCCACTCGCGGACACGCTCGAGGTTGGCGCGGTACGCGTCGAGGTCGATGCGTGCCTGACGCAGTGGTGCGGAGCTCACGCGGTCCTCCGTTCCACGCTGCGGCCGATCCGGGCGACCACCTCGTAGTTGATCGTGCCGATGGCGTCGGCCCAGTCCTCGACGGCGGGGTCGCCGTTCGCGGGGTCGCCCCACAGCACGGCCTCGTCGCCGACCTGCACGTCCGCGTCGCCGACGTCGACGTGCATGGCGTTCATCGCGACGCGTCCGACCACCGGGAACGTGCGGTCCCCGATGCGCAACGAGACCCGGTTGCCGAAGTCGCGGTCGAAGCCGTCCGCGTAGCCGAGGCCGATCACAGCGAGGCGGGTGTCCGTCTCGGCGCGCCAGGTGTACCCGTACGAGACGCCGTCACCCGCGGCGACCGGCACGGTGCGGAGCACGGCGGCGGTGACCCGCATCGCCGGACGCAGCCCCAGGTCGGCCGAGGTGCGGCCGTCGAAGGGGCTCAGTCCGTACAGAGCGAGTCCGACGCGGGACAGGTCGTGGCGGGTCTCCGGCACGGCGATGCTCGCGGCACTCGCGGCGAGGTGCACCACGTCCGGCACGATGCCGTTCGCGGCGAGACCGTCCAGCGCACGCTGCAGTGCGGCGTCCTGGTCGAGGTCGTCGGTGCGCGAGGCGTTCGACAGGTGGGACATGAGCCCCTCGACCCGGGTGCGGTTGCCGCCGCGGGCCAGGGCGCCGGCGGTCGCGAAGAGCTCGGCCCACTCGGACTCGACGGCCCCGTTGCGGCTCAGGCCCGTGTCGACGCACAGGTGCACGGCACGGACGTCGGAGTCGGCGGCGGCGGACAGCTGCTCGACGCTCGACACCGCCGGCGTGACGTCGAACTGCGCGGCGCGACGGAAGTCCTCGTCGGGGGCGTGCAGCCACGTGAGGATCCGGACCCCCTCGTCGATGCCGCCCTGCCGGAGCGCGACGGCCTCGTCGATGTCGGCGACCCCGAGCCACTCGGCGCCCGCGTCGACGAAGGCCTGCGCGGCGTCGAGGGCCCCGTGGCCGTAGGCGTTCGCCTTGACGACCGCGATCACACCAGCCGGGGCGACCCGGTCGGCGATCGTCGCGTAGTTCTCGATCAGGGCTCCGCGATCGATCGTGATGCCGGTGAACGCACTCACCGGGCCGTTCCTTCCAGGACCACGTCTGTTCCTTCCAGGACCACGAACGCGGTCGCGATCCCTCCATCATGCGAGAGCGACAGGTGCACGCTCGTCACGCCACGCGCATCCGCGACCCGGCGCGCACCCTGGCGCAGGGTGAGCGAGGGGTTCCGCTGGTCGTCGGACACGACCTCGAGGTCCTGCCAGCTGAGCCCGGCACTCGACCCGAAGGCCTTGATCAGTGCTTCCTTGGCGGCGAACCGTGCCGCCAAGGACGCGATCGGACGGGGTTCGCCGTCACGGACCTGCTCGGACGGCGTGAACAACCGCGCCCGCATCGCCGGTGTGCGTTCCAGCACCCGTTCGAACCGCTCCAGGTCGACCACGTCGACCCCGATCCCGATGATCACCGTCTCGACTACTCGACGGTGACCGACTTCGCCAGGTTGCGTGGCTGGTCGACGTCGAGGCCCTTGGCCGCGGCGAGCTCCATGCCGAACATGTGCAGCGGGGCCACGGCGAGCAGCGGCTCGAACAGCGGGGTCGCGAGCGGGATCCGCAGGACCTCGTCGGCGAAGGGCAGCACCGCGGCGTCGCCTTCTTCCGCGATGGCGATGACCCGGGCACCGCGGGCGCGGATCTCCTGGATGTTCGAGACGACCTTCGGGTGCAGCGATCGCGGGTCGCGGGGCGACGGCACGATGACGAAGACGATCTGGCCCGGCTCGATCAGCGCGATCGGACCGTGCTTGAGCTCACCGGCGGCGAAGCCCTCGGCGTGGATGTACGCGAGTTCCTTCAGCTTCAGCGCACCTTCGAGCGCGATCGGGTAGCCGACGTGGCGACCGAGGAACAGCACGCTCCGGGTGTCCGCCATCCAGCGGGCCAGGTCCTTGATGCCGGCGGCGTCCTCGATGGTCTGCTGCAGCTTCGGTGCGAGCCCCTCGAGCTCGGCCACCTGCTCGGCGATCTGCTCGGTGGTGAGCGTGCCGCGCAGCGTCGCCAGGTGCAGCCCGAGCAGGTACAGCGCGACGCCCTGGGCGATGAACGCCTTGGTGGACGCGACGGCGACCTCGGGCCCCGCGTGCGTGTAGATCACGGCGTCGGACTCACGCGGGATCGTGGCGCCCTGGGTGTTGCAGATCGACAGGACCTGGGCGCCCTGTTCGCGGGCGTACTTGACGGCCATGAGCGTGTCCATGGTCTCGCCGGACTGGCTGATCGAGACGACCAGGGTGCGTTCGTTCAGCACCGGGTCGCGGTAGCGGAACTCGTGGGCGAGCTCGACCTCGACCGGGATGCGGGCCCACTGCTCGATGGCGTACTTGCCCAGGATGCCGGCGTAGGCGGCGGTGCCGCAGGCGATCACGATGACCCGGTCGACGGTCGCCAGGCGCTCGGCGATCGGGTCGAGGTCGGTCAGGGTGACGGCGCCGTCGTGGACACGGCCGAGGATCGTCTTGGCGACGGCCTCGGGCTCCTCGCTGATCTCCTTCGCCATGAACGAGGACCAGCCGCCCTTGTCGGCGGCGGAGGCGTCCCAGTTGACCTCGAACTCGGTCGGCGCGGCGGGGGTGCCGTCGAAGTGGATGACGTCGACGCCGTCGGGGCGGATCGTGGCGATCTCGTCCTGCCCGATCGACAGCGCGCGCTGCGTGTAGGCGACGAACGCGGCGACGTCCGAGCCCATGAAGTTCTCGCCGTCGCCGAGCCCGACGACCAGGGGCGAGTTGCGACGGGCGCCGACGACGACACCGGGCTGGTCGGCGTGCACGACGAGGAGCGTGAAGGCGCCCTCGAGCCGCTGCACGGCCTGCTGCATGGCGGCGGTCAGGTCACCGGTGTCGCGGAAGGCCCGCCCGACCAGGTGCGCGGCGACCTCGGAGTCGGTCTCGCTCCGGAACTCGATGCCCTCGGCCTGCAGTTCGGCGCGGAGCTCGGAGAAGTTCTCGATGATGCCGTTGTGGATGAGGGCGAGCTTGTCGCCGTCGGCCAGGTGCGGGTGGGCGTTGCCGTCGGTCGGGCCGCCGTGGGTCGCCCAGCGGGTGTGCCCGATGCCGGTCGTGCCGTCCGGGATCGGCGACGACTCGAGTTCGTCGACCAGGGCCTGGAGCTTGCCGGCCTTCTTGGCCGACACGAGGTCTCCGGCTGGGTCGACCACGGCGATGCCCGCCGAGTCGTAGCCGCGGTACTCGAGGCGGCGGAGGCCACCGAGGAGGACGTCCTGGCTGCTGTTGCTGCCGACGTAGCCGACGATTCCACACATGGGACCGATCCTACGGTCTGCCTGGACGCCGACCCTGCGAAGTCCCGGGGGTGGGGATAACGTTTCGGCCATGGGACGCTTCGACGACATCGCCATCACCACGCTGCACGGCGAGGACACCACGTTCGGCGCCTACGCCGACAAGGCCGTACTGGTCGTGAACGTCGCCTCCCGGTGCGGCCTCGCCCCGCAGTACGAGCAGCTCGAGGCCCTGCAGAAGCAGTACGGCCCCCGCGGGTTCACGGTGCTGGGCTTCCCGAGCAACCAGTTCCTGCAGGAGCTCGGCTCGTCCGAGGCGATCGACGAGTACTGCTCCACCACGTGGGGCGTGACGTTCCCGATGTCCGAGAAGGTCAAGGTCAACGGCAAGAGCGCCCACCCGCTCTACCAGGCCCTCAAGGAGACCCCGGACGCCGACGGCAAGGCCGGTCGGGTGAGCTGGAACTTCGAGAAGTTCCTCGTCGCCCCCGACGGCACCGTCACGCGCTTCCGCCCCACCACGAAGCCGGACGCCCCCGAGGTCGTCGCCGCCATCGAGGCGGCCCTGCCCGCCTGACGCGTCGCGTCCTGCGGGCGCGCACCGAGCACTGGCCGGGAGGCCCGGGGCACGTGAGCCGACCGGCTCACGTGCCCCGGGCCTCCCGTCTGTACGCTCGATCCCATGCCGATCCCGGAGACCGCCGTCGCGCACCCGACCCCGTTCGTGGAGATCCCGCGTGCCGAGTGGTCGCAGCTCGCACCCAAGGAGCACCTGTCGCTCACCGAGACCGAGATCGTGCAGCTGCGCGGACTCGGCGACCGGTTGGACATGCAGGAGGTGCAGGAGGTCTACCTGCCCCTGTCCCGCCTGCTCACGCTCTACGCGGCCGGCGCACGGAACCTGCACGCCGAGACGAGCCGGTTCCTGGGTGAGCGCGCCGGACGCACGCCGTTCGTCATCGGCGTCGCGGGTTCCGTCGCCGTCGGCAAGTCCACCGTCGCCCGTCTGCTGCGGGAGCTGACGAAGCGCTGGCCGGACACCCCTCGCGTGGAGCTCGTGACGACCGACGGCTTCCTGTACCCGAACGCCCAGCTGGAGCGCCGCGGGATCATGGACCGCAAGGGCTTCCCGGAGTCGTACGACCGCCGCTCCCTGCTGCGCTTCGTGAGCCAGGTGAAGAGCGGGGCAACCGAGGTCCGGGCACCGTACTACTCGCACCTGGTCTACGACATCGTGCCTGATGCCGAGATCGTCGTCCGGCAGCCCGACGTGCTCATCGTCGAGGGTCTCAACGTGCTGGCGCCCCCGGTGCACGGGCGGCTCGCGCTGTCCGACCTGTTCGACTTCACGATCTACGTGGACGCGAAGACCAAGGACATCGAGTCCTGGTACGTCGACCGGTTCCTCGCCCTGCAGGAAGAGGCGTTCTCGAGCCCCGACTCGTTCTTCCACCGGTTCGCCTCGCTCTCGCGTGAGGACGCGGTGCGGACGGCGACCGAGGTCTGGCGGGCGATCAACGAGCCGAACCTGCTCGAGAACGTGCTGCCCACGCGCTCCCGCGCCACCCTGGTGCTGAAGAAGGGCGCGAACCACAAGGTGAACTCGGTCCTGCTCCGCAAGATCTGAACGGGAGCGGGCAGCAAAACACCGGTGTTCGCGAGCTGAACCGCGTCCTGCGCGTGTTCAACCGGCGAACACCGGTGTCTTGCGGAAGGGAACCCTACGCGGCGTCGAGCGCCAGGCGGTCCTGCACGACGGCGGCGAGCTCCTCGGCGATGCGCTGGGCGTCGTCCTGCGACGCAGCCTCGACCATGACCCGCACGACCGGCTCGGTGCCGGAGGGTCGGAGCAGCACGCGACCGGTGTCGCCGAGTGCCACGGACGCCGCAGTCACGGCGTCCTGCACGCCCTGGTCGGCGAGCCCGTGACGGTCGACGCCACGGACGTTGAGCAGCACCTGCGGGAACACCGTCATGCACGAGGCGAGCTCCTGCAGGGTCTTGCCCGTCCGCGCCATCTCGGCGACCAGGTGGAGCCCGGTGAGGATGCCGTCGCCCGTGGTGGCGAACTCGTTGAAGATGATGTGGCCGGACTGCTCGCCACCGATGGAGTAGTCGCCCTCGGTCATCTTCTCGAGCACGTAGCGGTCGCCCACACCGGCCTCGATGACGGTGATGCCCGCGTCGGCCATGGCCCGCTTGAGCCCGAGGTTCGACATGACCGTCGCGACGAGGGTGTCGTCCTTCAGGCGTCCGCGCTCCTGCAGCGACAACGCCAGGATCGCCATGATCTGGTCGCCGTCGATCGCGTTGCCCGCGGCGTCGACCGCCAGGCAGCGGTCCGCGTCGCCGTCGTGCGCGATGCCGACGTCCGCGCCGGCTTCGAGCACGGCGCGCGACAGGTTGTCGATGTGGGTCGACCCGACGCCGTCGTTGATGTTCCAACCGTCGGGGTCGGCACCGATGAGCGTCACGCGGGCACCCGCGTTGACGAAGACCTCGGGTGAGACGCCAGCGGCGGCACCGTTGGCGCAGTCGAGCACGACGTGGATTCCGTCGAGCCGGTGCGGCAGTGTGCCGAGCAGGTGCACCACGTAGCGGTCCTCGGCGTCGGCGAACCGCGAGATGCGCCCGACGTCGATGCCGGTGGGGGTCGGTGCGGAGTGGTCGTGCATGGCCGCTTCGATGCGGTCCTCGACCTCGTCCGGCAGCTTGCGACCACCCGTGGCGAAGAACTTGATCCCGTTGTCGGGAGCGGGGTTGTGCGACGCGGAGATCATCACGCCGAAGTCGGCGTCGATGTCCGCGACGAGGAACGCCGCGGCGGGCGTGGGGATGACCCCGGCGTCGAGCACGTCGACGCCGGCCGAGGCGAGCCCGGCCGCGACGGCGGCACCGAGGAACTCGCCGGAGACGCGCGGGTCACGCGCGAGGACCGCGCGCGGGCGCGGTCGACCCGACGCCCGGCGGGCGTCGGCATGGTGTCCGTGTGTGAGGACGGCCGCGCTCGCCTGGGCAAGACCCAGTGCGAGCGCGGCCGTCAGCTCGCCGTTGGCGAGACCACGAACCCCGTCGGTACCGAACAGACGCGGCATGGCGATCTTCAGCCGGTGACGACTAGCGCTTCGAGAACTGCGACGCCTTGCGGGCCTTCTTGAGACCGGCCTTCTTGCGCTCGATGACGCGGGCGTCACGGGTGAGGAAGCCGGCCTTCTTGAGGGCCGCGCGGTTGTTCTCACGGTCGATCTCGTTCAGCGTGCGGGCGATGGCGAGGCGGAGCGCGCCGGCCTGACCCGAGGGGCCGCCACCGGTGATGCGGGCGACGACGTCGTACGAGCCGAGGAGCTCGAGCACCTTGAACGGGTCGTTGATGAGCTGCTGGTGCAGCTTGTTCGGGAAGTAGTCCTCGAGCGTGCGGCCGTTCACGACGAACGTGCCGGAGCCCGGAACGAGGCGAACGCGCGCGATGGCCTCCTTGCGGCGCCCGACGGCACCGCCGGAGACGTTGAGGATCTGACGGGGAGCAGCCTCGGCAGCGGCGGGTGCGCTCTCCGTGGTGAAGCTCTCCGGGGTCTGGTCGAGGGAATCAGCGATCTGAGCCATGAGTTTCTCTATGTCCTTGAAGTCGTCGTGGCCGGAACTACTGTGCGACCTGGTCGAAGATGTACGCCTTGGGCTGCTGCGCGGCGTGCGGGTGCTCCGCGCCGGCGTAGACCTTCAGCTTCTTGAGCTGCTCGCGGCCGAGGGTGTTCTTCGGCAGCATGCCGCGGATCGCCTTCTCGACGGCGCGGGTGGGGTGCTTCTCGAGCATCTCCGGGTAGGAGGTCGCCGTCAGGCCGCCCGGGTACCCCGAGTGACGGTAGTAGACCTTCTTCGCGAGCTTCGAACCGGTCAGTGCGACCTTGTCGGCGTTCACGATGATGACGTAGTCACCCATGTCCATGTGCTGGGCGAAGGTGGCCTTGTGCTTGCCGCGCAGGAGCGCCGCGGCGTGGGTGGCGAGACGGCCGAGGACGACGTCGGTGGCGTCGATGACGATCCAGTCGTGCTGGACGTCTGCCGGCTTCGGTGAGAACGTGCGAGTCACAGGAGTGCTGCTTTCGTGTCGAGGTGAGGAGTCCGTGAATCCCACTCCGGTCGGGAGTTCCGCGGGCAGAAGCACGGGGAACACCTCGGTTGGAGGGCTCATCTGACTGTCCGCGCGCGGGGCGCACAGACCAAGGTGAGAGCCTAGCCGACGCGGGGTGCGTCGGTCAAACGCGGCCACCCGCGGCCTGGAGGCGCGGGGCGGCCCCGCACCGCGCCTCCAGTCCGCCGCGCGGTCGCGCCCACCGCGCATGGTGAGCAGAAGACGTCGGGTCCGCACCGCGAACCCGACGTCTTCTGCACACTCATCGCCCCGACGTGGGGCGTGGGGACTACTCCGCAGCCGCAGCCCGACGGCGGCGACGCACGACCAGCACACCCGCACCCGCCGCGAGCAGCAGGAACGCCACCAGCGCACCGGCACCGAGCCCCGACGCTCCCGTGAATGCGAGCTGCCCGTCCGCGGTGATCGTGATCGGGGTCCACCCGATCAGCGTGCCGTCCGCAGCCGTCACCGCCAACCGGTGTGCACCAACCACCGTGTCGGCAGGGATCGTCACCCGGACCGTCCCGTCAGCAGCGACCACAGCCGTGCCGATCAGCGTCGGCTCCGAGAACAACCACACGTTCACCGTGTCACCGGCAGACGCAGTACCCACCGTCACCGTGATGGTCTCCCCCGCACGAGCCGACGCCGGAGCCGAGACGCTCCCGCGGTTCGCGTCGGTGAGACCGGTCTCCGACGGGGCCACCGGCGGCACCGCCCCGGGAGCCGACGGGGTCGGAGCGGGGGTCGGCTTCGAGGGCGTCGGGCTCGGCACCGGGGTCGGGTCGGTCCCGGGCTCGGTGCCCGGGGCGTCCAGGTCGAAGCCGACCAGGATCGGGTCGTGGTCGCTCGCCCGGTACACGTCGTCGGTGTACAGGTTCGTCGCGTTGTAGTTGTAGCGGCTGTACTCCAGGCCCACCGACTCGACCGAGTTGATGTTCCAGATGTCCACGCCCGTGACCGTCTCGAGTGCGGCCTTCGAGGCGAACACGTGGTCGAGCGAACCGCTCAGGCCGGAGAACACGTAGGAGTACTCGGTGCTGTCCCGAGCCGGGCCGAGGTCGGTGTAGCCGGCGCCGTCGAGGACGACCACCGGGTCCTCCTTGCTGTAGGCGTTGAAGTCGCCGAGCATGAACACCTTGTCGGTGCCGTACTGGTCCTGCATGGCGCTGGAGAAGGTCACGAGGGCCTTCGCCTGGGCCACGCGGGACGCGTTCGACGCTCCCTGCCCGTCACCCTGGTCGGCGTTCTCACCGGTGCCGGAGCCCTTGGACTTGAAGTGGTTCGCGATCACCAGGAAGTCGTCGTCCGCGGTGCCACCGACCGGGCGGAACGCGTCCGCGACGGGCTGGCGGGCGTTCGTGAACGCGTCGTCGAGCAGGATCGTGGACTCGCCGACGGGCTCGACGCGGGCCTTCTTGTAGATGAGTGCGAGGCGGATGACGTCCTCGCTCGCGGGCACGACGGCCGGGGACTTCGCGTACGCCCAGGTGTCCTGGCCGGTGGCGGCGTTGAGCGCGTCGACCAGGGTGGCCACGGCGGCGTCGCGGTCCTGGCCGAAGCGGGCCGAGTTCTCGATCTCCTCGAGCGAGACGACGTCGGCGTCCAGCCCGTTGATGGCCTTGACGATCTTGACCTGCTGGCGCAGGAAGTCCTCCTGCTCAGCGGCGCCGCGGGCGTCGCAGCCGGAGTTCACCGTGACGGGGTCGCCGGCACGGTCGGTGTAGTACTTGCAGCCGGTGAGCTCGTCGCCCGTGGTCGGGAAGTAGTTGAGCACGTTGAAGCCGGCGAGCTTCAGGTCACCGCCGACGTCCTGCGGTGCCGGCTGGCGCACCTTCGAGAACGACGCCGGCAGGTCGGCCGCCGGGGTCGCACCGGTGATCGGCGCGGTCGGCTGGAACTTCCACCCGTTGTTGCGGTAGTCGAGGACGACCGGCTCGGTGAAGGTGGCGGCGGCCCCGACGGTGACGGGGCCCTGGGTGAGCCACGACACCGGGATGCCCTGGTTCGCCTGGGTGAGGAAGTTCGTGCTCGCGCCGTCGTCGAGCGTGACCTTGCGCGCGGCGTTGTCGGCCTCGACGGCCTTCGCCTCGGCGCTGCCGGGGCGACCGACCTCGGTCGGCTGGACCAGACGCTTCGTCCCACTGGCGAGCACGACCTCGCCGTACTGGTTCGTCGTGTAGTTGTCGGCGACGGTGTACGCGCCCTGGGGAGCGACGAGCATGCTCTCGAGCGACTCCCGCTGGGCGTCGGACGACGGGAACGCGACCGCGGCGGGCTGCGGTGCCGCGACGGTGTCGTCGAGCTGCTGCAGCGACGAGGCGCCGGACACCGTGAGCTCGGTCAGGCCGAAGTACTCGGACACGGCGCCGGTGACGCGGACGTGGTCGCCCCGCTGCACCAGTCCGGCGGTTGCGGACGAGAACACGAACACGGCGTCGGACGCGGTGTGGGCGCCGAGGTCGATCGCGCCGCCGGTGCCGGCGGTCTGGATCGTGTAGCCGTCGAAGCCACCGGTGCCGTACACCGCGGTGACGACGCCGTCGGTCGTGACGTTCTTGCCGGCGTACGGCGAGGTGTCCGTGGTGCCCTGCAGCTGGGCGATGGTCACCGTCTCGGCGGGGGTGCCGGGCGTGGGGGTCCCGCCGTCGCCCGGGTCGGTCGGGTCCGTGGGTTCGGTCGGCGCCGTCGTCTCGCCCGCGGCGTTCCGCGGGGTGAGCGTCGTCGTCACCGAGAAGTCCGCGCCGTTGACGTCGGTGTCCGTGGTGCCCTGGCGGACCAGGCCGTTCGGCACCGAGTTGTCCCCGGTCACGGTGCGGACGGTCGACTCGAACGTGTTCGAGGCGCCGTAGCCGAGCAGGTCGACGACGCCGTCGGTGCCTGCGGCGACGGGTCCGGCGGCGAGCGCCAGCGGTGCGGTGGCGTCGGAGAGCACGAGGGTGCCCGTGGTGCCCGACGGGGTGAGCGACGCGGTGTCGTCGTCGGCGGGCAGGTCCTCGCCGGCCGCGGTGGCCCCGCCGTTGCCCGCCATCGACACCAGGAAGGTGCCCTTCGCCGGCACGGTGCCCGCGAGCGCGCTGGCCGAGAAGGTGCCGGTGCCCGTCGCGGAGCGGTACTGCAGCGACCACCCGTCGAGCGACACCGGGGCGTCGGTCGGGTTGCCGATCTCGACGAACTTCTGGTTGTAGGAGGCGCCCTTGCTGCCCGCCTTCAGGTAGGCCTCCTCGATGACGAGGCCGGTCCCCTCGGGGTTCGCGGACGCTGCGGTGACGGTGACGAGTGGTGCCGCGAGGAGCGTCGCGGCCGCCGTGGCGCACAGCAGAGTGCGCCCGAGGGTGTTGGCCATGCCCGCACGCTACCGACCTGCGGGGACATTCAGGTTGCGCTGAGGTAAATGATTGCGTTCGGCAACATCAGCGATGCGGCGGCATCAGCCGATCGGCAGCCAGGTCCCGCCCACGCGCCGCACGGCTGGTCCGTGTCCGGGCAGTACCAGTGCCGGGAACGGCAGCGCCCGCGCCGACTCGAGCGCGCGGTCCTGGTCGGCGGTGAAGAACGGCGTGATCATCCGCGGCCGCGGGGCCCACGACCCGGGCTGGGTGTCGTGGCGACTGACGACCGCGTCGCCCGTCACGATCGCGTCGGCTGCGGGCAGCAGGTACGCCGTCGAACCGTCGGTGTGCCCGACGGCCGGGAGCGGCGCGATCGCGCGTCCCGCGAAGTCCGCGCCCGTGAACGCACGCGCCGACGGCACGGTGGTGGGCCGCAGGGCGTCCGACCGGATCGCCCGCGCCAACCAGGCGAGGACGCGTGGGCTGGCGAGCCGACCGCCGATCTCCGCCGGGGTGACCTGCTGCCGCTCCGGCCCGCGGACGTTGTCGAGCTCGTCGGCGTGGGCGAGCACCTCGACGTGCGGGTACCGCTCCAGGATCCCGGGGATGCCGCCGACGTGGTCGACGTGTCCGTGCGTGACGTAGACGCGTCGGAGGTCGGCGGGGTCGTGTCCGGCGGCGCGCACGGTGTCGAGCACCAGGTCCGTGTCGGCCGGGTACCCCGCGTCGATGAGCGCGACGCCGTCCTCCTCCGCCAGCACCACCCAGTTGGACACGGGGCCCTCGACGAAGACGACTCCGGGGGCGACGGACACGACGGAACGGGGTTCGCGCGGGCTCATCCCTCGACGGTACCGTCCGCCGAGCGTCGGGCCCGGGTCTGCTCCGCCCGCTCCGCGAGCGCAGCGTCCGCCGGGTAGCCCACCTCGGTCAGGGTCAGTCCCTTCGCGGGCGCCGTCTTGAACGCGCTGGTGCGTTCCTCGGCGACGCGCAGTTCCTCGAGGCGGTCCGGGCCGAAGCGGCCCTCGCCGACGGCGATGGTCGCGCCGACCATGGCCCGCACCATCGAGTGGCAGAAGGCGTCGGCCTGGAGGCGCGCCACCAGCACGCCGTCCGGCTCGCGGTCCCAGCGGAACTGCTGCAACGTCCGGATGGTGGTCGCCCCCTCGCGCGGCTTGCAGAACGTCGCGAAGTCGTGCAGCCCGAGCAGCGTCAGCGCACCGCGCTCCATCGCTGCCGGGTCGAGCCGCGCCGCGTGCCAGAGCGTGTGCCCCCGCCGACGTGGATCGCGCGGGGCGTCGGCGTCCGCGATCCGGTACTCGTACCGGCGCCAGAGTGGCGAGAACCGGGCGTCGAACCCGGCGGGCGCCACCGAGGCCCCGGTGACGACGACGTCCCCCTCGGGTGCCGCGATGCCGTTCACCCGCTTGCGCAACCCGTCGAGGGGTGAGCGGCCCGACCCACGCTTCCCGGTGAGTGCTGCCCACTGCCCTGCCGACAGGTCCAGGTGCGCGACCTGCCCGGTGGCGTGCACGCCGGCGTCGGTGCGTCCGGCGACGGTGAGCAGCGGCGGTTCGCCCCAGCGGGTGAAGACGGTGGCGAGGGCGGCTTCGAGGGCACCCTGCACGGTCCGGAGCCCGGGCTGCCGTGCCCACCCGGAGAACGCGGCCCCGTCGTAGGCGATGTCGAGCCGCAGCCGCACGTCGGCGGTGCTGTCGGAATCCTGCAACCCGGCCGTCTCGTCCACGTGACCACCGTAGCGGGGGTGGTCCGTGCCTCCCGGCAGGTGCCCCGTCCACCGGGTCGTGGCTGCCTGCACCCGTTCAGCCGCGCGGCCGACCGAACGCTGACGGGCCCGTGCGGGTGTCGAGGTCGTCGGTGGCGCGTCGCTCGGACTCGACGATCCCACGCAGGGCGACGAGCGCGGCCGACGTGACGGCGACGTGGGAGGGGTTCTCGCGCGAGGCGTCGAGCGCTTGCTCGAGGTCGGCGATCGCCGCCTCGGCCTGGTCCTCCGGGGAGTCGCCGCGGATCGTGCTGGCGATCTTCCGGACCGCCTCGGCGATGGGCGTGGCGAAGGCGGGGTCCGGCCGCCCGACGCCCTCGGACACCGGGCCGGAACGTGCCACGAGCTCGGTGAGGTCCGTCGTGTACCAGGCGACCCGTTCCAGCGCGCGGAAGCGTCCACCGTCCTTCTGGAGCCGCGCGCGGGATCCGCGCAGGGCACCGCGGGGGTTGAGCCGTCGGCTCTCGTGCGCGATCGCCACGCGCGATCGCACGTCGGCGATGGCGCGGTCCAGGCGGTCCTGCTGGTGGTCCCACGCCTTCTCGTCGCGCTTGCCCTCCTCGAGCACGGCAGCCAGGCCGTCGAGGTGGTCGGCGAGCACGCCGTTCACCGCGTCGATGCGGTGTTCGGCGTCCCAGAAGTGCAGCGGCGGGAACACCAGGAAGTTGACGAGCAGCCCGACGACCACGCCCACGGCCATCTGCACCAGGTACCCGAGCGAGTAGCCCTCGGCGTGCGCGCCGCCGACGAGCAGCACGAAGAGCGCCGCGGTGGACACCCACGAGCTGCCCTCGCCCAGCACGCGGAACCCACCGACGAGCACACCGACGCCGACCGCCAGGGCGATCGCCAGGAAACCGGGGTCCCCGACCCACATCGTGAACCCGGCGATCAGGATGCCGAGCGCGATCCCGACCAGGGTCTGCACGCCGCTCCGGATGCCCGCGAACACCGTGGTCTGCATCGCGACGACGGCACCGAGCGGTGCGTAGTAGGGGTACTCGGCCGCGACGCCCGGCATGTGCTGCGCCACGAACCAGGCGATCACCGCGGCGGCAGCGGCCTTGCCTGCGTGCAGCAGGCGCGGTTGCGTGCCCGAGGTCCGGCTCCACCGCCAGACCCGTGTCCCCAGACCCGCTACGTGCTGGAACGCCATGACTTCCCTCCGTCGCACCCGGCCGGTGACGTTACGCCGAGCCGTCGGTGAGCGCGACCAGCCTCGGGCACGACGAAGCCCCCGCGACCTGGGTCGCGGGGGCTTCGTCGTGGTGGTGCAGCGCGCCAGGGGCGCACCGGACTACTTGGTGTCGGCGTCGTCCGACTTCTCGGCGGCGTCGGCCTCGACCTCGGCAGCTGCCTCGGTCTCGGACTCGGTCTCGACCGGGGCGGACGCCTCGGTGGTCTCGGTCTCCTCGACCGGGGCCTCCTCGGTGGTCTCGTCGGCGGCCGGGGCGGCAGCAGCGGCCGGAGCCGAGTTGCGCTTGACCGGAGCGGGCGTGCTCGAGACGGGCTCGAGGACGAGCTCGATCGACGCCAGCGGGGCGTTGTCGCCCTTGCGGAAGCCGAGCTTCGTGATGCGGGTGTAACCACCCTGGCGGTCCTCGACCTGGGGGGCGATCTCGGTGAACAGCGTGTGCACGACGGACTTGTCGCGCAGGATGCTGATCACACGACGACGCGCGTGCAGGTCGCCGCGCTTCGCGAACGTGATGAGACGCTCCGCGACCGGACGGAGGCGCTTGGCCTTCGTCTCGGTGGTCGTGATGCGACCGTGCGTGAAGAGGGCGTTGGCGAGGTTGCTCAGGAGCAGGCGCTCGTGGGCGGGACCGCCACCGAGGCGGGGGCCCTTGGTGGGCTTCGGCATGTCAGTTCTCCAGTGGTGAAAGTGGTGCGCGCGGTGTCAGCGCGCTTGCGCGTGAGCGCGAGGTCAGTTGTTGGACTCGTCCTCGTCGTACCCGCTGTAGAAGTGGGCGCCGTCGAATCCGGGGACGGTGTCCTTGAGGGACAGGCCGAGCTCGGTGAGCTTGTCCTTGACCTCGTCCACCGACTTCTGACCGAAGTTGCGGATGTTCATGAGCTGCGTCTCCGACAGGGCGACGAGCTCGGACACCGTGTTGATGCCCTCCCGCTTCAGGCAGTTGTAGCTGCGGACCGACAGGTCGAGGTCCTCGATCGGGGTCTGCAGTTCGTTCGAGAGCACGGCGTCGACCGGCGCGGGGCCGATCTCGATGCCCTCGGCCGCCGTGTTGAGCTCGCGAGCGAGCCCGAACAGCTCGACCAGCGTGCGACCGGCCGACGCGATGGCGTCGCGCGGCGTGATGGCCGGCTTCGCTTCGACGTCGACGACCAGGCGGTCGAAGTCCGTGCGCTCACCGGCACGCGTCGCCTCGACGCGGTAGGTGACCTTGAGGACGGGCGAGTAGATCGAGTCGATCGGGATCTGACCGGCTTCGCTGAACTCGGAACGGTTCTGCGTCGCCGAGACGTAGCCACGGCCACGCTCGATCGTCAGCTCGAGCTCGAAGCGCGCGGTGTCGTTCAGGGTCGCGATGACGAGTTCCGGGTTGTGGATCTCGACGCCGGCCGGAGCGGAGATGTCCGCTGCGGTGACCTGACCGGCACCCTGCTTGCGCAGGTACGCCGTGATGGGCTCGTCGTGCTCGCTGGAGACGACCAGGCTCTTGATGTTGAGGATGATCTCGGTGACGTCTTCCTTGACACCGGGAACGGTGCTGAACTCGTGGAGGACGCCGTCGATGCGGATGCTGGTGACAGCCGCGCCGGGGATCGAGGAGAGGAGCGTGCGGCGCAGCGAGTTGCCGAGGGTGTACCCGAAGCCGGGCTCGAGCGGCTCGATGACGAAGCGCGAGCGGTGCTCGGAGATCGGCTCCTCGGTCAGGGTGGGGCGCTGTGCAATGAGCACTGTGGGATTCCTTTCGGCGAAGTGTCCGCTATATGACACTTGGCGGTACGACGGGGCCGCATGGGCCCCGACGGGTCTGTTGAGTTGTGATCACGCGCACACACGTGCGCGATCGAACGACCAGGAATGGCCGCGGGCCCTGCCCGCCCTCGCCGGAACTGATCCGGTCAGGGGACGAGCAGGGCGCGGCCGGTTGCTCCTCGCGTCAGACGCGGCGGCGCTTGGGCGGGCGGCACCCGTTGTGCGCCTGCGGCGTGACGTCGTTGATCGAGCCGACCTCGAGGCCAGCGGCCTGGAGGGAACGGATCGCGGTCTCGCGACCCGAACCCGGGCCCTTCACGAAGACGTCGACCTTCTTGACGCCGTGCTCCTGCGCCTGACGCGCAGCGGACTCGGCAGCGAGCTGCGCCGCGAACGGCGTCGACTTGCGCGAACCCTTGAAGCCCACGGCACCCGAGGACGCCCAGCTGAGGACGGCACCCGACGGGTCGGTGATGCTGACGATCGTGTTGTTGAACGTGCTCTTGATGTGGGCCTGGCCCACAGCGACGTTCTTCTTCTCCTTGCGGCGCGGCTTGCGCGCGGCAGTCTTGGGGGTAGCCATCGGGGTCTCCTATCGAGCCTTCTTCTTGCCTGCCACGGTGCGCTTCGGTCCCTTGCGGGTACGAGCGTTGGTCTTGGTGCGCTGACCGCGCACCGGGAGACCACGACGGTGGCGAAGACCCTCGTAGCTGCCGATCTCGACCTTGCGTCGGATGTCGGCGGCGACCTCACGGCGGAGGTCACCCTCGACCTTGAAGTTGCCCTCGATGAAGTCACGGAGGGCGACGAGCTGGTCGTCGGTCAGGTCCTTGACGCGGATGTCACCGGAGATACCGGTCTCCGTCAGTGCCTGGACGGCGCGGGTACGGCCGACGCCGTAGATGTACGTGAGTGCGATCTCCACGCGCTTCTCGCGCGGGATGTCGACGCCTGCTAGACGTGCCATGTGATGGCTGCTCCTGTTGTCGATGGAGGTGTGGCGCAGTACCGGTGCTCGGGCCTCCGCCCCGAGGTGTCCCCCGGCCGTCGTGCGGTCGGGTTCTGGTACTGCGTTGTCGATCTTCAGTTGTGGGTCGTGCTCGAGCAGCCTGGTGTCCGAGGGACACCGTCGGCGCCGGTCACGCGCCCGGGACTAGCCCTGGCGCTGCTTGTGACGCGGGTTGCTCTTGCAGATCACCATGACGCGGCCCTTGCGGCGAATCACACGGCAGTGTTCGCAGATGGGCTTGACGCTGGGGTTGACCTTCATGGTTCTTTCCTCGTGCTCGCTGGCTTCGTGCTCGGCAGGATTGCCGTGCCGTTCCTTTCCAGCTCGCGGATCACTTGTAGCGGTAGACGATCCGGCCGCGGGTCAGGTCGTACGGGCTCAGCTCCACGATCACGCGGTCCTCGGGGAGGATGCGGATGTAGTGCTGGCGCATCTTCCCGGAGATGTGCGCGAGGACCTTGTGTCCGTTCGTCAGCTCAACGCGGAACATCGCGTTGGGCAGAGCTTCGAGCACCGAGCCTTCGATCTCGATGACGCCGTCTTTCTTGGCCATAGCCTCACTGTCGCTTGGTTGTGGAACAGGTGTGATCCCCGAACCGGTCTGCGGGTCGGTCGCCACACCCGAGAGGGCATGACACACCAAACATCGATCTTATGTGGTAAACCCGCAATTGCCAAGTGGGGGCGCGGAACACCCCACGTCTGGGGCTTCCGGAGCAGTGTCTGAGCGTTCCACAGTGGTTTGACGGCGCGCTCCGGGTGCGCTCATGCGTGCGAACCGTAGTTTTGCTCCGCAGCCACGTCCGCCGCGCCAGCAGCCAACGCGTCGGACCACCGAACGGAGAACACGTGCCCGACGCCACACGACGCCCCTTCGCCAGTCACGGCAAGCAGGCCCGTCGCCGGGGTTGGGGCACGCTCGTCACCGTCGTGGCGTCCGCCGTCGCCGTCCTGCTCGTCAGCGGCACGAGCGTCGCCGCGATCGCCGGCGCACAGCTGTCGTCCGCTCCCCGCACCGTCGCGCTCAGCACCGACGACCAGAGCACCGCGAAGACCGCCGACATCTCGGCGATCAAGGGCGGGGCGAACATCCTGCTCATCGGCAGCGACACCCGTGTCGGCCAGTTCGACTCCGACGAGGACGTCGAGGGCGCTCGCAACGACGTCACGATGCTCATCCACATCTCGGCCGACCACCAGCAGCTCACCGCGGTCAGCTTCCCCCGTGACCTGATGGTCCCGATCCCGGCGTGCACGAACCCCGCGACCGGCACGACCTACCCCGCCGCCACGTCGGCGATGTTCAACACCGCACTCGGCAACGGTGGTGTCTCCTGCGTCGTGGACACGGTCGAGAACCTGACCGGCCTGAGCATCCCCTACGCCGGCCTGATCACCTTCGACGGTGTCATCGAGATGTCGAACGCCCTGGGCGGCGTCGACGTCTGCGTCGCCCAGCCGATCGACGACACGTTCACCGGCCTGCACCTGACGAAGGGCTCGCACTCGCTCCAGGGCACGGACGCCCTGGCCTTCCTGCGCAGTCGCCACGGTGTCGGGGACGGCAGCGACCTGGCCCGGATCAGCTCGCAGCAGGTGTTCCTCTCGGCGCTGCTCCGCAAGGTCACCTCGGACGGCACCCTCTCGAACCCCATCACGCTCTACAAGCTGGCCGGTGCCGCGCTGTCCAACATGACGCTCTCCGACGGGCTGGCGCAGACCGGGACACTGGTCAAGCTCGCCGCCGCCCTGCGTGGGATGAGCACGGCCAACATGCTCTTCGTGCAGTACCCCGTCGTCGACGACCCCGCCGACAACGCGCGCGTGGTCGTCGACCAGGAGACCGCGCACACGCTCAACGTGGCGCTGCAGAACGACGTCCGGTCCTCGCTGAGCGACTCGAGCACCGGCCGGGCGTCCGAGGAGTCGACGTCGAGCGGCGGATCGTCGGGCACGACCGGGTCGTCGGGGTCGTCGGGGTCGTCGGGATCGTCGGGAACGTCGGGAACGTCGACTGGCGGTTCGTCGCCTGCCGGCACCCCCGCACCCTCGTCGAGCGCAACGGCCACCCGGACGCCGGCCGCGTCGGCGACACCGCTGCCCTCGTCGATCACCGGGCAGAGCGCCTCGGAGCAGACCTGCTCCGTCGGCAACTGACGGCCGCCGCCGTCGGTCGCCCACCTGCACGGTCCGCCTGACGCGCCCTGAGCGCGCGCCGCACACACGGGGACCCGGCGGGGCGGACCCGGGCCGCGCCTCCAGGTCGTCAGGCCATCAGGCCCAGCCCTGGAGGCCCGCCCTACGGGATCGGGACGGGCGTCACGCCCAGCGGGGCCAGGCCCCGTGCGCCGCCGTCGGCGGCGGTGAGCACCCAGATGCCGGACGCGTGCACCGCGACGCTGTGCTCCCAGTGGGCGGCGTCCTTGCCGTCCAGCGTGCGGACCGTCCAGTCGTCGTCGTCCGTCGAGCTGTCGATCGACCCGGCCGTGACCATGGGCTCGATGGCGACCACCAGGCCGGGCTTGACGGCCGGACCGGCGCCACGGACGCGGTAGTTGAAGACGGGTGGTTCCTCGTGCATCGACCGGCCGATGCCGTGGCCGGTGTAGTCCTCGACGATGCCCCACGAACCGGTCTCGTCGATCGCGTCCTCCACCGCCGAGCCGACCTCGTGCAGGTTCTTGGCGCTGGCCAGTGCTGCGATGCCGTGCCAGAGCGACCGCTCCGTCGTGTCGCAGAGCGCCTGCCGAGCCACCGTGACCGTCTCGTCGCCACCGGGGACGACGGTCGTGAAGGCGCTGTCGCCGTTCCAACCGTCGACCTCGGCACCGGCGTCGACCGACACGATGTCACCGGGCGCGAGCACGCGGTCGCCGGGGATCCCGTGCACGATCTCGTCGTTCACCGAGACGCACAGGGTGTGGCGGTAGCCGGGGACGAGCTGGAAGTTCGGGATGCCGCCGCCGTCGCGGATCGTGCGCTCCGCGATCACGTCGAGCGCACCGGTGGTGACGCCGGGACGGATCGCTGCACGGACGGCGTCCAGCGCCTCAGCCGTCAGCAGCCCCGGGCGGACCATCGCCCGGAGCTCGTCCGGGGTCTTGTAGATCGAGGGCTTCCGGAACCGCACCACGCTGGTCAGACGGCCGCGGCGAGCCCGCGACCCGACAGTGCGGTCTGGATCCGGTCGCCGACCTCGTCGATGCCGCCGAGGCCGTCGACGTCGACCACCAGGCCACGCTCGCCGTACGCCGCCACGATGGGCGCCGTCTGCTCGGCGTAGACCTGCTGACGACGACGGATCGTCTCCTCGTTGTCGTCGCTGCGGCCCTGGTCCTCAGCACGCTTCAGCAGGCGACCGACGAGCTCGTCCTGGTCCGCGACGAGCTGCACGACGGCGTCGATCCCGGTGCCCTGCTCAGCGAGCAGTGCGTCGAGGTACTCGACCTGGCCGACAGTCCGGGGGTAGCCGTCGAGCAGGAACCCGTTCTCGGCGTCCGGCTCCTGCAGACGGGACTTGACGAGCTCGTTCGTGAGCGAGTCCGGCACGTAGTCGCCGGCGTCCATGATCGCCTTCGCCTGGACGCCGAGGGGCGTGCCCTCTGCCACGTTCTTGCGGAAGATGTCCCCGGTCGAGATGGCGGGGATCCCGAAGGACTCGGCGATGCGGCCGGCCTGGGTGCCCTTCCCGGCTCCGGGAGGTCCGACGATGATGAGACGTGCGCTCAACGGAGAAGCCCTTCGTAGTGACGCTGCTGCAGCTGGGAGTCGATCTGCTTCACGGTCTCGAGACCGACACCCACGATGATGAGGATGCTCGCGCCACCGAACGGGAAGTTCTGGTTCGCGCCGAACAGCGCCAGTGCTGCCAGCGGGATGAGCGCGATGAGACCGAGGTAGAGCGAGCCGGGCAGCGTCACCCGGGTGAGGACGTAGTCGAGGTACTCGGCGGTCGGACGCCCGGCACGGATGCCGGGGATGAACCCGCCGTACTTCTTCATGTTGTCGGCGACCTCTTCGGGGTTGAAGGTGATCGCCACGTAGAAGTACGTGAACCCGACGATGAGCAGGAAGTACAGGACCATGTAGAACCAGTTGTCACCCGAGGTCAGGTTGTTCTGGACCCACGTCACCCACGCGGCCGGCTCGGAGCCGTCGGAGGGCTGGTTGAACTGCGCGACCAGGGCCGGCAGGTACAGCAGCGACGAGGCGAAGATGACGGGCACGACGCCGGCCATGTTCACCTTGATCGGGATGTACGTGTTGTTGCCGCCGTACGTCCGCCGCCCGACCATGCGCTTGGCGTACTGCACGGGGATCCGGCGCTGTGACTGCTCCACGAACACGACGGCCATCATGATCACGAGTCCGACGAGGATCACGAACAGGAAGAGTTCGAAGGACTGCGACTGCTCGATCGCCCAGAGCGCCGACGGGAACTGCGCCGCGATCGACGTGAAGATCAGGAGCGACATGCCGTTGCCGATGCCGCGCTCGGTGACGAGCTCGCCCATCCACATGATGATGCCGGTGCCGGCGGTCAGCGTGACGACCATCAGCATGATGGCGTACCAGCTGTCGTTCGAGATGATCGACGTGCAGGAGGCGGAGGCGTTGGTGCCGAACAGGGCGCCGGAACGAGCGACCGTGATCAGGGTCGTGGACTGCAGGACGCCCAGCGCGATCGTGAGGTACCGCGTGTACTGCGTCAGCTTCGCCTGGCCCGACTGGCCCTCCTTGTAGAGGGTGTCGAAGTGCGGGATGACCACGCGCAGCAGCTGCACGATGATCGACGACGTGATGTACGGCATGATGCCGAGCGCGAAGACCGAGAGCTTCAGCAGCGCGCCGCCGGAGAAGAGGTTGATCAGGTCGTAGAGGCCGCCGGAGGACGACGCGCTGGCGAGACAGCTCTGCACAGCGGTGTAGTCGACGAACGGTGCCGGGATGTACGACCCGAGACGGAACAGCGCGATGATCGCGAGGGTGAAGCCGATCTTCTTGCGAAGATCAGGGGTGCGCATGATGCGCGCGACCGCTCTGAACACGATGACTCCGAACTTGTGGGACCGGGGCCGTCGATCGCGGCCGGACCGGTTTCGGTCGGCAGGGCCGACCCGGCTGGCGGATGCCGGCCACTGTCAAGGAAACCGTAACGGCGGCCCGTGCGCAAACGCACGGGCCGCCGACGGGGGTTACTGGGAGACGGTGCCGCCAGCAGCCACGATCTTCTCGGCGGCGGACGCCGAGACCTTGTCGACCGCGACCGTGATCTTCACGGTGATGTCACCCTGACCGAGAACCTTGACCTTCTCGTTCTTGCGGACGGCGCCCTTGGCGACCAGGCCCGCAACGGTGACGTCGCCACCATCGGGGTAGAGCTCCGAGATCTTGTCCAGGTTCACGACCTGGTACTCGACCCGGAACGGGTTCTTGAACCCGCGGAGCTTCGGGGTGCGCATGTGCAGCGGCATCTGCCCACCCTCGAAGCCGACCCGGACCTGGTAACGGGCCTTCGTGCCCTTGGTACCACGCCCAGCGGTCTTGCCCTTCGAGCCCTCACCGCGACCCACACGGGTGCGGTCCTTCTTGGCGCCCTCTGCGGGACGGAGGTGGTGCAGCTTCAGCACCTGCACGCGCTCGTTCTTCTCGTCGCTCATGCGTCGACCTCCTCGACCTTCACGAGGTGCGCCACCGTCGCGATGTACCCGCGGTTCTGGGAGTTGTCCTCACGCTCGACCGAACGGCCGATGCGCTTGAGGCCCAGGCTGCGCAGGGTGTCGCGCTGGTACTGCTTCTCGCTGATAACGGACTTGATCTGCGTGATCTTCAGCATCGCCATCACGCACCTGCCTTCTCGGTCGCGGCACGCAGGGCTGCGGCCTCGGCCTGGAGCAGACGGGCCGGGACGACCCGCTCGACGTCGAGGCCACGACGGCTCGCGACGGCGCGGGGCTCCTCGAGCTGCTTCAGAGCCTCGACGGTCGCGTGCACGATGTTGATGGTGTTCGACGAGCCGAGCGACTTGCTCAGCACGTCGTGGATGCCGGCGCACTCGAGCACGGCGCGGACCGGACCACCGGCGATGACACCGGTACCGGGGCCTGCCGGACGCAGGAGGACGACGCCAGCGGCGGCTTCACCCTGCACCGGGTGCGGGATCGTGTTGCCGACGCGGGGGACGCGGAAGAAGTTCTTCTTCGCCTCTTCGACGCCCTTGGAGATCGCCGTGGGGACCTCCTTGGCCTTGCCGTAGCCGACGCCCACGAGGCCGTTGCCGTCGCCGACGACGACGAGCGCCGTGAAGCTGAAGCGACGACCACCCTTGACGACCTTCGACACGCGGTTGATGGTCACCACGCGCTCGAGGAACTGGCTGTCGCCACCGCGGTTGTTGCGGTCACGGCCCTGCTGACGGTCACGACCGCCACCACGACGGCCACGGTTGTCAGCGGAGTCGCGGTTGTTGGACGCGGAACCCGCGGCGGTCTCGACCGGACGCTCGGCGACGGCAGGTGCCTCCGCCTCCTTGCCGGTCTTGGCGCCCTCGGCAGGTGCCTCGGCGGTCGCATCGGTGGCCGTGGCCTCCGTGCTCGCCTCGGTGGCCTCCGTGGTCTCGACTGCCTCGGTCTCCGTGGCCTCGACGGCCTCGGTCTTGGCGTCTTCGTTGGTGTTCGCGTTGTCGCTCACAGGTTCAGCCCTCCTTCACGGGCACCATCGGCGATCGCGGCGACGCGACCGGCGTACTTGCTGCCACCGCGGTCGAAGACCACGGCCTCGACGCCAGCCGACTTCGCGCGCTCGGCGAGGAGCTCACCGACGCGACGGGCCTTGGCGGTCTTGTCGCCGTCGAACGAGCGGAGGTCTGCCTCCATCGTCGAGGCGCTGGCGAGGGTGTGACCCTTCGCGTCGTCGATGACCTGCACGAACACGTGACGCGACGAGCGGGTGACGGCGAGACGGGGACGAGCCTCGGTGCCGGTGATCTTCTTGCGGAGACGGTTGTGACGACGCGCCTTGGCGGCCGCCTTGCTCTTGCCTCGTGTCTTGAGGAGTCCCATGATCACTTACCTGACTTTCCGGCCTTGCGGCGCACGTTCTCGCCGGCGTAACGGACACCCTTGCCCTTGTAGGGCTCGGGCTTCCGGAGCTTCCGGATGTTCGCGGCGACCTCGCCGACAGCCTGCTTGTCGATACCGGCGACGGTGACCTTGTTGTTGCCCTCCACCGCGAAGCTGATGCCCGCCGGCGGCTCGACCGTGATCGAGTGGGAGTACCCGAGCGCGAACTCGAGGTTCGAGCCCTTGGCCGCGACACGGTAACCGGTGCCGACGACCTCGAGGCCCTTGGTGTAGCCCTGGGTCACGCCGATGATGTTGTTGGCGATGAGGGTCCGGGTCAGTCCGTGGAGCGAACGCGACTCGCGCTCGTCGTCCGGACGGGTGACGAGGACCTGGTTCTCCTCGACCTTGGCCTGGATGGGCTCCGCGATGACGAGCGCGAGCTCGCCCTTCGGGCCCTTGACCGCCACGTTCTGACCGTCAACGGAGACGGTGACGCCGGCGGGGATGTCGATGGGGAGACGTCCGATTCGTGACATTGTCGATCACCACACGTAGGCGAGGACTTCCCCACCCACGCCCTTCTGCTCGGCTTCGCGGTCGGTCAGGAGGCCGGAGGAGGTCGAGAGGATCGCCACACCGAGGCCACCGAGGACCTGGGGGATCTCCGTCGACTTCGCGTAGACCCGGAGGCCCGGCTTCGAGACGCGCTTGATGCCGGCGATCGAACGCTCGCGCTCGGGGCCGTACTTCAGGTCGATGGTGAGGGTCTGCCCGACTCGGGCGTCCTCCACCTTCCACTCGCTGATGTAGCCCTCACGCTTGAGGATGTCGGCGATGTTCTTCTTGAGCTTGGAGCTCGGGAGCGCGACTGCGTCGTGGTGCGCGGAGTTCGCGTTCCGCAATCTGGTCAGCATGTCTGCGACCGGATCGGTCATCGTCATGATGTTCGTCCATTTCTCGCCTGGTTTCGACACCCGTTCCACGAATGCCGACCTGAGCGATCGAGTGATCCCGGGGCGGTTCCCCGAGATCGGTGTGTTCGTGCGTGCGGGCCGGAGGACGTGAATCCTCCGGCCCGCACTGCTCGAAGTAGCTTAGACCGTCTGCTCGTTGGAGCGGAACGGGAAGCCGAGCTGCCGGAGCAGCGCGCGTCCCTCGTCGTCCGTCTTCGCGGTGGTCACGACAGTGATGTCGAAGCCGCGGACACGGTCGATGCGGTCCTGGTCGATCTCGTGGAACACGGACTGCTCCGTGAGACCGAACGTGTAGTTGCCGTTGCCGTCGAACTGCTTGTCGCTGAGACCGCGGAAGTCGCGGATGCGGGGCAGTGCGAGCGTGACCAGGCGGTCGAGGAACTCCCACGCGCGGTCACCACGGAGGGTGACGTGCGCGCCGATGGCCTGACCCTCGCGCAGCTTGAACTGTGCGATGGACTTGCGGGCGACGTTCACCTGGGGCTTCTGACCCGTGATCGCCGTGAGGTCCTTGATGGCCCCCTCGATGATCTTCGAGTCGCGAGCTGCCTCACCGACACCGGTGTTCACGACGACCTTGACCAGGCCGGGGACCTGGTTGACGTTCGCGTAACCGAACTGCTCGGTGAGGGCCGTCTTGATCTCGGCCAGGTACTTCTGCTTGAGGCGCGGCTGGATCTTGCCAGCGGGCGCAGCAGTCGTGTCAGTCATCAGAGCTTCTCACCAGACTTCTTCGCGTAGCGGACACGGACGGTCTTCTTGACGCCGTCCTTCTCCACCTCTTCGGTGCGGAAACCGACACGCGTCGGCTTCTTCGTCTTCGGGTCGACGAGCGCGACGTTCGAGACGTGGATCGAGGCTTCGTGCTGCTCGATGCCACCGGTCTTCGAACCACGCTGCGTCTGGCCGACGCGGACGTGCTTCGTGACGAAGTTCACGCCCTCGACGACGACGCGGTTCTTGTCCTTGAGGACCTCGATGACCTTGCCCTGCTTGCCACGGTCGCCGCCACGCTCCTGCGTCGCGCCCGTGATGACCTGGACGAGGTCACCCTTCTTGATGTTCGCCATGGCTTACAGCACCTCCGGCGCGAGCGAGATGATCTTCATGAACTTCTTGTCACGGAGCTCGCGACCGACCGGACCGAAGATGCGCGTACCGCGCGGGTCGCCGTCGGCCTTGAGGATCACTGCCGCGTTCTCGTCGAACTTGATGTAGGAGCCGTCCTGACGACGGGTCTCCTTCTTGGTGCGAACGATGACGGCCTTGACGACGTCACCCTTCTTCACGTTGCCGCCGGGGATGGCGTCCTTCACCGTGGCGACGATGACGTCACCGAGGCCGGCGTAGCGACGACCCGAGCCACCGAGCACGCGGATGGTCAAGATCTCCTTGGCACCCGTGTTGTCGGCGACCTTCAGGCGGGATTCCTGCTGAATCACTGCTGTCTCCTATTCCGAAGCAGGCCGAGGCCTACTTGGCCTTCTCGAGGATCTCGACCAGGCGCCAGCGCTTGGACGCGCTGAGGGGACGGGTCTCGCTGATCACGACGAGGTCGCCGACACCAGCGGTGCCGAGCTCGTCGTGGGCCTTCACCTTGGACGTACGACGGATGATCTTGCCGTAGAGCGCGTGCTTCACGCGGTCCTCGACCTCGACCACGATGGTCTTGTCCATCTTGTCGCTCGTCACGTAGCCGCGACGCGTCTTGCGGTAGCCGCGAGTGAGGGCGGCGGAGTTCTTCTCTTCGTTCGCCATTACTTCTCCTCGGCGGTCTCGGCCTCGGTCGACTCGGCCGGCTTGTCAGCCTTCTTCGTCGTCTTCTTGGCCTTGGGGGCGGTCTCGACGGGCGCGGGAGTGGCACGGATGCCGAGCTCGCGCTCGCGGAGGACGGTGTAGATGCGGGCGATGTCGCGCTTGACGGCACGGAGACGACCGTGGCTCTCCAGCTGGCCGGTGGCCGACTGGAAGCGGAGGTTGAAGAGCTCCTCCTTGGCCTTCTTCAGCTCGTCAGCGAGACGCTCGTTCTCGAACGTGTCGAGCTCCGTCGGACGGAGCTCCTTGGAACCGATCGCCATTATGCGTCGCCCTCCTCGCGCTTGATGATGCGTGCCTTGAGGGGCAGCTTGTGGATTGCACGAGTCAACGCCTCGCGGGCGATCTCCTCGCTGACGCCGGAGAGCTCGAAGAGCACCCGGCCCGGCTTCACGTTCGCGACCCACCACTCGGGCGAACCCTTACCGGAACCCATGCGGGTCTCGGCGGGCTTCTTGGTCAGCGGACGGTCCGGGTAGATGTTGATCCAGACCTTGCCACCACGCTTGATGTGACGCGTCATGGCGATACGAGCGGACTCGATCTGACGGTTGGTCACGTACGCCGGGGTGAGGGCCTGGATGCCATAGTCGCCGAAGCTGACCTTGGTACCACCGGTTGCCTGACCCGAACGCTTCGGGTGGTGCTGCTTGCGGTGCTTGACTCGACGGGGAATAAGCATGGTTACGCCTCAACTCCTGCGCCGGCCGGCGCGTCCTGCGGGGCCTGCTGCGGGCGACGGTCACCGCGGTCGCCGCCACGACGGTCGCCGCCACGGTCTCCACGCTCACCGCGCGGGCCGCCACGACGCTCGGGGCGCGACGAACGCTGGTTCGCCTGCTCGCGAGCGAGCTCCTTGTTCGTGATGTCGCCCTTGTAGATCCAGACCTTCACGCCGATGCGGCCGAACGTGGTCCGGGCCTCGTAGAAGCCGTAGTCGATGTTCGCGCGGAGCGTGTGCAGCGGCACACGGCCTTCGCGGTAGAACTCCGAACGCGACATCTCGGCGCCGCCGAGACGACCCGACACCTGGATGCGGACACCCTTGGCGCCGGCGCGCTGTGCACCCTGCAGGCCCTTGCGCATGGCGCGACGGAACGCGACACGAGCGGAGAGCTGCTCGGCGATGCCCTGCGCGACGAGCTGGGCCTCGGTCTCGGGGTTCTTGACCTCGAGGATGTTCAGCTGGATCTGCTTCTTGGTGAGCTTCTCGAGCTCACCGCGAACGCGCTCCGCCTCGGCGCCGCGGCGGCCGATGACGATGCCCGGACGAGCCGTGTGGATGTCCACGCGGACACGGTCACGGGTGCGCTCGAGCTCGATGCGTGCGACACCGGCGCGGTCGAGGGTCTTCTTCAGGTACTCGCGCACCTTGATGTCCTCGGCCACGTAGTCGGCGTAGCGCTGACCGGCCTTCTTGCTGTCGGTGAACCAGTGCGAGACGTGGTCCGTCGTGATCCCGAGACGGAAACCGTACGGGTTGACCTTCTGGCCCATTAGTTGCTCGCCTTCTTGCTCGTCGCGGCAGCCTCGACCTCGTCCGGCGTCGCGAGGACGACCGTGATGTGGCTGGTGCGCTTGTTGATGCGGAAGGCGCGGCCCTGGGCGCGCGGCTGGAACCGCTTCAGGGTCGTGCCCTCGTCGACGAAGACGCGGCTCACGTAGAGGTCGCGCTCGTCGAGGAAGCTGTTCGTCGAGTCCGCCTTGACCCGTGCGTTCGCGATCGCCGAGGCGACCAGCTTGTACACGGGCTCCGAAGCGCCCTG
The DNA here is from genome assembly GCF_000349565.1 of Curtobacterium flaccumfaciens UCD-AKU. Taxonomy (GTDB): domain Bacteria; phylum Actinomycetota; class Actinomycetes; order Actinomycetales; family Microbacteriaceae; genus Curtobacterium; species Curtobacterium poinsettiae. The sequence continues at coordinate 76,934 of NZ_APJN01000018.1, forward strand.
GGGGGCGAACTTCAGGATGGCGAGGGCCTCGTGGGCCTGCTTGCCGCGGATCAGCTCGATGACGCGACGGGCCTTCTGAGGCGTGACGCGGATGTGTCGCACGCGTGCGATCGACTCCACCATTTCGTTCCTCCTCTGCGTCGCCGCCTCAGCGGCGACGGCCCTTCTTGTCGTCCTTCACGTGACCACGGAAGGTGCGGGTCGGCGCGAACTCGCCGAGCTTGTGACCGACCATCGACTCGGTGACGAACACCGGGATGTGCTTGCGGCCGTCGTGGACGGCGATCGTGTGCCCGAGCATGTTCGGGACGATCATCGACCGACGCGACCACGTACGGATCACGTTCTTGGTGTTGGCCTCGTTCTGCGTGACGACCTTGCGGAGCAGGTGCTCGTCGACGAAGGGGCCCTTCTTCAGACTGCGTGGCATCTTCTGAACTCCTACTTGCGCTTCTTGCCGGCGTTACGGCGACGGACGATGAGCTTGTCGCTCGGCTTGTTCGGCTTGCGCGTACGGCCCTCGGACTGGCCCCAGGGGCTGACCGGGTGACGACCACCGGACGTCTTGCCCTCACCACCACCGTGCGGGTGGTCGACCGGGTTCATGGCGACACCACGAACGGTCGGGCGGACGCCCTTCCAGCGCATGCGGCCGGCCTTGCCCCAGTTGATGTTCGACTGCTCGGCGTTGCCGACCTCGCCGATCGTGGCGCGGCAGCGTGCGTCGACGTTGCGGACCTCGCCCGACGGCAGACGGAGCTGCGCGTAGGGGCCGTCCTTGGCGACGAGACGCACCGAGGCGCCCGCGGAGCGGGCCATCTTGGCGCCGCCACCGGGGCGGAGCTCGATGGCGTGCACGACGGTACCCACGGGGATGTTGCGCAGCGGCAGGTTGTTGCCGGGCTTGATGTCGGCGCCGGGGCCCTGCTCGACGACGTCGCCCTGCTTCAGCTTGTTCGGCGCGATGATGTACCGCTTCGTGCCGTCCACGTAGTGCAGGAGCGCGATGCGCGCAGTGCGGTTGGGGTCGTACTCGATGTGAGCGACCTTGGCGTCGACGCCGTCCTTGTCGGAGCGACGGAAGTCGATCACGCGGTACTGGCGCTTGTGGCCACCACCGATGTGACGCGTGGTGATACGGCCGGAGCTGTTGCGACCACCGGTCTTCGGCAGCGGACGAAGCAGTGACTTCTCCGGAGTCGAACGGGTGATCTCAGCGAAGTCGGCGACCGACGAGCCGCGACGACCGGGGGTCGTCGGCTTGTAGTTACGAATAGCCATGATTTATCCCTCTGGTCCTCAGCCGACAGCCGTGAAGATGTCGATCGAACCGGACTTGAGCGTCACGATGGCGCGCTTGGTGTCCTTGCGCTTGCCGAGACCGAACTTGGTGCGACGGGTCTTGCCCGGGCGGTTCAGCGTGTTGATGCTCGCGACCTTGACGTTGAAGATCTTCTCGATGGCGAGCTTGATCTCGGTCTTGTTCGAGCGGGGGTCCACGATGAACGTGTACTTGCCCTGGTCGATGAGCGCGTAGCTCTTCTCCGAGACGACCGGCGAGATGACGACGTCGCGCGGGTCCTTGTTGAAGCCGCTCATGCGGTGATCTCCTTCGCGGTCTTCGACGCGATGAAGGCGTCGAGGGCGCTCTTGCTGAAGACGACGGCGTCCGAACGCAGCACGTCGTAGGCGTTGAGCTGGCCGTACGAGAGCGCGTGGACGTTCGACAGGTTGCGGATCGACTTGAGCGTCAGCTCGTCGTCCGTCTCGAGCACGACGAGCACGTTCTTGACGGGCGCGACCTTCTCGAGGAGCGTGCGGGCGGTCTTGGTCGACGGCAGTTCAGCCGCGACGAAGCCCTCCACAGCGGAGATGCGGCCACCGCGGGCGCGGTCCGAGAGCGAGCCGAGCAGAGCAGCGGCGATCATCTTCTTCGGGGTGCGCTGCGAGTAGTCACGCGGGGTCGGTCCGTGGACGACGCCACCGCCGGTGTGCTCCGGAGCACGGACGGAACCCTGACGGGCGCGGCCGGTGCCCTTCTGCTTGAACGGCTTGCGACCGGCACCGCGGACTTCGCCGCGGTTCTTGGTCTTGTGGGTGCCCTGACGCGCGGCTGCGAGCTGCGCGGTGACGACCTGGTGGATCAGCGGGACGTTGGTCTCGACGTCGAAGAGAGCTGCGGGGAGCTCGACGGTGCCGGACTTGGCACCCGATGCGTCGAGGACGTCGATCGTGGTTGCGGTCGTGGTGGCCATGATCACTTACCCTTCACGGCGGTGCGGACGAAGACGGAGCGGCCACGAGCACCGGGGACGGCGCCCTTGACGAGCAGCAGACCCTTCTCGGCGTCGACGGCGTGCACCGTGAGGTTGAGGACGGTCACGCGGTCGCCACCCATACGACCGGCCATGCGCATGCCCTTGAAGACACGCGACGGGGTCGAGGAAGCACCGATCGAGCCGGGCTTGCGGTGGTTGCGGTGCGCACCGTGCGAGGCGCCGACGCCGTGGAAGCCGTGGCGCTTCATGACACCGGCGAAGCCCTTGCCCTTGGAGGTACCGACGACGTCGACCTTCTGGCCCGCCGTGAACGTGCTGTCCACGGTGAGCTCCTGGCCGAGCGTGTACTCAGCGGAGTCGTTGGTACGGATCTCGGTGAGGGTGCGACGCGGGGTCACGCCAGCGGCCTCGAAGTGGCCAGCGGCCGGCTTGTTGACCTTGCGCGGGTCGATGGCACCGGCGGCGATCTGGATCGCCTCGTAGCCGTCGCGCTCAGCGTTGCGGATCTGGGTGACCACGTTCGGGCCGACCTCGATCACGGTGACGGGGATGAACTTGTTGTTCTCGTCCCACACCTGGGTCATCCCGAGCTTCTTGCCGAGGAGGCCCTTGACGGTCTTGGTTGAGTTCGCCATTGGTCAGCCCCCTTACAGCTTGATCTCGATGTTGACGTCGGCCGGCAGGTCGAGTCGCATGAGCGAGTCCACGGCCTTCGGCGTCGGGTCGACGATGTCGATGACCCGCTTGTGCGTGCGCTTCTCGAAGTGCTCGCGCGAGTCCTTGTACTTGTGAGGGGAACGGATCACTGCGATCACGTTCTTCTCGGTGGGGAGCGGCACCGGGCCGACCACGGTTGCACCGGCACGGGTCACCGTGTCGACGATCTTCCGGGCCGACGTGTCGATGACCTCGTGGTCATACGACTTGAGCCGGATGCGGATCTTCTGTCCCGCCATGTGTCTCTTGTCCTCTCTGCGCCGCGCACCCTCTGGCCGCCTGACGCCGCTCGGTTCCGCATTCCTGCGGACCGTGCTGTTTTCCTGAACCAACCGGCCGCATCCACTGGGGATGACCGCTGTTCACCTGTCAACCTCGCGGGCGACCGTGGCCGTCCAGCGTGGGCAATCGACTGCCTCGTGCTCCGGGCGCAGCAGTGGTGCACCGCGTCCGTCACATCTCGGGGAGTCGTGTTCTGCTGCCTGCGGCCCAACCCAGCCCTGCTGAACAAGGGGGTTGTGCACTGCCAGAGCAGTGATCCTGTGGGCGTACACCCACGGGGAATTCGGAACCGGACAAGTCTCGCATAGCCCCGGCCCACGTGCAACCCGGGCGTGTCGCGAATTGCCGGGCGTGTCCCGCCGGCTCGCTTGCCCGGATCCACGGGGATCGGACGGTCTGGAGGCCCGGCTCGGCCCCGCAACGCAACGCACCCTCCGGACGTGGTCCGGAGGGTGCGTCGAGACGGGTCAGGAGACCGTCACTCGGCGGTCACCGGGGGCACGAACCACGGCGGGAAGACGGCCACGCGGGGAGCGTGTCCGCCGTGGTCGGCGAGCACGGCGCGGACGGTCTGCCGGGCCTTGTCGTTCGGCACACCGATCACGGCCACCGAGGTGAACGGCACGCTCGGACCGGCGAGCAGCTCGAGGCCGTGCATCTCCGGGTCCGTGAAGTCGGTGCGACGGATCAGGTTCGTGCCGGCGTCGGGGCCGACGGCGAACCGGACGTCGTCGGCGTCGGCGTCCTGGTCCGCGACGATCACCGAGGCGCCGAACGCCGAGACCGGCACGACGAGCACCACGTAGTCGATCGCGCGGGTGCGACGGGCGGCATCGGACCAGCGCTCACCCTCGGCGCCCGTGCGGAGCTCGTCCCACCGCGTCGCGTCGGGCGACAGCGTGAACGGCACGTGCCCGGCGATCGAGGAGCCGTCCGGTGCCTCGGCCTCGGCACGTGCGGCACGGGTGCCGGCGGAGCTGACGTCCACGACGGGCTCGGCCTGGTCAGCCGCCAGGATCGCGCCGGCGCCGACGATGCCGTCGAGGTTGTCGATGTGGGTGACGTGGTGGGCACGGAGCGCTGCGAACTCACGTGCCTCGGGCAGGTCGGCGGACGACGAACGGAGCGACGTCGGCGACCGGAGCGACGTGTTCGGCCCGGAGGCCGGCGGGTCGACGCGCAGGTTGGTGGTGATGCGGGTCCGGCGTGGTGCCGGGGTGGCTGGGATCTCCGACGCCTCGCGCTGCCGGGGTGCGCAGATGTCGCAGAGCTCGGTGGGGAAACCGTGGATGCACTCGTCGGTCACGACTGTTGTGGGTCCTTCCGTGCCGTGTGGGGTGGTCCGGCACGTCGACCAACGCTACGTCATCCGGACGGCCCCCGGGTCATTGTCGGTAGAGCAGTGCCCGGACCTCGGCCTCGGCGGACGCCAGGCGGTCCGGATCGATGGTCTCCCCGTGGTCGTACGCATCGAGCAGACGGGGGTCGATGTAGCTCTGTCGGCACACCGTCGGGGTGTTGCCGAGCTCGTCGCTCGCGGCCTTCACCGCGTGTGACACGGCCTTCTTCCGCTTGGCCTGGGATGACTGCGGCCCGGTCTTCGCCAGGTCGACCGCGGCCGCGACCGTCCCGTGCAGGGTCCGGAAGTCCTTCGCGGTGAACTCGTCGCCGGCACGTTCCTTCACGTAGGCGTTGATGTCCTCGGCGGAGAGCGGCTCCCACTCCGCCCCACGGCGCTCGCGGAACGACAGCAGACGCGCATTGGGTCCGCGTCGCTTCATGCCGGCGATGACCCGCGCCAGGTCGTGGTCGTGGATCGACGACGACCACTCCTGCCCGCTCTTGCCGGGGAAGTCGAGTTCGATGTCGTCGCCGGACACGTGGGCGTGCGCGCAGAGCAGCGTGGACAGCCCGCGGCTGCCGTGCTCGGTGGCGTACCGCTCGGACCCGACCCGGAGCGACCCCTGGTCGAGCATCCGGAAGGCTGCGGCCAGCGCGCGCCGGCGGTCCGGTTCCGGCCGGCGGAGGTCTTGTGTGACACCGCGACGGGCGACCGGCAACGACTCCGCCAGCGCGAGCGCGCGGTCGTACTTGATCCGGTCCATCCGTTCACGCCACGACGGGTGGTACATGTACTGGCGACGGCCAGCACCGTCCGTGCCCGTGGCCAGGATGTGGCCGTTCGGGTACGGCGAGATCCAGACGTCGTCCCACGCCGGCGGGATCACGAACTCCTCGAGCCGACGGCGCTCGTCCGGATCGGTCACGGTCTTGCCGTCGGGGTCGCGGAACGAGAAACCGCGTCCGGAACGGACGCGGTGGTAGCCGCGACCGGAGGTCGCGGATCTGCGGAGGCGGGTCACGTGCCCGAGCCAACTCCGTGAAGCCTGTGACGGGTCACGGGGCGGACAGGAGGCCCGTGGCCGACCACGCCCCGTTCCTCCTGTCCGGCGCCCTGTACGGCGCGCCAGTGGCCGGGTACGACGAAGCGGGGCCGGACCCGAAGGCCCGACCCCGCTGTCGCAAGGAACCGGAGTTACTTGATGATCTTCTCGACCGTACCGGCGCCGACCGTACGACCACCCTCACGGATGGCGAAGCGGAGGCCCTCTTCCATGGCGATCGGCTGGATCAGCTCGACCGTCATGGCGACGGTGTCACCGGGCATGACCATCTCGGTGCCCTCGGGCAGCGTGATGACGCCGGTGACGTCCGTGGTGCGGAAGTAGAACTGCGGGCGGTAGTTCGCGTAGAACGGGTTGTGACGCCCACCCTCGTCCTTGGTCAGGATGTACGCGTTCGCCTGGAACTCGGTGTGCGGCGTGACCGAACCCGGCTTCACGACGACCTGGCCGCGCTCCACGTCCTCGCGCTTGAGGCCACGGATGAGCAGACCGGTGTTGTCACCGGCGACCGCGGAGTCGAGCAGCTTGCGGAACATCTCGATGCCCGTGACCGTGGTCTTCTGCGTCGCGCGGATGCCGACGATCTCGACCTCGGCGTTCAGGTTGAGCGTGCCACGCTCGACGCGACCGGTGACGACGGTGCCACGACCGGTGATCGTGAAGACGTCCTCGATCGGCATCAGGAACGGCTGGTCGGTGGCGCGCACCGGGTCCGGCACGTGCTCGTCGACCTGGGCCATGAGGTCCTGGACCGACTTGACCCACTTCTCGTCGCCCTCGAGCGCCTTGAGCGCCGAGACCTGCACGACGGGGGCGTCCTCGTCGAACTGCTGCGAGCCGAGGAGCTCGCGGACCTCGAGCTCGACGAGCTCCAGGATCTCCTCGTCGTCCACCATGTCGGACTTGTTCAGTGCGACGACGATGTAGGGAACGCCGACCTGGCGGGCGAGCAGGACGTGCTCACGCGTCTGGGGCATCGGGCCGTCGGTGGCGGCGACCACGAGGATCGCGCCGTCCATCTGTGCCGCACCCGTGATCATGTTCTTCACGTAGTCGGCGTGACCGGGGGCGTCGACGTGCGCGTAGTGACGCTTCTCGGTCTGGTACTCGACGTGCGAGATGTTGATCGTGATGCCGCGCTGGCGCTCCTCGGGAGCGTTGTCGATCTGCGCGAAGTCGCGGGCCTCGTTGAGGTCCGGGTACTGGTCGTGCAGAACCTTGGTGATCGCCGCCGTGAGCGTGGTCTTGCCGTGGTCGACGTGACCGATGGTTCCGATGTTGACGTGCGGCTTGGTGCGCTCGAACTTGGCCTTGGCCACTGTGGGTCCTCCTCAGGACTCGGAAGCGTCACCCCCGGCCGGCCCTGGATGGGCTCGGAACCGTGGGTGCGCGGTGTGTGTCTGTACTTTACTTGGTGGCGAGGGGCCCGTCGCCGGGCGCCCCCGCCTGTGGAGAAGCGCTGAGCGCTACTCCCCCGCGTTCTTCGCGATGATCTCCTCGGCGACCTTGGCCGGGACCTGGCTGTAGGTCTCGAAGGTCATCGAGTAGACCGCACGACCAGAGGTCTTCGACCGCAGGTCGCCGACGTAGCCGAACATCTCGGACAGCGGCACGCTCGCGCGGACCACCTTGACGCCCGAGGCGTCCTCCATCGAGGCGATCTGGCCACGACGGGAGTTCAGGTCACCGATGACGTCGCCCATGTACTCCTCCGGAGTACGGACCTCGACGGCCATGATCGGCTCGAGGATCGCCGGACCGGCCTTGCGAGCCGCTTCCTTGTAGGCGATCGAGCCGGCGATCTTGAACGCCATCTCGGACGAGTCGACGTCGTGCGCCGCGCCGTCCTTGAGGATGGCCTTCACGCCGACGGTCGGGTAGCCCGCGAGGATGCCGACCTGCATGGCGTCCTGGATACCGGCGTCGACCGACGGGATGTACTCACGCGGGACACGGCCACCGGAGGTCGCGTTGACGAACTCGTAGACCTTCTCGCTCGTGACCTCCATCGGCTCGAGCGCGATCTGCACCTTCGCGAACTGACCGGAGCCACCGGTCTGCTTCTTGTGGGTGTAGTCGTAGCGCTCGACGATCTTGGTGAGCGTCTCGCGGTAGGCCACCTGGGGCTTGCCGACGCTCGCCTCGACGTGGAACTCGCGCTTCATGCGGTCGACGAGGATGTCGAGGTGGAGCTCGCCCATGCCCTTGATCGTCGTCTGACCGGTCTCGGCGTTGAGCTCGACGCGGAACGTCGGGTCCTCTTCGGCGAGCTTCTGGATGGCCGTGGAGAGCTTCTCCTGGTCAGCCTTCGTGTTCGGCTCGATGGCGACCTCGATGACCGGCTCCGGGAACGTCATCGACTCGAGGACGACCTGGTTGGTCGGGTCGCACAGGGTGTCACCGGTGGTGGTGTCCTTGAGGCCGATGACCGCGTAGATGTGGCCAGCGGTCACGTTGGCGACCGGGTTCTCCTTGTTGGAGTGCATCTGGAAGATCTTGCCGATGCGCTCCTTCTTGCCCTTGGTCGAGTTGATGACCTGGGCACCGGACTCGATCGAGCCGGAGTAGACGCGCACGTAGGTCAGACGACCGAAGAAGGGGTGCACCGCGACCTTGAACGCGAGCGCCGAGAACGGCTCGGTCGCGTCGGGCTTGCGGATGATCTCCTTCTCCTCGTCCTTGACGTCGTGGCCGATCATCGGCGGCACGTCGAGCGGGGACGGGAGGTAGTCGATGACGGCGTCGAGCATCGGCTGGACACCACGGTTCTTGAACGCGGAACCGCAGAGGACCGGGTAGAGCGTGCTGCTCACCGTGAGGGCACGGATCGCTGCCTTGATCTCGGCGACCGAGAAGTCGGTGTCGCCCTCGAGGTAGCGCTCCATGAGGACGTCGTCCGCCTCGGCCACGCGCTCGATGAGCTTCTCGCGGTACTCGGCGGCACGGTCCTGCAGGTCGGCCGGGATCTCTTCGATCTCGTACTTCGCGCCCATCGCGACGTCACCCTTGGCGTCGCCGCGCCAGGTGAGTGCGCGCATCTGGACGAGGTCGACGACGCCTTCGAACGAGCTCTCGGAACCGATCGGCAGCTGGAGCACGAGGGGCTCCGCGCCGAGGCGGTTCACGATGGTGTCGACGGTGTAGTAGAAGTCGGCGCCCAGCTTGTCCATCTTGTTGACGAAGCAGATGCGCGGGACTTCGTACTTGTCGGCCTGACGCCAGACGGTCTCGGACTGGGGCTCGACGCCCTCTTTCCCGTCGAACACGGCGACGGCACCGTCGAGGACGCGGAGCGAACGCTCCACCTCGACCGTGAAGTCCACGTGACCGGGGGTGTCGATGATGTTGATCTGGTTGTTGTCCCAGAAGCAGGTCGTCGCGGCCGACGTGATCGTGATGCCGCGCTCCTGCTCCTGCGCCATCCAGTCCATCGTGGCAGCGCCGTCGTGGACCTCACCGATCTTGTGCGTGATGCCCGTGTAGAACAGGATGCGCTCGGTCGTCGTGGTCTTGCCGGCATCGATGTGCGCCATGATGCCGATGTTGCGGACCTTGTTCAGGTCGGTGAGCACGTCCTGTGCCACAGGGTTCCTCCGGAAGAGTTGTAGGAGAGGTTGGCGGCCGTCCGGGCGCCGGGGTTCTTGACCACCGGCGCCCGGACGGTGCCGGGACTACCAGCGGTAGTGGGCGAAGGCCTTGTTCGACTCGGCCATCTTGTGCGTGTCCTCGCGGCGCTTGACCGCGGCACCGAGGCCGTTGGACGCGTCGAGGATCTCGTTCATGAGACGCTCGGTCATCGTCTTCTCGCGACGGGCCTTGGCGTACGAGGTGAGCCAACGGAGCGCGAGGGTGTTCGCGCGGTGCGGCTTGACCTCGACCGGGACCTGGTAGGTCGAGCCACCGACACGGCGGCTGCGGACCTCGAGGGTCGGACGGACGTTGTCGAGCGCCTTCTTCAGCGTCACGACGGCGTCCTGCTGGTTCTTGGCGGAAACGCCCTCGAGTGCACCGTAGACGATGCGCTCAGCGAGGCCCTTCTTGCCGTCGAGCAGGATCTTGTTGACGAGCTGGCTGACGATCGGCGCACCGTAGACCGGGTCGGCGACGACGGGACGCTTGGGAGCGGGACCCTTACGAGGCATCTAACTCAACCCTTCTTCGCACCGTAGCGGCTGCGAGCCTGCTTACGGTTCTTGACTGCCTGGGTGTCCAGGGCGCCACGGATGATCTTGTACCGCACACCCGGGAGGTCCTTCACACGACCGCCGCGGACGAGCACCATCGAGTGCTCCTGGAGGTTGTGGCCCTCACCGGGGATGTAGGCCGTGACCTCGGTGCCGTTCGAGAGCTTGACACGAGCGACCTTGCGCAGTGCCGAGTTCGGCTTCTTGGGGGTGGTGGTGTAGACGCGGGTGCACACACCACGCTGCTGGGGGTTCGCCTTCAGGGCGGGCGCCTTGGTCTTGGTGACCTTCGGCGTACGACCCTTGCGAACCAGCTGCTGAATAGTAGGCAACTGTTCTCCTGGTTCTTCGCTCGTGCTCTCTGGCCGGCGCGTTCCGCCGGCTTCCTCGTCCCACGCTGATCACCGCCGGACGGCGGGTGTTCGAGTGGGGGACGGAGTGGTCCGGCTGGGCGATCCCGCTCGCCGGACTTTTCGGGCGCGCCCGAGGGCGCACACCCGGTAGAGACTACCCGCGGAACGGGACGAAATCAATCCGGGTCACCCCGGGAACCGACACCGTCATGAGCCGGTGTCGGACGAGCCGTTGCCCACCGCCGAGCGGAACGTCGCACCGTCGCTCGAGAAGCCGGTGACGTACCCGCTCGCGTTGACGTTGAGCGGCCCCGCGGACGCCGTTCCGGTGCCGGCGGCACCCGAGATGTCCGCCGTGTACTTCGCCCGCCCGAACGTGGTCGTCGTGATCAACCAGCCGTTCGTCGTCCAGCTGCCGACCCGGACCGTCGGCCGCGTCTCGAGCGTCCACTTCTGGTTCGTGTAGGTGTACGCGGGGTTCTGGCCGTACGCGTAGAAGCTGCAGCCGGCCGGCGCGGCGTCGGTGGAGGCGATGCAGCCGTCCACCCAGTCGTCCACCGCTCGCTTGGCGGCCTGCTGCCCCGCGGTCGTGAGGGTGGTCGTCATCTGCACCGGGGTCGACGTCGTCCGGCCGAACCCGCTGACGTCCGCCGATCCACCACGTGCCGTGGTCCACTTGCCGCCGTCGAAGGCGACGTCGTAGGTACCGGGCAGCGCGCGGAGGCTCACCGTGCCGTCCTTCGCGGTCCGCACGTTCCGGCCTGCGACCGTGACCGACGCACCGGAGGGTCCGCGCACGGCGACGTCGACCGAGCCGAGCTCGGGGGCCTGGAGCTCCCAGACCGGGAACACACCCCAGTCGGTCCCGGTCTTGTCGAGCGTGAAGGTCGCGGCGACGTCCTGGCCACCCTGGCGCAGGTACGCCCGGACGGTCGCGGTGTCGCCGTCCGTCCGCGTCGCGGCGACGCGGTACCCGGTGACCTTGTCCGATGCCTTCGCGTAGGCGGCGTCACCGAGCAGCACGTCGGACTTCCCACGTTCGATGCCCGCGTCGTCGAGGGCGTCGGCCACGCGTCCGGCCGTCAGGTCGTCGAGGAACGCCCGCACGGGGCGGTCGGCCGAGTGCGAGGCGGAACCGACCGAGTACCCGACGACCCCGGCGACGAGCAGCAGGACGACGGCGGTGCCACCCGAGATGATCCCGATGAGCTGCCCGCGGCGGAGCTTCCGGCGGGGACGCTGCGGCACCGGCCCGGGCGCTCCGGCGAAGCCGGCGCCGGGCGCTCCGGCGAAGCCGGCGCCGGGACCGACCGCAGGACCAGGGCCGACCGTCTGGCCGGCTGCGGCGGACGCGCCGTCGGTGCCACGGATCGAGGCCACCGGCGGGACGGCGCCCCAGCCGCCCTGCTGGTCCGGATCCTGCGCGTGCTGGTCGCTCATCGTTCCCCCGTTTGGTGTGCGTCGTGCTGTCCGAAGACTACCGCTCGGCGGGTCCCTCGCCCGCGTTCGTCCGGTTGTGCCCGGAGAGTCCGCCCGACCCGTCCGCGCCGCTGGTCGCGTGCGTCCCGTCGGTCGCGACCGAGCCGCCCGCGGTCCGCGCCTGGTGGCGAGCCGTCGCGATCCCGCCGAGCACCGACAGGAGCGCCACCACGACGGAACCGACCACGAACGGGCCGAGGGCGTATCCCGCGGGGAAGACGAGGAGCTCGGTCGCGTCCGAGCGGACGAGTGCGTAGCCCACGGCTCCGACGCCGAGCATGACCAGGTAGACGGTCGCCGCCGCGACGAGGGCGGTCACCCCGGGGTTGCCGTCGCGGACACCCGCCGCGGTCGCCAGTAAGACGACCACCGCGCCGCCGACCACCATCGCGGGCCCGAGGTACGGGGTGGCGTCGGGCTGCGAGATGACCTCGACGTCGGCGAGCAGGGCTTCGAAGCCCGTGACGGCGATCACGAGCGCGATGAAGAGGATCGACGTCATCGTCGCGATCAGCCACCGGGACATGGGCCGATCGTATCGCCGACCGGCTGGTCAGCGAGCGGGTTCGGCGTGGTCCGTGTCGTCGGCGTGCGCACGGTCGGACTGCTCCTGCGCTGCGGCGACCAGGGCGAGCGCGATGGTCGCCGTGATGATCGGGACGGTCTCCGTCATCGGGGCGGGCGCCTCCGGCACCGTCGCGGGCACGAGATCCGACGTCGTCGGGCGGGTCGGGTCCGTCGCGACCGTCGCGTCCGCCAGGTCGACCCGCTGGAGGCCCGTGGTCGCGTCCGTCTCGCCGGCCCCCTCCGGCTCGTGGTCGCGCAGCGCCGGCCCGATGACCGGCAGGACCCCGGTCGTGGCCGGCGGCTCCGCGCGCAGGACCGGCGGCTCGGCCGCAGCGGACCCGTCGCGCTTCGCCGCGCGACGCGCACGGACCATCTTCACCAGGACGACGACGGCGACGATCGCCCAGATGCCGTTGACGATCGTCGAGGGGACGGCGTGGTGGGCGGCGACGTTGACGGCCACCGCGAGGCCGCCGACCAGGTTGAGCAACTGGTAGAGCGGACCGTTCGGGATCCTGCCCGTGGAGAACAAGATGTAACCAGCAAGGACGGTTACTGCCCCGAACCAACCGAGGAATTCGACGATTCCGACCAACACGCGCGACTCCGGGCACGACGAGGAACGGCCGATTCGAGCCGACCGTTCGAGAGGGGATGAGCAGCCGCGGACACGGCGCCGTGAGCATCGTAATCTCCGCGACGGGCGTCGCGGAAGTGATGTCGGCGTGGCGCGGCCGACACCGGTCCGTGCGGGTCGGATCAGCCCGCCGCGGTGCCGCCTGCGTCCGTCGTCACGTCCTTCGAGCGGAAGCGCCCGATCGACCAGAGCTGGCGGAGTGCGACCGCCACGGTGTTCGGTTCGAGCACCTCGCCCTGTTTCGTCGCGCCGACGGGTACCGGCACCTCGGCGAACCGCAGGATCGTCGGTCTCGCCCGGTCCGCGTCCTGCACCTCGACGGAACGGATCGCGGCGGCGCCGATGTCGACGCCGACGATGCTCTTCGACATGGGCGGTCCTTCCCCGTGACCGTCTTCGGGTCGGTCTGGTGGCGCAGCGCGTGACGAGGCGTCAGGCGAGTCCGAGGAGGCGCAGGTAGCCATCCCACGCGGGCGCACCGACGGCGATGCCGAGCCAGGCACCCGCGAGCATCCAGGGGCCGAACGGGATCCCGCTCCGGCGGCCCGCCCGGCGCACGGCCAGGAGGACGACTGCGAAGGTACCGCCGAGCAGGAACGCGGCGGAAGAACCCACCGCGAGGGGTCCCCATCCGAGGTACGCCAGCACGAGACCGAGCACGCCGGCGAGCTTCACGTCCCCGAGTCCCATCCCGCCGAGGACCGCCAGCGCGAGCAAGAGGTAGACACCGCCGAGGACGACGAGACCGCCGATCCCGCGGACCGCGGCGCCCCAGTCCCCGGACACCACCGATGCCACGAGCAGGAGCACGGGCAACACGATGTACGCCGGCAGCACGATCCGGTTCGGCAGGGTGTGGGTGTCGAGGTCGATGAGCGTCAACGAGATGCTGATCGCCATCAGGTACAGCAGTGCGACGAGCAGGATCGCAGCGTGGATCGCTCCGGGAAGACCGTCCGGTGCCGCCCACGTCGGCCACGGTGCGAGGACCGAGAGCAGGGTCACCGCGACGAACAGGAGGCCCGTGGCGGCCTCGACGAGCGGGTACCGAGCCGAGATGGGCGCGTCGCAGTCACGGCACCGGGCACGCAGGAGGAGCCAGGACACCACCGGCACATTGTCGCGCCCCCGGATCTCGTGGCCGCAGCCGGGGCAGGAGCTGGCCGGTGCGACGACCGACATCCCGGCGGGGATGCGGTGCACGACGACGTTCAGGAACGACCCGATCGCGAGACCGAGCAGACCGACCAACGCGGTGACGAGGGGCAGCGCCGAGGTGGACACGGTGCCGGTCACCTCCCCGTCGGGGTGCCGTCGGTGCGGTCTCGCTGCGGTCGTTCGGGTGCACATGACGACCAGCCTCACGGACCGCGGACCGCTCCGTGGCCTCAGACCGGCAGGCGGTGGAGGACATCGGCGCGATGCCGCCTGTGGAGGAACACCGCGACGAACGGCACCAGGTCGACACGGGCCGGACAGCGCGACGCAGCGGAATCCCTCTCGACGCGCGCCCCCGCCCGGGCACATGATGAGACATGGACATCACGAGCGTGACCGTGGGGCTGCCCGTCACCGACATCGAGGCGTCCTGCCTCTGGTACGGCGCGGTCTTCGAGCGCACCGAGCCGGACCTCGAACCCGAGGACGGCGTCGCCGAGTACGAGGTCGGCGGCATCTGGATCCAGCTCTACGTCGACGAACAGGCCGAGGAGAACCCGGTCAGCGTCCGCTTCGGCGTCGACGACGTCGCCGCGCAGCACGCACGGATCGGCGCGCTCGGCATCGACATCGGCCCCGTCGAGTGCGTCGACGGCGCGGTCGACTGGTTCGACGTCCGCGACCCCGACGGCAACGTGCTGAGCCTGTTCTCGCTGGTCGACGAGACCGGTCGCGGCTCCGGCCGCGACAACGGCGCGGGCCGCGCGCTCTAGCCGCGACCCCACGGCGGACGGGAGGCCCGTGACGGCCGGGCACCGTGCCTCCAGGCCGTCACGTGGTGACGACACGACGAAGGCCCCGCCTCCTTGCGGAGACGGGGCCTTCGTGGGATCACATCAGGCTCAGTTGTACGTGCCCGGCGTGAAGTCGTCCGACGAGAAGCTGTCGAAGTCGACGAAGCTCAGGTCGGCGTCCGAGAACGACGAGTCGTCAGCGAAGATGCGGTTGGGGTACCGCTCCGCCTTCGCCTCTTCGGTCGCGTTCACGTCCACGTCACGGTACCGGCTGAGGCCCGTCCCGGCAGGGATGAGCTTACCGATGATGACGTTCTCCTTGAGGCCGACGAGGTGGTCCTGCTTGCCCTCCATGGCCGCCTGCGTGAGCACGCGGGTGGTCTCCTGGAAGGAAGCGGCGGACAGCCACGACTCGGTCGCGAGGGACGCCTTCGTGATGCCCATGACCTCCTGGCGAGCCGAGGCGGTCTTGCGACCCTCCTGCAGCGCCGCACGGTTCAGCGCGTTGTAGCGCGACCGGTCGACGAGCTCACCCGGCAGCAGGTCGGTGTCGCCGTGGTCGACGACGGTGACCTTGCGGAGCATCTGGCGGACGATGACCTCGATGTGCTTGTCGTGGATCGGCACACCCTGCGAGCCGTAGACGTCCTGCACACCGTTGACCAGGTGCTTCTGGACCTCTCGGACACCCTTGACCCGGAGGACTTCCTTCGGGTCGACGGTGCCGGCGATGAACTGCTCGCCGAGCTCGACGTGCTGGTTGTCCTCGATGAGGAGCGTCGCACGCTTGAGCACCGGGTAGATGAACGGCTCGTCGCCGTTGTCCGGCGTCAGGATGATCCGACGGCCCTTGTCCGTGTCCTCGACGACGACGCGGCCGGGGGCCTCGGCGATCGGGGACGCGCCCTTGGGCGTACGGGCCTCGAAGAGCTCCGTGACACGCGGCAGACCCTGGGTGATGTCGTCGGCCGAGGCCGAACCACCCGTGTGGAAGGTACGCATCGTCAGCTGGGTACCGGGCTCACCGATGGACTGCGCGGCGATGATGCCGACTGCCTCACCGATGTCGACCAGGTTGCCGGTGGCGAGCGAACGGCCGTAGCACTTCGCGCAGACACCGACGGCCGACTCGCAGGTCAGGACCGAGCGCACCTTGATGCTCTCGACACCGGCTGCCAGCAGCTTCTCGAGGAGCACGTCACCGACGTCCTCACCGGCCTCTGCAACGACCGTGCCCTTGGCGTCCACGGCCTCGGTGGCCAGAGTGCGGGAGTACACGGTGTTCTCGACGCGCGGGTCGCGGACGAGCTTGCCGTCGGCGTCCACGGTCGCGATCGGCAGCTCGAGGCCACGCGTCGTACCGCAGTCGTCCTCGCGGATGATGACGTCCTGGGAGACGTCGACGAGACGACGGGTCAGGTAGCCGGAGTCGGCCGTACGGAGCGCCGTGTCGGCCAGACCCTTGCGAGCACCGTGCGTGGCGATGAAGTACTCCGCCACGGTCAGGCCCTCGCGGTACGAGTTGATGATCGGGCGGGCGATGATCTCGCCCTTCGGGTTGTTCACCAGACCACGCATACCGGCGATGTTGCGGACCTGCAGCCAGTTACCACGAGCACCGGACGACACCATGCGGTTGATCGTGTTGTCGACGGGGAAGTTGTCCCGCATCTCCTGTGCGATCTCGTTGGTGGCCTCGGTCCAGATCTTGATCAGGTCGGCGCGACGCTCGGAGTCGGTGATCAGACCCTTGTCGAACTCGCCCTGCACCTTGGCGGCCTGGATCTCGTAGCCCGCGATGATCTCCTTCTTGCGAGGAGGCGTCACGACGTCCGACAGGGCGACGGTCACACCGGAGCGGGTGCCCCAGTAGAAGCCGGCGTCCTTGATCCGGTCCAGCGCAGCGGCCGTCTCGGTCTTGGAGTAGCGCTCGGCGAGGTCGTTGACGATCGCGGAGAGCACACCCTTGTCGGTGACCTTCTGGACGAACGGGTAGTTCGCGGGCAGGGTCTCGTTGAAGAGCGCACGGCCCAGGGTCGTCTCGAGCAGCAGCGTGTCGCCCTGCTCGTAGCCCTCGGGGGCTTCACCCTCGGCGAAGTGGACACCCGTCATGCGGATCTTCACCATCGCGTTGAGGTGCAGCGTGTGCTGGTCGTTCGCCAGGATCGCCTCGGCCACCGACGAGAACGCACGGCCCTCGCCCACGGCGCCCTCGCGGACGGTCGTGAGGTGGTGCAGACCGATGATCATGTCCTGTGCGGGCAGGGTCACCGGGCGGCCGTCGGACGGCTTCAGGATGTTGTTCGAGGCGAGCATCAGGATGCGTGCCTCGGCCTGGGCCTCGACCGACAGCGGCAGGTGCACGGCCATCTGGTCACCGTCGAAGTCCGCGTTGAACGCAGCACAGACGAGCGGGTGGAGCTGGATGGCCTTGCCCTCGACGAGCTGCGGCTCGAACGCCTGGATGCCCAGACGGTGCAGCGTCGGCGCACGGTTCAGCAGGACGGGGCGCTCGCGGATGATCTCCTCGAGCACGTCCCACACCTGCGGACGCGAACGCTCGACCATGCGCTTGGCCGACTTGATGTTCTGCGCGTGCGACAGGTCGATCAGGCGCTTGATGACGAACGGCTTGAAGAGCTCGAGCGCCATCTGCTTGGGCAAACCGCACTGGTGCAGCTTCAGCTGCGGGCCGACGATGATGACCGAACGGCCCGAGTAGTCGACACGCTTGCCGAGCAGGTTCTGGCGGAAACGACCCTGCTTGCCCTTGAGCATGTCGCTCAGGGACTTCAGGGCGCGGTTGCCGGTACCCGTGACCGGACGTCCACGACGACCGTTGTCGAACAGCGCGTCGACGGCTTCCTGCAGCATGCGCTTCTCGTTGTTCACGATGATCTCGGGAGCACCGAGGTCGAGCAGGCGGCGGAGACGGTTGTTGCGGTTGATCACACGACGGTAGAGGTCGTTGAGGTCCGACGTGGCGAACCGGCCACCGTCGAGCTGCACCATCGGGCGCAGCTCCGGCGGGATGACCGGCACGACGCCGAGCACCATCGCCGCCGGCGAGTTGCCGGTGGCGAGGAAGGAGCTGACGACGCGCAGACGCTTGATCGCACGGATCTTCTTCTGGCCCTTGCCCTCGGCGATCTGCAGACGCAGCGCCTCGGCCTCGGCGGCCAGGTCGAACGCCTCGAGCCGGAGCTTGATCGCCTCGGCGCCCATGTAGGCGTCGAAGTAGATCCCGAACCGGTCCTGGAGCTCGTGGAAGACGGCGTCCTCGGGCTTGAGGTCGCCCACCTTGAGGTTGCGGAAGTCCTCCCATACACGCTCGAGACGGGTGATGTCCTCGTCGAACGACTTGCGGACCTGGGACATCTCCTTCTCGGCGGTGTCCTTGGTGCGGCGCTTGACGTCGGCCTTCGCACCCTCTTCCTCAAGGGCTGCGAGGTCGTCCTCGAGCTTCTTGAGGCGGTCGGCGATGATCGAGTCGCGCTGGCCCTCGAGGGTCTTGATCTCGAGACGCATCTCGTTCTCGAGACCCGGCATGTCCGCGTGACGGCCCTCTTCATCGATGTCGATGATCATGTACGCCGCGAAGTAGATGACCTTCTCGAGGTCCTTCGGCGCCATGTCGAGGAGGTACCCGAGGCGCGACGGGACGCCCTTGAAGTACCAGATGTGCGTGACGGGGGCAGCGAGCTCGATGTGGCCCATGCGCTCACGACGGACCGAGGACTTGGTGACCTCGACGCCGCAGCGCTCGCAGACGATGCCCTTGAACCGGACACGCTTGTACTTGCCACAGGCGCACTCCCAGTCGCGGGAAGGACCGAAGATCTGCTCGCCGAACAGACCGTCCTTCTCGGGCTTCAGGGTGCGGTAGTTGATGGTCTCCGGCTTCTTGACCTCGCCGTACGACCACTGACGGATGTCCTCGGCGGTTGCGAGGCCGATCCGAATGGCGTCAAAGGAAGTTGCTTCGAGCAATGTTCTTCTCTCTTGCTGATTCAGGCTTCGATGTACGGGCGGGATCAGATGTCGTCGACGGAGGACGACTCGAACCGCGAGGAGATGTTGATGCCCAGCTCCTCCGCAGCGCGGAAGACCTCGTCATCGTTGTCGCGCAGGCTGACCGCCTGGCCGTCGGCCGAGAGGACCTCGACGTTCAGGCAGAGCGACTGCATCTCCTTCATGAGGACCTTGAAGGACTCGGGGATACCGGGCTCCTGGATGTTCTCGCCCTTGACGATCGCCTCGTAGACCTTCACGCGGCCGAGGATGTCGTCGGACTTGATCGTCAGGAGCTCCTGGAGGGCGTAAGCGGCGCCGTACGCTTCGAGCGCCCACACCTCCATCTCACCGAATCGCTGTCCACCGAACTGCGCCTTACCACCCAGTGGCTGCTGCGTGATCATCGAGTACGGACCGGTCGAACGCGCGTGGATCTTGTCGTCGACCAGGTGGTGCAGCTTGAGGATGTACATGTAGCCGACCGAGACGGGCTCCGGGAACGGCTCGCCGGAGCGGCCGTCGAAGAGCTGCGCCTTGCCGGACGAGCCGATCAGGCGCTCGCCGTCGCGGTTCGGGAGGGTCGAGTCGAGGAGGCCCTCGATCTCGCGCTCGTACGCACCGTCGAACACCGGGGTGGCGACCTTGGTGCCGGGCTCGGCGCTGTGCGCTGCCTCCGGCAGGTTCTCGGCCCACTCCTGGATGCCCTCGACGTTCCAGCCCTGCTTGGCGAGCCACCCGAGGTGGATCTCGAGCACCTGACCGAAGTTCATGCGGCCGGGGACGCCGAGCGGGTTGAGGACGATGTCGACGGGGGTGCCGTCGGCGAGGAACGGCATGTCCTCGACCGGGAGGATGGTCGAGATGACGCCCTTGTTGCCGTGACGACCGGCGAGCTTGTCACCCGCGGTGATCTTGCGCTTCTGGGCGATGTAGACGACCACGCGCTGGTTGACGCCCGAGCCGAGCTCGTCGTCACCGTCCTGCGAGTCGAACACCTTGACGCCGATGATCGTGCCCTCTTCACCGTGGGGCACCTTGAGCGAGGTGTCGCGGACTTCGCGCGACTTCTCGTTGAAGATGGCACGGAGCAGACGTTCCTCGGCGCTCAGCTCGGTCTCGCCCTTCGGCGTGACCTTGCCGACGAGGATGTCGCCGGGGCGGACCTCGGCACCGATGCGGATGATGCCGCGCTCGTCGAGGTCGGCCAGCAGGTCCGGGCTGACGTTGGGGAGGTCACGGGTGATCTCCTCCTTGCCGAGCTTCGTGTCGCGGGCGTCGACCTCGTACTCCTCGATGTGGATCGAGGAGAGCGTGTCGTCCTTGATGAGGTTCTGCGACAGGATCATCGCGTCCTCGTAGTTGTAGCCCTCCCACGGCATGAACGCGACGAGGAGGTTCTTGCCGAGCGCGAGCTCGCCGTTCTCCGTCGCGGGACCGTCGGCGATGACCTCGCCCTGCTCGACGCGCTCGCCTGCGGAGACGATGACGCGGTGGTTGTAGCTCGTGCCCTGGTTGGAGCGGTCGAACTTGCGCAGGTAGTAGGTCTGCGTGCCGCCCTCGTCGAGCTGCAGGGTGACGGCGTCGGCCGAGACCTCGGAGACGACACCGGCCTTGTCGGCGGTGACGACGTCGCCGGCGTCGATGGCCGTGTAGCCCTCCATGCCGGTGCCGACGAGCGGCGACTCGGAGCGGAGCAGCGGGACGGCCTGACGCTGCATGTTCGCACCCATGAGGGCGCGGTTCGCGTCGTCGTGCTCGAGGAACGGGATGAGCGACGTCGCGACCGACACCATCTGGCGCGGGGAGACGTCCATGTAGTCGACCTCGCCCTTGGCGACGAGTTCGACCTCGCCGCCCTTCTTGCGGACGAGCACCTTGTCGTCGGCGAAGTGGAAGTCGTTCGTCAGCGGGGCGTTGGCCTGCGCGACGACGAAGTCGTCCTCTTCCGAAGCGGTGAGGTAGTCGATGGTCTTCGTGACCTCGCCGTCGACGACGCGACGGTACGGGGTCTCGATGAAACCGAACGAGTTGATCCGACCGAACGACGCGAGCGAACCGATCAGGCCGATGTTCGGGCCTTCCGGGGTCTCGATCGGGCACATGCGGCCGTAGTGCGACGGGTGGACGTCGCGGACCTCGACGCCGGCACGCTCGCGGGACAGACCACCCGGGCCGAGGGCCGACAGGCGACGCTTGTGCGTCAGACCCGCGAGCGGGTTGTTCTGGTCCATGAACTGCGACAGCTGGGAGGTCCCGAAGAACTCCTTGATCGCGGCGACGACCGGACGCACGTTGATGAGCGTCTGGGGCGTGATCGCCTCGATGTCCTGCGTGGTCATGCGCTCGCGGACGACGCGCTCCATGCGGGACAGACCCGTGCGGACCTGGTTCTGGATGAGCTCGCCGACGGCGCGGATGCGACGGTTGCCGAAGTGGTCGATGTCGTCCACGTCGAGGCGCAGCTGCACCGGCTCGCCGTCACGGATGCCGTCGATCGTGGTGCGCTCGGCGTGCAGCGACACCAGGTACTTGATCGTCGCGACGATGTCCTTGACGGTGAGCACCGAGTCGGACAGCGGGGCGTCCATGCCGAGCTTGCGGTTGACCTTGTACCGGCCGACCTTCGCCAGGTCGTAGCGCTTCGAGTTGAAGTAGAAGTTGTCGAGGAGCGCACGCGCGGCCTCGGCAGCGACCTGCTCGCCCGGGCGGAGCTTGCGGTAGATGTCCTTGAGCGCCTCTTCCTTCGTGAGGACGGCGTCCTTCTCGAGGGTCGACTCGATCGACGCGAAGCCCTGGAACTCGTCCATGATCTCTTCGCTCGTCAGGCCGAGGGCCTTGAGGAAGACGGTCACGGACTGCTTGCGCTTGCGGTCGATGCGCACGCCCACCTGGTCGCGCTTGTCGATCTCGAACTCGAGCCAGGCACCACGCGACGGGATGATCCGCGCCGAGTAGATGTCCTTGTCGGAGGTCTTCTCCTGCTGGCGCTCGAAGTACACGCCGGGCGAACGGACGAGCTGCGACACGACGACGCGCTCGGTGCCGTTGATGATGAACGTGCCGCGCTCGGTCATGAGCGGGAAGTCGCCCATGAAGACCGTCTGCGTCTTGATCTCACCCGTCATGTGGTTCATGAACTCGGCGTTGACGTACAGCGGAGCGGCGTAGGTCTTGCCGCGCTCCTTGCAGTCGTCGATCGAGTACTTCGGGTCCTCGAGCTCGGGAGCCGTGAACGAGAGCTGCATGGTCTCGCCGAGGTCCTCGATCGGGGAGATCTCCTCGAAGATCTCCTCGAGCCCCGAGTGCAGCGCGAGGTCGGTGCGACCCTGCTCCTGCCCTTCGGCGAGGCGGGCCTTCCAGACGTCGTTGCCGACGAGCCAGTCGAAGCTCTCCGTCTGGAGTGCGAGCAGATCAGGAACCGTGAGGGTGTCCGTGATCTTGGCGAACGAGAGTCGCGAGTGGTTGCGACCGTTCTTGGGGTTGGTGGATGCGTTGGGCGCAGCAGCCAAGGGTGTGACCTCCGGTAGGCCCCGTCGGGCCGACACTGACGAGCAGTGTGTAGGTGAGTGGATTGATCGCTCGGCGAACCCTGAGAGTGCAAGCCCTGCGACCACGCCGACGCGTGCCTGACGCGGAACGTCGGTGCACGTGTGGGATGATCTCCGTGAGCGGTACCCGCCGCCATATACGGGTCCGGCTGCACCAGGGCGAGATGAGTTTCTGTCTCAGAACTCTGCGTCGACCGAAATATGACGACACGGATGCCAGGGAGCGCGAACTGTCATCATAGTTCGCTCCGCGGCGTGCTGTCCAGTCCCGGCTTGACCGGATTCGGCAGTGGCGTGTATAAGCCGCCGGACGCCGCTTCCATTCCCCTGCGCAGGCAGCCGAGACGCATCCGATGTGCGGCCCGGACGCGCCCCCTGCTCAGCCCAGACGCTCGCGATCGACGCGATCCGCGCCTCCCGGCCCGCCCGGCAGTCCGGCCAGCGCACGGAACGCGTCCTCGGGACGCCGCGTGCGGACGAACGTGACCCGCCCCCGGTCGTCGGTGAGCTCGATCCCGAGCCCCGGCGTGAGGATGAGCGCCCGCACGCCGCGACGGATCCGCAGGCCGACCCCGCCGTAGGTGGCCGCGTCCGCCTCGACCAGACGGACGTCGGTGATCCGCCGGCGCGCGATGCGTCGCGGCGGGAGCGGACGGAAGTGCAGGGTCACGTGCCGCTCGGTGACGGTGAACCCGGCACGGGCGAGGACGAGCAGCAGTCCGAGGGCGACGGCGAGCAGTCCCGGCACCAGGAGCGCGACCTCGGGTGCATCGCCCGGCCAGCCGAGCACGGCGGCGGACAGCCCGGCGCCGGCCACGAACAGCGCGGTGCCGACGACGCGCATCCAGGTCGGCGCCGCCTCGCGGTCGGCGTGGAACGGCCTGGAGGCCCGGATCGCCCGGGTGGGTCGGCTCCCGGACCGGTGGGGGTCCGGGGTGGTGCGGCGTGTGGTGGGCACGCTCATGGTGTCGGCGGTCATGACGGAGGTCTCCTGCGGCGGATCAGCAGTGGTGCACTCGTCATCGGGTGCGGTGCGTTCGACGGCCAGCGCGCGCGGGTGGCCGGAGGGGTGGCGCGCAGCAGCACGCCGACGGCGCGCACGCTCGAGCGGTGGGGGCGCTCAGGGGCACGTCGTGGTCACGGTGTCCGGGCGGACGCGTGGGGTGTGGGGCACACACGCATCGACGCTCGGGCGTCGTGACGACAGGCGTCAACGGTAGGCGACGAGTCTTGGCGTCCGCTGGCCGTCGATGTGCACGCATCCACCTGTCCCGAGTGCGTCACCCGGGGACGACGTCGGGCTGCCGACGGTCAGCGCAGGACGCGGGCGACGGCCTCGGCGCGGGTGCGGACCCCGAGCTTCGCGAAGACCTGGTTCACGTACGACTTCACGGTGGGCACCGTCAGGAACAGCTCGGCGGCGATCTCGGGGTTCGTCCGACCGTCGGCGATGCGCTCGAGGACGTCCACTTCGCGCGGGGTGAGGTCCGGGAACCGCGCACCGAGCGCCGGGCCGGGATCGGGCTCCGCAGGCGCAGCAGCAGGGCCACCGGAACCGGCACCGGCACCACCGACGAGGTGTGCCACGAGCCGCGCTCCCACCGTCGCGTCGAAGGTCGACTGCCCCGCGGCCACCGCACGCACCGCGGCCGCGATCTCCGCCCGCCCGGCGTCCTTCGTCAGGTAGCCACGCGCCCCGGCCCGCATCGCGGTGACGATGGAGTCGTCGTCGGCGTACGTCGTCAGCACCAGCACCGCGACCCCGGGGTGCTCGGCGACGATCCGTGCGGTGGCGGTCGGCCCGTCGACGCCCGGCATCCGCAGGTCCATCAGGACGACGTCGGGTGTGTCCCGGCCGACGGCGGCGATCGCCTCGGCCCCGTCGGCCGCCTGCCCGACCACCCGCAGGTCGGGCACGAGCGACAGCACCGTCACCAGGCCGTCGCGGACGATGGCCTGGTCGTCGACCACGAGCACCCGGATGGTCACGAGCGGTCGTCCTCGGCGACGACCGCCGCGTCCGCGTCGTCCGCAGTGTCCGCCTCGCGCGTGCCGTCGACGGGCAGGTGCATGGCGACGACGAACTCGTCGTCGGAACGCTCGGCCTCGACCGTGGCCTCGCTGCCGAGTTCCGCGAACCGCTCGCGCATCCCGAGCAGCCCCTGGCCGCCGCTGGGCAACGGGTTCGCCACGACGACGTCCACGGCGTCGCCGTCCCGGATCACGGACAGGGACACGGGGCGGCCGGGGGCGTGCCTGCGGGCGTTGCTGAGGGCCTCCCGGACGACCTGGACCACGGCGGCACGGTGGGCGTCGTCGAGGACCGCGAGGGTCGCGTCGCCCTGCACCACGGCCTCGCCGCCGAACGAGCGGTGCGCGTCGACGAGGGCCGTCAGGCCCGCCCCGCGGTCTGCGGACGGACTGGAGGCACGGGTCGGCTCCGGCTGGTCGGGCTGCGGTCGGTGGGTCCGGGGCTCGTCGGGAACTGGTCGTCCGGAGTGCGGCTCGTCGCGGAGCGCGTGCACCGCACGCCGCGCCTCGGCCAGACCGTCGGCGGCGAGCGCGCGGGCGTCACCGGCACGGCGGGTGGCCTCGTCGACGCGGCCGGCCTCCAGCAGGGCCTCGACCGCGTCGAGCTGCAGCACCAGGCCGCCGAGCGAGTGGGCGAGGACGTCGTGGATGTCCCGGGACGCCCGCGACCGGTCGGCGAGGAGCCGTGCGCGCTGCTGCTGGCGCTCGGTCTCGCGGGCCTGCGCCGTCGTGAGCCGCGCCTGCCGACGGCTGAACCCGACGAGCACGCCGAGCAGCAGCCCGCCACTCACGCCGAGGACGAACTGCACGGACGTCTGCTCGAGCGTCGCGGTGACGGCGACCACCACGACGGCGGCGAGCGCGGCGACCGCGGCCGTCCAGACCGGCAGGCGGAGGTCGGCACCGAGGACGACGAGCCCGACGATCACCGGCACGACCAGCAGCGAGTCGGTCGGCACCACGGTGAGCGATCCGGCGGCGACCATCACGCCGGCTGCGGCGACGAGGACCCGGGGTGTGCGTGCCCCTTCACGGACGGCCCAGGCGGCGAGCGCAGCGGCCCCGAGGACCCAGACCCACGCGGGGTGGTGGAGCAGGACGCCGTTCCGGACGAACCAGAAGGCGACCACGGCGATGCCCACGCCGTTGAGCAGCCACGAGACGCCGGAGCGGGACCGGACCCCGGCGGGGTCGGTCCGCTCCGGTTCGGTCGGCAGGCTCACCGCACCATCATGCCGCGGCCGGCGGTCGCCGGGCGGTCGGTCCCGCGGGGGATGCGCTGGTCGACGACCAGGGCGCGGGCGGCTCGGTTCAGGGCGAGCACGAGCAGGATCGTGCCGGTCGAGGTGAGCAGGTGCGCACCGAGGTGGCCACCGAGGACGTCGAGGCCGATGCGGGCGGCGATGAGGACGATCCAGAGGCCGGCGCCGAGCCAACCGGTGCGGGACTGCAGGGTCCGGCCCTTGTCGTCCGGTGTCGTCACGGTGCGGAACCGGGTCATGGCCCCCATCGCCAGGCCGACGGCGACGGTGAGCAGGGCCTCGAGTCCGAGGAACACGACGTCGGTGGTGGTGACGGTCGTCGTGGTCTGCGCGAGGACGACCACCCCGACGATCGCCATGACGAGCGGTCCGCGCCAGATGCGCGCCGGGTCGAGGGAGCGCCAGGTCGCCTGCCGGTACGCCAGGAGGCCGACGAGGGCGAGGCCGATGAGCACGTTCGCGAGGAGCTGGACCGACATGGTGTGCCTTTCGAAGTGGTCCGGCGGGGCCTTCCCGACCGGTGTGATCAGCCTCGTTCCGGGTGTCCCCCGGGCACACCAACCAGGGGTGGGGACGCGGGTGGTGATCGCGGTGGTGTTCCATTGACCGCATGGCTGATGCGTTCGACGGGTTCCGGATCGGTGCGGGGTACTCGGTGGTGGAGCCGGACCGGCACCGGCCGGGGTCCTTCACCCTGGTGGTGGACGGCACCCCCCAGTCGCACGTGGACCTCGAGGACCCGACCCACCTGGCGTTCGAGTACATCCGGCGGATCGGGCACGCGATCGACCTGCTGCCCGACGGCCCGGTCACGGCGCTGCACCTGGGCGCCGGGGCACTGACCCTGCCCCGCTACGTCGCCGTGACGCGTCCGGGTTCGCGGCAGCAGGTCATCGAGCTCGAGCGCGACCTGGTCGAGCACGTGCGCGAGGCCCTGCCGTTCCCCCGCGGCGCCTCGATCCGGGTGCGGTACGGCGACGCCCGCGAGGTCCTCGGCAAGCTGCCCGCCGGCCTGCGCGGCACGGTGGACCTGGCGGTGGTGGACGTGTTCGGCGGTTCGCAGATCCCCGCCCACGTGACGAGCGTCGAGTTCTACCGCGAGGTCGCCGCGTTCCTGTCGCCGACGGGCATCGTCGCGGTGAACGTGGCCGACGGCGCCGGGCTGGCCTTCGCCCGCGGACAGGCGTCGACCCTGCAGTCGGTGCTGCCCTCGGTCGCCGCGGTCGCGGACACCGGGATGCTCAAGGGCCGACGGTTCGGCAACATCGTGCTGCTCGGCTCGCCGACCGACCTGCCGGTGGCGGACATGCCCAGGCGGTACTCGTCGGACCCGATGCCGGCGAAGGTCGTGCACGGTGCGGAGCTCCGCTCGTTCATCGCCGGAGCGCCGATCGTCACCGACCAGACGGCGGTCGCGTCCCCCGAGCCGAACCGGAGCGTGTTCGGGGGCTGACGCCCGCGCGGGGCCTCGCCGGGGACGGAGTTCGGGCGTTCGGCCGGTCCGGCTGTCAGGATGGTCTGAACGACCGCGCAGGTGCGCGACCGAGCGATGGGAACCCTGATGACGAACGACGACCGGAACGACCAGGACCGGACGGGCGACGGCCAGGCGCCGAGCTGGGGCGAAGCCCCGCAGCAGCGGCCCGACGCCGACGCCCCGCGGTACGGCGAGCGGGTGGACCCGACGCCGACCTCGACCCCGCAGTACGGCGAGCAGTACGGGCAGGGCCAGCAGCAGTACGGCCAGCCGAACGGCGAGCAGCAGGGTCAGTACGGGCAGCAGCAGTACGGACAGCAGCAGTACGACCAGCCGTCGAGCACGCCGAGCTGGAACGACCAGCAGCGTCACGAGCAGGGCCACGACCAGCAGCCGTACGCCGCCGCGCCGTCGCACTCCGGTGCCCCGGCCTGGCAGAGCTACGACGAGCCGAAGCCCAAGAAGAAGACCCTCGGTGTGGTGGCGTTCGTCCTCGGACTCGCCGCGCTCGTGATCGGCGTCATCGGTGGGTACGTGATGGGGTCGGCGCTCGCCAACAGCGACGCGATCAACAACCTCGTCCCGAGCAGCGGTGCGACCCCGGACCAGCAGGAGCTGCAGCGTCAGCTCATGAACGACCCCGCCGTCATCTCGCAGATCGGTGTCGGTGCGGTGATCGCCGGCGTCGCCGCGATCCTCGGGCTCTGGGCGCTCGTGCAGGGCATCATCGCCGCCGTGACCAAGCGTGGTCGCGGCTGGGGCATCTTCGCGATCGTCCTGGCCGTCGTCGCCACGATCGCGACGCTGGTCACCTACGTCGGCGTGGCCGCTGCCGCCGCGGTGGCCGCCAACTCCTGATCGACCGCTCCGGACGGCCCGTCGTGCTCCGGCACGGCGGGCCGTCGGTCGTTCCG
>NZ_KB714629.1:0-23747 GCF_000349565.1 Curtobacterium flaccumfaciens UCD-AKU
CTCAAGGACCAGACGCACTTGCTCTTCGGCTCGAGTTCGAGCTTCAGCCACAAGGCTTGTGTTCTTGGCTTGCCACCGGTTGTTCGTCGGACCCGGAGGTCCAGTGGCTCATCCCGAGGGGAGAGAACCGGTGGGCTTGTCATCCTAGGCGTCGAAGCGATCCGGCGCAAGGCCCGATCTGAACTTCAGTGGAGGATGGTCCCGCTTGAGGGCCGACGTGCTCTGGGCTTTCGCTCCAGCCGCTCCGCCGCACCTTTGGGGTGACGAGTAAGAACTATACGCAGCCCTGAGCGGGTGCGCCAAGCCAGCTCCCATCCCGGGCGTGTCGCGTTGTGCAACACGCGTCGCCCGGACGCAGTGATGCCCGGTTCCGCAGGGGAACCGGGCATCACGAGAGGTCGAGCGACCGGGGTCAGCCGAGCGTCACACCGGCGAGGGTCTTCTTGCCACGACGGAGCACGAGGACTCCCCCGGGCAGGGCGAGGTCGGACAACGGGGCGGCCGCGTCCTCGGCTCGGACGTTGTTCACGTAGACACCGCCCTGGTCGATCGCGCGGCGGGCCTCGCCGAGGGACTTCACGAGTTCCGTCTCCACGAGTGCCCGTGCGACGTCCGCCCCGGGGTCGAGCGTGACCGACCCCGGCAGCGCGGCGATCGCCGACCGCAGGGTCTCGGGGTCGAGCGCACCGAGGTCGCCGTTGCCGAACAGCGCGGCCGCGGCGTCGATCGCCGCCTGGGTCGCCATCACGCCGTGCACGATCGAGGTGACCTCGAACGCCAGGGTCCGCTGGGCTTCTCGTCGGAAGGGCTCGTCGGCGACGGCCTGCTCGAGTCGTTCGATGTCGGCGCGCGTCAGGAACGTGAACTGCCGCAACCGGGCGATCACGTCCGCGTCCGTCGTGTTGAGCCAGAACTGGTACATCGCGTACGGCGAGGTCATCTCGGCGTCGAGCCAGATCGCGTTGCCCTCGCTCTTGCCGAACTTCGTGCCGTCGGAGTTCGTGATGAGCGGGGTGCCGAGGGCGTGCACCGTGGCGCCTTCGGCGCGACGGACGAGTTCGGTGCCGGAGGTCAGGTTGCCCCACTGGTCCGAACCGCCGGTCTGCAGCGTGCACCCGTACTGGCGCCAGAGTTCGCGGTAGTCGAGTCCCTGCAGGATCTGGTAGCTGAACTCGGTGTAGCTGATCCCCGCATCGGAGTTCAGCCGCGCGGCGACGGCGTCCTTCTTGAGCATCGAGTTGACGCGGAAGTACTTGCCGACGTCGCGCAGGAAGTCGATCGCGGACATCGGGGCGGTCCAGTCGAGGTTGTTCACCAGTCGGACGCCGTTGTCGCCGTCCGGGCTGAGGAACCGCGACACCTGGGTCTGCAGTCGGGAGACCCACTCGGCCACGGTCTCCGGGGTGTTCAGCGTGCGCTCGGCCGTCGGACGCGGATCGCCGATGAGACCGGTCGACCCGCCCACCAACGCGAGCGGCTTGTGCCCGGCGAGCTGCAGCCGGCGCATGGTCAGGAGCTGCAGGAGGTTGCCGCAGTGCAGCGACGGGGCCGTCGGGTCGAAGCCGCAGTAGTACGTGATCGGCTCACCGTCGAGGGCCTCTTGCAGCGCGGCCTCGTCGGTCGAGACCTGCACCAGACCGCGCCACTGCAGTTCGTCCCACACCGAGTCGAAGGCGGGGTCGTTCTGCTGGCGCGTCAGGACGTCTTGAGCGGTATCACTGGACACCCCGCCATCGTAGCGGCGACGGACGACCGGCAGGCGCGGCAGCCGGGAGGCCCGTGGCCGGGTTCACGGGTCGAGGGCACCCTTGTGCCGTCGGTACGTCGAGACCGTGGGGTCACCCGTCAGCCAGAAGCGCCAGGGGTACTGCACCCCGCCGGCGATGCCGCCGACGCCGGTGCGCGGACCGCGGGAGATCCGTGGGACGGCAGCGCCGGCCCGCGGGCCGGGCAGGGTCTCGGACAGGAGCTCGTCGATCACCCGGGCCGGTCCGGCGGAGGCGAGCCGGGCCTCCAGGCCGGGTGCCAGGGTGAGCACGAACGGGCCGGAACCGTCGAGGAGCGACGTGCCGTCGTCCTGCCCGAGGACCGCGCCGAGCGCTCCCCCGAGGTTGCCGGGCCCGCGTGCCAGCGCGACGTCCGCGACCGTCGGACCGCGACGCGCTCGCGCGAGGTCCAGCCCCTCGACGACCTGCGCACCGCGGAGCAGGGAGCCCGACGAGGTGCCGGCCGGCCCACTCACGACGTTGACGCAGGTGTGGATGCCGTACGAGCGGTAGGCGTACAGCGTGCCGGGCGGACCGAAGAGGTGGCGGTTGCGCTCCGTCATCCCCCGGTGTCCGTGTGAGCCGGGGTCGGTGGGGCCGGAGTAGGCCTCGACCTCGGTGATGCGGAGCGCCACGCCGCGCCCCGCGATCGTCGCACCGAGCAGGGCCGGCGCGATGATCGGGGCGGGCTCGGCGAGCAGCGCGGCGATCCCCGGGGTCATCGCGAGAAGGGTGCGCCCTCGGCCAGGTCGCGGACGCGGCGGGTGACGGACGCGAGCTGCTCGGCGACCCGGTCGGGTGCGGTGCCGCCGACGCCGGAGCGCGATGCGACGCTGCCCTCGATGGTCAGGACGGAACGGACGTCGGGCGTGAGGTGCTCGGACACCGACCGGTACTCGTCGTCGGTCGGCTCGTCGAGCTCGATGCCGCGCTCCTCGCAGTACCGGACGAGCGCGCCGGAGACCTCGTGCGCATCCCGGAACGGGACGCCCTGACGGACCAGCCACTCGGCGACGTCCGTCGCGAGCGAGAAGCCCTGCGGCGCGAGCTCGGCCATCCGGTCGGTGTCGAAGGTCAGGGTCGCGATCATGCCGGTGAACGCGGGCAACAGGACCTCGAGCGTGGCGACGGAGTCGAAGACCGGCTCCTTGTCCTCCTGCAGGTCGCGGTTGTACGCCAGCGGCAGTCCCTTGAGGGTCGCGAGGAGCCCGGTCAGGTTGCCGATCAGGCGCCCCGACTTGCCCCGGGCGAGCTCTGCGATGTCCGGGTTCTTCTTCTGCGGCATGATGCTCGACCCGGTCGAGAACGCGTCGTGGAGCCGGACGAAGCCGAACTCCTTCGTGTTCCAGAGGATGACCTCTTCCGACAGACGCGAGACGTCGATGCCGATCTGCGCGAGGACGAACGCGAACTCGGCGACGACGTCGCGGGCTGCCGTGGCGTCGATCGAGTTGTCCGCCGGACGGTCGAAGCCGAGCTCCGCGGCGATCGCGGCGGGATCGAGGCCGAGGGAACTGCCCGCCAGCGCACCCGCACCGTACGGGCTGACGCTCGCGCGGCCGGCCCAGTCGCGCAGGCGCTCGAGGTCGCGGACGAGCGGCCAGGCGTGCGCGAGCAGGTGGTGGGCCAGGAGCACGGGCTGGGCGTGCTGCAGGTGCGTGCGCCCCGGCATGATCGCGGCCGGGTGCTCGGTGGCCTGCTGGGTGATCGCGTCGACGAGGTCGATCACGAGCCGCCCGATGCGCCGTCCGTGGTCGAGCATGTGCATCCGGCCGAGGGTGGCGATCTGGTCGTTGCGGCTGCGACCCGCGCGGAGCTTGCCGCCGAGCTCGGGACCGAGGTCGGCGATGAGCAGGCGTTCGAGGGCGCCGTGGACGTCCTCGTCGGAGTCGTCGGGCTGCAGCGTGCCGTCGGCGTGCGCCGCTTCGAGCCGGTCGAGGCCGGCGAGCATGCGCTCCAGCTCGTCGGCGGTCAGGTAGCCCGCGGTGTGCAGCGCTCGGGCGTGGGCACGGGACCCCGCGATGTCGTAGGGCGCGAGCTGCCAGTCGAAGTGCGTCGACTTGGAGAGCGCAGCGAGGGCCGCACTCGGGCCGTCGGCGAAGCGGCCGCCCCAGAGGGCACCGGTGTTGGTGGCGTCGGTCTTCTCGTCGGTCATGTCGTCCTGCGTCGTTTCGTCGGTGCTCGGGCGCGCCGGGGGCGGGGCCGCGGGCTGGTGGTCGGTCCGGTGCGGCTGTCGGTCAGTTCGCCGCATCGCGGCGGGCGGAGATCTTGCTGGGCAGTGACCAGAGTTCGATGAACCCCCTGGACACGGACTGGTCGAACGCATCGCCGGATTCGTACGTCGCCAGGTCGAAGTCGTAGAGGCTCTGCTCGGACCGACGACCCGTCACCGTGGCGCGTCCGCCCTGCAGCCGCAACCGGACGTCGCCGGAGACGTGCTGCTGGGTGTGCTCGACGAAGGCATCGAGGCTGCGCTTGAGTCCGCCGAACCACAGGCCGTCGTAGACCAGGTCGGCCCACTCGGCCTCGACACCGCGCTTGAACCGCGCGACGTCACGCTCGAGCGTCAGGCTCTCGAGTTCCTCGTGCGCGGCGATGAGGGCGACCGCGGCCGGTGCCTCGTAGACCTCGCGCGACTTGATCCCGACCACGCGGTCCTCGACGACGTCGATGCGTCCGACCCCGTGCTTGCCGGCGACGGCGTTGAGCTCCTGCACCATCCGGAGCACGCTGAACCGCTGCCCGTCGAGGGCGACCGGCACCCCGCGGTCGAAGGTGATCGTGACCTCGTCGGCCGGCTGCGGGAGGGCCGGGTCCTGCGTGGTCGCGTAGAGGTCCTCGGTCGGGCCGTTCCACGGGTCCTCGAGGAGACCCGTCTCGACGGCACGACCCCACACGTTCTGGTCGACCGACCACGGCTGCCGCTCGGGCTGCTGGACCGGCAGCCCGTGCTCCTGCGCGTACTGGAGGGCACGGTCGCGGGTGAGGGCGAGGTCCCGCACCGGGGCGATGGTCCGCAGGTCCGGCGCGATCGCCGCGACGGCGGCCTCGAAGCGCACCTGGTCGTTGCCCTTGCCCGTGCAGCCGTGCGCGACGCTGTCCGCACCGAGCTGCTTCGCCGTCAGGGCGAGGTGCTTCGCGATGAGCGGTCGACTCAGGGCCGAGACGAGCGGGTACCGCTTCTGGTACAGCGCGTTGGCTCGGAGCGCCGGCACGATGTACTCGTCCGCGAACTCGTCCTTGGCGTCGACCACGAGCGCCTCGACCGCGCCGCAGTCGAGTGCGCGCTGCCGGATCGCCTCGAGGTCGTCGCCGCCCTGGCCGACGTCGACCACGAGTGCCACCACGTCCTTGCCGGTGCCGTCGCGCAACCGGCCGATCCCGACGGAGGTGTCGAGACCGCCCGAGTACGCGAGGACGACGCGGTCAGCCACTGGTGATCACCCGGTCGGTCAGTCGTTGGCGAGCAGCCAGGCCAGCAGCGCCTTCTGGGCGTGCAGACGGTTCTCCGCCTCGTCCCAGATGATGCTGCGCGGACCGTCGATGACGTCGGCGGTCACCTCGAACCCACGGTCTGCCGGCAGGCAGTGCATGAAGACGGCGTCGGCGGCGGCGTGCGCCAAGAGCGCGTCGTCGACGCGGTACCCCGCGAAGGTGTCGAGGCGCGACTGCTTCTCGGACTCCTTGCCCATCGAGACCCAGGTGTCGGTGACGACGACGTCGGCACCGGCCACAGCGGCCACCGGATCGGTCACGACGAGGACGGAGCCACCCGTCACGGCAGCGCGGTCCTCGGCGTCGGAGACGACCTGCGCCGACGGGGAGAACTCGGCCGGGGCGGCGACGCGGACGTGCATGCCCGCGGTCGCACCGGCGAGCAGGTACGACTGCGCCATGTTGCTCGCGCCGTCACCGATGAACGCCACGGTCTGCCCGGCCAGTGTGCCGCGGTGCTCACGGATGGTGAGCAGGTCGGCGAGGAGCTGGCAGGGGTGGAAGTCGTCGGACAGCGCGTTGACGACGGGGACCGTCGTGCCGGCGGCCATCTCCTCGAGCCCGGCCTGGCCGTAGGTGCGCCAGACGATCGCCGACACCATGCGCTCGAGCACGCGAGCGGTGTCCGACGGGGTCTCCTTGCCGCCGAGCTGGCTGTTCGCCGTCGAGATGATCAGCGGGCTGCCGCCGAGGTCCGAGATGCCGACGTGGAACGACACCCGGGTGCGGGTCGACGACTTGTCGAAGATCACCGCGACGCTCTGCGGACCGGCGAGCGGCTTCTCCGCCCAGCGGTCGGCCTTCATGCGGTCGGCGATGTCGAGGATCGCGGACTGCTCGGACTGGCTCAGGTCGTCGTCGCGGAGGAAGTGGCGGGTCATGCGGTGGGCTCCTGCGCTGCGGCGACGGCCGCGAGGCTCTGGGCGAGGATCGACAGGAACTCGTCGACCTCGGCGTCGGACACGATGAGCGGCGGCGCGATGCGCAGGCTCGACTCGTTGGGGGCGTTGATGATGAGGCCGCGTTCGAGGGCGGCTGCGTTGACGAGCGGGCCGACCGGGCCGGCGAGACCGACGCCGATGAGCAGGCCGGTGCCGCGGACCTCTTCGACCAGCGGGGAGCCGATGGCACGGATACCGTCACGGATGCGCTCACCCTTGACCACCGCGCTGGCGACGAGGTCGGCGCGCTCGATCTCCTCGAGCACGGCGTTCGCCACACGGGTGCCGAGCGGGTTGCCGCCGAAGGTCGAACCGTGCTGCCCGGCCGAGAACAGGTCGGACGCCCAGCCGAAGGTCACGAGGGCGCCGATCGGGAAGCCGCCCGCGATGCCCTTCGCGATCGTGATGGCGTCGGGCGTCACCCCGTGCCCCTGGAACGCGAACCAGTTGCCGGTCCGGCCGACACCCGTCTGGATCTCGTCGAGGATCAGCAGCGCACCGTGCTCCTCGGTCAGCCGGCGGGCGGCCAGCAGGAACCCCTCGGGGAGGTCGACCACGCCGGCCTCGCCCTTGATGGGCTCGAGGATCAGAGCGGCCACGGTGTCGTCGATCGACGCTTCGAGCGCGTCGATCGAGGTGTCGATGTGCTCGACGCCCGGGATCATCGGCAGGAAGTCCTGCTGCAGTGCGGGCTTGCCGGTGAGCGCGAGGGCGCCCATCGTCCGCCCGTGGAAGCCCTGCTTGAGCGCGAGGATCCGCGTCTTCGTGCCGTCGGCGCCCCTGTTGAGGCGGGCGAGCTTGAACGCGGCCTCGTTCGCCTCGGCGCCGGAGTTGCCGAAGTAGACACGGCCCGCTTCGCCCGCGCCGGTGATGCGCTTGAGGCGCTCGGCGAGTTCGAGCTGGGGCGGGGTGGCGAAGTAGTTCGACACGTGCACGAGCTTCGCCGCCTGGTCGGCGATCGCCGCGACGAACGCGGGGTGCGCGTGGCCGAGCGAGTTCACAGCGATCCCCGCGAGGAAGTCGAGGTACTCGTTGCCCTCCACGTCCCACACACGGCAGCCCTGTCCGCGCTCGAGCATGATCTTCGGAGGGGTCAGGGATCGCATGAGCGACGCCCCGAACCGGTCGTTCCAGGTCTCGGTCTGCGTCTCGGTGCTCACTGCTGGTGTCCCTTCTCGTCCGTACCCGCCACGTGCTGGCCGGTACTGCTGTCGATCGACGGCGACGCCACGCGTCGGCCGATCTCGGCGTGGGTCATCTGGTTCTCGGTTCGTCGGCTCGGGTCCGGGATCACCTCGGTGCCCGCACCCCGCAGGGTGAAGACCTCGAGCAGGATCGAGTGCGGGATCCGGCCGTCGATGATGGTCGCGCCGCCGACCCCGCCGACCACGGCATCGAGGCACGCGGTCATCTTCGGGATCATCCCCGACTCGAGGCTCGGCAGGAGTTCGCGGAGTTCCTCGACCGCGATGAGGTCGACGATCGAGTCACGGTCCGGCCAGTTGCGGTAGAGCCCCGGGACGTCGGTGAGCATCATGAGCTTCGACGCCCGGAGTGCGATGGCCAGGGCACCGGCCGCAGCGTCCGCGTTCACGTTGAGCGCCTGGTCGGGGTGCGCGTCGTCGATCGCGATGCTCGAGACCACCGGGATCCGACCGGCCTCGATCGCGGCGAGCACACCGGACGGGTCGACGTGGGTGATGTCCCCGACGTGGCCGAGGTCGTACTCCTGCCCGTCGACGACGACGCCCTTCTTCTCGCCGGTGAACAGCGAGCCGCCGTCGCCGAACACGCCGACGGCCAGGCCCTCGCCGTGTTCGTTCATCAAGTCGACGATCTCGCGGTTCACCTCGCCGGCCAGGACGTCACGGACGACCGTGATCGCCTCGGTCGTCGTGACGCGGTAGCCGCCGCGGAACTCGGACTCGATGCCCTGTTCCTTGAGGGCGGCGGAGATCTGCGGACCCCCACCGTGCACGACGACGGGGTGCAGGCCGGCGTAGCGCAGGTAGACCATGTCCTCGGCGAAGGCGCGCTTCAGGTCCTCGTTCACCATGGCGTTGCCGCCGAACTTGACCACGACGACCTTGCCCGAGAAGCGCTTGAGCCAGGGCAGCGACTCGATGAGCGTCGCGGCCTTGACCGCGGCGAACTCGTGCTCTTCTTCCTTCGTGAGGGGCGTGCCGGCCCCGTTCGTGTCGGCCGCCATCAGCTGGAGTACGCGCTGTTCTCGTGCACGTAGTCGTGCGTGAGGTCGTTGGTCAGGATCGTGGCCGAGTGCGTGCCGACACCGAGGTCGATGCGCACGTGGGTGTCACGCGGGGTCAGGTCGACGGAGTCGCTCGGCTCGTCGGGTGCGCCCGCGTGGCAGACCCGGACACCGTTCATGCTGACGTCCACCGCGTACGGGTCGAACTCGGCGTCGGTGGTGCCGATCGCTGCGAGCACCCGTCCCCAGTTCGGGTCGTTGCCGAAGACGGCCGCCTTGAACAGGTTGTTCCGGGCGACGCTCCGACCGACGGTCACGGCGTCGTCCTCGGTCACGGCGTGCACGACCTCGATCGTGATGTCGTGGCTCGCGCCCTCGGCGTCCTGCTGCAGCTGCCGGGCCAGGTCGGCACAGACCGCGGTCAGGGCTTCCTGGAAGTCACCGACCTCGGGCGTCACGCCGCTCGCACCCGACGACAGCAGGACGACGGTGTCGTTGGTGGACATGCAGCCGTCGGAGTCGACCCGGTCGAACGTGATGCGGGTGGCCGCCCGGAGCGCCTGGTCGAGCTGGTCCGGCGTCTGCACGGCGTCGGTCGTGATGACGACGAGCATCGTCGCGAGCCCGGGTGCGAGCATGCCGGCGCCCTTGGCCATGCCGCCGACGGTCCAGCCGTCCTCGGTCACGACGGACTGCTTGGCCTTCGTGTCGGTCGTCATGATGGCGGTCGCGGCGTCCGGACCGCCGTCGTCGCTGAGTGCCGCGCTCGCCAGGTCGACGCCACGGAGCACGTTGTCGCGGAAGGACTGGTCGCCGACGCCGATGAGCCCGGTGGAGCAGACGACGACGTCGCCGGCCCCGATCCCGAGGGCGTCGCCCACGGCCTCGGCCGTCAGGTGCGTGGTCTGGAAGCCGAACGGGCCGGTGAAGCAGTTCGCGCCGCCGGAGTTCAGGACGACGGCCCGGGCCACGCCGTCCCCGACGACCTGGCGGGACCAGATCACCGGGTGCGCCTGGGCGCGGTTGCTGGTGAACACGGCGGCCACGGCCGCGTCGGGGCCGTCGTTGACGACGAGTGCCACGTCCGGCTTGCCGCTGGTCTTCAGGCCTGCGGTCACGCCGGCGGCGCGGAAACCCGCTGCCGCGGTGACGCCCTGGAGGCCCGGCTCGGTCTGGGTGGTCGTGCCTGCGTCGGTCACGGTGCGACTCCGTCCACGCTGAGGCCCGTGGTCTCGGGGAGACCGAGGGCGATGTTCGCCGACTGGACGGCGGCGCCCGCCGTGCCCTTGGCGAGGTTGTCGAGGGCGGTCACCGCGACGACGCGGCCGGCGGCCTCGTCGACGGCGATGCCGACGAGCGCGGTGTTCGCGCCGATCGTGTCGGCCACCCTGGGGAACTCGCCCTCGGGCAGCAGGTGCACGAAGGGTTCGTCGGCGTACGCCTGCTCCCACGCGAGCCGGACGTCACGCGCGCTGACGCCGGGCGAGAGCTTCGCGGTCGTGGTCGCCAGGATCCCCCGCGGCATCGGGACCAGGACCGGCGTGAACGAGATCGTCACGTCGGAGGCGCCCGCGACCTGCAGGTTCTGCTGGATCTCGGGGACGTGCCGGTGCGTCCCCCCGACGGCGTAGGCACTGGCGGACCCCATGATCTCGGAGGCCAGGTAGGTGGTGCTGAGCTTCTTGCCGGCACCACTCGGCCCGACGCTGAGCACCGCGACGAGGTCGTCGGACTCGACGAGGCCAGCCTGGATGCCCGGCTGGATGCCGAGCGTCACCGCGGTGACGTTGCAGCCGGGGACCGCGATGCGCTTCGTGCCGACCAGGGCGGAACGCTGCTTGCCCTGGGAGGCGATGTCGTCGACGTCGCGCCACTCGTCGGCCGAACCCGGAGTGGGAGCCGCGAGCAGGAGTTCGGGGAGACCGTACGTCCACGCGCCGAAGTAGTCGCCGCCGTAGAACCGCTCCCACGCAGCCGGGTCCGTCAGACGGTGGTCCGCGCCGCAGTCGATGACGAGCGCGTCGTCGCCGAGCTCCGCGGTGATCGCACCCGACTGTCCGTGCGGCAGCGCCAGGAAGACCACGTCGTGCCCGCGCAGCGTCTCGGCCGTCGTCTCCGCCAGGGTCAGGTGTGACAGCGAACGGAGGTGCGGCTGGGTCGCGATCAGGGGCTGTCCGGCGTTCGAGAACGCGGTCACCGTCCTGACCTCGAACTCGGGGTGGGCGGAGAGCACACGCAGGAGCTCACCACCCGCGTAGCCGGAGGCTCCCGCCACGGCGACGGATACGGACATGGGATTCCACCTTTGGTCGGACTGGTCGTCGAGAGAGTCGGAGGCGGCGACCCCGGGCGGTGCTGATCCCGTGTGGGTCAGTCGCGCAGGGTCGCCCCGAATCGCTCGCCGGCACGTCGGACAGCGCCGTCACGGGCCTCGGTGGCCTCGGCAGCGGTCAGCGTGCGGTCCGTGGCACGGAAGCGCAGGGCGAACGTCAGGGACTTCTGTCCCTCGTCCACGCCGGAGCCCCGGTAGTCATCCACGAGCCGAGCATACTCCAACAGGTCTCCGGCGCCAGAGCGCACCGCATCCAGCACCTCGCCGGCCGGTACCCCGGCGTCGACGACCAGCGAGAGGTCCTGCGTGGCTGCCGGGTAGGAGACGATCGGCGCGACCGCGACGAGTTCCGGGGCTGCGGCGACGAGCGCGTCGAGGTCGAGCTCGACGACCGCCACCACGCGGGGCAGGACGGCGGCCTCGGCCAGTCCGGGCAGGAGTTCCCCGGCGACGCCGACGACCGTGCCGTCGACGAGCAGGGACGCGGCGCGACCCGGGTGCAGCGACGGGTGGGTGGTCTGCGCGACGGTCAGTTCCACACCGACGGCCCACGCGACCTGGCGGGCGGTGTCGATGGCGTCGGCGATGCCGAACGGTTCCGCGGTGGCGCCGGGCTGCTTGACGACCCGGTGGCCGGTGAGCAGGGCGGCGACGTGGAAGGGCTGGGCCGGCAGCGAGGCGTCCAGTGCTTCGAGCGCCGCACGGTCGGGCCGCGCCGCGCCCGCCGGGACCTCGTCGGTGCCGAGCGTCACGCCCGTCACCGGCAGGAACACCCGGGACGTCTCGTACAGGGCGACGTCGACGAGCCCGCGCGAGACGTTGCGGCGGGCGGCGTCGACCAGGGCCGGGACGCCGCTGCGGCGCAGCAGGTTCTGCTCGCTGTCCAGGGCGTTGGCGAGCACGACGCTCGGTCCGCCCTGCGGGTCGATCCCCGGGTAGGCGTCCTGCGTGGCGGCCGAGACGAACGGGGCCGTGACGACCTCGGTCAGGCCCGCCGCGGCCAGCGCCGAGGCCACCCGACGACGTGCCTGCTGGTGCCGGGTCAGCCCCCGGCCGGGCGGGGCGACGGGCAGGACGCTCGGGATGCGGTCGTAGCCGACGATGCGTGCGACCTCTTCGACCAGCGTGGTGTCGTCGGTCAGGTCAGGGCGCCAGGTGGGCGGGGTGACCGCGAGCTGCTCGCCGTCGGACTCGACCGTGGCGCCGATCGCACGGAGCGTCTCGATGACCTCGGCGTCGGTGTAGTCGACGCCGACGAGCTCGGCCGGGCGGGAGACCCGCATCGTGACGGTCGGCCGCGGGTCGCTGTCGACGAGCGTGGACCCGAGGGGGTCGGCGGTGCCGCCGGCGAGCTCGACGAGGAGTTCGACGGCCCGGTTCGCCGCGGCCTCGGCCACCAGCGGGTCGACCCCGCGCTCGAAGCGACGGGATGCCTCACTGGGCAGCTTGTGCCGACGAGCGGTGCGGGCGATCGAGACCTGGTCGAACCCGGCGGACTCGATCAGGATGTCCGTCGTGCTCGCCGAGATCTCGGTGCGGGCCCCGCCCATGACGCCGGCGAGCCCGACGGGACCGTCGTCGTCGGTGATCACGAGGTCTTCGGGGTCGAGCTTCCGGACGGTGCCGTCGAGGGTCTCGAGCGTCTCACCGGCGTTCGCCCGGCGGACGCCGAGGCCCCCCGCGATCGTCTGCAGGTCGTAGCCGTGCAGCGGCTGGCCGAGCTCGAACATGACGTAGTTCGTGATGTCGACGGGCAGGGAGATCGAACGCACCCCGGCCAGCGACAGACGCGACACCATCCAGGATGGTGTCTTCGCTGCCGGGTCGATCCCGCGCACGACGCGCGTGACGAACGTGGAGGCGCCGACCCGACCCCGGACCGGAGCCTGGTCGTCGATCGTGACCCGGAAGCCCTCGGCCGCACGCGGCGCGATGCGCTCGACGGGGTCGTGGAAGCTGGCTCCGGTGGCGTGCGCGTACTCACGAGCGACCCCGCGCAGGCTCAGCACGTACCCACGGTCGGGCGTGACGTTGATCTCGACCGCGGCGTCGTCGAGGCCGAGGAGCGCGATCGCGTCGGCACCGACGGCGGGCTCCATGCCGAGGTCGGCGAAGCGCAGGATGCCGTCGTGCTCGTCGCCGAGCCCGAGCTCGCGCGCCGAGGCGATCATGCCGTCGGACACGTGTCCGTAGGTCTTGCGGGCGGCGATCGGGAACGGCCCGGGCAGGACCGCACCGGGCAGTGTGACGACGACGAGGTCGCCGACGTCGAAGTTGTGCGCGCCGCAGACGATGCCGCGGGGCTCGGCTTCGCCGACGTCCACCTGGCACCAGTTGATGGTCTTGCCGTTCTTCTGCGGCTCGGGGACGCGCTCGAGCACCCGACCGACCACGACGGGGCCGGTCAGGTCGAAGGTGTGGACGTCTTCTTCCTCGAAGCCGACCGACACGAGCGCCGCGTGGACGTGCTCGAGGGTGACGTCATCGGGGAGGTCGACGGACTCACCGAGCCAACGGAGTGGGACGCGCATCAGACCACCGTTCCGAACTGCTGCGAGAAGCGGATGTCGCCCTCGAGGAAGTCACGCATGTCGTTCAGGCCGTTGCGGAACTGCAGCGTCCGCTCGATGCCCATGCCGAACGCGAAGCCCTGGTACTCGTCCGGGTCGATCCCGGCGGCACGCAGGACGTTGGGGTTGACCATGCCGCAGCCACCCCACTCGACCCACCGTGCGCCACCCTTGGCGTTCGGCTGCCAGACGTCCATCTCGGCACTGGGCTCGGTGAACGGGAAGTAGTTCGGGCGGAGGCGGATCTGCGCCTCGGCGCCGAACATCTGCCGGGCGAAGTGCTCGAGCGTGCCGCGCAGGTGCGCCATCGTCAGGCCCTTGTCGATCGCGATGCCCTCGACCTGGGTGAAGACCGGCAGGTGCGTGGCGTCGAGCTCGTCGGCACGGTAGACGCGTCCGGGCGCGATGACGTACAGCGGGAGGTCACGCGACAGCAGCGACCGCACCTGCACCGGCGAGGTGTGGGTCCGCATGACC
This sequence comes from Curtobacterium flaccumfaciens UCD-AKU, assembly GCF_000349565.1. Taxonomy (GTDB): domain Bacteria; phylum Actinomycetota; class Actinomycetes; order Actinomycetales; family Microbacteriaceae; genus Curtobacterium; species Curtobacterium poinsettiae. The sequence goes on from NZ_KB714629.1 coordinate 13,791, forward strand.
AGGTGCCGGTCGACGGGCTCGACGAAGATCGTGTCCGCCATGGCCCGGGCGGGGTGGTCCTGGTCGAAGTTCAGCGCGTCGAAGTTGAACCACTCGTGCTCGAGCTCCGGGCCTTCTGCGACTTCCCACCCCATGCCGACGAAGATGTCGGCGACGGCTTCGTTCAGCAGCGAGAGCGGGTGGCGGGAGCCGGTGGCGCGGTGGGTCGGCAACGCGGTGACGTCGACGCGTTCGGCTTCGAGCCGTGCGCGTTCCTCGGCCACCGCGAGGACGGATTCCTGCTCGGCGATCGCCGCGTTCACCCGCCCACGGGCCTGCCCGACGAGCTTGCCCGCCGCGGCCTTCTGTTCCGGCGGCACACTGCGCATCGATGCGTTCATCCGCGCCAACGGTGACTGCTCACCGGTGTGCTCGGCCCTGGCCTGCTTCAGTTCGGCGACCGTCATCGTGGCACGGACGGCGGCGAGGGCCGCGTCCACCGCGTCGGCGACGACCGATTCGCTGATCTCGAGAGGTTCTGACACGAGACCCAAGCCTACCGGCCGTCGGGATACCACCCACCTGCACCGAGCGGACGGTGGATGGCCGACGCCGACGACCGGTCTGTGGAGGAGCGTCAGCTCCGGAGCGCGAAGGCCGACTCGTACAGGCACACCGACGCCGCCGTGGCGAGGTTCATCGACTCCGCCTGCCCGTAGATCGGCACCTTGACTGCCCGGTCGACGAGCGCCAGGTCGTCGGCGGTGAGCCCGCGTGCCTCGTTGCCGAAGACCCACGCGGTCGGACCGTCGAGCATCCCCTCGGCGCGCACCACCGGCAGGTCGTCGCCGGAGACGTCGGCGGCGAGCACCGTGTAGCCGAGGGCCTTCGCCCGCTCGATCGTGTCCGCCAGCGTGACGCCCACCGACACCGGCACGTGGAACAGGGACCCGGTCGTCGACCGGACGACCTTCGGGTTGTACGGGTCCACCGACCGGCCGGTCAGCACCACCGCATCCGCTCCGGCCGCGTCCGCGGCGCGGATGATCGTGCCGGCGTTCCCCGGGTCCCGCACCTCTTCGAGGATGGCGACCAGTCCGGGCAACGCGGCCTGTTCGTCGGACGCATCACGGGCCTCCGCGTCGGCGCCAGCCGCAGCGCGGTCCGGGAAGACGTCCTTCACCGACGTCGGGAACTGCTGGCACACCGCGACCACGCCCTGCGGGGTGACGGTGTCCGCCATCGCGTCGAGCACCTGCTCGGTCACGAACCACGTGTCCACCGGCGCGTCGTCCAGCCCGTAGCGGGCTGCGGCGGTGGGGGTCACGTACAGCTCGCGCAGGAGCTCCGGCGCGTACTCCAGCGCTTCGCGGACCGCTTGGGGTCCTTCCAGCAGGAACAGGCCGGTCTCGGCCCGGACGTCCTTCTTGGCCAGGGCCGCAACGGCCTTCACGCGTCCGGCACGGGGGTTCTCGAGGAGATCGCTCACGACCCAAGTCTAGGAACGACGAAACCCCCGCCGTGCGGCGGGGGTTTCGCGAGCAGAAGAACTGACTACGCAGCCTTCGGGGCCGAGGTGTCGGCCGGGAGGGCCTTCTTCGCGGTCTCGACGAGCGCGGTGAAGGTCTCGGGGTTGTTCACCGCGAGGTCGGCGAGGATGCGACGGTCGACCTCGACGCCAGCCAGGTTGAGACCCTGGATGAGGCGGTTGTAGGTCAGGCCGTTCGCACGGGACGCAGCGTTGATGCGCTGGATCCAGAGGCGACGGAACTCGCCCTTCTTCGCGTGACGGTCGCGGTACGCGTAGACGAGGGAGTGGGTGACCTGCTCCTTGGCCTTGCGGTACAGACGCGAACGCTGGCCGCGGTAGCCCTCGGCGCGTTCGAGGATGACGCGGCGCTTCTTGGCGGCGTTGACCGCTCTCTTTACTCGTGCCATTGCACTATTCCTTTACGATCTGCGGGGCTCAGTGGCCGAGGAGCTTCTTGACGTTCTTCGCGTCACCCTTGGAGAGGACCTGGTCCTCGTTCAGGCGGGCCTTGCGCTTGGAGCTCTTGACCTCGAGGTTGTGACGCATACCGGCCTGCTGCTTCATGATCTTGCCGGTACCGGTGACCTTGAAGCGCTTCTTCGACCCGGAGTGGGTCTTCTGCTTGGGCATGGTGGTGCCTTTCCGTGGGATGGATGGGGGGCCGCGTCGTTGCGGGTTCGGTCCGGGGACCTATTCGGCCGCGGAGTCCGTGGATTCCGCAGCTGCCTCGGACGTGGAACCGGCCTCGGCCTCGTCCTTGCCCTTCGCGGCGTGCTCGGTGGCACGACGCTCGGCCTTCTGTGCAGCACGCTTGGCGTTCTGCTCGCCCTTGACGTCGGACTTGTTCTTGAGCGGGGCGATGATCATCGTCATGTTGCGGCCGTCCTGGGTCGGACGCGACTCGACGACGCCGAACTCGGCGATCTCTTCCGCGAACTTGTGGAGGAGACGGACACCCTGCTCAGGACGCGACTGCTCGCGGCCACGGAAGAGGATCATCGCCTTCACCTTGTCGCCACCGAGGAGGAACCCCTCGGCGCGCTTGCGCTTCGTCTCGTAGTCGTGCACGTCGATCTTCAGGCGGAAACGGACCTCTTTCAGGTCCGTGTTCACCTGGTTGCGACGGGCTTCCTTGGCCTTCTGAGCGGCTTCGTACTTGAACTTGCCGTAGTCCATGATCTTGGCCACGGGCGGCTTCGAGTTCGGCGCGACCTCGACCAGATCCAGTTCGGCTTCCTGCGCGAGACGCAGGGCCATGGCGATCGGGACAACGCCGACCTGCTCACCCTGCGGACCGACGAGTCGGACTTCGGGAACGCGGATTCGGTCGTTGGTACGGGGATCGGTGATGCGGAGCTCCTTCAATCAGGTGGTGGCCGTCCGGGGCGTTTGCCCTGGACGACAGCACGAGAGAGGAGATCTGACGCACGGGATGTCGACCCGTTCGGCAGCCGCCCTGCATCGGATCCGTGGGATCCGACCGACGAGCGCAACACGTGCACTCGCGGAGCGGTGGTGACCCGGTAGCCTGGTGGAACGCGGCCGCGGGTGGGAGAGACTCCTCTTTCGTGACACCGTCCGGGAGTTGTCAGGGTTCGTGACGTCAGGAGAACTGATGTCAAGAGAACTGATGGCACACGGACAGCATCTGCCGCGAGCAAGCCTAGCAGAGGAGCACCGTGAGCGACACCCCGATCGACGACACCGGCATCGACGCCGCCAGGGACATCGCGGAGGTGCCGGCGGTCGAACTCATCAACACCGTTGCGGTGCACCTGCTCAGTGCCGCGGCCGTGAAGGTCGGCCTGGCCGACGACCCGCAGCAGCAGACCGACCTGGACGAGGCACGGAAGCTCATCACCGCGCTGGCCGGTCTGGTCACCGCCGCCGCGACCGAGATCGGCGATCACCACGCCCGCCCGCTCCGCGACGGGCTGCGGTCGCTGCAGCTCGCCTTCCGCGAGGCGTCGGCGATCCCGGACGCGATCGGCGCCGGGCCGGGCGAGAAGTACACGGGACCCGTCAACTAGACGGGCGTCACCCGGTGACGGACAGGAGGCCCGTGGCGGTGTCGCCACGGGCCTCCTGTTCGTTCGTGGGTCGCGGTCAGGACCCGCTGTCGCCGACCAGGCGCGCGACGGCCGCCAGCGGGATGCCGACCCAGTCGGGTCGGTTGCGGGTCTCGTAGACGACCTCGTAGACCGCCTTGTCGAGCTCGAAGGCGTCGAGCAGCGCACTGTGGCCGGCGAGGTCCGCGCCGGTGCCGCGCTGGTAGCCGTCGAGGAAGCGCGCTCGCGCCTCGGCTGCCCAGGCTGACGCGTCGACCGGCTCGGCGTCGTGCGCCAGGGCACCGGCGACGTAGTCGAACGAGCGGAGCATGCCCGCGACGTCGCGCAGGGTGACGTCCGGCAGCGACCGTTCGTCGAGGGGGCGGAGCGGTTCGCCCTCGAAGTCGAGGAAGACCCACCCGCGGGGATCCGGAGCCGCCAGGACCTGCCCGAGGTGCAGGTCGCCGTGGATGCGCTGCAGGTCCGGCCAGATCGCGTCGGCTGCCCGGGCGTAGACCGCACGGATCGCGTCGGCGTGGTCGGCGACGGCCGGGGCCTCGCGGGCGGCGGTGTCGAGTCGGGCGTGCATCGTGGCGACTGCGGTGGCGCGTCGCGACGCGTCGGCCGGCTCGGTCGGCAGCGCTCCGGCCAGGGTGCGGTGCACGTCGGCGAGCGCGGTGCCGAGCTGCTCGGCTCGGTCCCCGAACGGCGTGCCGGCCTGGGCTTCCTGCAGGGCGACGCGCCAGGCGTCGTCGAGCCCGGGCAGGAACTCCTGGGCGAAGGCGAGGTGGCCGGTCGCTGCGCCGTCCGGGCGGCCGACGTCGGGCCAGTCGGCGCGGAGGGCCCCGTAGACCCGGGGCACGCGGGTGCTGCCCGCCGCGGTGAGGGCGAGCTGCGTGGTCACGTCGGGGTTGTCGCCGTGGTGCAGCACGCGGAAGACCTTGATGATGACGCGATCGCCGGACTCCGTGTCGCAGATGACCGAGGTGTTGGACTGCTCGCCCGTCAGGACGCGGGCCGCGGTGACCCGGCCGATCGGGCTGAGGCACTCCGGCGCCGCGTCGATGCGTGCGGCGAGCGCCGACACCCACGCGAGGTCGGTGGTGGCGTCGACGACCGTGCCGTCGGGACCGCTCGTGATCGGTGCCTGGTAGAGCACGGGGACCGCGGGGGCCTCGTCGAGCACCAGGCGGGTCCCGTCGTCGGTCGAGATGGTGCGGAGACGCGGCACGGACCCCTTCGAGGCGTACCAGCGACGGTCGGCGATCCAGGACTCGAGGTCGTGGTCGCTCGGCGTGCGGGTGTCGGGGGCGGTGGTGTCGGGGGCGCTGGGTGCTCCGTCGCTCATGCAGCGGAACCTACGCGCCGGGGGCTGGCGAGGTGCCGAGTCCTCGGCGCGACGGCGGGCGGCATGCCCTTTACAACGATGTACCGAACCGGGAACATGGAGGTATGAGCACGCTCGACGGCACCGTGGCCGCACCTGACTCCGCTTCCGCCCCCGGCCTCCCCCTCGCTTCGCGGCAGGACGGCACGTACCCCCGGCCGCAGATGCTCCGCACCGCCTGGGCCGACCTCGACGGCACGTGGTCGTTCCGGAACGACGGCGACGACGACGCCTGGCGCACCGGCTTCACCGACGCCCGGGACATCGTCGTCCCGTTCCCGCCCGAGTCCCCGGCCTCGGGCATCGACGAGCCCGGATTCCACCCGGTGGTCTGGTACTCCCGTGCGATCACCCGCTCGGAGCTCGACGCCGCCGGGTTCGGCACCGGCGCGCCTCGACTCGTGCTGCACTTCGGCGCCGTCGACCACCGCGCCCGCGTCTGGGTCGACGGGCAGTTCCTCGGCGGGCACGAGGGCGGCCACACGCCGTTCTCCTTCGACGTGACCGAGGCGCTGACCACGGACCCCGACGCCGTGCACACCCTGGTGGTCCGCGCCGAGGACGACCCGCACGACCTGACCCAGCCGCGCGGCAAGCAGGACTGGCACGAGGACCCGCACGCGATCTGGTACCGCCGCACCACCGGGATCTGGCAGACCGTCTGGCTCGAGGCCGTGCCGACCGTCTCGATCGCGTCCCTGCGCTGGACGAACGTCGACCACGCGACCATGCGCCTGACGGTCCGGCTCGACGGGCACCGCACCGGCGGCGAGCGCCTGCGCGTCGAGGCGCGCTGGGACGACCGCGACGAGCATCTCGCCACGATCGAGACCACCGTGGGCTCGACGGGGGACGAGTTCGACGTGGTCGTCCCGATCGCGCGGCAGACGAACGGGCAGGCCGAGGACGAGCTGCACTGGACCCCGGACGCCCCACGCCTGGTCGACGCGACGGTCTCGCTGCTCCCCCGTACCGGCGCGACGCCGTTCGACGCCGTCGCCAGCTACTTCGGGATCCGGACGGTCGGGGTCGACGGCGGCGCGTTCCTGCTCAACGGCCGACGCCACGAGGTCCGCAGCGTCCTGAACCAGGGCTACTGGCCCGAATCGCACATCGCCGCCCCGTCCCGCCGGGCACTCCGCCGCGAGGTCGAACTCATCAAGGAGCTCGGCTTCAACGCAGCCCGCAACCACCAGAAGATCGAGGACCCGCGGTTCCTGTACTGGGCCGACCGACTCGGACTCATGGTGTGGGGCGAGGCCCCCGGCGCCTACGCGTTCTCCCCCCGCGCCGTGCAGCGACTGGTGCGTGAGTGGATGGACGCCGTCGAGCGTGACGCCTCGCACCCGTCGATCGTCACGTGGGTGCCCGTCAACGAGAGCTGGGGTGTGCAGCACATCGCCACCGACCCGGCCCAGCAGGCCTACGCCCGGGCCCTCGCCGACGTCACGCGGGCACTCGACCCGACGCGTCCGGTGATCTCGAACGACGGGTGGGAGCACACGAACTCCGACATCGTCACGATCCACGACTACGAGGGTGACGGACCCCGGCTCGCAGCGACCTACGCGGACGAGACCGCACGGACCCGGCTGCTCGGTGGGATCGGCCCGGCGGACCGCCGCATCCTGGTCGGTGGCGCCGAGGACCTCGGCCAGCCGGTCATGCTCACCGAGTTCGGCGGCGTGAACTACCAGCCGGGCGTCCAGCGCGAGGACGGCTGGGGGTACACGTCGGCCACGGACGGCGACGACTGGGTCTCCCGCATCACCGCGCTGTACGACGCGGTCCGTGCGAGCTCGTTCCTCGCCGGGTCCTGCTGGACGCAGCTCACCGACACCGTGCAGGAGACGAACGGCCTGCTCAACGCAGACCGTTCCCCGAAGGTCCCGATCGAGCAGATCCGTCGCGCGGTCACGGAGCGCTAGCCGGGAGGCCCACACCCCCTGAGCAGCGGTGGTCACCTCCGGCAGACGGACCCGACCACCGCTGCTCACGACGCACACGGGTCGCCTCGCGCCGGGCGGGTGGCGACCCGCGATGCGGGGCGCGGCCCACGGTCTGGGAGGATCGGGCGGGTGACGAACGTGGCCGAAGCGAGCCGGGCCTCCAGGCGGGGGTTCCGCAACCTGCTGACCGGACGGCACAGCGCGTGGACCGCGCCGCTGCTGCTCTGGATGGGCTCCCGGGTGGTGAGCACCGTGCTGCTGGCGACCGTGTACCTGCTGGCGACCGCGAACGGCTGGCCGTTCGCCTCGTACCGACGCGACCCGTCGTTCTTCACGTTCTCGGGGTCGTGGGACGCCTCGTTCTACCGGATCATCGCCGAGCACGGGTACCCGGAGACGCTGCCCGTCGACGACGCCGGGCACGTCCTGCCGAACGCGTGGGCGTTCCTGCCCGTGTTCCCCACGGTCGTGCGGATCCTGATGACGCTGACCGGCGCCTCGTTCTGGGTCGCCGGGGTCGTCGTCGCCTCGATCGCCGGAGCCGGCGCGTGCGTGCTGCTGTACCGGCTGGTGCTCGCCGTCGGCAGCGCACACCGTGCCCGCTGGGCGACCGCGCTGTTCGCGTTCGCGCCGACGGGCTTCCTGCTGCAGGTCGCCTACGCCGAGAGCCTGCTGCTCGTGCTGCTGTTCGGCGCACTGCTGGCCCTGGTGCGGCGACGGTACTGGCTGATCGCGCCGCTCGGTGTCGTGGCCGCGTTCACGAAGCCCGGGGTCCTGGCGCTGGCACTGGCACTGGCCGTGCACCTGGTGGTGCGGTGGGTCGGAGCGCGCCGGTCCGGGCGAGCCGCCGAGGTGTTCCCGTGGCGCGATCGGATCGCGATCGTGGTGACCGGCCTGGTCGTCGCGGCTGCGGGCCTGGCGTGGCCCGTCATCGCGACCGCCGTGACGGGGCGGCCGGACGCCTACCTGGACACCGAGTTGTCGTGGTGGGTGGGGTTCGTCGGCCGGCAGCACTTCGCGCCGCTGACGCCGTGGTTCATCATGGCGTCGACGTGGCTCGGGCCGCTCGGCATCGGGCTCGTCGTGGTGGTGCTCGCCGGCGCCGTGTGGTTCATCTCGCGCAGGAGCACCCGGGCCCTGGGCACCGACGTGCTCGCGTTCACGGCCTCGTACGGGCTGTACCTGGTGGCCGTGTTCCTGCCGCAGCAGTCGTTGCCGCGGTTGCTCATGCCGATGGCGCCGCTGCTCGGGTCGGACGTGTTCGTGGGGACACGGCGGCGGGCGGTGACGTGGCTCGTCGTCGGGGTGTGCCTGCAGCCGGTCGCGATCGTGCTGCTCTGGTTCCTCGGGTACCCCTGAGCGGTGCTGTCCGTCGGCTCTGCAAGACACCGGTGTTCGCCGGTTGAACACGCGCAGACCGCGGTGCGCCGCGCGAACACCGGTGTCGTGCGGGCCTGGAGAGCGCTACGCGTCGAAGGTGTAGAACCAGGCCGTCCCACCGGGGTGCTGCACCGTGATCATCTCGTCGAGGTCGCGGTACGGGCCGTCCTGGTTGTGGCTCGCCGACTTGATGCGGATGGTGCCGTCGGACTCGGTGAAGACCTCGGACACGATGGTGGTGTGGTCCGGTGAGCCGTTGGCGTTCCAGTCGAAGAACACGATGTCGCCGACCTGCACCTTGTCGCGCTCGTCCGACGAGCGCCGGGTCAGACCGAACTCGGCCGCGTTCGTCTCGAGCCACGGGTCCATGGTGGGGCAGTAGGTCCACGTCGCACTGTGCTCGGCGCCGGCCGCGCGGTTGTACCAGTCGGACCGCTGCTTCCAGCCGCGGGCGATGAGCGTCTGGTTGACGTAGTTCGCGCAGTCGCCGCCGATCGGGTTCATGGTGCCGTACTCGGCGAGGTTGTAGTCCTTCCAGTACCGCATCGCGTAGGCGAGCTGCCGGTCGACGTCGGTCAGTGCGGCGTACGCGAGGGTCGTCGTCGCGACGGCACTGCCCGCGTCCGGTGTGGCGGCTGCGGTCGGTGTGGGCGTGGTGGTCGCGGTGTCCTGGGTGGCGCCGCTCTGCCCGTCGTTCGCGGCGCTGCCGTTGCCGTCCGAGGACTGGTTGGTGGACGGACTCGGCTCGATCGCCGACGTGAAGAGCGCGACGTCGGCGTCACCGGCGGTGTACATCGCCTGGTGCGGGGCCGTGAAGGTCACCTTCGACGCGGTCGCCTCGACGTCGCGCGCAGCGACACCACCGACGGTGACGCCCTTGACCGCGGCGAGTCCGGCCCCCGTGACGGTGACCGTGACGCCACCGGCCAGCGGGACCTGCGCCGGGGCGAGGGCCTTCGCGACGGGCTTCGTCGCGGGGGTGGACGTCGTCCCGCCCCCGCCGCCGGAGCTGCCCCGGCCGCTGCCGCCGTCGCCGCCCTTGTCGCTGCCGGAGGAGCACGCCGCAACGGCGAACCCGATCCCGGCGACGCCGGCGAGGGACAGGAGTGCGCGGCGGTTCATCGAGGCAGTCATGACACGACCAGCGTAAGCGACACCTCCGTCGTTCCGACACGGCATGATCATCTCCGGGGACGAGCGTCCTCCGTGTCCCAGCGGACCCGTTCGGAAGGAACACACACATGCCCGAGAGCCACGACTTCTTCGTCGCCACCGACCCCGAGACCGCCCGTGCCCAGGTGCGCGACGCGCTCGCCCACGAGGGCTACACCGTCGACGACGCCGAACAGGGTGCGCTCCGCGCGACCCGCGGCAGTCTCGGCCTGACGCTGCTCATCGGCGGCATGGCGAACGACCGTACGTTCCACACCCGCCTGGACGTGCAGATCATGATCGCCCCGGACGGCCGCACCGTCGCCCGACTGCTGCGCGGATCCGGCAAGTCGGCGATCAAGGGCGGCGCGCTCGGCGTCTCGCGCGGCAACCGCGCCTTCGAGCAGGCCGCGAACGCGATCCACACCACCTTCGCGCAGTCCGGCGTGCTGACCGAGAGCATCGCGGGCTGACGATCGGGCAGTGGCGACGGGTCTGACGCGCCCCTCGGACGGACGGGAGGCCCGCTGC
>NZ_KB714629.1:23860-35948 GCF_000349565.1 Curtobacterium flaccumfaciens UCD-AKU
GACGGGAGGCCCGCTGCCAGCTGGCAGCGGGCCTCCCGTCCGTCGGTCAGGTCAGGTCGATCAGGTGCAGGAGACGTTGCGGTCGATGGTGCCGGAGCCGTAGGGCACCTCGACCTGGACCATGGCGATGGTGCCGCCGGGAAGCGGCGTGCCGGAGCAGGCCTTCCGTGCCTTCGTCACCGTGCTCTTGCCGAGCGCGATCCAGTTCGAGCGGCCGTACAGCGGGCTGTTCGCCTTGACGGTGCCGGCGATGGTCTTCCACTGTGACCCAGTCGAGTACAGGCCGATCCGCTTCACGCCGGCGGTCTTGAGCCCGACGATCATGCCCTGCATCGCCGCACGGTTCTGCGCGGTGTCGCGCTGGTACGACAGACCCGTCTCGACGTCGATCCACCAGCGGTAGGCGGACGGGTTCGGGACCCCACGGCTCTGGACGTCGTCGTACCCGCGGGCGTAGCCGTACATGAACGAGCAGGCCAGGGTGAGCTGCTTCTTGCCGCTCTTGGTCACGCACGTGCCGAACGGGTTGGTGGGCACCGTGCCCTGGTAGCTGTTCGACGTCGGCCAGACCGAGGCCTGGAGCCCCGGGTTGGCGAACAGCGCGTACAGCTGGGTCTTCGGCTGGGCCGAACCGCCGACGGACTTCGATGCCCAGTCGAGCTGTTCGGCGAGGCACGGGTTCGTGGTGTTGCCGAGGGACTCGTTGACCCCGACGATGCCGAACGCCTGGTCGGTCGGCACCTGGCTGCCACACTGCGGCCAGGAGATGTCGACACCCAGCGGTGTGACCGCCGCGGACGCACCCGAGGACGGTCCGGCGACCGCGATGCCGGCGGCCACCACCACCGTGGTCGCGATGGTCGCGACGAGACGACTGATACGGAACATGCTCTCCCCCTGGTCGGGCCCGGTGGGCCGGCGACGCCCCTGCGGCGCACCGGGAGTCTAGGGCGATGCGTTGGACAACACACCACCCCGGTGCGTGAACTGTGTCGAACGATCCCCGTTGCTCGGCCTGTGGAGGAAGGTCTCACCGCACGCGCGCAGCAACGACAGAACGGCCCGGAACCTGTCGGTTCCGGGCCGTTCTCGTGGTTGCCACGTGGTGGAGCTAAGGGGATTCGAACCCCTGACCTTCTCATTGCGAACGAGACGCGCTACCAACTGCGCCATAGCCCCAAGTGCTCGACCACACTAGCACCCTCGTTCGGCCCAGCCGAAATCGCGCGTGGCCCGTCGGGCGTGCCGCGGGTCAGACCGCGCGGCGCCGTCGCATGATCGCGTCGAGGTCGGCCTGCTGGTACGCATCGTCGTCGAGGACCCCCATGCCGGCCCACTTGCTCGGCGGCCCGGCAGGCTCGTCGGTGGGAGCAGGAGCGGCTGGAGCAGGAGCGCCGGGAGCAACGCCGGCGGACGCGGCCGGGGCCCGGAGCCCGAGCCGCTCGGCGAGACGCCCCTGGTCGTGCGCGGACAGCGACGCCGCCGCTTCTTCGAGCTCGGGACGCATCCGGGACACGGTGGCGAGCGACGGGTCGGACTCCCCCGCACGGATCGCTGCAGCTTCGGCCTCGGCTTCCGCCTTGGCCGCGGCGACGCGCTCCTTCAGCCGGGCGGCGAGCTCGGCCGACGACTCGGGCGACGCGGCCGGCGCGGCCGGTCGCTCCACGTAGAGGGGCTTCGGCACGTGGTTCGGGGTCCACGAGCGGTCCTGCGTGGGCACAGCGGGCTGTTCCGTCGACAGGGGCGGCGCCGGGTCGGTCCACGCGGTGGACTGCCGGGAGGCGCGGGTCGCGCCCGTCTCGGCGGCCGCGAGACGCTGCTTCCGCGCCGTCGCCACCTGGTGCAGCTGGGCCAGGACCGCTGCGGACCCACCGGCGGCGACGAGGCCGGCGACACCGACGAGCCAGAGCGACGGCGATGCGATGAAGACCACGAGGGCGATGACGATGCCGAGCGTGCCGAACAGGGTCGCTCCGAGCCGGGAACGGCGCATCCGCATCGCGGTCAGGGCCGGCACGGCGGATGCCCGCTCGAGCACCGGGGCCTGCTCGGCGAGGCGGCGGGTGATCTCACGCTGCCGCGCGGCCTCGTGGGCCCGGACGATGGCGGTGCGCTTGGCCTCTTCGGACCGGGCGACGCGCTGCGCCTGGGCCAGTGACTTCGCGTTCATCTCGATGCGGACCTCGTCCGGCAGCTCGGCGGTCTGCGCGAGGATCCGGAGGGTCTGCTGCAGCCGGATGGCGTTCCGCTCGGTGGCCAGGTACTGGCGACGAGCGGCCCACGACGGCATCAGGTAGACGAGCCAGAGGACGGCCGCGACGAGCAGGACGATGCCGCCACCCCACGAGCCGATTCCTGCCATGCGAACACGGTAGGGGCGGCGGTTCCCCGGCCCCGTCATTGCCGGACGCGTGTTGCGCGTGTCGGGGCGGAATCCGTGGGAGGTGCGCCGCGCCTCCAGGCCCGTCAGGTGCAGCGCGTCAGATGCGCGGCGTCGTGTCCAGCGGCATCGCGGCCTCGTCGCGAGCGGCGAGCGGCACGGTCCCCACGCCCGGGGGCACCTGCCCCTGGACCCAGCGCTCGAGGACGCCACCGCGGACTTCTTCGGCCACCAGCGCGAAGCAGAAGTGGTCGCGCCAGTCCCCGTTGATGTGGATGTACCGGCGACGGAGTCCCTCGTACCGGAAGCCGAGCTTCTCGACGACCCGCAGGCTCGGGGCGTTCTCCGGACGGATGCAGATCTCGATCCGGTGCACGCCGAGCGAGCGGAAGCAGTGGTCGACGGCGAGGGCGACGGAGATCGGCGTCACGTTGTGGCCGGCGGCGTCCTCGACGACCCAGTAGCCGATCGAGGCGCTCGCGAGCGAGCCGTACGAGATGCCGGAGACGTTGAGCTGCCCGACGAAGCGGCCGTCGAGCTCCATCGCGAACGGCAGACCGAGTCCCGCGCGGGCGTTGGCCTGGAGCGCGCGGATGCTGCCACGGACGTCGGTGGAGACGTGTCCGGAGGGGTTCGTGGCTTCCCAGGTGCGGAGCCACGAGCGGTTCGTCGCGAGTGCCGCGTCGAGGTCGCGGGTGTCGCGGAGCCGGAGGGGCCGGATGGTGACCCGCCCGTGGGACAGGGTCGGGATCGTCGTCATCGCTGGGTTCCTCCGGGGTCCCGCCCCGGTGCGGGACGGGGTGTCCCGCTCGGGTCCGTGATCACCGGACCCGAGCGGGATGGCCGACTATTCGCCCGCGTTGAACTCCTTCAGCCACGACTTGAGGTCGGGGCCGAGGTCATCGCGGTCCGAGGCGAGCTGCACGATCGCCTTGATGTAGTCGAGTTTGTCACCGGTGTCGTACCGGCGTCCACGGAACACGACGCCGTACACGCCGCCGGTCCACTCTTCCGCGCTCGCCATCTTCATGAGCGCGTCGGTGAGCTGGATCTCGCCGCCCTTGCCCGGCTCCTGCTTCTCGAGGACGTCGAAGACCTCGGGACGGATGACGTAGCGGCCGATGATGGCCAGGTTCGAGGGCGCTTCGCCCTGCGGGGGCTTCTCGACGAGGCCGGTGATCTTCACCACGTCGTCGGTCTCGGTCGGCTCGACCGTGGCGATGCCGTACAGGTGCGTCTGCGACTCGGGGACCTCGAGCAGGGCCACGATGGTGGCGTTCTTCTCGCCCTGGACCTCGATCATGCGCTGGAGCAGCGGGTCACGGGCGTCGATGATGTCGTCACCGAGGAGCACGGCGAACGGCTCGCGGCCGACGTGCATCTTCGCGCGGAGCACCGCGTGGCCGAGGCCGAGCGGGTCACCCTGGCGCACGTAGTGCATGTCGGCGAGGTCCGTCGACTGGTTCACCTTCTGCAGCTTCTCGTGGTCGCCCTTCTTGCGGAGGGTCTCCTCGAGCTCCGACACGTGGTCGAAGTGGTTCTCGAGCGCGTTCTTGTTGCGCCCGGTGATCATCAGCACGTCGGTCAGCCCGGCACCGACAGCCTCTTCCACCACGTACTGGATGGCCGGCTTGTCGACGACGGGGAGCATCTCCTTCGGCATCGCCTTGGTCGCGGGGAGGAAGCGGGTACCCAGCCCTGCGGCCGGGATCACCGCCTTCGAAATCTGGAAGCCCATGGTCAGACCGTATCCGATCCCCCTTTCGAGGGCATGTCGTCGCTCCGGGGGACACGGGAGTGCGCGCGTTCCCGGCGGGAAGCCGCAACGACACCCCTCGGTAGACTCCTCGGCATGATCGCCGATCTCGGGAACGAGAAGCGCGCCCTGCGAGCCGAACTCCGGCAGCGGCGGCGCACCCGGACCACGACCGAACGCGACGCGGACACCGAGACCCTGACCGCGACCCTGCAGCGCTTCGTCGAGGAGCGCCAGGTGACGTCCATCGCCCTGTACCTGTCCGCGCCGGACGAGCCGAACGTCCGGCCGTTCCTGAACTGGGCCTTCGAGCAGGGCATCCGCGTGCTGCTGCCCGTCACCCGCGAGGACGGCCTGCTCGACTGGGCCGTGGGCGACGGTGAGAGCGAGACCGAGAGCCTGCTCGGCCTGCCCGAGGTCGTCGGTGAGGTCCTGTCCCCGCTCGCGATCAATGACGTCGACGCCATCCTCGCCCCCGCGGCGGCGGTGGGGCACGACGGGGTCCGCATGGGCTGGGGGCGCGGCTACTACGACAAGACCCTCGGGTCCATGGCGAACCGCCCGCCCGTCTATGCTGTGATCTTCGACGCGGAGTACCTCGACGAGGTCCCGCGCGAACCCCACGACGAACCCGTCGACGGCATCATCACGCCGTCACGCATCATCACGTTCCGGAGCTGATGTGCCCACCTACTCGTACCGCTGCACCGAGTGCGACAACGCGTTCGACATCAAGCAGTCGTTCTCCGACGCCACCCTGACGGAGTGCCCGGTCTGCGGCGGCGTCCTGCGCAAGGTGTTCTCCCCCATCGGCGTGACCTTCAACGGCGGTGGCTTCTACCGCACCGACTCCCGCCCGGCGCCGAAGGCCGAGGGGTCGTCGAGCGCCCCTGCGAAGTCGGAGCCGAAGAAGTCCGAGCCGGCGAAGAAGCCCGAGTCGAAGCCGAGCAGCTCGAAGTCCGCCGCGTCCTGACGCGGTCTGCGCTCTCCGGATACATTGGGCGCGTCGCCACTCGGCGGCCGTCCTCGACCCGGAAGGAGACCCTCGCATGAAGGGCTTCAAGGAGTTCCTGCTCCGCGGCAACGTCATCGACCTGGCCGTGGCAGTCGTCATCGGTGCGGCGTTCACCGCGATCGTCAGCACGATCGTCAGCGCCCTGATCAACCCGCTCATCGGTGCGGTGTTCAACGCCTCGAGCCTCGACAAAGCGCTCGTCTGGAGCATCCCGACGGTGTCCGGCGGCAGCGCCGACATCCTCTTCGGCGCGATCATCGGCGCGGTCATCAACTTCGTGATCGTCGCCGCGGTCGTGTACTTCGCGCTCGTCGTACCCGTGAACCACCTGAAGAAGGTGGCGTTCGAGCGCGTCAAGAACGACGAGGAGCAGACCCCGCAGGACGTGCCCCCGACCGACGTCGAAGTGCTGCTCGAGATCCGCGACCTGCTCCGCCCGCAGAACGGTGGCGCCGCGAGCACGGGGGCGCACATCGCCCCGTCGAACGCTCCCGAGGGGCCCGGCATCGGCGGCTCGACGAAGCTCTAGCCCCGGCGCACGACCGCGCTCGGACCCGCAAGACACCGGTGTTCCCGCTCTGCACACCCGCAAACCGCGGTGCGCAGCGTGAACACCGGTGTTTTGCGCTGGGGGGTCAGGCGGCGGAGACAGCCCGGCGCTTCGCGAACATCGCGACGGCGTACTGGGCGCCGGCGAGGACGTGCCCCGCGGTGCCGAGGTAGACGAAGACCAGGGCCACGACCCGGACCCACGGCGCGTTCTCGTCGACGGTGTGCACCGCGGAGAACAGCAGCACCGGCAGCCCGACGAACAGCAGTGCCGAGCGGATCTTGCCCGTCCACGTGACGTCGAGGTCCGGGTTGCCGTGGAACAGCACGCTCGACAGGACGACGAGCACCAGGTCGACGAGCACGACGACGGCCACCACCCACCAGGGCAGCAGGCCGACGAGCACCAGGGACAGCACGATCGCGATGATCGCCAGACGGTCGGCGACGGGGTCGGTCGCCTTGCCGAGCTTCGAGCCCTGGTCGAACTTCCGGGCGATGAAGCCGTCCGCCCAGTCGCTCACGCCGATCACGACGAGGGCGACGAGCGCCCACCCCGGGTGGCCGGCGACGACGAGGCCGATGAACACCGGGATCAGCACGAGGCGGAACAGCGTGATCAGGTTCGGCCAGGTCTGCCAGTCGGGGCGCTGCCGCGCGGTGTCAGTCATCACGGGCCAGGGTACCGGTTACCAGTGCGGCGGGACGTCGCGCCGGAGCTGGTCGTCGTTCTCACCGTCGCGGTGTCGCGCCGGTTCCGGCGGCGGCGCCGGGTCGTAGCCCGCCACCGGCTGGGTGGTGACGCGCCTGCGGCGCCGCACCGGGCCTCCCGACGGGTCGTCCGAGTCCGGTTGCGGAACCGCTGATCCGGGAGGCGCGGCTGACGACACGTCGTCGGCCCGCGTCCACGTGCCCACCAGCTGGTCCGTCTCCGGCGTCACCGGACCGGCGGGCCGCGAGGCCCGGCGGCTCATCGGCGGGCGGGGCCGACCGTGGACACGCGGGGATCGAGATCCTGCGTGCTCACCGGCGGGCGGGGATCGGTGGGATCGAGATCTCCTGCGTGGCACCGCGGTCGACCCCGAGCACGGACGCGACGGTGTCGGCGACGCGGTCCGGGTCGGAGAACAGCTGGAACGCGTGCACGCGCACGTAGTGCCAGCCGAGACGACGGAGCACCTCGGGACGCAGGCGCAGGGACTCGCGCAGCGACCCCTTCACCAGTGACGCGTCGGTCTCGATGGTGACGCACACCCCGCCGTGCGCGGCGACGAGGCCGAGCTTGCCACGGTGGCCGAGCGCGACCGGGATACCGCGCATCTCCAGGCGACGTGCCAGGTCGACGAGCAACGGGTCGGAGTCGTCCGGCACGTACTCGGCGGTCGTGCGGGCGCGCACCTCGGCCAGGATCTCGGCGAGGGCGATGGTGCCGTGGCCCATGCGCTCGGCCTCGATGTCGGACGGCTGGAAGCACGTCACGATGACCATCGAGCGACGGGCACGGGTCATCGCGACCGCGAGCAGCCGCTCGCCGCCGGGCTTGCCGAGCGGACCGAAGTCGCGCAGCACGCGGCCGTGCGGTGTGCGGCCGTACCCGATGGAGAACACGACACGGTCGCGGCTCTGCGCCACCGACTGCTCGAGCGTCGCCACGATGAACGGTTCGGCGCGGTCGCCGATGACGAACTCGGTCAGGTCCTTGTGGCCCTGGGCGGCGGTCAGCACGGCCTGCTCGACCCGCACGGCGTGCTTCGCCGACGCGGTGATGACCATGAGCGACTCGGTCGGGCGGGTGCGGGCGTGGTCGATGACGAGCCGGACCACGCGGTCCACCTCGGCGTCGACGCTCTCGACAGCACCGGACTCGGGGTCGGGGACGGCCTTGCCGTCGCTGACGTAGTCGAGCGCGATCGAGCCGTGGCCCAGGAACGAGCCGGCCCACGGCAGGGACTCGATCTTGCCGCCGTAGAAGCGACGGTTCACGAGCTCGGCCAGGTCCTCGCCGCCGGCGCGGTACGACCGCGACAGCGACAGGGTGGGCAGCAGGGTGGAGAGCTTCGCGAGTGCGGAGTCCGCGTGGAACGCGTCGAGCGTGCCCTCGTCGACCTGCAGCGCCCGGTGCTCGGGGTCCACGGCGATGCGGAACGGCGACGGTGTCTGGGTGACGGGGTCACCGAACACGACGGTCTGGCGGGCACGACGGACGGCACCGACGGTCTCGGCGATCGTCACGGCACCGGCGTCGACCAGGATCACGGTGTCGAACGGCATCGTGTCGGCGATCTGCGGCACCTCGTACGGGCTCGCGAGCCAGACGGGGGCGATCGACCGGGACAGGTGCGGTGCGGAGTCCTGCAGCAGGCGCGAGGTGATCGCGCCGTCACGCAGCTGCGTCTTGAGCGCCGTCGCTTCTTCCGGCCAGTCGACGAGACCGACCTTCCAGTTCTCGGCGAGCTGCCACGCCAGGCCCTGGGAGACCCCGGCCGCGTGGGCGTCGTCCACCAGGCGGAAGTCGGCCTCGACCCGGTCGAGCATGTCGGTGTTCGCGCCGAGCAGGGCCCGGTCGGACTCGAGCATGGTCTCGAGGGCGGACTGCCACCAGGCGAGCTCGAGCTCGGCCGGCACCTGCACGTCCGGCACGTGCCGGTTCGCCAGGTCGGTGATGAGCGGTTCGAGCTGCAGGTCACGCAGGGTCTGCATGAGCTCGGTGCGCTCCTGCAGGTTGTGCAGGACGTCGGACTCGGCGGCGAGCTCTGCGATGGTCGGGACGAGCTGGTCGACCGGGGTGTTCGCGAGCTGGCGGTCGCGCTCGGTGCGGCCCAGCGGCTCGTCGAGACGCGCGAGGTCCTCGGCGACGTTCGAGAACAGCACCTGCACGTCGGCGATGCCGGTCGGCACCTCGGGGTTCACGCCGGCGGCGACGTAGCGCTGCCAGAGCACGCGCTGCTGCTGGACGCGGGTCAGTGCCTCGTGCAGGTCGGACACGTGCACGCCCGGTCGGACGTACTCACGCGCGAGCTTCTTCAGCCGCCGACGGTTCGTGGACGACATCGGGGCGCCCTCGCCGCGGGGGGCGGTGGCGGCCACGAGCTCGGACACCGAGCGGTCGAACACCACCGGCAGGAAGCGGTCGAGCGTGTCGCGGATCTCGGTGAGCAGGCGCAGGTAGATGCCGAGCTCGTTGATCGTCGTGAACTGGCGCATGTGCGTCGTGCTCACCAGGTCGTGGGCACGGCGGAGCAGGGTCGGCAGGCCGTCGGCGTCCAGGTCCTTCGCGATGCGGTGCGCACGCTGCGCCCCGTCGCTCGAGGAGAACTTCGCGCCGTACCAGGGCGAGTCGTCGGGGCCGTAGCGGAACTCGCCGAGGTTCGCGGCGCTGACCATGGTCTCGGCGACGCGCGACCGGCCGTCGACCATCGAGGCCACGGACTGCTTCGACAGCCGGGCGGTCGTCGACGGGGCGACGGGCAGCAGCGACAGGCGCGACAGCTCCACCAGGCAGTCGAGCACCGAGACGCCGAAGTCGGGGTCCTTGCGGGTGAGCGAGCCGCGGTAGTCCTTCAGCACCTTGCGCAGGCGGACCAGGGCGTCGTCGACCTCACGGAGGTTCGGCCGCGCGGCCTTCTCGTTGCGGGCGATGGCACGGACCACGTCGCGGCGCAGGGTCGACGGCGTGACGGCGACCCCGGGCAGCTGGACCTCGCCGAAGCGTGCGGCGATGCCCCGAAGGGTGGCGCGGCGCGGGCTCACGACGAGCACGCGCTTGTTCGCCGCGACCAGGCCGCCCAGGGCGTTCACGATGGTCTGGGTGCCACCGGTGCCCGGCAGGGTCTTCACGACGATGGAGTTGCCGGCCGTGATCTGGGCGATCACGTTCTCCTGCTCGTCGTCGGCGTCGAGCAGCAGCGTGTCGGTCTCGGGGCTGCGCTCGTCCGACGGGGTCTGCTCGACGGGGTGGTAGGACTGCTCGACCTGCCACTTCGCGCTCGGGTTGCCGGCCAGGGCGTCCAGCACGGGGTGCGACAGGTCGCCGGTGTCCTCGACCATGCCGGTCGCGACCTCGGCGAAGGCGGACACCACGAGTCGGGCGTGCACCGAGAAGCCCGGGATGTGCGCGGTCAGCCCACGCAGCCGGTCGATGACGGGGTTCGGTGTGAACGAGCCGTCCTGCTGCGCGAGGGCCACGAAGGACTGCGCGTCGAGGATCACCCCGAACTGCTCGTGCAGGGCGTCGGCGAGGCCCGGGTTGAGCACCGGCTCGCCGAGCAGGCGCACCTCGAAGTCGCGTCCGTGCCGACGGATCGCCAGCGGTCGCAGGAGCACGGGGCCGCGGAACTGCTCGTCGCCGTGCTTCCAGTCGGCCATGCCGATGCCGAGCTTCACGGCGTCGATGCCGCGCACGGTGGCGAGCTCGGTGCCCTTCGCCTCGACGTGTCCGGCGGCCACGCGGGCGGCACGGAGCGCCACCTCGTCGCGGATCAGGCTGGACAGCAGGGTCGTCTTGCCGGTGATGAACTGCGCGAGACCACCTGGGTGGGTGGTCGACAGCTCGATGCGGGCGCGCGGGTGGTCGCTGAAGTGCGTGAGCGGGCTGGTGCCACCGACCCCGGTCAGCTGGGTGCGCCAGCCGTCCCACGTCGGTTCCGCCGCGTTGCCCGCCTGCAACCGCGGGTCGCCCAGGCTGATCGCCTGCGGGCTCGTCATCTGCAGCTCCGGGCGGAGCATGCGGTCCGGCTCGTCGTCGGTCCGTTCCTGGTCCACGTCCTGCTGCTCGTCTCGATCGTCGTCGGAGCGCGCGCGGGCACCCTCGACGGGGACGTCGTCGTTCACGTCGTCCTCACCGTCGGTCACCCTGTCCGCTCGCCACACATCCGACACTGTAGGCGGAACCGGACGGCCTCTCTGGCAATGAACCGAGGTTTCGGGGTTTCCGCATCGACGCGGCACGCGTCCGAGCGAGGCGTTCGTCCCCTCGGGTGTGGTACCAACGGGGCATGGCCATCGACGACCGCACCGCTCCGTCCGCCCCTACGCCGAACCGGCGTCGATCGGTCCCCGCCGAGATCTCACGCTCGTGGCTGCTCGTCTCCGGCACCGCGACCGATCGGTTCGACAAGTCCCAGCGGTCCCGCGCCGACCAGATCATCCTGGACATCGAGGACGCCGTCGACCCCGCCGCGAAGCCCTCGGCACGGCAGGGCGTCGCCGCCTGGCTGGCCGGCGGTGGCGAGGCCTGGGTGCGCATCAACGACGTCACGACGGACTTCTGGGCCGACGACGTCGAGGAGCTCCGTGGCCTGCCCGGGCTGCAGGGCGTCATGCTCGCCAAGACCGAGTCCCCCGCCCAGGTCACCGACACCTGGCACCGGCTCGGCGGCCAGACGCCGGTGATCGCCCTGGTCGAGTCGGCGCTCGGCATCGAGGAGTCCGTGTCGATCGCCAAGGCGCAGGGTGCGTTCCGCCTGGCCTTCGGGTCCGGCGACTACCGCCGCGACACCGGGACGAGCGCCGACACCCTCGCGATGGCGTACCCGCGGTCGAAGCTCGTCGTCGCCTCGCGCGTCGGCGACCTGCCCGGCCCGATCGACGGCCCCACGGTCGGGTCGTCGCACCCGATCCTCCGCGAGCAGTCGCAGGTCGCCGTGTCGCTCGGCCTCACCGGCAAGCTCTGCCTGGACACCGAGCAGCTCCCCGTCATCAACGAGGTCATCTCCCCCACCCCGACCGACGTCGCCTGGGCACAGGACTTCCTGGACGACTTCGAGGCCCGCGGCCGGGTCATCCGCGACGGTTCCGACCTGCCCCGACTCGGTCGGGCGCAGAAGATCCAGCGGCTCGCACAGGCGTTCGGGGTCGAGGCGCGGTAGGACTGCACGCATGACCTGGTCCAACGTCCCCGGCCCTCCGCAGCAGCCCTCCTCCGCCCCCACGGACGCGCAGCGCGCGGCGTGGGAGCGCGGCGGCACCACGTTGTTCCCGCCGGCGAAGCTCGCCGACCGGATCTCGACGGTCCTGCTCCTGGTGTTCGGTGCCGTCATGACCGCGATCACGGCGGTCGTCGGCATCATCGCGGTCGCCTCGGCCACGACGTCGTGCGACGCCTCGGCCGGGTGCTCGCCCGGCGGGTACTTCGGTGGCGCCGCCATCGCGGTCGGTGGCGCGTTCGTCATCGGGGTCGCCACGATCGTGCTGTCGATCGGCGCCTGGATCCGCCGCAAGCCGTCGTGGTGGATCGCCGCGATCGGCTTCGTGCTCGCGATCGTCGTCATCGCCTGGGGCGGCGTCGTGTTCGCGAACGCCGTCGACAGCGGTTCCGCCGCGTCGTCGGTGTCCGCCACCGCCTGACCGACACCACCCTTCCGACAGGACACGCGTCGATCGACGCGTG
>NZ_KB714629.1:36075-184173 GCF_000349565.1 Curtobacterium flaccumfaciens UCD-AKU
ATCGACGCGTGTCCTGTCGGAGAACGCGTGTGCGTTCCGGCCTGGAGGCGCGAAGGCGGGGCCGCTACGCGCCTCCCGTCCGCCTGTCGGTCACGGTCACGGCGTGACCACCTGGGCGTGCGGGCGCACCCCCGGCGCATGCTGGGCCGATGAAGCAACGAGTCATCGGAGACGTGTCCGTCAGTGCCATCGGTCTGGGCGGGATGCCCATGTCGATCGAGGGCCGACCGGACGAGCGTCAGTCCATCGCCACGATCCACGCAGCGCTCGAGAACGGTGTCACGCTCATCGACACCGCCGACGCCTACCACCTCGGCGGCCACGACGAGGTGGGGCACAACGAGGAGCTCATCGCGCGGGCCGTCCGGGAGTACCACGACGACACCTCGGCCGTGCTCATCGCGACGAAGGGCGGACACCTGCGCCCCGAAGCCGGTAACTGGACCCAGAACGGGCACCCGGAGTACCTGAAGGAGGCGGCGAAGGCGTCGGCGAAGCGGCTCGGCGTCGAGCAGATCGGCCTGTACCAGTTCCACCGTCCCGACCCCGCGGTGCCCTACGCCGACTCGATCGGGGCGCTCGCCGAGCTGCTCGACGAGGGCGTCATCCGGATGGCGGGCATCTCGAACGCCGACCCGGACCAGATCCGCACCGCGAACGAGGTGCTCGGCGGACGCCTGGCCTCGGTGCAGAACCAGTACTCGCCGAAGTTCCGCTCGAGCGAGCCGGAGCTCGAACTGTGCGACGAGCTCGGCATCGCGTTCCTGCCGTGGAGCCCCCTCGGCGGCATCGGGAGCGCGGCGGACCTCGGCACGGCGTTCGAGGACTTCGCCTACATCGCCCGCGACCGTGGCGTCACCCCGCAGGTCATCGCCCTGGCGTGGGAGCTGCAGAAGAGCGACGTCGTCGTCCCGATCCCCGGGGCGTCGCGCCCGCAGTCGATCCTGAACTCGATCACCGCACCGACCGTGCGGCTGCGACCGGAGGACGTCGCACGGCTCGACGCGTCGCAGGCCGCGGCCGCCTGACCCGTCCCCCTGGGATGCACGACGCCCCGCCGCTCCTTCGCAGGAGGGCGGGGCGTCGTCGTGTGTGGTGCGCGGTGGCGGTCAGCTCTTGGCGGGGCAGACGGCCGAAACCTGGTCGAGCGTGCTCTGCACGTCGGACTGGGCCTTCTTGACCTCGGTCGAGTCCTCTGCCGAACCGGACTCGATGGCCGAGCTGTAGCGCTTGGCCGCGCCCGAGAACTCCTCGAACGTGTCGTGCACCTGCTCGTTCGAGACCCTCGTCAGCGCCGAGTCGATGCGCTGGACGAACTCGCCGATGAGCGCCCCGCGGGCCTTCACGTCGGACGGAGCCGTGTTGGCACCCTGCTCCTTGAGGAACGACGCGAGTTCGTTCTCGAGCAGGGAGCAGGCCTCCTGCTTGCTCTGCGCGGGAGCCGCCGCGGCGGTCTTCGACGCCGAGGGTGCACTGGACGCCCCCGAGTCACCGCCGGACGAGTTGCCACCGTTGCCACCGTCACCGCCGGAGCAACCGGCGAGCAGCGTGAGTGCGAGGCCGGCCGTGGCCAGCGCGGTGAGGGTGCGGCGCATCAGGAGTTGCACTCCTTCTGGAACGCGTTGCCGGCGTCCTGCACCTTGGTGCTGGACTTCGTCAGGCCCGAGACGTCGGCCGACTTCGGGTCCTCGGCGATGTCCTCGATGTCGTCGACCAGGTCGCCGTAGGCCTCTTCGAAGGCGTCGCCCTTGGCCTTCAGGTCGTCGTCCGACAGGTCGTCGACGCCGTCGGAGATCTTCGCGTCGAGCTCCTTGAGCTTCGTGACGGCGGCGTCCGGGTCGGACTGCAGGTTCGCGGCCTCGGACTGCACGCCCTCGGCAGCGGACTTGACGGTCTTCTCGAACTGGGTGCACTGCTCGGCCTTGGACGGCCCGGTGGAGCAACCGGCGAGCAGCGTGAGTGCGAGGCCGGCGGTGGCCAGCGCGATGAGCTTCTTGGGCATGGTGGAGGGTCCCCCTCGATCCGTCCGCACTCCCCCGGATGAGGTGCAGATCCATGATCGAGCGTACAGGGAAGATCCGCTCCGGGTCCGGCCGGCCGCGGCCCCCGACAGCCGGCACGAGGGACGGGGCGCGTACCGTCGAGGGCATGCACGCCATCACGTTCGACGACGCTTCCATGTCCGTCACCGACCTGCCCGACCCCCGACCCGGCACCGACGAGGTCCTGATCGAGGTCGCCGCCGCCGGCGTCAACAACGCGGACCTGCAGCAGCGCGCCGGGAACTACCCGCCGCCGCCCGGGGCCTCGGACGTCCTCGGGCTCGAGGTCTCCGGCACGGTCCGGGCCGTCGGCACCGGGGTCACGACCGTCGCGGTGGGCGACCGGGTGTGCGCACTGCTCTCCGGCGGCGGGTACGCGTCGCTCGTCGTCGCCCCGGTCACCCAGGTACTGCCGGTCCCCGACGGGGTCGACCTGGTCGAGGCCGCCGGTCTGCCCGAAGCCGCCTGCACGGTCTACTCGAACATCGGCATGCTCGCCGGGCTCCGACCCGGGCAGACGCTCCTGGTGCACGGTGGCACGGGCGGCATGGGGTCGCACGCGGTGCTGTGGGCGAAGGCCCTCGGTGCGACGGTGATCGCGACGAGCGGTGGGGAGCGCAAGGTCGCCGCGTCCCGTGACCTCGGTGCCGACCTGGTCGTCGACCACCGCACCGAGGACTTCGTGGAGCGCGTCCTGGCGTTCACCGACGGGGTCGGTGTCGACGTGGTGCTCGACGTCGTCGGCCCGTCCTACCTGGACCGGAACCTGCAGGCCCTCGCCCCGAACGGGCACATCGCGGTCATCGCCGCAGGCAGCGGCCGCACCGCCGAGCTCGACTTCGGGGTGCTGATGCGCAAGCGCGCGTCGATCAGCGGCACGACCCTGCGCGCACGGCCGCTCGCCGAGAAGGCCGCCATCGTCGAGGCGGTCCGCTACAACGTCTGGCCGCTGGTCGCCGCCGGCCGGGTGCGCCCGGTCATCGACTCGGTGCTGCCCCTGGCCGAGGTCGAGGAGGCCCACCGCCGCGTGCGCGACGGTGAGGTGATCGGCAAGGTGCTGCTGACGCCCTAGGCGTGCACGCGGGCGAGGAACTCGACCAGCGCGGGGTGCTGCGGGTGGTCGAGGACCTCGGCGGGCGATCCCTGCTCGACGACCTCGCCGCGGTGCAGGAAGACGATCCGGTCGGCGACGTTCCGCGCGAACTGCATCTCGTGCGTCGTCATCAGGATCGTCGAGCCCTGCCGCTTCAGCTCGGTGACCAGGTCGAGCACCTCGCCGACGAGCTGGGGGTCGAGCGCACTCGTGACCTCGTCGAGCAACAGCAGCTCGGGGTCGGACGCGATGGCCCGGACGATGGCGACGCGCTGCTGCTGCCCGCCGGACAGCCGGTCGGGGTACGCGTCGGCGAACGAAGCGAGGCCGATCCGGTCGAGCAACCGTCGCGCGGTCTCCTCGGCCTGGGCCCGTCCGATGCCGTGCACCTGGCGGGAGGCGAGCGTGACGTTGTCGAGCACGCTCATGTGCGGGAACAGGTTGAACTGCTGGAACACCACGCCGATGCGGGCCCGCACGGCGTCGACGGCGACGCGCGGGTCGGCGATGTCCGTGCCCTGCAGCAGGATCTCGCCGTCGTCGATGCCCTCGAGCAGGTTGACCGTCTTGAGCAGCGTCGACTTGCCCGACCCGGACGCCCCGATGACGCAGATGACCTGGTGGCGGTGCACCGTCAGGTCGATCCCGCGCAGGACCTCGTGCTCGCCGAAGGCCTTGCGCAACCCGCGCAGTTCGAGGACCGCGGCGTCCGTACCGGACGCACCACGGGCCTCCAGGCCTGCCTGGCTCATACGGTCCCTCCGATCTGCTCACGCCGCTGCTGCCGACGCGCGATCGCGTCCGTGACGCGGATCAGCGGCAGGCTGATCACCACGAACAGCAGCCCGGCGACGAAGTAGGGGGTGAAGTTGTAGGTCTCGGCCTGCGCGATCTGAGCGGAGCGGACCGCGTCGACGGCGCCGAGGATCGAGACCAGACCGACGTCCTTCTGCATCGACACGAAGTCGTTCATGAGCGCCGGCGTGACCTTGCGGATCGCCTGCGGCAGCACCACGAGGCGCAGCGTCTTGGCGTGCGAGAGCCCGAGCGACCGGGCGGCCAGGCGCTGCGAGGGGTGCACGGCCTCCATGCCGGCCCGGAGCACCTCGGCGATGTACGACGAGTAGGTCAGGGTGATCGCGATCGTGCCCCAGACCTCGGCGGGGAGCCGCGGGAACACCCCGAGCCCCGGGATGCCGTAGCCGACCAGGTAGAGCACGATGATGAGCGGCAGGCCGCGGAACAGGTCCGTGTACCCGGTCGCGAGCATCCGCAGCGGGAAGAACACCGGGTTGCGCAGGCCCCGCACGACCGCGAGCAGGGTGCCGAACACGGCGACGCCGATGGCGCTGAAGAACAGGATCCGGACGTTCAGCCACAGGCCCAGCAGGATGTCCGGGAACGTGTCGATCGCGGTCTCGGGGTCGAAGAACGACTGCTGCACCGCTGCCCAGCCGGGGGTGTTCACGACGCCGAAGTACACGACGGCGAGCACGACCAGGGTGGACACGACCGACACGACGACCGAACGACGGCCGCGCTGGCGACGGTAGAGCCGACGCTCGAGCTCGACCTGGCTCGGCGCGGGGGCGGCCACCGGGGTGCCGGTGCCTGCTGGCAGCGTCATGCGGTTACTTCAGGACCGGGGTGCCGGTCTCGGACGACAGCCACTTGGTCTGCAGCTTGTGCAGGGAGCCGTCGTCGTCGAGGGTCTTGAGGGCCTTGTCGACCTTGCTCGTGAGCTCCGAGTCCTTCGGCAGGACGAAGCCGAACTGGTCGCCCTTGCCGTCGTCGGGGAACTGCGCCGACACGGTGCCGTCGTCGAGCTGCGCGCCGGACATGTAGAACGCCGTCGGCAAGTCGGTGACGATGGCGTCGATCTGGCCGGACTTGAGTGCGAGCACGGCGTCGTCGTTCGAGTTGAACACCTGCGGGGTGACCCCGAGGACGTCCTTGACGCTCGCGATGCTCGTCGAGCCGGTCGCGACACCGATGGCGTCCTGCTTGAGCGCCGCGATCGTGGTGTCGTCGGCGGCCTTCGACTTCTCCGTCGTGACCACGGCCTGCGTCGTCGTGTAGTACGCGCTCGACATGTCGACGGCCTTCTTGCGCTTCGCGTCGATCGAGAACTGCTGGACGTTGAGGTCCCAGTCCTTCGGGCCCGGGGCGATGGCGCTGTCGAAGGTGCTGCGCTTCCAGACGACGTCGGACTTGCCGTAGCCCATCTCCTTCGCGACGGCGTACGCGACGGCGGACTCGAAGCCCTTGCCGGACTGCGGCTTGTTGTCCTCGACCCAGGGCGAGTACGCCGGGTCACCGGTGGCGATCGTGAGCTTGCCGTCGGTCACGGTGCCGTCGGCGTTGCTGCTGCCCCCGGCGGAGCAGGCCGACAGGGCGAGGGCGGCGACCGCGGCGGTGGCGACGGCGAGGGTGAAGCGGAGGGGACGGGTCACGGTCGGGCCTTCGTGCGAGGGGGGTGGGGGCAGGTCGAAGTGTACTTCGCGGTGGGATACCAACGCGAAACGGTGTCGCGGTGCTACTCGGCGGCAGAGTCCCCGTCGTCGGCCATCGTGAAGTCGTCGAACGAGAAGCCCGGCGACACCAGGCAGCTCAGCAGCACTTCGCCGTCGCCCGGGATCGTCCGCTGCCACACCCCGCCGCGCACGAACGCCTGCGCGTCGTTCACCCGGTCGCGGCCGGCGTCCGGGCCGAGCGTGATCGTCGCGCCGGGCTCGGGGACGTCACCGTCGCCGCCGAGCTGCAGGTCGACGGTGTCCGGACCGTGCCACATCCAGATCTCGTCGCTCGTGACCCGGTGCCAGGCCGAGGCCTCGCCCGGGGGCAGCAGGAAGTGGATCAGGGTGGCGGCCGGACGGTCCCCCGCGGGGGTGGTGACCGTCGCCGGCGAGGTCCAGGTGCGGACGTACCAACCGCCCTCGGGGTGCGGTTGCATGCCGAGGGCGATCGCGCGCTTCGGCACGTCGAGCCACTCGATCAGCTCACCGGTGACGGTTCGGCGTGCGGCCATCCCTGGGCGGGGTGCGGTCTCGGTCATCGTTCCTCCTGGTGCGGTGCGGGGATGTCCATGTGCGGGGAAGCCGGTTCGGTGACGACGCCCGCCGCGGCACGGACGACCCCGCGGATCACGGTGGCGGCCGCCCGCCCGGCGCCGTCCTCGACGAGCTCGGCGAGCGCGTCCGGCACGGTACGGGCATCGACGTCGAAGACCGCCAGGTCGGCACGCGCCCCGACGGCGAGGTGCCCGATGCGGTCCGGCCCGACGGCGAGCCCCATCGCGTGCGCGCCACCGAGGGTCGCCGCCGCGAGCAGCCGCTCGTGCAGGTCCCGGTGCCCGTAGCCCTGGGCGCGGGCGATCCGGTGCAGCGCGGTGACGTCGGCCATCAGGTCGAGGGACGGTGACGACGACAGGGAGTCGGTGCCGATGGCGATCGGGCTGCCCTCGCGCAGGTAGTCGGCGACGGGCGGCGGATCGAGGCCGATGACGGCGTTCGACCGCGGGCACAGTGCGACGGCGGTGCCCCGGGCACGCAGGAGGGCCCGGTCGGCCGCGGTCATGTAGACGCCGTGGGCGATGTGGCAGTCCGGGCCGAGCACCCCGAGCCGGTCGACGAACGCGGTGGCACTCGCGCCGAAGCCCAGGGCTCGCAGCGCCCGGAACGACGGCACGTTCGCCAGGTGCCAGTCGTTCCCGTGTCCGACGCCGTCGACCCCGTCGAGCCCGGGGACCGGACCGAGGGCGGTGCGCTCCCCCTCGAACGCCGCTTCGCCGAGGTGCAGGTGCAGTCGCAGACCGCGCTGCCGCACGATGTCGGGGAGCTCGAGCAGCGGGGCGACCTCGAGCGAGTACGGCGCGTGTGGCGACAGACCCGCGCCGGGCGTCGTGGGGATCCGGTCGAGTTCGTCGAGCACCTGGTCGCGACCGTGCGACTGCCAGGCGTCGTTCTCCCAGTCCATGACCTCCCAGTACGCGATGCCGCCGAGCCCGGCGTCCTGCAGCGCGGTGGCGGCCTCGATGTCGGTGACGATGTCCGCGATGCTCGTGACGCCGGCCAGGATCGACGCCCGTGCACCGTCCGCGGCTTCGGCCCGCCAGTCGTGGGGTTCGGCGTAGTCGACGTTGAACGCCGCGGCCCAGTCCTCGAATCCGCCGTACTGGCGCTGGCCGACACTGGCCATGCCGGTGTACTGCAGGTGCGAGTGCGCGTTCACGAGTCCGGGTAGGAGCGCGCCACGCCACTGCCGCTCGGTGAACGTCGCGCCGGACCCGGTGAGCTGGTCGATGACCCACGACCGGTCGCCGACGTGCAGGATGCGGCCGTCCTGCACGGCGACCGCGCCGTCCGCGATCGGCGGCGCGGTCATCGGCACGACGACGCGCGCCGAGTGCACCGTGACCGGGTGCTGTCGGGCGCTCACGTGGGGTCTCCGAAACGGTGCGTCCGGACGTCCGGCTCGCGGTCCGCCGGGTGTTCAGGGGGAAGGCCTGGGCCCACGCCGCCGGTTCCGGGCTGACGCGCCAGCGGCAGCCCGGCCGTGCCGGTGGGGAGAGGCAGGGGTCGGCTCCCGAACGCGGCGAGCGCCGCGCGGGCGGTCACGTCGTCGACCGCGGGGTCGATCGGCACGACGGCACGCTCCAGCTCGTCGCCGCGTTCCAGGAGCATCCGGACGGCGCCGAGCTGCACGGCGAAGGACAGGTCCATGATCTCGACCGGGTTGCCCTCGGCCGCGGTGATGTTGATGCAGCCACCGTCGTCGAGCACGATCGGCCCGCCGTCGACGCCGGGGAACACGAACCGCTCGGCCTTCGGCCCCACGTCCTGGCGCCGGGCCCCGGCGGCGAGGGCGTCGTCGACGGCGATCTCTTGGTCGACCCCACCGGCGACGGCGACGATCGCGCCGTCCGCGCAAGCACGGAGCACCTCGAGGTCGATGGTGTCCGGCACCCCGGTGGCGCTCATCACGAGGTCGGCGTCACGCACCGCCTGGACGAGCGGGGCCACGGCGTACCCGGCGAAGCGGGCCTGCAGGGCGCGGACCGGGTCGGTCTCGGCGACCGTCACCCGGAACCCGAGGGCGGCGAGCACCAGGGCGACCCCTTCGCCGACGTGCCCGAACCCGGCGACGGCCGCCGCGCCTCTCCCCACCGGCACGGCCAGCCCGCCGCTGGCGCGTCGGGCCGGAACCGGCGGCGTGGGCCCAGCCTGCAATCGGTGTGCGCCGGACGCGAGCCCGTCCACCAGGTCGAGCACCGCGAACACCGTCGACTGCCCGGTGCCGTACCGGTTGTCGAAGAACGTCTTGGTGCGGGCGTCGTTCACCGCGATCACGGGGATGCCGAGCTCGCCGCGCGCCGCCAGCACACGCAGGGGTCGCAGGCCGCTCGTGGTCTCCTCGGCGGCGCCGAGCATCGTCGGCAGCAGGTCGGGGCGCTCCTGGTGGGCGAGCCGGATGACGTGTGCCCCGTCGTCGAGCAGGATGTGCGGCGCCGTGTCGAGCATCGCGAGGGCCAGCCGCTTCTGTTCGGCGAGTGTCGCCCTGCTGCTCGCGAACACCGTCAGGCCGGCGGACCGCAGTGCGTCAGCGACGGCGTCGTCGGTCTCGTCGGCGTGGGCGTAGACGACGACCTCGGCACCGGCATCGCGGAGCAGCAGGCTCAGCACCGCCGTCTTGGGTTCGAGGAACATCGCGACGCCGATGCGTGTGCCGCGCAGGAGTCCGCCGTCGCGGAGTTCGGCGGCGACCGACCGGGCGACCGGCATCGACCGCCGGGCCCATCGCAGGCGGGCCTCGGCTGCGGGGTCGTGCTCGGGGTCGCGGCCGGTGGAGACGAGGAAGACGTCGTCGGAGAGCATCGGGACGGCGAGGACGCCGGGGCGGGCGGGTGCGACGGGACCGAAGGCGTCCTCGTCGACGGCGGGCAGGTACCGGCCGGCGTCGATGACGACCAGGGTGGTGCCGCGCGGGCGGTCGGCGGCCTGCTCGACGGCGGGCGTCGATTCCTCGGGCGTGCCGAGACACCAGAGCTGGTCGACCAGGTCGGACGGCTGCTGCGGGTTCGGCTGCTGCTCGTCGGCCTCGCGCGCGCCGAGTGCGGTCAGCAGGTGCCGGAGCGCCGCGGCGTCCCGGGGGTCCCCGCCGATGATGCGGAACCGGCGGGCGGCGACGAGCAGGTTGGTCGCAGCGGCGAACCGCCGGACGGCCGCCGAGGCCCAGGCCAGCGTCGCGGGGTCGGGTGCTGGCGGCATGTGCCAATCGTAGGGCGAGGCCGGGCACACGCCTGCTGCGGAGGCCTGCGGTCCTGTCGCCCTGCGGATCGGGCGTCGGGAATGCCCAGTGTCGCTCCGACGTACTCTCTGCACATGAGCGATGCGACGACTGCCCCCGACCGCGTGACCATGTTCGGCGCCGACTGGTGCCGCGACTGCCGTCGGTCCAAGGCGCTGCTCGACACCCTCGGCGTGGACTACGAGTACGTCGACGTGGAGCAGGACCTGTCCGCGGCGGACCGTGCCGAGGCGATCAGCGGCCGGAAGAACATCCCGGTCGTGGTGCTGCCGAACGGCAAGCACTTCGTCGAGCCGTCCGACGCCGAGCTGCGCGCCGAGCTCGAGGCCTCCGGCGTCGTCTGAGCCGCACCGGCAACGCGCGGGTGAACATCGGATGAATCAGGCATCATGAGCGCGTGATCATCGACGCTCACCACCACCTCTGGGATCCCGCCGACCGGCCGTACCCCTGGATGGACGACTCGGTCGCCCCGATCCGCCGCCGGTTCGACGTGGACGACCTGCGCGCCGCCGCCCGGAGCACCGACGTCACCCGGACGATCGTCGTGCAGGCCGTGCACGACCCCGGCGAGACCGCCTGGCTCCTCGAGCAGCCCGAGCCGGTCGCCGGGGTCGTCGGCTGGGTGGACCTGACCGCCCCGGACGTCGCCGACCGGATCGCCGCCCTCGCCGCCCTCGTCGCACGACCCGGTCGCACCCCCGTGGCCGGGAACCGCCTGGTCGGCATCCGGCACCAGGCGCAGGACGAACCGGACCCGGACTGGCTCGCCCGGCCCGAGGTCGTCCGAGGCGTCCGCGCCCTCGCCGCCGCCGGCCTGGTGTTCGACCTGCTCGTCCGCGCACGGGAGCACCGTGCAGCGCTGACACTGGTCGACGCCGTGCCCGAGGCCTCGTTCGTCCTCGACCACGCCGGCAAGCCCGACATCGCGGGCGAGGACCCCGGGTGGCCGAGCCGGATGGATGACTTCGCCGCACGCCCCAACGTCGCCTGCAAGGTGTCCGGCCTGTTCACCGAGGCCGGCCCGGAGTGGCGACGGCAGCCGGTCGACCGGTACGTCCGCGCCGTGGTCGAGCGGTTCGGCCCGGCGCGGTCGATGTTCGGGTCGGACTGGCCGGTCTCGACACTCGCCACGACCTACGACGACGTGGTCCGACGCACCACCGAGGCGCTGGCCGACCTGAGCCCGGACGACCGCCAGGCGATCCTTGGCGGCACGGCGGAGCGCACCTACCTGCATGACAGGACCCTCAGCACCCGGAACCTTGTCGACACCTCGGACCAGACATAGGATGTCTGTGGTTGCGCCGGTGCAGCCAGAGAGCGAGGAACGATGCAGTTCGCACGACTCGGCCCCGCGGGCGACGAGATCCCCGTCGCGGTCGACACCGACGGCGAGGTCCTCGACCTCCGCCCGATCACGACGGACATCAGCGGCGCCTTCCTGGCAGCGGACCCGGTCGCCCGCGTCCGGCACGCGCGCGACGCCGGCGACGTCCGGGTGCTGCCCGACGCAGAGGGCCTGCGTCGCGGCGCACCGGTGGCCCGCCCCGGCAAGGTCGTCTGCATCGGCCTGAACTACCGCGACCATGCCGCCGAGACCGGCGCCGAGATCCCGACCGAGCCGATCGTGTTCATGAAGGACCCGATGACGGTGATCGGCCCGGACGACCAGGTCCTGATCCCCCGCGGCAGCGAGAAGACCGACTGGGAGATCGAACTCGCCGTCGTCATCGGCGCCACCGCCCGGTACTGCGACTCCGACGAGGCGGCGAGCGCCTGCATCGCGGGCTACACCATCGCGAACGACGTCTCCGAACGCGCCTTCCAGCTCGAGCGCGGCGGGCAGTGGGACAAGGGGAAGTCCTGCGAGACCTTCAACCCGCTCGGCCCGTGGCTGGTCACCCCCGACCAGGTCGACCCGGCGGCGCTCGCGCTCCGGCTCACCGTCAACGGCGAGGTGCGGCAGGACGGCACCACCGCCGACATGATCTTCCGACCCGTCGAGATCGTCCGGTACCTGTCGCAGTTCATGGTGCTGTACCCCGGCGACGTCATCAGCACGGGCACCCCGGCCGGGGTCGCCCTCGCAGGACACGCGCCGTACCTGCAGCCCGGCGACGTGGTCGAACTCACCGCCGACGGGCTCGGCTCGCAGCGCCAGACCGTAGGAGCAGCCTGATGACCGACACCACCGACCAGACCGGCACCACCGGCACCACCGGGACGCCCGGCAGCCACGCGGGTCTCCGCGCGATCGTCACCGGCGGCGCCTCCGGCATCGGCGCGGCCATCGCGGCAGCCCTGCGGGAGCGCGGCGCAGCGGTCGCCGTGCTCGACCTGCAGCCGTCCACCGCCGAGGGACTCGTCTCCGTCACCTGCGACGTGTCGTCCGACGAGTCCGTCCGTGCCGCCGTCGCGTCGGCCGTCGACCAGCTCGGCGGTCTCGACGTGCTCGTGAACAACGCCGGCATCGGCGCTCAGGGGAGCGTCGAGGACAACACCGACGACGAGTGGCGCCGCGTGTACGAGGTCAACGTGCTCGGTGCCGTTCGCCTGTCCCGCGCCGCACTCCCCCACCTCCGGGCCTCCGACAGCGCGAGCATCGTCAACACCTGCTCCGTCGCGGCCACCGCCGGGCTCCCCCAGCGTGCGCTGTACTCGGCCACGAAGGGGGCGATCTCCGCACTCACCCGCGCGATGGCAGCCGACCACGTCCGCGAGGGCATCCGCGTCAACGCCGTCAACCCGGGCACCGCCGACACCCCGTGGATCGCACGGCTCCTGTCGACCGCGGACGACCCGGCAGCCGAACGCGCCGCGCTCGAGGCACGCCAGCCGCACGGCCGACTGGTGAAGGCAGCCGAGGTGGCCGAGGCGGTCGCCTACCTGACGAGCCCGCTCGCCCGGTCGACGACGGGCGTCGAGCTGGCGGTCGACGGCGGGATGCAGGCGCTCCGGCTGCGGCCGGCGTGATCGCGCCACGGCTCCGCCGCACGGCCTGGAGGCCCGTCCCGGGTATCGTCGGGACGTCCCGTCGCACAGGCGGCCGGGTCCACAGGAGGTGGTGACGTGGCGTCGTTGACCGACGATGCGATCGCACGCATCCAGCAGATGATCGTGAGCGGCGAGCTCCAACCCGGCCAGCGCCTCCCGCCCGAGAAGGAACTGAGCGAGTCGCTCGGCCTGTCGCGGAACAGCCTGCGTGAAGCGGTGAAGGCGCTCGAGCTCATCCGCGTGCTCGACGTCCGACGCGGCGACGGCACGTACGTGACGTCCCTCGAACCAGGCGTCCTGCTCGAGGCGGTGTCGTTCGTCGTCGACATGCACCACGACCGGTCGCTCGTCGACCTGCTCGAGGTGCGACGCATCCTGGAACCGGCGTCCGCCGTCCTGGCGACCGCGCGTGCCACGGAACAGCAGATCGACGAACTCGCGACCCTGATGCAGTCCGTCACCGACGACACCGGCGTCGAGGACCTCGTCGCCCACGACCTGTTGTTCCACTCGACCATCGCGGGCATCGGCGGCAACCAGTACCTGTCCGGACTGCTCGACGCCCTGTCGAGCAAGACGGTACGGGTGCGGGTGTGGCGGGGGCTGACCCAGAACGGCTCGGTGCAGCGGACCCTCGACGAGCACGCGGCCATCGTCGACGCCATCCGACGCCGCGACCCGCAGCTCGTGCAGGCCCTCGTCGTGTCCCACGTCGAAGGGGTCGAGCGCTGGTTGCGGCGCTCCCTGGACTGAACCCGACAATCCTCCCAGGTAGTTCCGTGTTTCGTTGGCCGTCGGCCCACAGCACGGCGTCTTGCCGCTGCTCGGACCGGCCGCAGAACAAGGAGAACACCATGGGCGTCATCGGCACCATCATCGGACTGATCGTCGTCGGCCTCATCGCCGGCGCCATCGCACGACTCGTCGTTCCGGGCAAGCAGCACATCTCCATCCCCATGACGATCCTGCTCGGCATCATCGGCTCGTTCGTGGGCGGGTTCCTCGGGTTCCTGATCTTCCGCCACGACCTGGCCGACGGCTTCTTCCAGCCTGCCGGCATCATCGGGTCGATCATCGGCGCGATCATCGTGCTGCTCATCTACGTGCGTGTCTCGGGCCGCGGCTCGCGCAACCGCTAGTCGCACCAGTCGGCCTCGCCGGCGCACTACCGAAGGCACCCCGAACCGCGCAACCGCGTGGCCGGGGTGCCTTCGTCGTGCGTGGGTCAGGTGTCGAGCAGGCCCGCAGCACGCAGGCCGTCCCAGAGCG
Organism: Curtobacterium flaccumfaciens UCD-AKU; assembly: GCF_000349565.1. Lineage (GTDB taxonomy): Bacteria > Actinomycetota > Actinomycetes > Actinomycetales > Microbacteriaceae > Curtobacterium > Curtobacterium poinsettiae. The sequence continues at coordinate 49,783 of NZ_KB714629.1, forward strand.
CCTCGGGCACGACGGCGGCGGCCCGGGCGACGTTCGAGCGCACCTGGTCGGCGGACTGCACGCCGAGGGCGATCGCGGCGACCGCCGGGGCCCGCCGTGGGAACGCCAGCGCGGCCTCGGGCAGGGTGACCCCGTGGCGGTCGCACACGTCGGCGATGGCGTTCGCCCGCGCGAGCAACCGCGCGGGCGCCTCGGCGTAGTCGTAGGTCGCGCCGGCCGCGGGGCGCTCCTGTCCGAGGAGCCCCGAGTTGTAGACGCCGACCGCGACGACCGCGACACCCAGCGCCGCGCACCGGTCGACGAGCGCCGCCGCCGGTTGCTCGAGCAGCGTGTACCGGCCGGCGAGCATGACGACGTCGCAGAGCCCGGTGTCGACGGCCGCCGACAGCGCCTCGACGGAGTTCGACCCGACGCCGACCGACCGCACGACGCCCTCGTCGCGGAGCTCGGCGAGGGTCGGCAGCGCCTGGGTCAGGCCGTCGGTGAGCGAGTAGACGTCCGGGTCGTGCAGGTAGGCGACGTCGACGTGGTCGAGCCCGAGCCGGCCGAGCGAGTCGTCGAGCGAGCGCCGCACGCCCGAGGGCGACGGGTCCCACTGCCGCACGGTGTCGTCCGGCACCGCGAAGCCCCCGGACGCCAGGTCGTCGCCGTCGCCGCGCCCCGGCACGAGCACCCGCCCGACCTTCGTCGACACGAGGAACTCCTGCCGGGGGCGTCCGGCGAGCGCCACCCCGAGCCGTCGTTCGGACAATCCGAGGCCGTAGTGCGGAGCGGTGTCGAACCCGCGCACCCCGGCGTCCCAGGCGGCGTCGACCGTGTCGCGGGCGTCGTCGTCGGAGACCGGACGGAGCAGGTTGCCGATGCCGGCCCCACCGAACCAGAACGGCCCACGGTCCAGGTCGAGGGCGAGGTCCGTCACGGGGCCACCTGGTCCGCGCCGTCCACCTGGTCCGCCAGCGACCAGACCCGCGGGACCCCGTCGTCGTCGCCCGAGTAGTCGTCGGCCGCCTGGAGCAGCGGGTTGATCGTCTCCTGCCACTCGGCGTTGACCGGGTCGTCGGCGAGCGCCCGGCGCATCGCCCGGTGGTCCTCGACCTCGATCAGGTGGACCAGGTCGAGCCCGTCCCGCCAGATCGTCCAGTCGTGCACGCCGGCCTCGCGCAGTCGTGCCGCGAGCGCGGGCGGGACCGAGGCGTGCACGGTGTCGTACGCCGCCTCGTTCCCGGCCCGCAGTCGCGTCCGCGTCAGGATCCGCTGCATCAGTCGCGCAGGAACAGCTCGACGACGGGGACGGCGACGTCGGGTCGCACGATGGGCAGCGTCAGGGTGAGGGTGCCGGCGGGCTGGCCGCCGAGCCCGGTGTTCTGCGCTCGGGTGCCCGGCGGGATCTCGCGGAAGTGGATCTCCGACGCGTCGTTGAGCAGCTGCGCGTACGCCACCTTGCCGGCCAGGTCTGGCAGGTGCACGTGCTCGAACGGCCAGGCGAACAGGTGCAGGTACAGGCGGTTCCCGTTCTGCGTGTAGACGGTGTTCCGCGGGGCGACGAACTTCGCGGGTCCGGCGCCGTACACCGAGCGGGCGTGCTGGTGCATCCACGTCCCGATGCCCTCGAGCGTCCGGCGGGAGACCCCGTCGAACTCACCGCGACCGGTCGGCCCGATGTTGAGCAGCATGTTCCCGTTGTTCGAGACGCCGTCGACGAGCATGCGGACGAGCAGGTCGACCGGCTTCAGGTTGAGGTTGTCGCGGTCGTAACCCCACGAGCCGTTCAACGTCTGGCAGGCCTCCCACGGCACCGGGACCCCGCCGACCTCCATCGGCTTGTCGGGCTGGTACTGCTCCGGGGTGACCAGGTCACCGGGGATGTCGAGCCGGTCGTTGACGATGATGCCCGGCTGCAGGCGCTTCGTCAGCGCCATGAGTTCCTCGGAGCCCCACTCGTCGCGACCCTTGCCGCCCCAGATGTCATCGTGGTCGTTGTCCCGGTACGAGAAGTCGTAGAACAGGTAGTCGATCTGCCCGTAGTCGGTGAGCAGCTCCTCGATCTGACCGTGGAGGTACTCGCGGTAGCGGGACATGTCGCGGCCCTCGTTGAACGCCTCGATCTCCTCCGCCGAGTCGTCGCGCCGGGGGTGCACGCCGTCGACGGTGAAGTCCGGGTGGTGCCAGTCGATGAGCGAGTGGTAGAAACCGACCCGCAGCCCCTCGGCACGGACGGCGTCGACGAACTCCCGAACGATGTCCCGGCCGAAGGGGGTGTTCGTGGACTTGTAGTCGGTGAGTGCGGTGTCCCACAGGCAGAAGCCCTCGTGGTGCTTCGTGGTGAGGACGACGTACTTCATCCCCGCCGCGCGCGCACGGCGGGCCCAGTCGGCGGCGTCGAACAGGTCCGGGTCGAAGTGGTCGAAGTACTTCTGGTAGTCGGCGTCGGTGATCCGTTCGTGGTTCTTCACCCACTCGTGCCGTGCCGGCAGGGCGTAGAGCCCCCAGTGGATGAACATGCCGAACCGGTCGTGGGAGAACCACGCGGGGAACCCCGCGGGATCGGTCGCGGTCTGCGGCTCGGCAGGTGCGGTGATGGTCATGAGGCCAGTGTTCCTTTCAGTGGAGGACGAGGGAAGACGTCCGGCGGCGTCACCGGCCGCCGAGACCGCTGGTGACGATCCCCTTGACCAGGTGCTTCTGGAGCAGGATCAGCAGGATCACGGTGGGCAGCATCGAGATCACCGACGCCGCCATCACGAGGTTCCACTCGGAGCCCTGCTGCCCGAAGAACTGCTGCAGGCCGAGCGGGATGGTGCCACGGGCCTCGACGTCGTTGACGATGACGAGCGGCCAGAGGAACGAGTTCCAGTACGCGATGAACGAGAACACGGCGAGGACCGCCATCGTCGGCCGGGCGAGCGGGAGCATCACCGAGCAGAACGTCCGGATCGCTCCGGCACCGTCCACCCGGGCGGCGTCGTCGAGCTCCTGCGGCACGGTGAGGAAGAACTGCCGCACCAGGAACGCGCCGAGGGCCGTGAACGCCCACGGGATGATGAGCGCCTGGAACGTGTCGACCCACCCGAAGCCCTGCATCATCACGTACATCGGGATGACGAGGACGTCCTGCGGGATCATCAGCGTCGCGAGGAACAGGACGAACACCGTGTTCCGGCCGCGCCACCGCAGTCGTGAGAACGCGTAGCCGGACAGCACCGCGACGGCGACGTTGATCGCGGTGCCGGCCGCGGCGACGAACACGCCGTTCAGGATGAACCGGGCGAACGGCAGGTAGGTGAACGCCTGCGCGTAGTTGCCCCACTCGATGGACGAGCCCCACAGGGTCGGCGGGGTCGTGAATACGTCGGCCGACGGCTTCAGGCTCGTCGCCACCATGTAGATGAGCGGCGAGACGAACAGCAGGGCCACCAGGCACAGCAGCACGTACCCGACTGCGTGCCGCACCCTGCCGGCCTGCCGGTGCGTGCGGGGCAGCGCCCGCGGGTTGATCGTCCGGTTGGACGAGGTCAGCTCACTCATAGTGCACCCACCGCTTCTGTCCGAGGAACTGGACGGCCGTGATGCCGAGGATGATGACGAACAGCACCCACGCCCCGGCCGATGCGAGTCCGAGCTGCTGGGTCTGGAACCCGGTGTTGTAGATGTACTGCACCAGGGTCTCGGTCGCGGTGCCGGGACCGCCCTTCGTCAGGACGAACGGCTGCACGAACACCTGGAACGAGGTGATCAGGGTCATCATCGTCGCGAAGAAGATCGACGGCGAGATGAGCGGGAACTTGATCCGCCAGAACATCTGCCAGGCGTTCGCCCCGTCGAGCTGGGCAGCCTCGATCTGGTTCTCCGGCACCGAGTCGAGCGCCGCCGAGAAGATCAGCATGTTGTAGCCGAACCCCTGCCAGACGCTCATCGCGACGACGGCGAGCATCGCCCATTGGTCGTCCGCCAGGAAGTTCGGGGCGTGCACGCCGACGGTCGACTGCAGCGTCGCGTCGATGGCGCCGCCCGGCTGGTACAGCATCCGCCAGACGACGACGTTCGCGACGATCGGCGTGATCGTCGGGATGAAGAACAGCACGCGGAAGACGTGCCGGTGCCGGATCTTCGGGGTGAGCCAGGCCGCGAGTCCGAGGGACACGACCAGGTTGAGCGGCACGTAGAGCACGACGAACAGCACCGTGTTGAGCGTGACCGTCCGGAAGATCGGGTCGGAGAACAGCTGCGCGTAGTTCGACAGGCCGGCCCACGAGCGTTCACCGAGCATCGGCCAGTTCATGAAGCTCACGACGAGCGACGCCAGGATCGGGAACGCCGTGAACACGACGAGGCCGATCGAGTGCGGTGCGGCGAACGCCGCGCCCCACCACGAGCGGCGGCCGAGCTCGGCGTCGGCGCCGCCGGTCTTCCGGCGGGGCGCCGCGCCGGTCGCGACCGCGACCGCGGGGGCGGGCAGCGCCGCCTCGGCGGGTGGGTCCTGGATGGTGGTCATGCGACGACCTCCTCGTCGTTCGCGCGGTCCTGAACAGGGTGGGGATCGGACGGGAGGCCCGTGGCGGGGCCGTGGCGGGCCTCCCCGTCCGTCAAGGGGTGACGCCCGTCACTGCGAGCCGAGCTGGCTCGCGATGGACGACATCGTGTCCTTGCCGGAGGTCTGTCCGTTCACCGCCTGCAGGGCGTACTGCGCGAAGAGCTGGTTGAGCTGGTCGCTCTGCTTGTTGCCGGGCAGCGGGGTGGCGTTCTCGAGCCCGGTCTTCAGGGCGTCCTCGACCCCGTCGATGCCGGCGTTGTCGTACCAGGCCTGCTGCGCCGCGGTGCGTGCCGGGAAGGCGCGACCCTGCTCGGCGAGCGAGGTGAGCGTGGACTCGTTCGTCATCGTCGTGATGGCCTTGAACGCCTGCTCGGGGTACTTGCACTGCTTCGAGATGCCGAAGCCCGACCCGGCGGCGAACGAGCTGGGTCCGTCCGTGCCCGAGGGGATCGTCGTGATGCCGAGGTCGAACTGCACCTTGGCCTTCTGGCTGATGATCGACCACGGGCCGTCGCTGTACATCGCGACGTCACCGGACACGAACGCGTTGTCGTCGGTGGAGCCGTCGGTGCTCGCCTGCGTGGCGTAGCCGTCCTTGACCAGGCTGCCGATCCAGTCGAGCCCCTCGGCGAACTTCGTGTTCGAGGCGTCGAGCGTGCCGTCGGCCCCGATGACCCGACCGCCGTTGTAGCCGAGGATCATCGACTCGAGGGGGATGTCCTCGACGCTCGTGCCCCAGATCGGCGTGCCGGCGGCCTTGAGTTGCTTGGCGGCGTCCTCGAACTCGTCGACCGTCCAGCCCGGCTTCGGCTCGGGGACGCCCGCCTTGTCGAAGATGTCCTTGTTGTAGAACATGACCATGGGGCCGGTGTCGTACGGCAGCCCGTAGAGCTTGCCGTCGACCTTCATGCCGTCGAGCCCGGTCTGGTCGTACTCGCTCAGGTCGAGGTCGGCCTGCTTCGCCATGTCGTCGATCGGCACGAGCACGTCCGTGTAGTTCGCGGCGCGGAGCGACTGGATGCTCACGATGCACGGGGCGGTGCCGGTCGACAGCTGCGTGCGGAGCTTCGTCCAGTAGTCGTTGAACGGGGAGCCCTGGATCGACACGTCCACGTCGTCGTCGGTCTTGACGGTGTCGGCGACCTTCTGCCACGCGGCCTTGTCCTCCTTCCCGGCGATCCACATGGCCCAGGTGAGGGAGTCCTTCGACTGGCCGTCGCTGGCGTTGCTGCCAGCGGAACAGCCGGTGAGCACGAGCAGGGCAGCTGCTGCTGCCGCCAGCCCGGCGGTACGTCGTCGTTGCATCGGTGTCTCCACTTCGTCGTGGTGATGGGGTGTGCGGGGAGGGGGGATTCAGGCGACCCGGACGGCGTCCGGGACGTGCGCTGCGTCGGACTCGGCCCAGACCGGGCCGTCCGGGAACGCGTGGGTGGTCAGGGTGTCGGCGAGCATCTCGGTGCCGGCGCCGGGCGCGGTCGGCGGCCAGTAGCGGCCGTCGTGGACGTCGACCGGGGTCACGAAGTGCTCGTGCAGGTGGTCGACGAACTCGATGCACCGGGTGTCGAGGTCGCCGGTCAGGGCGACCGCGTCGAACATCGACAGGTGCTGCACCGCCTCGCACAGGCCGACACCGCCGGCGTGCGGGCAGACACGGACGCCGTGCTTCGCGGCGAGGAGCAGGATCGCCAGGTTCTCGTTCACCCCGGCGACCCGGGTGGCGTCGATCTGCAGCACCGACATCGACCTGGCCTGGATCAGCTGCTTCGCGATCACGCGGTTCGCCATGTGCTCCCCCGTCGCGACCGGGATCGGGGCGATGCGCCGGGCGATCTCGGCGTGGGCCAGGATGTCGTCCGGGCTCGTGGGCTCCTCGACCCACGCGATGTCGAAGGGGCGGAGCCGGTCGATCCACGCCACGGCCTCGTCGACGTCCCAGCGCTGGTTGGCGTCGATCGCGATCCGGACGTCCGGGCCGACGGTGGCGCGGGCGATGCCCATCCGTCGGACGTCCTCGTCCACGTCGCCGCCGACCTTGAGCTTGATCTGGGTGAACCCGTCGTCCACGGCTTCACGGCACAGCCGCGCGAGCTTCTCGTCGTCGTAGCCGAGCCAGCCCGGGGTCGTCGTGTAGGCGCGGTAACCCTCGCGCTCCAGACGGGTACGGCGTTCGGCACGCAGCGGTTCGGCGGCGCGGAACAGCTCGAGCGCCTCGGCCGGGGTGATCGCGTCGGTCAGGTACCGGAAGTCGACCAGGTCGACGAGTTCCTCGGGACGCAGGTCGGCGAGCAGGGCCCAGAGCGGCTGCCCCGCACGTTTCGCCCGCAGGTCCCACAGGGCGTTCACCACGGCGCCGATCGCCATGTGCATGACGCCCTTCTCCGGGCCGAGCCACCGCAGCTGCGAGTCGTGCACCATCGCGCGCCAGGTGCCGCCCATGTCGGCCAGGACCGCCTCGGCATCGGCGCCGACGACGTGCCCGCGGAGCGCCGCGATCGCCGACTCCTGCACCTCGTTGCCGCGGCCGATGGTGAAGACGAAGCCGGTGCCGACCAGGCCGTCGAGCGCGTCGGTGGTGATCTCGACGTAGGCGGCGGAGTAGTCGGGAGCGGGGTTCATGGCGTCGGACCCGTCGTGCTCTCGCGAGGTCGGGAACCGGATGTCGTGCACGTGCAGACCGGTGATGCGGCTCATCTGTGTCTCCTGCCGTCCGGTCTCCGTCGACCGAACGGTGCAATCAAAACATCCGATGTCTTGCGCGTCAAGAGCCGTGTTCGTGCCGTTTCGGCGAAAGTCACCCCGCAACCGTCCGATGACTGCGCATGCGGCGGTCTGGACGCATCAACGGCCTGGAGGCGCGGTGCGGGTCGGTCCCGCACCGCGCCTCCAGGCCGTTCTCGCCCCCGCGCCGGGGGCGACGCGATGGTCGCGCCGGTCAGGCGGAGGCGAGCCGCCCCATCTCGGCGACGACCGCACGCAGCCGCGCCGCGAGCTCGTCGCGCGAACCGTCCGCCGACCGGTGGGCCGACTCGATCACGGCGGCCATCACCAGCGTGGTCGCGGTCCGCGCGGTGTCCTCGCCGACCCGCTCGGCCGCGACCGTCAGGACCGTCTGCCGGGCGTGCGCCATCCACTGCATCATCGCCGGGACCATCTCGGGCCGGGCCCGGACGAGCTCCTTCATGCGCCGACGGTCCTGTGGCAGGGTGACCGTCTGCGCGACGAGCTCGCAGAGGTCCGACACCAGCGGACCCGCGGAACCGAGGAACGCTGCGCGCGCCGCGTCCGGGACCATCGTCGCCGGCAACCCGAGGGCCGCCTCGGCCTTCGACGGGAAGTAGTTGAAGAAGGTCCGCGGGGAGACCCCGGCGTCCGCGCAGATCTGCTCCACCGTCACCCCGGCGAGCCCCCGCTCGGTGACCAGGGCGAGTGCCGACCGGTGGATGGCGGACCGGGTCTGCTGCTTCTTGCGTTCCCGCAGGCCGCAGTCGCTCGCGACGAGGTCCTCGGTGGTGGTGGTCTGGTGCACGTGCTGCGCTCCGTCCTGTTCTCGGGTCCGTGCGACGCCGGGCCTCCGCGTCGTGTGACGAGGAGGCCCGGCGGGGTTCAGTCCTTGGACCGACCGCCCTGGACCGGGATCGAACCGGTGACCGGGGCGGTGGGCGAGCCCATCGTGTCCGCGGCCCGCACGGCCTGCGCTTCGAGGTCGTCGGCGGTGCCGGCGTCGTCCGCCTGCTCCTGCAGGGCCGAGCTCTTGCGGAGCGGCGGCGCCTTGAAGAAGAAGCTCAGGACGAACGCAAGCAGGATCACCGAGAAACCGACCCAGTAGACGGTCACGGCCGAGGCGTTGAACCCCGACATGAACGGCCGGGTCAGGGCCGGGTCCGCACCGTTGAGGTAGGACGTGTCGCTCGTCTCGGCGTTCGAGTCCTTCGAGTCGTTCGCGCCCTTGTCGATCTGCTTCGACAGCTCCGGGGCCAGCTGGTCCACCCAGTAGGTGCGCTGCGACGAGTCGGACCAGTCGACGACGAGTCGGCCGTCCTGCACGCTGGCGTGCGCCTTGTCGGCGGCTGCGGTGAGCGCCTGCTGCCGCACCGCATCGGGAGCACCGGCGGTGGCCGCGGTCACCTGGTCGGTGGCGGTGTCGAGCCCGGACTGCACCTGCTGCTGGAGCGGGGTGACGATCGGGTTCCAGATCTGGTCCATGACACCCTGGTTCGCCTCGGCGCTCGCGACCGTCGGGTCGAGCGCCGCGCTGAGGGCGGGCTTCAGGTTCGACTGGTCCGCCGTGGCGTGCAGGATGTTCGTCGGCATGAGCGAGAACAGGACGGACAGCAGCACGGCGGTGCCGAGCGTGCCACCGATCTGCCGGAAGAACGTGGCGGACGACGTCGCGACACCCATGTCCCGCGGCTGCACCGCGTTCTGCGAGGCCAGGGTGATGCTCTGCATGAGCTGGCCGAGCCCGAGACCGATCAGGAACATGCCGATCATCAGGAACCACAGCGGCTTGTCGATCGTCATGAACGTCAGGACGACGTAGCCGAGCGACACCAGCGCCGTCCCGATGACCGGGAAGATCCGGTAGCGGCCGGTACGGGCCACGATCTGACCCGATGCGATCGAGGCGATCATCAGGCCACCGATCATCGGCAGCGTGGCGAACCCGGACTCCGTCGGCGTCAGACCGGTGACGATCTGCAGGTAGAGCGGGATGGTGAGCATCGCACCGAACATCGCGAAGCCGACCAGGAAGCCCAGGACGGTCGCCATCGAGAACGTGGCCGAGCGGAAGAGCTTGAGCGGGATGATCGCGTCGTCCTGCATGCGGGTCTCGATCACCAGGAAGGCGACGAGGCCGAGCGCGCCGATGCCGTAGCAGGCCAGCGCACTCGCCGAACCCCAGCCCCACGTGCGACCCTGCTCCGCGACGAGGAGCAGCGGTGCCAGCGTGACGATGACCGAGGTCGCGCCCCACCAGTCGATGCGCGGCTTCGCCTTGGCCTCGCCGAACTTCGGCAGGTGCAGGAACGCGATCACCATGAGCAGCGCCGCGACGCCGATCGGCACGTTGATCAGGAACACCCAGCGCCAGCCGGTGATGCCGACGATCGAGCTCGCACCGGCGAACAGTCCGCCGATGAGCGGGCCGATGACGGACGAGATGCCGAAGACCGCCAGGAAGTAGCCCTGGTACTTCGCACGCTCACGGGGCGCGAGGATGTCGCCCATGATCGCCAGTGGCAGCGACATCAGCGCACCGGCACCGATGCCCTGGAACGCGCGGAAGGCGGCCAGCATGGTCATCGACGTCGACAGGGTCGAGAGCAGTGACCCGAGGATGAAGACCGCGATGCCGAAGATGTAGAGCGGGCGACGCCCGAAGACGTCGGAGAGCTTGCCGTAGATGGGCGTGGTGATGGTCGACGCGATCAGGTATGCGGTCGTGACCCAGGCCTGCTGGTCGAGGCCGTGCAGGTCGTCGCCGATCGTACGGATAGCGGTACCGACGATCGTCTGGTCGAGCGAGGACAGGAACATGCCCGCCATCAGGCCGTAGATGACGAGCAGGATCTGGCGGTGCGACATGATCGGCTTGCCCGGCGTGCTCGCCGGGGAGTCCTGTCGTCCGCGCGACACCTCGACGGGTGCGGTGGCAGTGGACATGCGGTGTTCCTCACAGGGGGTGTGGCGTGGTGGTCGTCGGCCTGGTCGGGACCCCAAATCAGGATCAACCTTGCAGGCTATGCAACTTTACACCGCAAGCACCTTTGCCGCCAACGCAAAGTTGCCGAGCGTGCACGTTTGTGTACGGGTTCTCAGGTAGCGTCGGGTCATGGGGCGAACCACCTGGACCGATGTACCGACGACGCTGCGGCAGCAGGTGGAGGGGGTGCTGGGCGGGCCCGTCGTGACCGCCGAGTCGCAGGCGAGCGGGTGGTCCCCCGGCAGCGCCGACCGCGTGACGACCGGGGCCGGACGACGCGCCTTCGTGAAGACGGTGTCGCGCTCGCGCAACGAAGCGGCCTTCGAGCTGCACCGGCGCGAGGCCACGGTCATGGCGCAGCTGCCGACCACCGTGCAGGCGCCGCGACTGCTCGACGCACTGCACACCACCGTCGACGGCGACGACTGGGTCGCGCTCGTGCTCGACGACGTCGCGGGACAGCACCCGGGCAGCCACCTCGACGGTTCGGACACGACGGCCGTGCTCGACGCGCTCGACACCCTGCCGCTCGCGACCGGCGCCCTGGCGGCACTCCCCCGCATCGCCGAGGACCTGCGCGGCGAGTTCGGGGCCTGGGACCGGATGCTGACCGACGACGCGACCGCCGCCCGCGTCGCCGAGGTCGTGCCGCCGCACGTGCTCGACGCCGGCCCCGCGATCGCCCGTGCGGCATCGCAGGCGGCCGCGCTCGTCGACGGCGAGCACCTCGTGCACGCCGACTGCCGAGCGGACAACCTGCTCGTCGACGGCGGCGGGCTCGTCTGGGTGGTCGACTGGCCCTGGGCGAGCGTGGGTGCGCACTGGCTTGACCCACTGACCTACCTGCTCGACACCCTCGTGCGTGGTGAGGACGCCGACGTCGAGCACCACCTCGCCACGCACCCGGTGTTCGCCGAGGTTCCGGCCGACACGATCGACGCCGTGCTGGCCGGGCTCGCCGGGCTGTTCTTCGAGCACGCCCTGCCGCCGGCGCCACCGAACATGCCCACGATCCGCGACTTCCAGCGGCGCGAGGGCGTGGCGGCCGCCGAGTGGCTGCTCCGCCGCTGGGCCGACTGACGGCTCGTCCGCGGACGCCGGGGGACGCATCTGTCCAGGGAGCGCAGCGCGCCGGAGCGTACGGTCCACCGCATGACTGACGAGCACCGCACCCCGCGCCCCGAAGACGACGCCGCGCGCCTCGGTCTCGTCGTCGTCGGCGAGGCAGCAGCCCTGCAGTCCGGCGACGAAGCGGCGTTGGACGCGAGCGAGCAGAACATCCGCGACACGATCGACGAGCTGGTCGACGAGCCCCTGACGCAGCGGCAGGAAGAGGTCGTCGAGCGACTCGCCGCGGCCGGTGGGACCCTGACCGCTGGGCTCAGCGGCGCCCTCGCCGCACAGAGCGGACGCAGCGTCGACGACGTGCTCGAGGGCGCCGCTCGCAGTGTCGTCTGGCAGCAGCGGCTGGCCGACCAGCGCGAGGACGCCGGGTCGCAGCAGCGTGAGGACGCCGGTGGGCAGCAGCGCGACCAACAGGACGAGAATGGGCGCGGCGAGGGCTGACCCCCGACGCGCCCGCCGAACGGGTCCGCTCGGTTACTCGACTGGTTCGGCCTGCGGCGCCGCCTGCTCGCGCACGACGGCTCGGGCGGCTGCCTGCCCCGTCGTGGTGCTCTTCACGATGTCGCTCAGGGTGAACCCGGCGGTGGCACCGAGCAGCGCATCGACCTCGCTGAACTGGCTGACGACGCTCTTCGACAGTGCGCCGGCGCCGTCGGAGGACACCACGGTGAGCGTGTCGATGTTGCTCATCGGAGCAGCGAGCTCGCGGGCGATGCTCGGCAGTGTCTCGATCGCCTTGACCCGCAGGACGGCCTCGGAGTGCTGTGCGAGCGCGTCGGCCTGCGCCTTGGTCGCATCGGCCTCGGCCTGACCCTTCGCACGGATCGCGTCGGCGGCGGCTTCACCCTCGGCGCGTGAGGCGTCGGCGGCGAGCTTGCGGGCGTCCGCTTCGGCCTTCGCCTCGGCCGCGACGGCCTCGGCGGAGATCCGGCGGGCCTCGGCCTGGGCGCGTGCGGTCTCGACCTGGGCACCGGCAGCGGCTTCGGCCTCGACGCGGGTCTTGCGCGCCTGGGCCTCGGCGACGGCGGAGACCTCGGACTCGAGCTCGGCACGGCGCAGTTCGGCACGCTTCTGCGCGGTGATCTGCTCCTGCTCGACGACGCCCTGGGACGCACGCGCCTGGGCGAGCGGGCCGGCGGCAGCAGCTTCGGCAGAGGCGCGGTCGGCGTCGAGCTGCAGCGCGGCACGACGGATGGCCAGGGTGTTCTCGGCCTCGGCGATCGCCTGGTCGGCGGTCGCGCGCGCCTCTCGCGCTTCACGGTCGGCCTGGGCCTCGGCGTTCTCGGCCTCGAGTCGCACGCGTGCACGCTCGGCACGACCGAGGTCACTGATGTACTCGTTGCGGTCCGAGATGCCCTTGATCTCGAACGAGTCGACGTCGAGCCCCTGGCTGTGCAGGGCGTCCTTCGCGACGTCGAGCACGGCGACGGTGAGCTGGTCGCGCTTGCGGATGATGGTCGACACGTCGGTCGCACCGATTGAGGCGCGGAGCGAACCGGACAGGACCTCGCGCGCGAAGTCGTCGATCTTCTTCTCCTGCCCGAGGAACCGCTGCGCGGCAGCCCGGATCGAGGCGTCGGTCTCGCCGACCTTGACGAGCGCGACCGCTTCGACGTCGATGGTGACCCCTCGGGAGTCCTGCGCGTTGACGTTGATGTCGATCGCGCGCGAGCTGAGCGACAGCTTCGCGACCTTCTCGAAGAAGGGTCGGACGAGCACGCCGGCGCCGAGCACGACCTTGATGCCGGACTCGACGGTCTCGGTGCCGTCGTCGTTCTTGACCTTGCGCGAGCGCTTGCCGGTGATGATGAGCGCTTCGTCGGCGCCGGCGTTGCGGTACACGACCTTGGCGTAGATCAGCGCGATCACGGCGAGGACGATGATCCCCACGATGACCAGCGGGATGGCTCCGAGCGCGAACAGGACGTCCATGTTTCCCCCCTTGCGGACCAGGTACCAGCCTGGATTCCGCATCTGTTGTTCCGTTGGCTCCCATCCTAGGAGCGCCGGCGGACAGCGGGGGGCGCGCAGGGAAGTGTCGGGGACGACAGACGGGAGGCGCGGTGCAGGATCACCTGCACCGCGCCTCCCGGCCGTATCGCGTCAGCGCCTACGCGCCCGCACGCCACCAGTCGTCGAAGGGCGTCGCCGGCACCTGCCGCTTGTGCTCCGTCGCGCGGTAGCGCGACTCGATCGCCTCGGCGACCTCGATCGGCACGTCGTGCCCCTGCAGGTAGGCGTCGATCTCGGCGTAGGACAGCCCCAGGTTCGCCTCGTCGGTCTGCCCGGGCGTCTCGTCGAGCAGGTCCGCGGTGGGGGCCTTCTCGTACAGACGGGCGGGTGCGCCGAGGTGCTCGAGCAGCTGCCGCCCCTGGCTCTTCGACAGCCCGGTGAGCGGGGTGAGGTCGACGCCGCCGTCACCGTACTTGGTGAAGAAGCCCGTGACGGCCTCGGCCGCGTGGTCCGTGCCGACCACCAGCAGGCCACGCTGCCCGGCGACCGCGTACTGGGCGACCATGCGCATGCGGGCCTTGACGTTGCCCTTCACGAAGTCGCTCAGCTCGACGCCGGAGGCCGCGGTGTCCTCGACGACCCCGTCGACCCCGTGCTCGATGTTCACGGTGATGCCCGGGTCGGCCGCGATGAACTGCAGGGCGAGCTGGGCGTCGTCCTCGTCGGCCTGCACCCGGTAGGGCATGCGGACGGTCGTGAACTCGGCCGGGTGCCCCTCGGCACGGAGCGACTCGACCGCGAGCTGGGTCAGGCGGCCGGCCAGGGTGGAGTCCTGCCCGCCGCTGATGGCGAGGAGGTAGCCTTTCGCCCCGGTCGTCAGCAGGTAGTCGCGCAGGAACCCGACACGACGGGCGACCTCCTGCTCCGGGTCGATGGTCGGCTGGACGTTGAGGTCCGCTGCGATGGCGGCTTGGAGTTCACGCACCACCCCAGTATCACGCCGATCGGCCCGGATGGACCGGATCGATCGACAGTTCGATGCCACGCGATGGTGCTGTCGATCGCGCAGAGGTGTTGTTCGTCCCGATCGGGTTCCGCACCGCGCCGACGCCGCACTCGAGGCCACTCCCGTGGCGCACGCGGTCGCGCCGCGTGCGCTTCGTGCGCAGGAACGGTCGGGTGCGCGCCTGCGACCCGACCGTTCCTGCTCACGAAGTGAGGTGCGCCGCGCTACGAGCTGCGCTCGGCGCTGCGCCCACGGCGCAGCAGCAGCACGACGACAGCACCGGCCACCAGGACCGTGCCGGCGCCGAGGGCGACCCACACGCCGGGCGCGATGCCCGGTGACGACGACGGCGCTCCGTCGGACGCCCCGGTGGCCGTCGCGGTGGCGCTCGGTGTGGGCGCGGTGCTCGCCGTCGGGGTCGGAGCACCGGTCGCGCTCGGGGTCGGAACAGCAGCTGCAGCCCGGTAGTCGAACGCGAGCGTGCCCTCGATCGGGTGGCCGTCCGGCGACACGTACCGCCAGAGCACCGTGTAGTTGCCCCGGTCGAGATCGACCGCGCGGCGCATGGTCGTGCCGGAGACGGTCACGTCACCCGTGGCGACGTCCGTGCCGGCAGCATCCGTCACCTGGATCCGGAGCCCGGCGTCGAGGCCGGCGAGCGGCGCCTCGGAGAAGGTCAGGTCGACGGTCTGCAGCGGTTCGGTGATGACCGCCCCGTCCGCCGGGGTACTGCTCGTCAGGGCCGAGTGGGCAGACGCGGGCTGGACGCCGACGAGCGTCAGCAGTCCCGCCGCGACGATCGCCAGTGCCGCCGCAGTGGTTCGGGCTGTACGCATGCGCAGACTCTACCGACGGTCGAGCGGCAATCCGCTGCGGGTCAGAGCTGCTCGCCGAGGAAGTCTGCGTACGTCGGCTCGTAGCGCGCGTCGCCGGCGCCGACGAGCTGGTGGCCGGTTCCTTCGAGGCGCTCGGCAACGAGGGCGGCGAGTTCTTCCGGGGACCGGAGCCCGTGGCGGTGCCAGATGTTCTGCAAGTTGGCGGCCATGATGACCAGCCCTTCGTCGAGATGATGCGCATCTCGGATCCGTCCGGGTCGACCCGCTGTGCCAGACCCCACAGATCGTGAGGAGCATCGTGACGACGAGTCCCTGATGACTGACCCGGTACCGCAACGATACGGTCGCGTCCCACCGCCGTCGAGGCGGATGCGCTTCGCGGCTGACGACGGACGGGAGGCCCGGTGCCAGCCGGCACCGGGCCTCCAGTCGTCAGGGGGTCGCGCCCAGGGCGCGGGTCCGCTCGATCAGTCGGTGCCGGAGTCGAAGGCGGCGCCTTCGGAGGCCAGGTCGGTGCGACGGCCCATCGCGTCCTCGGCGTCGGAGGCGACGATCGCGCCACCGAGGATCTCCTCGGCCTCGCCCGCTTCGAGCTCGCCGACGAGCTCGGCCGTCGCGCCACCGATGAGGCCGGCGGCGGCGTACTGCTCGAGTCGCGATCGGGAGTCCGCGATGTCGAGGTTGCGCATCGTGAGCTGGCCGATGCGGTCGTCCGGCCCGAACGCGGCGTCGCCGACGCGCTCCATCGACAGCTTGTCCGGGTGGTACGACAGCGCCGGGCCCGTGGTGTCGAGGATCGTGTAGTCGTCGCCGCGACGCAGACGCAGCGTGACCTC
This sequence comes from Curtobacterium flaccumfaciens UCD-AKU, assembly GCF_000349565.1. Classification (GTDB taxonomy): domain Bacteria; phylum Actinomycetota; class Actinomycetes; order Actinomycetales; family Microbacteriaceae; genus Curtobacterium; species Curtobacterium poinsettiae. Next base: position 65,774 of record NZ_KB714629.1, read on the forward strand.
GCCGGTGACGGCGGAGGCGACCCAGCGCTGCAGCGACTCACGGAGCATCAGGGACTGCGGGTCGAGCCAGCGGCCTTCGTACATCAGGCGACCGAGACGGCGACCCTCGTTGTGGTACGAGGCGACCGTGTCCTCGTTGTGGATCGCGTTGAGCAGGCGCTCGTAGGCGATGTGCAGCAGCGCCATGCCCGGAGCCTCGTAGATGCCGCGGCTCTTCGCCTCGATGATGCGGTTCTCGATCTGGTCGGACGTACCCAGGCCGTGGCGGCCACCGATGGCGTTCGCCTCGTAGACCAGGGCGACCGCGTCGGTGTACTCGACGCCGTTGATCGCGACGGGGCGACCGGCCTCGAACCGGACGCTGACGATCTCGGTCGCGACCTCGACGTCGTCACGCCAGGCGGCGACACCCATGATCGGCTCGACGATGTCCAGGCCGCTGGACAGCTCTTCGAGGCTCTTCGCCTCGTGCGTCGCGCCCCAGATGTTCGCGTCGGTCGAGTACGCCTTCTCGGTGGAGTCGCGGTACGGGAACCCACGGGCGACGAGCCACTCGCTCATCTCCTTGCGGCCGCCGAGCTCCTCGACGAACTCGGAGTCGAGCCACGGCTTGTAGACGCGCAGGCGCGGGTTGGCCATCAGGCCGTAGCGGTAGAACCGCTCGATGTCGTTGCCCTTGTAGGTGGAGCCGTCGCCCCAGATGTCGACGCCGTCTTCCTTCATGGCGCGGACGAGCATCGTGCCCGTCACCGCGCGACCGAGCGGCGTCGTGTTGAAGTACGTCTTGCCGCCGGAGCGGATGTGGAACGCACCGGTCTGCAGTGCGACCAGGCCTTCTTCGACCAGGGCGCTCTTCGCGTCGACCAGTCGGGCGATCTCGGCGCCGTACTCGTGGGCGCGGCTCGGGACGGCGTCGATGTCCGGCTCGTCGTACTGGCCGATGTCGGCCGTGTACGTGCAGGGGATCGCTCCCTTCTCGCGCATCCAGGCAACGGCGCAGGAGGTGTCGAGACCCCCTGAGAACGCGATGCCGACTCGTTCGCCGACGGGGAGACTGCTCAGGACCTTGGACACGGGGTCAATCGTACGGGGCCAGCGGGGTCGACTACCGTCCGGGGCGACGGTTGTGGAGAACTGGTCGGGCAGAACCAGGAACCGATCCGGGGCGACCGGACAATACAGAGCATGAACCAGATCACGGGGGACCGGTCCGACTGGGCCCTGGGCGTCGCCGGGGACGGCCGTGCGGTCGGTCGGCTCTTCGACCGGCACGCGGCGCGACTGCGTCGTCACGTCCGAGCGCTCGTCCCGACGCCGGACGACGCCGACGACGTGGTCGCCGTGGTGTTCCTCGAAGCCTGGCGGAAGCGGGACCACGTCCGTTTCGTCGACGACTCGATGCTGCCGTGGCTCCTCGTCACGGCGACCAACACGGCGCACAACCTGACGCGGGCCTCTCGGCGCCACCGCTCGTTCCTCGGCAGGTTCCCGGTCGACGACCCGGCACCCGACCCGGCGGACTCCTTCACCGACGCAGAGGCCGTGACCGCACTCCGTGGTCTTCCGATCGCGGACCAGCGCGTCCTGTCCCTCTGCGTGCTCGAGGGGCTGAGCGAGCGTGAGGCCGCGACCGTCCTCGGCGTCCCGCCCGGCACCGTCAAGTCCCGGCTCCACCGTGCGAAGGCGCGGCTCCACAAGCAGTACTCGGCGACAGCGGAACCCCTCGGAGGCACACTGTGAACCACGACCAGATCTCCCCCCGGCTCGCGGCGATGCGCGACGCACTCGTCGCAGAGGTCGACGCGACCAGCGCCACCGGAGCGCCGCTCCGTCGACGTCGCCGACCGACCCGCGGCACGGTCCTCACGATCGCGGCGGCGTTCCTGGCGGGATCGGCCGTCACGGGCGGGATCACCGCGGCTGCCCTCCCGTCGAGCGACCCGGATGCCGCGCTGGAGAGCACCCTTGCGACCTCGACGCGCTACATGGTCGAGGACGTCAACCACGCCACGATCCTCGGGACTCCGGCCTTCGCGAGCACGCAGGGCGATGGTTCGTTCTCGCTCGGTGCCCGCCCCGCGGACGCCGACCGTGTGACGCTCACGTGGAAGTGCCTCGACCCGGCGACCTTCACCGTGGCCGTCGACGGGACGACCGTCGACGGGCCGACCCGCTGCACGCCCGGCGCGACCGGTGCGCATTGGAGCCTGTCCCCTGCGACCGGTTCCGGACGTGCGTCGGTGACCGTCTCCGTGATGGGCGGCGGCTCCGCCCGCTACGCCGTCTGGGCCTCGTGGGCCGAGTCCGCGCCGATCGCGGATCCGTCTGCCCAGCAGCGAGCCGAGATCCGCGACGGCCGGATCACCCTCGACGAGTACCGTGCCGCGTTCAACCGGCTCGAGGCCTGCCTGACGCAGGCGGGACACCCGATGGACGACGTGCCCCTCCTCTGGTTCGCGAACGGGTCCTGGACGAGCCGACCCGTCGGCACGGGCCCCTGGTACCTGTACTCGACGCCGACCGAGGGCCTCGAGGTGTTCGACACCCAGTGCTACCCGCGGGAGTTCGGCCAGGTCGACGCGCTCTGGCAGGCGGAACACCCCGTGCCGGAGGACCCGCCGGCCCAGCCCGCTGGATGATGCACCATGGTGCGGAGAGTCCTGCGACCGATGAAGGGAACGAGATGACTGCCGAGGCCCTCGACGTCCGGGCGGAACTCCGCGCGCTGATCGAGCACCGTTCCGTCGCGCTCGAGGCGATCGCGCAGATGACCGGCATCTCGGAGTCCACGCTCTCCGCGTACCTGGCCGGGCCAGGGACCGAGCACCAGGGTCTGACCGCCCTCGGGACCGGGCTGACTCCCGACGAATCGCAGCGGCTCGCCGTCTTCGCAGCCATGCTGGCCGCGGCTTCGAGCGTGCCCGACGATGACCGCGTCCGGGGCATGCTCGAGGGTCTCACGCAGGTCTCCGGGCTGACGGTGGCGAACATCGCGTCGCTCACCGGGATCGCGGAGTCCGACCTCGATGCGTTCTCGGAGGACCCGACCGGGGTGAGCGACGACGTGAAGTACGCGATCGCGACCCGGACCTCGTACCTCGTGAACGCCGTCAACCTCGCGACGTCGAGACACTGAGCGACACCGACGCGCGGCAGGAACTCGAACCGCTTCGATCTGGTGCCCCTGGAGGGACTCGAACCCCCAACCGTTTCCTTAGGACGGAACTGCTCTTCCATTGAGCTACAGAGGCTGGCCCGTCCACTCTAGCGGCGGAAGGGCCCCAGGAACGCGTGCAGTTCGTCGACGAACAGGTCGGGCTGCTCGAACGGCGCGAAGTGCCCGCCGCGGTCGAGTTCGTGGTGGAACACGAGGTTCGTGGTCCGCTCGAGCCACTCGCGCGGCGCCCGCACCAGGTCGCCGGGGAAGATCGAGAACCCGGACGGCACCTCGACCCGTCGCTCCAGCTGCTCCGCAGGGATCGCGGCGTTCGCGTGGTACATCCGCATCGCCGAGCCGATCGTGGCGGTGGCCCAGTACTCGGTGAGCAGCGCCAGGACCTCGTCGCGCGTGTAGACCGACCACAGGTCGCCGTCGCAGTCGCTCCACGCCCGGAGCTTCTCGACGATCCAGGCGGCCAGCCCAGCGGGTGAGTCGTTCAGCCCGACCGCTGCGGTCTGCGGCTTCGTCCGGTGCAGCATCGCGTAGGCGCCCTCGGCGGTGCGCCAGCGGTCGGTCGCGGCGACGAACTCCCGTTCGGCGGCGGACAGCGTCGACGGGTCGAGCCCCGGCCAGGCGAGCCCGCCGTCGATGCGGTGCACGGCGACGACCCGGTCGGGGTGGTCGAGTGCCAGGTACCGGGCGACGTGTGTGCCGATGTCGCCACCGGAGACCGCGAACCGCTCGTACCCGAGATCCGTCATCAGTGTCGCCCACATGCCGGCCACCTGCCGGGCGTCGAGCACCTGCGGCGGCGCATCCGAGAAGCCGTACCCGGGCATGTCCGGCACGACGACGTCGTACCCGGCGTCGACGAGCATCGGCAGCACCTTCCGGTACCGCCAGCCGGAGTCCGGCCAGCCGTGCGCGAGCAGGACCGGCAGCGCGTCCGGCTGTGCGGCCCGGGCGTGCAGCAGGTGGATGCCGATGCCGTCCACGACGGCACGACGCGAGGGCAGCGCGGCGAGCGCGGCACGGTGCGCGTCGAAGTCGAAGCCGTCGGCCCAGTACTCGACGAGTGGCCGCAGGACGTCGTAGTCGGCACCGAGCGACCAGCCGACCCCGGCGGGTGCGTCCGGCCAGCGTGTGGCACGCAGCCGCGCGCGCAGGTCGTCGATGGTCGCGCCGTCGATGTGCGGTGTCTCGCCCATGCGGCCGACGCTACGCGGCGCCACCGACGCAGATCGGCGAGCGGGGACCGGAGCCGCTCCCCCTGGCGGACCGGCTGCATGTCCGCACAGGCCGTGACGAGCCTCCTGGCGGCGTTCACCTGGCGGACACCCGCGCATCGTCTGCCCGCCATGGGGTGCGTCGACGCTGGTCGGACCGCGCCGGTCCCGGCGTGGCGGCACGTACCCAGGAGTCCCATGATCTCGCTCGTCTGCCTCGACATGGCAGGAACCACCGTCGACGACGGTGGCGTCGTGCTCGACGCCTTCCGCACCGCGCTCACCGACGTCGGCCTCGAGCGTGGGAGCGCCGAGCACGACCACGCCGTGCAGTACGCCGTCGACACCATGGGCCAGTCGAAGATCGCCGTCTTCACGGAGCTCTTCGACGGGGACGGCGTCCGCGCCGCAGCGGCGAACACCGCGTTCGAACGCGCCTACGCACGCACCCTCGACCGGGGCGTGCGGCCGGTGGACGGTGCCGTCGAGACGCTCGTCGCACTCCGCGCCGCGGGTCGGCAGATCGCGCTGACCACCGGGTTCTCGCCCGCGACGCGTGACGCGGTGCTCGACCTGCTCGGCTGGCGGCCGCTGGTCGACCTCGCGCTCTCCCCTGCCGACGCCGGGCGCGGGCGCCCGTACCCGGACATGGTGCTCACCGCCGTGCTCCGGACCGGCACCGACGACGTCCGTGCCGTGGCGGTCGTCGGGGACACCGTCGCCGACCTGCTCACCGGGCACCGCGCCGGCGCCTCCGTCGTGGCGGGCGTGCGGACCGGGACGCACCAGGACGCGGACTTCGCGACGGTCGAGCACACCCACGTCCTCGACTCGGTCGCCGAGCTGCCGTCGGTGCTCGCCGAGGTCGACGAGGCTGTGGCCGTGGTGTGACGACCGCGCCGGTGCCAGAGGCCGCCGGGGTCGCAGCGTTGGCCGGCCTGGTCGGCGGCTGCGCGACTGACGGTCCCCCTCAGCCGAGGACCGCCGGGGCGATGCCGAGGCCGGTCGTCATGCCGATGCCCGTGGTGACCGTCACGACGTCGACGCCGGGCAGCGGCTGGTCGATGAGGAACTCCCGCCCCGGCGCCGAGGCGTAGACGCCCTGCCACCGGTCGACCACGGAGACCGGCGCACCGAACAGGCGCTCGGTCTCGGTGACGAGCAGCCGGAAGCCGTCTTCGTCCTGGAACGGCGGTGCGTCGACCCCGCGCTCGTGGGTGTCGCCGACGATGATGCTGCCGTCCGGCGGTGACGTGTACATCTGGTTGAGGTCCCAGCGGATCCCCTCGGGCAGGTCGGCGGCGAGCCGGTCCCGCAGGGCTCCGGCGCCGGGCATCGCGGCGAACCCCGAGTAGCGCAGCAGCGACCACCCGGTCAGCAGTGGTGTGGCGAGCGGGAAGGCGAGGGGGATCGTCGCACGCAGCATGTGGAGCCGGCAGCGGACAAGGCCGATCGACTCGGCGAGCTCCGGGAAGAGCTGGTCGAGGTCGTGGTTCGTGCAGACGACGACCCTGGTCCCCTCGACGACGCCGCGACCGGTGCGGACGGCGCCGGCGGCGACCTCGAGCACGGGGGTGCGCCAGTGGAAGGTGACCCCCTGCTCGGCGAGCCAGCGCGCGATCGCGGGTGCTGCCTCCCGGGGGTCGACCTGCAGGTCGTGCGCCAGGTGCGCGCCGCCCAGGGCGGTGTCCGGGTCGACCGGCACGGCCGCGGCGATCTCGGCCGCGTCGGCCAGCCGCACCTCCGTGCCCGAGTCGCGGTACTCCTCGAGCACCGCCATCTCCTCGGGGCGACGGGCGACGACGTGGGCACCGCGTTCCCGGGCCGTGAAGCCGGCGAGCTGCGCGAGTGTGAGCCAGCGGCGGCGTGCCTCCTGGGCGTACCCGGCTGCCTCGCCGGTCTGCGGGGTGACGCAGGCGTGGCCGAAGTTCCGGACGCTCGCCCCGACGACCGCACCCGCACGGTCGACCACCGCGACCCGGGCGCCCTGCCGGAGTGCCTCGTACGCCATGCCGAGTCCCACGATGCCCGCGCCGACCACGACGACGTCGTACCGTTCGGTCAGTGGCTGGTGGTCCGTCTCGGTGTCGAGTGCGGTGCGTGCGGAGCGGGGCATGGAGACCTTTCGGGCAGTGCGGGACGCCGGTCCGGTGCGGACGTCGCAACTGTCGCAGGCAACCGGTGGGGCGGGGTTCCGTCCCGGTGCACACGGCGTGGACGGCAGGTGAAATCGATCGGCACCTGTCCGGACAGCCCGGCCGGGTCAGGTGGTCTCGGTGCCGCCCGGCGTGGCGCGGCGGTCCCGTCGACTGCGGAGCGTCTCGCGCACCACGCTGATCGCGATCGCGACGGAGAGCCCGATCAGGATGATCTCGATGACCCCGGTCGTTGACGGTGGTTCGGCGCCCTCGTGGTTCCGTCCGGCGGTCTGCAGGAACAGCGCGGCGTCGTTGAGCCCGTGCAAGAGCATCGGCACCCACAGCCTCCCGGTGGCGCGGCGGGCCGCGTAGAAGAGTGCTCCGTCCATGCTGAGGAACGCCACCTGGAACAGGATCAAGCCGAGCGGGAGTCCGGCGATCACGAAGCCGACCACGTGGGCGAGGCCGAACAGCACCGAGGAGACGATGAGGACGACGAACTCGGAGTGATGTGCGCGGAGCGCGGTGACGAGGATCCCGCGGAAGAACAGCTCCTCGCCGACGCCGACGCCGAGCGCACCGATGAGCACGACGACGATGATCCCGGCCGACGCCTCGGACCACGGCACGAGGCTGAACAAGATCACTGTCGAGACGAGGGACAGCACCGGAGCGGCGAGCCACCACCAGCGCCGGGGTCGCCCGACGGCGACAGCCGGTTCTCGCCAGATGTCGTTCCACCACCCCGAGCGCCGGGCGAAGAACACCCCGGCGGCGATCATGATGCTGACCGGGATCCAGGTGCCGGCGAGCCAGTCCGCGATCGGGTGGTCCTCCCCGTTGACGACAGCGCTGAGCAGGTTCCCGACGCCGGCAGCCATGAGCACGTAGACCACGCAGGCGACGAGGGCGATCGAGAACAGCCGCGGGACCTCACGACGCCCATTGACTGCGGCGGTCATGCGGCCACTCCCTGCGGGTCGGGCTCGGTCTCGGTCTCGGTCTCGGGGCTGCTGACACGGCCCTTGATGAAGAACAGCACCAGGAGCGCGAGCACCGGGTAGACGAAGTTGAAGATCCCCGCCAGGCTGATCAGCCCGGCGTCGCCGGCGGTCGCGGCGGTGGTGTCGATGCCACCGGTCGCCAGGATCGTGGTCGGGTCGGTCGCCGCGTGCAGCAGCATCGCGGGGACGATGCTGCCCGTGACACGCATCGACAGGTAGAACATCATGCCGGCGCCGAACGTGTACACGACCGTGACGGCCACCGTGACGAGCGGGGTCCCGCCGATGGCGTTCGAGGCGTGCATCAGCCCGAACAACACCGACGACAGCAGCGCGACGGTGCGTTCGGTGTGGCGCCCGCGGCGGAGCAGGTTCACGGCGACGCCGCGTGCGACGAGTTCCTCGGCGAACCCGATGCACAGACCGAGGAAGAGCACCGCGAAGACCACGGCGACCGAGTACGACGACCAGTTGGTCGCGACGAGCCGGATCACGATCGGGACGAGCAGCAGGACGACGGCGGTACACATCCACCCCCGCCCCGGCAGTGGCTGGCGACCGAAGACCTCGCGCCCCCAGCCGAGCGTGCGGACGAAGACCAGGGTGAGCAGCCCCATCACGATGATCGGCAGGGCGACGCCCACGACGGCTCCGCGGGGTGTGGCGAACAGCTCGTCCGCGGTGATGTCGCTGGCGAGGGTGCGGGCGTTCAGCCAGCCGAGCCCCTCGTAGACGGCGAGGTAGAGGACGACGGCGAGCACTGCGCGCCACCAGCCGCCGCGGTCCCAGAAGCGCTGCCACGGGTTCCGTGCCGCTGCCGTGTCGGTCGAGCGATCTGCTCCTGCAGCCATGCTGTCCTCGCGGGTCTCGGTCGTCGGGGCGTCTGGTGACTCGTCCTCACGTCAGCGTAGTGCGGACCCGGATCACCCCGCGTGCCCTGCACGCGCGTCAGGGCGGACGGGAGGCCCGTGGCGGCGTCGCCACGGGCCTCCCGTCCGTCTCGTGGTGCCTCCCACCGACGGCCGCTACGCGGCCACGAGGTACTCGTCCCACTCCGCCTGCGGGCGCTCGATGCCACGCACGACCCACGAGGACCCGTGCGGCACCTTCGGCGGGAACCGGAGGCGCCACCCCATCTCCTGCGGGGTGCGGTCGCCCTTGGTGTTGTTGCAGGTCAGGCAGCAGGCGACCAGGTTCTCCCACGAATCCTGCCCACCGCGCGACCGCGGGTGCACGTGGTCGATGGTGGTGGCGTGCCGGCCGCAGTAGGCACAGTGGTTGCCGTCGCGACGCAGGACGCCGCGACGGGACACGGGCACGAGCCGGGAGTGCGGGATGCGGACGTAGCGGGTGAGGATGATGACCGTCGGACGTTCGTAGCTCGACGTCGACCCGGTGACCGGGTGTTCGACGTCGGCCGCGACGACGGCGGCCTTCTGGTTCATGACCAGCACGAGGGCTCGTCGGAACGAGATCACCGCGAGGGGCTCGTAACCGGCGTTGAGGACGAGAGTGCGCATGGGTTCCCTTCCGACGTGCCTGGACGGCTTCCAGGCGCTGCGGGTGCGTCGGACCGACGACGCGGAACGGGTGAACACGGCCTGTTCACACCCCTGGAACCACGAAGAGCACCACCCGGATGGGCAGTGCTCTCGTCATGCAGGGGCGTGCTCGTGCACGCAGGCTGTGCTCGACCATATGTCGACACGCGCGCGCCGACCCATGGTGCGGGTCGTGCGGAACGTCGACATGAGGGTCTCCTGTTCGCGCCGGTGCGGACCGGTGCAGCGTCAGGTTAACCCAGAAACCGGCCCGGCACGAGGGTGTGCGGGCCGGTTCTGGAGAAGTTCACACTCCCCCGGGGGCAGTGTTCGCTAGATGCCGAAGCGGACGATGTGGTAGTCGCTCGTCCAGATCGGGCGGATGGACACCGCGCCACCGGGCTTCGGGGCGTCCATGATCATGCCGTTGCCCATGTAGAAGCCGTCGTGCGCCTCGTTGTTGAAGATGACGACGTCGCCGGGCTGCGCCTCGGACTCGGGGATCGTGGTGCCGGCCTGGTCCTGCAGCGGCACCGAGTGCGCCAGGTTGATGCCGTACTGGGCGTAGACGAACATGATGAAGCCGGAGCAGTCGAAGCCCGAGGGGTCAGCGCCGCCGACGACGTACGGGGTGCCGATGTACTGCTTGGCGGTGTTGACCACGGCCGGCAGCGAGAACGGGGTGTTCGCCGCCGACGAGCTGGCTGCGTACTCCGCCGCGGACGGCCCGGTGTACGAGGCGTACTGCTTCGCGGTCGCGGCGCGGGCGGCCTGCGTCTCCTTCGCCTGAGCTGCGGCCTGCTTCGCTGCAGCAGCCTGGTCGGCGGCTGCCTGCGCGGCCGCCTTCTCGGCGTTGAGCGTCGCGGTGGAGGTGGCGCCGTAGCCGTCACGGCTCGTGTCCGCCAGCGCCACGGCGTCGGACACCGACAGCTCCTGGCTCTGCGTGGCGCGGACCTGACGCTGGGCGTCCGCGGCGACGGTCGAGTTGCTGGCGGACGTCGCGGCGAAGGCCGGAGCGACCGCGACCGTCCCGAACATGCCGGCGGCGACGGTGAGGACGACGGGCGCGAGGAACTTGCGCTTCCGCGACACCGAGCTGGCCTTCGCGGTGCTCGCGGCGGCGGCGGCCTGCGCGGCACGACGACCGCCGGGCAGCGGAGCGGAGCGCACCGGCACGACCTTGCGGACGGCTCGGCCCTCGGTCTCGCGCACGGCCCGCCGGGTGAGCGGGGCGGTGGTGGCGTTCTCGGTGTTCGTCGGGTTCGCGGGCGTCTGGTCGTCCGCGGCGGTACCGGTCTGCGTCAAGAGGTGTGTCTCCAACGTCTCGTCATCACGCCGCCGTGGGTGTCCGGCGGTGTGCAACCCCATCCGTTCGTCATCGTTTCCGATCGAGGCAGGAGACGGGTTCGAGACGTCCTGCCACGGGTCTCCGGCTCAGGGGCAGCACGGCGACTCGGACGAGTGTACGGAGGCGTCGTTACCGTGTCGAGACAAAACGCCACGAGGTAACGAATCGGTAAAGACTCTCAGGGACGACCCCGGAGGGGTCAGTCGCGCTCGATGTAGACGTGCTGGGCAACCTCGATGGGGAGCTCGATGCCCGAGTCTTCGCCCTCGACACGGACCGCCACGTAGGCCCCCGCACGCTGCACACTGCCGACCCGGCCGGGCATGACACCGGCCGTCCGGAGCTGGTGCAGGAGTTCCGGCTCGAACTGCACGGGCTCGCCCAGTCGTCGGATGACGCCGGTCGCGACGGCGTCGGTGCCCTCGGTCGCGGCGACGATGTTCTGGACGCCGTCGAGGAACCCGGCGGCCGCGGGGCCACCGATCTCGGCCAGCCCGGGGATCGGGTTGCCGTACGGCGACTCGGTCGGGTTGCCGAGCATCTCGAGCAGACGGACCTCGACCTGCTCGCTCATGACGTGTTCCCACCGGCATGCCTCGTCGTGCACGAACGCCCAGTCGAGTCCGATGACGTCGGCCAGCAGGCGCTCGGCAAGACGGTGCTTGCGCATCACGTGGGTGGCGCGGGAACGGCCTTCGTCGGTGAGCTCCAGGTGCCGGTCACCGGAGACGACGACCAGGCCGTCGCGCTCCATGCGGGCGATGGTCTGGGAGACGGTCGGACCCGAGTGGCCGAGGCGCTCGGAGATGCGCGCGCGCAGCGGCACGATCGCCTCTTCCTCCAAGTCGAGGATGGTGCGAAGGTACATCTCCGTGGTGTCGACGAGATCGGTCACGGTCCGCCTCTCATGTCTGGGCCCAGCGCCGACCACACTACTTGTTCGCACCGACGAACACCGACCGGCGCCCGGGCACACGTGAGAAAGGGTCATCGGACGCGGTGAGCGGGTGCGCCGGACCCACCCCGTCCGGCCGGTACACGGGCGGGGGCATGCGGATCGGCGTCGGTAGGATCGGTGCATGGCAGACATCGTCATCCCGGCCGAACTCCTCCCCACCGACGGTCGCTTCGGCTGCGGTCCGTCGAAGATCCGCGGTGCACAGCTCGAGGCACTCGTGACGCGCGGCGCCACGGTCCTCGGCACCTCGCACCGCCAGAAGCCCGTGAAGGACCTGGTCGGCAGCGTCCGCTCCGGCCTCGCCGACCTGTTCCAGATCCCCGAGGGCTACGAGGTCGTCCTCGGCAACGGCGGCTCGACAGCGTTCTGGGACGCCGCCGCCTTCGGCCTCATCGAGCGTCGGGCCGAGAACCTGTCCTTCGGCGAGTTCGGGTCGAAGTTCGCCAAGGCCGCCGCAGCCCCGTGGCTCCAGGCTCCGCACGTCGTCGAAGCGCCGGGCGGCTCCCTCGCCGCACTCGAGCCGGTGGACGGCGTCGACGTCTACGCCTACCCGCACAACGAGACCTCGACGGGCGTCATGGCCCCGGTCGTCCGAGCGACCGGTGACGTCGGCGCCCTGACCGTCGTGGACGCGACCAGCGCCGCAGGTGGTGCCCTGTTCGACGTCAGCGCCACCGACGTCTACTACTTCGCGCCGCAGAAGAACTTCGCCTCTGACGGCGGGCTCTGGCTCGCACTGCTCTCCCCCGCGGCGATCGAGCGGATCGAGCGCATCGCCGCATCGGACCGGTACATCCCCGAGTTCCTGTCGCTGAAGAACGCGGTCGACAACTCGCGCCTGAACCAGACCCTGAACACCCCGGCGATCTCCACGCTGCTGCTCCTCGACGAGCAGGTCCGGTGGATGAACGAGTCCGGCGGTCTGGCGTGGGCGGACCTCCGCACGAAGACCTCGTCGTCGACGATCTACGACTGGGCCGAGGCGAGCGAGTACGCCACCCCGTTCGTCACCGACGCCGCTGCGCGGTCGCAGGTCGTCGCCACGATCGACCTCGACGACTCGATCGACGCCAAGTCCGTGGCCGCGACCCTGCGCGCCAACGGCATCGTCGACACCGAGCCGTACCGGAAGCTCGGCCGCAACCAGCTGCGCGTCGCGACGTTCACCGCGATCGACCCGGACGACGTCGCGAAGCTCGTGCGTGCGATCGACTTCACGGTCGACGCCCTGCGCTGACGCCGGGGACACCCGCCGGAACGCCGAACGGGCCCGGCACCACCAGATCGGTGGTGCCGGGCCCGTTCGTTCGTCGGTGCGGGTGCGTCAGGCGCGGTGGAAGTCCGGGTCGGCCTCGCCCGCGTCGAGCTGGTCCACCTCGAGGTCGGCGTCGGGCTCGACCGGCTGCACGCGGCGGGCACGGCGGCGGCGCGGCGACTGCGGAGCCTCATCCTCGTCGGCACCGTCGGAGGCGTCGGTGTCGCTCACATCGGCGAGCGCATCGACGTCCACGCCCTCGATGTCGTCGTCGTCCGACTCGTCGAGGTCATCCTCGTCGGCATCGAACTCGTCGTCGTCGTCATCATCCGACTCGTCGTCGTCCTCGTCGTCCGAGTCGTCGTAGTCGTCGTCTTCGTCGTCGTCCGACTCGTCTTCGTCGTCGTCGAACTCGTCGTCGTCATCGTCATCGTCCGACTCGTCGTCCTCGTCCGACTCGCCGTCCTCTGCCTCGTGCTCCTGCGCGGCCCGGTACTCGGCCAGCCGCTCGGACCACGGAACCCACTCGGGTGCGACGAGCGCGCCGTCCCCGGGCATCAGCTCGACCTCGAGCACGGTGGGTTCGTCGTCGCCGATCTTCGCGACGCTGACGGTCCAGCGCCACCCGGGGTACCCGGGCAGGCGGTTGGCGAACAGGACGGACACGACACCGTCCCCTTCGTCAACGGTGCCGACGGGTGCGCCGACGGTCGACTCGGGGGTGACCTCGAGCAACGCCTCGCGCGCCAGGTCGGTGTAGTTGATGGACGCTGCGTCGATGGACGCTGCGTCGATGGACACGGCGTCAGTCGACGCTGCGTCGGGAGCCGTCTCGGCCCCTGCTGTCTCGGACTCGGTCATGGGGTCACGCCTCCAACTGGTCTGCGACGTGCCGCAGGATGGCGGCGATGCGATCGCCGTTCTTCGGGTAGCGGCCGTGGCGGAGGTCTCCGCTGATCCGGTCGAGTTCCTTCACCAGGTCCTCGACGATCACGGCCATGTCGTCCGCGGAGCGACGGGTCATCCGCGACAGCGACGGCTGGGGTTCCAGCAGCCGCACGGACAACGCCTGCGACCCCTTCTTGCCCTGGACGACGCCGTACTCGAGCCGCGTGCCGGCCTTGACGGTCACGACGCCGTCGGGCAGCGAGGACGCGTGCAGGAACACCTGGTCGCCGTCGTCTCCGGTGATGAAGCCGAAGCCCTTGTCGTCGTCGTAGAACTTGACCTTGCCGGTGGGCATGCGTGGACTCCTCGAGGTCGTGGTACGGCCGTGGTGCGTCGGATATCCTGGGTCGATGGCCAATCCGACCCGATCAACCGGGAACCCGCAGGATTCCGCAGAACCCCCGCTGACGTTCAATCGTACCGAACGCGCTCTGGCGTTCATGATCGGTGGCATCTTCATCGCTGCCTTCCTCTGCATGGCGGCCATCATCGTCATGTGGCTGACGGCCTCGAGTGCGCAGGCGTCGATGCCGTGGCCGGTGATCATGGCGGTCCCGCTCATCGGCTTCCCGATCGGCATGGTGCTGGTCTTCACGCTCCTCGCCATCACCTGGACGCGTCGCGCACGAGCGAACCGGACGGCTCGCTGACGTCCGCCCCGGACGCTGGCACCGGACGATGACGACCACCGCCGACCTCGCCGCCCGACTCCGGGCGATGCCGGACGACGCGCTCCAGCGCCTCGTCGCGGCGAGGCGACTCCCCACCGCTGCACTCGCCGAGACCGGCCCGCAGCGCATCACCGACTTCTTCGACCTCGCCGAGGCGCTCCGCGGCGACGATGCTGTGGACGCCGCCGTCGAGCACCTGCCGCGCGCCACGATCCTGGCGCTCCGCGACGGCGGTGCCGTCGACGCGCTCGGCCCCGCGGTCGAGCTCGGCCTGGCCGACCAGGACGGCGCCGTCGACGACGCGGTCGCCGCACGCGTGGCCGCCCACCCCGACCTCACCTCACTCGACGAACAGCCTGGAGGCCCGGAGCAGGTCCGCCCCGCTGCTCCCGTCCTCGATGCCGCGGCGCTCGCGCGTGCGCGCACCACGGGAGCGGAACAGGCGTTCGCGACGATGACCGTGCTCGCCGAGCTGCTGCGGGCGGTCGACGCCGGCGCGGTCCGCGAACTCGTCAAGGGCGGGATCGGCATGCCGCTCGCCCGGACCCTCGCGGAGCGCATCGGCACCGACGCCGAACTCGTCGCCGGTCGCCTGGCGCTGCTCGACGGCATCGGGTTCGCCGACCCCGACACCGGACGCTGGATCGTCACCGACGCCGGGCACGCCTGGTTGCTCGCCAGCTGGCCGGAGCGCTGGGTGTCGCTGGTGGCCGCATGGTCGGACACCCTCCCGCCGGCCGTGCACGAAGTGCTCGCGCTGGCCGACGGCGACCTGCGCGACCTCGTACCGCTCGGACGCTGGGCCTACCCGGCCGGATCCCGCTGGCTCGACGCCCTGCTGCTCGACGTCGCCGGCACCGCGGCGTCGCTCGGCCTGACCGTCGACGGTCTCGTCACGAGCACGGGCCGGGCGCTGTTCGACGGCGACGCCGAGCAGGCCGCCGACGACCTGCCGGGCACCGTCGAACGGGTCTACCTGCAGCACGACCTCACCGTCATCGCGCCGGGCCCCCTCGCGCCGGTGGACGACGACGCCCTGCGCACGGTCGCCGTGCTCGAGGCACCGGGGCTCGCGGCGCGGTACCGCATCTCCGAGGACACCCTGCGCACGGCGTTCCGGGCCGGACACTCCCGCGACGACCTGCTGGCGCTGCTCGGGCGGCTGTCGGCCACCGGCATCCCGCAGCCCCTGGCCTACCTGATCGACCAGGTCGCCG
This sequence comes from Curtobacterium flaccumfaciens UCD-AKU, assembly GCF_000349565.1. Classification (GTDB taxonomy): domain Bacteria; phylum Actinomycetota; class Actinomycetes; order Actinomycetales; family Microbacteriaceae; genus Curtobacterium; species Curtobacterium poinsettiae. The sequence continues at coordinate 81,240 of NZ_KB714629.1, forward strand.
GACGCGACGGCAGCATCGTCGTCGACCGGGGACCCGGCGGTGTCGGCACCGAGGTCCGAGGCACCCCCGACCAGCTCGACCTGATCGGGGTCGACGCCGAACTCCGGCAGCTCGCCTGGGACCGGCCCGACCTGACGACGCTGACCACGCGCTACCCGCCGCACGTCGTGCACAACGCGCTCGAGGACCAGCGCTACCCGGCCGTCCTGACGACCGCAGCCCGTCCCGAGGCGCACCACGGGCCTCCCGGCCGGCGCAGCCCCACCGGACGCTCGCCGGAGCAGTCGGCGCACGCACTCGTCGAACGGCTCCGCCTGACGACCCGGCGCGGCGACGCGGAGCCGGAGCAGGAGTGGCTCGGTCGGCAGATCGACCTGGCCGTCCGCGGGCGCACGCCGATCCGCGTGACCGTCCGGATGCCGGACGGCTCGGAGCGACCGTTCTCGATCGTGCCGACGTCGGTCGCCGCCGGACGCGTCCGCGGGCGGGACACCGCCGTCGACGTCGAGCGCACGCTGCCGCTGTCGCTCGTCGTGTCGGTCGAGAGCGACGCCTGAGCCGTGCGGTCACCAGTACGCAGGCGCTGACGGCTAGGCTGGCAGGTCATGAACGGACCGCTGATCGTGCAGAGCGACCGCACCGTGCTCCTCGAGGTCGCGCACCCCGACGCCGAGGACGCACGCCACGAGCTCGCGGCCTTCGCCGAGCTCGAACGCGCTCCCGAGCACGTGCACACCTACCGGATCACCCGACTCGGACTCTGGAACGCGCGCGCCGCGGGCCACGACGCCGAGGCGATGATCGACACCCTGGAACGCTTCGCGAAGTTCCCCGTGCCGCAGAGCGTCACGGTCGACATCCGCGACACGGTCTCGCGCTACGGACGACTCGTGATCCGTCGCGAGGAACGCCCCGACGCGCCCGTGATCGCGAACTCCCCCGCCGAGGAACTCGAGCGGCTGCCGCTCCTGCTGCTCACCGCCGAGGACCCGTCGGTGCTCGCCGAGGTCATCCGGTCGAAGCGGATCAAGCCGCTGCTCGGTGACATGCGGTCCTCGACGGAGGTCGAACTGCAGCCGTGGGCGCGTGGGCAGATCAAGCAGGAACTCGTGAAGCTCGGCTGGCCGGCCGAGGACCTGGCGGGCTACACCCCGGGCCAGCCGCACCCGATCGACCTGGACACCGCCGAGTGGCACATGCGGCCGTACCAGGAGCAGGCGGTCGACACGTTCTTCGCCCAGGGCTCCGGCGTCGTCGTGCTGCCCTGCGGTGCGGGCAAGACGCTCGTCGGCGCCGGTGCGATGGCGACCGTCAAGGCGACGACGCTCATCCTGGTCACCAACACCGTCTCGGCGCGGCAGTGGCGCACCGAGCTCCTGAAGCGCACGACCCTGACGCCGGAGGACATCGGCGAGTACTCGGGCAGCGTCAAGGAGATCCGGCCGGTCACGATCGCGACGTACCAGATCCTCACCGCCCGTCGGAAGGGCGAGTACACGCACCTGTCGCTCCTCGATGCCCTCGACTGGGGCCTCATCGTCTACGACGAGGTGCACCTGCTCCCCGCTCCGGTGTTCAAGCTGACCGCCGACCTGCAGGCCCGCCGACGCCTCGGCCTCACCGCCACGCTCGTGCGCGAGGACGGCCGCGAGGGCGACGTCTTCTCGCTCATCGGGCCGAAGCGCTACGACGCCCCGTGGAAGGAGATCGAGGCGCAGGGCTACATCTCGCCGGCCTCCTGCTACGAGGTCCGCATCGACCTGCCGCACCAGGACCGCCTGGAGTACGCGGCGTCGAGCGACGACGAGCGCTACCGGCTCGCCGCGACGTCGCCGGCGAAGACCCCGGTGGTGCGGGAACTCATCGAGAAGCACCGCGGTGAGCAGATCCTGGTGATCGGGCAGTACATCGACCAGCTCGACGAACTGGCCGCGTCGCTCGACGCGGCGGAGATCACCGGAGCGACCCCGGTCGACGAACGGGAGCGGCTGTACGACGCGTTCCGGTCCGGCGAGGTCGACGTGCTCGTCGTGTCCAAGGTCGCGAACTTCTCGATCGACCTGCCCGACGCGACCGTCGCGATCCAGGTGTCCGGCTCGTTCGGGTCCCGGCAGGAAGAGGCGCAGCGGCTCGGCCGACTCCTCCGCCCGAACAAGGACGGCCTGCCCGCGTCGTTCTACACGCTCGTGGCCCGGGACACCGTCGACCAGGACTTCGCGCAGAACCGGCAGCGGTTCCTGGCGGAGCAGGGGTACTCCTACACGATCCTCGACGCCGACCAGGTCCAGACGCCCGTGGGCTGACGTACGAAGCGCTCTCAGGAAACCCCGAGGGAACAGTCAGAAGATAAGACCATGAGCGATGGCCCCAAGATCCTGATCGTCGACGACGAGCCGAACATCCGCGACCTCCTGACGACCTCGTTGCGCTTCGCCGGCTTCGCCGTGCGTGCGGTGGGCAACGGCGCACAGGCGATCTCCGCCGTGCTGGAAGAAGAGCCGGACCTCATCATCCTCGACGTGATGCTGCCCGACATGAACGGCTTCGGTGTGACCAAGCGCCTGCGTTCCTCGGGCTACACCTCGCCGATCCTGTTCCTCACGGCGAAGGACGACACCGAGGACAAGATCACCGGCCTCACCGTCGGTGGTGACGACTACGTCACCAAGCCGTTCTCGCTCGACGAGATCGTCGCCCGCATCAAGGCCATCCTCCGTCGCACCATGAACGACGAGGAAGACGCGATCATCCGCGCCGGTGAGCTCACGATGGACCAGGACACGCACGAGGTCACGATCGGTGACGCGCAGATCGAGCTCTCCCCCACCGAGTTCAAGCTGCTCCGCTACCTCATGCTCAACCCGAACCGCGTGCTGTCGAAGGCGCAGATCCTCGACCACGTGTGGGAGTACGACTTCAACGGCGACGCGGGCATCGTCGAGAGCTACATCTCGTACCTGCGCCGCAAGCTCGACCAGTACTCCGCCGAGCCGATCATCCAGACCAAGCGCGGCTTCGGCTACATGCTGAAGGCGTCCAAGGCTTCCTAGGGGCCAGGGCCCCTCGGGGCTCGACTTCACGGCGGCCGTCCGGTTTCACCGGGCGGCCGCTGTCTATCGTTGAGGCAGCATGCACACGCGAATGAACCACTGGTGGGACGGGATCTCCCTGCGCACCAAGATCACCGGGATCACGGTGCTCCTCGTCGCGCTCGGACTGCTCGTCGCCGGACTCGGCACGATGACGGTGCTGTCCACCTACCTCATGCAGCAGCTCGACAACACGGTCAAGCAGACGACCGAGCAGCTCGAGGGCCAGAACATCAGTGACGGCGAGCAGTACTGCAAGCTGTCCGTCGTGGTGTCGCAGAGCGCCTACGTCGCCGCGTACGACGCCGACGGCGACCGGATCTGCCAGACGAAGGCGTCGAGTCGGCCCGACGTCCGCGAGGCCACCCTGGTGCAGGCCGCGCAGTCGAACCAGCGCATCTCGCTGTACGACAGCCAGCACGACCACGAGTGGCGTGCCCAGATCATCCCGGCGTCGCTGCAGAACCAGTCCGACGGCACCACCGAGACCGGCTACGTGCTCATCGCGGTCTCCAGTGCCGGCACCGACGAGACGATCGGCAAGTTCACCGCGATCTTCCTCGGGTTCGGCGCCTCGGTCATCCTGCTCGGCGCCATGCTCACCCGGCTGCTCGTCACCGCGACCTTCGACCCGCTGCGCGACGTCGAGGACACCGCGGCCCGGTTCGCCGCCGGTGACTTCAACCAGCGCCTCGAAGCCGACACCCCGAACACCGAGGTCGGCCGGCTCAACCGCTCCCTCAACGTGATGCTCGAGCGGATCGACTCCGCGTTCGAGGACCGTGAGCGCACCATCGACCAGATGCGCCGGTTCGTCGGGGACGCCTCCCACGAGCTCCGCACCCCGCTGGTGTCCCTGCGCGGGTACGCCGAGCTGTACCGGATGGGTGCCCTCCGCAAGGAAGAAGACGTCGCCCAGGCGATGGAGCGCATCGAGAAGGAAGCGCAGCGGATGGGCCTGCTCGTGCAGGACCTGCTGCAGCTCGCCCGCATCGACGAGTCCAAGCCGCTCGAGCTCGGCCCCGTCGACCTCGTCGCCATCGCCCGCGACTCGGCGCTCGACACCATGGCCTCCAACCCCGACCGCGAGATCCAGGTCCTCGTCGAGGACTCCCTGACCGGCGAGAGCGTGCCGCAGGCCGTCCGTCCGTCGTCGTCCCCGTCGTCCGTCGTCTCTCCGGACACCGGCGAGGCACCGCCCGTGTCGCCGACCTCGGCGAACACCACGGGCCCGATCGCGTTCTCGCGCCAGACCATCGCGCGCCTCCGAGCCCGCCGCACGCGCGCGATGAACATCGACGCCGGCGCCACACCGACCGACGAGACCACGCCGCTGCCCACGGTCGTGCTGCCGAAGCGCCCGCCGATCGTCCTGGCAGAGGAGAACAAGATCCGCCAGATCGTCACGAACCTGATGGGCAACGCCATGCGGTTCACGGCGCACGACGACCCGATCGAGATCGGCATCGGCGTGGACGACGAGCGCGGCATGGCGCACCTCGACGTGATCGACCATGGTGAGGGCATCCCGCCGCAGCTGCGCGAGAAGATCTTCCAGCGCTTCTGGCGTGCCGACACCTCACGCGCACGCGACACCGGTGGCTCGGGTCTCGGACTCGCCATCGTGTCCGGGATCGTCGCGGCGCACCACGGCTCGGTCGAGGTCTTCGACACCGAGGGCGGCGGCGCGACCTTCCGCGTCTGGCTCCCCCTGCTCCCCCGCGACTTCGCCGCCTGACCGCCTGACCGGCGAGGGCCGTGCGTCCCGCGGCGTCCCGGCTGGTCACAACACCCCGTTCACGGCCGCCGAGTGGTCACGATCTGTCGTCTGCGCACTCGCTGACCGACAGTTCGTGACCGACCGGCGCACAGCCGACGACATGTCGTGACCGCCCGACGAAGTACTCGTCCGCGTGGCACATGCCGCTCTCACGCCGAGCGCCGACGGTTTCCGACCGCACGGACCTCGAACGCCTGCCGGAGCCGCTCGAACAACACTGCGGGCCGGTGGGCGTCCGACGCCGTTGCATGGATCACGAGCCAGTCGTTCACCACGAACCCGTTGTCCCGTCGTTGATCGTGTCGGAAGGTGTCACGCTCGCGGTGGTGATCGCCGTCGTACTCCAACGCGATGCCGAACTCCGGCCACGCCATGTCGACGCGGCCGAGGAACCGTCCCGCACCGTCGTGCACGTCGACGTTCAGCTCCGGCTCGGGGAACCCCGCTTCGACCACTGCCAGACGGAGCCAGGTCTCCTGCGGCGACTCCGCCCCGGCCCGGACGAGTTCCAGCGCGCGCCGAGCAGCGAGCGCGAAGCGTGTGCCGGGACGGATCGCAGCACGGAGGTCGTCCGCAGTCGCGAGACCCGACACTCCGACGAGGTGGTCCCCGATCGCGACCAGGCCGTCACGGTCCACGACACCGGCGCACTCGAACCACATCTGCGCGGGCGAACTGACCCGGCGCTCGCGGTGTTCGACGACGGTCGGCCGACGGATGCGGTGCGCGATCACGTCCGGCCGACGCATCCGGACCCCGTCTCCCACAGTGGAGACGTGCACGGTCCGGAGCGATTGCACCGACTGCGGCAGTGGCGCACCCCAGATCGCAGCGGCGGTCGTGTGACTGAAGAACTGGTCGGGACGCATGACCAGGGCGACGGCGTCGATGAAGTCCACCGAGTCGATCGGAGCGCGGACACCGTGGACCGGGGCTGCCAGGTCGGCACGTCGGAGTCGTTCCGGATGAATGCCACCACCCACGGCATCGGCCACGCGGAAGGTGGATCGGTCGAACGGAGCGGGGAGGCGACGGGCAGCTGGCATGCCGTCATGGTCGCTGCAGGGCACGCGAGCCGACCACCTGCGCTCGGAACCTGTGGAGAACGAGGTGAGTCGGGCCTCCTGTGCGGGAGTGGTGAGGCGCGACACGAGCAAGCCGCATCCACGAGCCGGTCATGACTCCCCGCTCCTGCGCCGCCGGACGGTCACGAAGTGTCGACGGGAAGCGGCCAAACCGACGGTTCGTGACCGCGCCGCGAGCCTGAGCGGGGTGTCGTGACCAACAGGCCCACCCGCAGCCCGCACCCCCCACACACACGGAAGGGCCCCACACGCGCAGCGTGCGGGGCCCTTCCGTCAGGCGGACTTAGAAGTCCATGCCACCCGTCGGGTCGCCAGCCGGAGCAGCGGGGGTGCGCTCGGGCTTCTCGGCGACGACGACCTCGGTGGTCAGGAACAGACCGGCGATCGACGCAGCGTTCTGCAGCGCCGAACGCGTGACCTTGGCGGGGTCGATGATGCCGGCGGCGATCAGGTCGACGTACTCGCCGGTCGCGGCGTTGAGGCCCCAACCCGACTCGAGCTCGCGGACCTTGGCGGCGACGACGCCGGGCTCGAGACCGGCGTTCAGCGCGATCTGCTTGAGCGGCGCGTCGATGGCCACGCGGACGATGTTCGCACCGGTCGCCTCGTCACCCTCGAGCTCGAGGGCCTCGAGTGCGACGGCACCGGCCTGGATGAGGGCGACGCCACCACCGGCGACGATGCCCTCTTCGACGGCAGCCTTCGCGTTGCGGACGGCGTCCTCGATGCGGTGCTTGCGCTCCTTGAGCTCGACCTCGGTCGCGGCACCCGCCTTGATGACGGCGACGCCACCGGCGAGCTTCGCGAGGCGCTCCTGGAGCTTCTCGCGGTCGTAGTCGGAGTCGGTCGCCTCGATCTCGGCACGGATCTGGCGGACACGGCCGGCGATCTGCTCGGCGTCGCCGGCACCCTCGACGATCGTGGTCTCGTCCTTGGTGATGACGACCTTGCGGGCACGACCGAGCAGGTCGAGCGTCGCGTTCTCGAGCTTGAGGCCGACCTCTTCCGAGATGACCTGGCCACCGGTGAGGATCGCGATGTCCTGCAGCATGGCCTTGCGGCGGTCGCCGAAGCCCGGAGCCTTGACGGCGACGGACTTGAAGATGCCGCGGATCTTGTTCACGACGAGCGTGGCCAGGGCCTCGCCGTCGACGTCCTCGGCGATGATCAGGAGCTGCTTGCCCGCCTGGATCACCTTGTCGACGACCGGCAGGAGGTCCTTGATGTTCGAGATCTTCGAGTTGACGATCAGGATGTAGGCGTCCTCGAAGACGGCTTCCTGACGCTCGGGGTCGGTGACGAAGTACTGCGACAGGTAGCCCTTGTCGAAGCGCATGCCCTCGGTGAGCTCGAGCTCGGTGCCGAAGGTGTTCGACTCCTCGACGGTGACGACGCCTTCCTTGCCGACCTTGTCGATGGCCTCGGCGATGAGCGCGCCGATCGTCGGGTCAGCGGCCGAGATCGACGCGGTCGCGGCGATCTGGTCCTTGGTCTCGATGTCCTTCGCGTTGGCGAGGAGCTGGTCGGAGACGGCGGCGACGGCCTTCTCGATGCCGCGCTTGAGCGACACGGGGTCGGCACCGGCGGCGACGTTGCGCAGGCCTTCGCGGACGAGGGCCTGGGCGAGGACGGTCGCGGTGGTCGTTCCGTCACCGGCGACGTCGTCGGTCTTCTTGGCGACCTCCTTGACGAGCTCCGCACCGATCTTCTCGTACGGGTCGTCGAGTTCGATCTCCTTGGCGATGGAGACACCGTCGTTCGTGATCGTGGGGGCGCCCCACTTCTTCTCGAGGACGACGTTGCGGCCGCGCGGGCCGAGCGTCACCTTCACGGCGTCGGCCAGCTGGTTCAGGCCGCGCTCGAGGCCACGGCGGGCCTCCTCGTCGAAAGCAATGATCTTAGCCATGTGGTTTTTCGTCCCTCCCGGACGTCGTCTTGGGGGTCGTGCTGGCACTCAGCGTGAGCGAGTGCCAACGCCGATTCTGGCACTCGACGGGTGCGAGTGCAACACAGTCGGGAGGCTCGTGACGACTTCCCAGGACACGCCACGTCCGGCGGACCCCGCACCACCGCCGCGGTCGCGCTCCCCGCACCCGTCCTCACCCCCGCACACGACGAACGCGCCGCCCCTGACGGGACGGCGCGTTCTGGAAGTGGTGGTGCTCAGGCGGGGCGGACGGATTCTGCCTGCGGGCCCTTCGACCCGGTCCCGACGTCGAACACGACGGCCTGGCCCTCCTCGAGGACCTTGTAACCCGACATGTCGATGGCCGAGTAGTGCACGAACACGTCCTGGCCCCCTCCATCCACGGTGATGAAGCCGAAGCCCTTTTCAGCGTTGAACCACTTCACGGTTCCGTTGGCCATGATCTCTTGCTCCCTGGTACTGCAGTGCGGAACGACGTGATCGTCGTCTGCATGGGACTCTGACCGAACGCGCCGGATCAGGCAAGAGGTGTGACGTTGTTTCACGTCGATTCCGTCAGAATTCAACGTGCCCGAAACACACCCGTCACACAATGCGCGAAAAACGCGGTGGTGCCGGGATCAACCGGTGTAGTCCGCGCCGAGGACGACACTCACGTCCGCGTTCGGGAACGCCGCCGACTGCTGCACCGCGGTGACCCCGAGCTGCTTCGCGATGCCCTGCGCGACCGCCGCCTGCGACGCCTGCTGGTAGTAGACGATCGTCGACGTCGAGCCCGTCGTGCCGGCGTCACCGGTCGAGGCGACCTGCCAGCCGGCACCGGTCAGCGCCGCACTCGCCCGGCTTGCCAGGCCCGTGGTGGTCGTGCCGTTCAGGACCACCACGGTGGTGGTGCCCTGCTGCGCCGGCGTCGCGGCCGCGGCACTGCCCGCGCCGGACCCCGCGGAGCCCGATCCGGCCGACGAGGACGCGGACGGCTTCGACGTCGCCGAGGGCTTCGCGGTGGCGGACGCCGACGTGGACGCCGACGGAGAGTCCGAGCTGTTGAAGGAGTAGCTGCCGTTCAGCAGGGCGAGCACGAGCACGCCGATGCCGACGAGCACCCCGGTGGCGAGTGCCGCCCAGGCGAAGGCGATCCAGCCACGGCCGCGACGCTGGGCACCGCGGTGCGCACCGACCCGCGGGCCGTCGGCGACGTCGTCGAACCGGTCTCGGGGGAATCTCGTGCTCATCGTTCCTCTTCACGTCCTTCGGGAGCCACGCCTGGCGCGACGAAGCTGCGCGTGGCCCGGGCGCTGGTGCGCGCGTGCCGGAGCCGCTGCAGCCGGCTGACGAGCTGCGGGTCGTACGCGAGTGCCGCGGGCGAGTCGATCACGCGGTTCAGCACCTGGTAGTAGCGCGCCGCCGACATCTCGAACTCGACCCGGATCTCCGCTTCCTTCGTGCGGTCGTGCCGTGCCCGGTCCTGCTCGAACGACAGCACGCGCTGGGCGAGCTCACTGAGCTGCTCAGTGCTGCGTTCGTCGGTGGGGCTGGTCACGGCGGTTCCGATCACGGTCGGGTAACGGGTCTCGCACATCGTAGGGGTGGAGTCGATCCGGACCCTGGCACGGGGCTGGACTGTCGCGAACACTGGTCACAGGTTCGGCGCACGGAACCAGCGCACGCGGGTACCGAACGGGTCGGAGACGGCGACCGCGACCCCGTCGATCGAGGCCGTCGCGAACGCGTCCGGGTCAGCGGCGTCGACGTCATCGGGGAGCGTCGCGGCCACATCGCGCAGGATCCCGGTGCGCTCGAGGGCGATCCAGTGCACCCCCCGCTGACGGATCCGGTCCACGAACCGTTGCCGGTCCGCGCCCGGCACGTAGACCAGGGTCCCGGTGGTCAGGACGACCGGTTCGACGTCGTCCGGCAGGGCGTCCAGTGCACGGTCGAGGTCACCCGGCAGCGTGCCGACGAGCCGGTCTGGAGGGACGGCGAGCGTCGCGCGCGCCGCCTCCCGCATCAGGGCGATCCGGTCCGTCGCCTCGGGCGGGACGGCCTCGACCAACCGGTTGAACGCGCCCGCTGCGGCGAGGTCGATCGGGTTCGGGTCGAGGGCGATCCGTGCGCCGATCCGGATCGGCCTGCTCGCCGGAGCTGGAAGGACCCCGGAGACGTCCGCGACGAGACGGACCGCGGGTTCGTCGACCGCCGTGTGCATCCGGACGAGCTCGGTGCGCGCCCCGCCGTGGTCGTCGCGCCCCGAGGAGTCGGGGCGCGACGACGGCACCGGGGCGCGTTCCGCCGACACTCCGGACTCCGACGTCCGGTGGTCGAGCGTCACCCGGTCCGGGATCGAGCACAGCCCGGCGGCAGCCCCGGCATCGACCAGGCCGAGCGGCCGTACGGAGCGTTCGGCGAGCGCCGCGAAGAGCGGGACGACCGGGGCGAGCCGCCGCGGGTCGTTGGCCTGCACCGTGGCGGACGCGAGGGCCGTGACCAGCGCGGGGCGGGCCTCCAGGCCGAGCGCGCCGAGCGCACCCGGGTCCGACGGGTCCGCGCCCAGCCGCCGCGCGACCGCGAAGAACAGTTCCGGCTGCCGCTGCTGCTCGGGGACCTCGGCGAGGAGCGCGACGAGGGCGTCGTCGAGCGACCGTGCCCAGGCGGCGTACGACGGTGAGACCGCCTCGATGCGGTCGGCGTAGGCGGCGTACCGGGCCCGGGTGTCCATCAGCGCCCGGGCCGGTGCATGCCGACGTGGCGGATGCCGGCCTCCACGTACGGCTCCCCGAACCGCACGAAGCCGTACCGCTCGTACAGGGCCGCGACGTACTCCTGGGCGTGCAGGACGAACGGGTCGTGTCCGTGTTCGTCGAGGACGGCGGCGACGAGCCGGCCGGCGATCCCCTGCCCGCGGTGCTCCGGGTCGGTCGCGACCCGCCCGATGACCCACGCCGGCGACTCGGCGCCGTCCGGGTGGACCTCGTCCACCGCCGGGCGGATGAGCCGCAGGTACCCAACCGCAGCGGTGTCCGTGCCGAACCACCAGTGCTCGGTGTCGGGCTCGCGGTCACGGCCGTCGAAGTCCTCGGCGGTGACCCGCTGCTCGAGCGCGAACACGCGGTTGCGCAGCACGACGATGCCGTACAGTGCGTCCGTCGTCAGACGGGTCCAGCGGGCGTGGTGCACGGAATGCTCGGACATCGTGGCGAGTTTACTGAAGTGGTCGGGAGTGCCCGGAAGAGCCCGACCGGAAGCAGGAGGAACCAATGGCATACAACGTCGACAAGTCCGACGCCCAGTGGCGCGAGGAGCTCTCCCCGGACCAGTACGCCGTCCTCCGCCAGGCGGGGACCGAACGACCGTGGACCGGTGAACTCCTCGACGAGGAGCGCGCCGGCGTCTACACCTGTGCGGCCTGCAACGCGGAGCTGTTCAAGAGCGGCACGAAGTTCGACTCCGGCTGCGGCTGGCCGTCGTTCTACGAGTCGGTGAACCCCGACGCCGTGCAGCTCATCGAGGACAACTCGCTCGGCATGGCCCGGACCGAGGTCCGGTGCGCGAGCTGCGGTTCGCACCTGGGCCACGTGTTCCCCGACGGGTTCGGCACCCCCACCGGTGACCGGTACTGCATGAACTCGATCTCGCTGAACTTCTCGGAGAAGTCGGGCGAGTGAGCCCCGGACGCCCTCACCGGTAGGATGAGCGGCGTCAGCCGGCATGGCGCAATTGGTAGCGCACCGTACTTGTAATACGGGGGTTGCGGGTTCAAGTCCCGCTGCCGGCCCCAGAGCGATGCCCCGGGCGAAGTCTCGCCCGGGGCATCGGCACACGGAACGCGGATCAGGGGGCGTTCCGGGCGCTGGACGCGGTAACCAGCCGGTCGTGCGACGAGGATGACACCTCACCGACCCGCGCGTCCACACCCTGACCCCACATCCGCGGAAATCCGCACGATGTGCACGAACGCGAAACGGCGCGGTCCGGCCGACGCCCGCCGACTCAGCGCCCGCCGGCTCAGCGCCCGCCGGTGATCTTCCGCTCCCGCTGCGCGACGCCCGCGGTGCCGTAGGGGTAGTCGTCGATGCGGGGCGCGCTGGCGTCGGTCAGCCGGGCGAGCTCGTCGTCGGTGAGCACCAGGTCGGCGGCACCGAGGTTGTCCTCGAGCTGCGACAGGGTGCGGACACCGAGGATCACGCTCGTGACCGCGGGCCGGGCCAGCAGCCAGGCGAGTGCGACCTGCGACTTCGACGCGTCGTGGGCGTCGGCCACCTCGGAGACGGCGTCGAGCACCTCCCATGTGCGCTCGTCGCCGTTGCGGGCCTCCCACGCCTCCATGCCGCGCTCCGGGTTCTCGCCCAGGCGGGTGGCGCCGGACGGGGCCTCGTCGCGCTGGTACTTGCCCGACAGCCAGCCGCCGGCCAGGGGCGACCAGGGCAGCAGGCCGATGCCGGCGTCGAGGCAGGCGGGCACGACCTCGTGCTCGATGTCGCGGACGAGCAGGTTGTACTGCGGCTGCAGGGTGACCGGCGGTGCCCAGCCGTGCGCCTTCGCCTCGTAGACGGCCTTGGTGACCTGGTAGCCGAGGTAGTTCGAGAACCCGTACGCGCCGATCTTGCCGGCGGACACGGCGTCGTCGAGGAACCGCAGGGTCTCGTCGATGGGGGTCAGGGCGTCCCAGGCGTGCATCTGGTACAGGTCGATGTGGTCGACGCCGAGCCGTTCGAGCGAGGCGTCGAGGGCCACGCGCAGGTGTCGTCGGGACAGCCCGAGGTCGTTCGGACCGTCGCCCTGCGGGAACCGGCCCTTGGTGGCGAGGACGACCTGCGCCGCCTCGGTGGGGTGTGCTGCGAGCCAGCGGCCGATGATCCGCTCGGACTCGTTGCCGGAGTAGACGTCCGCCGTGTCGACGAGCGTGCCACCGGCGGCCACGAAGGCGTCGAGGATGGCGTGTGAGGTGGGTTCGTCGGCTTCGCTGCCGAACGTCATGGTGCCGAGGGTCAGCGTCGACACCGATGTCCCGCTGTTGCCGAGGAGTCTGTAGTCCATGGCGGGGACGGTACGCCCGGTGGGGTCCGACCGAGGGGACCCACGAGTACCCCTCAGCGCGGGGCGGACAGGAACCGCAGCGCCGCTTCGCGGAACGGCCGCGAGGTCGGTGCGTTGAAGTGGTTGCGCCCCGGGATCTCGAAGAAGGTGGCGTCCGGTGCGGCCTCGGCGAGCCGGACCGCGCTGTCGCGGATGCCGTCCTCGCTGCCGGCCGCCATCAGGAGCGGCTGCGCCGGGGCGTTCTGCGGGGTCGGCTCGATGCTGTTCCGCATCCCCTCGACCATGGCCACGAGCGCGCCGAGGTCGTTGCCCTCGACGTTGCCCGCCATCGTCAGGTAGCCGTTCGTCACGCGGTCCTCGATCGGGGTGCCGTCGGCGATGTAGGCCTTCGCCTGGTCGACGCGGACGCGGCGCATCGGGTCGGCGTCCGGGATCCCGCCGAAGACTGCTCGCGAGATCCGGCCCGGCAGGCGTTCGGCGGTGTGCCAGCCGACGCGGGCGCCGAGCGAGTAGCCGAGGTACGCGACGTCGTCGAGCAAGTACGTGTCGATGACCGTGGTGACGTCGGCGACGAGCAGGTCCATCGAGTAGGCACCCGGATCGTGCGGCTTCGCGCTCGCGCCGTGCCCCCGCTGGTCGAGCGCCAGCACGCGGTAGCCGGCACGGACCAGGTGTCGCGTCCAGCCCGATGCGTGCCAGTTGAGCACCGCGCCGGAGGCGAACCCGTGCACCGCGATGACGGCCGGGGCGTCGGGGTCGCCGAAGTCGTAGGTCGCGAGTCGCAGCCCGTCGGGCGACATCACGAACCGGGGGCGGGGCGCTTCGGGGACGAGTGACATGTCCTCTCCAGCGTATCGGGGCAGTGTGGTCGCCATGGACGGCTACGGCGGCGATCAGATCCGGGCGGCGGAACGCCCCCACCTCGACGCGGGGGAACCGCTCATGCAGCGAGCCGCCGCAGGGCTCGCGCGGATCGTCGGCGACCTGCTGGACGACCCGGCCGTGCGGCCGGTCGACGGGCCGGGATCGGTCCTCGTGCTGGCGGGCAGCGGCGACAACGGCGGGGACGCCCTGTTCGCGGGTGCTCGCCTGGCAGCAGCCGGGAGGCACGTGGCGGTCCTGCGCGTCGGCTCCCGTGTCCACGCGGCCGGCCTGGCAGCGGCGCTGGACGCCGGCGCCCGTCTGCTCGACGGCGCGTCCGGCACCTCGGGACCGAACGCGGGCGGAGCGGCCGACATCCTGCGGGCAGCCGGCCGGAGCGACGGCGAGCGCCTGGCCGCCGTCGCGACCGAGGCGGCACTGGAGGCCGACCTGGTGCTCGACGGCATCCTCGGCATCGGGGTGCACGGCGCGACCGCACTGCGGTCCCCCGCCCGCGAGGTCGTGGACGCGATCCGCGAGCTCGCCCGCGACCAGCGCGCGCCGTTCGTCGTCGCGGTCGACGTGCCGAGCGGCGTCGACGTGGACACCGGCGGCGTCGCGGACGACCACGTCCTGCACGCCGACGTCACCGTCACGTTCGGCGGCGTGAAGGCCGGACTGCTGACCGGACCCGCCGCCACCCTCGCGGGTCGGATCGAACTCGTCGACGTCGGGATCGGTGCGGACCTGGCGACGATGGAACCGCTGATCCGCACCTGATCCCGCGCCGGGGTCAGTGGTGCTCGTACAGCACGGGCTCCGGCAGACCGTGCTCGGCGCGGATGCTGCGCGCGATGCCCTCGATCGCGACCAGGGCGTCGACCACGAGCTCCGGCGTGACGGGGAACGGCATGTTGTGGATGGTCTCGCCCTCCGCCGTCGCGGCCTCGGCCACGGCCTGCAGCACGTCGCGGTCGTCCACCGTCAGGCCGATCTCGGTCAGGGTGTTCGGCAGGCCGACCTTCGTGGTGAAGACGACGAAGTCCTCGATCTCCTCCGCCGGGGCCCCCTCGAGCACGAGCTGCGCGATCGTGCCGATGTTGACCTTCTGCCCGTGCGCCAGGCCGTGGGCCTGCGGAGCGGCGGTCAGCCCGTTGTGGATCGCGTGGGCGGCGGCGAGCCCGCCCGACTCGAACCCCAGGCCGGACAGCAGCGTGTTCGCCTCGACGACCTTCTCGAGCGCGGGGGTGACGACCTTGGCCGTGACGGCCTCGATGGCCTGCAGGGCGTTCTCGTGCAGGAGCTTCCACGACAGTTCGGCCAGCGCGACGCCGGTCTGGGTCTGCAGGCCGCCGGCCATGGTGTCGGCGTTGGCACGCTTCGCGGCACGGGCCTCGACCCAGGTCGCCAGCGCGTCGCCGATGCCCGCGACCAGGAACTGCACCGGGGCGTTGGCGACGAGCCTGGTGTCGATGAGCACGAGGTCCGGGTTGTGCGGGAAGAAGCGGTACTCGATGAACTCGCCCTCGGCGGTGTAGATGACGGCGAGCGCCGAGGTGGGGGCGTCGGTGGACGCGGCCGTCGGGACGCTCGCCCACCGGATGCCGGCCAGGTGTCCGGCGGCCTTCGCGGCGTCGATGGCGGAGCCGCCGCCGAGTCCCACGATGACGTCGGCGTCCTTCGCGGCGATCTGCTCGACGAGCTCGTCGACGGCTTCGGGGGTGGCGAAGCGGCCGAACCCGACACGCTCGACGGCCAGGTCGGCGGACCGGAAGCTCTCGGTGACGGCGGTCTCGACGATGCCCCAGACCACGTCGTCGGCGACGATCAGGGGCCGCTTGCCGATCGGGGCGATGAACTCGCCGACGCGGGTGATCGCGTCCTTGCCCTGGACGTAGCGGGCGGGGCTCATCACGGTGCTGATGGGAGTGGCCATCGTGCGGTTCCTTCCGGTTGTACGACAGGTGTACGTCAGGTGTCGGGGTGGCCGACGCCGCCGACGCTACGCGGGGCCGCTGATCGGTAGGTTCGGGGCCATGACGTTCAACGACGATGCTCGGCTCCGGGGCGGCAAGGTCAAGCGGCGGGGTCGCACCACGGCGATCGGCGGTGGTGCCGTGGGTGTCGGCGCCGTCGTGGTGTTCCTGATCCTGCAGTTCACGGGGGTCGACCTGAGCGGGATCGTCGGCGGCGACAACGGCCTGACGACGATCCAGCAGGGGGGCGAGTCCGCCGACGCCGCCCCCGAGTGCCGGACCGGGCGGGATGCCAACCTGCGCGTCGAGTGCCGGATGGAGGGCGCAGCAGAGTCCCTCGACGCCTACTGGACGTCCGAGGCACGATCCCTCGGCATCTCGTACACCTCGCCGGAGTTCTTCCTGTTCCAGGACTCCACCGACACCGCGTGTGGGCAGGCGTCCGCCGCGACCGGCCCGTTCTACTGCCCGCCGGACCGGGCGGTCTTCCTGGACACCGCGTTCTACGACGACCTGCAGTCGCAGTACGGCTCGTCAGGCGGTCCGCTCGCGCAGATGTACGTCGTCGCGCACGAGTGGGGGCACCACATCCAGCAGCTGCAGGGATCCTTCGCGAGCACCGACCGCTCCGGCACGGGGGCGTCGTCGGACAGCGTCCGCGTCGAGCTGCAGGCGGACTGCTACGCCGGAGCCTGGGTCGGCGACGCCGCGACCACCGAGGACGCGGACGGCGAGACCTTCTTCGAGCCGATCACCCGCACACAGATCACGGACGCCCTGTCGGCGGCGAGTGCGGTGGGCGACGACAGCATCCAGGAGCGTGCGACCGGCCGCGTCGACCCGGACTCGTTCACGCACGGGTCGAGCGAGCAGCGGCAGCGCTGGTTCCTGCGGGGCTACCAGCAGGGTGCGACGCACTGCGACACCCTGAGCATCCCGGGTTCGGCCCTGTAGCCGCGCCGTTGCGGACGTCAGGCCCGGTGCCAGCCGGCACCGGGCCTCCCGTCCGTGGTCAGCGCGTCAGCGCTCGTCCGGACGTCAGCGCTCGTCCGGACGTCAGCGCTTGGTCGGCGTGGGCGTCGGGGTCGCGCTCGGGGTGGGCGTCGGGGTCGCGTCGGTCGTCCCGGCGGCCGTCACCACGAAGGTGCGGAAGTCGTCGTTCGTGACCGGCGAGGTCAGTTCGTACCGCTGGCCGTTCACGAGCACGAGCGGCGTGCCGGGGAACTCCTTGAGCGTCGACCCGGGGATGGTGCCGTCGGACACCTTCGACGTCTGCTCGTCCACCCACTTGGCGTAGTCCTGGTCGGTGATGCAGCTCCGGACGGCGCTGCGCTCCTGGAGTCCCTGCACACCCGTGACGACGTCGGTGAGCTCCGCGTCCGTCAGGCCCGCCGTGCCCTCGTCCGGCTGCTTCGCGAAGAGCGCCTGGTTGACCGCGTAGAACTGGTTCGGCGAGTGCTCGGCGACGCAGGCAGCGGCGTTCGCGGCGCGGAGCGAGTACTTCGTGCCCTGCGAGCGGTTCGACAGGATCGCGACCGGGTGGATGTCGACCGTGGCCGCCCCGGAGTCGACCAGGTCCTTGATGTAGTCACCGTTGGCCCGCTCGAACTGGCCGCAGCCGGGGCAGAGGTAGTCGACGTACAGGGTGATCCGGACGGTCCCGGCACCGTCGGTCTCGGCGTTGCTCGGGGCGGCAGAGGCCGATCCGGATGCGGACGCGGTGACCGGCTTCAGGTCCTGTCCGATCGTGATGCCGCCCTGCGACATCGTCGACGGTCCGGGCCCGGCGGGCTTCACGGAGTCGACCAGCACGAGCGTGACGATCGTCGCGGCGGCGAGGAGCACGACCCCGAGCCCGATCTGCAGTCCGAGCCGGACACCGCGCTGGCGTCGCTTCTGCTGGGTCCGGGCACGCTGGGCTCGCTGGCGGGCGGCTTCACGGCGCTCGTTCCGCGCGGCGCGGGCAGCACCCTCGGGGCGGTTGTTCATCGGTGCGTCGTCCTCCTGATCGGTGTCCGCTCGGCGTTCCCCTGCTCGGCGGACGGACCCGGCGATTGTAGTGGGGCGCTCTGGGAAGCAGCCGACCAAGGGGGAAAACACTGGCGCACCCGGGTGAACTCGTGTTGTATGAAGCTCGACAGTCGACGACGACTGTCCGGGGCCCGTACGGGCACACCGCTTCACTCGGATCGTCCGGCACGTACCTGCCGGTGAAGGAAGGACCGAACGCTCATGGCGTCCGTCACCTATGACAAGGCAACCCGTCTCTACCCCGGAGGCAACCGTCCCGCGGTCGACTCCCTCGACCTGGACGTCGCCGACGGCGAGTTCCTCGTCCTCGTCGGCCCCTCGGGCTGTGGCAAGTCCACCTCGCTCCGCATGCTGGCCGGCCTCGAAGAGGTCAACTCCGGTCAGATCCGCATCGGCGACCGCGACGTCACGGACGTCCCGCCGAAGGACCGCGACATCGCGATGGTGTTCCAGAACTACGCGCTGTACCCGCACATGACCGTCGCCGAGAACATGGGCTTCGCGCTCAAGATCGCCGGCGTCGGCAAGGAAGAGCGCGCCACCCGCGTGCAGGAAGCCGCCAAGCTCCTCGACCTCGAGGACTACCTCGGCCGCAAGCCGAAGGCGCTCTCCGGTGGTCAGCGTCAGCGTGTCGCGATGGGCCGTGCGATCGTCCGTCAGCCGCAGGTGTTCCTCATGGAC
Source organism: Curtobacterium flaccumfaciens UCD-AKU (assembly GCF_000349565.1). Classification (GTDB taxonomy): domain Bacteria; phylum Actinomycetota; class Actinomycetes; order Actinomycetales; family Microbacteriaceae; genus Curtobacterium; species Curtobacterium poinsettiae. The sequence goes on from NZ_KB714629.1 coordinate 99,704, forward strand.
GAGCCGCTGTCGAACCTCGACGCCAAGCTCCGCGTCCAGACCCGCACGCAGATCGCGTCGCTGCAGCGTCGTCTCGGCGTCACCACGGTCTACGTCACGCACGACCAGACCGAGGCACTGACCATGGGTGACCGCATCGCGGTGCTCAAGGACGGCATCCTGCAGCAGGTCGGCACCCCGCGCGACCTGTACGAGAAGCCGAACAACGTGTTCGTCGCCGGCTTCATCGGTTCGCCGGCCATGAACCTGCTGCCCGCCGACGTCATCGAGGGCGGCATCAAGTTCGGCACGCTCAACCACGCGATCGACCGCGACACGCTGTCGAACGCCCGTGCCGCACAGATCACGGTCGGCATCCGCCCCGAGGACGTCGTCGTGTCGCAGTCCGGCGAGGGCCTGCCCGTCACGGTCGACGTCGTCGAGGAGCTCGGCGCCGACGGCTACCTCTACGGTCACGCCGACGTGAACGGCCAGCGCGCCGACATCGTCGCCCGCGTCGACGGTCGTGCGCACCCGTCGATCGGTGACACGATCGTCATCACGCCGAAGCAGGGCCACGTGCACGCCTTCGACACCGAGTCGGGCGACCGCCTCGACGACAAGGCCGTCGTCAGCGCGTAACCAGCGCACTCCCCCGAGAGCCCGCGCCCGCCTCACCAGGCCGGACGCGGGCTCTCGGCTGTCCCCGACACCAGAGGAACCACCGTGCCCGACTCGATGTCCATCACCGCCGCCACCGTCGACCCCGGCCTGCTCGACCTGCCGTGGGACCTGCCGCTCGCCGACTGGCCCGACGACGCGATCGTCGCGCTGCCGAAGGGCATCTCACGGCACCTCGTGCGGTTCGTGCACCTGAGCGGGTACGTCGCCGCGGTGAAGGAGACCGGCGAAGAGGTCGCCCGGTCCGAGTACGAGATGCTCCGGACCCTGCAGCGCATGGACGTGCCGTGTGTGGACCCGGTCGCGGTCATCACGAACCGCGCCGATGCCGACGGTGAACCACTGCACCCTGTGCTCGTGACCCGTCACCTGCGGTTCTCGCTGCCCTACCGTGCGCTCTACTCGCAGACGCTGCGCCCGGAGACCGCCACCCGTCTGGTCGACGCCCTCGCGCTGCTGCTCGTCCGCCTGCACGTCATCGGCTTCTACTGGGGCGACGTGTCCCTGTCGAACACGCTGTTCCGTCGCGACGCCGGAGCCTTCGCCGCGTACCTGGTCGACGCGGAGACCGGCAAGCTCTACCCCGGCGGGCTGTCGAACGGCCAGCGCGAGAACGACCTCGAGGTCGCCCGCGTGAACATCGCCGGCGAGCTCCTCGACCTGGAGGCCGGCGGACGGCTCGACGAGAACGCCGACCCCGTGGACGTCTCGAACCGCATCGTCGCCCAGTACCGCACGCTCTGGACCGAGCTCACCGGCACCGAGCAGTTCGACATCAAGGAACGCTGGCGCATCAACGACCGCGTGGAGCGCCTGAACGAGCTCGGCTTCGACATCGAAGAACTGTCGATCCACACGACCGAGGGCGGCTCGCAGGTCCGGATCCAGCCGAAGGTCGTCGACGCCGGGCACCACCAGCGCCGACTGCTGCGGCTCACCGGGCTCGACGCCGGCGAGAACCAGGCCCGGCGCCTGCTCAACGACCTCGACTCGTACCGTGCCCGCAACGGCCGTGACGAACTCGACGAGGAGATGGTGGCGCACGAGTGGGTCTCACGGGTCTTCGAGCCCGTCGTCCGGTCGATCCCCCGTGACCTGCGCGGTCGGCTCGAACCCGCCGAGGTGTTCCACGAGCTGCTCGAGCACCGCTGGTTCATGTCCCAGCAGGAGGAGCGTTCCGTCTCCCTGCCAGAGGCCACGACCGCGTACATCAACGACGTGCTCCGCCACCGTCGCGACGAGCGCCTGCTCATCAACCCGCCGACCTCGTCGATCACCGTGCCGATCCCGGTGCTCGACGACGACGCCGCCGATGAGTCCGACGACGTGGACGACTGGCGCGCCACCGTCTGACGCGGTCCCCGGTCGGTCACGACGCCCCGCCGGGTGGGTGCCGACTGGTCACAGACCGTCGCTGGCGGCGTCGCGCAGCGACGACGCGTGACCACACGGCCGACACCCGCCGATGGGTCGTGGCCGCTCGGGGTTCGAGAACGCGACCGCCTGGAGGCCCGGCGTGCGTCCCGGAGACCGGTGCCGGCCCTCCAGACCGTCACCTGCACCGCCGGTGGTGCCGTTGGACGTCGAGCGGTCACGACACCCCACAGGTGCACGTCGGCCGGTCACGAACCGTCGCCTGCGGCGTCGCGCAGCGACGACTCGTGACCACACGGCGGGCATCATCCGACGTGTCCTGACCCGTCGGGCCTGCCCCGGTCGGCGCCGCACGCAGGAACGGCCGCCTCCCACGAGGGGAGGCGACCGTTGCTGCGGACGAAGCGCCGGGGCTACGCGGTGCGGCGGCGCCGCGCGACCTCCCACAGGGTGACGCTCGCGGCGATGCCGGCGTTCAGGGACTCGGTGGCGCTCGAGATCGGGATCGACACGATGGCGTCGCAGGTCTCGGTGACCAGGCGCGACAGGCCCTTGCCCTCGGAACCGACGACGATCACGATCGGGCGGTCGGCGAGCTCGAGGCCGTCGAGCTCCACGTCACCGTCGCCGTCGAGGCCGAGGACGAACAGGCCCATCGACTTGAGCGACTTCAGGGTCTGCGTCAGGTTCGGGGCCATCGCGACGGGGGTGCGGGCCGCGGCACCGGCCGAGGTCTTCCACGCCGACGCCGTCACACCGACCGAGCGACGCTGCGGCACGATGACGCCGTGTCCACCGAAGGCCGCGGTCGAGCGGATGATCGCACCGAGGTTGCGGGGGTCCGTGATGCCGTCGAGGGCGACGAGCAGCGGGACCTGGTCGCGCGAGAACGCCTGCTCGACGATGTCCTCGGACACGGCGTACTGGTACGCCGGCACCTTGAGGGCGACGCCCTGGTGCACGCTGTCGTGCCCGGTGATGCGGTCGAGCTCGGGACGCATGAGCTCGATGATCGGCACGCCACGGTGGTTCGCGAGCGCGAGGATCTCCTTCACACGGTCGTCGACCTCGATGCGCGACGCGATGTAGAGCGTCGACGACGGGGTCTTCGTGCGCAGCGCCTCGAGCACCGAGTTGCGCCCGGTCACCAGCTCGGAGTCGTCGGTCTTGCGTGCCGGCGGACGGCCGGTGCGACCCTGCGGGGTGCTCGAGGAACCGTGCCGACCCTTGGCCGCCTCGAAGCGGTCCTTCGCGGCCTTGCGCTTGCCCGCGGGGTGGTACGGGCGGTCCTCGGCCTTCGGGGTCGGCTTGCGGCCCTCGAGCGCCTGCGCGCCCTGTCCGCCGGAACCGACCTGCTTGTTGCCCTTGCGACCGGCGCGGACGGCGCCGGGCCGACCCTTCTTGCTTCCCGAGACGTTCTTCATGCGTAGCTCCTGTTCGGCACTGCCGTGTTCAGGCGATGCTCCAGCGTGTTCCGGACGGCGTGTCCTCGATCGTGATGCCCGCGGCGGCGAGGTCGTCGCGCACGCGGTCGGCCGCGGTGAAGTCCCGTGCTGCCCTGGCGTCCGCGCGCTCCTGCACGAGGCGTTCGACGAGGGCGGCGAGCGGGCCTGCCGAGGTGTCGTGGCCGCCGCCCGACCAGTGGGCGGCTCGCGGGTCGATGCCGAGCACCTCCACCATCGCAGCCACCTGATGGTACGCGGTCCCGAGCGTTTCCGCATCGTCGGCGTCCAGGGCGGCGTTGCCGGTGCGCACGGTCTCGTGCAGCACGGCCAGGGCCTGGGGCACGGAGAGGTCGTCGTCCATGGCCGCGGCGAAGGCCTCGGGCACGGATGGGGCATCGGTGAGGTGGACGCCCTCGAGCCGGGGCTCGGCGCGCTCGAGGAACCCGGCGATGCGGTCGTACGCCGCCTCGGCCTCGGCAAGGGAGCCCTCGTGGTGGTCGATCGACGAACGGTAGTGGGCGGCGCCGAGGAAGTACCGGACAACCGCGGGACGAGCAGATCCGATGAAGTCCGCGGCGAAGATCGAGTTGCCGAGCGACTTCGACATCTTCTGCCCCTCGACCGTCACCAGGCCGTTGTGCAGCCAGTACGACGCGAACGGGTCCCCGGCGGCCGTGGACTGCGCGAGCTCGTTCTCGTGGTGCGGGAAGCGCAGGTCGAGCCCGCCGCCGTGGATGTCGAACGCGGGGCCGAGGTACCGACGTGACATCGCCGAGCACTCGATGTGCCAGCCCGGACGGCCGGCGCCCCACGGGGAGTTCCAGTTGGCGGTCGACGGTTCGCCGGGCTTCGCACCCTTCCAGAGCGCGAAGTCACGGGCGTCGCGCTTGCCACGCGGATCGGCGTCGGCAGCCTCGACCATGTCCTCGCGCCGCTGCCGGGTGAGCACCCCGTAGTCGGCCCAGCTGCCGGTGTCGAAGTAGACGTCGCCCGAGCCGTCGTCGGCGGCGTAGGCGTGCCCGCGGTCGATGAGACGCTGGATGATCTCGTGCATCTGCGGCACGCTCGCCGTGGCCCGCGGCTCGTAGGTCGGGGGCAGGATGCCGAGGGCGTTGTACGCGGCGGTGAACTCGAGCTCGACCCGGTAGGCGCGTGCGAACCACGCCTCGTCCGTGCCGGCAGCCAGGTCGAGGACCTTGTCGTCGATGTCGGTGACGTTGCGCACCAGGGTCACCCGGTACCCGCGGTGGGTGAGCCACCGGCGCCAGATGTCGTAGACCAGCGCGGACCGCAGGTGCCCGATGTGCGGCGACGACTGCACCGTCGGTCCACAGACGTAGACGCTCACGTGTCCGTCGACCAGGGGCACGAGGTCGACGACGGCTGCGGCGCGGGAGTCGTAGAGGCGAACGGTCACGCCTCAACCCTAATCGGCGCGGGGCCGCGGTTTCAGGAGGGACGCACGAGCGCGGTGGCGATCGCGGCGAGCCCCTCACCGCGGCCGGTGAACCCGAGTCCGTCCGTCGTGGTGCCGGACACCGCCACGGGTGCGCCGACCACGGCGGACAGGGCGTCCTGCATCTCGTCACGGCGACGACCGATGCGCGGCCGGTTGCCGATGACCTGCACGGTGACCGACACCGGCACGAGCCCCGCGTCGGCGAGCAGCGTGACCGCGCCGCGGACGAAGACGTCGCCCGTGGCGCCGGCGTACTGCGGGTCGGCGGTGCCGAAGCGGCCGCCGATGTCGCCGAGGCCCCCGGCGGAGAGCAGGGCGTCGCACACCGCGTGCGCCACCGCGTCGCCGTCGCTGTGGCCGGAGAGCCCGGGTTCGCCGGGGAAGTCGAGCAGCCCGACGCGGCAGGGCGAGGCGTCGTCGAAGGCGTGCACGTCCACCCCGAGCCCGAGTCGGACCGCGACGGTGTCCGCCTGGCCAGCACCCGCCGCACCGGCACCAGCACCAGCACCGGCTTCGGACCGCGCCCGCACGATCGACTCGGCCCGGCCGAGGTCCCACGGCGTCGTGATCTTGAAGGCGTCGGCGTCACCCGGCACGAACCGGACGGTGCCCCCGACGGCCTGGAACACGCCGGCATCGTCCGTCTCGGACTGCGACGACACCGCGTACGCCCGCCGGAGTGCGGCGAGGGGGAAGCCCTGCGGCGTCTGCACCCCGACGAGTGCGGCACGGTCGACGGTCTCGACGACGACGTCACCGTCGACGCGCTTCACGGTGTCCGTGACGGGGAGTGCCGGCACGACGCCCGCACCGTCCCCGGCGGCGACGGCGTCGAACACCCGCGCGAACTGCGCCGCGGGTGTCAGGCACCGTGCCGCGTCGTGCACGAGCACCGTGGTGACGGAGTCCGGCAGCACGGCCAGGCCGGCCTCGACCGAACCGTGGCGATCCGCGCCTCCGGCCACGACGGCCGTGTACGCGACCGCAGCACCCGCGACGGAACCGACCACCTGCCGGCACTCGTCCAGGTGCGACGCCGGTGCGACCACGACGACGAGCGTCGGCGACGGCAACGCGAACAGGGGCTCGAGTGCCCGCGCGAGCATCAGCGAACCGGCCACGGGCACGAACGCCTTCGCCGTCCCGATGCCGAGCCGGGTGCCGGACCCCGCTGCAACGACGACGACCGCCCGGTCCACCCCGTCGGGGAACCGTGCGGTCGTCGTTCGTGCTGTCGCGCTCAGTGGTTCAGCGTTCAGGCGTTCAGGAGGCCAGGACCTCGTCGAGGACGGTCGATGCCTTGTCCTCGTCGGTCTTCTCGGCCAACGCGAGCTCGGAGATCAGGATCTGCCGGGCCTTGGCCAGCATCCGCTTCTCACCCGCGGAGAGCCCGCGGTCCTGATCGCGCCGCCAGAGGTCGCGGACGACCTCGGACACCTTGATGACGTCACCGGAAGCGAGCTTCTCGAGGTTCGCCTTGTACCGGCGTGACCAGTTCGTGGGCTCTTCCGTGAACGGCGCCCGGAGGACCTCGAACACCTTGTCGAGCCCTTCCTTGCCGATCACGTCGCGGACGCCGACCAGGTCGACGTTGTCCGCCGGGACCTCGATCGTCAGGTCGCCCTGCGTCACCCGCAGCTTCAGGTAGACCTTTTCCTCGCCCTTGATGACGCGAGTCTTGACTTCAGAGATGGTTGCCGCCCCGTGATGGGGGTAGACGACGGTCTCGCCGACCTCGAATTGCATGTATCAGGCTCCGTTCCCAGACCTCCAGTTTACCACAAGGGCCGTTCCGGTAAGGGGACCCTCAGCGCTCACCCCTCCCGGTGATCGCTAGGATGGGCGCGGGGACCGCCCGGTCCCCATCGTGACTTACGGAGGAATCTCTTGCGACCTCGGGTACTCGTGTCCGTCGCCGTTGCGGCAACCATCGCGCTCGGCGCCACCGGGTGCGAGTTCATGTCGCCGGCCCACACCGTCGACATCAAGCAGATCACCGACGGCGTGGACGTCTCGACCGGCAAGGTCGACGTGCGGAACGCCCTGCTGATCTCGGACGACGGCGAGAGCGCCCGCTTCATCGGCACGCTCGTGAACAACGACGACCAGGACGACTACACCGTCTCGATCGAGATCGGCGGCGACACCCAGACCGTCGACGTGCCGGCGAACAGCCACGTCGACCTCGCCATGGCAGCGGGTGCGGGCAGCGACGCCGAGTCGAGCGTGCAAGAGGGCGACACCACCCAGGGCACCACCGCCGCCGACGCCGAGCCGATCGTGTTCGACAACGCGGACGCGAAGCCCGGATCGCTCGTCAAGGTCTACTTCAGCTACCCCGACGCCGAGGGCACCTCGGCGAACGTGCCGGTGCTGACCAGCTCGCAGGAGGAGTACCAGACCCTCGCGCCGAGCCCGACCCCGGAGCCGACCGACACGGTCACGCTGCCGACCTCGACCCCGACGGCCACGCCGACGGACGGCCAGTAGTCCGTCCGCGCTGACGCGACGCTCGACCACTGCAGACCGGGAGGCCCGGTGCCGGTCCCAGGGACCGGCACCGGGCCTCCTGTCCGTGCGGTGCACACACCAGCCGTCGCCAGCCGTCGCGCGCGCCCTCGCGCGCGGCCCGGTCATGACTCGTCGCAGACCACTCGTCGAGTGGTCACGAACCGTCACTGCAAGGCGCCGGAGGCGACGACTTGCGACCACTCCCAGGACGACGCGCGGTGAGTCGTGACCGGTCGCGGGGCCTACGCCTCGATGCGGTAGCCGAGACCGCGGACCGTCACCAGGATCTCGGGGGTCGACGGGACCCGCTCGATCTTCGAGCGGATGCGCTTGATGTGCACGTCGAGGGTCTTGGTGTCGCCGAAGTAGTCGGACCCCCAGACCCGGTCGATGAGCTGACCACGGGTCAGCACGCGGCCGGCGTTCCGGAGCAGCAGCTCGAGGAGCTCGAACTCCTTGAGCGGCATCGGCGTCTCGGACCCGTCGACGGACACCGTGTGGCGCTCGACGTCCATCCGGATGCCGCCGACCTGCAGGATGCCGCTGTCGGCCGGGTCGTCCTCGGTACGCCGGCGGAGCACCGCACGGATCCGGGCCAGGAGCTCCCGCGTGGAGTACGGCTTCGTGACGTAGTCGTCGGCGCCGAGTTCGAGCCCGACGACGATGTCCACCTCCGAGTCCTTCGCGGTCAGCATGATGATCGGCGCGTTCGAGCGGGTCCGGATCTGCCGGCACACCTCGGTGCCGCTCAGGCCCGGCAGCATGAGGTCGAGGAGCACCAGGTCGGGGTTCTCCGTGTCGAACTTCGACAGCGCTGTCACGCCGTCGGCAGCGACGGAGGTCTCGTACCCCTCACGCTGCAGCAGGAACTCCAGGGGCTCGCTCAGGGCCGGCTCGTCGTCGACGATGAGGATCTTGGTCACGATGGCTGCTCTTCCAGTTGCTCTTCGAGGGCTGTGGTCAGTTCGGGATCTGCCTCGGGCAGACGGATGGTGAAGGTCGAGCCCTTGCCGGACTGCGACCAGACGCGCACGTCACCACCGTGGTTGCTGACGACGTGCTTGACGATCGCGAGCCCGAGGCCGGTGCCCCCGGTGGCGCGCGACCGTGCGGGATCGACACGGTAGAACCGTTCGAAGACGCGGTCGAGGTCGGCCTCGGGGATGCCGACACCCTGGTCGGTGACGGCGATCTCGACGAAGCCCTTCGACGACCGGACGCCCACACCGACGCGGGTGCCGTCCGGCGAGTACTTCACCGCGTTGGCGATGAGGTTCGACACCGCGACCTGCAGCAGGCCCGGGTCGCCCATCACCCGCAGCTTCGACTTCTTGGCGCGGATGATCTCGATCGACCGGGCGCGGGCGACGACCTCGTTGCCGTCGATGGCGGCCTGCACGATCTTGTCGATGCCGGTCTCCTCGCTGTTCTCGAGCGCGTCGACCGACTGCAGGCGGGACAGCTCGATGATGTCCTTCGTCAGCGCCCCGAGCCGCTCGGACTCGGTGATGAGCTGCGCGGCGAACTTCTTGACGTGCGCGGGGTCGTCGGCGGCGAGCACGAGCGTCTCCGACAGCAGCCCGATGGCACCGATCGGGGTCTTCAGCTCGTGCGAGATGTTGGCGACGAAGTCGCGGCGGACCTCGTCGATGCGGCGGCTCTCGGTCAGGTCGTCCGCGGTGAGCAGGACGTACCGGTTGCCCAGCTGGGCGGCGCGGAAGCTGAGGTAGCCGATGAGCTCCCCGTGGCGGCCGCGTGGCAGCTCGAGGTCCTCCGCACCCATCTCCCCGCTCTTGCGCACCCGGTCGATCAGGCCGAGCAGTTCCTGGTGCACCAGACGTCGGCGCACGACGAGCCCCGCGGTGAGTGCCTGGGGCGATGCCGCGACGACGGTGTTCGACGGGTCGATGACGACCGCCGGGTTGTGCATCGTCGAGATGACCGCTGCGACACCGTCCGGCAGGGTCCGCTCCGCCACGTCGGCAGCACGTGCCGTGCGCTCGGCGGTGATGATCAGCACCACGACGCCCGCGCCGAAGACCCCGCCGAGGAGCATCGACAGTGGCACGAGCCACGCGTTGTCCATGCCGCCAGTGTAGGGATGGTCATGCGGGGTTCCGGTACCGTTCACCGTCCGCGGAAGGCCAGAACGCGAAGCGTTCAGCCCCGCGTCACCGTTCGTTCACCTGCGCTGACGACACTCGTCCGGTACGCAGAGAGAGGTACTCCCCCATGCGCGAAGTCTTCCAGCAGGAACTCCAGGACGTCCAGGAGCGACTGACCGAGATCGCCGGGCTCGTCGAGTCCGCCATCACCCGAGCCACGCAGGCCTTCGGCGACTCCGACGTCGCCCTCGCCGAAGAGGTGATCGCCGACGACGAGAAGATCGACCTCGCTGCGAACAGCCTCGACGAGATCGCGATCGACATCCTGGCCCGCCAGGCGCCGGTGGCCCGCGACCTGCGCGTCGTCGTCACCGCCCTGCGCGTCAGCTCCTCGCTCGAGCGCATGGGAGACATGGCCGAGCACATCGCGCAGCTCGCCCGCCAGCGCTTCCCCGAGAAGGTCGTGCCGAAGGGCCTCCGCAGCACCTTCAAGGAGATGGGCAAGCACGACGTCGCGATGGCGCAGAAGCTCACGCGCCTGCTCGCCACCGAGGACATCGCACTGTCGGCCGAGATCCGCGACGAGGACGACGCCGTCGACGAGCTGCACGCCAGCGTCTTCGACTTCGTGCTCGGCGAGGCCTGGAAGGGCGGCCCGATCGACACGGTCGACGCCACCCTGGCCTCCCGCTACCACGAGCGCTTCGCCGACCACGCGGTCTCGATCGCGAAGAAGGTCGAGTACCTGGCGACCGGCGACTGGACCGGCGCGTCCACCTCGACCGCGGCGGTCTGACCCGACCCGATCGGTCTGCGAGGATCGTGGCATGGCCCAGGTCGCGATCATCGTCAACGGCATGCCCGGTTCCGGCAAGAGCACGATCGGCACGGCACTCGCCGAGGTGCTCGGCTGCCCGTTCCTGTCGAAGGACCGCATCAAGGAGCCCCTGGCCGACGTCGTCGGCCCGATGATCGCCTCCCGTCCGCTCGGCGGCATCGCCATGGACACGATGTGGTCCATGGCCCGGGCCGTCGAGAACGGGGTCGTCCTCGACGCCGTCTGGCTGCCGTCCCGCGACCGGGACCGCCTGGAGGCCGGGCTCGCCTCCGCCGGGTCGCCGCGCGCCGTCGAGGTGTGGTGCGACACGGACCGCGTCACGGCCGAGCAGCGGCTGCGGGACCGGTACGACCCGGGCACCGTGCCGGTGCGGCACGAGGTGCACGGGGACATGGCCGACGTGCTGGCCTTCTGGGACGAGCACGGCGACGACGCGCACCCGGTCGGGCTCGCCGGTGTCCCGGTGATCCGGGTCGACACCACGAAGCCCTACGACGTCGGGGCCCTGGTGCAGGAGATCGCGTCGCACTTCGTCTGACCAGCCACGGCTCGTCGAGCCGACCGTGCTGCCGGAGCGACACGTCGTCGACGGGGCGATCCGTTCCTCCTGGCAGAGCGACAGGAGTCGGCGGAACGTTGGCGGCCCACTGTCGCTTCCGGGAAGCACGGCACACGCACCAACGCCCCGCCCGGATGCCGGACGGGGCGTTCTGCGTGGCCGCTACTTCTTGGCGCCCTGGGCGGCCACGGCGGCGGCGCCGGCAGCGGCGGCCTCGGGGTCCAGGTAGTACGCGGGCTTCGTCGGCGTGAAGTCGTCGTCGAGCTCGTACACCAGCGGGATGCCGGTCGGGATGTTCAGACCGGCGATGTCGTCGTCGGAGATGCCGTCGAGGTGCTTCACGAGCGCACGCAGCGAGTTGCCGTGGGCAGTGACGAGCACGGTCTTTCCGGCGGCGAGGTCCTTCGTGATGTCGGACTCCCAGTACGGCAGCAGGCGGTCGATCACGAGCTTGAGCGACTCGGTGCGGGGCAGCTGGTCGCCGAGCTCTGCGTAGCGGCGGTCACCGGACTGCGACCACTCGGCGTCGTCTGCGATGGGCGGCGGCGGGACGTCGAACGAGCGGCGCCACTCCATGAACTGCTGCTCGCCGTACTCGGCCAGGGTCTGGGCCTTGTCCTTGCCCTGCAGGGCGCCGTAGTGGCGCTCGTTGAGGCGCCAGTCGCGCTTCACCGGCAGCCAGGCCAGGTCGGCCTGCAGCAGCGCGATGTCCGCGGTCTGGATCGCGCGGGTCAGGAGCGAGGTGTACAGGACGTCGGGGACGATGCCGGACTCGGCGATGAGGTCGCCGGCGCGCTTCGCCTCCTTCTCGCCCAGCTCGCTGAGCCGGACGTCGACCCAACCGGTGAACAGGTTCTTCTGGTTCCAGTCACTGTTGCCGTGACGGAGCAGGACGAGCGTGGAGGTCATGCCTCCGAGTCTACCGAGCGGTACCGGCCCCGTACCCTTGACGCATGCCCATCGGGAACGTGACGCGCGGGACGACCGGGTACAACCGGCTCCGCCGCGTCGACCGGTGGATCGCGACCCTGCCGGTGCTGCGCCGGACGGACGACCCGCTCGTCGCCGACGTCGGCTACGGGGCATCGCCGACCACCACCCTCGAGCTCCGCGACCGGCTGGCGGCCGTCCGACCGGACGTCGAGGTGACCGGCATCGAGATCGAGCCCTCGCGAGTCGCGCTCGCGAACGCCGGGACCCGCGACGGCGTGACCTTCCGCCTGGGTGGCTTCGAGACGCCGACGCCCGGGCAGCGCCGACCCGCCGTCATCCGGGCCTTCAACGTGCTGCGGCAGTACGACGAGTCCGCGGTGGTCGGGTCGTGGCGGATCATGCAGGACCGGCTGCAGCCCGGCGGTGCGCTCGTCGAGGGGACGTGCAACGAAGTCGGCCGGGTCGCATCGTGGGTGACGCTCGACGACGTCGCGCCACGGACCTTCACGGTGTCGCTCCGCCTCGCCGGGCTCGACGTCCCCTCCATCGTCGCCGAGCGCCTGCCGAAGGCCCTGATCCACCGCAACGTGCCCGGCGAACGGGTGCACGCGTTCCTCGGCGACCTCGACCTGTCGTGGGCGGTCGCGGCTCCGCTCGGCACGTACGGACCCCGGCAGCGGTGGATCGCCACGGTGCGCGGCATGCGCGGCCGCGGGTGGCCGGTGCTGCACGGCGTGACCAGGTGGCGGCTCGGCGAGCTCAGCGTCCCCTGGTCGGCCGTCGAGCCCGCCTGACGCAGCGGCGCAGAACACCGGTGTTCGCGCTCCGAACACCCGCGAACCGCGGTGCGACCGGCGAACACCGGTGTCTTGCGACCGTCAACGCGCAGGCTAGGAGCGCTTCACGGCTCCGAGACGGGGCAGGCGCGGGACGTTCGCCGTCGCACCGGCCTCGGGCGGGACGATGGTCTCCTGCGCCGCGGTCACCACGACGTCGTCGGCCTCGAGCCGCAGGGTCGCGGTGGGGTCGAGGGAACGCTTGACCACGGCGAGCCCGATCGGACCGAGCTCGTGGTGGATCGCCGACGCCGACAGCCGACCGACCTGCTTGTCGTCGAGCAGCACGGGGGTGCCGGGTGCCGGCAGCACGCCGTCGGACCCGTCCAGGTGCAGCAGCACGGCCCGACGCGGCGGGTGCCCGAGGTTGTGGACCTTGGCGACGGTCTCCTGCCCGCGGTAGCAGCCCTTCGACAGGTGCACGGCGGAACGCAGCCAGTCGAGCTCGTGCGGGATCGTCCGCTCGTCGACGTCGGACAGGACCGGTCGCCAGGCGGCGATCCGCAACGCCTCGTACGCCAGGAGCCCCGCGACGGGGACGTCCGACGCGGCGATCGCGGCCGCAGTGCCGGGGGTGACCACGGCGATGCGGAGGGTCCAGTCGGAGCCGGGGTGGGCCTCCTGGGCGGCGTAGCCCCACCCGCCGGGCGTGACGACGCCCCACGGGTCGACCCACTCGACGACGGGTCGTTTCGGCAGTTCGACGGAGGCGAACGGTGCGGTCTCGCCGAGCCAGCCGAGGGTGACGAAGTCGGCCGAACGGTCGGCGACCTCGACCCGGAGCATGAAGCGCATCGAGTCGAGCCAGCCGGCGAGCGGCGCAGCGTCAGGGCGCTCGGAGAGCAGCCAGGCGGTCGCACCGTCGTCCACGATCCGGGCCGCGTGCTCGACGCGTCCGGCCTGGTCGAGCACGAGCGTCTCGGTGCTGACGCCCGTGGGCAACCCGGTGAGCTGCTGCGAGGTGATCGAGTTGAGCCACGACAGGCGGTCCGGCCCGGAGACCGTGACGACACCCAGACCGAGCTCGACGACGGCGCGGCCGCGGGACAGCAGGCGCTGCTCCCCGATCGGGTTGCCGAAGTGCGCGGCGACCGAATCGGCCGCGACGAAGCCGTCCCGCGCGGCGAACACCGACATCACTCGACCTTCGCGAGCTGCCCCGAGGCGTGCGAGGTGAGTTCACGGCCGAGCGCGGCGATGTCCCACGCCCAGAAGAGCTTGCCCTCGACCAGGCCGTACAGGCGGGTCGCGGCGGAGTAGTCCTTCGCGTTCGGCGAGCGCAGCACGGCGTCGGTCGACAGGTCGATCCGGCCCTTCAGCACACGGCCGACGTAGAGCTCGTTGACGCCCGTCGGGTGGATGATCGCGGCCTCGACGTCGAAGCCGTCGGTCGTGTTGCGGAGCGCCTCGACGCTCTCGACCGTGCTGAAGGGCGTGGGCCCCTCGCCCAGGAGCATCGCGGGGCCGCGGTCGCCGGGCTCGGTCGGACGGTCGATCCGCCAGTAGCCCATCTCGGCGGCGAGCGGGGTGTGTTCGTCGTCGAGCAGCCACGTGGTGGACGAGTAGTTCAGGTAGGGCAGGCCGTCGTGGCTGAAGCTGACGCGCTGGCCGAACTCGTAGTTCCGGACCTCGTCGTCGTCACCGACCGGGTACTCGACCACACCGGTGCCCTCCCACACGCCGACCAGCCACGACAGCGGGACCAGTTCGGGGGCGAGGCCTTCGGGCAGCTCGATCAACGCTGACCCTTGAACAGCTTCACGACGACGACCACCGAGATGAACGCGATCGCGAGCGACGCCAGGCCGAGGAGGCCGACGTAGAAGAGCTCGAGCGCAAGCAGCGAATCCATGGTCCGGAGTCTACGCGGCTCGGCTCAACGCGCCAGGAGCACCACCGCGGTGACGAGCACCACGACGAACGCCCCGGACGACGCGATGCTGATCCGTTCGACCAGCCCGTCCTTGGTGGCGGTGATGAGCTGCAGCACGAAGCTGACCATGACGCAGGCGACGAAGACGAGCAGCAGCCAGGCGAACGAGTCGCGCTCGGCCAGGGTCAGGACGAGCACCGCCCCGACGACCGCCAGCACCCAGACCGGCAGGACGGACGTCAGCCGCAGGCGACGCTGGTCGGTGGGGTGCACGGGCTCGGTCACGCGATCCATCATGACAGGGGACGTGCGGAATGCTCGCACCGCCGGGTGCGGTGCTCGTGCGGGACGCTCGCACCGCCGGTGCGGTGCTGTGCGGGACGGCGCGCAATCCGTCCGGCCGGATGAGTCCTTCCCGAGCATCACTAGGATGTCTCCACGACGTCATCCACCTCCGGAGGTCCTGTGGCACAGCTCCTGGTACTCACCTCGACCGCGCCCGGAGACGTCCTGCCGAGCCTGGGCCTCCTGAGCCACCGGATCCGCCACGTGCCGGCCGAGGCCGCGCAGCTGGTCAACGCCCCGCAGAGCGACCTGATGTTCGTGGACGCCCGCACCGACCTGGTCAGCGCGAAGGCCCTGTGCAAGATCCTCGCCTCGTCGGGGTCGACCACGCCGATCGTGCTCGTCGTCACCGAGGGCGGTCTGACCGCGGTGAACAGCGACTGGAACGTCGACGACGTCGTGCTCGAGAGCGCCGGCCCCGCCGAGATCGACGCCCGCATCCGCCTGTCGGCCGGTCGTGCCGCGAAGGGCCAGACGAGCTCGAAGATCCAGGCGTCCGGTGTCGTCATCGACGAGGCCAGCTACTCCGCCAAGGTCCGCGGTCGGCCGCTCGACCTGACGTTCAAGGAGTTCGAGCTCCTGCGGTTCTTCGCCACCCACCCGTCACGCGTCTTCACCCGCGAGCAGCTGCTCAGCGAGGTCTGGGGCTACGACTACTTCGGGGGCACCCGCACCGTCGACGTGCACGTCCGACGGCTCCGCGCCAAGCTCGGGGACCTCGAGTCGCTCATCGGCACCGTCCGCAACGTCGGGTACCGCTTCAACGTCTACGACGACGAGGCCGAGCGCCTGATGGGGCAGTAGTGCTGCCCGACCTCGGCGCCTTCGTCGCCCCCGGCGAGGCCCCGCCGTTCTCCGACCAGACCCTGGTGGACGTCCGCGCCGGGCGCGCGAGCGTCCTGTCCGTCGACGACGGGGTCGCCGTGGTCCGTGACGGTGAGCTCGAGATGGTCGTCGCCCAGGAGGCCCGCGGCCGCGGCATCGGCACCGCCCTGGTGACGCAGGCGCTCGCGCTGGGCGGCGGGGCCGCTCCCCGGCTCGCCTGGGCGCACGGGGACCACCCGGCAGCGCGGGCGCTGGCCGACCGGTTCGGCTGGCGCGCGGTCCGCACGCTGCTGCAGCTCCGGGCGCCCGTCGCCGACTCCGAGGTGGACGTCGCCGCCGACGTCGAGCTGCCCGACGGGTTCAGCCTGTCGGCGTTCCGCCCGGGCACCGACGACGAGACCGACTGGCTCGCGCTGAACGCCGCAGCCTTCGCGCACCACCCCGAGCAGGGGCGGATGACGTTGGACGACCTGCACGCCCGAGAAGCCGACGCCTGGTTCTCCGGCGACGACCTGCTCTTGCTCCGCGATGCCTCCGGGCAGCTCGCCGGGTCGTGCTGGCTCAAGGTCGAGGACGGCATCGGCGAGTTCTACGCCGTCGCCGTGCGGCCCGACCTGCAGGGACAGCGGCTCGGTGGTGTGCTCATGCGTGCGGGAACCGCCCGGCTGCACGGCCGCGGGCTGACCGCCGCCGCACTGTACGTCGAGGGGGACAACGAGCCGGCGCTCGCGCTGTACCGGCGCTCGGGGTTCACGCAGCACGCGATCGACGTGCAGTACGCGGCGCCGGAGCAGCCCGGCCGGTAACATTGCGTGGTCGGCGAGGGGTCGGCCATCGGGGGAATCGGGGAACGCGTGGCGCAGGACCGTCAAGGGCAGTACGGCCAGGGCGAACCGCTCGGTGCGTCCTACCGACTGGTCGAACTGCTCGGGACCGGTGCCACCGGTGAGGTCTGGCGCGTCGAACACACTGCGACCGGTGATGCCTTCGCAGCGAAGCTCCTGCGTGCCGAACTCGCCGCCGACCCGCAGATCGTCGAGCGCTTCGTCCGGGAGCGCTCCGTGCTCCTCGCCCTGCAGCACCCGTCCGTCGTGCGCGTCCGTGACCTGGTCGTCGAGGGTGACCGGCTCGCGATCGTCATGGACCTGGTGCCGGGCGGATCCGCCCGCGACCTGCTCGCGGCGAACGGGCCGCTCACTCCGCGTGACGCCCTGACCATCACCGCCGAGACCCTCGACGCCCTCGCTGCGGCGCACGAGCAGGACGTCACCCACCGTGACGTCAAGCCCGACAACGTGTTGCTCCAGGCCCCGTGGGAGTCCGGCGCGACCGGCGACGTCCGGGTCAGCGACTTCGGCATCGCTTCCGTCGTCGCCGAGCGCGAGCGCACCACCACCGGGCTCCTCGGCACACCGCAGTACATGGCACCCGAGTCGATCAGCCACGGCCGCTCGGGTCCGGCCGCCGACGTCTACGGCGCCGGGGTCATGCTCTACGAGCTGCTGTCCGGTCGCACGCCGTTCGCCGGGCCTGGCACGGACTTCGCAGTGGCGTACCGGCACGTCACGTCGAACCCGCCCCCACTCGACGTGCCGGACCCGTTGTGGACGGCGGTGTCTGCCCTGCTGGCGAAGGACCCGAACGCCCGGCCGTCGGCGGCCGACGCGGCGGGGACTCTCCGTCGGCTCGCACGGTCCCTCGCCTCGGCATCCGCGCTGGTCGCTTCCAGCGACCCGGACTCGTTCGACGAGGTCGAGCGTCCGGCGACCGTCGTCCGTGGGGTCCGCCCCGACGACGCGACGGGATCCCAGACCACCGCCACCGGGGACGACACCGCGGTCGTCGGGCCGGCCCCGGAGCTCGGCCCCGCCGGGTCGCAGACCGTCATCCGGCCGATGGCGCGGCAGCCGCTGCCCGCCGCACCGGCCGCCGAGCCCGAACCGACGCGTCGGTTCGCCCGCCCCGAATGGCTGACCAACCGTGCGCTCCTGTTCGGCGGCATCGGCGTCGTGCTCGTCGCCGCACTGATCGTCGGTGGCGTCGTGTGGCTGCCCGGAGCTCTCCAGAAGACGCCGGGGCCCGGTTCCGCGACCGCACAGGCCGCCAACGCCTACCAGCAGGACCAGCCGCTTCCCACCGGCCTCGCGACCACACGGCGTGCCACCATCGACCCGGCGAAGGGCACCGTGGACCTGCGCATCACGTACGCGGCGCAGGCGGCCACCCTCAGCGGACCGTTCCTCGAGGTGCTGCCAGGTGCTCGGTCGGGAGACTCCTGCCCCGCGGCCACTTGGTCCGGCGAGGGCATCACGGCGAAGCGCAACCAGCCGTCGCTGACCGGTGTGGACACGGCGTGTGCGTGGAGCCTGTCCGGCGTCGAGGTCCCCGCCGGTGGAGACGTCACGGTCGAGGCCTCTGTGCCACTCTCTGTCAAGGACGGTGCCGCGCTGCAGACCTGGCTCGAGGGTGTCGGCGAGGCGACCACCACAGCCGTGACCGACGACGCCGTCCGCGGGACTGCCTACCCCGTCCAGCGGCTGCAGGGCGTCGAGGTCCGCACGCCCGACCGGACGGTCAGCCAGACGGCGCTGCCGGTGACCCTGGTGCCGGTCTGGCCGAACGGTGCCGACGAGCTCAACCCGCTCTACCGCAGTCCGAGCAGCGGGCGGCCGTCGCAGATGCTCGTCGACGTGGCCGGCGGTGAGTCCGGCGTCCGGTTCGCCGACGGCTGCTCGGGCGCGTTGGCCGTGTCGTCCGACGGGCTCGTGGTCACCGCACTCTCCGTCGCCCCGTCGTGCACCGTCCGGGCGACGGTGGGGAACTTCACGAACCTCGAGAGCTCGCCCTTCGGGATCACGACGCGCGACTGAGCGGGCCTGTCGGGGCTGAGCGCGTCGGTCGCGCGACCAGCTGACAGCGTGGAGGCCCGTGGCGGCGTCGCCACGGGCCTCCAGTCCGTCAGTCAGTCGGTCAGCTGCCTGCGGACGCGGTCTGCACGAGGCGGACGGCGCCGCCGGAGGACGCGTAGCCGCGACCCACGGTCAGCGCCACCGGTGCTCGGCGCGGGAGCGTGACGCCCAGCAACTCGCCGTCGTAGTCGACGTCCGGCTGCAGGAGGACGCCGCAACGCGACTTGCGGACCGCTCGTGTCCAGTGGCTGTAGAGCGATCGGAGGTCCGCCGAGCGGCCCGCCGCGACGACGCAGAGCCCGGGGCGCTCGGTCGCGAGCAGCGTCGCGATGGCCTGGTCGCCGTCATCGAAGCGTTCCGCGTCGTCGATCAACAGCAGCACCGGTCCACGCTCGAGCCGCAGCCCGGCCAGCAGAGCCGGGACCTCGTCGGGGCCGACGGCGATGCGGTCGAAGTCCCCGGAGGCGAGCGGCGAACGGCGATCACAGATCGCCCAGACCGCCGGTCGCACGCCATCCGCGGCGCGAGCGAGGGCCGCGAGCGCCAGGAGCACGGTCGACTTGCCCGACCGGGCTGGACCCGCAACGAGCACGTGTTCGCCGTCGTAGACCTCGAGCGCTGCGGGACGGAGATCGTCCTCGGCGACCCCGATCGGGATCCGCCACGGTTCCCCCGCGAACACCGCACCCGCACCGAGTTCGTCGACCAGGACGGCGTCGGGCAGCCGACCGACCGCACTCGCCTTCGGAGCCGTGCCGGGCCAGCGCTCGACGAGGCGATCGACGGCCTGCGCCAGCGGGACGCCCGGCGTCGCCACGTGGGACTGCAGCCGCAGGATCGAGTCGATGAAGCGACCGGCTACGGGCGGTGGGACGTCCTTCGGGCGGACGCCGATCGAGGCGTAGTCGTACGGGTCGGCCAGGCGGAACATCCACTTCTGGGTCGTCACTTCGTCCATCGCGGACGGGACCGCCTTGGCGCGGGTCGTCGAGACGGCGAACGATATGCCGAGCGCGGGCCCCTCGGCGTAGACGCGGTACAGGGCGTCGAGCAGCAGCTGCCCCTCGAAGTCCTGGTACTCGTCGCGCAGGGCCGCGAGGCCGTCGATCAACACGACTGCCCGGCGGCCACCCGGAGTGGCGCGACGTCGCTCGAGCTCGACGCGCAGGTGCCGGAGGAACCGCGCCTGCACCTCCCCCGCGCCGGCACCGGAGCCGACGTAGGCGGTCGTGTGCGGAAGCTGCGCGAGGGGCGCCAGGTCGCCTGGACCCATGTCGAGCACCAGCAGGTCGAGGTCGTCCGGGCTCGTCGCCTCGGCGAGCTGCAAGGCGAGGGTGGCGAGGGCCGTGCTCGTCCCGCTGCCGGGGATGCCCATGAGCATGAGGTTGCCCTCGTCGAGGTCCCACCCGGTCGTGACCTGGCGCTGGTGGTCCGGGTCGTCGGCCAGGGCGACGGGCACGGTCCGCAGCGGTCCGACGACGGGCGCCAGCTCGGCCAGCTCGACGCGATCGCCGAGGGCCTCGGGCCAGATCGGTCGCGGCGGGGCGTGCCCGGCGGCGGCGTTGGCCTGCGCGATCGCCTCGATGAGCTGGTCGAGGTCGGTGACGTCGGCCGCCGTCGGCGCCGGAGCGGGCATCGGAGCGGGCACGCCGAAGACGTCGGTCGGTCGGACGGACACCGGTTGCTCCGCACGCTCGTCGCGAGCACGGCCGGTGACGAGCGCGGTCTGCACCGGGGTGATGTCGTCCTGCCCGAGCTTCACGTACGCGCGACCGGTCTGTTGGCGACCGATACCCGCGGCGGTGGGCACGCCGATCACGTTGGTCGAGTCCTCGCGGCTCTGCACCCGCAGCGCCACCCGCATGTTGGTGTTCGCCAGGATGTCCTCGCTCACGACGCCAGCAGGCCGCTGGGTGGCGAGGATCATGTGGACGCCGAGTGTCCGACCGACCGCGGCGACGGCGACGAGCGAGGTGAGGACGTCGGGGAAGTCCTTCGCCAGCATCGCGAACTCGTCTACCACGAGGAGCAGGCGCGGCATCGGTTCGTCGGGCTTCGTCGCCAGGTAGGCGTCGAGGTTGTCGATGTCCGCGCCGGCTGCGGCGAACACCCGCTGACGACGCTCGAGTTCGGCCTCGAGTGCACGGATCGCACGGTCGGCGAGTTGCTCGTCCAGGTTGCTGATCGTGCCGATGGTGTGCGGCAGTCGCTCACAGGCGGCGAACGCGGCGCCGCCCTTGAAGTCGACGAGCAGGAAGTTGAGGCGGGTGGGATCGTTGCGTGCAGCGAGCCCGGCGACGAGCGAGCGCAGGAACTCGCTCTTGCCCGAACCCGTCGTGCCACCGACCAGACCGTGCGGCCCGTCGCGGACCAGATCGAGCTCGAGGACGCCGCTCTCCGACGACCCGATCGGGGTCGAGAAGCCGGTGCGGGCGCCCCACGCCGCTCGGATCGTGTCGACGGGGCTCGTGGCCGTCTGGGTTCGCGGAACCGTGTCGTCCCCCGCGAGCAGCTCCGGCAGGCGGACGAGCGACGGCAAGGACGCCCCCGGAACCAGCAGTTCGGGATCGTCGAAGTGCGCCACGCTGCGGGCGCTCCGTTCGGCTGTCTCGACGCTGAGTCCGGCGAGCACGACGTCCTCGACGCGGGTCCGGTCCTCCGGCCGGTAGACCGTCGCGGCGGCGTCGGCACCGACCGTGACGATCGTCGTGCAGGCTGCGGGAAGCTGCTGCTCGTTGGTCGCGATGACGATCCCGCTCACCCGCCGTGGCTGCTCACCGGGACGGAGCGACTGTCCGGGGACGGTGCGCCCTTCGCCGAGCAGGTTGCGGGCGGGCGCATCGCGCCCCTCGGTGAGCACCTCGGAGTCGACCACGACGAGCAGGTTCGGGGTCGGTAGCTCGTCGAGCGACTCCCGCAGCCCTCGGAGCATCGCCGCGCTCTGGTCGCGCTGTGCCGACATCCAACGGGCACCGGTGCTGCTCCCCGCCACGCGCGCGTGCGGCAGCCAGGAGGCCCACCCCCAGTCATCGGCACGGCCAGCGTCACAGAAGATGCCCACCGTCAGGTCGGCGGGACCGCAGTGCACGGTGGCCTGCGCGAGCAGGCTGCGCGCCAGCGCGAGTGCTCCCTCGCGGTCACCGACGATCCCGACGACGCCGGCGTCGGACAGGTCGGCCACCACCGGTGCTGCGGTCAGGCGACTGTCCGCGATGGCCGCCTTCGCTTCGTCCTCGAGCTTGGACGACGCGGCCCGCTGATCGAGTTCGGGGCGCCACGGTGCGTCTCCGGTGCCGGCGTGCAGGCTCAGGAAGTCGGTGTCCTGGGAACGTCGCTGCCACAGCAGGGTGGTGGGGAGCTCGGCCCGGCGGACGACGGTGGCCGGGTCGGGGACGAGTTCCTGCCGACGGGCGGCCTCGACCGCTGCGGCCTCGGCGATCTCACCCCGGAAGGACTCCACTGCCTCGGCGAAGCGGGTGTCCTCCTCCTTCAGGTTCTTCGCCCGACGGTGCTTCTGCTCGAACCACATGCCGATCGCGGTGACCGGAGACAGCAGCGCGAACAGGGCGAACCGTGCGTCGCCGAGCAGGAGCACCATCGCCCCGGCGAGGACCAGAGGCGCTGCGACCGTGATCCAGCTGAACTTGGAGGCCTGGGGGACCTCGCGTTTGGCGGGTGGGTCGACGGTCTCGGTCTCGGTGTTCCGCCCGGCTCGGGGCGGGCGGTTGAACGGCGCGGTCGCCGCGGGCGTCAGGTTGGCCAGCGAGCCCGCGGCCGGCACGGGGACCTCGTCCAGCGCTGGCCGGACCAACAGCACGGCGCCGCCCACGATGACGCTCGTGGTCCCGGTGAGCAGGACTCCCTCGGCATCGATGCGCTCGCCCGCGATCACGGTGCCGTTCGTCGACCCGGCGTCACGCACGCGGACCCCGTCGTCCTCGCGCTCGATCGTGCAGTGCTCCCACGACGCGCTCTCGGTGGGCAGCACGACGTCGGCCTGCGGTGCCCGGCCCACGACGAGCTTCCGGCTGCGCGGGATCGGCACGACCAGACCCGCGTCGAGCCCCCCGGCGAGTGTGACACTCCAGTCGTCGACCAACTGCGGGCGCTCCTGCGGCGTGCGTCCGACACGGGACCCCTCGAGCAGGACGAGGTCACGCAGCGGAGTCGCCGCGCTGGTTCGGTGTCCGTCGACCGCGAGGGAGGTCTCGGCGTCGAGCTCGACGCCGATCGCGGCGGCGACGAGTTCTCCGAGGGAGGACGCGCCGGACCATCCGTCCACCTCGACCGCCTCGCGACGGTCGTCGAGCTCGATCAGCAGGCGCATGCTCGCGTTGTCCTTCTCGGGGGTCCGTGCGTGGGTGGGTCAGCGTGCGGTGGAGTCCTCGAACCACACCAGCGAGGTTGCCTGGGCCGCGTCGTCGCCGGATGCGTCATCGGAGCCGCCAGCGGCGACGTTGGCGGGTCGGAGACCGAGCTGCTGCGCCGAGGCCGACAGCACCGTCGCGCGTGCGCCGAGCGCCTGCTGCCGGGTGAAGTCGAGCGGCGGGCCGGCGATCCCCGCCGCGGAGTCGAGGTCGAGCGTGGCGAGGGCGTCGGTGACGTCGGTCGGCTCCACGCTCTGGGCCTTCCCGACCGCGCGGATGAGCGCGACGACGGCGTCGTGGCTCCGGGAGTCCGCTGCTCCCGCCACCGCCGAGAAGGGCCGGTCGCCCGTCAGGTTCTGGGCGTCTGCATCGTCCGCGAGCACCCGGACACCACCGAGGAACGCGGACATCGCCCGCCCCTCGGCGTCGGAGGAGAGCGCCCGTGCGTCGTCGGTGGCCACTCCGACTGTCCGGAAGGTGCCGCTCAGGCTGCCACCGCCGTCGACGAGCGCTGCGCCGAAGGCCGGGCTCGTCGCGTCCGGGGTGAGGATGACCGGCACCGTGACGTCGGCGGCCTGGAGTGCTGCCACCAGGGCGCCCTGTCGTTGCGCCGAACCGCTGATGACGACCGCATCGGAGTCCGGGTCCACCTTGCGGTCGGTGTCCTGCGCTTCGTCGGCACCCTCGCCCGCACCGCTCACACCGGTCCGTGCGGCGATCGTCTCGGCGAGCGAGCCCGTGTCCGAGGTGTCGTCGCCGTCGATGACGTGCGCCACCCGGAGCCCTGCAGGAGCACCGCCGCCGAGGTCGACGAGGAGCGGTGATCCGGCGTCACCGAGCGCAGCAGTCATGGCACTGCTGACCGAGCCGGCTGCCGGGGCGGTCGTCCAGGAGTCCTTCTCGGCGGGTGCGTAGGGCAGCACGACCGGGACGCCCTTCGCCGCCGCAGCGGTGAGCGCTCCGGTCACGTGCGCGCCGGACGAAGCGACGACGATGCCCGCGACGCCGCTCTCGGCGAGGTCGGCGACAGCGGCCTTCGCCCCAGCGGTCGTCCCTCCGTCGTTCTTCGTGACGAGGGTGATGTCGGTTCCGCCGAGCGCGAGTCGTCGCTCGGCGACGAGGGCGCCCTGCGCCGCTTCGTTCCACTCGGAGCCCTCGCCGTCGCCCAGGGTGACGACGACGCCGATCTTCGTGTCCTCCGGAACGCCCCTGACGGTGATGCCCACGGGCACCGTGGCCGGGACGGCTTCGGCAGGCGCGCTGCTGCCGATCGCCCGGAACGTCAGGACGGCGGCGACCACCGCGGCCACCAGGAGCACGGCGATGCCGACGATGAGCAGTCGGCGTCGGTTGCGCGGACGCCCGGCGTCGGTGCCCTCGGTCTGGTCGATCGTCTGGTCGGTCGTCTGGTCGCTCATCGCTCAGCCCCGATCCGGAAGGTGTACAGCGTGGTCGACGTCGCACTGGCCGGCACCTTGAGCTGGAACGCCGGCAGCGTCGTCGCCGCGTCGATCGAGGCGCGGAACTGCTCCTGCTGGAGGAGGATCCCGGCGACGTCCTCGGCGCGGACGTTCGCGTAGCCGGCGGCGTTCTGCGATGCCAGGGCGAGCTGGT
Organism: Curtobacterium flaccumfaciens UCD-AKU; assembly: GCF_000349565.1. Classification (GTDB taxonomy): domain Bacteria; phylum Actinomycetota; class Actinomycetes; order Actinomycetales; family Microbacteriaceae; genus Curtobacterium; species Curtobacterium poinsettiae. Next base: position 124,357 of record NZ_KB714629.1, read on the forward strand.
AGTCCGCAGAGTCGGACTTCGCCGCGCTCGTGGCCATCGCGCCGAGGATGCCGGATCCGTTGACCTTGCGGTCACCCAGGTCGAGCATCACCCGGTTGAGGTCGCCCGTCAGCAGTGTCGACGCGCCCTGGACGTCGCGCGTCGAAGCACTCGTGCTCGCGGCGATCTGCTCCAGGCTCGACGCCGTCTGGCGGTCGACGGCGGACGCCAGCTCGGAGCCTTCCCGCTCCAGTGTCCCCCGCTGCTCGTCGATCGTGCCCTTCGAGTCCTTCGTGACCTCGCCAGAGGTGGAACGGAGGCCGGCGATCGACTTGTCGAAGGCCGAGATGACGGCGTCACGACTGCCCTTCGCCGTCTCGCTGACCTGCCGCACCTGCTGGTCGATGATCTTCTGGACGTCCTTCTCGGACTGGGTGGACGCGTCGGCGAAGGCCTTGCGGACGGCGTCCTGCAGCTCGGTCTGCTGCGTGCTGATCGCGGTCAGCTGGGTGCCGACCACTGCGCTCGACTTCGTTGCCTGCTCGACGAGTTCCTCGAGCTGGCGGGCTGCGCCGTCGACCGAGCCACCGTCGTCGCGCACCGCTCGACGCACCTCGGCGATGCCGTCGTCGAGCGCTTCGACGTCGTCGGACAGCGTCGTCACCGCGGCACCGATACCGGTCGCTGAACGGAGATCGGTCGCCGCGACCACCGCATCCCACTGCTCCGCCTGGTCCGTGAGGCGTTCGTCCATCGGGGTGCTGAACCGCCCACCGGGCTTCAGCGTCGTGCCTTCTTCGGCACCGGGGCACGGCGTCGTGGTCAGGTACCCGCGCAGCGCATCCGCCTGCTCCGCGTCGAGCTGGTCGGTCGCCGCGAGAGCGCAGAGCTGGTCGGCGACCTCGCGGTTCTGCGCCTGCATCGAGGTGCTGAACAGACCGTCGCCGGCGCCGCCCACGAGGGCGCGCGCTGCGATGGCCTGCCGGTTCACCGTCGTGACGGCGTCGCGCACAGGGCCGAGGTCGTCAGCGGTCTGGTCACGCAGGTCCTGCAACGCCTGCAGGGTGCGCGCGACCTCACCGGTGCCGTCGCTGCCGAGCGCCTGCACGGCGGTGTCGATCTCCCCGAGCTTGGCCCGCAGGGCGTCCGACTGCTCGATCGCCGAGTCCGCGAGCTTGGGGTCGAGCTGGTCGGCGAGCTGCTGCCCGGTGTTGACCAGACCGATCAACGAGGTGCTCACCGCACGCGACGATTCCCAGAGCGCGCAGGTCAACGAACCACGGGCCTCCTGAGGAGCGCACGTCGCCGCGTCCGGCGACGCCGGGCCGACGGATCCCGCCAGCTGCGTGCTGACCTGCTGCTTGCACGCCTCGCTGGCGTCGGCGTAGCCGGTGAGCTGCGCCGAGACGCGGAGCAGGTTGCCGTAGACGCTGCCCCCGGCGGACGGGGTCTTCGGTGTGGCCGCGCAGCCGTTGCCGTCGAGCACCGTTGCCGGCGCGGTCGCGGACGTGTCGCCGAGCAGGCTGTCGAGGCTCGTGGTGGTCTGCTGGAGCTGCTGCAACACCGTCGACTGCGTGGCCTTCACGGTGGTGCCGAGATCGCCGTTCAGGGAGCCGAGCTGCTCGGAGAGCGACTGCATCGTGCTCGCCAGCGAGGAGCTGCTCTCCTTCAGGCGTTCCGCCGTCCTGACGCCGAGGGTCTCGGACGTCGTCTCGAGGTTCGACCGGACCTCGGTGATGGTGCCGCCGGCACGGGCAAGCACCTCGTTGACCTGCGCGATGAGGTCGATCGTGCGGCGCTGCAGCGCCAGTTCGGAATCGTTGTCGGACCCGAACGCCGCGTTCACGACGCCGGTCGAGGACAGGTCCGTCGACAGCCCGGGCTGCGTCGCGACGTCGATGGTCGGCGCGGTGAAGTCCTCGACGTCGGCGACGAGGTGCAGCGTGCTGCTCGCGCCGGAGGTCGGCGGGGCGAGCAGCCGTCCCCACTGGACGACCGCGTCGCCGTCCTCGTTGGTGCTCACGACACCGTCGGTCGAGGAGCCGGAGTCGGCGGAGTCCGTGACGACGCGGTCCGCGGCGGTCCCCGTCAGCACGGTCGACGCAGCGATGCTGAAGGGCGCGCCCACGAGTGCCGGGGTCGAACGCGACGTGCCCGCGACGTCGTAGGTCAGGTTCTTCGACTTGACCGTCAGGTTCTCGATCGTCAGGTCGATCGACACCCGACCCGAGTAGCCGTCGAGGTCGGCGAGGTCCGTCCCGGTCTTCTTCTTCGTCGAGTACTGCGTCGTGATGCGCAGTGGCAGGTCACTCGCTGCCTTCGCGGGGTCGTGCTCGGTCGTCGAAGACGACGAGTCCTTGCCGGCGACCGAGATCGCGGTGTCCGAGATCGACGTGATCGAACCATCCGCGGCGAGGCGCGTGTCGACGGTCTGCAGCACCCGCGAGGGGTCAGAAACGGGCTTGTCGTCGGAAGTGCAGCCAGCGAGTACCAGCGCAGCGATCCCCGTCACGGCGACCGCCCCCACGAGTCGGCGACTGGTGCTTCGTGTTCCGGTGTTCCCGGCACGCTGGTTGATCACGGTCTTCCCCCCAAGAGAATCGTCGAGCACATCGATGCTAGTTGCTGAACAGCGTCGGGTCCGGGCGGGTCGGCCCCGCCAGCCACCCCCGTTCGGGCCACAGCTCGCCGCTGAAATCCAACATAGAGCATCTGCGGGCTTACCCGTCCCTGTTCACAGCCCGCTGATACTCTGCACGCATGATCCAGGGGGACCAGGGCGTCATGCCCTTCGAACGACCGCGCACGAACGCACGAACGGGGGCGGACGGGTGAACATCAACCTGTCGCCGGTGGTGATAGCCCTGGCCGCGATGGTCGCCATCCCGGCCGTCGTCAGCGCGCTCGTCCGTCAGAGCGACAGGAAGCGGCCACCGTCCTCCGTCGTCGGCGACGAGGCGTACGGCGTGCTCTTCACCGTCCGCGCGCGCCGGTTCAGCTACCTGCTGCTCCGCATCATCGGCATCGTCTTCGTCGTCGTCGGCGGGTTCTTCTTCCTGGCCACGCTCAGCCTGCTCGACGACCCCGATGCGATCGGCATGCTCATCGCCGGCGTCGGCATGGTGCTGTTCGGGATCCTGTTCGTCTACCTCGGAGTCGGTCAGAAGCGCCGTCGCGTCGAGGCGTACGACTCGCAGCTGGTCGTGACGCCGATGTTCCGTGCCGCGCGGACCGTCGACCCGGCGGCGATCAAGCGCATCCGGCCCACCACCAACCGGTTCGGTGGCCTGGACATCAAGGTGAACGGCCAACGCGGCGTGATCAGCGTCCTGTCGATCGACGCCGCCTATCCCGAGCTCTGTGCATGGCTCGAGCAGCGGGCGCCCGCGCAGTGGGGTGAGTTCATCGGGGCCTTCGGGCGCTGAGCGGCGCGCTGCTGCTGCACTGGGCCGACGGACCTACCGTGTTCGCACGGGCTCGAAGCTCTTCACGTACACGGCCTGGCGGATCGTGTTCAGGAATGCCCGCATCGTGAAGGAACCCTCGCCGGCGTTCAACCGGTAGCGCTCCCCCTCGATGACGTCCCGCGCCAGTTCGTCCTCGTTGTCGCGGCTCACACCCCAGCTCTGCACGAGCGTTCCGCAGTCGGACGTCTCGAGCACGACCTGCGACGTCGACGAGCCGACGCCCTTCAGGGAGTGAGACGAGTCCGCACTGCTGTGCGCGGAGCTGACGCTGCAGACGACGTGCAGCCGGTGTCCTGCGTCGTAGACCTTCAACGTGATCGACCCGACGAAGAAGCCCAGCAAGGGAACGAGCACGAAGACGGAGAAGACGATCGAAGCCAGGATCCTGTCTCGCCGGACGCGTCTTCGCCGTGCGAGTCGCGCAGCCCCGGAGTCATTCATCGATACCGGCCGCAGGCTCACCCGGCTCGCTCACGCCGTACACCTCCGGGGCCAGCGGCACCCACGGCGCATGCTCCCTGACCCAGAACGACGCGCCACCGACGGTGAATGCGCACTCCCCGGGGGCACGGTCGTAGCGGCGAGCGAAAGCGTCTTGGTTCCCGAACGAGATCGTCTTCGAATAGGTCAGACGGCCACAGTCAGGCGCGTCGAACCCCACACCAGCGTAAGAAGCGCCGACGCCCTTCGCGGACCGACTCGCCAGTGTGACAGCTTCCGCAGACGTCGCCGTGCAAGTGACTCGCTCCCGGTGCGCGCTGTCGTATGCGTTCATGACGAACAGTCCCGGGAACATGGCAAGCGTGAAAAGGTGGAACGCGACGATGGTCAGCATCGACAGCGCGTTGCGGATTGGCTGCGGCTTCGTCTGGTGAGTGAGCTTGATGAAGAAGGCCTGGTGCTCGACCCAAGGCTCGCCGCCGTTCCGATCAAGCCAGTCGTTCAGTACGTCGTAGTGACGGTGGAACCGGTTCGACCGAAATCCGCGTCGTCCGCGAGCGGTAGCGGCGCTGACCACGTCGTTGCCTTTGCCTGACGCTCGAAAGCGGGCGAGTTCGCCAGGACGGATGGTCCTGGTGCCGCGGAAGTTGACGGTCGCCTCGAGTCGGTCGGGGAACACCTTGACCCGGGTGCGGATGGTACTCACCGCCAGCATCAGTCCCAGTAACCCGAAGAACAGCAGGAGCGCGCTACACCAGACGCGGGTGAACCACGCGCCACCGAACACATCCTGCGAGCACGCCAACCACAGTCCTGCGGCGACTACCCCAGCTGACAGCAGCCTCCACGCCACCGGCACCACCCTGTTCCCCTGGACCAGCACCGGCCTGCCGTGAGATTTCTTCAGCTCGCGTTCCCACGCCACCCTTCGACCGCACCGGGCGAGACCACCATCAACGCCGTAGCTTGCGGGATGCGCTCCCCATGCGCTCGTAGTGACGCCCCCTGAAGTGCGCCACCATCGATCACGGCAGCGAAGGCCGAACGGTCAACACCTCACCACCGCGCCAGGTCCCTGCGCCACTATCAACCCTCTTCTTCGCAAGAAACGCTTCAACGATCTTCAGCGCCGCTTCAACGTCCACCGTGAGGCCTCGAGCCACGGGAGCAGAAACGTTTCCCATGGCGATCTCGACAACATCCGACGCATCAACCGGGCCGCCGAGCGGAAGCTCCCACCGCTCTCCATCGGTCACGTCCTCAGTCCTGAAGACGATGACCTCCCGTGCGGCATCGCCACAGATGTTGATCTGACGATCTCGATCGATGACGCAGACCAACGTACGTTCACGGCCGTCGAGGGCGCGGACCTTCGCCTCCACTTGAGCCAGGGTCGGGGAGTTCTGCACGTTTCGCCGGCCGCGCACCCACCACTGCAGTGCAGGTCCCGAGGCTCGGTCGCGACCAGGGAGTCCCCTATCGACGTGCCGCCGGGCCAGTGCCCCGAGGGTCCAACCAGCGATGAGGCTCATGAACCAGGTCTGGATCGACAGCTGCGCGCCGACGAGCAAGAACTCGGTTGCAAGGGGCCCTCCGAAGAACGCGACCGCCAAGCCGAGCATTGCCCACCCCGAGCCGAGGAACCCCAGAAGGCCGGCGAGGGTGACGGCGAGCAGCACATTCGCCAAGACGACCGGAAACGTCAGCTGCTGCAATCCGAAGAAGAACGCGACCGCGCCCGTGAGAGCGATCAGCGCGATGTTGCCGACGACGCCCGCTCGACTCAGCGGGCGATAACGGCGCACTCGAGTACTCAAGTCACCATCCCATCACGCCACTCACTGAATCGTGGATCACGTCTCCTCCAGCGCCGACAGCGGAACCGATCGCCGCGCCTCCCCGAAGGGCCACAGCGTTTCGCCCGCTTCCGGTCAATCCCTGCCACGTCTGGGTCTGAGTATAGGGAACCTTCCGAAGGGCTTCGAAGTTGGTCTGGGTGTACTTCTCACCGAACGAGAGGTGGGGGGCGGCGGCACCCGACGCCGTGCTCCAGATCACGTCGTTCCAGGACATATCCTCGCCGGATATCCAGTGGTCGACAGTCGTGCCAGCCGTAGCTGCCACCGATCCCACGGCCGATGTGCCCAACTTAGAGACCACTGACTCCACCGGACGTTGCAAGTGCTCTGCGATGCTCCCTCCGGCTGGACCGGCAAGGCCACTGACGGAACCGGCCACGAACCCACCTCCAGCGGAACCAAGCAGCCCTCTCGCGGTGATCGGCTTGTTCGACGTCACGCTCGTGACGACGTTCGCAGCAACGCCGAAGCCAGAGCCAGCCGCGCCGTTGACTGCCATGTTCGTCGCGAGGGACTTGACGACCCTGGTCGTAGGGGCAGCGACGTTTTCGGCGACACGAAGCCCTTGCCCGCCGTACTTCGCCGCTTTGAAGAGCGATCCTGCCCCTCCCGGGATCGCGCCAAGCGCGGTGGCGCCGGCTACCTGAGCCCAGTTGACGTTGCCGGTGGTGGCCTTCTGCGTGATGACATCGAGACCGCCGCTGATCAGCATCATCCCGGCTGGTCCTCCAACTCCCGTGAACATCAGGATGCCTCCTCCCACAATTGCAGCTCCGCCAACGACGTACTCCCAGTTGTCCTTCCACCAGCCGCCATCAAACACCCCTTGATGCGCATCCCGGTACGCCTGGAGGTCAGCGTCGGTCGCCGGTCGGAGACCCAAGGGGTCCACCGCGTGCAACGGGTCGTTCCCGGCGTAGGAGTACGGGTTCCCCGACCATCCCGACCCGAGCACGGGCGCGAGCGGGTCAACGGACAGGAAGCCACGGGCGGCAGGGTCGTAGACGCGAGCACCGAGCCACTCGAGGCCGCCGATGTTGATTCCACCGGTCGCGGTGAGTCCGACGGTTGCGGGGAGCGCGGCGCCGGACACCCCGGCGAGCGTCGCCCACGGGTCGGATGCATCGGTCGCCCGGGCATTGCGCCAGCCCGGCGTCGTCCACTTCGTTCCGACGGCGGTGACGCCACCCGGGAGGTCGAGGACGCTCGTCCCGCCAATCGACATCAGGGATGGCACGGCGGCCGCGGTGTCCCACCATGCCTCGACGTCATCGACGGTGGCGAGTTCGCCGAGCGCATCCGTCCACACGTCGTTGCGCCCGGTCTCGGCGTAGGTGGCGTCGCGGGTAACGAGCCCCGCGAGGTACCCCAGCGGCGACCAGGTGTACTCGGTCGTGGAACCGTCCGGTTCGGTGCGACGCACCCGGCGGCCGAGCCCGTCGTGCACGTACTCCGTCCGCTGACCGTCGCGCAACGTGGCGGTCAGCTGTCCGGCGCGGTCGTACTCGTACGTGGTCGTGACGCCGTCGACGGTCTCGGACACCAGCCGACCGGCGGAGTCGTACTCCCAGGTGGAGTCGCCTGCGCGGACGAGCTGCCCGGCGCCGTCGAACGTGTAATCGACACGTCCGTCGGGGCCATCGATCGCGGCGATCCGGCCGTCGTCGTCTCGTGCGATCCGGGTGACCTGGGCGCCGTCGGGAGTGGTCGTGGTGTGCGCCACGAGGACACCGCCCTCGTACGACCACGCCTGCACGAGGTCCCCGGTCGCCGACTGGACGATGCGCCCGCCGGCGTCGTACGCGAAGGTGCCGACTCCGAGACCGCCCCGCTCCACCGCGGTCACGAGTCCGGCGGCGTTCCGGCGGAACGCGGTGTGGGTGCCGGCAGGGTCGATGCGCGCCGTGCGGTTCCCGTCGGCGTCGTACTCCCACCCGATCGCCGCCGAGCCACGGCTTCGACGGACCAGGAGCCCCCGTCGGTCGTGGTGCAGCTCGTGCTCCACACTCCGTCCGGCACCGCGGGTGTGGTCGGTGACGGTCAGAGTCCGGCCGAGGGCGTCCCGCCGGAGCTCGAACTGGACGACACCGTCGACGCCGACGTCCCGCTGCCGGCCAGCCGCGTCGTAGGACCAGGTGACAGTGTGGCCGTCGGGATCGGTCTGGCCGACCTGACGGCCCGCGGCGTCGTAGGCCGCGGTCGTGGTGCGCCCGAGCGGGTCGGTCACGCTTGTGATGCGGTCTGCATCGTCGTACGTACGGGTTGTGACGCCGCCCGTTGGGTCGGTGACGGTGGTGAGCCGACCTCGCTCGTCGTGGGCGAAGGTGGTGACACCGCCGAGACCATTGACGGTCGCCGCAAGCTGACCCGAGGCGTCGTAGCGGAACCGGCGCCGGCCGTACCGGGCGTCATGGACCGAGACGAGCCTCCCGGCAGCGTCGTAGCGGAACCGACTGGTGCCGGAACCCGGCGTCGTCTGCGCGACCACGCGCCCGACTGCGTCGTAGACGACCTGCTCTGTGTCCCCGGTGGGCAGCGTCCACCGGACGACACGCGAGTGCGCGTCGTACTCGAGTACGGTGCGTGCGCCGCTCGGATCGGTTGCGGCCGACGGACGGCCGCAGAGGTCGTACTCGTAGGTTGCGCGGACGCCGGACGGGGTGGTGAGCGATATCACCCGGCCCGCGAGGTCGCGTTCAATCCTGGTCAGTCCGCCCTCCCCATCGACAAGTTCGACGGGGCGTCCCGCAGCGTCGTAGGTGACGAGCTCGGAGCCGAACTCGTCGCTGGCGCTCTCGACCGGTCGTCCGTAGGCGTCGAACTGCACTGTGACCGCGTCGAAGGCGTCGCGCAGCGACGCGACCCCGGTCTTGGCGTCCTCCGAGAAGTCCTGACGGACCCCGGTCGGGTCGACCACGCTCGACAGGCGGCCGTTCACGTCGTATTCGCGGCTCCAAGTCGCGCCGGTCGGGTCGGTGACGGCCTGGAGGCGCGACAAAGCGTCGTGCGCGAACGTCCAGTCCGCGCCGCCCGGCATCTCGAGCCGCGCGAGGTTCGCCTGGTCGTCGTACGTCCGGGTCGTGGTGCGACCCAGGGGGTCAGTGACGGTGTGCAGTTCGCCGTCCGGTGAGTATGTGTACTCGGTGCGCGCCCCGAGCGGGCCGATGACCGCGCTGATCCGGCCGCCGGCGGCATGCTCGAAGCGCCAGACCGCTCCGTCGGCATCCTGCCGGGACTCCAGCAGACCCGCGGCGTCGTAGCGGTACTCGGTGCGAGCACCAGTGGGGCTGATCGCCGCAGTCGGCCGACCGGCGGCGTCACGCTCGACGCGCGCGGTGTCACCGAGCGCGTTCGTCGTCGCGACCAGCTCGCCGAAGGCGTCGTACTCGAGTTCGATCCGCACGCCGGTGGGGTCGACCACCTGGCGCAGGAGCCCCCCGTCCCAGCTCAGCTCCGTCCGGCCGCCGACCGGGTCGACGATGACCGACGGGTCGCGGTCGTCGCCCACGTACTCGTAGGTAACGACCGCACCGGCCTCGGTGACGACGGTCGTCACGCGATCCTGGTCGTCGTACCCGTAGGTCAGGTCGCCGCCGGAGGGCGTGACGGTGCGGGTCTTACGGCCGCGGTCGTCGTACGCGTGCACGGTCACCGAGCCGTCGCGCTCGGTCGCGGACACGAGATTGCCGTGCCGGTCGTAGCTCATCGACTGGCGTCGGTCGTCGGAGTCGATGACCCCGACGAGACGCCCCTTGGCGTCGGCGATGTAGGAGTTCGACCGCGAGCCGTCGTGGTCGGACACCACCGTGACGCGGCCGGGCAGGTAGGCGAACCGCACGGTGCGGCCGTGCGGGCTGATCTGTTCGACCACGCGGCATTGTGCGTCGTAGGTGTTGTCGACCTCGACGACACCGGCCGCACTCGTGACCGTCGTGATGAGGTCGTCTTCGTTCCAGCCGTACGTGCGGGTGCCGACGGCGTCGGTCACCGAGACGAGTCGGCCGCGCTCGTCGTACCCGTACTCGACCCGGCGGCCGTCGGATGCGCGGAGGACCGCGACCCGGCCGTCGACGTGGTCGATGTCGACCGCGCGGCCGCGCTCGTGTACCAGACGCACGACGACGTCGTCGCTGTCCCGCTCGACGCGGACCGCGGTACCGGCACCGCCGCGCTGTCCGAGCCACAGCCCCGACAGAGAGAAGTCGATGCGCTCGCCCTGGTTGTCGCAGACGACGAGCCGGTCGCCCTCGGCCGCGAGCCAGCGGTTCTCGCCGACGCCACGGGCCCACCCCTCGCCGTCACGTGGGAAGCGCACCTGACGACCGTCGGCGCCGACGAACGACGCGCCCTCGTCGTCGAGGAGCAGACGGGTCTCGAGGATCGACGCCCACCCCGGACCGAAGAGCCCGACGTGCTGGTCGAGGGAGTTGTACATGCGGGTCACCTGCAGCGCCGCAGATGCACCGGTGAACGCCAGGTCGAACTCCGGCTCGAGGAAGTTGCCCGTCGTGGTGTTCACCGGGTCCATCGAGAAGCCGGTGGTGGGCTGAGCGCCGTAGGCCGTCGGCGGCTCGAACTGCAGGTCGGTGCGGGTCTGCGAGACGCCGGCCGCGGCGAGCGCCGCAGCGAGGGCCGAGTCTGCGACGGTGGACACGGCACCCTCGCCGCCGGCGGCCGCGAAGGCGTCGGCGACGGTGTTGGCCCACGTGACGTCCTGGTCGTTCGCCCCGATCCACTGCTCGAACGCCGTCACGACGCTGCCGGCGTCGATGTGCGCCCACGAGCACTTCGTCGCGAAGTCGGCGAGCTTGCCGCGGAGCGCCCCGGGTTTGCCGTCGAGGGCGCGGTTCAGCGTCGAGGAACCGGTCGCGAACGAGCGGAGGTCAGCGGGCCGGGCGGACGACGTGCCGCCACCACCACCGCCGGCCCCGGGGTTCGGGGTTTCACGCGGCTTCGTCGTCACGGCCGGCGGGTCGAACTTCGGCGCCGGTTCGTTCTCGACGGTCGGCATCGGGTCGTAGTGGAAGGAGTCGTTGAGGAAGTCTTGGAACCCGTTGCGATCGTCCTCGCGCTCCTGCCACTCGCGGGCGGTTTTGCGGCGCGCGCGCTCGTCCGCGGCGGCGGCCTTCATGGTGTCGATCCACCCGGCGATGGTCTCGAGGGCGTCGACGATGTTGGTGGCATCGCTCGATGCCGTCCCCGCGTTCTGCGTGAAGAGCTGCGAGAAGTGCCCGCGGAACTCCTGCGAGGCGGTCGTCACGTACGACTGCCTCGATGCCTTCTGTCCGCTGATCGCGTCAGCCGACGCGGTCAGCGAGCTCTTGAGCGCATCCGCGGTGGCATCGTCGAACTCGATCGGATCCGTGTTGGCGTGGATCTTCGCCATGGTCGTCCCCCCAGGGTCGGTGCTTGTCGTGCTGATCGTGCTGGTGAAGCGGCCCCACCGACCGCGAACGCCCGGACCGCCGCGAATGCGACGGTCCGGGCGGGAACATGCTGGTGCCTACGCGCCGCCGCCTGCGGTGAAGATGTCCTGCGAGATCTTGTCGAGCTGCGTACGGAGCTGCTCGAGCTCGGTCTTCGCCTTGTCGAGAGCAGCCTTGGTCTCCGGCCAGGTGGACCCACGGAACGTCGCCGCGAGCGGGCCGTCCCAGACGTTCGAGTCGGAGAGGATCCGGCCCTGAGCGTCGAGCTGCGAGATCTGATCGGTGAAACCACCGTTGACGATCGACTGGACCTGACGGATGGCGGTCTTGGCCTGCTCGGTCGAAAGGACACGCGACATGATGAACCTCTTTCATTCGTAGCTGCACCCCCGCGCAGTGGAATCCCCCCGGAGGCTCTGACACGGCCCACCATACCCACAAACCCGGGCAGATGTCACCGTCGGTATATCGTGACCGTTCCTCCACACACGAACGGTTCACCACCGGTTTCCACAGCGTCCACCGGGGCCCCTCCGACGGCAGGGGCCGGGTGGCAGGATGTGGGGATGGACACCGAACCGCAGCTCGACGGCGAATCCGTCGCACCCGACCTCGACGACTTCGACGAGGTCGTCGAGATCGAGCACGAGTCGCTGCCGACGGACCGCTACTTCGACCGCGAGCTCAGCTGGCTCCGGTTCAACCAGCGCGTGCTCGAGCTGGGTGAAGACCGCACGCAGCCCCTGCTGGAGCGTGCGAACTTCCTGGCGATCTTCGCGTCCAACCTCGACGAGTTCTTCATGGTCCGCGTCGCCGGCCTGAAGCGCCGCATCGACACCGGCATCGCCGTCCCGACCAACGTCGGCCGTGCCCCCAGTGACGTCCTGCGCGACATCGCGAAGAAGGCTCACGAGCTGCAGGACCGGCACGCGCAGGCGTTCATCGGGTCGCTCAAGCCGGACCTCGACGCCGCGGGCATCCACATCGAGCACTGGTCCGACCTCGACGAAGCCGACCGGCAGCGGATGCGGGAGTACTTCAACGAGCAGATCTTCCCGGTGCTCATGCCGCTGGCGGTCGACCCGGCGCACCCGTTCCCCTACATCTCCGGGCTCTCGCTCAACCTGGCGGTGCGGGTCCGCAACCCGAAGTCGCAGCGCCAGGAGTTCGCGCGCCTCAAGGTGCCGCAGAACTTCTCCCGCTTCATCAAGCTGCCGGACGACAACTCCGGGCGGATGCGCTTCATCCCGCTCGAAGACCTCATCGCGAACCACCTCGACGACCTGTTCCCGGGGATGGAGGTCCTCGAGCACCACGTGTTCCGGGTCACCCGCAACGAGGACGTCGAGATCGAGGAGGACGAGGCCGAGAACCTCATCCAGGCCCTCGAGCGCGAGCTCCTGCGCCGCCGGTTCGGCCCGCCGATCCGCCTCGAGATCACCGAGGACATGGACCCGGTGACCCTCGACCTGCTCGTGCGTGAACTCGACATCACCGAGGAAGAGGTGTTCCGGCTGCCGTCGCCGCTCGACCTCGGCGGGCTGTTCGAGATCTCGAAGATCAGCCGCCCGGACCTGCACTACCCGAAGCACGTGCCGACGACCCCGGTGCAGTTCCAGCCGGGTGAACCGAACACGAAGCCCGACCTGTTCCGTGCGATCAAGGCGAACGACGTCCTGGTCCACCACCCCTACGAGTCCTTCGCCACGAGCGTGCAGGCGTTCCTCGAGCAGGCCGCGGCCGACCCGAACGTCCTGGCGATCAAGCAGACGCTGTACCGCACGTCCGGCGACAGCCCCATCGTCGAAGCGCTCATCGACGCAGCGGCCGCCGGCAAGCAGGTCCTCGCCCTGGTCGAGATCAAGGCGCGCTTCGACGAGCAGAACAACATCACCTGGGCCCGCAAGCTCGAGAAGGCCGGCGTGCACGTCGTCTACGGCCTGGTGGGGCTGAAGACGCACTCGAAGCTGGTGCTCGTCATCCGGCAAGAGGGCGGGACGCTCAAGCACTACAGCCACATCGGCACGGGCAACTACAACCCGAAGACCTCGCGCATCTACGAGGACATGGGCCTGTTCACCTCGGACGACACCGTGGGCAAGGACCTCACCCGCCTGTTCAACGAGCTGTCCGGCTACGCCATCGAGAAGAAGTTCAAGCGCCTGCTCGTGGCACCGCTGCACCTGCGGAAGGGCCTGCTCAAGCGCATCCAGACCGAGGCGGCGAACGCCCGTGCCGGCAAGCCCTCGGGCATCCGGATCAAGGTCAACTCGATGGTCGACGAGCAGATCATCGACGCGCTCTACCTGGCGAGCCAGGCCGGGGTGCCGATCGACGTCTGGGTCCGGGGCATCTGCTCGCTCAAGCCGGGGATGGAAGGCGTCAGCGACACCATCCGCGTGCGGAGCATCGTCGGCCGCTACCTGGAGCACTCCCGCGCCTTCGCGTTCCACAACGACGGCGACCCGGCGGTGTTCATCGGCAGCGCCGACATGATGCACCGCAACCTCGACCGTCGCGTCGAGGCACTCGTGCGGCTGGTCGCACCGGACCACATCAACGAGGTCCAGGAGATGTTCGACCTGGCGATGGCCGACACCGCCAGCTCGTGGCACCTGGAGTCCGACGGCGAGTGGACGCGGCACTCCACCGACGATGCGGGCCGCCCGCTCGAGGACGTGCAGAATGTGACCATGCGGAAGATCTCGGCTCGGAAGCGCTCGACTTGGTGAGCGGCGGTCCCTCGGGCCCCGTCGTCGCTGCGGGTGCGGTCGTCTGGCGCGAACAGGACGGCACACCCCTCGTGCTGCTCATCCACCGCGACCACCACAAGGACGTCTCCCTGCCCAAGGGCAAGGTGGACCCGGGCGAGGCCGTCCCGACGACCGCTGTGCGCGAGATCGACGAGGAGACCGGCTACCGCGTCCACCTCGGCGCTCCGCTCGGCACCGCCGAGTACGTGCTGCCGAACGGTCGCGACAAGGTCGTGCACTACTGGGCGGCCCGGGTCTCGGCCAAGGAGTACGCCCGCGCCGGGGCCTTCGAGCCGAACCACGAGGTCGCCGCACTCGAGTGGGTCACCATCGACGACGCCCGCAACCGTCTGACGTACGAGCGGGACGTCGCGATCCTCGACCGCTTCGCCGAACGCGCCGCCGCCGGACAGCACCGCACCTTCGCCCTGATCACCCTGCGCCACGCGAAGACCGTGCCCGGCTCGGACTGGGACGGTCCCGACGCCACCCGACCGCTGTTGCCCGTCGGCCGTTCGCAGGCCAAGGCCGCCGCGGCGCCGGTCGCGGCGTTCGGCCCGAAGAAGATCGTGAGCAGCACGGCGGCGCGGTGCCTCGCGACCGTCGAACCGCTCTCGGCCGCGACGAAGCTCGGCGTCTCGAGCACCCCGGACATCAGCCAGGACGCCCACGACCGCGGAGCCGCCGACGTCAAGGGCGTCGTCCGGCGCCGCCTCGACAAGGGCAAGACCGCCGTGCTCTGCTCGCACGGCCCGGTGCTGCCCGACATCATCGCCCGGATCGCCACCGTGACCGCCGACGACTCCGGCCGCTTCGACCTGCGTCGTGCGGCGATGTTGTCCGTCGGGGACTTCTCCGTCATGCACATCGCCGGAGACACACTCGTCGCGGTCGAGACGCACCGCAACACGATCTCGGCGTGACCCGAGACCGGCGGACCACAGTGCCGCCGGACAGCAGCGCCACCGGGCCACAGCGGACGCGTCCGGTAGCCGGCCACGAGACGGGCCGCGCCGCGCCCGGAGAACGCGATCCGGGCCTCCCGACCGCCCTTCCGCGATCATGCGTGCGTATCTTCCGAACGCGCGCACAGTGCCCCCGATCCTGCTCCCTGCGCGGGCGCGGCGCACGCCGCCCCGACGCGGACAACCCCTCGTTCACCTTCCGTTCACCAGCGGGGGTGATCCCCGTCACCTCGCGTCCCTACAGTCGCTCCCGGGTCGGCACCGGCCCAGGGACCGCAGTGGTCCCACTGCATTCCATTCCCGAAGGGACCCCTGTGAACATCAAGCGAATCGGTTCGATCGCAGCAATCGCGATCGCCGGCGCAGTCGTGCTCTCCTCGTGCGCGGCAAACGAGGACGCGGGCAGCACCAAGTCCTCCTCCACCAGCGGCAGCGACTACTCGAAGCTCTCCGGCACCCTGACCGGCTCGGGCTCGTCCGCACAGCAGACCGCGCAGGCCACCTGGGCCGCCGGTTTCCAGGACGAAGCCAAGGGCGTCACGGTGAACTACACGCCGGACGGCTCCGGCGCCGGCCGCGAGAACTTCATGTCGGGTGCCGCGGACTTCGCCGGCTCCGACGCCGCACTGAAGGACGAGGAGCTCTCGGGCAAGTTCGAGTCCTGCAAGGCGGACACCAAGGGCATCGACATCCCCGTCTACATCTCCCCGATCGCCATCGCGTACAAGGTCGACGGCGTCAGCGACCTGACCCTCGACGCGAAGACCATCGCGGGCATCTTCTCGGGCAAGATCACCAAGTGGAACGACTCGGAGATCGCCGACCTGAACAAGGACGCGAAGCTGCCGGACGCGAACATCACGGTCGTGCACCGCTCCGACGACTCGGGCACCACGCAGAACTTCTCGGAGTACGTCTCCGCGAACGCCGGCGACGTCTGGACCGAAGAGCCGAGCCAGACCTTCCCGTACTCGGTCGGTGACAGCGCGAAGGGCACCTCCGGTGTCGCCTCCGCGATGGGCAACGCCACCAACGCCATCACCTACATCGACGACTCCGGCGCGGGTGACCTCGACCGCGCGAAGCTGATGGTCGGCGACAAGGCGACCGAGATCTCGGCCGACGGTGCCGCGCAGGTCGTCGCCGACTCGAAGATCGCAACCGGCCGCGAGGACAACGACCTCGCGATCGACATCGACCGCAAGGACACCGCTGACGGTGCCTGGCCGCTGGTCCTCGTCTCCTACGCCATCGCGTGCCAGGAGTACAAGGACGCCGACAAGGCCGAGCTCGTGAAGGGCTACCTGGACTACGTCGTCTCGAGCGCTGCTCAGGACGCCGCTGCGAAGGAGGCCAAGTCGGCCGCCCTCTCCTCCGACCTGGCGTCGAAGGCCAAGGACGCGGTCGCGTCCATCAAGTAAGGCCCCCTGAGCGCCCGGACGCCGGTCCCACCCACATGACCGGCGTCCGGGCCCTCGCCCGTCCGGGCCCCACCGGGAGTGCAGCACCACCGCCGCCACCGGGAGCGCAGCACGACTGCCGCCACCGGGAGCACAGCATCACCGCTCCCACCGGGAAGAGCCCGCACCCGGACGTCCCACCCCGCTCCACCACCCGCACCCGTCGCCTCCCCCGGCGTTCCTCCGACTGGAGTACCCCATGACGACCGCACCGGCCCAGCCAGGGGCCACCGTCACCCCGATCAAGCCGAAGGCCGTCGTCCGCGTCGGTGACCGGATCTTCTCCGCCGCCTCGGTCATCGCCGGCGGCCTCATCCTCTTCGTGCTCGTGCTCGTCGCCGCGTTCCTCGTCTGGCAGAGCATCCCGGCGTTCTCCGCCAAGGTCGGCGAGCTGCCCGGGAAGGCCACGAACTTCTGGGACTTCGTCGGCCCCCTGGTGTTCGGCACCGTCTGGTCCGCGCTCATCGCGCTCGTGATCGCCGTGCCGCTGTCCCTCGGGATCGCCCTCTTCATCTCGCACTTCGCGCCGCGTCGACTCGCTCCGGTCCTCGGCTACGTCATCGACCTGCTGGCCGCGGTGCCGTCGGTCGTCTACGGCCTCTGGGGCATCGCCGTGCTGGCTCCCCTGGTGAAGCCCTTCTACGTGTTCCTGAACGAGTACCTCGGCTGGTTCCCGCTGTTCTCCGGTCAGGTGTCCGGCACCGGCCGCACGATCCTGACGGCCTCGATCGTCCTCGCCGTCATGGCGATCCCGATCATGACGGCGGTCATGCGTGAGATCTTCCTGCAGGCCCCGACCCTCAACGAGGAAGCGGCCCTGGCCCTCGGCGCGACCCGCTGGGAGATGATCCGCCTGTCTGTCCTGCCGTTCGCGAAGTCCGGCATCGTGTCCGCGATCATGCTCGGCCTCGGTCGTGCACTCGGCGAGACGATGGCGATCGCGCTGGTGTTGTCGGTCTCGACGAACGTCACGTTCGAGATGCTGACGTCGCAGAACCCCTCGACGATCGCCGCGAACATCGCCCTGCAGTTCGCCGAGGCTTCCGGGACGGCACTGAACGCGCTCATCGCGTCGGGTCTCATCCTCTTCGTCATCACCCTGGTCATCAACATGCTCGCGCGGTACATCGTCCGCAGCCGAGTCAGCTGAGAGGTCGCACCCGATGTCCCTCGCGCTCCGTCAGACCGGCACCGCCGGCAACGTCTACGCCAACGGCAAGCTGCACGCGTCCGTCCCGTGGCTGCTGCTGGTCGGCAGCTGGGTCGCCCTCGTCCTGGTCTTCGCCCTGCTCAACGCCGGTGGCGCCGTCAAGGACTTCAACGTCGTCGCCGCGATCTTCCTCGGCACGGTCCTGTTCGACGTGCTCATCGTCGTCGTCTCGCGCATCGTCGAGGGCGGTCGCAAGGCCGTCGACCGCCTGGTCACCTCGCTCGTCATCACGGCGTTCGTCATCGCGGTCCTGCCGCTGGTGTCGCTGCTCTGGACGGTCATCGCCAAGGGCGTCGCCCGCCTCGACGCGAACTTCTTCTCGTACTCGATGCGCGGGGTCATCTCCGAGGGCGGCGGCGCGGTCCACGCGCTCATCGGCACCCTCGAGATCACCCTGTTCGCGGCGCTCATCTCGGTGCCGATCGGTCTGCTCACCTCGATCTACCTGGTCGAGTACGGTCGTGGCGCGCTGGCGAAGGGCATCACGTTCTTCGTCGACGTCATGACGGGCATCCCGTCGATCGTCGCCGGGCTGTTCGCCTACGCGCTCTTCGCGCTGTTCCTCGGCCCGGGTGCCCGCTTCGGTCTGGTCGGCTCCGTCGCCCTGTCGGTGCTGATGATCCCGATCGTCGTGCGCTCCACCGAAGAGGTGCTGAAGATCGTCCCGATGGAACTCCGCGAGGCCTCGTACGCCCTCGGTGTCCCGAAGTACCTGACGATCCTCAAGGTGGTTCTGCCCACGAGCCTCGCGGGCATCATGACCGGCATCATGCTCTCGATCGCCCGCGTCATCGGTGAGACCGCCCCGCTGCTCGTCACGGCCGGCTTCACCGCGAGCATGAACTACAACCTGTTCCGCGACCCGATGATGACCCTGCCGGTGTACGCCTACACGCAGTACTCGCAGCAGGGCGCCAACCCGGTGCCGTTCGTCGACCGGGCGTGGACCGCGGCCCTGGTGCTCATCCTGATCGTGATGCTGCTCAACCTGCTTGCCCGGATCATCACCCGCCTCTTCGCCCCCAAGCTCAGCCGCTGACCGTCCGCCCCCGCGGATCCAGCGTCACCACCCACCCAGAAGGATCAACGTGTCCAAGCGCATCGAGGTCGACGGCCTCAACGTCTACTACTCGAAGTTCAAGGCGGTCGAGGGTGTCGACATCACCATCGAGCCCCGCACCGTCACGGCCTTCATCGGCCCGTCGGGCTGCGGCAAGTCCACCTTCCTCCGCACCCTGAACCGCATGCACGAGGTCATCCCCGGCGCATGGGTCGAGGGATCGGTCAAGATCGACGGCGACGACCTGTACGGCCCCGGCGTCGACCCCGTGCTCGTCCGCCGTCAGGTCGGCATGGTCTTCCAGCGACCGAACCCGTTCCCGACGATGTCGATCCGCGACAACGTGCTCGCGGGCGTCAAGCTCAACAACAAGCGCGTCTCCCGCTCCGAGGCCGACGACATCGTCGAGCGCTCGCTGCAGGGTGCGAATCTGTGGAACGAGGTCAAGGACCGCCTCGACAAGCCCGGCATGGGCCTGTCCGGTGGCCAGCAGCAGCGGCTCTGCATCGCTCGCGCGATCGCGGTCGAGCCGGACGTGCTGCTGATGGACGAGCCCTGCTCGGCCCTCGACCCGATCTCGACCCTGGCCATCGAGGACCTGATCGAGGAGCTCAAGAAGGAGTTCACGATCGTGATCGTGACCCACAACATGCAGCAGGCGTCGCGCGTCAGCGACAAGACGGCGTTCTTCAACATCGCCGGCACCGGCGCTCCTGGCAAGCTCATCGAGTTCGACGACACCGCGACGATGTTCTCGAACCCGTCCGTGCAGGCCACCGAGGACTACGTCTCGGGCCGCTTCGGTTGATCGGCATCCGTCCGTCGCGCTGACGGACGGCCTGGAGGCCCGGTGCACGTCCGCCACGGACGCGCACCGGGCCTTCGTGGTTGCGCCGGGTGCCGCGGCGGCCCGCAAGACGTGCGCATGTTCCGACGATCCACGCGTCGATCGACTCGTGGTTCGTCGTTCGATGCGCACGCAGACGTTGCGTGCGTATGTTCCGACGTTCCACGCGTCGATCGACTCGTGGAACGACGAAAGGTGCCCGCGCATCGACTGCACGGGCACCTTCCGGAGTACCGTCAGGCCGTGGTGGTGGGGACAGCCATGATCGGCGACGAGGTCGGCTGCTTCGAACCACCAGCGGGCTCGACCGTCATGCCGATCGTCGCACCCTCGGACATCGCACCCTTCAGCACAGCGGAGTGCACACCGTCCGCCGCGCCGTCGACCAGGCCGGCCGACTTGATGGCACCGCCCTGCTCCTCGGAGCCGATGTACCAGAGCTCGTACGTCTTGCCCTTCGGCGCCTGCTCGACGCCGTCCAGGATCACCGCGGACTTGCCGAGGTCGTTCGACCACACGACCGTCGCCGAACCGCCGCCCGCGACCTTGGTCGTGGTGCGCTGGAAGTCCGACGCGGCGTAGATGCGGTCAAGGCCGCTCGAGGCCTGCGTGGTGCCCGGTCCGGAGCCGTTCGGGTCGAAGACCGATCCGACGCCGAGTCCCCCGAAGAAGACCGCGGCGACGGCAGCAGCGGCCGTCAGCATCACCGCCGGACGCTGGAACCAGCGGCGGCGAGCCTCGGACGACGCCCGGCCACCGGCGGTGGGGCCGTCGGCGATCGAGGTGACGGGCACGGCGGGCGCAGGGCGGGCCTCCTGGGCGGGGGTGGTCTCGGCGACCGGGGTCTGGTCGACCGTCGTGTCGGCGAGGGGTGCGGCCTGCGGGGTCGTGGCGATCCGGGCCAGCAGCGACGCCTTCAGCGACGCGGGGGGCTCGATCGGTGCGACGGCGTAGGCGAGCTGCAGCGCGGTCTCGCGCAGCGAGTCGTTCTCGGCCTGCAGCTCGGGGGACGTCCGGAGGGCGTCCTCGAGGAGCGCGCGCTCGTCATCGGACAGCGCGTCGAGTGCGTGGGACCCCGTCATCAGTGCGGGGTCGTCGTGGCGTTCGGTCATGAGGTCACCCCCATCTCGTCTCGGAGTCGGATCATCCCGTCACGGAGACGGGTCTTGACGGTGCCGATGGGGACACCGAGGTGTTCGGCCATCTCGCTGTGCGAGTAGCCGCCGTAGTACGCGAGTTGCACAGCCTGCCGCTGGAACTCCGTGAGCTTCGCCAGCGCTCGGCCGACGCGCTCGTGCTCGATGCGGATCTCGACGGACTCGGAGACCTGGTCGAAACCGGCCTCGAGGTCGCGGATGCCGATCTTGGTGTCGCGGTCGTGCGAGGACTGCGAGGCGCGGACCCGGTCGACCGCGCGGCGGTGGGCCATGGTGAGGACCCAGCTGGCGGCCGTTCCGCGCGTCCGGTCGAAGCGGGTGGCCTGCTGCCAGACTTCCAGGAAGACCTCCTGCGTGACCTCTTCCGACTGCGCGCGGTCCCGGAGGAGCCGCGTGATCAGACCGAGGACCCGGCCGGACAGTGCGTCGTAGAGGTCCGCGAAGGCGGCTTGGTCACCGGAGGCGACCCGGGCGAGGAGGTCGTCCGGCGATGCCTGAGCTGGCTCTGACGAGCTCCAGCGTTCGGTGTCGCTATCCACGAGGGCAAGCATTGCAGGTTTCCCTCCTCTCGGTTGCTTTCGTTGACCAGGCGGGTAGCACGAAGCCCCCGCATGGGCGGTCGAGACGAGGGGCCGGCGTGACCCACAGGGAATTGACCGGCGGTGCCGGTCCGGGTCACACCGGGCCTCTCGCTTCGTGACGGGCATTCCGTCCGCCACGATGATGATTCGGCGCGGTCCCCGCTGTGGATTGGGCGGGGATCGGGATTTCTCGGCGGCGCGGGCGCGGCGGGCTCCCCGCGGGCGGTGCGCTGGCACGCCCGGGGCCGGTTCTGTCCACCATGAGTGAACAGGGTCGAGTGATCAGCCGACGTCTCGTAGACTGGTGATCGCCGGGCCGCAGCAAGCCCCGGGCTCCAAAATTCGCCGCTTCGAGCGGCCTCGCGCCGAGAGGCGCTTTCTGCGGCTCGGCTTCTCCATGCCCGGATGCGTCGCGCGCTCGCGCGGCCGTGCGCGTCGTCGCGAAACTCCGCGCCCCTGGCCTGGAGGCTGGGTGCGGGTCCGCCCCTCCGCCCGCTCAGTCCAGGCTGTCGCGACGCCAGAGCGCCGCCGCCTCGGTCAGGTCGGCCGCCAGCTCCGTCAGGCGGAGCGCCCGCGTCGTCAGCTCGCCCGCCCGCTCGGACGCGACCAGGTCGGACTCGTCCGCCACGGCGGTCGCACCGGCGGCGGTCAGGCGGCAGAACGATGCCCCGCGGTCCAGCGCCACCGCGAGGTCGCCCGTGTACAGGCCGTGCAGGATGCGGTCGGCGAGCGTCAGGATCTCGGCCGGGCCGGTCGGTTCCTCAGCACCCGCGACCGCCTGGTCGATCGTGCCGATCTGCGCCGTGCCCCGTTCGAACAGGTACGCGATCTCCTCCGGGTTCTGCCGGATGACGATGCGCACCAGGTAGACCCGCCAGAGCGCCCCCGGCAGGGTGTGCGCCCCCACCCGCGCCCACAGCTCCGCGATGGCGTCGATGCCGTGCACGTCGGTGTAGGTGACGAGCCGCTCGACCACGGCGGGGTCCGGGTCCTCACGCACACGGTGCAGCAGGGCGTTCGCGGTCTCGTGCGCGACACGGTTCACCAGCGCCGGGTCCTCACCGCCCTGGATGGCGGCGAACTCGGCGTCGGTGAAGTGGACAGGACGGTGGTGATCGCGAGGCACCGCAGCAGTTTAGGCGCGGCCGGTGACACGCCCGCGGCCCGTTCGCCGAGAACGCAACGACTGCGCCGCGCGTACCGTGTTGCGGCAGGGAGGCGCTCCTCCCTGCACGTGAAGGAGAGGATCTTCCATGAACGCCCTGCTCATCATCCTGGCTGTGATCGCAGTCATCCTGCTGTTCGTCGGCGGGTTCGCCGCGAGCCTGAAGTTCCTGCTCTACGTCGGCATCGTGCTGCTGATCATCGCGGTCATCGCGTGGCTGCTGCGAACGCTCACCGGACGCCGGGGCTGACCCGCTCGCACGGTTCTGTCCCAGAGGCCCTCACCCGCTAGCCTTGCGGGTGAGGGCCTCTAGCTCAGTTGGTAGAGCACCGGACTTTTAATCCGAGGGTCGTGGGTTCGAGCCCCACGGGGCCCACCACCTTCCTGAACGCCGGCTTTTCATCCGAGGGTCGTGGGTTCGAGCCCCACGGGGCCCACCACCAGTCTTCCCTGTTGCTCTTGTCTACAATCGGTCCGATGGGCCGAGGATCGCAGCGCGAACGGCCGGGCACCCCCAACGACCCGGCGACGATGCCGCGACGCCGCCGCAGACTCGTCCCCGCACTCGCCCTCGGCGCCATGGCACTCGGGGTCTCCGGACTCCTGCTGATCCTGCCGAGCGTGTCGAGCGCCTGCCAGCCCGTCTCCTCGTCGACCTCGGCCTCGGCCGTCGCGGCCCCCGGGGTCTCGGCCGAGCGGATCGCGGCGGCGATCGAGCCCGGATCGCGTGTCCTGATCGTCGGCGACTCGTACACGTCCGGTCGTGGGTCGACCAGCGGGATCCACGGCTGGGCCCAGGACATCAGCGAGGACCGCGGGTGGAAGGCAAAGATCGACGACTACCCGGGCACCGGCTACGTCGACGTCGGCGCCTCCGGTTCGTCGCACTTCACGTTCGGTCCCCGGATCGAACGAGACGCCTCCTTCGACCCGGAACTGGTGATCGTGCAGGGCAGCCAGAACGACTGGCTCGTCGACGCCGACACCCTGCGCGCCGCCGTCGAGCGCACGCTCCGCACGGCGCAGCAGACCTGGCCGGACGCGGTCGTCGTCGCGTTCGGTCCGTCGGCACCCCTGCCGCACGCGAAGACCACGGTCGGTGTCGCCGCCTCGGTCTCGTCGGCTGCAGCCACAGTCGGGGTCCCCTACATCGATGCCCTCGCCGGCCGGTGGTTCACGACCACGAACAGTCCCGGGTACTCGGCGCCCGACGGCGGGCACCCGAACGACGCCGGCCACCAGTACCTGGCTGACCGCGTCAGCGAGGCGCTGGACGCCCTCGCCACCCCCGCCGACAGTGCCCGGTGCGCCTGACGGGTGCCGTCCGCTCCTGAACGGGGTACAACCCGTCCCCAGCGAGCTCATGGGAGATCCCCTGCACAGCACAGTCGGTCCCCAGCGGACTGTTGGGCTCCCGCCGATAGTGTCGTTCCCGGATCCGATCACCGGATCCTGCAGCACCGCACCACCACGAACGAACGGGGTACACCGTGATCGAGCCCATCGAAGCCACGCAGACCAGCACCACAGGTGACGCGCGCCGCATCGTCGAGCTCGCAGCAGCGACCAACACGACGATGAGCAACGAGCTCCTGCTCGACACGCTCCGCCGCAACGCCCAGGTCACGACCCGCCACATCCGCAAGGACTTCATCGAGGTCGCGACCGCCACCGCCGTGCTCGGCTACGTCTGCCGCCAGCGCAAGGACTTCATCGCGCTCCGCGGCGACGACCCGGCCTGGGCACACGAGGTCGGCCGGTACCCGACCGAGTCCCTCGCGGTCGAGGCACTCCGGATGCGCCGCGGCTGACGCCCGGCTTCCGACACGAACGCACAAGGCCCCGCCGGACACCCGGCGGGGCCTTCGTCGTGTCAGCGGTGCGAGCCGACCGGAGTCCTCAGGACCAGACGCGGCGGATCCCCCACGAACCGGTCCAGGTCTCGTCCGGCTCGAGCCAGCGCAGACCTTCGCCGGAGTTCAGGGCGTTCGCGGGTGCCGTCATCGGTTCGACCGCGACGGCCAGGCCCTTCCCGTCGCCGCGCGGGTACTCGCGCGACGTGAAGACCTGCACGTACGGGAACGAGGCGTCCTGCCAGAGCTCCACCCCGTCGCCCTCGGGCCCGTGCATCGTCGTGCGGCGGATCCCCTCGGCGTCGGGGGTGACGTCCGTGTACGCGGTGTCGAGGTCCGAGTCCCCGGCCCGCCGGCCCTGACGGAGGTCGTACGGCGTGCCCTCGACCGGCACCGACCCGTTCGGCACCTTCTGCTCGTCGACGGTGAACGCGGTCGCGGCGTCGAGCGTGACGACCAGGTCGTCGGCGGGGGTGTCACCGGCACGCAGGTACGGGTGCGCGCCGACGGCGAAGGGTGCGCGGACGCCCGAGCGGTTCGTGACCTCGTGCGTGACACGGATGCCGTCGTCGACGAGCTCGTGCAGCACGCGCGTCTCGAGGGTGAAGGGCCACCCGTGCTGCGGGTGGATCGTCGCTTCTTGCTGGATCGAGGTCTCGGTCTGCGACACCACCCGGTACGGGGCGAAGCGGAGCAGCCCGTGCGAGGCGTTGCCGTACTTCGGCTCCGAGATGTCGAGCTGCTGCCGCTTGCCCTCGAGCTCCCACACACCACCGGCGACGCGGTTCGGCCAGGGCGCCAGGACGATGCCGTTCGCGCCCGGCGGCTGCTCGGTGACGGGGAACGGCTCGGTGATGTCGAAGCCGGCGACACGGAGTTCGCGGATGCCCGCGGCGACCTCGGTGACCACGGCTTCGACGACCCCGTCGGGTCCGGCGTGGTGGAGGCGGTACTGGCCACCAGTGGGTGCTGCGGTCATGGGGTGTTCTTCCTTCCGGCTGGTTCGGTGCGCTGCTCGCCGTCGGCGACGATCACCTGGGCCCCGGCCGCCCGGATCGTGGCGACCGCGTCGGCGTCGGCCTCGGCGGTGACGACGACGTCGATGTCCTCGAGCGCGCGGACGACCCCGATGTGGGCCCGGCCGAACTTCGACCCGTCCGCGACCACGACGGTACGCCGGGCCGTCGTGGCGAGCATCCGCTTGGCCTCGGTCTCGGGCAGGTTCACGTTCGTCAGGCCGTGGTCGACGTCGAGGCCGGTGCCGCCGAGGAACACGAGGTCGGCCGCGATCATCGGCAGGACGGCGCCGTTGAAGGGTGCGACGAGCGAGTGCTGCAGGGGCCGGAGGGTGCCGCCGGTGACGATCACGGTGAAGCGCGGGACCGCTCGCTCGAGCGCGAGCGCGGTGGTGAGGGAGTTCGTCACGACGGTGACGCCCGTGAGCTCGGTCCGGGCCACGAGCGCCTCGGCGACGGCGGCCGGCGTGGTGCCGACGTCGAGGACGACGCACTCCCCCGGACGCACCAGCGCCGCGGCCGCACGGCCGATGGCCGCCTTGGCCACCTGGTGCTCGACGGCGGTCTCCTCGAAGGGGCGCTCGGTGGAGCCGGCCCCGAGGCGGACCGCGCCCCCGTGCACCCGGCGGATCCGGGCCTCCTGGTCGAGGACGGCGAGGTCCTGGCGGACGGTCACCTCGCTGGTGCCGAGGGACGCGGCCAACGCGGCCGTCCGGACCATGCCCGGGGCACCGTCGACGATCGCGACGATGCGGTCCTGCCGCAGGGGCGCGGGCAGCGCGCCGGCGAGGAAGGAGAGGTCGGCGTCCGTCATGTGGACAGTTTCGCTTGCTTCCGATGTCCTTCGCAACGCTTCGGATGGGCGCTAGGCTGTTCCGGTGATCACCAAGCGCGTGACGAAGCTCGCGGACGGCCGCGACCTCTTCTACTTCGACGACGCCGACTCGACGCTGCCCGCGGAACGCAGCATCGACGACCGCGTGCTCGACCCGCGGCCCGAGACGGCGCGGATGCGGCAGGACGTCCTGACGGGTGAGTGGGTGTCGATCGCTGCGTCCCGGCAGAACCGTGTGTTCCTGCCACCGGCCGACCAGGACCCGCTCGCGCCCCAGAGCCCGGCCAACCCGTCCGAGATCCCGAGCCGCTACGACGTCGCGGTGTTCGAGAACCGCTCGCCGTCGTTCGGCCCGCTGCTCGAAGCCGACGACGCCCCCGAGTCGCTCGAGTCCCTGAGCGACGTCGGCCTGAACCGCCAGCTCCGCTCGATCGGCCGGTGCGAGGTCGTGTGCTTCTCCCCCGAGACCTCGGGTTCCTTCGCCTCCATCTCCGAGTCGCGTGCCCGCACCGTCGTCGAAGCCTGGGCCGACCGCACCGCCGCGCTCTCCGCGATGCCGGGCATCCAGCAGGTGTTCCCCTTCGAGAACCGGGGCGAGGCGATCGGCGTCACGCTGCACCACCCGCACGGGCAGATCTACTCGTACCCGTACATCACGCCGCGCACCCAGCGCCTGCTCGCGAGCATCGAGCGGTTCGGGCCGGACCTGTTCGAGCAGCACCTCGCGAACGAGCGGGGTTCCGAGCGGGTCGTCCTCGCCGGCGAGCACTTCACCGCCTTCGTCCCGTTCGCCGCGCGCTGGCCCATCGAGATCCACATGCTGCCGCACCGCCACGTGCCCGACTTCGCCGGCCTGACCGACGCCGAGAAGGACGAGCTGGCGCACATGCACCTCCGGCTCACCCGTGGGCTCGACGCGCTCTACGGCGACCCGACGCCGTACATCGCCGCGTGGCACCAGGCGCCGGTGCACACCGCCCGCGACACCGTGCGGCTGATGCTGCAGATCACCTCGCCGCGACGCGCGGCGGACAAGTTGAAGTTCCTGGCCGGCAGCGAAGCCGCCATGGGCGCCTGGATCGGGGACCTCGTGCCCGAGAAGGCGGCCGAGTTCATCCGACAAGGAGTCGAGCGCGCATGACGTTCCAGCAGGTCTACGGGTACGAGCCGACGGTGCGGTACTCCGCACCGGGTCGCGTCAACCTGATCGGTGAGCACACCGACTACAACGACGGCTACGTGTTGCCCTTCGCGATCGACCGTCGCACCACCGCGTCCATCGCCCAGCGCGACGACCGGATGATCCGCGTCGCATCGGCCTTCGACGCCGCGAGCGAGCCTGTCGCGCTGTCCCTCGACGACCTGTCGCCCGGGGCCATGGACGGCTGGTCGGCCTACGTCTTCGGGATCGCCTGGGCCCTGCGCGAGCAGGCGGGTGCCGATCTGAGCGACAAGACCGGGTTCGACGTCTTCATCGAGTCCGAGGTCCCGGTCGGCGCCGGCCTGTCGTCCAGTGCCGCGATCGAGTGCGGTGTCGCGCTGGCGTTCAACGACCTGTGGGCACTCGGCCTCGACCGGAAGTCCCTGGCGCGCGTCGGGCAGTACTCGGAGAACCACGCTGTGGGCGCCCCCACGGGGATCATGGACCAGTCGGCCTCGCTGCTCGGCGAGCAGGACGCCGTCGTGTTCCTCGACTGCCGCACGCTCGACACCGCCGTCGTCGACCTGGCGCTCGAAGCGAACGGGCTCGAGGTCCTGGTGATCGACACCCGTGTCGAGCACGCCCACGCGACCGGTGGCTACGCCGCTCGTCGGGCCTCGTGCGAGAAGGGCGCCGAGGTGCTCGGCGTCGAGGCACTGCGTGACGTCAGCATCGAGGACCTGCCCCGTGCGCAGGAGCTCCTGGACGACGAGACCTTCCGTCGTGTGCGGCACATCGTGACCGAGGACCAGCGTGTCCTGGACACCGTCCGCACCCTGCGCGAACAGGGCCCCCGGGCGATCGGTCCGCTGCTGGTCGCGTCGCACGAGTCGATGCGCGACGACTTCGAGATCTCCGTTCCGGAGCTCGACCTGGCCGTCGCGACGGCGGTCGAGCACGGTGCCGTCGGGGCCCGCATGACCGGTGGCGGGTTCGGCGGTGCGGCGATCGCGCTCGTCGACCAGGCGTCGCGTGACGCGATCGCCGCAGCGGTCACCGCCGCGTTCGCCGACGCCGGGTACCGCGAGCCGAACGTGTTCACGGTGCGCGCCGCGCAGGGCGCTCGGCGCGACTGACGGCTGCGGCTGCGGCTGCGGCGGGCGCGCTCGGCCGCTCGGCGTTCGGCCGCTCGGCGCTCGACGTTTCGCGCTCAGCGACAGGTCACGCGGCGATCAGCCCGTGAGCTGTCGTTCAGCGCGAAAGCACGGCGAGGCCGGACGAGCCGTGCCCGCCGCGCGCTCGACGGCTCGGCCGACTCAGCCGAGGTAGTCCGCGTACCGGACGTGCTCCACGACGTTCCCGAGCACGAACGGGTGCGCCCGACCGTGCACCACGGCCCACTCCACCCACGTGGACTGCGCCGGCATGAGCAGCCACACCAGCGCGGTGGTCCCGAGCACGGCGGCCAGGGTCAGGCCCATCACGGTGTGCTCGTCGAACCGGGCTGCCCCACGGCGGGCGATCGCGACGACGAACCCGACGACTGCGAACCCCACCGTCGCGAGCGTCCACCCGAACCAGGGACCCGACGTGAACGTGTACTCCTGGCCGGCGTGCACGAAGGTCGTCGCCCAGGTCGACCCCGGAGCCTGGAACAGCACGCAGATCGCCACGATGACGATCAGCCACCGGGCGTCCTTGGTCAGTTGCGACGGCTCGGGCCGGGGTCGCATCACCGGCGCCGTCTGCAGTCGTTCGTCCCCCATGCGGCGACCGTAGCACCGGCGGGGTGCACTTCGTGAGCGCGCCGAGCCTCGCGCGACCGCCGCGCGCGACCGCGACCGCGCGCTACGACAACTGGCGCTCGGCGGCCTCGACCACGTTCTTCATCAGCATCGCGCGGGTCATCGGCCCGACGCCGCCGGGAGTCGGCGACAGGAAGCCCGCGACCGATGCGACCGCGGGGTCGACGTCGCCGTGCAGCTTCGCCTTGCCGGTCTCCTCGTTGACCACGCGGGTGATGCCCACGTCGATCACGGCGGCACCGGGCTGCACCCAGTCCGGCTTGACGAGCCCGGCGACCCCGGCAGCGGCGACGATGATGTCGGCGCGACGGCACTCCGCGGCGACGTCGGCGGTCAGCGAGTGCGTCAGGGTCGCGGTGGCCTCGAGTCGCGTGAGCAGCAGGCCGAGCGGCCGTCCGACGGTCAGCCCCTGGCCGATGATCGTCACGTGCGCACCACGGATCGGGATCTCGTACGCGTCGAGCATCGCGACGATGCCCCGCGGGGTGCACGGCAGCGGTGCGTCGATCGTGCCGGCACCACCCGGCACGGCGAGCACCAGCTCGCCGAGGTTCGTCGGGTGCAGGCCGTCGGCGTCCTTCGCCGGGTCCATCAGCTCGAGCATCGGCGTCGGGTCGATGCCCTGCGGCAGCGGGAGCTGCACGATGAAGGCGGTGACGCGGGGGTCGTCGTTCATCTGCAGGATCGCGGCCCGGATGTCCGCGGCGCTCGCGGACGACGGCAGGTCGATGCGGTGCGAGTCGAGGCCGATCGACGCCGAGTCGCGGTGCTTGCCCGCGACGTAGGACATCGAGCCGGGGTTCGCGCCGACCATGATCGTGCCGAGGCCCGGACGGATGCCGTGCTCGTGCAGGCGGTCGATCCGGCCCCGCAGTTCGTCGAGCGTCCGGGCGGCGAGGGCCGTGCCGTCGATGCGGACGGCGCTGCCCTCTCCGGCCCAGAGCGTCCGAGGGATCGTGCCGCTCACGCGTACAGCGGGAACGCGTCGGTCAGGACCTTCACGCGGGCCGAGAGCGCTGCGACGTCCGGGTTCGGCATGAGGGTCAGCGCGATGATGTCGGCCACCTCGGTGAACTCGGCGTCGCCGAAGCCGCGGGTCGCCAGCGCCGAGGTGCCGATGCGGACACCCGAGGTGACCATCGGCGGGCGCGGGTCGAACGGCACGGAGTTGCGGTTCACGGTGATGCCGACCTCGTGCAGCAGGTCTTCGGCCTGCTTGCCGTCGACCTCGGACGCGCGCAGGTCGACGAGCACCAGGTGCACGTCGGTGCCACCGGTGAGCACGTCGATGCCCGCGGCCTTGGCGTCGTCCGCGGTCAGGCGGGCGGCGAGGGCCTGGGCGCCGCGGATCGTGCGCTCCTGACGGTCCTTGAACTCGGGGGTGCCGGCGAGCAGGAACGCGGTGGCCTTGGCGGCGATCACGTGCATGAGCGGGCCGCCCTGCTGGCCCGGGAAGACCGCGGAGTTCAGCTTCTTGAACAGGGTCTCGTCGTTCGACAGGATGATGCCCGAGCGGGGGCCGCCGAGGGTCTTGTGGACCGTCGACGAGACGACGTGGGCGTGCGGGACCGGGGACGGGTGCAGCCCGGCGGCGACGAGACCGGCGAAGTGCGCCATGTCGACCCAGAGCTTCGCGCCGACCTCGTCCGCGATCTCGCGGAACTTCGCGAAGTCGAGCTGGCGCGGGTAGGCGGACCAACCGGCGATCAGGACCTTCGGCTGGTGCTCGATGGCCTTGGCGCGGATGTCGTCGTAGTCGACCTCGAACGTCTCGGGGTCGACGCCGTACGCCACGGCGTTGTAGATGCGGCCGGAGAAGTTGAGCTTCATGCCGTGGGTCAGGTGACCGCCGTGCGCGAGCTCGAGGCCGAGGATGGTGTCGCCGGCCGAGGCGATGGCGTGCAGGACAGCGGCGTTGGCCGTGGCCCCGGAGTGCGGCTGGACGTTGGCGTACTCGGCACCGAACAGCGCCTTGGCACGGTCGATGGCGAGCTGCTCGGCGACGTCGACGTACTCGCAGCCGCCGTAGTAGCGCTTGCCCGGGTAGCCCTCGGCGTACTTGTTGGTGAGCACTGAGCCCTGCGACTCGAGCACGGCACGCGGCACGAAGTTCTC
Source organism: Curtobacterium flaccumfaciens UCD-AKU (assembly GCF_000349565.1). Lineage (GTDB taxonomy): Bacteria > Actinomycetota > Actinomycetes > Actinomycetales > Microbacteriaceae > Curtobacterium > Curtobacterium poinsettiae. Next base: position 155,492 of record NZ_KB714629.1, read on the forward strand.
GGACGCGATCATCTCGAGGGTGTCGCGCTGGCGGCCGAGCTCCTGCTGCAGGACGGCGGCGATCTCGGGGTCGACCTCGGTGAGCGGGGCGTTGAACGCGGCGCGGGCGGCGGCCTGCTCGGCCACCTCGGCAGAGTCGGAGACGAACGGGGGCAGATCGGCAATGGACACGGGACTCCTACGGTGTGCGGACGACCAGCTGGTCGCACTCGGACGGTCGGTCGGTGCAGCCCAGGCGTACGGCCGCGCACCGTGTCTTTGTCGCTCCCTGATGGTGACCCATCCAACGCCAGTCGCGACGTGACGATCGTACCGAGCGACCCCGCCCTGTGTCACCCTGGATGCATGACGCTGCTCTCGCCCGACGTGGACGAACGGACCACCACGGACGAACGGACCGGTGCACGGGCGGACACCCCGTGGGTCACCGTGGTCTGGGACGACCCGGTCAACCTGATGTCCTACGTCACCTACGTCTTCCAGCAGCACTTCGGGTTCTCGCGCGCGCAGGCCGAGCGGCTCATGCACCAGGTGAACGACGACGGCCGCGCGATCGTGGCAACGGGCCCGCGCGAGTCGATGGAGGCCCACGTCCAGTCGATGCACGGCTACGGCCTGCAGGCGACCGTCGACAAGGCCCCCGAAGCGTGATCCCGTTCGTCCGCCGCGCCGACGGCGTCCACCTCGGCCTGTCCTCCGGCGAGCGCGACCTGCTCGCCTCGCTCACCGAGCAGCTGCGGCAGGTGCTCGGCGGCGACCTGTCCGCCGACCCGATCAGCGAGCGGATGTTCCCGGACGCCTACCCCGGTGACGACGAGGCGAGCGCAGAGTTCCGGAAGTACACGCAGTCCGACCTGCTCACGCAGAAGACGACGAACGCCTCGATCGTGCACGAGTGGCTGACGGGCACCCGCGACGGTTCGCTCGACGCCGAGGACGAGCAGGCGTGGCTCCGCACCCTCACCGACCTGCGGCTGACGATCGCCGACCGGCTGGGCATCGAGGACGCCGACGACGAGGAGCGCTCGGTCGAGGCCGACGCGGGCGTCGGCCTGCGCGACGTCTACGACTGGCTCGGCTTCGTACAGGAACACCTGGTCGTCACGCTCACGTCGCGCTGACGGCCCACGGCCTGGAGGCCCGGATCACCTCCGGCGCGACGGGTCACCCCAGCAGGTCGTCGCGGTGGGCTCGCGCCCAGTCGGCCAGGCTCCGCGGTGCGGTGCCGGTGATGCGCAGGACGTCGGCGCTCATCACGTCGACGCCGTCGAGGCCGCGGCGGACGACCCGGCCGAACTGCTGCCGGAGCCCCTCGGCCTGCCAGGCGGGCACCCCGCTCAGGCGCAGCACAGCGGCGTAGACCCGGCTCGGCAGGTGCAGGGGGCGCACGGGTCGGCCGAGCCCTTCGGCGAGCGCGGCGGCGACACCCCGCGCATCGAGCAGGTCCGGGCCGGTGAGCACCGGTTCGGTGCCGTCGTGGCTGTCCTCGGTCAGCACCAGCGCCGCCGTCCGGGCGATGTCCTCGGTGTCGATCCAGCCGATCACCCCGCGGCCCGTGGTGTGCGGGAACCACCCCCGTCGGATCGCCGGTGCCGAGGGCTGCACGTTCGTCATGAACGACGAGGGGTGCAGGATCGTCCACGCCAGCCCGCTCTCGCGCACCAGCCGGTCGGTGTGCCAGGCGGCGCTCGCCCACGACATCGGGGAGTGCTCGGCGGCGTCTCCGCCCGACAGCTGCACGATCCGTCCGACCCCGGACCGCTGTGCCGCTCGGACCCCGCTGGCGCCCTGCTCCCGCTGCCGCTGGCTGACAGGCGTCACGAGGAAGAAGCGGTCGGCCCCGTCGAGCGCCGCGGTGAGCGCGTCCTCGTCGTCCAGGTCGGCCAGGCGACCGTCGATGCCGCGTGCCCGGAGCGCGTCGACCTGCTCGGGGCGTCGGACCACTGCGCGGACCGTCACCCCTGCCGCCCGCAGCAGCTCCGCGGTCTTGCCGCCGACGTCCCCGGTCACGCCGGTGACCGCCACGATCTCGCCCATGTCTGCTCCTCGTCCCACTGACCCGTTCTGGTATCAGTTTCCTGATACCAGAACGTACGCCGGTACGATCGCCCCGTGCCCCAGGAACTCCCAGCCCCGCGCGACGACGTCGACGGCATCGTGGCGTGGACGGTCATCCGGGCCGCACGGACGCTCTCCCGCCGACTCGCGGCCGAGCTGGCGCCGCTCGGGTTGACGCCCGTCGAGTTCGGCGCGCTCATCCAGCTCGCAGCGGCCGGCGAGCTCAGCCAGGCCGACCTGGCGCGCGCGGTCGGCGTCCGACCGCAGAGCATGACGACGCTCGTCGGGGGGCTCTCGACGCGGGGACTCGTGGAGCGGGGCGCCGCACCGGGCCGGGGACGGGCCTCCCGGATGCGACTGACCGACCAGGGCGAGGCGCTGCTGGCACGCGCCCACCCGATCGTCCGGGCGAGCAACGCGTGGTTCGGCGACGGTGCGGAACTGATCTCGGCGACCCTGCTCCCGCTGCTCGAGCCGGACGCGGGCGACGACGGGTCCGCCGTTCCCTGACCGACATCGGAAGCCTCGCCCGACGCCGAGTGAGCAGAAGACGACGGCTCGCACCCCCGCACCCGACGTCTTCTGCTCAGCGGCGGGTTCAGCAGTGACACCACGGCAGGCGCGATCTGGAACGTGGTGATCTGCGGCATCCTCTGCATCGGCATCCCGATCGCGGCGATCGTCAACGCCGACCGGGGTTCCGCGTCCGTCGGCATCGGCATCGCCGCGACGGTCCTGGCCCTGTGCTTGGAGGTCTCCTTCGTCCGCCGCCTGCTCGCGCACCGGCGCTGACGCTTCGTGAGCACGAATGGTCGAGTCGCCGCGGCGCACTCGACCATTCGTGCTCACGAAGCACCTCCCCCGCGGCCGGTACCCTGATCCGGTGACCGACCCGACCCCCACGCACTGGACCCTGACGCTCGTCTGCGACGACCAGCCCGGGATCGTGCACGCCGTCTCCGGAGCGATCGTCGCCGCCCAGGGCAACATCACCGAGTCGCAGCAGTTCTCCAGCGCCGACACCAACACGTTCTTCATGCGCCTGCAGGTGATGGCGCCGGTCGACCGCGCCGCCTTCGAGGCAGCACTCGCGCCCGTCGCCACCCGCTACGACGCCCGCGTCCAGCTCGACGTCGTCGGTCGTCCGCTGCGCACCCTCGTGCTCGTGTCGAAGGCCGGTCACTGCCTCAACGACCTGCTCTACCGGCAGCGCGGCGGACAGCTGCCGATCGAGGTGCCCCTCGTGCTGTCGAACCACGCGGACCTGTCCGAGCTCGCCGCGTTCTACTCCGTGCCGTTCGAGCACCGTCCGGTCACCGACGCCGAGTCGAAGGAGCAGATGGAGCGGCGCGTGCTGCAGGCGGTGGAGGAGCACGACATCGAGCTCGTCGTCCTCGCCCGCTACATGCAGATCCTGTCGCCCGGACTCTGCGCCGCGCTCGAGGGCCGTGCCGTGAACATCCACCACTCGTTCCTGCCCGGCTTCAAGGGCGCGAACCCGTACCGGCAGGCGCACGCCCGCGGGGTGAAGCTCATCGGCGCGACCGCGCACTTCGTCACGAGCGACCTCGACGAGGGCCCGATCATCGAGCAGAACGTCGTCCGCGTCGACCACACCAAGGAACCGGCCGAGCTGGTGTCCATCGGGCAGGACGAGGAGTCCCGCACGCTCACCCAGGCGGTGCGCTGGATCGCCGAGGACCGCGTCCTGCTCGACGGCGCCCGCACCATCATCTTCAAGTAGGCAGCACCATGACCAACGCCCCGCAGTCCCCCGTCGACTGGGAATCGGTCCCCGACCCGGCAGCCGTCCGGCAGCCGCGACCGCGGTTCGAGGCCTGGAAGGTCCTGCGCATCGCCGTGATGGTGTTCGGGCTGTTGTCCCTGGCCTTCTGGGGCTACTGGTCGTGGCAGCTCCCACTCCCCGGCTACCTGTTCATGGTCGGCGCCCCACTGTTCGCCACGGTCGTCTGGTACTTCTTCCGCTCACCGCGCTCCCCGATCGAGACCGACATCGTCGGCAAGACCATCGTCGAGGTCGCCCTGGTCGTCGCCGCAGGCGCGACCTGGATCTCCATCGGCCACCCGGTCGTCGGGATCGTCTTCATCGTGATCGCCGCCCTGAGCGGCGTGATCGCGTTCCGCAAGGAGACCGCATGACCGCCACGGGCCTCCAGACCGGCCGGGAGGCCCAGCGCACGCTGGTCCGCGCGGCCCGCGTCGTCGACGCGGCCGGCACCACGGCCGACGGCTGGGTCCTGGTCGTCGGTGACACGATCCACGCGACCGGCTCCGGCCCCGAGGCCCCCGCGGCCGACCAGGTCGTCGACCTGGTCGACCGGGTCCTGACGCCCGGGTTCGTGGACCTGCACGGGCACGGTGGGGCGACCGAGGCGTACGAGGACGACTCGTTCGACGGCTCGCTCGCGATGCACCGCGCGCACGGCACGACCCGTTCCGTCCTGTCGCTCGTCGCGAACCCGGTCCCCGCGCTCGTGGCGTCGCTGACCCACGTCCGTGCCGTCATGGCGACCGACCCACTCGTGCTCGGCGTGCACCTGGAGGGGCCGTTCCTGTCCCCGCACAACAAGGGCGCCCACAACGAGTCGTTCCTGATCGACCCGACGCCCGCTGCGGTCGACGCGTTGCTCGAAGCGGGCGAGGGCGTCATCCGCCAGGTCACCATCGCGCCCGAGCTGCCGGGTGCGCTCGACGCCGTCCGTCGGTTCGTCGAAGCCGGTGTCACGGTCGCCGTCGGCCACACGGTCGGCACGTACGACCAGGCCCGGGCCGCCTTCGACGCCGGCGCGACGATCCTGACCCACGCGTGCAACGCGATGCCCGGCCTGCACCACCGCGCGCCGGGACCGATCGGCGCTGCCGTGGCGGACGACCGCGTGACGCTCGAACTCATCCTGGACGGCGTGCACGTGCACCCGGTCGTGGCGGACACGCTCTTCCGGGCGACGCCGGGTCGTGTCGCACTGATCACCGATGCGATGGGTGCTGCCGGCGCCGCGGACGGCTCGTACCGACTCGGGTCGCTCGACGTCACGGTGACCGACGGCGTCGCACACGTCGCGGGGACCGAGACCATCGCGGGATCGACACTGACGCAGGACGTGGCGCTCCGCAACGCGGTCTCGCTCGCCGGGCGGACCCTGCCCGAGGCCGTGGCGGCGCTGACGAGCGTGCCGGCCGGCGCGCTCGGGCTCGGCAACCGCCTGGGTCGGCTGGCGCCGGGGTTCGCCGCGGACCTGGTGGCGCTGTCGCCGTCGCTCGAGGTCGAGCGCGTCTGGGGCGGCGGGCGCGAGCTGCGCTGAAGCGAACACGGCGTAGACGGCTCGCTCGAACCCGTCACGGCAGGTCGGTCGGGCGGGGGTTGAGGGGCTCACCGAACCTCGGGGCCCGGCCCGGGACGCAGTGCCCGTAGATGGTCACGTCCGCGTGGGACTCGTACGCCTGGAACAGGACGGCGAAACCGTCCCCTGCCGTGCCGCCGAGGTACCCCTTCGGGTAGCTGATGACCGTCCGCTCCGGCGTGAGTTCCGTGTCGTGCTGAACACGCGCACCTTCGTACCCGATCGCTGCGAGGGCCCGGGTGACCCGCTCGGCGACCTGATCGGCTGTACCAGGAAGCGGGAGCCGCCGAGTGCTCGCGTAGGTGTACTGCGCAGCGTCCTCGCCATCACTTCCGCAGAGGTTCCACCCGGGGTCCTCGTCACCCCAACCGTCCTGCCCGACGACCGAGCGCACGGCGGCGAAGATGTCCAGGACGTCCTGGTGCGACTGTTCGACGTTCATCGACGTGTCCTTCTGGATCGGGGAGTCCGGGGCGGGGCCGGTGCACCCGGTCAGGAGTGCGGTGACCACCAGGGCTCCGGCGAGTGCGGCGCCCCGCGGTTCAGAGCGTGGGGTCACCGGTGCCCCCGGTCTGCCAGCCGTACATGAGCCAGTCGTCCTTGGTCTGCTGCCGCATCCGGTCGAAGGGGCCGCCCCGCTCGGGGATCTCGTCCCCGTGTCCCATCGCCGCTCGTGCAGCGTTGTGCTGGGCGGTGGTCCCGTCGTCGAAGTACGAGTACCGGCCGTCGTCGTCATCGCCGTCGTACGGCCCGTGGCGGGTGACGCCGTGCCGGGTGTCCGACCCACGACCCTCGGTCTCGGAGCTGAACTCGTGCGCGTCCCACGTGGACTCGGTCGGGTCACGGCGACCGGACAGGTTCTGCCCGGTGACGGCCCAGCCGTCCTTCGCGCCCTGGGTGGCGAAGACCTGCCCCTCGGGCACGTGCAGCGCGGACGCGTTCGGTACGGCGTCCGTCACGCCGGCCGAGCCGAGCAGCACCACGTGGTCGGCGTGCGTCTTCGTCAGGGCGATCGTCGCCACGGTCGTGCCGTAGGAGTGCCCCATGACGGTCAGGTCGGCGTCCCGCCCGGCAGCCGCTCGCGCCGCGTGGAACCCGTCGAGGTCGGCGACGAGTCGCTCGGCGCCCGCTCGCGCTCGGTCGTCCGCCAGGACGGTCCGGAACGACGGGTCGTCGGCCATCGGCGGATGGTAGCCGATCCAGGACACGACGGCGATGTCACTGCGGCGGATCCCAGCCACACGGGCCTCCTCACGACGCATCCCGCGGGCGATCGCGCTGTAGTCCTGCACCGTGCCGTCCTGGTAGGTCGCGGTGTTCATGCCCGGCACGATGACGCTGACGTGCGTGGCACGGTCGAGGTCACCCGCGACGATCTGCGCGAGCGGTGGACGGTCGTCGACGAGTGCCACCAGTGAGACCGGCGTCGTCGCGAGGGTGTCCTGGATGTTCCGGTAGGCGTCACGCTGCCGTTCCCAGACGAGCAGCTGCTCGCGCGCTGCGGCCGCGTCGGCGGGGTTCCGGGCGGCGTCGTGCAGCTCGCGCCAGTGGCGCACCTGCCGCCGTGCGTGTGCGAACCGGTCGGCCAAGACCGTCGTGTTCGCCCGTGCCCGCGCCCAGGAGGCGACACCGTTCAGGTTGCCGATGACCGCCGGCATCGCCGCGACGAACGCCCGCTGGGCCGCGGACGGCGCACCGTCGACGCCCGACATCGCCTGCCACCACCCGGCGACCTGCGCCGCGTCGATGCCGGCGAGCCGCTTCGCGACCCGCCAGTCGCCACCGAGCGCAGCGATGCTCTCCGGATCGAGGGTGGCGAGCCACGTGAGGAACTGCCCGTCGCTCATCGCGGACACGACCGCGGCGGAGACCAGCTTGCCGAGCACCGAGCGGTCCTCGAGCGCAGCGGCCGCCGCTCGGTCAGCTGCGGCCCGGCGGGCGACGAGCTCGTCCCACTGCGCCGACAGCCGAGCGTCCAGCCCGGCCAGCCACTCGCCGCTGTGCTGCAGCTGTTGCAGGAGTGCCCGATCCGACTCGACCGCGTCCGGTCCGGATGCCACCGCGGTCGCGTCGCGGATCGCTCGGTCGTTGGCCGCGATGTCGTCCGCGGTGTTCCGCCGCGTCGTCTGCAGGCTCGCGGCGTCGTCCTGGATCTCCCGCACCTGGCGCGCGTAGGTGGCGAGTGCAGCCGACGCCGCGTCCAGCCTCGCCGCGACGCGATGCGCACTCGCCGGCATCGCCGCTGCCGCCACGAGGAACTGTTGTTGTGCCCGCCCCGCCCAGCCCGAGGCGGCGTGCTCGGCAGCGACGAGCACGTGCCGGGCGCCGTCACGGACCGCGTCCGAGCGGTCTTCGTGCCTTCGGGCGATCCGCTGGATGCCGTCCGGATCGCCCGCGACGGGGTCCGCGCTCACCGGACCCGCCGGGCGAGGTCGGCGTCCGCCCGCAGGACTGCTTCGGCGGCGGTGGTCACGTACGCACGGAGTGTGTCCGCGTCGTCGCCGAGCGAACGGATCATCGCATCGTGGGCCGAGGACGATGTGATGAACGCGGATGCGACCACCCCTGAGCCGAACGCACCGCCGTCCGAACCGGACAACGGTCGCTCGGGATGCAGGTCAGTGACCGCTCGCCCCGCCGCTCGCGCGACCGCTTGCATGGTCGGCAGATCGACCGTCAGATCCCCCATGGTGCCCCCTCGTGTTCCCCGAGGAGGTCAACATATCACCGCTGAAGTACGGTGTGTCAAGGGGTGTTCAGTGGTCGATCGGGCGCCCCCGCTCGCCGCTCGCCCAGCCCGTGTCCGCCGAGTTGCCCACCCGCAGCGACAGGGTGCCGCCACGCGTCACGAACGACGCCGGCACCCACGACCGCTCGTGGGTCCACCCGTTCAACCGCGCCCCCTGCACGTACGGCTCGGTCCCCGAGGACCGGATGACGAGCCGCTCGCCGCTGGAGCGTCGGATGTCGACCGTGTTGAACGTCGGGCTGCCGATGAGCATCTCCGCTCGCCCGGGTGTCTGCGGGAACAGCCCGATCGAGGCGAAGACGTACCAGGCGCTCATCGTGCCGAGGTCGTCGTTGCCCGGAAGCCCACCGGGGCCGGTCGAGTAGGCGTCGTCCACGACCCGGCGCACGGTCTCCTGCGTCTTCCAGGGCGTGCCGAGTGCGTTGTACATCCAGGGTGTGTGGATGTCGGGTTCGTTCGTCGGGTCGAACTTCGTGGCGTCCCCGCCCGTGACGGCCCAGTTGCCCGAGGCGTCGTGGAAGAAGTCGTCGAGCCGTGCGACGGCGGCGTCGTCACCACCGAGCGCGCTCGACAGCCCCCGCACGTCCTGCGGCACGAGCCAGGTGTACTGCGCACTGGTGCCCTGCGCGAACCCGGTGCCGGTCGAGGGCGACCAGCCCGGCGTCCACGATCCGTCGGCCTGCCGAGCGGCTTGGTGGCCGACCGCCGCGTTGAAGGTGTTCTTCCAGTACCCACCACGAGCGGCGAACATCCGGGCATCGGAGTGCAGTCCGAGTGCGCCTGCCCAGTACCCGAGCGCGCTGTCGGAGATCGAGTCCTCGAGGGTCTCGGCCGCACCACCCCAGCAGGCGCAGTCGTCGTTCGCGGCGTACTGCCGGTCCAGGTACTCGTCGAGCGCGGGCCGCTGCGACAGGCACTGTCCGGGGCACCCGACGTCGCTCTCGGCGTCCGCGTTCTCGACCGTCGCCTGGCGCTTGAGGGAGGCGTAGGCGGCCCGGACGTCGAAGTTCCGGACGCCCATGGCGTACCAGGTGGCGAGCGTCGCGGCCGAGGGGTCGCCGGTCATCACGTGCGTCGGCGCTCCGAGGTGCAGCCACCGGTCCCACACCCCGCCGTTCTGCTCGGCGAAGCGCAGCATCGACTGCGCCATGTCCCCGGCGACGTCCGGCCGCAGCAGGGCGAGCAGCTGGATCTGCGCCCGGTACTGGTCCCACCCGGAGTACGTGCCGTAGACGGCCCGGTGTCCGCGGTCCATCCGGTGCACCCGCAGGTCCGGCCCGAGGTAGCGCCCGTCGCGGTCGTTCAGCGTGTTCGGCTGCATGAGTGCGTGGTAGACGGACGTGTAGAGCTGGGTGGTGCGGTCCGCCGTGCCGCCACCGACGCGCAGGCGCGACAGTTCACGGTTCCAGGAGGCCCGTGTGCCGGCCGCGACGCTGGCGACGGTCGAGCGCCCGGTCACCTCGCCGTCACGGTTCGCGACCGCCCCGGCCGCGCTCACGTACGAGATACCGATCTTCGCCTGCACCGTCGCTCCGCGACGCGCATCGAACCCGACCCACGCGCCGGAGCCGCGTCCGGCGCGGTCGGCGCCGGTCAGGTAGCCCTCCCCACCGGAGGAGGACGTGCCTCCAGGCTGGACCGTGCCGTCCTTCCAGGTGCCGGTGCTCGCGAACGCCGTGTCGAAGGTCGCGGTGAAGTAGAGGCGGTAGTAGCTGCGACGGTCCGGGTTGGTGGCGCCGCCGCCGTTCGCGCGGCGGCTGCAGAAGCCGCCGGTCAGGACGCTGCCGCTGACGGTGCGGGTGCGGGGGTCGACGCGGGTGACCGCGGCCTCGCTGCCGTTGATCGAGTTCGAGGTGCGGAACAGCAGGTTCGCGTCCTTGCCCGCCGGGAACGTGAACGCACCGACGCCGGCACGCGTGGTCACGGCGAGGTCGGTGCGGACGCCGTTGTCGAGCGTCACGCCGTAGCGGCCGGGGCTCGCCGACTCCTGGTCGTGCGAGTACCCGGCGGCGTAGACGGCGTCCTTCGAGTCTGCCGACGGCGAGGTCGTGACCGGGGTGGTGACCGGCATGATCGGCACGTCGCCGGCTGCACCCGGAGCGCACCCGGCGCCGTTCAGGTGCGTCAGACTGAAGCCACGCAAGCGGTTCACGTCGTACGAGTACCCGTTCGCGACCGGGGTCGACGTCTGGTCACCCGCGGTGCCCGTGGGACTCCACTGCATCATCCCGAACGGCGCCGTGGCACCCGGCCAGGTGTTGCCGTTGTTGCTCGTGCCGATGAAGGGGTCGACGTACCGCGCAGGATCGCTGACGGTCCGCCCGGCCTGTGCCGAGGGCGAGCCCACAGCGGGCGCGGCGACGATCCCCGTTCCCACCAGGGCGGCGATCGCGGCCACCGCGGCGAGCGGGAACGGACGGACGAGCGGGCGACGGTGCACGCGAGATCGGTTCACATCGGTGACGCTAGCCCCCTCGGACGGGGGACGCCGCCCGAGTCACCGATCGCTCTCCCGCTGTTCACGTCGGGTCCGGCGTCGGACGCGGCCCCGCGCGCCGCCCGACCCTCGCGCCCCGCGGGGGTCGCTGTCAGGATGGGCGCATGAGCGTCATGGTGTCCGTCTTCGATGCGTACCGGTCCCGCACGAGCGAGAAGTACACGGCCTACCCGCCGGACGTGCTCCCCATGTTCGTCGCCGAGATGGACAGCATGCTCGCCGAACCGATCCGCGACGCCCTGGTCACGGCGGTGACGAACGGCGACACCGGGTACGTCGGGCACGGACGGGCCCTGCCCGAGGCGTTCGCCGACTTCGCCGAGAGCCGGTGGGCGTGGCGGGTCGACCCCGACCTGGTCCGCACCACCACGGACGTGTCGGTCGCTGCGGTCGAGGTGCTGCGCCGGGTCATCGAGCCGGGTGACCAGGTGGTCATCATGCCGCCCGTGTACCCGCCGTTCTGGGAGTACGTGTCCGAGGCCGGCGGCACCGTCACCGAGGTCCCGCTGCTCGCCCCCGCGGGCCCGGCCGACCCCTTCGACACCACGGCCGGCTGGCGGATGGACCTCGACGGCCTCGCGCAGGCGTTCGCCGACGGAGCCCGCACGGTGCTGCTCTGCAACCCGCACAACCCCCTCGGCCTGGTGCACGACCGCGAGTCGCTCGTCGCACTCGCGAAGCTGGCCGCCGAGTGGGACGCCGTCGTGGTGTCCGACGAGATCCACGCGCCGCTCGTGCACGCCGACGCGGTGTTCACGCCGTTCCTGGAGTCCTGCCCCGAGGCCGCGTCGCTCGGCGTCGCCCTGACGAGCGCGAGCAAGGCCTGGAACCTCGCCGGCACGAAGTGCGCGATGATGATCGGCGCCTCGGAGCGGGCCCGCGCGTGGTTCGACGGCCTGCCGACCGAGGTCGTCGAGCGCACCGGCATCCTCGGCTACACGGCGAGCGTCGCGGCCTTCAGCGAGGGCGGACCGTGGCTGGCGTCACTGCTCACCGAGCTCGCGGCGAACCGGCGCACCCTGGCCGAGCGGATCGGCGACGTGCTGCCCGGCGCCGAGTACCGGCAGCCGCAGGCGTCGTACCTGGCGTGGCTCGACCTGCGGGCGCTGCCGTGGGGCGACGATCCCGCAGCGGAGCTCGTCGACCGGGCGAAGGTGGCGCTCGGCTCCGGCCCGGCGTTCGGACGGCAGGGCCGGGGCTTCGCGCGACTGAACTTCGGCTGCTCGGCGGAGACCCTCGACGAGGGACTCAGCCGCCTGGCCGCAGCCGCCCGCGCCTGAACCCGAGCTGCGTCGACCGGCGTGTGGCTGCCGCGAGACGCCGGCGTGTGGCTGCCGCGAGACGCCGGCGTGTGCGTTCGACGCCCTGCAATCGTCGAGACGCCGCGGGATTCGGCGGCGTCTCGACGCTTCGGCGGCGCCGGGGCAAGACGCCGGCGTGTGAGTGGAGCGAAGGGCGCAGCGCCTACTCGAACCGCTGCCAGGCCGGCTTGTTCGCGTACGTGTAGCGGTAGTAGTCGGCGAGCTGCAGCCCAGCGGCGGCTTCCTCGTCGACGACGACGGTCGCGTGCTCGTGCAGCTGCAGGGCCGAACCGGGCACGAAGGAGCTGAGCGGCCCCTCGACCGCGGCGGCGACGGCCGCTGCCTTCGACGGCCCCTGGGCGACGAGGACGAGCTCGCGGGCATCGAGGATGGTGCCGAGCCCCTGCGTCATGCAGTGCGTCGGGACCTGTTCGGGCGAGTCGAAGAAGCGCGCGTTGGCGTCACGGGTCGACGGCGCGAGGGTCTTGATGCGGGTGCGCGAGGCAAACGACGACGTCGGCTCGTTGAACCCGATGTGGCCGTTCGCTCCGATGCCGAGGATCTGCACGTCGATCCCACCGGCGGCACGGATCGCGGCGTCGTACTCCTTGGCCGCGAACTCCAGGTCGGCGGCACGGCCGTCCGGCACACGCACACGCGACGCGTCGAAGCCGAGCGGGGCCACGGCGTCGCGGGCGATCACGGCCGCGTAGGACTCGGTGTGCTCGAGCGGGATGCCGACGTACTCGTCGAGGGCGAACCCACGCGCCTCGGCGAACGAGATCTCACCAGCCTGCACCCGGCGCCGCAGGTCGGCGTAGATGCCCTGCGGGCTGGATCCGGTGGCGAGACCGATGACGGCGGACGGCTTCTTGGCGACGACGGACGCGATCTTGGCCGCGGCGACGCGACCGACCTCGTCCGGCGTGGGCAGGATGATGATCTCCACACCACCAGCCTACTGGTCATGACCAGTCTGCGACAGGGGTCGGGTGGGTAGCGTGGAGGCATGCCGACCCCCGACTTCGTCCTGTCCCTGCGCGAGAAGATCGGCACGGCGCCGCTCTGGCTGTCGGGCGTGAGCGCCATCGTGACCCGCGGCTCCGGCGCCGATCGCGAACTGCTCGTGGTTCGGCGGGCCGACACCGGTGCGTACACCCCGGTCACCGGGATCGTCGACCCGGGCGAGGAGCCCGCCGTCGCCGCCGAACGCGAGGTCCTGGAAGAAGCGGACGTCGTCGCCGTCGCCGAACGCCTGGCGTGGGTCCAGGTGCTGCCCGAGATGACCTACCCGAACGGCGACCGCTCGCAGTACCTCGACCTGGTCTTCGCCTGCCGGTACGTCTCCGGCACGCCGAACCCCGCCGACGGCGAGAACACCGAGGCGTTCTGGGCCCGGCTCGACGCACTGCCCGACATGTCCGAGAACATGCGCGCACGCGTCGAGGCCGGGCTTGCCGACGAGCGCGAGGCGCGCTTCCAGCGCTGACCTCACCGGCCTGGAGGCGCGGTGCCAGGCCGCCACGGGCCTCCCGTCCGCCCGTCGGTCGCGCCCACCCCGCCGAAGCGACAGTGTGCCGCGAACGTTCCGCAGCGAACTGTCGCTTCCGCAAAGGGGACCTGGCAGGCCCTGCGGGAGCTGTCGCCCTCGCGACTACGCGAGCGGCGCGACGGCGACGGGTGCGCCGAGCAGGCGCACGGCGACGGGGTCGCCGGTGGCCCGGCGGTCACCGACCTCGTGCTGGACGGTCACGACGGTGTCGTCGTCCAGGCGGACGGTGGTGCGGCGGATCGACCCGAGGAAGCTCGAGCTGACGACGGTGCCGGTGACGCCCTCGGCGGCGAAGGCGATGTCCTCCGGTCGGACGTAGGCGAGCACCGGTCCGTCCGCGATCGACGAGTCGAGCGCCGGCACGCGGAACCCGTAGACGAACACGTCCGCGCCGCGCAGGTCGCCCTGCAGCCGGTTCGACTGCCCGACGAAGTCCGCGGTGAAGGCCGACGACGGGGTCCGGTAGAGCTCCTCGGGCGTGCCGATCTGCTCGATGTCACCCGCCTGCATCACGGCGATCCGGTCGGAGACGGCGAGCGCTTCCTCTTGGTCGTGCGTGACGAACACGGTGGTGATGCCGAGGTCGCTCTGGATGCGGCGGATCTCGTCGCGCAGTGAGACCCGGACCTTCGCGTCGAGCGCCGACAGCGGCTCGTCGAGCAGGAGCACACGGGGCCGGGTGACGAGCGCTCGGGCCAGGGCGACACGCTGCTGCTGCCCACCCGAGAGCTGGTGCGGGTACCGCTCGGCGAACTCGCCGAGGCGGACCATGTCGAGGGCCTCGACGACGCGGGTCTTGCGCTCGGCGGCGGGGACCCGGCGCATCTCGAGACCGAAGGCGACGTTCTGCCGGACCGTCATGTGCGGGAACAGCGAGTACTGCTGGAACACCATGCCGATGTCGCGCTTGTTGACCGGGGTGTCCGCGACGTCCTGGCCGTCGATGCGGATGGAGCCCGCGTCGATGGCCTCGAGGCCCGCGAGTGCTCGGAGCGCGGTCGTCTTGCCGCAGCCGGACGGACCGAGGAGCGAGACGAACTCCCCCGGCTCGACCCGGAGCGACAGTCCGGCGAGGGCCCGGTGCGGGCCGTAGTGCTTCTCGACGGCGTGCAGTTCGACGACGGCACCGGTGGTGGCGAGGGACGCCGGGGCTACCGGGGCGGTGACGGTCATGCGGACTCCTCGAGTCGGGGACGACGGGTGGTGCGGGTGCGGCGGACGCGGGTGGTGCGGCGGGTCCCGATCCGGCCGATGAGGACGAGCAGCACGAAGCCGAACAGGAGCGCGGCGACCGAGAAGATGGCGGCGACGTACGGGTCGGTCCCCTGCACGAGGACGAGCCCGGTCTGGAACGTGGAGCGGGAGAGGAACGAGGCGAGGGTGTACTCGCCGAGGACCACGGTGATCGTCAGGAAGCACGCGGCGGTGATGCCCCGGCGCAGGTTCGGCAGGAGCACGCGCCAGGTGACGGTCCACCACGAGGCGCCGAGCGACCGGGCCGCCTCGGACAGGACGATCAGGTCCGTCGCCGTGATGGCGGCCGCGATCGGGCGGAACGCGAACGGGAGCGTGATGATGCCGATCGCGAACGCCAGCGTCCACGAGCCGGACCCGAAGACCTGCGAGACGACCTGGTACACGGGGATGAACCCGACGACGAGCACCACGACCGGCACGGTGATCGGCACGATGCAGACGAACTCCAGGACGCTCCGGAGCCTGGGGTAGCGGAGCGCGGTGATGATCTGGGCGGGCAGCAGCACGAACAGCACGATCCCGACGGTGATCACGGCGATGAGCAACGACGCCCCGAGCCCGTCGAACACCGGCTGGTAGGTGAAGGCGTTGGCCGGGTCACCGATCGCCGCCCAGTGCGCGAGGGTGAGCCCACCGTCCGTGCCCTGCCGGAAAGTGAACTGCAGCAGCGCGACCAGCGGGACGGCGAACAGGAGCCCGATCACGGTGAGCACGATGGCTGCCGCGCCACGGGACGGGGCGGTGCCGAACCGGCGGACGCGGGACGAGCCTCCAGACCGGGCGGGACGTACCGGCCGCACCGGTCGCACCGGTCGCACCGGAGCCGCGGCGCTCATCGCTGCCACCTGGCGGCCCGGCGCTGCAGCAGCGAGTAGGCGCCCATCACGACCGCCATCACGACGACCATGCCGAAGGCGAGCACCCCGGCGACGTTCTGCAGGCCGACGATCGTCTCGCTGGTGAGCTGCGTGCGGATGGTGAGCGGCACGATGCCGCCCTGGGAGATGAGGGCCGCGGCGGTGGCGTACGACGAGAAGCCGTTCGCGAAGAGCAGCAGGAGCGACCCCCAGAACGCCGGCGCCAGCACGGGCAACGCGATGCGGCGCCAGTACGTCAGGCGCGAGGCGCCGAGCGTCGCCGCGGCCTCACCCCACTGCGCTTTGACGCCCTCGAGGGCGGGCATGAACGTGAGGACCATGAGCGGCACCTGGAAGTAGACGTAGGGGATCACGAGCCCGGGCACCGTGTACAGGAAGGCCCCGTCGGCGTTGAGGTCGACGTGGAAGACCGTGACCAGCCAGGTCGTGACGAGTCCCTGCACGCCGATCGTGGCGATGAACGCGAACGCGAGCATGACGCCGCCGAACTGGGCGAGGACGCTGGCCGCCGAGTCGATCATCGACCGGACCAGTCCGTCCGGCCGCAGCGCCGAGAGCGCCCAGCAGACGACCGCGCCGAGCACCGCGCCGATGACCGCGGAGGCGGCGGACAGGCCGAAGGAACCGGCGAACGCCTGCAGCACCGAGGGGTCGGCGAAGGCTGCGAGGTTCGCGAGCGTGAACGCGCCGGAGCCGTCGAAGAACCCGCTGCCGATCGCGATCACGGCGGGGACGGCGAGGAAGAGCAGGACGTAGGCGGCGAAGGGGGTCAGCCCCAGCCAGGCGAGGCCGACGCGGCGCCGGACACGGGGTCCGGCGCCGCGTCGGACGGCATCGGCGGGCGCCGCCGCGGACGCCGTGCGCGCAGTGCTCGGGGCGCTCGTCGCCGTCGCGGGCGCGTCTGCCGATGCGGTGGTCATGCTGCTCAGGACCCCATCGTCGAGGACCACTTGGCCTTGAGCACCTTCGCGGCGGCGGCGACCTGCGCGTCGGTCAGCTCGACGTAGTCCTTCGGCGCACCACCGGCGGCGTCGAGGGCGTCCTGGTCGACCTTGCCCGACTTCGTCAGCGCGGCGAGGGTGGACGGGAAGGCGCCGGCCTGCAGGTACAGGTTCTGGACCTCGGGGCTGGCGATGTACTCCTCCCACAGGCGGGCGGCCGCGGGGTGCGGGGCGTCCTTGTTGATGGCCTGCGAGTAGTACGAGCCGAGCGCCTGCCCCTTCGGGACGACGGTCTTCCAGTCCTTGTTGCCCGAGCCGCCGGCGGCGGGACCCCAGGCCAGGTTGTTGTACGACCACTGGACGACGACCGGGGTCTCACCCGAGGCGACGGTGGCCTGCGTCGGCAGCACGTTCTGGAAGTTGCCGGCCTGCTTGAGCTTGCCGAAGAAGTCGACGCCCTTGGTGATGTCGTCGGCCGAACCGCCGTTCTCCAGCGCCGCCAGGTACACCGCGGACGCGGCCTGGTTGGCCTGCGTCGGGTCGCCGCCGATCGAGACCTTGCCCTTGTACTCGGAACCGAGCAGGTCCGTCATGTCCTTCGGGGCGTCGGAGATCTTCGACGAGTCGTACCCGATCGACATCAGGCCGGTGTAGTCGCGCGTCCAGGCGCCGTCCTTGTCCTTCAGGTTGGTGGGGATGTCGTCCCAGTTCGCGACCTTGTAGTCGGCGAACAGGTCGAGGTTCTCCTGCAGCACGGCGTTGCCGAGGTCGAGCACGTCGGGGGCGGTGGACTGGCCCTTCTGCGACTTGACCGCTGCCACCTCGTCGGCGCTCGAGCCGTTCGGGTTCGCGGAGTTGATCTTGATGCCGTACTTCTTGGTGAAGCCGTCGATGATCTTGCCGTAGTTGGCCCACGTCGGCGGGAGCGTGATGACGTTGAGCTGGCCCTCGGCCTTGGCGGCCTTGACCAGGGCGTCCATGCCGCCGGCGGACTGGGCGCTGGTGGTGGTCTTCCAGTCGGCGTCGCCCTTGCTCGTGCTGGCGGAGCTCGTCGAGGAGCATCCGGCGAGGGTGACGACTGCGGCGGCGGCCAGGGCGATGCCGGCCAGGGTGCGCTTGTGCTGCACGGGTGGGCCTTTCGGGTGGGAGAGGGTGCTGCGCCAGACCGGGTGTCCGGGTTCTGGTCGATCGTGGACGCAGCCGGTTTCCGGCCCGTGCTCCGGTGGTGAACGACGGCGGAACAGCGGGTGCGGCTGTACGCATTGCTCGTTCTGGGCGCAGGGTCGCGCCCGCACCAGGCCTGGAGGCGCGGATGCGGTTCACGACGACGGTCCCGCGGGTCGTTCCGGGCGCGCTCAGGCTCCGAGTTCGACGAGGACCCGCGGGATCTCGGTCACGAGTTCGCTCGCCAGGTAGCCGAGTGGTCCGACCTGCACCGCGAGCCGGTCACCGGCGGCAGCGTGCACGTACGACGCCCACGCCACGGCCTGTGCCGGATCGGCACCGCGGGCGAGCAACCCGGTGACCGCGCCGGACAGCACGTCCCCGCTCCCGCTGGTGCCGAGGCCACCCGAGCCGGTGCCCTTGAGCCACGCACGACCGTGCGGTGTCGCGATGGCGTCACCGAGGGCGACGACCGCACCGAACCGGTTCGCGATCGCGACGGCGTCGGCCACGTCGTCGTCGCTGCACTCCCGACCGAGCAGGCGTTCTGCCTCGCCGGAGTTCGGCGTCATCACGAGCCGTCCACGCAGCGGTTCGAGGCGGTCCCGCACGTCGGCGGCGACACCGAGGGCGAAGGCGTCGAGCACGACGGTGGTCCGCGGACCGACGACGTCGGCGAGTCCGGCCACGAGGTCACGGGAACCGTCCGGTTCGTCGAGTCCCGGGCCGACCAGCACCGCATCGGCGCTCGAGGCGCTGTCCGCGATGCCCTCGATCGCGCCGACGGCGATGTGCCCGTCCTCGTCCTCGTCGAGGGGCTCGACCCCGGACTCGGGCACGGCGACCGCGACCTCGTTCGCGACGCTCCGGCCGACGGCCAGGGTGAGGCGACCGGCGCCGACGCGGAGTGCGGCGAGCGCCGAGAGCAGCGCGGCTCCCGGGGTGCGAGCCGCACCCCCGATGACGAGCACCTGCCCGCGGCCGTACTTGCCGGCACCGGGTTCGGGCAGCGGCCAGTCACGCAGGAAGTTCGGGGTGACGGGTTCAGTGGACATGTTCGTCGTCCTTCCGGCCGGTGTGCTGAGTGACCTCGTCGTCGTCCAGGTGTCCGACCGAGGAGAACTCCTCGAGGACCCACGGCGACCCGGCGCCGTCGCGTCGGAGTCGGGTGAGGGAGGCGTTGGCGACCGCGTGGGTGTGGGCGAACTCCATGAGTGCCGGCTCGTCGAGGTCGAGGCACACCGCGACGGCGAGCATCACCACGGCGTCGTGCGCGGCGATCACCAGGCGCTCGACACCGTCGACCCGCTCGAGGTCACCCAGGAGCGCCCGGAGCCGGAGCATCACGTCCGCCCACGACTCCCCGCCCGCGGGCCGGTGGTAGTACTTGCCGAGCCACTGCCGGCGGCGTTCCTCGTCCGGGTACCGGTTGCGGACGCCCTGCAGGGTCAACAGGTCGAGGACGCCGAGTTCGCGGTCGCGCAGGCGCTCGTCCACACGCTTGCGGGGTTCGGCGAGCCCGGCTGCCTCGAGCGCGATGGCGATGGTCTGCTGTGCGCGGAGGTACGGCGACACCCAGAGCGCGACGGGGACGTCGTCCATCCCGCGGTCGGCGAGTTCCTGCCCGAGGGCACGTGACTGGGCGGCGCCGAGCGGGCTGAGCGGGACGTCGGCGTCGCGGAACTCGACGTCGATGACGTCGTCCCCCGCTGCCTCGGCCCGAGCCGCTGCGACGTTCGCGACCGATTCGCCGTGACGGACGAGCCAGATCTCCTGCACTGCCATGCCGCCACGCTAGCCAGAGCGTGCTGTGCCGGTTCACCGGTGCGACGAGGTCACCCCACGCGAGGTCGCCGACGTCGAACCCACCTCGCAACGCCGCGTCCGCAATGCCGGACCGGCCACCCGCCCAGCGGGCCGATGTCGCGAACTGTGGACGGGCCTCCAGGCCTGGGCGGTTGTGGAGGAATGACGTTCCTTCCCAGAACGGGCGCGATGCCAAGCGGGATCGGGCGTACCTGGCCGGAAGTTCCGACCAGGTACGCCCGATTCGACCAGCCACGCCCGATTCCACCCGGCCAGCCCCGCGCACAACACGGCGCCGAACGGAACGCACCCGTGTCCCGTCCGGCGCCGTGGTCCCTCCCAGCAGTGCGCCGGGCCCGCTGCCTCAGGCCCGACGCACGCGCAGCGTCACGATCTCGAACGGACGCAAGGTCAACGCGACTGCCTGACCGGCCGACCACGAGCGCTCCAGCGGCCGCTCGAGCAGGTCGACCTGCGACACCGACTCGACGTCGAACCCGAAGGCCACCCCGACGTCCGTCGCCCGGCCCCCGAGCCCCTCGTACAGCCGCACGACGACGTCGCCGGAGCGGTCCTCGGCGAGCTTGACGGCCTCGACGAACACCTGCGGCGACGACACCGTGACGAGCGGCTCGATCGGGGTCGACCCGGGGACGCTCCGCACCGGCAGGTTCAGCCGGTACCCGGAGTCTGCGGCGTCGAGCACCGAGGCCCCGATCCGCAGCACCGTCCGGAACACGTGGTGCCCCTGGTCGGCGTTCGGGTCCGGGAACGTCGGTCCGCGCAGCAGCGACTCCCGTACGAGCGTGGTGGTCCCGCCGTCCGCCCGGGTCTCACGCGTGATGTCGTGGCCGTAGGTCGAGTCGTTGGCCACGGCCACCCCGAACCCCGGCTCCGCGACGTGCACCCAGCGGTGCGCCGAGGTCTCGAACCGGGCGTGGTCCCACGAGGTGTTCTGGTGCGTCGGCCGGTCGATGTGCCCGAACTGGATCTCGCTCGAGGCCGACGACGCGAGCACGTCGATCGGGAACGCGAGCTTCAGCAGCTTCTGGTGCTCGTGCCAGTCGACCTCGGTCTCGACGGTCAGCTCGGGTTCGCCCTGCACCGCCGAGTAGCGCGTGGTGAGCGTCGACGATCCGAAGGACCGCTCGACCACGAGCGCGTCGCCTGCGATCGCGACCGACGACGCCGACAGCACCGTGCCGTTGCGCTGGTACGCGCGGTCGATGTCCCAGGCCTCCCACTGGTTCGGGGTGTCGCGGAACACCGTGTACTCGGCCGCCGCCGCGCCTGGCGCGATCGCGTCGCGTCCGGTCGCGGAGTCGACGAAGGACACGACGTGGCCGGCTGCGTCGATGGTCGCGGTGACGACGCCGGTGTCGAAGACGAAGCGGTCGCCTGCCCGGACGGGAGGCACGGGTCGCGGCGCGTGGACGACCGAACCTGCAAGGGCGGTCACCTCTCCCGCCGCGACCGGCGAGGCGTTGAAGCGCACGACCGACGCGGTGTCGTCGGCTGCGCCGGCAGCGGCACCGCTCCCGCCTGCGGCGAGCGCCGTCGTCGCGCTCCCGATCAGCCCCTCGAGCACCTCGGCGACCCGGGCGTACTGCTCCTCGGCGTTCTCGTACACCCACGCGATCGACGACCCCGGCAGGATGTCGTGGAACTGCTGCAGCAGGACGGTGTGCCAGGCGTCCTCGAGTTCGGCGTACGGGTACTCGCTGCCGAGCCGGACGGCCGCCGTCGCTGCCCAGAGCTCGGCTTCGCGCAGCAGGTGCTCGGAGCGGCGGTTGCCCTGCTTCGTGCGGATCTGCGACGTGTAGGTGCCGCGGTGGAACTCCAGGTACATCTCCCCCGACCAGACCCCGGGCGTCGGCAGCTCGGCTTCGAGCTGCTCGAACACCTGCGCCGGCGTGCCGAGGGTCACGTGCGGCGACCCGTCGAGGTCGTGCTGGCGGTGTGCGGCACCGACCATCTCGCGGCTGGGACCGCCACCACCGTCGCCGAAGCCGTACAGCAGCATCGACGTGTTGGCGGTGCCGCGCTCCTTGTTGTTCCGTTCGCCGCGGCGCAGGTCGGCCGGTGAGACGTCGGAGTTGTAGGTGTCGGCCGGGGGCAGGTGCGTCAGGACGCGTGAGCCGTCGATGCCCTCCCAGTGGAACGAGGTGTGCGGGATGACGTTCGTCTCGTTCCACGACGGCTTCTGGGTGACGAACCACTTCGAGCCGGCGGCGCGGACGATCTGCGGCAGGGCGCCCGAGTAGCCGAACGAGTCGGGGAGCCAGGCCTCGGGGGTGTCGATGCCGAACTCCTCGAGGAAGAAGCGCTTGCCGGCGACGAACTGGCGGGCCAGGGCCTCACCGCCGGGCAGGTTGGTGTCCGACTCGACCCACATGCCACCGACGGGGATCCACCGGCCCTCGGCGACGCGCTGCTTGATGCGCGCGAAGACCTCGGGGTACTCGTCGCGGATCCACGCGTACTGCTGGGCGGACGAGCAGGCGAAGGTGAAGTCGGGGTCGCGGTCCATCAGGTCGAGCACGTTCGAGAACGTCCTGGCGCACTTGCGCTTCGTCTCGCGCACGGGCCACAGCCAGGCGGAGTCGATGTGGGCGTGCCCGACGGCGATGGCACGGTGGGCGGCGGGGCTGGCGGGGACGGCGAGCACGGGCGCCAGGACCTGCCGGGCGTCCGCGGCGGTACCGGCGACGTCGTCCGGGTCCAGGGCGTCGGCGGCCCGTTCGAGCGCGCGCAGGATGTCGGCGCCGCGGGTGCCGTCGGTGGGGAGCTCGGCCATCAGCCCGCGCAGCACCCAGAGGTCCTGCTGCAGTTCCCACACGGTGTCGTCCCGCTCGACGACCTCCAGGGCCTTCAGGCGGTAGATGGGGTCGTCGCCGGCGGTGGAGCGCGAGCCGAGCGGCGTCGCCCCCTGGAACGAGTCGCCGCCGATGTCGGGGTTCGCCCCGGCCTCGATCCAGAGCTCGAAGGACTCCCCCGGGCCGACCTCGAGCGGCACGGTGTCGTTCCGCGGCTCGATCGCCTTGATCGTGGAGCCGTCGGCGCGGAACGCGAGTCCCTCGGCCTGGAACCCGGGCTGCCGCTTGGTGAACCCCAGGTCGACGAGGAGCTCGGCTGTGGTCCCCTGCGCGGTGCCGAAGTCCGCCGGCACGGTGCCGGTCACCCGGAACCACGTCGTGCCCCACGGGCGCCCGCCCCAGTGCGATCCCACCGTGAACGGTGTGTACGTCTCGCCCACGGCGGCGTCGAACGGCACCGGTTCGCCCGGCACCTCCCACGCCTCGATCGTCACCGGCGCCGAGCGACGGAGGACGGCGGGGTCGACACGGTCGCGCACGAGGCGGGCGATCCGGGCCTCGACGAGCGGTTCGTCCTGGTGCATGTGCTTCCTTTCTGGTTCGCGGAACACCGGTGTTCGCGGATCGAACCGCGGTTCGCGGGTGTTCGACGCGCGAACACCGGTGTCTTGCGGGGGTGGGGCCGGCGTCAGCCCTTGATGCCACCGGCGAGGGCGTTGCCGCCGCCGAGGCCTCGGGACACGATCACGTAGAGGGCGATGACGGGCACGGAGTAGACGATCGAGAACGCGGCGAGCTGGCCGTACGCCACGGCCCCGTTCTGCCCGAAGAAGTTGAAGATGCTCACCGCGGCGGGCACCTTCTCGGGCGAGAGCAGCAGGACGAACGGGACGAAGAAGTTCCCCCACGCCTGGATGAACACGAAGATGAACACGACCGCGATGCCCGGACGCATGAGCGGGATCACGATGCGGGTCAGGGTGGTGAGCATCGAGGCGCCGTCGGTCCACGCCGCCTCTTCGAGCGAGATCGGCACCGAGTCCATGAAGTTCTTCGCCATCCAGATCGCCATCGGCAAGCTGGTGGCGGCGAGGAAGAAGATGCAGCCCCACACGTTGTCGATCAGGTTGAGCGACACGAACAGCGCGTAGACGGGCACCATCATCGCGGTGATCGGCAGGCCGGTGCCGAACAGGATGCTGTACAGGAACGGCTTGTTGACGCGCATCTTGTAGCGGGACAGCGGGTACGCGGCCAGCAGGGCGAACACCACGGTGACGACCGCGGTGCCGCCGGAGAGCAGCAGACTGTTCGCGAGCGGGATGAACGACAGCTCGGGGGTGAGCACCTTGGCGAAGTTGTCGAGCGTGAACTGCGACGGCAGCTTCACCGACAGCGACGCCTGGGTGTCGAACGAGGCGAGCACGAGCCAGAGCAGCGGCACCGCGAAGCACACCGCGATGACGAGCAGCACGACGTTCGACACCCACCGCATGGTGCGGCCGCGCGGCGAGGTCATGTGCATCGACCCCGGTGCGGTCACCGATCGGGTCGTGGTCTGGTCGAGGGACGGGGCTGTCATGGCCATCAGTCCACCTCCGGCTTGAGAGCTCGGATGTAGATGATCGAGAAGACCGCCCCCACCACGAGCAGGATGGTCGCGATCGCCGTCCCGAAGCCGAGCTGCGAGAACTTGAACGCCTCCTGGTACGCCAGGATCGGCAGGGTCGACGAGTTCGTGCCCGGGCCGCCGCCGGTCATCACGAAGATCAGCGTGAAGACGGACAGGGTCTGCAGCGTCGTGAGCATGAGGTTCGTCGAGATGCTCCGGCGGATCACCGGGAGCGTGATGTAGACGAGCCGCTGCCAGCCGGTGGCGCCGTCGACCTCGGCGGACTCGGTGATCTCCTCGGGGACCTCCTGCACGGCGGCCGAGTAGACGAGCATCGAGAACGCGGTGCCGCGCCAGATGTTCGCCAGGATCACGGCGAGCATCGGGTACGTGTAGAGCCAGTTCGCGCCGGTGATCCCGATGGACGCGAGGAACGTGTTGAGCGTCCCCTCGTCGTTGAAGAACGCGTACGCCGCGAAGGACGCCACGATCTCGGGCAGGACCCACGCCGCCACCACGAAGGTGCCGACGATCGCCCGCACGGCCTTGTTCGCCGAGCGCATCAGCAGCGCCAGACCGAGCCCGAGCACGTTCTGCCCCACCACGGCCGAGGCCAGCAGGAAGACGATGGTCAGGATGACGGACTTCGGGAAGTCCGGGTCCTGGAACAGCTCGACGTAGTTCTGGAAGCCGACGAACTGCTGGTCGGCCGCACTCGCACCGGTCAGGGCCGAGTTGGTGAACGATCCGTAGAACGACGAGATGACCGGGCCGAGCAGGAAGATGACGAGCAGGACCAGGGCGGGCAGGAGCGGGACGGCTCGTCCGACGTTCCGCAGTGGTCGCCGCTTGCGCGGCACGGGAGGATCGGTGCGCTTCGGCGCACCGGGCGCCGACAGCGTCGGCGCGAGGGGGGTGCTGGACACGATGGGTGCCTTCCGGGTGCGGAGGGGTTCCGAAGGTGGGGAAGGACGGACTGGGCCCCGACCGCCGGTTCCGACGCGCCGCGGAGCTTGCGGAGCGGCGCGTCGGCCGTGCGGTTGGGAGAGGCGCGGTGCGGGACCGCCCCGCGCCTCCAGTCCGTCAGTGGGTGACGGACCGTCAACCAGCGGAGACGGTGTTCTCCTTGCCGACCACCTGCGTGACGGCCTTGTCGTAGGCGGCAGCCGCGTCCTTCGGCGACTGCTGACCGGTCATGACCGCTTCCATCGCGACCTGGATCGCGTTGGACACCTGCGAGTAGTCACTCGTCGCCGGGCGGAAGTTGGTGTTCTCCACCAGTCCCGAGAAGAACTTGAACGTCGGGTTCGCCGCCGTGTACTCCGGGTCGTCCGCGACGTCCTTCCGGACGGCGATCTGGCTGTTCTCGGTGTCGTACTTGAGCGAACCGTCCTTGTCGAGGAAGCTCGTGATGAAGTCGAACGCCGCCTGCGGGTTCTTCGACTTCGCGCCGACCGCCAGGGTCCAGCCGCCGGACATCGAGTTGTAGCCGGGAGCCTGCCCGTTCTGGGTCGGCATGGGTGCCTGGCCCATCACGTCGTTCCACTCGGGCCACGGCGCCGTGCCGGACTTCAGCCACGTGCCGGACTGCCACGAACCGTCCAGGTCGATCGCGAGCTTGCCCTTCGGCAGCCACGTCTGGGCGATGGTCGTGCCGACGTTCGTGTCGAGCGCCTGCTGCGGTGTCGGGCCGAGGCCGCCCTGGTAGACGTCCTTCACGAACTTGAGCGAGTCCTCGAACTGCTTCGAGCCGGTGACCCACTTCTTGTCCTTGTACAGGGTGTTGCCGGAGCCGTCGGCGCCGTACAGGAGCATCTCGAAGCCCTGCATGGTCGAGGCCTCGCCCTGCGCCTTGCCCGAGTAGATGTTGAACGGGATGACGTCGGGCTGCTTCTCCTTGATGGTCTTCGCCGCCGCGAGCACGTCGTCCCACGTCTTCGGCTTCCACGGGACGTCGAGCCCGGCCTTCTTGAAGATGTCCTTGTTGTACCAGAGGGCTCGGGTGTCGGTGCCCATGGGGACGCCGTAGATCTTGCCGTCGTCACCCTGCCCGGCCTGCTTGGCGTTGTCGAAGAACTGGTCCCACTCGTCCCACTTGTCCGTGTACTTGTCGAGTGGCAGCAGGTAGCCCGCCTCGGCATCGGCCTTGACGAGGAACGTGTCCTCGTACATGACGTCCGGGGCGGTGGCCGGCGCCTTGTTCATGAGCGCGAGCTTGGTGTAGTAGTCGTTGCCCTGCGCCTGGATGGGCACGAGGGTGACCTTCTTGCCCGGGTTGTCCTTCTCGTACTGCTTCTTGACGACCTTCATCTGGGCGTCGAGCTGCTGGAAGGCGCCGAACTTCTGGTACGCGATCTTGATCGTGTCGCTCGAGGCGGACCCCGAGCTCGAGCAGCCAGCCAGACCGACTGCGGCCACGGCCACAGCTGCGAGTCCGGCGATGATGCGGGTGCGTTTCATCGGTGCTCCTTTGCACGGGTGATGTCCGCGGGCACCATCGCCCGCGCGCAGGATTAGTCCACCGTATTGACTTAACCGTGTCAAGTGGTTGCCTGGCGGATTCGGGCGTGCCGGGTCGAATCGGGCGTACCGGGTCGGACGTTTCGACCAGGTACGCCCGATTCCGCTTCCCATCGCGTGCGTTCTGGGAAGGAACGTCCGTCAGGAGATCGGCGTCGCGCTCCCCGTCACCGTGATCCCACCGGCCTGGGGCACGTCCACGAGCAGCAGACTCGGACGCCCGACGTGCCGCCCCTGCCGGATCGTGATGCGGTCGCCCGGCTGCACCGCACCGATCTGCCGCAGGTACGCCCCGGCCGACGCCGCTGCCGATCCCGTCGCCGGGTCCTCGGTGATGCGCCAGGCGGGGAACAGGTTGCGGGCCTCGTACTCCCGGTCGCCGGTGCGGTGCAGCACCGTGACGGTCCCCGCCCAGCCGGCCTCCCGCTTGAGCTCGGCCAGGGGCCCCGGCGCGAACCGGAACTGGTGGAACAGCTCGTAGTCGTGCAGCACGAGCACCGGGTGCCAGTTGCCGGCGAAGGACTCCAGCACCGGGAACCCCGGAGCGATGTCCGCGGCCGAGAGCCCGAGCAGGTCGAACAGCCGCACCAGCAGAACCGGGTCGATGTCCCGTGTCGCCGGCTCGACGCTCGTCATCGCGACCAGCACCGAGCCGTCCGCACCGACGGTGGCATCGAGCGTGACCTCGCCGGCCAGGGTCGTGAACACCCGGCGGCCCGGCCCCTCGCGCTCGGCCAGCGCGACGGCCAGCGCGACGGTGGCGTGCCCGCAGAACGGCACCTCGGCGCTCGGCGAGAAGTAGCGGACCCGCGGCCCGGTCGCCGTCGCACCCACGACGAAGGCGGTCTCGGGGTACCCGACCTGCCGGGCGACCGCGAGCATCTGGTCGTCGGACAGTCCGGCCGCGTCGAGCACGAGCCCTGCGGGGTTGCCGCCGCCCGGCTCGGCGGCGAACGCGGTGTACCGGAGGATCTCCTGCTGCATGCCCCGACGCTACTGCGGCGTCACGATCGGGTGCGCGGGCCGATCACCGACGGGTGGTCCGGCGTGGCGGGTGGGGGTAACCCCCGACCACATCCGGGTGCGCACGTGATGTTTCAGCGACGCGTCCGTCGTGAGACTGGATCCATGAGCACCGACACGCGCCCCACCACCGCCCGCCGCACCCTCCGGATCGCCCTCGCCACCACGGCTGCGGTGTCCGCCCTGCTGCTGACCGCCGGCTGCAGCGCGATCCAGGACATGGTGCCGAACAAGACCCCGCAGAAGCACTTCGACACGTACTCCGACGCCCCGCACTCCGGGGAGTCCGAGGACCTGGCCTTCTTCATGCCGCAGTGGGTGCCGGAGGACGCGAAGGACATCGACGTCCGCCTCCACGTCTCGCAGCCCGGGTACGTCATCGGGTTCGCCTCGAAGGACGGCGTCGACGTGGACGCCTGCACCCCGCTCGATACGTCCTACGGCGGCACGGCGATGACCGCCGACTTCCTGCCGGAGCGTCTTCCGACCAAGGGCCTCGTCACCTGCGGCGACGGTCGCGCGGTCACCGAGATCGACGGCCGCTGGTACGGCTGGACCACGAAGGACGCCATCCCCGGTCAGGACGACACCCAGACCATGCACGGCACCGAGCACTGAACGCAGCCACCCACCGGCCTGGAGGCGCGGGGCGGCCCCGCACCGCGCCTCCAGGCCGCCGCGCGGTCGCGCCCACCGCGCATGGTGAGCAGAAGACGTCGGGTCCGCACCGCGAACCCGACGTCTTCTGCACACTCATCGCCCCGACGTGGGGCGTGGGGACTACTCCGCCGCCGCAGCCCGACGGCGGCGACGCACGATCAGCACACCCGCACCCGCCGCGAGCAACAGGAACGCCACCAGCGCACCGGCACCCATCCCTGCGGCGCCCGTGAACGCGAGCTGCCCGTCCGCGGTGATCGTGATCGGGGTCCACCCGATCAGCGTGCCGTCCGCAGCCGTCACCGCCAACCGGTGCGCACCAGCCACCGTGTCGGCAGGGATCGTCACCCGGACCGTCCCGTCAGCAGCGACCACAGCCGTGCCGATCAGCGTCGGCTCCGAGAACAACCACACGTTCACCGTGTCACCGGCAGACGCAGTACCCACCGTCACCGTGATGGTCTCCCCCGCACGAGCCGACGCCGG
>NZ_KB714629.1:184291-218092 GCF_000349565.1 Curtobacterium flaccumfaciens UCD-AKU
CCCCGCACGAGCCGACGCCGGCGCCGAGACCCCACCACGGTTCGCCTCCGTCAACACCGACTCCGACGGCGCCACCGGGGCGACCGGCGCAGCCGACGGACCAGGGGTCGGGACCGCGGTGGGCGTCCCACCCGGAGTCGGCGTCGTGCCGCCGGCACCCGGAGACGGGATCGGCGTCGGCGTCGGCTCAGTGCCCGGGTCGGTGTCGCCGCCCTCGCACGGGTACGTCCCCGTCCGCAGCGAGAACCCGTCCGTGTCGTTGTCGTCGGCGGAGAAGGTCGCGCGCTCCCCGTCGGTGCAGATGCCCGAGATCGCGAAGCCCTCGTTGGCGAGCGTGCGGTCGGCGGCCGAGGGTGCCTCGTACAGCGTCGAGGCGCTGAAGGCCCCGTCGGTCACCTCGTACAGCGCGGTCCGGCCGGAGCACACGTCGTCGCAGGCCACCCAGAGCGCGTCGAGCGTCGGGTCGAACTGCACGTCGGCGACGACGGCGAGCGAGGTCGCGATCGTGGCGATGCGCGCCGAGGACCCGTCGTCCATCAGGGCGTAGGCGTACACGCTCGCAGTGCCCTCGACTCCGACGAAGAACAGCCCCTCGCCGTGTCCGGCGTAGCTCGACGGTGCGTAGGCGGCGCCGGTGCGCTCGTCGGTGAAGCCGTGCGCGGTGAGCCAGGTGTCCGGGATCCAGGTGACGCCCTCGAGCCCGGCGTTCGCGCCGAGCCCGGGGAAGTCCGCGGCGAGGTTCCACTCGTCGGCGGCCCGCAGGGTGGCCTCGGAGCCGTCGGTCGTGGCGTAGCGCAGGACCGACGGGCGGCTCGTGCTCGACACGTCGTTGTTGCGCTCGGTCGACACGTAGACGGCGCCGGGGTCGTCGCTCGTGACGGTCACACCCTCGGCGTCCGGGGTGCCCGTGCCGTCGGCGTAGCGCAGGTCGGTGCCCGCGGCGTTCGACGGTGCCCAGCCGCCCGCGCCGTCCGAGGTCAGGTGGTAGAGCAGGCCGTCGCCGTTCTGCACGGCCCAGAGCTGCCCGTCCCGCGAGGTCGTCGAGGTCGTCCAGTCGAGGCCGCTCAGGTCACCGGTGAAGGTGTCCTCGTCGTCGAGCACGGTCTCGTCCGGGCCGCCGGGCCAGGCCTCGGCGGTGACGACGCCGGCGAACCGGTTCGCCGCACCCTTCGTGGGTGCTGCCGTCTCGGCGAAGTCCCCGGTGCCGTCGGGGTTGCGGCCGTACGTCGTGGTCGCGTGCGCCGTCCACGAGGTCGAGTCGACGACCGCACCGCGGGCGTCGAAGAGCCGCGCGGAGTCCGCCTTGCCGAGTCCGAAGCCGAACGCCGCCTCGTCGAGGACGGTGAAGCCCCCGGCCGCGACGGTCGTACCCGCGGGGATCGTGTACGCGTGGTCGTCGTCGCTGTCGCGCAGCACGTACCCGCCCAGGTCGACGGTGGTGCTGCCGGTGTTGGTCAGCTCCACCCAGTCGCCGGGGGTGCCGTCCTGCGACTCGACCTCGTTGATCCGCACGGGTGAGGAGCAGTCGTTCGCAGCCCCCTTGGTCGACGCCGTGGTGTCCACGAGCGGCCCGACGCCGTCGGCGCAACGGCCGTAGGTGACACCCGCGTGGGTCGTCCAGGCGTACCGGAGCACCAGGTCGCCGGCAGGGTCGTAGAGGCGCGCGGTGTCGGCACCACCGAGCCCGAAGTCGAAGCCGGGGGCGGTCGCGGACAGCTGGTCGACGACGAAGTACCCGCCGGCGGCGATCGTCGAGCCGCTGGGGAGCACGTACGCGTCGTGCGAGCTGTCGGAGTCGAGGAACGCGTACCCGGTCAGGTCGATCGCGGCGTCCGAGGTGTTCTCGAGCTCCACCCAATCGGTGTCGTCGGCGTTCGACTCGACCTCGTTGACGACGAGGCCGTTCGCGGCGACGGCACCGACGGACGGGTCGTCGTCACCGACGGCGGCGAGGGCCGGGCTGGCGGTGACGACACCGGCGGCGACGACCAGGGCAGTCGCGACGGCCGCGCCGATGCGGAGTGTGGGTGGGCGCAGGGCAGGAGCGCGCATGCAGGGTCCTTCTCGGGACGATCGGGCTGAAGACCTGCACGACTGTTCAGCATCCACGCGACCGGCCGGTGGCCGCCCGGTGAACGGGCGGTGTCCCGGGTCGCGCCCGGCGCGCTGGACGCGCGACGTGTCGGCCTGGAGGCTCGGGGCGGGCCCGCACCGCGCCTCCCGTCCGCCGTGGGCACAGCCCACCGCATCCGGTGTGCAGAAGACGTCGGGTCCGCACGGCGAACCCGACGTCTTCTGCACACTCGTTGCCCGTGGTGTCAGCGCTCGGTGACCTCCGAGAAGTCCGGCGTCCCGTCGGGCAGCGCGGGCAGGGGCGTGCCGTCGACGTAGCGGGGCCAGGCCAGCGCGCGGGAGGCCGTCGGACGGGCCGCGTAGCGCCGTCCGTCGGACGCGACGACCGTGCCGGGCTCGGGCGTCGGTGCCGGTGCCGGTGCCGGGGTGGGCTCAGGGTGCAGTGCGGGTGCGGGTGCGGGCGCGGGCGGCGCGGGCGGCGAGGGCGCTTCGGGCACGGCAGCCTCGGGCTCCGGAGCGGCGGGCGTCGGCGTCGCACCCCAAGCCGGCTGCTGGTCTGGCACCGGCCACGTCGCCGATGGCCGAGGCGCTCGGGGCCGGAACAGCGCGTTGCTGAGGGGCACCACGACGGTGCCGAGCAGGTCGAGGATCACCACCACCCAGACGAGCCGCCAGTAGCCCCGCGCGTAGTCGACGTCCGGCGCGAGCAGCGGGATCGAGAGCAGCAGCGCGAGCAGGGCGATGACGCCGACGGTGGTCTTCGCGACGACCTGCAGGACGGGCGTCGGGTAGCGGCGGTGGATCACGAGCAGCAGGTGGACGTGCAGGAGCGCCACCCGGGCGACGCCGACGAGCCAGATCCAGTGCCAGAAGTGCTCCAGGACGTACCAGATGCCGTCACCGTCCGGCCCCGTCGGCACGATCCACACCTTGTACAGGCCGGCGACGAGCAGGTACATCGACGTGGCGATGCTCGCGAACGCGAAGATCCCCGACCGCCGGGACGACACGTCGGCGTCGTACCAGGACAGCAACGCGAAGACGACCACCACGACGATCGTCAGGAGCAGCTGGACCGCGACCATGCCGAAGTCGCCGAGGAGCACCGCGGCGATCCCGACGAGCCCGGCGGCGACGACCGCGCCGATGATCGTGCGGAAGACGAGCGGGCGCACCCTCGCCCACCGCGGGTCCATCGTGCCGCCGGTGCTGTCCGTACTGTCCGTACTGTCCGTGCCGCTGTCCGTCATGTGTCCCCCGTCGTCCCCGCACCCACGGCGGGTGCGTCGGACCGCAGCGTAGCGGGCCGGGGCGGGCCCGTCTCGTAGCCGGGGTCGTCAGCGCCGGATCAGCAGGGTGCTGGCCCGCGGCGAGAGCGCGGCGTCGAGCACCAGGCAGGCGGCACCCACAGCGGCGACGTCGGCACCGCGGTCACTCTCGACCACCTGCACCGGGTGCTTCGGCACGAGCAGCGGCGACCCGACGATGGCTGCACGCGCCGCGGGCAGCGCCGCACTCGCGATGCGCGACCAGAACGGGCCGCCGAACACCACGCGGTCGATGTCGAGCAGGTTGACGATGAGGACGACGGCGTTGCCCATGACGGTGCCGGCATCGGCCGCGAGCGTGACGGCGGTGTCGTCCCCGCCAGCGATCGCCGTTGCGAGTTCGTCCCACGCGGCGTCCACGGCGTCGACGTCGGTGGCGCCGCTGTCCGTGGCGTCGGTGGCGCCGGCCTCGGTGCCGTCGGCATCGTCGGCCTCGGCGCTCACGCCGCCGCCGGACAACGCCAGGCCCCGCGACCGCGCGACCCGCACCAGCCGGTCGGGCGCGACGGCAGCGCCGACCTCGCCACGCGTGCCCGAGCCGTCCGGGGTGCCCGCGAGCGCCCCCTGGTCGACCATGATGTGTCCGGCGTCGCCCGCGTTCGACCCCACCCCGCGCACGGGTTCGTGGTCGACGACGAGCCCGACGCCGAACCCGGTGCCGAAGTACACGAACGCGAAGTTGCGGGCCGAGGACTCCCCCGCCAGGAACATCTCACCGACCGCGGCGGCCGTGACGTCCTTCTCGAGCAGCACCGGGTAGCCCGTGGCCTCGGCGAGCGCGTCGCGCAGGGGCACGTCCCGCCACCGCGGCAGGAACGGCGGGTCGACCACGATGCCCGCCTCGACGTCGATGGGTCCGGGGCTCGCGATCCCGACGCCGAGCACGCTGTCGACGGCCACCCCGGCGTCGGCGACGAGCCCGTCGACGGCCGAGGCGATGGTGCGCACCACCTGGGACGGGTCGTCGGCGGTGGGGGTCGAGGTCGTGGACGCAGCGACGACCGTGCCGGCGAGGTCGAGCAGCACGTAGGTGACGACGGCCGGGTCGACGTGCACGCCGACCGCGTACCGGCTGCCGGGCTCGAGCCGCAGGATGGTGCGGGGCTTGCCGCGGCCCGAGACGACGGTGCCGGACTCGACGATCATCCCGGCATCGATCAGGAACCGGGTGACGTTCGACACGGTCTGCGCACTCAGGCCGGTGCGGGCGGCGAGTTCGACGCGGCTCAGGCCGTCGGGCGAGCGGCGGACGGCGTCGAGGACCACGGTGCGGTTGAACCCGCCGATCGACGGGAGGTTCGCTCCGCGTCGATGCTCTGCCATGCCGCGACGATACCGCGACCCCGCCCGGGTGCCCTGTGCCGGGTCAGCCCGCCGGATGCCCCGTCGACGACCGCACGACGAGCGAGACCGGGAGCGTCGCACCCTGCAGTGTCCCGTCGCCGATCGCCGCGAGCAGTCGCTCCACGGCCACGGTGCCCATCAGGGCGGTCGGTGAGTGCACGGTCGTCATGGGTGTGGGCAGCTGCGCCACGACGGAGATGTCGTTGTAGCCGACGATCGACAGGTCGTCGGGCACGCGGAGGCCGCGTTGCCGTGCAGCGCCCATCACGCCGATCGCCGCGGTGTCGTTGACGGCGAAGATCGCGGTCGGCGGGTCCGACAGCGAGAGCAGCGTGTGCGCGCCGACGACGCCTCCCTCGACCTCGAAGTCGCTGTGGACGACGAGCGCGTCGTCGACGACGACGTCCCGTCGCTCGTGTGCCAGACGGAACCCGGCCACCCGCTCCACGGCGGTGCTGGCGTGGCGCGGACCGGCGATGACGCCGATGCGGCGGTGCCCCAACGCGAGCAGGTGTTCCGTGGCCATCCGGCCGCCCTCGACGTCGTCACCGACCACCGCGGGCATCCAGTCCCCGGGGTGGCGGTTCGTCGCGATGACCGGCACGGGGAGGTCCGTCAGCCGCGGGTTCGGGGACGACAGGTGGAGCGAACTGACGATGAGGCCGTCGACCTGTCGGGAGAGCAGGAAGTCGACCGCGTCCAGCTGCGCGCCCATGTCGTCCGGGGGCGTCGTGAGCAGGAGCTGGTACCCGGCGGAGCGGGCAGCCGACTCGACGGACTGGCAGATCGTCGCGATGACCGTGTCGGCGAGCCGCGGCATCACGACGCCGATGGTGTTCGACCGCCGGGTCCGGAGCGACGCTGCGATCCGGTTGGGGCGGTACCCGAGCTCGGCCGCCGCCGCGATCACCCGCTGCGCCGAGTCGCTCCACCCCTTGGTCGGCTCCGCCTGTCGGAGCACGCGCGACGCCGTCGAGACGTGCACGCCGGCGAGCGCGGCGATGGCCTGGAGGTTCACGTCACCACGACGATCCTGCTGACCGTGTCCGGCCGGGTCGTCGCCTGCACTGCCCATCCGTCGAGTCTAGGTGACGGATCGTCGTGACACCGTGCGGCGCGAACGTTTGCGAGCACCTCGACCGACGACGGCCCGGAGGATCCGAAACACACTGGTTACACGGCTGGACGTCGGTCGAAACAGTCGGGTGTCAGGATTCCGGGCAATGCAAACGATTGCACGAATTGCAGCAACGATGAGAGACGGTGTCCCATGGTGAAAGAGATCTTCGTGTCCTTCGGCGTCGACATCGACGCGGTCGCGGGCTGGCTCGGCTCCTACGGCGGGGCGGATTCCCCCTCGGACATCCAGCGCGGGATCTTCGCGGGGCGCACCGGTGTGCCGCGTCTGCAGAAGGTGTTCGACCGCGCCGACATCGCAGCGACCTGGTTCATCCCCGGCCACTCGCTCGAGACCTTCCCGGACGAGTGCAAGGCCCTGTTCGACGCCGGCCACGAGATCGGTGCGCACGGGTACAGCCACGAGAACCCGGTGGCGATGACCGAGGCGCAGGAGGACGCGGTGATGGAGCGCTCGGTCGAGCTGATCACCCGGCTCACGGGTCGGCAGCCGACGGGCTACGTCGCTCCGTGGTGGGAACTGAGCAGCTACACGCCCACACTCCTGGAGAAGTTCGGGTTCAGCTACGACCACAGTCAGCAGCACAAGGACTTCGTCCCCTACTACTCGATCGTCGGCGACCAGTGGACACCGATCGACTACTCGCAGGACCCGCACACGTGGATGACGCCGCTCGTCCACGGGAGCGAGATCGACCTCGTCGAGATCGCGGCGAACTGGTACGTCGACGACCTGCCCCCGATGATGTTCATCAAGTCGAGCCCGAACAGCCACGGCTTCGTCAACCCGCGCGACGTCGAGCAGATGTGGAAGGACCAGTTCGACTGGGTGTACCGCGAACTCGACTACGCCGTCTTCCCGATCACGATCCACCCCGACGTCTCCGGGCGCCCGCAGGTCCTGCTCATGATCGAGCGGCTCATCGAGTACATCAGGGGCCACGAGGGCGTCCGGTTCGTCACGATGAACGAGATCGCCGACGACTTCCGCGTCCGCTTCCCGTTCGCGCAGCCCGAGCGTCCACGCGAGTCCTGATGTGCGGCGGATGTGGCGGCAACGGCGGGAACCGTGACTGGTACGCCGCCGGTGTCGAGGACTCCCCGGCCGCGCGCAAGCGGGCGCAGCTCCGGCTGGCCGCCTGGGCGACCCGGCTCTTCGCGGACGACCGGATCCGTGTCCACGAGGTCCCGGGCACCGTCCGGCTCGTGATCGTCGGGCCGACCGGCAAGCGCGTCGTGGCGCAGGGCGTCGACGGCGTCCTGGACGCGGTCGAACAGGTCGGAGCCGGGCGCACCGACTGGTCGGCCGTCGCGACCCGCGTCCGCAGGGCCGACCCGCGGGACGACACCGACTGGGAACACCGCAGCCTCGCCCGCGCGGTCGATCGACGAAGGGACACCCGGCCGTGACGGACCCCACGCTCCCGCGGATCGTGTACCTCGCCCTCGGTGGGACCATCGCGAGCGTCACCTCGGGCGATCCGCGCGGTTCCGGCGATCCGCGCGGCTCCGGCGCCGTCCCGCGGATCGCAGCCCGTGACCTCCTCGCCGGTGTGCCGGCCATCGCGCAGGTCGCACGGGTCGAGGCCCGCCAGCTCGGCATGGTGCCCTCTCCCTCGCTCGACTTCGACGACGTGCAGCGCGCGCTCGACGCCGCGCGGGACGCCGTCGGCTCCGGAGCCTCGGGCGTCGTGCTGTCGCAGGGCACGGACACCATCGAGGAGACCGCGTACCTGCTCGACCTCGCGTGGGACCGCCCCGAGCCCCTCGTCGTCACCGGAGCGATGCGCCACGCCTCCTCGCCCGGTGCGGACGGTCCGGCGAACCTGCTGGCGGCCGTGAACGTGGCCGCGGCACCGGCAGCAGCGGGACGCGGTGTCCTCGTCGTGCTCGACGACGAGGTGCACGCCGCCAGGGCGGTCCGCAAGACGCACACCTCGTCGACCGGCGCCTTCACCTCTCCGGGTTCCGGTCCGCTCGGACGGGTCACCGAGGGCTCGCCCGTCTTCCACGCTCCGGCGGCCCGAGTGCCCGCGCTCACCACACGCGTCGCCCCGCTGCCCCCGGTGGCCCTGCAGCGGGTCACCCTCGCTGACGACGGCCGGGTCCTGTCGACCCTGGACGGACTCGGGTACCGCGGCGCGGTCATCGAGGGCTTCGGCGGCGGGCACGTCGCCGAGCGCACGGTCGATGCCGTCCGCGCACTCGCCGCGCAGATGCCGGTCGTGCTGGCGTCGCGGACCGGCGCCGGCGCGACGCTCACGACGACGTACGGCTTCGCGGGCGGCGAGATCGACCTGCTCGGCGCCGGACTCGTCCCCGCCGGCACCCTCGACGGCCTCAAGGCGCGCCTCCTGCTGGCCGCGCTGCTCGCCCTCGACGCCCCGGACGACCGCATCCACGCGGCGTTCGACGCCCATGGCCGGGGCTCATCCCCGACCGGACACCCCTGACCGCACCGACGCTCCGCCTCCGCCCGTCAGCCCGCGCCGCGACACCGTCGCAGCGCCGCACCGCCGTACCGAGAGGAAGACCATGTCCACCACGACCATCCACGAGCCCGAGGACCTCGAGCTCGCCACCGGGACGTTCCCGACGATCGGGCCGAAGGAGACCAAGCGCGGCGCGACGCTGGCGTTCTTCGCCTGGACCCTCGCCGTCTACGACTTCATCATGTTCGGCACGCTCCTCCCCCGCATCGCCGAGGACTTCGGGTGGAACGAGCAGACCGCCCTGCTGGCGAACACCCTCGTGAGCGTCGGGGTCTTCGTCGTCGTCGTCCTCGTCGGTCTGTTCGTGGACCGACTCGGTCGGCGCCGGGGCATGATGATCACGATCGGCGGCGCGGCCCTGTCCTCGCTGCTGACGGCGGCGTCGACGGGGGTCGCCTCGCTCGTCGGTTTCCGGGCCCTGAGCGGCTTCGGGATGGCCGAGCAGTCGGTCAACTCCACCTACCTCAACGAGGTCTTCGCGCTCACCGAGCTCGAGGGCGTCAAGAAGCGTCGCGGCTTCTTCTACAGCCTCGTCCAGACCGGGTGGCCGATCGGCGCGCTCCTCGCGGCCGCGTTCATCGCCGGCATCAACGGGCTGTTCGGACAGGAGTCCTGGCGGCTCGCGTTCCTCATCGCCACCGTCCCGGCGCTCTTCGTGCTGTTCCTGCGCAAGGGCATCAAGGAGACGCCGCAGCACCGTCTGAACACCTACCTGCGGCAGCTGCGGAAGTCCGGTCGCACCGAGGAGGCCGCCGAGGTCGCCGCCCGCTTCGGCATCGTCGACGAGGGTCCGAACCCGCTGCGGGCGATCTTCGGCCGACGGTACGCACGCAACACCGTCGTGCTCTCGATCGCCTGGATCGTGAACTACTTCGGCATCACCACCACGAGCGTGCTCGGGACGACGATGCTCGAGGGCGTCAAGGGTGTCGACCCGAGCATGTCGCTGCTCATCATCGTGCTGTCCAACGTGGTAGGCGCCGCGGGCTACCTGTTCCACGGCTGGCTCGGCGACATCATCGGCCGCAAGACCACGATCGTCGTGGGCTGGGTGCTCGCCGGTGTGTGCTGGACCCTCTTCGTGCTCGGGCCGGACGACTTCGGCTACGTCCTCGTCACGTACATGCTGACGCTGTTCTTCCTGCTCGGACCGTACGCGTCGCTGCTCTTCCTGCAGGCGGAGTGCTTCGACTCGAGCTGCCGCGCGACCGGGTCCGCGTTCGTCACCGCGATGGGACAGCCCGGCACCATCATCGGCTCGGCTGTGCTGACGGCCCTCGTCGCCGGGAGCATCGGGCTCGGCCCGGCAGCCCTCATCGTCGGTGCGGGCGGCATGGTCCTCTCCGGTCTGATCATGCTCGCGACGAAGCGCGTGGCGGTGATCGAGCATTGAGCGTCACGACACCGGCAGGCGTGTACTCCGAGTTCGCGGGGAGCGTGGTCGTCATCACCGGCGCCGCGAGCGGGATCGGCGCGGCCCTCGCCGTGCAGCTCGCCGAGTACGGCGCGAACATCGTCATCCCCGTCTTCGCGGGTGACCCGCACGATCCCGCACCCGTCGTCGACGCCGTCGAGGCGGCCGGTGGCAGTGCGCTGACGGTCGCCGCGGACGTCCGCAGCACCGAGGACGTCGACGCCGTGTTCCAGGCGGCCGTCGACCGCTGGGGGCGCGTCGACCACGTCGTGGCGGGAGCGGGGGTGCTCCGCCGGCAGCCGCTCGACACCATGACCGACGCGGCGTGGGACGACATCCTGCAGGTGGACCTGCACGGTGTGATGCGCACGCTCCGGGCCGGCGCCCGACACCTCGACCGGGGCGGGTCGATGGTGGCCGTCTCGTCGATCGCGGGCGGGGTGTACGGCTGGGTCGCGCACAGCCACTACGCCGCGTGCAAGGCGGCGGTGATCGGCCTCGCCCGGAGTGCGGCAGCCGAACTCGCACCGCGTGGGATCCGGGTGAACACCATCATCCCGGGGCTCATCGAGACGCCGCAGTCCTCGGACGCCCAGAACTCGCTCGGTCCGGCGGGCCTCGCCGCCGCGGGTGCTCGGATCCCGTGGGGTCGGGTCGGCCACGCCGAGGAGGCCGCCGCGGCCATCCGGTTCCTGCTCAGCCACGAGGCGCGCTACGTCACCGGGCAGGAACTCGTCGTCGACGGCGGCCTGACGATCCTGATGGCCGACTGATGCCGGACCGGACGGCGTTCGACCTCACCGGGACGACCGCGCTCGTGACGGGCGGTGCGAGCGGCATCGGGCTCGCGATCGTGGAGACCTTCGTCACCGCAGGAGCGCGGGTCGTCGCCGCCGACCTCGACGCCGACGGCCTGGCGGACCTCGCCGAGCGGCTGGGCGTCCGGACCATCGTGCTCGACGTCACCGACGAGGACCGGGTCGAGGCCGCCGTGGCGTCGGTCGACGAGGAGTCCGGCGGGATCCAGGTCCTGGTGAACGCCGCCGGCGTGCTCTCGCAGGCGCCGCTCGAGGAACTCACCACGGAGGACTGGGCGCGTGTCATCGCGATCGACCTGACCGGGGTCTTCCTGGTGATGCGAGCAGTCGGTCGGCGGATGCTCCGCGACGGGCACGGGCGCATCATCAACCTCGCCTCGCAGCTGGCGATCAAGGGCGGTTCCGAGGTCGCGCACTACGCGGCAGCGAAGGCCGGCGTCATCGCGCTGACGAAGAGCGCCGCGATCGAGTGGAGCGGGCGGGGTGTGCTCGTCAACGCGATCGCACCCGGCCCGATCGTCTCCCCGATGACGGACCGGATGACCCAGCAGTGGCGGACGGACAAGGCCGCCGAGCTCCCGATCGGACGCTTCGGGGTCCCCGCCGAGGTCGCGCCGACCGCCCTGCTGCTCGCGTCGTCCCCGGCGGGTGACCTGTACACCGGGCAGACGCTCGGCCCGAACTCGGGTGACGTCATGCCGTGAGCAGCACCCGCCGGTCGGCCGCCCGGTTCCGCCGCGACAACGGTGCGGTCTCGGTCTGCCGTCGCCACTGGCTTCCGCAGGGTCAGCACCGTTACCCTGGCCGCATGTCCGACCTGCGCCTGGAAGAACTCTCCGCGAAGACCGCTGCCGCGGCCAACTCCCTGACGCTCAAGCCGGGCCAGGAACAGTTCGTGCAGCCGACCACCTACGGGGTCGCCGAGACCGACGTCAAGCCGAGCTCCGCGTGGACCCGTGTCGTCCTCGACGACGACGAGGTCCTCGGCCTGATCATCGGTTCGTTCGACGCCGACAACGCGCAGGAAGAACTGCGCAGCTGCATCTGGCGCGTCAACGTGGCAGCCAGCGCGCAGGGCCGTGGCGTCGGTCGCTTCGCCGTGCACGGTCTGGCGGACGAAGCGCGCAGCCGCGGGTTCGAGCGACTGACGGTCGTGTACGAGCCCGGCGGCGACGACAGCCCCGAGGCGTTCTTCCGCGCCGTGGGCTTCGAGGTCGTGCGCGAGACCCAGTACGGCGACCACTTCGCGGTCCTGACGCTCTAGCACGCTCCGACGACGTGCCCACCGACGACGCATCGGTCGACTTCGGCGCCGCCGTCGCCGAGGTGGTGCGGATGATCCCGCCCGGTCACGTCATGACGTACGGCGACGTCGCCGCAGTCCTCGGATCGCGGGCCTCTCGTGCCGTCGGCAAGGTGATGGCGCACGAGGGCGCCGACCTGCCGTGGTGGCGTGTGGTGCGCGCGGGTGGGCACCCGCCGCTCCGCCACGAGGCCCGGGCGCTCGAGCACTACCGGGCCGAGGGGACCCCGCTCGTGCAGGGGACGACGACCTGGAGGCTCGACATGCGTCGTGCGCGCTGGTCACCGGCAACGGACGCGGACGACCCGTTCTGACCCCGCGCCGCGCGGGTCGACCTCAGCGGTCGAAGCGCGCACCCTTCGGGTTCGCGGGCAGCAGGCACAGCACGTAGACGATCAGCGAGCCGAGGCCCGGCAGCACGTGCAGGAACTGCCAGAAGCCGGACAGGTTCGCGTCGTGCAGTCGTCGGGCGCCGAGGCCGAGGGAGCCGACGAGCGTCGCGAGCACCCACAGCATGAACAGGTACGACCCGACGGGGTTCTCGAGCACCGGGGTGTCCGGCGTGAACACCTGCGGCACGAGCTGCAGCACGAGCCCGATCGCGAGCGACGTCAGCCACCACCACCAGAACTCGGCGCGCGATGCCCGTCCGGTGAACACGGTGTACTTCCGCCAGAACCGGCGAACGGCCTCGGTGAAGGGGGCACCGTAGAAGGGGTCGTGCAGGGCGACGCCGCCGGGCTGCACCACGCTGTCGTTGCTCATGGAGCAAGCCAACCACGTGGTGCAGCCCGACCGGGGCCTAGACGAGCGAGTCGCGCCAGGCTGCGTGCAGCTGGGCGAAGCGCCCGGTGCCGGCGATGAGGTCGGCGGGGGTACCGTCCTCGACGATCCGGCCGTGCTCCATCACGAGCACCCGGTGGGCGATCGCGACGGTGGACAGCCGGTGCGCGATGATCACCGCGGTGCGGTCGGCGAGCAGGGTCTCCAGGCCCTCCTGCACGAGTCGCTCCGAGGGGATGTCGAGCGACGCCGTGGCCTCGTCGAGGATGAGCACCTTCGGGTCCGCGATGAACGCCCGCGCGAACGAGAGCAGCTGCCGCTGGCCCGCCGAGACACGGCCACCGCGCTTGTTCACGTCGGTGTCGTACCCGTCGGGCAGCGCCATGATGAACTCGTGCGCGCCGACCGCCTTGGCCGACGCCTCGATCTCCTGGCGGGACGCCCCGGGCTTGCCGAGCGCGATGTTGTCCGCGACGGTTCCGGAGAACAGGTAGGCCTCTTGCGTGACCATGACGATCGCGCGGCGCATGTCCTTCGTGTCGAGGTCACGCAGGTCCACACCGTCGAGCTTGACGGAGCCCTGACTCGGGTCGTAGAAGCGCGCCATGAGCTTGGCGAGCGTCGACTTGCCGGCGCCGGTGGAACCGACGAGGGCGATGGTCTGCCCCGACGGGATGTGCAGGTCGAACTCCGGCAGCACGACCTTGCCCTTGTTGTAGGCGAACACGACGTCGTCGAAGTCCATCTTCCCGGTGGCGTCCGCCAGACGGGTGGGCTTCACGGGGTCCGGCACGCTCGGCCGTTCCTCGAGGACGCCGGAGATCTTCTCCATCGCCGCTGAGGCGGACTGGTACCCGTTGTAGAACATCGCGAGTTCCTGCGCCGGGTCGAAGAAGCGCTTGGCGTACAGCGCGACCGCGAGCAGCGCACCGACCTCGAGCGTCCCGCCGACGATCCGGAAGCCGCCGACGATGACGACCGCGGCGAGCGTGGCGTTGCCGATGAGCACGAGCACCGGGTCGAAGGTCCCGAACAGGTTGAACACCTTCGTGTTCGCCACCCGGTAGTCCTCGACGTAGCCGCCGTACTCGTCACGGTTGCGGGACTCCTTGCGGAACGCCTGCACCGCGCGGATGCCCGTCATCGTCTCGACGAAGTGCACGATCACGCGCGCCGAGGTGACACGGGTGGAGCGGAACAGCGTCTGCGAGTTCGTCTGGAACCAGCGGATCAGGAACCAGAGCGGCACGAGCGACACCGCGAGCACGAGCCCGGACGTCGGGTCGAGCAGCACCAGGGCCACGGCGGTGAACGCCATGTACAGCACGCCCTGGATGAGCTGGTTCAGCCCCGAGTCGAGCAGCTCGCGGATCGAGTCGAGGTCACTCGTCTGGCGCGAGATGATCCGGCCCGACGTGTAGGTCTCGTGGAACTCGAGCGAGAGCCGCTGCGTGTGCAGGAACACCCGCTTGCGCAGGTCGAACAGGATCGCCTGGCTGATCCGAGCCGCGAGCACCGTGTACCAGGCGGTGAGCACCGCACCGAGGACGGCCACGACGATGTACGTCGAGACGACGCCGAACGCCGGCACCCAGTCGTTCTGGTCCATCACCGCGGGCAGGGCGTTGTCGATGCCCCACGCGATGAGCGCCGGACCCGCGACGGTGCCGGCGGTCGAGACCACGACCACGATGCCGAGCAGCACCAGCCGGAGCTTCAGCGGTGCGGCGAGGGACCCGAGCAGGGCGAGGGACCGGCGCCGCAGGCGCTTGCTCTCGGCCTTCGTGAAGTCCTCACGCTCCTCGCCGCGCACGCCCATGGTGGTGATCGAGGCGGTGACGGGGGCGGCAGCCTGCGCGTCGGCGATGTCGTCGACGACGGGATCCGCGCCTCCCGGCCCGGCCGACGTGTCGAGCGGCAGGTTCTTCTCTTGCTGGCTCATGCCATCGCCTCCTGTCGTGCGGTCGCGTCGTCGTCGTCGAGCGACGAGATGACGTAGCGGTAGTGCTCGTTGGTGGCCATCAGGTCGTGGTGGGTCCCGACGGCCGTGACGACGCCGTTCTCCATCAGGGCGACCCGGTCGGCCAGCGTCACCGTCGACGGACGGTGCGCCACGATGAGCGACGTGGTGTCGGCGAGCACGCGTCGCAGGCCCGCTTCGACCCGCGCCTCGGTGTCGACGTCGAGCGCCGACAGCGGGTCGTCGAGCACCAGGACCGACGGCCGCGCCGCGATCGCACGGGCGAGTGCCAGGCGCTGGCGCTGCCCACCGGACAGCGACAGCCCCTCTTCACCGACCCGGGTGTCGACGCCGTCGGGCAGGTCGTCCACGAAGGACGCCTGCGCGATGTCGAGCGCCTCACGCATGAGCGCCTCGGCCTCGGCACCCTGCACGTCCGGTCGACCGAGCAGCACGTTCTCACGCACGGTCGACGAGAACAGGGTGGCGTCCTCGAAGGCGACGCCGACGTGCCGGCGGAGCTCTTCGCGGGTGAGGTCGCGGATGTCGACCCCGTCGATCGTCACCGAACCACCGGTCACGTCGTACAGACGCGGCACGAGCGAGAGCAGCGTGGTCTTGCCGCAGCCGGTCAGCCCGACGAGCGCCATGGTCTCGCCCGGCTGCAGCTGCAGTTCGACGCCGTTGATCAGGTCCGGGTACTGCGGTGCGGAGTCCTGGTACCGGAAGTGCACGCCGTTGAACGACAGCGCACCGTGCGGCTCGGGGATCGTCTTCGGGTGTTCCGGGTCCGTGATGGTGTTCTCGGAGTCCATGACCTCGAAGAAGCGGTCGACCGCCGTGCGGGTGTCGAACGTCATCGAGAGCAGGAAGCCGATCGACTCGATCGGGAACCGCAGCACCGTCGCCGTCGCGAAGAACGCGAACAGCTGGCCGACGGTGAGCTGCCCCTGCGAGGCCAGCCAGATGCCGGCGAGCAGGCACAGCGCGAACGCGACGTCCGGCACGAGCAGCAGCCACAGCCAGATGCCGGCGATGGCCTTCGCCTTCTTGATCTCGGTGCCGCGCAGGGCTTCGGCCTGCTCGCTGAACTCCTCGAGCTTCGCGCCGCCGCGACCGAA
The DNA here is from genome assembly GCF_000349565.1 of Curtobacterium flaccumfaciens UCD-AKU. Classification (GTDB taxonomy): domain Bacteria; phylum Actinomycetota; class Actinomycetes; order Actinomycetales; family Microbacteriaceae; genus Curtobacterium; species Curtobacterium poinsettiae. The sequence continues at coordinate 200,065 of NZ_KB714629.1, forward strand.
CGCCTTGAGCACGCGGATGCCGTGCACCGACTGCTCGACGCTCGTGGCGAGGTCGCCCACCTGGTCCTGGCTGCGGCGTGCGACGGCGGAGTACCGGCGCTCGAACAGCAGGCCGTTGATCCACAGCGGGATCGACGCGATCAGGAAGATCAGCCCGAGGATCCACCCGAAGGTGAACAGCACGACGAAGCCGACGACGATCGTCACGATGTTGACGACGAGCAGGACGACCCCGAAGGCCAGCCAGCGCCGGATCAGCGACAGGTCGGACACGGAACGGGACAGCAGCTGCCCGGACTCCCAGCGGTCGTGGAACGCGACCGGCAGGTCCTGCAGCTTCGCGTAGAGCGAGTTGCGCATGCTCGTCTCGATGCGGGTCGAGGGACGCATCACCAGCCGGCGGCGCGAGGCGATGAAGAACGCCTCGAGCACACCGAGGGCCAGCACCCCGAGCCCGGCGGGCCAGATCTGTGCCGAGTCGCGCGACGACAGCGGACCGTCGACGAGCCACTGCAGCACGTAGGGGATTGCGAGCGCCACCAGGGAGGCTCCCATCGCTGCGGCCATGCCGCCGATGAGGCGCCCCTGGTAGGGCTTCACGTAGGGGTAGATCCGCGCGATCGCGCGGAAGGTGGACGGGCGCGCCGTGGTGGGCGACTTGGACATGGTTGCGTCCTCATGCGTCTGCCGGGTCCCCGGGTCGCGCTGCGCGGTGCTTGCTTGCTTGCTTGCTGCTTGCTTGCTTGCTTGCTTGCTGCTTGCTTGCTCGCGTCGCGCGGCTTCGGCCTGGAGGCTCGGTGTGGCGTTGCGTGGTGATCATCGGCCGGGCGCGTGGTCGCGTCTCCGCCGTCACTCGCGTGACGTCGGTCGGGCCGGAGGCACCGGGGGAGCGTCGTCCCCCGGGTTCAGGCGGGTGGTTCGCGGACGCCGGTGGTGCTGCGTCGCGGGGCCGTGGGAACGGCCCGACTAGACGGCGGCCGCGACGCGGGGTCGCGGTGCGATCGGGGATCGCCGTGCGGGAGTGGTCCCCACGACGGACACGAGACCTGCGCGGGCGGCCGTCGCCACGGTTCCGGTCATGTTGTCCATCGTCACTCCAGTCGTCGTCTTCGTCACCGTTGTGTCCGCGGTGCCGCCGGTCCCGAGGGATCGTCGGCTGCCTGCCGCGGAGCCTTACAGACTATTCACAGTGACTGTCGCCGCGCAATGGTCTGCCACCGATTGTTCACATCGGTGGACGAAGTGGCAGTGCACATCAGTGGAAGAAGTGGCGCTCGCTCGTGAAGTACATCGTCACGCCAGCAGCCTTCGCCGCAGCGATGACCTCGTCGTCACGGACGCTGCCACCGGGCTGCGCCACCGCACGGACACCGGCGTCGAGCAGCACCTGCAAGCCGTCGGCGAACGGGAAGAACGCATCCGACGCCGCGACGCTGCCGGCAGCCCGGTCACCCGCACGGTTCACGGCGAGGTGGCACGAGTCGACCCGGTTGACCTGGCCCATGCCGACACCGACGCTCGCGCCCTGGTTCGCCAGCAGGATGGCGTTCGACTTCACCGAACGGCTGGCACGCCACGCGAAGGCCAGGTCGGTCAGGGTCTGCGCATCGGCGGGCTCGCCGGCGACGAGGGTCCAGGTGGACTGGTCGAAGCCCGTGAAGCGGTCGGCGTCCTGCACCAGGAACCCGCCGGAGACCTGCTTGACCTCGCGGTCGGCGAGCGCGAAGTCGGCCGGCAGCGTGAGCAGGCGGATGTTCTTCTTGCGCGACAGGACCTCGAGCGCCTCGGGGTCGAACCCGGGGGCGACGACGACCTCGGTGAAGATGTCCTTGACGGTCTCGGCCATGGCCAGGGTGACCGGGCGGTTCGCGGCGATGACCCCACCGAACGCCGACAGCGGGTCGCAGGCGTGCGCGGCGGCGTGGGCCGAGGCGATCGGGTCGGCGGCGTCGGTCGGGGCGATCGCGATGCCGCACGGGTTGGCGTGCTTGATGATCGCGACGGCGGGCTCGTCGAAGTCGAAGGCCGCGCGGACCGCCGCGTCGGCGTCGACGTAGTTGTTGTACGACATCTCCTTGCCGTGCAGCTGCGTCGCCTGTGCGATGCCGGTGCCGTCCGGCGTCGTGTAGAGCGCCGCGGCCTGGTGGGCGTTCTCGCCGTAGCGCAGGGTCGCGGACAGCTCGGCACCGACCGACAGGTGCTCGTCGAACGCGCCGGGGGTCCGGATGTCGCCGGAGGCCGTCGGGGCTGCGGCGGCGGAGACGACGTCGCTCGCGAAGTAGGACGCCACCGCGGTGTCGTACGCGGCGGTGTGCGCGAAGGCCTGGGCGGCGAGGCGCTTGCGGAGCTCGAGCGTGGTGCCGCCGGCACGCACGGCCTCGACGACCTCGGGGTAGGACGCCGGGGACACGACGATCGCCACGTTCGGGTGGTTCTTCGCCGAGGCACGGACCATCGCGGGGCCGCCGATGTCCACGTTCTCGACCACGGTCGCGGTGTCGGCGCCGGACGCCACGGTCTCGACGAACGGGTAGAGGTTCACCACGACGAGTTCGAACGGCGCGATGTCGAGGTCGGCGAGCTGCTGCTCGTGCGACTCGAGCCGCAGGTCGGCGAGCAGGCCGGCGTGCACCGACGGGTGCAGCGTCTTCACGCGACCGTCGAGCGACTCCGGGAACCCGGTGACGCTCGCGACGTCGGTGACGGCGTAGCCCGCGTCACGGATGGTCTGCGCGGTGGAACCGGTCGACACGATCTCGACCCCGGAGTCGGCCAGGGCGCCGGCGAGCTCGAGCAGGCCGGACTTGTCGCTCACCGAGATCAGTGCACGGCGGACCGGCACCACGTCCCGGTCGCGGTAGAGGCTGGGGTCGGCTGCGTGCACGCTCATGCGCTCGGGGTGCCCTTCAGTTCGGTGGTGCCGTTGGCGATGTCGAGGATGGTCTGGATGAGCAGGCGGCGCTCGACCGGCTTGATGCGGTCGTGCAGCGTCGACTCGGTGTCGCCCGGCAGCACCGGGATGCGCTCCTGGGCCAGGATCGGCCCGGTGTCGACGCCGTCGTCGACCGCGATGACGCTCGCGCCGGTCTCGGTCACGCCGGCGGCGAGTGCGTCGCGCACGCCGTGGGCGCCGGGGAACTCGGGCAGGTACGCCGGGTGGGTGTTGATGATCCCCGGTGCGAACTCGGACACCACGGCCGGGGGCAGCAGGCGCATCAGGCCGGAGAGCACGAGCAGGTCGGGCGACCACGGACGGATCTGCTCCGCCAGGGCCTGACCCCACTCGGCGCGGGAGTCGTAGCGGGTGAACGGGACCGTGAAGGTCGGGATCGAGAACTCCTCGCCCAGCCCGAGCCCCTCGGCGTCGCGGTCGGCACCGATGGCGACGACACGGGCGGGGTACTCGGCGTCGAAGGTCGCTTCGAGCAGGGCTCGGAGGTTCGACCCGGTACCGGAGATCAGGACGACCAGTTCGAGCACGGCACCAACCCTACCGGGAGGCACGGCGTCGGCGGGCGCTGTTACCGGTCGTCCTTCGGCTGTCGCCACCAGGGCAGTTCGTCCTCGGGGATCTGGTCGGTGACGTCCCACTTCGCCTGGCGGGGCTGCTGCTCCCGCTCCGGTGCGGGCGCCCGGGTGTCGTGGACGACGTCGACGCGGTCCGCCTCAGCGGTCTCGTCCAGGTCGTCCCGGCCGGCGACGAACTCCTCGGTGCTCCACGGGAACGCGGGCTGGGCGTCGGTGGGCACGCGCGGCGGGGCTGCCGCGGGGGCGGTGGCCGTGGGCGGCTCGGGGGCGGGCTGCTGCGGCTCGGCGTCGGAGCCGGTCACGCGGCCGCGCAGTGCACCGGCTCGTCCCCGGACCCCCTCGGCCGCGCCGGCCAGACGGTCGCGCAGGCCGCCCAGGGCTGCTCGTCCGGCACCGCGTCGCACCGGTTCGGGCTCGGCGGCGAGGCGGTCGGCGGCCACCGCGTCGGTCTTCGCCCAGTCGGGGAGCTCGACGTCGTGGTCGGTGTCGCCGGCACGGGGTGGAGGCGTGGGTGCGGAGGCGGGGTCGGGTTCGCGGGCGGGGCGGGGCGGTGTCGCATCGGCCGGCTCGTCCCCGACGACCTCGCTGCCGATCGGCCCGGTCGTGTGTTCGGTCGTCGCGCGTTCGGTCGTCACCCGCGGGCGCGCTGCCGTCGACCCGTCGTGGGACTCCTCGACGACGAAGCGGTGCACGTCGGTGGTCCGTCCGGCCCCGGCCTGGTCGAGCGCAGCGAGCAGGGACCCCTCGCCGAGGTCTGCTCCGGCGCGCGCGGTGTCGTGGTCCTCGTCGGCCTCGTCCGCCTCGGTCCAGCGCTCGCGCCTCCACCCGCCCTCCGGCAGGCGGACGAGGTCACTGCCCGCGGCGAGGGCGATGATCGCCGGCAGGCCGACCTCGAGTGCGGCGAACCCACCGACCGCCAGGGCGTTCGGGCCGACGTCGGCCAGGCGTCCCGGGCCGAACGATCCGGACGACACCCAGGCGACGAGCCCCGTGAGCACGCCGGCGACGAGTCCTGCCGCGACGCCGCCGAACGCACGGTGCAGCGCGGAGTCGGCGGTGCCCAGGGCCCGCACCAACCGGGGCCGCATCGAGCCGCCGATCGCGAACCCGGCGATGACGGGCACCAGGATCCAGACGAGCCCGAAGGTGTGACCCGAGGTCGGCAGCGCGCCGAAGACCGGCAGGCCGGGGATCGGGCCCAGGGTCGTGGCGATCGGGGACACGCTCGACCCGGTGCCGATGGCGAACCCGGGGCCGATCAGCCACGAGGTCGCCCACCCGACGAAGTCCGGCAGGAACGCGAGCTGTCCGACGGTGAGCGCGACACCACCGATGACCCCGGCGTGCGACTGCTCGTACAGGGTGATGACCTCGGCGAACGAGGTGAAGAGCAGCAGGCCGACCAGCACCGCGGCCACGCCGACGACCACGGCGGTCGCGGCGGTCCCGGCGCGCAGCCCGAACCCGGCGACGGACCGCCAGACGGCGGGGACGCGGTCGACCAGGTCGATGACCCGCTGGGTGACGGCGTCGGCGGGCATGTCCCGGCGACGACGGCAGACCTCGGACGCGGCGAGTGCGGGGATCCCGAACCAGAGCGCCGGCAGCACCACGGCCTGCCAGAGCGTGGGGTGGGTGGCGGCGGAGGTCGTCGACAGCGCGACGGCCAGACCGAGGACCGCGACGACGGCGGTGCCGACCAGCAGGCCGGTCGTGCGGTGCTCGGTTTCGGCGAACCGGCGTCCGGCACGGGCGCCCAGCCAGGCGGTCACGACCGCGAACCCGAGGGCCGCCAGGGTGACGTGGATGGGGTCGGCTGCGCCGCTGACCCCGGTGCTCTTGGCGAGTGCGGAACCGAGCAGGAACGAGACGTCGACACCGTGCCCGACGAGCCAGACGCTGCCGGTGGCCTTCCAGAAGACGTCCCAGTCGACCTGCAGGCCGTACTCGAACCCCCAGAGCAGCGTCAGCGGCACGAGGGCGATCCCGATGCCGACGCCGACCGTCACGACCGCCTCGATCGCGGCGAGCAGAGCGGTTCCCAGGCGGTTCATCGCAGCGAGGATACGTGCCCCTCGCGCGGCCGCCCCGGAGCCGCGCGGCTGCCGACGCAAAACACCGGTGTTCGCAGGACGAACACGCGCAGGACGCGGTTCACCCGACGAACACCGGTGTTTTGCGGAACGGGCTGGTCGCTAGCGGGCGGCGACGACCTCGCGCAGGAGCGCGGCGGTCTCGGACGGCGTCTTGCCGACCTTGACGCCTGCGGCCTCGAGCGCCTGCTTCTTCGCTTCGGCGGTGCCGGCCGAACCGGACACGATCGCGCCGGCGTGCCCCATCGTCTTGCCCTCGGGAGCGGTGAAGCCCGCGACGTAGCCGACGACCGGCTTGGTGACGTGCGCCTTGATGAACTCGGCCGCGCGCTCCTCGGCGTCGCCACCGATCTCACCGATCATCACGATGGCCTCGGTCTCGGGGTCGGCCTCGAACGCGGCGAGCGCGTCGATGTGCGTCGTGCCGATGACGGGGTCGCCGCCGATGCCGATGGCGGTCGAGAAGCCGAGGTCTCGGAGCTCGTACATCATCTGGTAGGTCAGGGTGCCGGACTTCGAGACGAGTCCGATCGGTCCCTTGCCGGTGATCGTCGCGGGGGTGATGCCGACGAGCGACTCCCCCGGGGTGATGATGCCGGGGCAGTTCGGCCCGATGATCCGGGTCGTGCCGCCCTTCGCCTTGGCGTGCGCCCAGAACTCGGCCGAGTCCTGCACGGGGATGCCCTCGGTGATGACGACGACGAGCGGGATCTCGGCGTCGATGGCCTCCTCCACCGCGTCCTTCGCGAACGCCGGCGGGACGAAGACGATCGAGACGTCGGCACCGGTGGTGTCGATGGCCTCGCGCACCGAGCCGAAGACCGGCAGCGACACGTCGCCGTGGGTGACGGTGGTGCCGGCCTTGCGGGCGTTCACGCCGCCGACGACGTTCGTGCCGGCCTTGAGCATCAGGGCGGTGTGCTTCGTGCCCTCGCCGCCGGTGATGCCCTGGACGATGACCTTGGAGTCCTTGTTGAGGAAGATCGACATGGTCAGTCCCTTCAGGCCGCTGCGGCGGCGAGTTCGGCGGCCTGCTCGGCCGCATCGTCCATGGTCGCGGCGACGGTGACGAGCGGGTGCGCTGCCTCCGCCAGGATCCGGCGACCCTCTTCCACGTTGTTGCCGTCGAGGCGCACGACGAGCGGCTTGGTGGCCGCGTCACCGAGGATGCCGAGCGCGGCGACGATGCCGTTGGCGACGGCGTCGCACGCGGTGATGCCGCCGAAGACGTTCACGAACACGCTCTTCACCTGCGGGTCGCCGAGGATGACGTCGAGGCCGTTGGCCATGACCTCGGCCGAGGCGCCGCCGCCGATGTCGAGGAAGTTGGCGGGCTTCACGCCGCCGTGGCGCTCACCGGCGTAGGCGACGACGTCGAGCGTCGACATGACGAGCCCCGCGCCGTTGCCGATGACGCCGACCTGGCCGTCGAGCTTGACGTAGTTCAGCCCGTGGGCCTTCGCCTTGGCCTCGAGCGGGTCCTCGCTGGCGGTGTCCTCGAGGTCCTTGTGGCCCTCGTGGCGGAAGTCGGCGTTCTCGTCGAGCGAGACCTTGCCGTCGAGTGCCAGGATCTGGCCGTCGCCGGTGCGGACCAGGGGGTTGACCTCGACGAGGGTCGCGTCCTCGCCCTTGTAGACGTCGTAGAGCTTCACGAAGACGTCGGCGACGGCGTCCTGCAGCTCCGATGGGAAGTTCGCCTGCGCGGCGATCTCGAGCGCGGCGGCCTTGTCGATGCCGGTCAGCGGGTCGACCTCGACCCGGGCGAGTGCCTCGGGCTTCTCGACGGCGAGCTGCTCGATCTCCATGCCGCCCTCGACGCTGGTGAGCGAGAGGTAGGAGCGGTTGGCCCGGTCGAGCAGCACGGAGAAGTAGAACTCCTCGGCGATGTCGGCACCCTGGGCGACCATGACCCGCTGGACGGTGTGGCCCTTGATGTCGAGGCCGAGGATGGCCTGCGCGTGTTCGAAGGCCTCGTCCGGGGTCTTCGCGACCTTGACGCCGCCGGCCTTGCCGCGACCGCCGACCTTCACCTGCGCCTTGACGACCACGACGCCGCCGATCTTCTCGGCCGCCGCCTTCGCCTGCTCGGGGGTGTCGGCGATGATCCCCTGCAACACGGGGACGCCGTAGGACTCGAAGAGGTCCCTGGCCTGATACTCGAAAAGATCCACGCTGTTCTTCTTCCCGCACGGTTCGTGCGATCGGCATCGGTTTCCCGGTCGCGCACTCCACATCGAGGGTCGCTCGATGTCGAGACAACGGCCGCCACGCAGCCTAGCGCTGCTCGGTGGACGGCCGGTGCACGGATGCCGGAGCGGGCCGGCTCCGACGGGCGTGAGCCGCTGCGCGCATCGCTGGGACCGGCCTCAGGCTCCCGCTCGGCACTGTGGATCGGTGCACCCCGAACTCCGTACCCGCGCCACCGAGGTCTTCGGCTGGAAGCTCCGCCCCGACCAGGAGTCCGTCATCGACGCGGTCCTCGAAGGCCGCGACGCCCTGGCGGTCATGCCCACCGGTTCGGGGAAGTCCGCGATCTACCAGGTCGCCGGCCTCGGCCTGGACGGGCTCGTCGTCGTGGTCTCCCCGCTCGTCGCGCTGCAGGAGGACCAGGTGGTCGGACTCGAGCACCATCCGGGTGCACCCCGCGCCGTCGCCCTGAACGCCACGAAGAAGGCCCGGGACGTCGCCGATGCCTGGGACGCCGTTGCCGCGGGCCAGGTCGGCTACGTGTTCCTGGCCCCCGAACAGCTGGTGAAGGACGACGTGCTCGAGCGACTCCGCGATGCCGGCGTCGCGCTGGTCGCCGTCGACGAGGCGCACTGCATCTCGTCCTGGGGTCACGACTTCCGACCCGACTACCTGGCGCTCGGTGAGGTCGCGGAGCGCCTGGGCCGCCCACCCGTGCTCGCCCTGACCGCGACGGGCTCCGCTCCGGTGCGGGACGACATCGTCGAGCGGCTCCGCATGCGCGACCCGTTCGTGCTCGCGTCGGGGTTCGACCGACCCGGCATCCGACTCGAGGTCATCCGGCACGCCGAGGACGCCGAGAAGCGCCAGGCCGTGGTCGACCAGGTCGCCGAACTGGACGGGGCCACGGTCGTCTACGTCGCCACCCGCGCCGCGACCACCGAGTACGCCGATGCCCTCGCCACCCGTGGTCGTCGCGCGCAGCCGTACCACGCCGGCATGCGCGTGGCGGAGCGCGAGTCCGTGCACACCGGGTTCCTGGACGGCGACGTCGACGTGGTGGTGGCGACCAGCGCGTTCGGCATGGGCATCGACAAGCCCGACGTCCGGTACGTCGTGCACGCCGACGTCCCGGAGTCGGTCGACGCCTACTACCAGGAGATCGGACGGGCCGGGCGGGACGCCGAACCGGCCGGCGCCACCCTGCACTACCGCGCCGAGGACTTCGGCCTGCGCACGTTCTTCGCGTCCGGCTCCCCCCGCCCCGCATCGGTGCGGGCCGTCTTCGACGCCGTCCCGCCCAGCGGCTCGATCGCCCGTTCCGCGCTCACGGAGGCCTCGGGGCTGTCGGCCCGCACCGCCGGCCGTGCGCTCAACGCCCTGCTCGACGCCGGTGCCCTCCGAGACGACGTCGACGGTGTCTCCCGGATGCCGGACGGCCCCCGGAACGCCGACCACGCGGCTCGCGCCACCGCCGACCGAGCCGCCGAACGGGAACGGGTCGAGGAGTCCCGCATCGCGATGATGCGCCAGCTCGCCGAGACGACCGCGTGCCGCCGGCAGTTCCTGCTCGGCTACTTCGGCGACGAGCTGCCGGAGCCGTGCGGCAACTGCGACACCTGCTCCTCCGGCACGGCGCGCGACGCCTCCGCCCACGTCGCCGACGGTGCGAACGACGCCGTCTGGCCACCGGATGCCCGCGTCGAGCACGCGGAGTGGGGCACGGGCGTGGTGATGAGCACGGAAGAGGACCGCATCACGGTGTTCTTCGAGTCCGCCGGTTACCGCACCCTCGCACTCGCCGACGTCGAGGAACGCGACCTGCTCGAACGCGTCTGACAGCGGCACGGACGGAGCACGGACGGAGCACACCGGCGGCCAGCGCACCAGCGCAGCCGACCCAGGCGGGGAAGGCGCGGCCGCTCGACCACCCGTCGGCGACCGCGCTCCACTCCCCCGAGCATCGGCGATGCTGCCGTGACGGCGTGACCGGAAGGTGACGCCCGGGTGAACACGACACGAAACCGGACAGCCGCCAAGCACCCGCGGGTAGGCAGGAAGCCCGCAACGGAAAGGAACCACCATGAGCGACCCCGGCATCAGCCCCGTCGACGACTTCGACTCCCAGCAGCGTCGCGACGACGACATCGACCGTGAGCACGTCGGCCCGTACGAGGTGGACGAAGCCGAGGAGTCGCTCGAGACCGTCACGAACGACGCGGTCGCCGGCGAGACGGTGGAACCGCAGCCCGGTGACGGCTCCGACGACGGTCCCACCGGCGGATCCCCGCGCGAGGGCTCGCCCGACCTGTGGGAGCAGGACGAGGAGCGCCCGGACCTCGGCGGCGACCTCGGCACGAAGCCGCTCTGACCAGGCTCCCCCGGAACACGGCTCGGTAGCATCGGGCCGTGTTCCGACGAGTCCGTGCCAGCGTCCGCAGCATGCCCTCGGCGGCGCGGCTGCTGGCCGTCGCGGTGATGCTGCTGGTCGCCGCCGCAGCGCACCTCGCCGCCCGCTCGGAGCCCGGTGGCCGCTGGGTCCCGCTGCTCGTCGCCGGCGTCCTCGGCGCGCTGGTCACCGGTTCCCCGACCCGCCTCTGGCCGCTCCCCGCGATCTGGCTCGTCGCGACGCTCCTCGCCCTGACCGGTGACGCGCCCGTCGACCCCGCCTCCACACGGGTCGCCGTGATCGTCGGCGCAGTCGCGCTCCTGGTGGCGATCGCTGTGGACCTGCGACCCGTCCTGCGGGCGCGACGCCGACGGGGTGCGGCGTGACCACCCCACGGCCTGGAGGCTCGGCGCGCGACCCGCACCGGGCCTCCCGTCCGTCTCCCGCGCACGTCCACGACCGTCACCTGCGTCGGTTCCTCGCCGACAGCACGCCCGTGGCCGCGGGCGGCCGCGCCATCCTGCTGCAGATCGCCGACCCGGTCGTCGCGGCCGGTGTCCGACGGCACTCGGACTTCGCCCGGCGACCCCAGCAGCGGCTCGCCCACACCCTGATGTTCATCTACGCCGTCGTCATCGGCACGGAGTCCGACTCGGCGACCGCGACGGGCTTCGTCAACCACGCGCACGGGCCCGTCGCCGGCGCCGACGACGTCGACCGGCAGCTCTGGGTGGCCGCGACCCTGTTCGACTCCGCCCGGCGGGCGCACGACCTGTTCGGCACGAAGGTCTCCGCTGCCCGGGCCGAGCAGGTCCTCGCCGCCTACGCGCCGATCGCGACCGCGCTGCGGGTGCCAGCGGAGCGCTGGCCGACCTCGGTCGCGGCGTTCGACCGGTACTGGCAGCAGACGCTCGACGGACTGCAGGTCACCGACGACGCCCGCGGGGTCGTCCGTGACCTGCTGCACCCGCGGTTCGCGCCGCTGTGGGTGCGGGCGGCGATGCCCCTCGTGCGCATCGTGACCGTGGGGATGCTGCCGGAACCGGTGCGCACGGCGTACGGCTTCGCGTGGGGGCGGCGCGAGGAGCGGCGCTTCCGGCGGACCGTGCGGGTGGTGGCCGGGGTGCGGGCGCTCGTGCCGCGGGCGCTGCTCCGGTTGCCGGGGCCGGTGCTGCTGCGGGCGATGCGGCGGACCGCCGAGCGACGCAGCGCGGTACGGTAGCGGGCATGTCGGTCGACCACTTCGCCATCACGGTCCCGCGTTCCTGGTTCGAGCTCCCGGTCGATCCGGAACGCCGCGACGACCGGATCAGCGCCCTCGTGCAGGAACGCATCGAGGACCACCGGGAACTCTGGGACCACCGCACCGAGATCGTCCGGGTGCTCCGCCGGTTCGCCCGCTCCGCCTGGGACAGCGGGGCGCGGTACTGCGCCGCGTTCGCCGAGCCCAGCGAGGACGGCATCGTCTCCGGTGCCCTCACCGTGACGGTCCTGCCCGCGCCCGAGGCCGGCGGGGACCCACTCGCCGCACTGACCGACCACGTCGCCGCGCTCGGCGGGGACGACGACGGGATGCACGTCGACGTGCACGAGGTCCCTCGCATCGGCCGGGTGCCGCGCGTCTGGGGCGTCTCGACGGTGCAGGCACCGGACGGCCGCGGATCGTTCGACGTCGTGCTCATGCAGACCTTCGTGCCGGCCGGCGACCAGGTCGCCCTGGTCAGCGTCTCGTCACCCGCGACCGACCTGGCCGAGCCGCTGTACGAACTGTTCGAGACCGTCACCGACACCTTCGAGCTCATCGACTCCGCCACGGTCGGCAGCGAGGTGTCCTGATGCGCCTCTGGCCGTCCCGGAAGAAGCGCAAGGTCGTCGAACCCGTCGTCGAACGGGTCGGAGAGCGTGATCTGGCGCAGATGGCACAGCGCGGAGAGCTCGCCCGTTCCGTCGTCACCCCTCCCCTGGCTCCGCGTGCGAGCGCCGACCGGGTCCGGGCGACCGTGGCGCAGATGCCCGGCCGACCACTCGGCTCGTCCGGCGGAAGCACCGCGCGACGCGACGCCGCGCCGGCCCGCCAGGCCGCGGCGGCCGTGCTCGTCCTCGACGGCGCCCAGCGGGTCACCGTGTCCGGCGGGGGACTGATCGGCCGCGATCCTGCGAGCTCCCATCCCGACGGCGGATACGCCCACATGATCGCCCTGGAGGACCCGGAGCGGCTGCTCAGTCGTACCCACCTGGAGTTCGGGTTCGGTGCCGAGGGCTCGCTCTGGGTGCTCGACACCGCGTCGGCCAACGGGGTCGAACTGCAGCGTCCGGGGTTCCCCCCGGCGATGCTCGTTCCGTCGCAGCGCACGACCGTGCGGCCCGGGGACACCGTGGTGTTCGGCGGGCACTCGCTCCGCGCCGAACCCGCCGTCGGACTCGTCAGCGAGACGCCGCTGGGCTGAGCCGACCCTGGACCGGGCAGACTGCGGGGTGCGCACGCTCCGGGCTGCGCCCCTGCGGCCGGCGCTAGTCGCCGGCCGGCACCTGCACGAGTCGGAGCGCCTGGTCGGCGTCGTTCAGCAGAGCCCGGCCGGCGGCGCGGTCCTGGGTGACGAGGCTCTTCGACAGCTTCGTGCCGATCAGGTCGCCATCGACCGTGCTGAGCGGCGCGAGGAGCATGCCCCGACGGGCCTTCTTCGCGTCGACCTGCCAACCGCGGAACCCGCTCGCCACCCCCTCGACGTCTCCCGCCAGGACGAGCCCGACCGAACGGCCCCGGTCGGACTCCATGATCGCCCGGAACACCGGTTCGGCCGGCGACTCCTTCAGGGCTTCGGCGTCGTCGACGAGCACGAGCGTGAAGCCCGCGGCGCCGGTGTCGATGGCGGCGGACAGGCCCTCGGCTCCGATCGCACCATCGGTCACGACCGTGGCTCGTGGCGCTCCGTCGAGCGCCCGCAGCGGGGACTCCCGCGGGGTCACCGCGACCACCGAACCACCGGCAGACAGCACGTGGCGGGCCATCGCGACGAGTGCGGTGCTCTTGCCCGAGCGGGGGCTGCCGCCGACGATGAAGACCGAGGTGTCCTGCACGAAGTCGTGCGTGAACAGCCGGAGCTCGTCGCCGCCGACGCCGAGTGCGACCCGGCCGACCGACGCCTCCGCCGACGGCAGGTACCGCACGGCGTCCTCGAAGGTGATGGAGCGCGGGAGCACGTCGATCCGGAACGGCTTCGGGGCGTCGGCCGACACGTGCGCACGGACCTCGTCACCGATGCCCCGGAGCGCGGCGGCCTGGTCGCGGCCCCCGAGTCCGCCGGGCAGAACGGCGACCTGGGTCTCCGTCGCCGTCGCGTTGCGGAACCCGCGCCCCGGCGGGATCGACTCCGGCAGCTTCTTGCCGTTGATGCCCTCGTAGTTGTAGTCGCCGCGGTCGGCCAGGGCAAGCAGCAGCTTCCGTTCCACCTGGCTCGACATCCGGCCGGACGTGAGGGTGCGGTCGCCGGAGACGACCAGGTGCACGCCGACGCCGACGCCCTCGCGCAGCAGGGTCTGGACGGCATCGTGCAGCATGCCGTTCTCGGCGTCCGCCAGGGTCGCCATGAAGCTCTCCCACTGGTCGAGGAACACGACGACGTGGGGCATCGGCACGGTGCCGGAGTCGGTCCGCTGTTCGGCGATCGACGAGTAGCCGCCGGCGGAGAACGCGGCCTGGCGCTCCTGCACCGTGCGGAGCAGGATGCCGAGCAGCCGCGAGACCCGGTCGGGCTCGTGCCGCTGCACGACAGCACCGCAGTGCGGCAGAGCACCGAGGGCGAGCAGGGCACCGTTGCCGCAGTCGATCCCGTACATGTGCACGTCGCCGACGCCGAGCCGCAGGGCCATCGCACCGGCGAGGGTGCGGAGGGTCTGGCTGCGACCGGAGCGTGGCGAGCCGATCACGAACAGGTGGCCGTCCGCGTCGAGGTCGAACACCGCCGGGCGCTGCCGCTGGTCACCGGGGTGGTCCTCGACGCCCCAGGCGACCGCCAGGGGCGCCAGGTCGCCGGTGCCGGTCGCCTCGACGTCGTCGAGCCCGACGACCTCGCCGAGCGGTGGCAGCCAGGGCTTCCGCTGCTCGGGGGTGCCGAGGGCTCGGGTGGCGTCGTCGATGGACGCGACGAGGACGCTCAGGTCGGTGACCTCCACGTCGCTCGCGGCGGCCTCGACGGCGGCCGGGCGAGGGGCCGGGTCACTGTACGAGGCGAACGTGAGCTCGCGGACCAGGGCGGGTCGGGCCTCCTGGTCGTCCGTGCCGGGCCGGCGCCCGCCGACGCGACCGGACTGGAACGGCAGCAGCGAGGCCGCGCCGAGCCGCACGTAGGCGCGCCCCGGGGTCGACTTCGCGATCCGCGCGGCGTCGTTCGCGCCGATGACGTCCTGGCTCTCCGACTGGTCGGTGACGCGCAGCGCGATCCGCAGGTTCGTGTTCGCGCGGATCTCAGGCGAGACGACGCCGCCCGGTCGCTGCGTGGCGAGGATGAGGTGGATGCCGAGGGAGCGACCGCGCTGGGCGATGTTCACCAGGCCCTTGACGAAGTCGGGCAGCTCACGGGCGAGCGAGGCGAACTCGTCGATGACGATCAGCAGCCGCGGCAGGCTCGGGATGGTGTCCCCGTTCGCCGCACGCTTGGCCTGCAGGTCCTGGTAGTCCTCGAGGTCCTTCGCGCCGACCTCCGCGAGGGCGTGCTCGCGGGTGCGGAGCTCGGCACCGAGCGACTCGAGCGCGCGCTCGACCTGGTGCGTGTCGAGGTCCGTGACCATGCCGACGGTGTGCGGCAGGTCGACGCAGTCCTTGAAGGCCGCACCGCCCTTGTAGTCGACGAGCACGAAGTTCATCTCGTCCGGCCTGTTCGCCACCGCCAGGGACGCCACGATCGTCTGCAGCAGCTCGGACTTGCCGGAACCGGTCGTGCCGGCGACCAGGCCGTGCGGACCGTCGTTCCGCAGATCGATCGCGAACGGCCCGTCGATCGACGCCCCCACCACGGCGGTGGTGCTGCGGCCGCCGAGCAGCCAGCGAGCCTGGACGGCCTCGGACGTCGGCGGTTCGAGCTGGAGGACGTCGAGCAGGCGGGCGGACGAGGGGATGGCGCCGTCCTGCACGTCCGGGCTGGCGTCGACGATCGGCGACAGCGACCGGGCGACCCACTCGAGCCAGTCCTGGTCGACCAGGTCGGGGCGTGCGTCGTCGATGCGCTCACTGCGCTGCTGGGTGACCCGCACCCGGTCGTCGCGGACGACCACCACCGCGTCGCACTCCTCGGGCAGGAGCCGTTCGTCCAGGTCGAGGCAGATGCTGAACACCCCGACCGACGGCCCCTCCTTGAGCACCTGCACGAGCGAGGGCATCGCGCGGAGCCGCCGTGCGCCGTCCATCACGACGACGATCTCGTCAGCTGGCGGGGTCTTCTTGCCGATACCCGCCTCTTTCCGGGCGTCGATGATCGCGGCGAGCTCGGCGATCGCCCGCGCGGTCGACGCGGCGTTCGAGGCGATGCTCGTCATCGGCTGGTCTGCACCGTCCCGGCGGACGTGCGGCAGCCAGGACATCCACTCCCACAGCGACGTGCGCGTGGTGTCGGTGAGCAGCGTGAAGGTGACGTCCTTCGGGCTCTGCAGCGTCGCGAGCTGCGCGACCACCCAGTTCGCCAGTCGTCGGGCGTCGTCGTCGGGACCGGCGATGCCGATCACGCCGCGCTCGGCCAGACGGATGCGGACCGGCACGTCCGTGGCGTCCCACGCCACGGTCCGCTTGTGGGACAGCTGCTCCGGGTCCTCGATGGTCACCTCGGAGCGCTGCGTCGCCGTGCCGACGCGGACGAGCAGGTGGTCCGGATCAGTCCGGCGTCGCTCCCACAGTCGCGGCAGCGGCGTGACCGCGGTCTCGTAGACGGCGGCCGGGTCCGGCGCGCTCGCGATCCAGCGTGCGCGTTCGGACTGGAGGCTCTCGGTCGCGTCCGCCTCGATCCGCGCCTTGGTGTCCTCGTACTCCACGACGCGCTGCCGGTACGTCTTCTTGCCCTGTCGGCGACCCTGCAGCCCTGTGATGATCATCAGGACCGGCGACAGCAAGGCGATGAGCAGGTAGATCCAGCGGCCGGTTGTCGACACGAACATGACCGCCATGCCCATCGGCGCCAGTGCCATCAGGATGGGCAGCGCCCGGGCGGGGGGCTCGGTCGGCGGCGGCGGCAGCTGGTAGCGGGTGTGCTCGTCCGGGGGCAGGATGCGCGGCGGCCGGTTGTACTCGAGCGACATGCCGTCGTCCGCCAGTGACAGATGGGCGCCACGGTCCGGAGCGCGGCCGAATCCGAGCAGTACCGCACCGATCGCGAGCTGTGCTGTCTCGGGCCAGTCCGTCTCCTCGGTGACCGGCTCACCGTCGAGCAGCGCTCCGGAGAAGCCGTTCGCCGGACGCACCTTCGCGCCGTCGGCGGTCACCGTGACCAGCAGGGCGATCTCCGGCACCGTGTCGACCCCCGACGCCTCGGCCTCCACCTCGTCCGTGGTGCTCACCGGCACCCGCACGTGCGCGGACCGTGCTGTACCGATGGTCACCGTGCCGGTGCTGACCCGGACAATCGTCCCCGCGTGCAGCCCGGAGACGATCCGGATCTCGGCGTCGGTCAGCGGACGGAGTGGCTGCGGCGGCACCTGTTCCAGGCTGCGGCTCACCACCACTCCCTCCCGGACACCGGACTCGGCGACCGACGCCGAGAGGTCGAGCTGCTGCTCCCCGACGAAGTACACCGGAGTCCGACCGGAGGCGTCGACGTCCGTCGCGATGAGGCGCTCGGCCTCGGCCACCAACTCGCGCACCGCCCGGGAATCGTCACCGTCGACGTAGACGTTCGCGGTCTGGCCGCTCTCGCGGTCGACCATCGTGAACGTGAAGGTCATGGCAATCCCCCGTAGCGTTGACTTCGTGTCGCAGGACGATGGTAGTGTCCATCCCACACGCCCCGTTGGGGGGACAACGAAACTCCGGGGAAAGGGAGTCACACCGTGGCGAACATCAACGTCTCGTACGCAGACCTCGAGGCAGCAGCCTCCGACCTCAAGGCAGGCCAGGCAGACATCGAAGACCGTCTGTCAGCACTGCAGCGAAAGATCCAGCAGCTCATCTCGGATGGCTACGTCACCGACAAGTCGTCCGTCGCGTTCGGCGAGTCCTACGACGAGTTCAACCGTGGCGTGAGCCAGACGGTCCAGGGGCTCGAAGGCCTCTCCACGTTCCTCTCGAAGGCTTCGCAGACCCTGTCCGAGACGGACGAGTCGCTGGCCTCCGGCCTCAAGGGCTGACATCGTCGTCGACCCCGTGCCCCGCGATCGCGTGGGGCACGGGGTCGTCGCGGTTCCTGTGGCGTCGTCCTGGTGGCGCCGGTTCGTGATCGGGGAGGGATTGTTCCGTGGCAGGCAAACTGCTGGTTGATCTGATGGGGCTCGGGGAGCTCCAGAACGACCTGACGACCGTGCACAGCACGCTCGAGCAGGCGCACAAGCGTGTCGATGCGTCCGACGACGAGATCGGTTCGGGGACGGTACAGGACGCTCTGCACGACTTCGACCACCGCTGGGGCGACAAGCGGGACAAGATCAGCGAGTCGACGAAGGCGTTGGCGGACATGCTGAGCTCGTCCATCGAGACCTACACCGAGACCGACGAGAAGCTCGCGCAGGCCCTGCAGGTCAACGACGAGAACGGCGGCGGCGGGCCCGTCGCCTCGAGGGCTCAGTAGCCATGGGGCGGCCGTCGGGGTGGGACGTTGTCGATCAGGGTGATGATCCGGTCAAGGGTGATCCG
>NZ_KB714630.1:0-31209 GCF_000349565.1 Curtobacterium flaccumfaciens UCD-AKU
ATGCACGAAACCGCACCGTGCACGCTCCGCCACTCCGTGCGGGCTTGCCCGCACGGAGCCGGCCAACAAGGCCGCACCGAGCGTGCAACGCCGCACCAGCCTGACAACGCCGCACGGTGCGCCCCGCGCCCCGCGCCCCACGCCCCGCGCCCCGGAGCCGCCCGGGCCTGGCGTCAGGCGGTCCAGGCAGCCGGGTGCCGCCGCTGCCAGCGCAACCGGCGCTCGAGCTGCGCGCCGATCGCGAGCAGGACGCGCTCGCCGCCGGGGCGTCCGATCAGCTGCACGCCCATCGGCAGCCCGCCCCCGTCGGGGTGGTCGTCGTCGGTCACGCCGACCGGCAACGTGATCGCGGGGAGCCCGGACACGTTCGCCATCGACGTCCACGGCGAGTAGGCGCACTGGCGGCGGAAGTCCTCGTCCGGGTCGTCGCCGTACCAGCCGAGGGGCCGCGGCGTCATCGCGAGGGTCGGCGTGAGCACCGCGTCGAACCGGTCGAACGCGCCGATGAGCGTCGTCGAGAAGGTGTCGAGCGTCGTCATCGCGTCGAGGACCTGCGTGGCGGACAGTGCCTGCCCGCGCGCCACGAGCCACCCCACGAGCGGGGTCAGCGCCGACAGGTCGATGCCGGGCACCTGCGGCAGGCGGGCAGCCGAGCTCTCCCACGCCACCCGGAACGCGTCGGCGTACGGCACGCGGGGCATCCGGACGTCCTCGACGCCGTGCCCGACCTCGCCGAGCACCCGCACGGCCGTCTCCACGGCGGCACGGGCAGCGGGATCGACGACCACGTCGACGGTGTCGTCCCACGGCGAACCGTCGAGCACCCCGACGACGAACCGGCCCTCGCCGCGGACGGCCGCCGCGGTGAACGGCCCCTCGCCGACGTCGGGGGTGACGAGGGCGTACGGCGACGGCTCCGGCAGCCCGGTCGGCGCGACCAGCGCGTCGAGGAGCATGCCCGCGTCGGCGACGGAGCGGGTGAGCGGTCCGGCGACCGACAGGCCGCCGACGCCGGAGCGGCCGGGCATGGACGGCACACGACCGCGGCTCGGCTTCAGCCCGACGAGTCCGGTCGCCGCCGCGGGGATCCGCACCGACCCGCCGCCGTCCGAACCGATCGCGGCCGGCAGCAGCCCGGCGGCGACGGCGACGGCCGCACCGCTCGATGACCCGCCCGGCGCCCGCGTGGTGTCGTAGGGGTTCCGGGTCACGCCGAGCCGGGTCTCGGACGACGAGGACATGCCGAACTCCGGTGACGCCGTCTTGCCGAGGCTGACCGTGCCGGCCGCGTCGAGCGCGGCGACGAGCGGGTGGTCGGCCGCGGCGGGCCGCTCCGGCAGGCTCGCGGTGCCGTTCCGCGTGGGGACACCGGCGCGGTCGTACAGGTCCTTGTCGGCGGACGGGAGGCCCCACAGCGGTCTCGACGTCGGCACCAGGTGGCCGAGGCGGTCGGCTCGGGCCCGGGCCGCGTCCGCGGTGACCGTCACGAAGGCGCCGAGTCCGGCGTCCAGGCGTTCCACGCGGGCCAGGTAGTGCTCGGTGGCCTCGAGGGCGGTCGCCTCCCCTCGACGGATCCAGTCCCAGAGTTCCTGTGCGGAGAGGTGGTGGAGTTCGAACACGGCTCCGAGCCTAGGCGGCGGCCCGTATCCTTCGACGGTGGACACGACTCTCCCCTCCGGCACGACGAAGCGCCGGATCGAACTGCGGCTCGTGAAGCCCCTGTTCGCCTGGTTCGCCCGGCCGACCGTCACCGTCGACGGGGTGGGGCACCCGGCGCAGTGGGGCACCGGCACGTGGGCGGTGCCGGACGACGGCGACACGGTGATCGGCGTGTACCTGTTCAACCGCGCGTGGCGGTTCGGGGCGGCTTCGGTGCCGGTGGGTGGTTCGAACGCGCTCGAGTACCGGGGCGGGCTGCTGCCGATCGGTGCGGGCCGGTTGACGCCGCGGGGCTGAGGGTCGCGCCGGTGGTGCCGCTCCCGCGTGGGACGATGGGCGCATGACCGCCACGCTCGTCGCCAAGGGCCTGTCCGGCGGGTACGCCGCTCGCACGCTGTTCGACTCCCTCGACCTGACGGTGGCGCCGGGCGACGTGATCGGGGTCGTCGGCGTGAACGGTGCCGGCAAGTCCACGCTGCTCCGGCTGCTGGCCGGGGTCGACGAGCCGCTGGCCGGCACGGTCTCCCTGGCGCCGACGGACGCGTTCGTGGGGTGGCTCCCCCAGGAGCACGAGCGCATCGCGGGCGAGACCGTCGCGGCGTACCTCGGGCGCCGGACCGGCTGCACCGAGGCGACGGTGACGATGGACGCAGCGGCGGCGGCCCTCGGGGACCCCGACGCCGGCGACGCAGCGGCCGACCGGTACTCGGCGGCGCTCGACCGCTGGCTCGCCGCGGGGGCCGCGGACCTGGAGGACCGGATCCCGGCGGTGCTCGCCGACCTCGGCCTCGAGCCCGGTACCGGCGACTCCGCTGCGGACGGCGTCGGCCCGGACTCCCTGATGACCGCGCTGTCCGGTGGGCAGGTCGCCCGCGTCGGGCTCGCCGCGCTGCTGCTGTCACGGTTCGACATCGTCCTGCTCGACGAGCCGACCAACGACCTCGACCTGGACGGCCTCGACCGGCTCGAGGCGTTCGTGCGCGGGCTGCGCGGCGGGGTGGTGCTCGTCAGCCACGACCGTGAGTTCCTGGCGCGCTCGGTGACCTCGGTGCTCGAGCTCGACCTGGCGCAGTCGTCGAACCGGCTGTTCGGTGGCGGGTACGACTCGTTCCTCGAGGAGCGCGAGATCGCCCGGCAGCACAAGCGGGACGCGTACGACGAGTTCGCGTCGACGAAGGCCGACCTGGTCTCGCGGGCTCGGACGCAGCGCGAGTGGTCGAGCCAGGGTGTCCGGAACGCCATGAAGAAGAGCCCGGACAACGACAAGATCCGCCGCCGTGCCGCCTCGGAGTCGAGCGAGAAGCAGGCGCAGAAGGTCCGGCAGATGGAGTCCCGCATCGCCCGGCTCGACGAGGTCGAGGAGCCGCGCAAGGAGTGGCAGCTCGAGTTCACGATCGGCAGCGCACCCCGGTCGTCGGCCGTCGTGGCGACGCTGTCGAACGCCACGTTCACCCAGGGCGACTTCACCCTCGGCCCGGTCTCGCTGCAGGTCGACGGCGGTGACCGGATCGGCATCACCGGTCCGAACGGCGCCGGCAAGTCCACCCTGCTGCGGGCGCTGCTCGGCAGGCAGGCGCCGACGACGGGCACGGCCTCGCTCGGCTCGAGCGTCGCGGTCGGCGAGGTCGACCAGGCGCGTGCGGCGTTCACCGGCGACCAGCCCCTGGCGGCGGCGTTCGAGGCGATCGTCCCCGAGTACACGACGGCCGACGTGCGGACGCTGCTCGCGAAGTTCGGGCTCAAGGCGGACCACGTCGGCCGACCGGCCTCGGCGCTCTCCCCCGGCGAGCGCACCCGGGCCGGGCTCGCACTGCTGCAGGCCCGCGGGGTGAACGTGCTCGTGCTCGACGAGCCGACCAACCACCTGGACCTCACCGCGATCGAGCAGCTCGAGCAGGCACTGGAGTCCTACGACGGGACCCTGCTGCTCGTCACACACGACCGGCGCATGCTGGAGACCGTCCGACTCGAACGGCAGTGGCGGGTCGAGGGCGGCACCGTCACCGAACGCTGACGGATCCACCGAACGCTGACGGATCGACCGAGGGGGACGCACCATGCGACGCAACACCTGGATCGCGACGACCGCCGGGGTGGTGGTGCTCGCCGTCGCCGCCGTCGTGGTGGGGGTGAGCGTCGGGTCTCCCGAGCCCGAGCCGGAGTCGACCCGCGCGGCACGGGCGACGACGACACCGACCCCGAGCGCCACGCGGACGCCGACGCTCGCGGCCGTCCCCGCCGCACCGTCCGACGCGACCCTGGCCGCGCTGCCGCTGGCGTT
Source organism: Curtobacterium flaccumfaciens UCD-AKU (assembly GCF_000349565.1). Lineage (GTDB taxonomy): Bacteria > Actinomycetota > Actinomycetes > Actinomycetales > Microbacteriaceae > Curtobacterium > Curtobacterium poinsettiae. Next base: position 3,941 of record NZ_KB714630.1, read on the forward strand.
CCACGACGCGGTCGTCCCGCAGTTGCTCGACGGTTCGGACGTGGAGCCGGAGGACACCTGGCAGATCGCGACCCCGCGCACGTCGCTCGTCGCCCTGTACGCCAGCCCGTCGAGCCGCGCCCGGCCGGTGGCGACCCTGTCCCACCTGGTGTCGACGATCAACCGGCCCGCGGCGACGGCGGTCTGGGGTCGTTCCCCCGGCAAGGACGGCGGGATGCTCCTGGTGTCGACGCCGTCCCGCAACCGCACCCCCGGTGACGGCGGCGACCCGGACGCCCCGAGCGCGACGTTCGCCTGGGCCCGGGCCGCCGACTTCACGGTGGTGCGCACCGACCGGATGATCACCGTCGACGTCGCCGCCAGCACCGTGTCCGTCGTCACCCGGTCGGGCAAGGTCACCGCGACCGAGGCGGCCCGGCTCGGCACACCGGAGGACCCCACACCGGCCGACACCGCCACCTACGTCGAGGCCGCGTACGTCGACACCCGCGTCGCGTACACGCAGGGCAACCCGATCATCCTGACCGGGGCGCACTCGTCCCGGATCCCGTCCTACGGCGGCAACGCTGCGCTGACCGCACTGCACTACTACCCGGACCCGACCGGCAGCTCGCACGGCTGCGTGCGGATCTCGGCGGAGATGACCCGCACCCTGGCGGCACTGCCCGTCGGGACGCCGATCCGGTTCAGCTGAGCACCGGCACCACCGGATCAGCCTCGCGGGATCCGGACGAGTCCGAGCCGCTCGACGACCTCGGCGCTCTCTTCTTCCGGGGTGCGGTCGGCGGCGATCGTCACGTGGGCCTCGTCGGGCTGCGGCGGCTCGAGCGTGGCGAGCTGCGACTGCAGCAGCGACGTCGGCATGAAGTGCCCGGAGCGCTGCGCCATCCGCTCCTCGATGAGCGCGCCGTCACCGGCGACGTGCACGAACACCACCCCGGGGGCCCGCAGCACGTCGCGGTACGAGCGCTTCAGGGCCGAGCAGGTCACGACGCCGTTCGTCCCGGCGTCCAGGTGCCCGCGGATCCACCCGGCGACGACGTCGAGCCACGGCCAGCGGTCCTCGTCGGTGAGCGGGGTACCGGCGTGCATCTTGTCGACGTTCGCCTGCGGGTGCATCGCGTCGCCCTCGGCGAACTCCCACCCGACCTGCTCCGCCACCATCGCGGCGACGGTCGACTTGCCGGACCCGGAGACCCCCATCACGACCAGGACGCGGGCGTCGAGCCCGGTGTCGGCCGCACCGGCAGCAGCTGCCGCACCGAGGTCTGCTGCGCCGCTCATCGGATGAACACCCCGGCCAGCAGGACCCCGAGCAGACCGAACACCGAGATGAGGCACTCGAGCACCGTCCACGTCTTGAACGTCTGCCCCACGGTGGTGCCGAGGTACCCCTTCACCAGCCAGAACCCGGCGTCGTTGACGTGCGACAGGAACACCGAGCCAGCACCGATCGCGAGCACGAGCAGCGACGTCATCGGCGTCGACAGGTCGGCGGCGATGGGCGCCATGATGCCGGCGGCGGTCACGGTGGCGACCGTGGCGGACCCGGTCGCGACGCGCACCAGGGCCGAGACGATCCAGGCGACGAGCAGCACGGAGACGCCGGAGTCCTTCACGGCGTCGGCGATCACGCCGCCGATGCCGGTGTCGATGAGCACCTGCTTGAACCCGCCGCCGGCGCCGACGATGAGCAGCACCCCGGCGATCGGGGGCAGCGCGCTCTCGAGCGACTTCGACACCGCGGAGCGGTCCATGCCGCCGCCGATCGCGAAGGAGACCATGGCGTAGACGGCGGCGATGCCGATGGCGATCATCGGGGAGCCGAGGAAGTCGAGCAGGCTCACCCACGAGCCGGCGGCGTCCGGCGCGGTGGCCTCACGGATCGCCTGGGCGAGCATGAGCACGACCGGCAGCAGGATGCCGATCAGCGCGACGGTGAACGACGGGCTGCGCGGCTCGCTGATGACGCGCGTGAAGTCGCTCTTGCCGTTGGGCAGGGACGCGGTGTCCTGCGTGGCGGGGCCGCGCCGGGCCTCCCGTCCGGGGTGCGCCGGGTCGTCGGCGAAGGCGGCGGACCCGGAACCCGACCCCGAGGCGGAACCCGACCCCGGCCCGGCGGTGGCGACCGCCCCACGCGACCCGAACATGTCGGGCACGGGGATGTCGACCCAGCGGGCCGCGAAGCGGGCGAAGAGCGGCCCGGCAAGGATGATCACCGGGATCGCGAGCACGATGCCGAAGGCGAGCGTGGTGCCGAGGTTCGCGCCGACGGTGGAGATCGCGACGAGCGGGCCGGGGTGCGGCGGGACGAACGCGTGCATCGTGGACAGGCCGACCAGGGCGGGGACGGCGATCTTCATGATCGGCACCTCGCTGCGCTTGGCGACGAGCACGATGATCGGGATGAGCAGGACGAGGCCGACCTCGAAGAACATCGGCAGCCCGATGAGCGCCCCGATCAGGGCCATCGTCCACGGCAGCGCCGCCTTCGACGACTTCCGCACCAGGGTGTCCACCACGCGGTCCGCTGCGCCGGAGTCGACGAGCATCTTGCCGAACATCGCCCCGAGTCCGACCAGGATGCCGACGCTCGTCATGGTCGCGCCGAAGCCGTCGCCGAAGCTGGTGACTGCCTTGTCCGGAGCGAGCCCTGCACCGATGCCGACGCCGAGCGCACCGATCGTGAGCGCGATGAACGGGTGCACCTTGAGCCAGGTGATGAGCGCGATGATCACCACGATGCCGACGAGTGCCGCGATGATCAGCTGCGGGATCGAACCGGACGGGTCGACCGTCTCGGTGGTGCCACCTGCGGCGAGCAGGTGGTCCGGGAGAGCGTGAGGCATCAGCGCCCCTTCCTGGAGTCGCTGCTGCGCGGCTCCGTCGCCTTCGTGTCGAGGGTGGACTGGCGCGACGAACGCCGACCCTCAATAATCTGATTAATCAGACTATACGACGTCGTCCCGCGCGCCAACCGCCCGTCCCCGGAGTCTGCCGCTTCGATGGGATCGGTGTCACGGCGACCGCGTGACCCGTACTGCACGGAGGAACGATGCCCACGGCACGCGGACTGCACGCCCAGGTGCTCGACACGCTCGGCCAGCGGATCGTCGACGGCGACCTGGCCACGGGTTCCGTCGTCCGGCCCGACGTGGTCGCCGACGAGTTCGGGGTGTCCCGCTCCGTCGTCCGCGAGGCCCTGCGCGTGCTGCAGTCGCTCGGCCTGGTCGAGCCCCGGCAGCGCGTCGGCACGCTCGTCCGCGACATCACCGCCTGGGAACTGCTCGCCCCGACCGTCATCCGGTGGCGGGGCACGTCACCGGCGTACTTCGTGCAGCAGCGCGAGCTGGTCGAACTCCGGCTCGGGGTCGAACCGGTCGCGGCGTCCCTGACTGCTGGCACCGACGGCGCCTCCGCCGTGCTCGCCGCCGCCGAGGACATGCTCGACGCCTGCGGGCGCGAGGACAGCCGCGCCTACCTGGAGGCCGACGTCCGTTTCCACCGGGCGCTGCTCACCGGGTCGGGGAACGCCGTGTTCGCGCACTTCGCCGGCACCGTCGAGGCGCTCCTGCGCACGCGGACGTCGGAGTCGCGCGACCCGATCACGCGCTGGACGCGCGAAGCGGCGCTCCGGCACCAGGCGGTCGGTCGCGCAGCGGTCGACGGCGATGCCGACGCCGCTGCGGCAGCGGCGACCGCGCTGCTGCGCGTGACGCGCGACGAGTTCATCACCGAGGCTGCGGCGGGCTGACGCGACCGGGCGACGGCCTGGAGGCGCGTGCCGGGCCCGCCACGGGCCTCCCGTCCGCCCTGCAGGGAGCGACCACACCAGCGCTCGACCCGGAGCTGCTGGTCACCACGGGCAGAGCCGCACCCACATGAGCGGTCGCTCAGGAGGTTCAGGACTTGCGCCCCACGGGTTGTGGTGCGCGCGGTCCTGACTAGCCTGTTGCCGGGGGAGCATCTAGGGTTCCTCGACCGAAATCGGAGGAATCTCGTGCAACGACAGACCCGTGTCGCTCGAACAGTGGCGATGATCGCCATCGCCGCGACGACGATGGTCGGGCTGGTCGGGTTGGCCGGTCCAGCGCAGGCCGACCCTGCGTTCTCGGTGTCCGGGACGTTGACCGGCAAACCGTCCGCTACAGCCGCCGCTGTCCCGCTCGCCGGCGTCGAGGTCTACCTCAGTGGCCTCGCGGGAAACTACGTTTCCGCGTACGCGTACACCGACGCGGCGGGGCACTGGTCGATCTCCGAGATCGACGACCACTCCAGCGGCGCCGACGACGTCCCGCTCGCCGCGGGCTCGTACACGGTCCAGTTCAACTGCGCCACCACCGGCAGGAGCAGCTGCAACCACGACTACGTCGTGGAGTACCTCGGCCACACGCTCCTGTCGAGTGACTCGACCAAGGTCACACTGACTGCAGCCCACCCGACGGCAGTCGCTGACGACGAACTCGCTCGGGGCGCGGCGGTCTCGGGCACGGTGACCACCGCCGACGGCACGCCGATCGCCGGCGCGTCGGTGTCGGCGAACCCGGTGGGTGGCTTCTCGAACAGCCACACGACCACGGCCGCCGACGGCAGCTACACCCTCGACCAACTGACGACGACGAACGACGTCATCAGCGCGGGCTTCTACGACTCCGCGCACCCCGACGCGCACGGTTTCCCGATCCGGTACAGCACGCAGTGGTGGGACCACGCCTCCACGCAGGGTGCCGCGACGCCGGTCCCGCTGGTCCCGGCCTCCACGAAGCCCGACATCGACTTCGCGCTGTCCGTCACGCCGTTCGTGAGCGGGCGGGTGGTCGACGCCGCGGGGAACGGTGTCCCCGCACTCACCATGGTCCCGATGCGCTTCGATCCGGGCACCGACCAGTTCGTCGGGCCGAGGTCAGGTCCGAACGAGACCGACGCGCAGGGGTACTTCCGGCTCACTGGCGACCTCGGTTCCGCGACCCGGTACAAGCTGCTGTTCTCCGACTCGCTCGGCAGCGACGACGAGAACCCGCAGACCCGGACTCCGTTCGAGACGACCTGGTACCGCGACGCCGCTTCGTTCGACGACGCGACCGTCATCACCGTGCCGACGAGCGGGAGCGCGGACCTCGGCACGATCCCCGTCTCCCCGCACACGGGTGCGTTGCGCTTCATCGGCAACCCGGTCATCCAGCAGGACCAGTTTCAGGACGGCTTGCTCGTGGTCAGTGGTGTCGCCGCCTCCCCGGGGACGGCGAAGAGCACTGCTCAGTGGTACCGCGACGGCACTGCGATCAGCGGAGCGACGAGCTACTCGTACACGCCGGTCGCAGCGGACGAGGGGACCGTCCTCACCGTCACCGTCACCGCGAAGCTCGGCACCGAGACAGCCTCTGCGACGTCCGCGGGGTACGAGGCGCCGTCGGACGAGTAGTCGCTCGGACCGCTCTCCGCAGTGACGAGTGCCGGGCGCTCGACGTGCCGGAGCGCGCGCGTTCAGACGGCGGGGTCGCCGTGGCGGCGACCGGGCGACGTCCTGGAGGCGCGTGCCGGGCCCGCCACGGGCCTCCCGTCCGCCCTGCGGCCACGTGGCGAGCGTGACGGACGTCCGTCAGGTCCGTATCGGTGCCGGCGCCGGTGCCGGTGCCGGTGCCGTCAGCGGCGGCGGGCGAACAGCCGCGGCCCGCGCAGGCGGAGCCGCATCGTGACGGTGCCGAGCCAGCGGTCGTACTTGTAGCCGACCTTGCCCATCCGGCCGACCTCCTCGAAGCCGAGCCGCTCGTGCAGCCGGATCGACGCCTCGGCCTGCCGGTCCGCGATGACCGCCACCACCTCGCGCACCCCGGCCAACCGGCACTCGTCGAGCAGGGCCTCCATCAGCGCACGGCCGAGGCCCTTGCCACCGGACGCGGCACCGAGGTAGATCGAGTCCTCGACGACGTGGTTCGAGCGGTCCCGCGGGTTCCACGCGTCGACCAGCGCGTACCCGAGGATCTGCCCGGCGGGGTTCTCCGCGACCAGGAACGGCAGCCGGCGCTTGCGGATGTCGTCGTAGCGCTTCTTCCACGCGGCGTACGTGAACGCCGACGGGTCGAAGGTCACCGACGAGTTCCGGACGTAGTGCGTGTGGATCTCGCGCACGTGGGGCAGGTCCCCCACCTCGGCCGCACGGATGCGGTACTCGAACGCCGTCTCGGTCGCCGCCGGGGCACGCAGGTGTCGCGGCAGGACCCGCCGTCGCTGGTATTCCTCCTCGAGCACGTGCCGAGCCTACTGAGCGGGCAGCGTCCAGTCGACGGACGGTGCGCTCTGCGACTCGAGCAGGGCGTTCACCTGCGAGAACGGGCGGCTGCCGAAGAACCCGCGGGACGCGCTGAGCGGACTCGGGTGGGCCGAGGCGACGACCGGGGTGTCGCCGAGGAGCGGCCGCACCGACCCGGCCTGGGCGCCCCAGAGCACGGCCACGAGCGGGGTACCGCGGGCGACGAGCGCTCGGACGGCCTGGTCGGTCACCGCTTCCCAGCCCTTGCCGCGGTGGCTGCCGGCCTCACCTGCCTGCACGGTGAGCACCCGGTTGAGCAGCAGCACGCCCTGGTCGGACCACGCCCGCAGGTCACCGTGCGCAGGCGGTGTCACCCCGACGTCGTCGGACAGCTCGCGGTAGATGTTCGCCAGGCTCCGCGGCACCGGACGGACCGCGGGGTCGACGGCGAACGACAGGCCGATCGGGTGGCCGGGCGTCGGGTAGGGGTCCTGGCCGATGACCAGCACCCTGACGGCGTCGAACGGGGTCGTGAACGCGCGCAGGACGTCACTACCGGCGGGCAGCCAGTGCCGACCCGCAGCGGTCTCGTCACGGAGCCACGTACCGATCCGGTGCACGTCGTCCTCGACCGGGGCGAGCGCCGACGCCCAGCCGGGGTCGACCAGGTCGGCGAGCGGCCGCGGTTCCACGTCGGCTACGCGCCCATGGTGGCGACGGACACCGACTCCTCGCCGGCCATCACGCGCCAGACGCTGCCGGTCCCCCGGACCTCGAGCGCCCCTTCACCGACGACGAGCGTGGTGTCCTCGTCGATCGCGAGCCCGGCGGTGACGAACTCGGCCTCGGCGCTGGCGATGAGCCGCGCGAGCGTGCCGGCCTGCACCGCGTGGACGTCGATCGTCAGGTCGACCAGCCCGAGGCCCTCGCGGAGCTCGACCTCGTCCAGGCCCTCGGACGCGGCCTCGGGGCAGATCTCGACGCCACCGATGCGCCAGCCGCCCACCAGGGCACGGTCGGCGGCGATCATCGCGCCGGCCGAGTAGCCGAGGTAGGGCAGACCGTCGGAGACGAGCAGGCGGAGCTGGTCCACCAGCGGCGCGATCGCCGCGAGGTAGTCGGGCGTGACACCGCCGCCGATCACCAGGGCGTCGACATCGCTCAGGACCGTCGTGTCGAAGACCTGGCCGGCAGCGACCTCGGTGACGAGCACCTCGGCTGTTCGCGGGCCACCGAGGACCTCGGCGATGTCGGCGGTCGACGCCGGGCTGCCGCCGTCCGGGCCCGCCACGGAGAGCAGGGCGATGCGGGGGACGCTGCGGCCGACCGCCGCCGAACGGGCGGTGGCCTCGGCGAGGAACGGCGCGGCGGCGTCCGAGGCGGCGAACAGCCCGCCGCCGACCAGGTGGATGCTCACGACTCGGCCGTCACGGGCGCCAGGGCGCTCCACGGGAACGTGATCCAGCCGTCGACCCGGCGCCACACGTGGTCGGGCTCCAGGACGGTGCCGGGCTTCGAGTACAGGCAGGCGCTCCGGACGTCGCCGCCGGCGTTCCGGATGATGTCGACCACCAGGCGCAGGGTGCGGCCGGAGTCGGACACGTCGTCGACCACCAGGACCCGCTTGCCGGCCAGGCTCGGGGCGTCGAGGGCGGGGGCGAGCACGACCGGCTCCTCCAGCCGCTGCTCGACGTCGGTGTAGAACTCGACGTTGATCGAGCCGCACTCCTTGGTGCCGAGGGCGTACGCCACGGCGCCGGCGATGATCAGTCCGCCGCGGGCGACGGCGACGACGACCTCGGGCTCGAAGCCACTGGACAGGACGTCCTTGGCGAGCAGGCGTGCGGCGTCACCGAACTCCAGCCAGCCGAGTACCTCGGGCCCGCTCGTCACGGTCACGGTGGACGGAGCCGCGGGCTCGGGTTCGCTGCTGATCGGCATCCGACCACGGTACCGGCAGGGAGCCCACGCCCGCGACCCGCGCCCGCCGCCCGGGCGCTGCGCGGGTCGCCGCGGTGCGCGGCGCGGGTGGCACGGGTGGCACGGGTGCGCGGCGTACCGGCTGCTCAGCGCGGCGTCAGCGGGCCGCGCGCCAGCTTGTGCTGTGCCGACTGCGCCACCGGCCGGATCGTCACCAGGTCGAGGTTCACGTGCGGCGGCAGCTCCACCGCGTGCACGATCGCCTCGGCGACGTCGTCGGCCACCAGCGGCTCCGGCACGTCGTCGTACACCGCGGCGGCCTTCTGCTCGTCGCCGCGGAACCGGGTGAGCGCGAACTCGTCGGTCTTCACCATGCCCGGCGCGATCTCGACGACCCGGATCGGCTCGCCGTTCAGTTCGAGCCGGAGTGCGCCGACCAGGGCGTGCTCGGCGAACTTCGCCGCGTTGTAGCCGCCGCCGTTCTCGTACGCGACGAACCCGGCGGTGCTGGTCACCGTGACGATGTCGGCTCCCCCGGACACCCGAGCCCGGTCGCGCAGGTGCGGCAGCAGCGCGGAGACCACTCGCTTCGTGCCGATCACGTTGACCTCGAACATGGCGCGCCAGTCGTCGACGTCGGACTCCTCGACGCTCGCCGAGCCGAACGCCCCGCCGGCGTTGTTCACCAGGACGTCGGCGCCGCCGAGGTCCGCGACCCGCGCGGCGAGCGCCGTCACGTCGTCGGCGTCCGTGATGTCGGCCACCAGGGTGTCCGCCCCGGTCTGGGCGGCGAGCGCTTCGAGCTTCGCGGTGCGGCGGGCCACGGCGAGCACGTCCCAGCCCCGCGACCGGAACAGCCGGACGGTGGCCGCCCCGATGCCCGAGCTCGCTCCGGTGACGACTGCGCGCCGTGCTGCCATGTGATCTGCCTCCTGCGTCGGTGACCGGAGCACGTGGTGGCCCGGTCCGTCCACCGTACCGAGCGGGACGGTTCCGGCACCGCACCAGGCCGTCCAGGTCACGATCCGGTAACGTGACCGGCGATGACGACGGATGCCGCCCCTCCCGCCCCCTCGGCCCCGGCGACGCAGCTCGAGCCCGGTCGAGCCCCGCGCCGGATCCCGATGTGGGACACCGCGCGCTTCGTCGCGGTCACGCTCGTGGTCATCGGCCACGCGATCCAGCGGCAGACGCCGGCGAGCGAGCACGCCCTGGCGCTCTACACGTTCATCTACGCGTTCCACATGCCGGCGTTCGGCGTGATCAGCGGGTACTTCTCGTCGGCGGACACCCCGACGGCGAAGCGGATGCGCCGGACGATCACGGACATCGTCGTGCCGTACATCATCATGCAGACGATCTGGACCGTGGTGCAGGGCATCGTCGAGGGCGGCAAGGACTTCAACCCGACGCAGCCGACGTGGACCCTGTGGTTCCTGCTGGCCCTCGGCATCTTCAAGCTGATCCTGCCGTACCTGGCGCAGCTGCGGTGGCCGCTGTTCTGGGCGGTCGTGTTCAGCATCGGCGTCGGGTACTTCGACAACGTCGACTCGACGCTCTCGCTGTCCCGTGCGATCAGCCTGCTGCCGTTCTTCCTGCTCGGCTGGCAGGTCAAGCAGTGGGGCGTCTTCGACCGCTGGTACGAGGCGTCGCGCCGCACGGTCGTCCGGGTGCGGGTGGCGGCCGCCGTGGTGTTCGCCGCGTGGGCGGTGTCGTGCGCGGTCTGGATCCCGCAGTTCAAGGAGTTCGACCTGCACCACTGGTTCTTCTACGACGACTCCTACTCGGGGCTCGGCGAGGACGCCTGGTGGGCCGGCGCGGTGCGCTTCGGCCTGATGCTGCTCGCGACGCTGCTGACGGCGTCGTTCCTGGTGCTCATCCCCCGCCGGAACGTCTGGATCACCCGGTTCGGCGCCGCGACGATGTACGTCTACCTGCTCCACACGTTCGTGCTCTACCCGATCCGGGAGTCCGGCGTCCTGGCAGGCGAGCACTCGGCCTGGCCGTTCGTGCTGCTGATGGTCGTCATCGCCTGCGTCGTCAGCCTCTTCCTGGCGCAGCCCTTCGTGCGGCGCGGGATGCGCTGGCTGCTCGAGCCGAAGGTCGACTGGCTGTTCCGCCGCGACGCGGCGTAGCGGTGCCACCCCGCACCGTGCGCGTTCCTCCGGCCCGTGCGAGCTTGCCCGTCCCGTGCGGCGCGGCAGCTCCGCACCGGACCACCGACCTCGCACCGTCCGACGGAACCCCGCACCGTGCGCGTTCCTCCGGCCCGTGCGAGCTTGCCCGTCCCGTGCGGCGCGGCAGCTCCGCACCGGACCACCGACCTCGCACCGTCTGACGGTGACAGCACGGTGCGGACGGACGGACGGCCGGGAGGCCCGCGGCGCCTCGAGCGCGCGCGTTACGTCCCGAGGCGGGTGCGCTGGTGTGGACCCGGCCACCTGCGTACCGTGACCGGGGACGCAGCGCCGCACGTGCCTCCCGGCCGACGGCGCGACCGCACGAGAACCGCACCCGACAGGAGCACCGATGAGCACGAACGACGCCGCCGCCTGGCAGTTCGAGACCACCCAGGTCCACGCCGGCGCGCAGCCGGACCCGACCACGGGGGCCCGAGCGACGCCGATCTACAAGACGACCTCGTACGTCTTCGCGAACTCGGACGAAGCGCGCGACGTGTTCGCGCTCGCCAAGCCGGGCAACATCTACTCCCGGATCACGAACCCGACGAACGACGTCGTCGAGCAGCGGATCGCGGCGCTCGAAGGCGGTTCGGGGGCCCTGCTCGTCGCGTCCGGCCAGGCTGCCGAGACCTACGCGGTCCTGAACATCGCCGGGGCGGGCGACCACATCGTGTCGTCGTCGTCGATCTACGGCGGCACGTACAACCTGTTCAAGTACACGCTGGCGAAGCTCGGCATCGAGACGACGTTCGTCGAGGACCAGGACGACCTCGAGGAGTGGCGCCGCGCCGTCCGCCCGAACACGAAGCTGTTCTTCGCCGAGACCATCGGCAACCCGAAGATCAACGTCCTCGACATCACCGGGGTCAGCGACGTCGCGCACGAGTCCGGTGTCCCGCTGATCGTCGACAACACGATCGCGACGCCGTACCTGATCCGTCCGTTCGAGCACGGTGCCGACATCGTCGTGCACTCGGCCACGAAGTTCCTCGGCGGACACGGCACCGTCATCGGCGGGCTCATCGTCGACGGCGGGACGTTCGCGTGGTCACAGCACGCCGACCGGTTCCCGGAGTTCAGCACCCCGGACCCGTCGTACCACGGTGCGGTCTTCACCGAGGCCGTCGGCGACGCACTCGCCTACATCGTCAAGGCCCGGGTGCAGCTGCTCCGTGACCTCGGCGCCTCGAACTCGGCGGACACGGCGTTCGCGCTGCTGCAGGGCATCGAGACCCTGTCGCTCCGCATCGAGCGGCACGTGTCCAACGCCCAGGAGATCGCCGAGTGGCTCGACCAGCACCCCGACGTCGCCACCGTCGCCTACGCGGGCCTGCCGACGTCGCCCTGGTACGCCGCAGCCAACCGGTACGCGCCGAAGGGCGTCGGTGCCGTGCTGTCGTTCGAGCTCAAGGGCGGGGTGCCCGCGGGCAAGGCGTTCGTCGACAACCTGCAGCTGTTCTCGCACCTGGCGAACATCGGTGACGTCCGTTCCCTCGTCATCCACCCGGCGTCGACCACCCACTCGCAGCTCACGCCCGAGCAGCAGCTCACCACCGGGGTCACGCCCGGCCTGGTGCGACTGTCGGTCGGCATCGAGAACATCGCCGACCTGAAGGCAGACCTCGAGGCCGGGCTCGCCGCTGCCCGGGCGGTCGCGCAGGAGAGCCAGCGCGCGTAGGGCTCGCCGCGCCGCCGGCACCACTCGCTCGATGCGTGTGCATGTTCCGACGTCCCACGTGTCGATCGACGCGTGGGACGTCGTTCGTTGCACACGCATCCGGTACGTGTGCATGATGCGACGATCCACGAGTCGAACAACGCGCACGATGTCGGAACATGCGCACGCACGGGGGCGGCACCCGCGGCCCGGGGCGCGGCCACGCGCCGGACGTGACGTAACACGGCAGCGGCGACCCGCGCCTCCCGGCAGACTGGACGCACCATGGACTGGCAGACGACCCCCGAGGACTCCGTGCCGTCCACCCTGGTGCCCGGCACCGAACTCGGCACCCTGGGCAAGCCGCCCGTGACCGGCGCCTGGCGCCCCGGTGACCACCCGGGTGCACGGCACTTCGCGTCGCTCGGCGAGCAGTGGGTGCGCGGCGGCCGCCTGCCGTCCGTGCGCGTGGCGTACGAGACGTGGGGCACGCTCAACGCGGCTCGCGACAACGCCGTGCTCGTCCTGCACGCGCTCACCGGGGACTCGCACGTCACGGGGCCCGCCGGCCCCGGACACCGCACCGCCGGCTGGTGGGGCGACGTCGTCGGACCCGGCCGGGCGATCGACACCGACCGGTGGTTCGTGATCGCGCCGAACATGCTCGGCGGCTGTCAGGGCACCACCGGACCGTCGTCGGTGTCGCCGACGGGCGCGGAGTGGGGTTCGCGGTTCCCGTTCCTGACGGTGCGGGACCAGGTCGAGGTGCAGGCGCAGCTCGCCGACCGGCTCGGCATCGACACCTTCGCGGCCGTCGTCGGCGGATCGATGGGCGGCATGCACGCCCTCGAGTTCGCGGTCTCGCACCCGGCGCGGGTCGGGCGGCTGGCGGTCCTGGCGTCGACGGCGCAGACCACCGCCGACCAGATCGCGGCGAACTCGCTGCAGCGGGCGGCGATCCAGATGGACCCGGCGTTCGCGGGCGGCGACTACTACGAGGCCGACACCGGCGAGGGGCCGCACCGCGGACTGTCGTTGGCACGGCGGATGGCGCTCATGACCTACCGGGCCTCGGACGAGCTGAACAGCCGCTTTGCGCGGTCCTGGCAGAGCGACGTCTCACCGCTCGGCGACGACGGACGCTTCTCGGTGGAGAGCTACCTCGACTTCCACGGCAACAAGTTCACCCGGCGGTTCGACGCCTCGAGCTACGTGACGCTGACGTACGCGATGGACTCGCACGACGTCGGTGCCGGGCGCGGCGGGGTGGCGGCGGCGCTGGCGCTCGTGACCGCGCGGACCCTGGTCGTGGGCATCTCGAGTGACCGGCTGTTCCCCGTCGAGGACCAGCACCGGATCGCCGCAGGCGTGCCGGACGCGCTCGACGGTGACACCGCGGCGGTGATCGAGAGCGAGTTCGGACACGACGGGTTCCTCATCGAACACGAGCAGGTCGGGGCGCACCTGCGGCGGCTGCTCGAGTCCTGAACCGGTGCCGCAGAGCGCGGGCGGCGCGCCGAAGACCCCCCAACGGGTGGCGCGCGTGGAATGATGGCGTGGAGCTCGGCACTGACCGACGCTCGGTTTCCCGCTCCACCCAGATCGTCACCAACCAGGACATCGATGGACTTCATCGCACAGGAACGCGACCGCTTGCTGCGGTCGGCGACCCGTGTCGTGGGCATCGTCTGCGCGCTCGTCAGCGTCGTGGGCATCGTCTCCGCTGCAGCCGTGCCCGTGCCGGTCCTCGTCGGCGCACTCCTGTGCATCGCCGCGATGATCACCGCGCTGGTGTGCTTCGGCCGCGGCGGCGAAGTGTGGTGGACCGCCGCCGTCGTCGTCGCCGGGCTCGCCACCATGGTGCTGCTCTTCACCGGCGTCGACGACACGGCCCGGCCGCTCATCGCCAGCGCCGTGATGCCCCTGGCCGCCGGCGGGCTCTCGGCACCGCTGATGGCGCAGCGCGGGCACCCGTTCGGGCTCGGCATCACCATCGCCGGAGGCGGCGTGGTCGTCGTGCTCATGGTCTGGGGTTCGGGTTCGATCCTGTCGACCCCGGTCAGCGGCGCACTGCTCGGGTGGATCCTGATGGCCGTCGTGGCGATCTGGATCTCGCGCAGCATCCCCCGCGTGGCCCGCCGGATCTACAGCATCGGCACCGCCCACCGCGCCGAACGGCAGGCCAGCGAGACCGAGGCGCAGCGACGCCAGGGTGCCCGCCTGCTGCACGACACCGTGCTCGCGACCCTGACGCTGCTCGCCCACTCCGGCGTCGGCGTCTCCGAGCAGGCGATGCGCGAGCAGGCCGCCGAGGACGCCCGGCTGCTGCGGCACCTGCGCCTCGGCGCGACCCCGCAGCCCTCGCAGTCCGGCGACTACTCGCTCACCCGCGAAGAGGAATCACCGCTCGGGCAGACCCTCGAATCGGTCAAGCAGCGCTTCGGCCGGATGGGCCTCGAGGTCAGCTGGCACGGCACCGGGCAGGTCCTGCTGCCGTCGAACGTGCTCGACGCGTTCCTGCTCGCACTCGGCGAGTGCCTGGAGAACGTCCGTCGGCACGCCGGCGTCGGCGAGGCACACGTCACGATCGTCCACGACAACGAGGTCGTCCGAGCCATGGTCACCGACTCCGGTGTCGGCTTCGACCTGACCACCGTCAGCGCCGAACGCCTCGGGTTCAAGGAGAGCGTCGTGAACCGTCTGCGCGAGGTCGGCGGCGACGCGAAGCTCTTCTCCGCGCCGGGCTCCGGCACCACCGTCGTCCTGGAGGCACCGCGATGAGCCGGATCCCCGAGGACACCATCGGCCGCAGTCTGCCCGGCGAGACCGCTCCGCCGGCGCCCCGCACCCGTCGCGAGGCGCGCGAGCGCTACCGCACGAGCGAGCGCCGCCAGGCCCGAGGACTCCCCTCGACGTCCACCGGCGCCCGGTCCCTGCGCCAGGCCGCCAAACCAGGCGCGTCACTCGGTGCCGGGTACCTGGGCCTCGGCGCCGCGATCCTCACCGCGATCGAAGCCGTCGCCGGCATCGCGTTCTTCCTGGTGCGCTGGAACGAGTACTCCGACCCGTTGCTGCCCACGGTCGCCTGGGTGCTCTACATCGTCGCGGCCGTCGGGGTCGGGCTCAGCGTCCTGACCTACGGCGAACGGCTGACGGGGCCGGCGTTCGCGCTGATCTGCGTCGTGCTGGCCTGCGTGGTCACGCTCGACTTCATCGGCATCTGGCCCGAGCACGACATCGCCCACACCGCGAGCGCCTCGATGGCAGCCGGGTTCGCGTTGCTGCCGATCGCCACGCTCCGACCCGCCCGCGAGGTCGCCGCCGCCATCGGCGTGCTCGGCATCGCGTTCGTGGTGATGGCCGTCGTGTCGACGCCGATCACGCACGACACCCTGCCCGGCATCGTGTCCCTGCTCTCGCTCGTCGTCGTGCCGCCGTCGCTCGCCCTGTACGTCGTGCAGCGGTTCCGCCAACTCGTGCAGCGTGAGCTCGACCGGGTGCTCGTGCAGAGCAACGTGCAGGCGCCGCAGTTCGCCGTCGGCATGCTCGCCTCGGACGAGCTCGCCCGGCTCGACCTCGCCGCCGAGAAGCTGCTCGACGCCGTCGCGAACGGCACCGACCCGCTGCCGTTGTCCGACGCCTCGAGCTCCGTCGCCGCGTCCCTCGCCACCGAGCTCCGTCTGCACCTGATCGAGGGCCGCCGTGAGACCTGGCTCTACCACGCGATCACCGAGTCCGACCACCTCGGTCGTTCGGTGAGCGTCGCGGACCCGACCGCCCTGGCCGGACACCTCTCCCCCACGCAGCGCGACGGCCTGCTGCAGGCGATCTGGCAGATGGTCGGCGACGGCCGTACCGCGCAGCCCGGCATGCCCGTCGTCTCGGTCACGCTCGGCCCGATCGGCTCCGACGGCCACCCGGTCAGCGACGACACCATGGACGTGCCCGTCGTCATCGAGTCCCGCGGGGTGCCCCGGCGCAGCCTCGGCCCGACGGCCTGGAGCGCCCTGCAGCGCATCGGCCAGTACACCGAGACCGTTCGCGACGGCACGCTGCACATCGTCGCGCACTGCGTCGTGAACCGACATCCGTCGATGTAACTGTCGGACACCAGCACGCCTCACCCGCTTCCGGCCGGGATCCTCCTAGGATCGGCCGAGCAATCCGCACCGAGAAAGGACGCCAGCATGGCGACTCCAGAGGAACCGATCCGACTCGCACTGGTCGACGACCACAGGATGCTCCTCGGCGCGCTCACGGAGTGGATCCGGAACGCCGCCGACGACATCACCCTGGTCGCCGCCGTCACGACCTGGCCGGAGCTCCTGACGAGCCCCGCGTTCCCGGTCGACGTGGTGCTGCTGGACCTGGACCTCAAGGACTCCATCCCGGTGTCGCTGAAGATCTCCACGCTCAAGACCGCCGGCGTCAAGACCGTCGTGATGAGCACCTACTCCGAGCCGAACGTCGTGCGCGAAGCCCTGGGCGCCGGCGCCCTCGGCTACCTGGTCAAGAGCGAGGACGCCGACATGATCGTCGAGGCGATCCGCTCCGCCCAGCGCGGCGAGCAGTACGTCTCGGCCGAGCTCGACCTCGCCATCAACAGCGGCGACGTCGGCGGCGTCCCGAAGCTCAGCGCGCAGGAGCGTCGCGTGATGGCACTGTACGGCGGCGGCGAGCCCGTCAAGAGCGTCGCCTACCAGCTCGGCATCTCCGAGGAGACCGCGAAGAGCTACCTCAAGCGCATCCGCGAGAAGTACCGCGTCGCCGGTTTCGACGTCGGCACGAAGGTGGCGCTCCGGAAGCGTGCCATCACCGACGGCATCATCGTGCAGGACGGCAGCCCCCTGGGGCTCTGACGCGGGTCGCGTCGCGCATCGAGTGAGCAGAACACGACGGGTCCCGTCACGGAACCCGACGTCTTCTGCTCACTCGGGGCGGTCTTCCGCGCCACGTGACGGACGGGAGGCCCGTGGCGGCGCCGCCACGGGTCTCCCGTCCGGTGGGTGCGTACGCGCACCCCGCGTGTCAGGCCGTCGGGACCGGTGCGGTGATCGGACCGGTGGACGGCGACGAGGAACGGACAGCGCGTCGGGTGCTCCGCCGTTCGACGGCGTAGCTCGCCATCGTGACGAGCACACCGAGCAGCGCCAGGCCGATGCCGAGCCAGCCCGGGGCGAGGAACCCGAAGCCGGCCGCGATGACGGCGCCGCCCAGGGCCGCACCGATCGAGTTGCCGATGTTGAACGCCGAGTGGTTCAGCGCCGCGGCGATCGTGCGCGCATCGCCCGCGACGTCCATCAGGCGCGACTGCACCGCCGGCGGGATGGCCGACGAGGTCGCCCCGAGCAGGAACGCGCCGAGCAGCATGCCCCAGAGCCACTGCGCCGTGAGGACCGTGATGAGCAGGGCGCCGATGAGCGAGAACATGCCGACGTAGATGGTGCGCTTCACGCTGTGGTCGGCCAGGTGTCCGCCGAGGACCCCGCCGACGACCATGCCGATGCCCACGACGACGAGCACGATCGGCACGAACGACTCCGACATCCCGGTGACGTTCTGCACGAGCGGCGAGATGTACGAGTAGACGGCGAAGAAGCCACCGAACCCGACGGCGCCGAGGCCCATCACGATCCACACCTGGGGCACGCGGAACGCCCGGAGCTCACGGCCGATCGTGGCGTGCTCGTCGCGGGCGCTCTTCGGCACGAAGGCCGCGACGGCCAGGAACGTCAGGGCGAACAGTGCGGCGACGACGCCGTACGCGACCCGCCAGCCGGCCATCTGGCCGACCCAGGTGATCGCGGGGACACCGACGACGTTCGCGACCGACAGACCGAGCAGCACCATGGCGATGCCCTTGCCGCGCTTGCCCGGACCCATCATGTCGCCGGCGACGATCGAGGCGATGCCGAAGTAGGCGCCGTGCGGCAGCCCGGCCACGAAGCGGGCGACGAGCACCAGGCCGAACGAGGGCAGCAGGGCGCTCGCGATCGTCGCGACGACGAAGCCGACGAGCAGCACGAGGATCAGGCCCTTGCGCGGGAACCGTGCGGACATCGCCGCGATGGTCGGCGCACCGACCACCACCCCGAGGGCGTACGCGCTGACCAGCCAGCCAGCGTGGGCGATCCCGGCGTCGGGGTCGATGCCGTACTGCTCGGGGAGCAGGGCCTGCGCGATGTTCGGCAGCAGACCCATCGCGACGAACTCGGTCGAGCCGATGGCGAAGCCACCGAGGGCGAGCGAGATGAGCGCGAGGGTGCGACGCGCAGGCGTGAGCTGTGACATGGGGCCTGTTCTGTGCGGGAGGGAGATAGAACTGTCCGCAGTGCGGGACCGCGGCGATCGGGAACGCGGCGACGGCTGCAGCCGGTTCGGCAGACCGGTCCGCGCAGTGCGTGCGTGCGTGCGACGGTCGATCACGCCGTCACGACCGGAGGTGCCGGTCCGGGTTCAGCGACGAACGGGACGGTCCGGGCGGCGTCGTGGGTGACTGCCGCGACGACCCGGTCTCAGCAGTGTAGACCGCTCCAAAGGGCGAACGGAAGCGCACGCAACTACAGTGGCCGGAACGGGCCGCGCTCCCGGCCGGGCGCTCCTGGCGAGCACCGAGGCGCTGCGGTCGAACGATGCGCACGACACGGACGGGGGCGGTGGACCGGTGAAGCGGAGGAACAGAGCGGGCTTCTCTGGCGTCCTGGCGGTGAGTTCACTGCTGCTCGCAGCCTGCTCCGGGGTGCCCGCCACGCCGAGCCCCGGAGACGTCCAGCAGGGATTCGTCGGAACGTGGGCACAGGACGACCGGGGGCAGTCGGTGCTGGTGCTGGACGAGGACGGCACATTCCGGGCACAGGACTTCCCCGCTGCCCTGGTCTGCGACGGCTCGGGGAACGGCGGGTACCAGCTCGACGCCTGCAGGTCCCGCCCGAGCACCGTGTCGGCCGACGGCACATGGACCGTGGCCGAAGGGCAGTTCGGCGTGGTCCGGCTCGACAGTGGCGAGAAGTCGTTCGCCACCGCGTACCAGCATCACACGAGCTTCTTCGGCCATGACTTCGTGCTCGGGTTCTACACGGGGTCACTCGAACGGCCGGAGCCGGACTACGTGTTCGAGCGGGTGCAGCAGCGCGCGGAAGGCGTGCACGGGGCGCTCGAGCGCTGAGGGCACCGCCCCGACCCGTGGCGGTCAGGCTGCGCGGCGACCCTGCCCGGCGACACCGCTCGACGCACCCTGCAGCTCGGGCAGCTCGTCACGGTGCACCCATCCGGTGCCGCACTCCGCGCAGCTCGCCCAGGCGTTCTCGCCCTGTTCGTCCGTGTCGATGACGACCGTTCGCAGGTCGCAGTCGGGGCACCAGCCGTCGTGCATCATCACGCGCTCCTCATCGTCGTCTCGGAGGCCACCGGAAGTGGCTCGATCCCGACCATGAGACACCCGGCCACCGACATCCGAGGGACCGGTCCGGCGTGTCGGGCGACGGCGCCGCGGGCTACTCGCCGAGCGCGGCCTCGAGCCGTTCGAGCTTGCCGTCGATCTCGCCGGTGTGCCCGGGGCGGATGTCGGCCTTGAGCACGAGCGACACCCGCGTGCCGTACGCACCGACGGCCTCAGTGGCGCGCTTGACGACGTCCATGACCTCGTCCCACTCCCCCTCGATCTCGGTGAACATCGACGAGGTGCGGTTCGGCAGCCCGCTCTCGCGCACCACGCGGACAGCGGCCGCGACGGCATCGTGCACGGATCCGTCGGACGTTGCAGCGGGACCACCGGACGGAGCGACGGAAAAGGCGACGATCATGCGTCCATCCTGCCCGGCTCGGGCTGGTCGCGCACGGACGGCGACGAGCGCGCCGGCACCCGTCCGGGCCCCGCAGCCCGCCCCATCCGCACCAGCACGACCACGCTCCACACCAGGATCGCGACCTCGAGTACGTTCCGCACCGTGAGCACCACGAGGATCCACGGCTGCACGCCGAGCAACTGGTCGTAGTAGCCCGGGTAGATCACCTGCGTGAGCAGCGCCATCGGCAGGGCGGTCACCGCGATCGGCACGAACCGGCGCGCACTGGGGGTGCCTGCGGCGAGCCCCCACACGATCGGCACCGCGAACCAGCCGATGTACTGCGGCGACCCCACCTTGTTCGTCGCGATGAGCGCGGCCACGAACAGGAGCGCGAGCACCGGCGCGAGCTCGGCCCGACGGGCACCGCGGCGGGCGGCCCAGAGCGCGAGCACGACCCCGGCCACCACGACGACGGCCATCAACGGCGTCGACACCGCGGCGGCGGCGGACGTGCCGGCACCGGACACCTCGAAGGTCAGGATCTCCTGGTTGTAGAACACCGCTGCCCCCGGAACGCCGGAGGCTGCGGCCCACATGAACGGCGTCGCGAGCGGCGACTCGATCTGCAGCGCGCGACCGGTCTGCTCGCCGATGAACGACAGCAGGAACGGCGCACCACCCCACAGCACGTCGACGAGCACGATCAGCGCACTCAGCACCAGCGCACCGGCGAGCACGCCACGGCGATGTCCACGACGCACGAGCAGCAGCACCGCGACGAGTGCCGCCGGCCACACCTTCGTCCACGCACCGGCGGTGAACAGCGCGGAAGCGACGGCCGGCCTCGAGGCCACGAACGCCACCCCCACCAGCGCGAACGCCGTCGCGACGGTGTCGATCCGGCCCAGTGCGATCGGCCCGAGCACGAGCAGGAACAGCAGCCACCACCAGGCGACCCGCACGCCGTGCACGCCGAAGCGGTCCGACGACCCCACGCGCGCCCGGAACCGCCACAGGAACGCGCACGCCGCGGCGTCGAGCAGCACCATCAGCAGCAGCCAGCCGGTGCCGATCGACTCGACGCCCCCGAGGGCCGCTGCGGCCATCGGCACGATCGCCAGGATCGGGTACACCCACGCGCCGTCGATGCCCACCCAGAAGTCCGCGCTCCGCCCGGTCTCGATCCAGCGGCTGTAGGTGATGGTCACGTCACCGAGCGGCAGGTTCGCCGACACGAGGGTCAGCCACCACAGGAAGCCGTGCACGGCGACGAACGCCAGGACGAAGCCGGCGAGTTCGAGCCACCGGGTCGAGGTCCTCTGCACCGGACGAGCGTAGCGGCAGGACCGGAGACGATCCCCGCCACGGACTCAGGGTCTCCCGAGCATGACGTGTCACCGTTCAGCTCGTGACCTCCGACACCCCGCGCAAGCGCCGCAAGGCCGTCATCTGGATCTCCGTCATCGCCGCCGTCGTCGTCCTCGGCGTCGTCGGAGCGGTGGTCTTCACGAACGTCTACACGAGCAACGAGAACGCGAAGGCCTCGGCCGCCCCGTCGGTCGCGGCGACGCGCCAGGCCTCCACCCTCGACGACACCGACCTGTCCGGCGAGTGGACGGTCGGCGGCGACTCCGAGGCCGGGTACCGCGTCCACGAGGTCCTGAACGGCTCCGACGTCACCGTCACCGGCCGCACCGACAGCGTCTCGGGCACCGCGACCGTCGACGGCACGAGCATCACCGCCGCGAAGATCACGGTGCAGGTCGGCGACATCACCACCGACTCGGACCAGCGCGACTCGTACTTCCGCGACTCCGCCATGGACACCGCGGCTTTCCCCGAGGCCACGTTCGAGCTCACCGCACCGATCGCGGACGCGGTGCCGAGGGGCTCCGACACGACGACCGTGACGGCTCCGGGGAAGCTCACGCTGCACGGCGTCACGAAGGACGTCACCGCGAAGCTGCAGGTCGGCCTGAACGGCGACGGCGTCGACATCTCCGGCTCGGTCCCGATCACCTTCTCGGACTACGGCGTGCAGGCGCCGAGCCTGGGGTTCGTCAAGGTCGACGACGCCGGTTCCGTCGAGTTCCTGGTGCACGCCACCCCCGCGACCTGACGTCCGCGACGCGCGTCACGCCCGTGACGTGACCGCCGAACCCACTGCGTTCGCATCCGTCGACAGAACACGCGTCGATCACCTCGTGGATCGTCGGAAGGTGCACGCGCACCGACCGCTACCCGCGCGCATCCCCGTCCACGACGAGGTCCCGGACGACCCCGGGCAGCTCGGCGATGAGCGTCGTCATCGGGAACGGCCCGCCGCCGGACGCCCGTCGCGCCGCGAGCCCGTGCACCACCGCGGCCGACGCGGCCAGGTGCGCGAGGTCCGACGGCGTGAGCGACGAACCGGCAGCCTCGACGGCGCCCTGCCGCGCGGCGACGAGTGCCCCGAGGACCCCGCCGAGCACGTCCCCGGCGCCGGCAGCGGCGAGCCACGGCGTCGCCGAGGACGCCACGAGCCGCACCGACCCGTCCGGGGTGACCACGTGGGTCCGCTCCCCCTTGAGCAGCACGACGCTGCCGGACCGCTCGGCCGCACGGAGCGCCGCGGCGGCCGGGTCCTGCTCGATGTCGGCGCGATCCGCCCCCAGGAACGAAGCGAGCTCACCGGCGTGCGGTGTGAGCACGGCGAGCGGCCCGAGGTCGACGAGCGGGATCGCCCCGGCGTCGACGACGACCGGGACGCCGTCGTCAGAGGCGTGCGAGAAGCCCGACGCCGTCGCCTCGTCCAGGTCGCCGAGCGACGACGCCGAGATGCCGGAGCCGACGAGCCAGGCCTGCACGCGGCCGACGCCGGACACGACCTCGGGGCGGCGGGTGAGCACGTGGTCGGTGGCGCGTGCAGGTCCGACGTACCGGACCATGCCGACGCCGGTGTGCACGGCGGCGTCGACCCCGAGCACCGCGGCGCCGGGGTACTGGTCGGACCCGGTCGCGATGCCGAGCACCCCGCGCCGGTACTTGGTGGACTCCCCCGTCGGCGCGGTGACCCACGCGGCGGCATCGGACGGTCGGACGGGCACGAAGTCGTTCACCGGCCCCACGTTACGGTGGAGGCCATGAGCCTGTTCCTGCCTGGTCGCGTGGTGGTCTTCGACTACGGCGAGGTGATCAGCCGGACGCCGCACGCCTCGCGGGACGCCCTGGTGGCCGCCACCGGTGTCCCGGCGGAGGAACTGTTCCCGGTGTACCAGGAGCTCCGGCACGACCTGGACCGCGGCGACCTGTCCGTCGTGGCGTACTGGCGTGCCATCGCGGAACGGACCGGACGGAACTGGAGCATCTCCGAGATCCACCGGTTCTGGGCGATCGACTTCACCGGGTGGTTCGAGGTCGAGCCGGAGACCCTCGACATCGTCGAGGAGCTGCACGACGCCGGCACCCGCGTGGCGCTGCTCTCCAACGCGGGCTTCGACTTCGGCGACCCGTACCGACGGTCCCCGATGGGATCGCTGTTCGAGACCGTCGTGGTGAGCGCCGAGGAGCACGTCCTGAAGCCGGCGGCATCCATCTACCGCGACACCTGTGCGCGCTTGGGAATCGAGCCGGGTCAGATGGTGTTCGTGGACAACAGGGCCGAGAACGCCACCGGTGCGGAAGCGATCGGGGCGGTCGGCCACCACTACACGTCGCCGGCGTCGCTGCGGTCGTTCCTGACGGAACTGGCCGAGGCACCGGCACCCGTCCTCTGAGGAGCCCGCGTGACGCACGCCCTGTTCGACCCGATCACCGTCCGTGACCTGACCGTCCGCAACCGCATCTGGGTCTCCCCGATGTGCCAGTACTCGGTGGACCAGCAGGACGGCGTGCCGACCCCGTGGCACCTCGTGCACCTGGGCGGGTTCGCGAAGGGCGGTGCCGGCGCGGTCGTGGTCGAGGCGACGGGCGTCGTGCCCGAGGGACGGATCACCCCGCAGGACCTGGGGCTGTGGAACGACCAGCAGCGCGACGCCTACAAGCCGATCGTCGACTTCCTGCACGAGCAGGGCGCCGCAGCGGGCATCCAGCTGGCGCACGCCGGCCGCAAGGCCTCGACGTACCGCCCCTGGGACGCGACGCACGGCACCGTCCCCGCCGACCAGGGCGGCTGGACCACCGTCGCCCCGTCAGCCGTGGCGTTCGACGGCTACGACGTGCCCCGCGAGCTCGCGGTCGAGGACATCCGCGTCGTCGCGCTCGCCTTCGCCCAGTCCGCCCGCCGCGCGGTGGAGGCCGGGTTCGACCTGGTCGAGATCCACGCCGCCCACGGGTACCTGCTGCACCAGTTCCTGTCGCCGCTGAGCAACCAGCGCACCGACCAGTACGGCGGCTCGCTCGAGAACCGTGCCCGCGCGCTGCTCGAGGTCGTCGACGCCGTGCGTGCCGAGGTCGGCGAGGGCTTCCCGATCGTCGTCCGCTTCTCGGCCACCGACTGGGTCGACGGCGGGCTCACGCTCGACGAGACCACGGTCGTCGCCCGCTGGGCCGCCGAGCACGGTGCCGACCTGGCCGACGTGTCGACCGGCGGCAACGTCGCGAGCGCGCCGATCCCGGTCGGCCCCGGCTACCAGGTACCGCACGCCGCAGCGATCAAGCGCGACGCCGGCATCCCGACCATCGCGGTGGGGATGATCTCCGAGGCGTTCCAGGCCGAGCAGATCGTCGCGACCGGCCTGGCCGACGTGGTGATGATCGGGCGCGAGATGCTCCGCGACCCGTCGTTCGCGCTCCGCGCCGCGCTGGAACTCCGCGTGGCGGTCGACTACGAGCCGCAGCAGTACCACCGCGCGCGGATCACGGCGTAGACGGCGGACCGGATCTGTACGGTTCCACGGCTCCGAGCCCGCGCAGGCGGTACGATTGGCAGCACTGTGGACGATCCCCCGAATAGTTCTTCGCCTCACTCATCCGCCGCTCACTCGGTGAGCTGCACGTCATCCCTGTGCGCGAACGGGGGTGAATCATGAGTCCGATCGACATCGTCATGCTGATCGGCGGCATCCTGCTGACCCTCGGCACGGGTGTCTTCGTCGCGTCCGAGTTCGCGCTGGTGAACCTCGACCGGGCCGACGTCGAAGCACGGCGTGACCGCGGAGAGGCCGGCCTCGCACCGGTCATCGGCGCGCTGAAGGTCACCTCGACCCACCTGTCCAGCGCGCAGCTCGGCATCACGCTGACCACGCTGCTGACCGGCTACCTGCTCGAGCCCTCGATCGCGAAGCTGCTCGAGGCGCCGTTCCTGGCGATGAACCTGCCGGAGGGCATCGTCGAGACCGTCGGCTCGATCGTGGCGCTCGTCATCGCGACCCTGCTGTCGATGATCCTCGGCGAGCTCGTGCCGAAGAACTTCGCGCTGGCGCTGCCGCTGCAGACCGCACGGCTCGTGGTCCCGCTGCAGATCGCGTTCACGACGGTCTTCAAGCCGGCGGTCGCGCTGCTGAACGGCACCGCGAACGCCGTACTGCGGTCGATGGGCATCGAGCCGCAGGAAGAGCTCTCCGGCGCCCGCAGTGCCGAGGAGCTCACCTCGCTGCTGCGCCGGTCGGCGTCCGAGGGCTCGCTCGAGCAGGACACCGCGACGCTCCTCGAGCGCACCATCTCGTTCTCCGAGCTGAGCGCCAGTGACGTGATGACCCCGCGCCCCCGGCTCTCCACGATCCGGGTGTCCGAGTCCGCCGAGGACGTCATCGCCCTCGCGCGCAAGACCGGCTTCAGCCGCTTCCCCGTCATCGAGGAGGACGCGGACGACGTCGTCGGCATCGTGCACGTCAAGCAGGCCGTCGCCGTGCCGCGCGAGAAGCGTCCGGAGGTCCCCGTCGGGGCGCTCATGACCGACGCCGAGCGTGTGCCGGAGACGATGCCGGGCGACACCCTGCTCGCCGAGGTCCGTGGCCGCGGCTACCAGATGGTCATCGTCGTCGACGAGTACGGCGGCACCGCCGGGGTCGTCACGCTGGAGGACCTGATCGAGGAGATCGTCGGCGAGGTCTCCGACGAGCACGACCGCGCACGCATCGACGTGGTCCGCTCCCGAGACTGGCTGACCTTCCCCGGTCTGCTGCGTCCCGACGAGCTCGAGGACCGCGCCGGCGTGAAGGTGCCCGAGGACGGCCCGTACGAGACCGTCGGTGGGTTCGTCATGTCGACGTTGGGCCGTCTGCCCGTCGTCGGCGACGAGGTCCCGCTGGACGGCGGCGTGTTCCGCGTCGAGCGTCTGGACGGCCGCCGGATCGACCGCATCCGCTGGACCCCGACGCGCGAGCCGACCGACACGGCGGCCACCGCGATCATCATCCCGTCCACCAAGAGCACCCCGACCACCATGAAGGCCGCGGCCACCACGACGAAGGGCAGCACCCGATGAGCTCCGACTGGTGGGGCATCTTCTGGCTCGTCGTCCTGTTGCTGGGCAACGCGTACTTCGTCGCGGCGGAGTTCGCGGTCATCTCCGCACGCCGCTCGCAGATCGAGCCCCGCGCCGAAGAGGGCTCGAAGGCTGCGCAGATGACGCTGTGGGCGATGGAGCACGCCACCCGCATGCTCGCGACGACGCAGCTCGGCATCACGGTCTGCTCGCTGCTCATCCTGAACGTCTCCGAGCCGGCGATCCACCACCTGCTCGAGGTCCCGCTGCACCTGACCGGCTGGAGCGCCGAGGTGATCGGCACCGTGGCCTTCGTGTTCACGCTGCTGCTCGTGTCGTTCCTGCACGTCGTGTTCGGCGAGATGGTGCCGAAGAACATCTCGTTCTCGATGCCGGACCGCGCCGCGCTGCTGCTCGTGCCGACGCTCTGGTACATCGGCCACGGCCTGCACTGGGTCATCGTCGGCCTGAACGAGGTGGCGAACGCCGTGCTGCGACTGTTCCGCGTCGAGCCGAAGGACGAAGCGGTGAGCGCGTTCACGGTGGAAGAGGTGCAGACGATCGTGGAGCAGTCCCGCCGCGAGGGCACCCTGACCGACGACGGCAAGCTCGCCCTGGCGTTCGAGTTCACCGAGAAGAAGGTCCGTGACGTGGCCGTGCCGATGGCCGAGCTCGTCACACTGCCCGACGACGCCACCCCCGGTGACGTCGAGCACGCCGTGGCACAGCGTGGGTTCTCCCGCTACGTGCTCGTCGGCGAGGACGGCTCCCCCACGGGCTACGTGCACGTGAAGGACGTCATCGACCTGCGTCCGGACGAGTTCGACGACCCGGTGCCGCCGAAGCGCATCCGCCAGCTCATCTCGCTGTACACCGAGATGGACCTCGAGGACGCGCTCGCGACCATGCGGGCCGCAGGCCGCCACGTGGCGCGCGCGTTCGACGCGGACGGCCGCACACTCGGCGTGCTGTTCCTCGAGGACATCCTCGAGGAACTCGTCGGCGAGGTCGAGGACGCGACCCGACGCCGGTAGACGCTCCGGCAGGACGGACGGGAGGCGCGGTG
>NZ_KB714630.1:31217-45450 GCF_000349565.1 Curtobacterium flaccumfaciens UCD-AKU
CACCGCGCCTCCAGTCCGTCCTTGGTCGCGACCAGGGCGACGCGCGCCCCGTCCGCGCTACCAGCTGACGGGCAGGGGTTTGCCCTCTTCGTACCCGGCGGCGGACTGGATGCCGACTAGCGCGCGCTCGGAGAACTCGGCGAGCGACGACGCACCCGCGTAGGTCGCGGAGCTGCGGACGCCGGTGGTGATCATGTCGAGCAGGTCCTCGACGCTCGGGCGCTCCGGGTCGAGGTAGATCGTCGACGACGAGATCCCCTCGGCGAAGAGTTCCTTGCGGGCCCGCTCGTACGGGTCGAGCCGCTCGAAGCGCTCGCGGACGGCCTTGGCCGAGGCCATGCCCCAGCTCTCCTTGTACGCCTTGCCCGCGGCGTCACGGCGCAGGACACCGGGCGCTTCGAGCGTGCCGGCGAACCACGAGCCGATCATGACCGCGGACGCCCCGGCGGCCAGCGCGAGGGCGACGTCGCGCGGGTAGCGCACCCCGCCGTCGGCCCAGACGTGCGCGCCGAGCGACCGAGCGGCGGCGGCCGTCTCGAGCACGGCGGAGAACTGCGGGCGGCCGACGGCGGTCATCATGCGGGTCGTGCACATGGCGCCCGGCCCGACACCGACCTTGATGATGTCCGCCCCGGCGCCGACCAGGTGCGCGACGGCGTCGGCGGTGACGACGTTGCCGGCGACGAGCGGGATGCCGAGCTGCAGGGACGAGACCGTGCGGAGGGCACGGAGCATGCCGTCCTGGTGTCCGTGCGCGGTGTCGAGGACCAGGACGTCCACGCCCGCGGCGGCCAGCGCCTTCGCCTTGGCCGCGACGTCGCCGTTGATGCCGAGCGCGGCGGCGACCCGGAGCCGCCCGGAGGCGTCGACGGCGGGCGTGTAGATGTCGGAGCGGATCGCGCTCGTCTGGCTCGTGGTGCCGACGACCCGACCGTGCCGCATCACCGGCGCGAAGTCGACCTCGGCGGCGGAGAGCACCTGGTGGACGTGGCGGGGCGTCCCGGCGTCCTCGGCGTCGATGGCGGTCGAGGCTCCGTGCAGCAGGTCGCCGAGGACGGCGTCGGGGCCGGCGGTGCCGAGGCGGGTGGCGGGCACGCAGCCGAGGTACTCGCCGTCGGCGTCGCGGACGACCACGCCACGGCCGGCGACGGGCAGGAGCTGCTCCAGGGCCTCGGCGACGGTGGTCTGCGCCCCCATGTCGTAGGCGGTGTCGAAGTCGACCGGCTGGTCCTTCACCCAGCGGATCGCGGCGTCGAGGTCCTGCAGGTGCATGTCCTGCGGCAGCACGCCGAGGCCACCGCGCCGGGCGAGGGTGGCGGCGAGCCGGGGGCCCGTGACCGAGTTCATGTTGGCGCTGACGATCGGGATCGTGGCGCCGCTGCCGTCGTTCGCCGCCAGGTCGACGTCGAAGCGGCTCGTCACACCGGAACGGCTCGGGACGAGGAAGACGTCGGAGTAGGTCAGGTCGTGCGTCGGCCGCGTCTCGTAGAACCTCATGCGCTCCACTGTACGGCTCCGGTCACGGCCCCGACCGGGTGCCCACGGGCCACCGACTCGCGCCGCGGCTGACACGGAACGGACATGTCGGAGCGGCTAGGCTTGGCACCTGTGCGGCGCAGGGTTGCTCCGCACGACACACACGAGCATCTATCGACGGAGAGTGGGCGATCGGCTGTGTCGAGCCATCTGACCGGAACGGACGAGACCGCGGGCGAATTCGGGGCGAACGAGTGGCTCGTCGACGAGCTCTACGAGCAGTTCGTCGCGGACAAGGAGTCGGTCGACAAGTCCTGGTGGCCGGTCCTCGAGAGCTACCACCGCACGCAGGTCGGTGGCGCTGCGGCCCCGGCCCAGTCCCCCGCGCAGCCGGCACCGGCCCAGCAGCAGTCGTCGACGCAGCAGCCCGCCACCGGTGACGCTCCGGGCGAGGCCAAGTCCGGTCCGATCCAGGCGAAGACCACCTCGCGCCAGCCGGCACCGCAGCCGATCCCGGCCGAGGCGAACGACGCCGCGGACGACCACGAGGAGACCCACGAGGACGTGGCGACCCCGCTCCGGGGCATGGCGAAGACCCTGGCGTCGAACATGGACGCCTCGCTGACGGTCCCGACCGCCACGAGCGTCCGCACCATCCCGGCGAAGCTGATGATCGACAACCGCATCGTCATCAACAACCACCTGCGGCGGGCCCGCGGCGGCAAGATCTCCTTCACGCACCTGATCGGGTGGGCGATGGTGCAGGCGCTGAAGGACTTCCCGAGCCAGAACGTCTTCTACGAAGAGCGCGACGGCAAGCCGTTCGTCGTCGCCCCGGCGCACGTGAACCTCGGCATCGCGATCGACGTCCCCAAGAAGGACGGCACCCGCTCGCTCCTGGTGCCGAGCATCAAGCGGGCCGAGTCCCTGACGTTCGGCCAGTTCCTCTCCGCCTACGAGGACCTCGTCAAGCGCGCCCGTGACAACAAGCTCACCCCGGCGGACTTCCAGGGCACGACGATCTCGCTCACCAACCCGGGCGGCATCGGCACCGTGCACTCGGTCCCCCGTCTGACGAAGGGGCAGGGTTCGATCATCGGCGCCGGTGCCCTGGAGTACCCGGCGCAGTTCCAGGGATCGGCGTCGAAGACCCTGGTCGAGCTCGGCATCGGCAAGACCATCACCCTGACGAGCACCTACGACCACCGTGTCATCCAGGGCGCCGGTTCGGGCGAGTACCTCAAGCACGTGCACGAGCGCCTGATCGGTGAGCACGGCTTCTACGACGGCATCTTCGCCGCGCTCCGGATCCCGTACAAGCCGATCCAGTGGGCGAACGACATCAACGTCGACCTGGCGCACCGGGTGAACAAGACCGCGCGCGTGCAGGAGCTCATCAACAGCTTCCGCGTCCGTGGGCACCTGATGGCCGACATCGACCCGCTCGAGTACCGCCAGCGCACCCACCCCGACCTCGAGATCGAGAGCCACGGGCTCACCTTCTGGGACCTCGACCGCGAGTTCGTCACCGGCGGGCTCGCCGGCACCACCTCGGCACCGCTCCGCGACGTCCTCGGGATCCTGCGCGATGCGTACTGCCGCACGGTCGGCATCGAGTACATGCACATCCAGGACCCGGAACAGCGTCGCTGGGTGCAGGAGCGCATCGAGGTGCCGTACTCGAAGCCGTCGAAGGAAGAGCAGCTCCGCGTCCTCGGCAAGCTCAACGAGGCCGAGGCGTTCGAGACCTTCCTGCAGACCAAGTACGTCGGGCAGAAGCGCTTCTCGCTGGAGGGCGGCGAGTCCACCATCGCCTTCCTCGACACCCTGATCCAGCACGCCGCCGGAGCCGGACTGGCCGAGGTCGCGATCGGCATGGCCCACCGTGGCCGCCTGAACGTGCTGACGAACATCGCCGGCAAGACCTACGGACAGATCTTCCGTGAGTTCGAGGGCTCGTCGCTGCCGGGCACGGTGTCCGGTCAGGGCTCCGGCGACGTGAAGTACCACGTCGGCACCGAGGGCGTGTTCCGCACGTCCGACGGCTCGAGCATCCCGGTGACGATCGCCGCGAACCCGTCCCACCTCGAGGCCGTCGACGGCGTGCTCGAGGGCATCGTCCGCGCCAAGCAGGACCGCGAGGCCCCCGGCAGCTTCGGCGTGCTCCCCGTGCTCGTGCACGGCGACGCGGCGATGGCGGGCCAGGGCGTGGTCGTCGAGACGCTGCAGATGTCGCAGCTCCGCGGCTACCGCACGGGCGGCACGGTCCACCTCGTCATCAACAACCAGGTCGGGTTCACCACCCCGCCCGAGTCCGCGCGCAGCTCGGTGTACTCCACCGACGTCGCGAAGACGATCCAGGCGCCGATCTTCCACGTGAACGGTGACGACCCCGAGGCCGTCGCCCGCGTCGCCGAGCTCGCCTTCGCGTACCGCGAGGAGTTCCACCGCGACGTCGTGATCGACCTGATCTGCTACCGCCGTCGCGGCCACAACGAGGGCGACGACCCCTCGATGACGCAGCCGCTGATGTACAACCTCATCGAGGCGAAGCGCTCCGTCCGCACGCTGTACACCGAGGCCCTCGTCGGCCGTGGTGACATCACGCAAGAGGAGTACGACGAAGCGCACCGCGACTTCCAGGACCGCCTGGAACGCGCCTTCGCCGAGACGCACGAGGCGCAGACCGGCACCATCCCGGTGATCGAGGTCGACGACGACGGTGCGGTGCAGGGCCTCGAGCGCCCGGCAGCGCAGCGCGACGACTCCGAGGTCGAGGTGCACGAGACCGCCGTGTCCGACGAGCTCGTCCGGGCGATCGGCGACGCACACAGCAACCCGCCCGCCGGGTTCTCCATCCACCCGAAGCTGCAGCAGCTGCTGACCAAGCGCACCGAGATGACGCGCAACGGCGGCATCGACTGGGCGATGGCCGAGCTCATGGCGATCGGGTCGATCCTGGTCGAGGGCAAGCCGGTCCGCCTCGCCGGACAGGACGCCCGCCGTGGCACCTTCGTCCAGCGCCAGTCGGTCTTCCACGACCGGGTGAACGGCCAGGAGTGGCTGCCGCTGTCGAACCTCACCGAGGACCAGGCCCGGTTCTACGTGTACGACTCGCTGCTGAGCGAGTACGCGGCGATGGCCTTCGAGTACGGCTACTCGGTGGAACGCCCCGAGTCCCTCGTGCTCTGGGAAGCGCAGTTCGGTGACTTCGCGAACGGCGCCCAGATCGTCATCGACGAGTTCATCTCGTCCGCCGAGCAGAAGTGGGGACAGCGCTCCGGCCTCGTCCTGCTGCTGCCGCACGGGTACGAGGGCCAGGGGCCGGACCACTCGTCGGCACGCATCGAGCGGTACCTGCAGCTGTGCGCCGAGGACAACATGATCGTCGCACGACCGTCGACCCCGGCGTCGTACTTCCACCTGCTCCGTCGACAGGCCTGGGCCCGTCCGCAGAAGCCGCTCATCGTGTTCTCGCCGAAGGCGATGCTCCGGCTCCGCCAGGCGACGAGCGCGGTCGAGGACTTCACGACGGGCACGTTCGAGCCCGTGCTGGACGACCACCGGATCACCGACAAGGGTGCCGTCCGCCGGGTCGTGCTGCACTCCGGCAAGGTGCACCACGACCTGCGCGCCGAGGTCGACAAGCGCGGGATCACCGACGTCGCGCTCGTCCGCCTCGAGCAGCTCGCGCCGCTCCCCCTCGACCGCATCCTCGAGGTGCTGGCCGGCTACCCGGACGCCGACGTCGTGTGGGCACAGGAGGAGCCGGAGAACCAGGGCGCCTGGCCGTTCGTCTGCATGAACCTGTCGCCGAACCTGGGCGGCCGACCGTTGTCCGTCGCGGCCCGCTCGGCGAGTGCAGCACCGGCCACCGGGTCGTCGAAGCGCTCCGCACAAGAGGCCGCGGACGTCATCGACACGGCACTGAGCACGTCGGCGTAACCACGAGGAAGCGCCCCGTGTGGGAGTCCGATGGACTCCCACGCGGGGCGCTTCGCTGTTCCCGAGGAGTGCGACGCCCCTAGGCGAACTTGGTGTACCGGACTCCGGCGTCGTGGTACCCGCGCTTCTGGTAGAACCGGTGCGCGTTGTCCGTCGCTGCCGCACTGACCGCGCTGAGGCGACGCGCGCCCTGCTCGACGGCCCACGCTTCGAACGTGTCGATGAGCGCGGAACCGGTGCCGAGCCTCCGGGCCGTGTCGTCGACGACCAGCAGCAGCAGCTGCGCCGTCGGTTCGTCGCTGGCGTACGCCCACGTGACCTGGGCCCCGGCCACGGCGGCCACACGGCCGTCGTCACCCCGGACCACCCAGGTGCGGTGCCCGGCCTCGGGCGTGAGCCGTTCGAGGCGGGCGCGCATCGACGCGTCGTCGACGTCGTGACCGAGCAGGCGGACGAGGGCGGCGACGTCGGCGACGTCCGTGTCGGACCAGGTGGTGGTCGACTCGACGGTGAGGGTCATGTCGGCCAACCTACCCGGGCCGCCGGTCGTGTTGCGACGGGCTTCCATAACAACTGATATTCATATACTCTGCTGTCATATCACCCGCCGGGTGATCCCGACCGACAGGACAGCCATGCACATCACATCCCGCCACGGCCGCACCGCAGCCTGGATCGCGTTCCCGCTCGCCGTCGTCGCCAGCGGTGCCCTCATCGCCACGGCCTCGTACGCCGCCTTCTCGAGCAGCACCGACAACGCCGCGAACAGCTGGCGCACCGGCGCCGTCTCGCTCACCGACGACGACCAGGGCGTCGCGATGTTCGACGCCGACGATCTGGTGCCCGGGTCCAGCGGCTCGAACTGCATCACCGTCACGGCGAACACCACCAACGCCTCGACCGTGAAGCTCTTCACCGCCGACGCGGCCGACGACGACGCACTCGCTGAGCACGTGGGACTGACCGTCGAGCGCGGCAGCCTCGGCACCCCCGGTGACTGCAGCACCTTCACCACGGCGACGACCGTGCACGACGGGACGCTCGCCGGCCTGATGGAGTACGAGTCCTTCGGCACCGGTGTCGACGCGTGGCAGCCCGCGACGGGCACGGCGAGCACGACCTACCGCTTCAGCTACGACCTGGCTGCGGGCGCACCGAACACCGTGCAGTCGTCCGAGGCGGGCACCACGTTCGTGTGGGAAGCGCAGACCGACTGACCCCGTCCCGAACCCGACCCGTCCGACCCGCCCGACCCGAGGAGCAGCCGATGCCGAACGCCACCACCCGCCGTCACGTCCGCTGCGCCGGCGACATGCCCCGGCTGCTCCTCGCGGTCACGGCACGCACGGTCCTCTGGTCGGCCCTGCTGCTCGCGCTGTGGGCGTCGCTCCCCGCGGCCCTCGGGTGGCACGTGACGACCGTCGTCTCCGACTCGATGGCCCCCGGCATCCGGACCGGGGACGTCGTCGCCGCGATGCCGTCCGGCCCGGACACCGTCGAGGCCGGACGGGTGCTGCTCGTCGAGGACCCGGACCACCGGGACCGACTCCGGCTGCACCGGCTCGAACGCGTCGAACAGGACGGGGCCCTGCGCCTGCGCGGGGACGCCAACCCGACGGCCGACCGGACTGCCGTCGCCCCGGACGCCGTCCTCGGTGTCGGCGTCCTGCGCTTCCCGTGGGTCGGGCTGCCCGGTGTCTGGATCCGCGGGGGCGACTGGACCTCCCTGTTGCTGACCGGTGTCGTCGCCGCCGTGCTCGTCGTCGCCGGGCGGGCCGACCGGGACATCACCGCCGGTCGCCCCTGCCGGACCTGCGGCGCGCCGCGCCGGGACCTCCACTCGCCGGTCGTCGCGGAGCCCGGCACCGTCACCGTCACCGCCGTGTCGTCGTCCACCGTGCCGGTCGCGGCGTTCACGGCGGCTGCCATCGTCCTCACCCTGCTCGCCGCAGCGGGAGCGGGAACCGGGTTCGGGGCCGGAGCCGGTTTCAGCGGTTCGACCGGCACCGCCTCGGCACTCGGCACCGGCGGGTTCGGGTGCTTCCACCAGCCCGCACCCGGCGCGGCACTCGCGTGGGACTTCGCCGAGAAGAGCGGCCCCCGGGTCGTGGACTCGAGCGGGTCCGGGGCCGACGGCACCTTCACGCCCGCCGCTGCCCGGGTCGACGCCGACTGCGCCACGAACCCGTACGCGACGTTCTGGACCGAGGACGGGGCCGAAGGGTGGGCGGTCACCGACACCGCGGTCGACGCTCCGAACGCCTTCACGATCGAGGTCTGGTTCCGCACCCAGGACACCGACGGCGGGCGCGTGTTCGGCTTCGGCTCGGACCGCTCTGCCGCGTCCCAGTACCGCGACCGGCACCTGTACATCGGTGCCGACGGAGTCCTGCGGTTCGGCGTCGAGGGATCAGGGTCGCAGTTCAAGTTCACGCTGGGATCGACGGCGACGGTCACCGACGGCGAATGGCACCACGCGGTCGCGACGTTCCAGTCGCGATCGATGGCGCTCTGGGTCGACGGCCAGCTGCAGGGCAGTCGTTCCGATGCCGTCACCCTGCGGCAGTACGCCGGACACTGGCGCGCCGGACGCCAGACGCTGGCCGGTTGGCCGAACGCCGGCGACTACGTCTACACCGGCGACGTGGACACGGTCCGGGTGCACGAGCGCGTCCTCGACGCAGCGGCGATCACCCGTGCGTTCCAGGCCGGCCGCTGACGCCGGACCGGGCCGAGGCGAACGCCGATGCCTGACCAGTCCGGGCGCCACCCGAGCCGGGCGTGCGCCCGGCCTGTGACGTCAGTGCGTCGACTGTTCCTGCCGGATGCGCTCGAGGATCTCGCTGCGCAGCTGGTCCGGAGCGGTCTCCTTGCACGCACGGCGGACGGTCTCCATGAGCACGACGCCGACGCGGTGCTCGGTCTGGCAGTCCTCGCACCCGTCCATGTGCTCGCGGATGTCCGCGGCGTCCTCGTGGCGGAGCTCGTCGTGCAGGAACTCCTCGAGTTCGGCCTTCGCCTTCGAGCAGTCGCAGCCGCTCATCGTGCGTCCTTCCGTCCGGAGCGACCCGTGGCCGCGGTTGCCTTCGTCGTCGACGCCGCGCCCCGGCCTCGTCCGCGCATCGTCGCCGTCGACGCTGCGTCCGGGACGATGCCGGTCTCGCGGGCGTGGTCCGCCAGGAGCCCACGGAGGAGCCGGCGGCCACGGTGGAGGCGGCTCATGACCGTCCCCACGGGGGTCTTCATGATGTCGGCGATCTCCTGGTACGAGAAGCCTTCGACATCGGCGAAGTAGACGGCCATCCGGAAGTCCTCGGGGATCGCTTGCAGGGCGTCCTTCACGGCGGAGGAAGGCAGGTGGTCGATCGCGTCGGCCTCGGCGGACCGGGCGGAGATCGACTGGGTGACGCTCTCGGCGCCGCCGAGCTGCCAGTCCTCGAGCTCGTCGATGGTGCCCTGGTACGGGTTCCGCTGGTTCTTGCGGTACGTGTTGATGAACGTGTTCGTGAGGATCCGGTACAACCAGGCCTTCAGGTTCGTGCCCTGCTTGAACTGGCGGAACGCGGCGAACGCCTTGACGAAGGTCTCCTGCACCAGGTCCGACGCGTCGGCCGGGTTGCGGGTCATCCGCATGGCCGCGCCGTAGAGCTGGTCCATGAAGGGCAGGGCCTGGTCCTCGAACAGGGACCGCAGCTCCGCCTCGGAGACGGTCTTCGCGTCCACGGGCTCGTCGGCTGCCTCGTCGAGGGCAGTCTGCTCGTCTTCGACGGCGTCGAGCTGCACCTCGGTCTCGTCGACCAGGTGGTGCGGAGCTGCCTGCGGTTCGTCGGTCGTCATCGCGGCCAAGTCTAGGCCGAGCGTGCCGAGCGTCGTCGGCACCGCGGTCAGCACGGTCGCCGTGCTGGTCCGCTCTCGAGCGAGTGTTGCTGTCGCCACTGATCCTCCCGGTGCGTTCAGTACCCTGGTGAACCGATGGCAGACACGACGCATTCCCAGAGCGGGACCCAGCCCGCCGCACCCTGGATCGCCCCGGTCGCAGGGGGCCCGCTGCGCGGTGACGTCGCGCTGCCCGGGTCGAAGTCGCTGACGAACCGGGAGCTCGTGCTCGCGGCCCTCGCCGACGGCCCCTCGACGATCCGGCTGCCGCTGCACTCGCGCGACTCCGCACTGATGATCGCCGGCCTCCGGGCGCTCGGCGTCGGCATCGAGGAACTCGAGCCCGCAGCCGGCACCGCCCCGAACCCCTACGGCCCGGACCTCCGGATCACGCCCGCCCCGATGCACGGCGACGTCCGCCTGGACTGCGGGCTGGCCGGCACCGTGATGCGCTTCCTGCCGCCGCTCGCCGCCCTGGCCGTCGGGCCCGTCACGGTCGACGGCGACCCCTACGCCCGCAAGCGGCCGATGCACGCCATCGTGCAGGGCCTCGTGGACCTCGGTGTCGACGTCACGGACGACGGCGGCGGCTCGATGCCGTTCTCGTTCACCGGCACCGGCTCGGTCCGCGGGGGCGCCCTGACGATCGACGCGTCGGCGTCCTCGCAGTTCGTCTCCGGGCTCCTGCTGTCGGCACCCCGCTTCGACGAGGGACTGCACCTGACCCACGTCGGCGAGCGTCTGCCGAGCATGCCGCACATCGAGATGACCGTCGCGGCGCTCCGTGCCCGCGGCGTCCGGGTCGACGAACCGTCGGTCGGCGAGTGGGTCGTGCACCCCGGTCCGATCGGCGCGCGCGACGTCACGATCGAGCCCGACCTGTCGAACGCCGCACCGTTCGCGGTGGCCGCGCTCGTCGCGGGCGGCACGGTCCGCATCCGCACCTGGCCCACCGAGACGACGCAGGTCGGCGCCGACCTCGAGACGCTCCTGCCCCTGTGGGGGGCGACCGTGGCCCGTGACGGTGACGACCTGCTCGTCGACGGCGGCCCCGGGATCCGCGGCGGGGCCTCCTTGCCGGGTCTCGAACTCGACCTGAGCCGCGGCGGCGAACTCGCACCGGCGCTCGTCGCGCTGGCCGCGCTGGCCGGCGGGCCGAGCGAGATCACCGGCATCGGGCACCTGCGGGGCCACGAGACGGACCGCCTGGCCGCGCTGGCGGCGGACCTCAACCGGTCTGGAGGCGCAGTGCACGAACTCGACGACGGCCTGCGGATCGAGCCGGCGCCGCTCCACGGCAGCGCATGGGGCGCGTACGACGACCACCGGATGGCGACCGCTGGGGCGATCGTGGGCCTCGTCGTCGACGGCGTCGCCGTCGACGACATCGGGTCGACGGCGAAGACGCTGCCGCAGTTCCCGGAGCTGTGGGCGGCACTCGTCGCTTCCTCGGTCCGTGCTGCACCGGTGAGTGGGGACTGACGCATGAGCTGGTGGGACGACGCCGACGGTGACGACACCGACGCGGACGAGCCGTACGGGCAGTACGACGAGTCGAGCGTCCGGGTGCGTCCGAACCCGAAGGGCAACCGGCCACGCACGAAGACCCGGCCGACCTACGACGACGCCCCCGTCGGGTGGGTGACGAACGTCGACCGCGGGCGGTTCGGGGTGCTGATCGACGACCACGTCATCACGGCCACGAAGGCCCGCGAGCTCGGCAAGAAGTCCGTGGTCACGGGCGACCACGTGTCGCTCGTCGGGGACGTCTCCGGGGACCCCGGGTCGCTCGCGCGCATCGTGAAGGTCGCCGAACGCACCACCCTGCTGCGCCGGAGCGCCGACGACTCCGACGAGGTCGAGCGCGTCATCGTGGCGAACGCCGACCAGATGCTCATCGTGGTGGCCGCCGCCGACCCCGAGCCGCGCACCCGCCTGATCGACCGGTACCTGGTGGCGGCGTTCGACGCGGGGCTCGACCCGATCCTCTGCATCACGAAGACCGACCTCGCCGACCCGGCTGCGTTCCTGGCGCACTTCGGCTGCCTGGACCTGCGGATCGTGACGAGCCGTTCGGACGACGTCCCGCTCGAGGCGCTGCACGAGCTGCTCGACGACAAGGTGACCGTGACCGTCGGGCACTCCGGCGTCGGCAAGTCGACCCTGGTGAACGCGTTGACCGGGTCCACGCGGGCGATCGGCGTCGTGAACTCCGTGACCGGCCGGGGGCGGCACACGTCCTCGTCGTCGATCGCGCTGCGGGTCCGTGACGGTGGCTGGATCATCGACACCCCGGGCGTGCGGTCGTTCGGCCTGGGGCACGTCGACCCCGCGAACGTGTTCCGGGCGTTCGCCTCGCACGCGATCCCGGTGCTTCCCGCGCGGGACGGCATCCCGTTGGCGCAGGCGCACGACTGGGAGATCGTCGACCGGGTGCAGGACGGGGAGCTCGGGCCGACCGGTGTCGAGCGGCTCGACTCGTTCCGGGCGCTGCTGACCGGGATGGGCGCGTCGGACCCCGGTTCGGAGTAGCGCGAGGGGCGGTGGCTGCGGGCGCTGGTCGGCGGCCGGTCGGCGCTCGGCGGTTGGTCGGCGGCTGGTCGGCGCTCGGCGCTGGTCGGCGGCTGGTCACGACACCCCGCGGTGTGTGCGTCGAGCGGTCACGAACTGTCGGCTGGCGGCGCGGCATCCGACAGTTCGTGACCGCCCGAGCGCCGGCGCGCGGTGAGTCGTGACCACTCAGCCCGCGCCCGCCCCGTCGCACCGCGCAGACCTCGCACCGTGCGAGGGGCTCTGAACGGTGCGAGGTCGCGCGCTCCGTGCGGGCTCGCGGCCTCGCACGGAGCGGGCAACCTCGCACCGGACGACGACTCGACTCCGGGCCTGCGTCGACAAGCACGCACCGGCGTTGTACAGTTGGCGATCGAGTCCGAAGTTGCAAAGTACAACTTTGCGCCGACCCCCGCTGTCGACGCCCCGTCCCCGAGCACGACGACGACGTCGCACGCGCACCACTCCCCCACGCACAAGTCCTCGCGAGCCCCGAAGCCGCAGGGCTCCGACAGCATCCTGCGCCCGGCCGGCCTCGGTCGCGTGCTGCTGACGTTCGCCTCGCACATCCTCGTGCCGCTGTTCCTGGCCGCGGGCATGGGCCTGGCGTACCTCGGCGCCTTCCACGCCCCGGCGCCGCACGAACTCCCCGTCGGCATCGTCGGCCAGGGCGCCGCCACCCAGGTGTTCGCCCAGACCGTGACCGACCAGTCCGGCGGCGCCCTCGTGGCCCACGTCGTCGCCTCGACGAAGGCCGCCGAGCAGCAGGTGCGCGACCGCGACCTCGCGGCGGTCTACGCGCCCACCGCGACCGGTGCCACGCTCTTCGTCTCGACCGCCGCGTCGGAGACGACCGCGAGCGCCGCACAGAAGGTGTTCCTGCCGATCGCCTACGACCAGCACGTGCCGTTCCGGGTCGTCGACGTCGTGCCCACGGGCGACCAGGACACCACCGGCCAGGGGCTGTTCTTCCTGCTCGTGGCCCTGAGCGTCGGCGGGTACGCGTCCGCGATCGCCGTGGCCTCGGTCGCGACGAAGCTCCGTACCGTGTGGACCGCGGTCATCGGCCTGGCCACCGCCGGGGTCGTCGCGGGGATCGGTGTGGTCGTCGCCGGCCCGGTCTACGGCGTCATCACCACGCACCACTGGCAGGTGTTCCTGTTCGCCTGGCTCTACGACGCGATCATCGTCGCGCTCGGCGTCGGGCTGCACCCCGTGCTCGGACGGTGGACCACCCCGATCCTCACGATGCTGTTCGTGATGCTGAACTTCACGTCCTCCGGCGGGATCTTCCAGCCGGCGTTCCAGCCGGGGTTCTTCGCCGCGCTGCACACCTTCTGGAGCGGCGCGGCGTGGTTGCAGGCCGCACAGGACCTGCAGTACTTCCCGGATGCGTCGCTCGGCCGGCCGTCCCTCGTGCTCGC
The DNA here is from genome assembly GCF_000349565.1 of Curtobacterium flaccumfaciens UCD-AKU. Taxonomy (GTDB): domain Bacteria; phylum Actinomycetota; class Actinomycetes; order Actinomycetales; family Microbacteriaceae; genus Curtobacterium; species Curtobacterium poinsettiae. The sequence goes on from NZ_KB714630.1 coordinate 44,489, forward strand.
CCTCTGGCTGGCGGCGGCGCTCCTGCTCTGTGCCGTCGTGCACGGGCTCGTCGCACGCCGGACCCGCATCGCCCGCGAACGCGAGGTCACCCGGCTCGAGGAAGAAGAGGTCGTCGCCGCGTAGCGACGGTAGGTTGGGCGACGTGGACCTCAGCGCCGACCTGGACTTCGCCCGCTCCCTCGCCGACACCGCCGACGCGATCAGCCTCGAGCGCTTCCGTGCCGCCGACCTGCACGTGACGAAGAAGGCCGACAGCACGCACGTCACCGACGCCGACCAGGCGGTCGAACGGGCCCTGCGCGAGCGGCTCGCCGCCGAGCGACCGGACGACGCGTTCCTCGGTGAGGAGACCACGGCCGACACCGGAGCCGAGGCCGTCAGCGAAGGGCACCGGCAGTGGGTGGTCGACCCGATCGACGGCACCGCCAACTACCTGCGTGGCGTGCCGGTGTGGGCGACCCTGATCGCGCTCGCGGTCGACGGTCGCCCGGTGCTCGGCGTCGTCAGCGCTCCGGCCCTCGGCAAGCGCTGGTGGGCGGCCGAGGGTTCCGGTGCGTTCTCGTTGGACGGACCGCTCCGGGTGTCCGGGGTCGCCGACCTGGCCGACGCCAGCCTGAGCTACAACAGCATCCAGCAGTGGGACGACGACGACCGCCTCGAGCCGCTCGTCGACCTGTCCCGCCGGGTCTGGCGCACCCGGGCCTACGGCGACATGTGGTCGTACATGATGGTGGCCGAGGGCGTCCTCGACGTCGCCGGCGAACCGGACCTGAAGCCGTGGGACATCGCCGCCCTCGTCCCCATCGTCGAGGAGGCCGGCGGTCGCTTCACCTCGCTCGACGGCGATCCCGGGCCCTGGCACGGCAGCGCCCTCGCCACGAACGGCCTGGTGCACGACGCCGTCGTCGAGGTCATCCGCCGCGAGTCCTAGGACGGCGGCCGAGCGGATCGGCCGCCCTCG
>NZ_KB714630.1:45567-102394 GCF_000349565.1 Curtobacterium flaccumfaciens UCD-AKU
CCCTCGAGCGGATCGGCCGCCGTCGAGCGGATCAGCCGCGGTCGGCGGGCTCCGCAGCCGCGTCGGAGCGCTCGGACTCCCCCTCGGACCGCCGCGCCGCCCGGCGACGCGCCACCAGGTCCGCACCCGCCAGCACCAACGCCAGCGCCATCAGCGACACCGTGAACGTCGTGCCGCTGCGGAACGCGTCGTGGTACGCGTCGAGCCGGCTGCCCGGACCGGAGCCGCCGGACCCCGACCCCGCCGTCTGGCTCCGGACGATGCCGTAGAAGATGCTCGTCGCGACCGCGGTACCGATCGCCGTCCCGACCCGCTGCCCGAGCTGCTGCATCGAGCCCGCGACACCGGACTGCTCGACGGGGATCTCGGCCAGGGTCAGCGTCTGGTTCGGTGACACCACGAACCCGCCACCGAGACCACCCACCAGGAACGCTCCGGCCATCGCCCACGGGGTGACCTCCGGCGGAGTGGCGACCGCGGCGAGCATGAGCAGCAGGAAGCCGACGACGACCATCCCGAGCCCGGCGACGACCAGCGCCCGCCCGACCCGGTCGACGATCCGTCCGCCGATGTACGAGCCCACGGCACTCGTCGCCGCGAAGGGGATGCTCACCATGCCGGCGAACAGCGGCGAGAGGCCGAGGCCCTCCTGCAGGTAGAGCGTCACGATGAGGAAGGACGCCGGCAGCGCCGCGAAGTAGACGGCGACGATCGACAGTCCGTTGCGGTACGACGACAGTCGGAAGAGCTCGAAGTGCACCACGGGCGACTTGCCCTGCCGCTTGAACCGCTGTTCCCAGAGCACGAACAGCACGAGGAACACCGCGAAGCCGACCAGCCAGAACCAGCGCGTCGCGGAACCACCACCGCCGCTGGTCAGCACGAAGGGCAGCATCAGGGTGACGATGGCCGCACCGAGCAGCAGGATGCCGACGACGTCCAGTTCGCGGTCCTGCGCCGTCCCCTGAGCCCCCTTCGGCAGCAGGCGGATGGCGAAGACGAGCGCGGCGATGCCGAGGGGCACGTTCATCCAGAACAGCAGCCGCCAGCCGGACTCCTCGCCGCCGATCGCGATGAGGCCACCACCGATGGTCGGGCCGAGTGCGGTGGAGATGCCGATCATCGCGCCGAACAGCCCGAACGCACGGCCCCGCTCCGGCCCCCGGAACAGCTGCTGCACGAGTCCGATGACCTGGGGCATCTGGATGCCGGCGGCGAAGCCCTGCAGGATCCGGGTGACGATCAGGACCTCGATGTTCGGCGCCACGGCGCACAGCAGACTCGATCCGGTGAACGCGCTGAGCCCCACGATGAACATGACCCGTCGGCTCTTCAGGTCGCCGAGCCGGCCGGCGGGCACGAGGGCGAGACCGAAGGCCAGCGCGTACCCCGCCACGATGAGCTGGAGCGACGAACTGGTGGCCCCGAGGGACTGCTCGATCGAGGGCAGCCCGACGTTCACCTTCGACAGGTCGAGGATCGTCAGGGCCGCGACCGCCACGCAGACGGCGAAGGCGCGCCACCGGGTGCGGTCATCGAGGCGGGCGTCGGTCGGTTCGGCGTTGGACATCCCGTCCGTGGTACACCTGCGGCGACGAACACGGTCCGGACAGCCCTGTACCCCGGTTGGCTCCGACGGCCCCGATCGGCCCGTTCGGACACCCCGCAGCGAGCGGACGAGGGGCCCCCTCGTGGCCCCCCGTACTGGGGGCACGGATGTGGACATCCGTCCGCGCGAGTCCGCTCAGCGGGACGAGACCTGAGTTATCGTGCTCCAGACGGCAGGTCACGTGACGCCCTCGGATTCCCTAGATCCGAACGGTGGAACAGACCCGTCGTGTTCGTCCGAAGACCCTAACCCGAGGGGTGATACAGACGATGACATCATCGTTCCCGAGCGGAACCGAGTGCACCCTCACTCGACGACCGCATCCAATCCACGACAGTTCCGGCGCGCGCTCAGTCGCCGCCTCTCGTCCGCGCTCCGCCACGGTCACCCGCCGTGCAGCAGCCCGGTCCGCCGCAGTGCGCCCCGTCGCAGCGACCCCCGTGTTCGCCGACGCCCTCCTCGCAGCATCCGCCTCCGGACCCGGAGGCCGGTGAGTCATGGCACTCACCGGTCGACGTCTCGAGGTCGACCGGATCGCGACCCTCGCAGTGCTCCCACGGGAGTCCGCGATGGTCGTGGTCGGCGACCCTGGTTCCGGACGCAGCAGCGTCCTCGACGCGGTCTCGAACCGCGTTTCCCTGCCCATCGTCCGGGTCGGTGTCAACGGGAGTGAATCCCGCTGGCCACTGGCCGGGGTGACCTCCCTGTTCACCGCGCTGGACGACCCACGAGCGACCGCGCACATCGCCCACCTGCTGCAGGCCGGTGGGACCGCGGCCGCTGTGACGGCCGGACTGGCGGCGGCGCACGACTTCCTCGACGCCGTGCACGCTCTGACCCTGCCGCCGACGCTCGTCCTCATCGACGACCTCGACCGGATGGACACGGAGAGCCAGGAGCTCATCGCGTTCCTCGCCGGACGACTCGCGGGCACCGCCCTGCGCGTCGTGGCGACGGTCCGCTCGGTGCCGTCGGACGGTCCGCTCGCGGCCCTGCCGACCCTGCGCATCGAACCGCTGCCGTCGGACGAGGCCCTGCTCCTCGCCCGGTCCATGGCACCGGCCGAGGCGAACGACGGCGTCCTCGCCGTCCTCGCCGAGGAGACCGGCGGCAACCCCGGCGCACTCCGCGAACAGCTCGCGGTGCTCACCCGGGAGCAGCTCACCGGTGCCGAGCCGATCGTGCTCCCGCTCCGCCCCACTCCGACCACCGAGGCCATCGCTGCGCTCGCACTCGAGCCGGCCGCAGGACGCGATCTGGACGTCCTCGCGAAGCTCGCCCTGGTGCCCGTCGCGAAGACCACGGCGTGGGACCGGGACGAGCTGGACGACCTGGTCGGGGCCGGTCTCGCGACCGTCCGCGGGCAGAGCGTCACCGTGCGGCATCCGCTGGTCCGTTCCGCGCTCTACTGGCGGATGCCCGCCCGTGACCGCCGCGCGGCACACGCCGAGCTGGCCACGGCGAGCGCCGAGACCGACCCGCGGTCGGCCGCGTGGCACCGGAGCTTCGTCGACGACGTCCCCGACGTGGTCGCGCTGCTGCAGGCCGCACGGTCGTACGTCGTGGACGGCGCCGTGCACGCCGCGATCGCGCTGACCGAGCGTGCCCTGCACATCGGTGGCGGGACCGAGGACGAGCACGTCGCGCTCCTCGGGGTCGCGGAGGCCATGCTCGGCAAGCGTCTGCTCGGTTTCGCCGCGCGGTACCTGGCGGCGCTCCGTCCGTTCCGGACGACGCCGAACGAGGTCCGCCGGCTGCGTCTGCAGTACTCGGCCGAGTACCTCAGCGGTGACGCCGTGCACGCGGACGAGTTGCTCGTCCCCGTCGACGCGACCGACCCCACCGAGGTGGACGCCGTCGCCGGACTGATGGCCATGGTGGCGTGCTTCCGCGCCGAGGCGTGGGAGCTCGACCAGGCGAAGGACCTGCTGCACCGGATCGAACCGCTCGAGGCGTCGGCGTCCGCGCACACCCTCGAGATCACGACGACCGCGCGCGAGCTCATCGCCGCGGTGGACGGCGTGCTGCCGCCCGACACCGAGCTGCACGACGGGCTCGCGACGTCGGCGCTCGTGGCGATGTCCGACCCGGCCCTGCTGCTCCTCGCCCACGCGCTGAGCATCGGCGAGCGCTACCGGAGCGCGCGACGGGTGTTCGCACTCGTGCTCGCCCGTGGGCAGGAGTCCGCGGCGGTGTGGAACGAGGCGGCCCGGTACCTGACGTCCGAGAACGAGGTGCGCTCCGGCAACTTCCGGCAGGCGCTCCGCGCGATCGACGTCTGGGAGTCCGGCTCGTCCGTCGCCGAGCGGCTGCGTGAGCCGTCCCGGGCGATCGCCGTCGCGTGGCGGCACTTCGCCGAGGGCCGGTCGGCCGAGGCGCTCGACGTGGTGGACCGGTGCCTCGAGCACCGTTCGACGAGTCGGCTCTGGGGTGCGACGGCGAAGCTGCACGCGCTCCGCGGCAAGGTCCTGCTGCTCGACGGTCGGCTCGACGAGGCAGCGACCGCGCTCGAGGCCGCCGACGCGATCGGCCGGTCGCTCCGGAACCCGGCGGTGCTCCGGCACCTCGGTGACCTGGTCGAGGCGTACGTGCGCCTCGGTCGGATCGAGGATGCCCGGACGATCACGGCCCGTCTCGCTGCGGACCACCACGCCCGCCCGGGTCGGTGGGGTGCCCTGGTGCTGGCGCGGAGCCTGGCGCTCGTCGCCGACGACACCACCCGCGAGTCGGCTCGTCGCCGCGCGCTGGAGCTGTTCCAGCCGCACGACTCGCAGTACGAGCGGGCTCGCACGTTCGCGGCGCTGGCTGCGGTCGGCAACCCTGCGGAGCGTCCGCGCCTGGGTGCGGCGGCCGCAGCGGCCTACGAGGCGGCGGGCCTGCGTCGTCCGCTCGTGACCCCGGCGCCGGCTGCGGCGATGCCGCCGTTCGGCACGGGCTCGTCGTCGGTCCGGTCCGCGCCGGTGCTGTCGCCGGCGTTCCCCGGGACGCCGCGCAGCGCGCCGGACGCGTCGGCGGTGCTCACGTCGCTGACCGCCGAGGAGCGCGCGGTGGTGCAGAAGGTCACCGAGGGGTACCGCAACCGTGAGATCGCGTCGTCGCTGTTCATGTCGCAGCGCACGGTGGAACTGCGGCTCACGCAGATCTACCGCAAGGTCGGCGCGCGGTCGCGATCGCACCTGGTCGCGCTCCTCACGTAGGAGACGCCACCACAGGATGAAGGGGAGGCCCGGTACCAGCTGGTACCGGGCCTCCTGTCCGTCTGCGCTCCACGTCTTCACGCAACCGACCTCGCAGGCTCGGTCGGCGCTGGCGCCGCGCGCCGCTGGCGCGTCGCTCCACGCGAAGCGCGCGCGGTTGCGGGAGTCCGCACGCGCCCGCAGGGCGGTGTGCCCCCGCGCGCGGGGAACCGCAAGAGCGGCCGACCGGTGTTGCCGTGGGGTCGGCGGCGGGTGAGGCTTCTCCTGCACCGACCGCCGTGCCCCTCCCCCGGGGCCAGCCCGCGGTACCCCCGTCCGGTACCCGAGCCCCTCGGCCCAACGACACCGACGTCCGTCCTCGCCTGATCCGAGGACGGGCGCCGGTTCCCTCGCCCAGGGGACCCGGACGCGCGGCAGACCCGACGGCGGTCGGTGCAGCCCCACCGCCCCGTTCCACCCACCCTCGCTCCCCCGAAGGGACAACCGATGTGCGGCATCATCGCGGCCCGCGTGTCTGACGACGCGACCCCCTACCTGCTCGACGGACTCGAACGACTCGAGTACCGCGGGTACGACTCCGCCGGCATCGCCGTCCGGACGGCCGTCGGCGGCGCCGAGACGATCCGCTCGGTCTCCCGCGTCGGCGACCTGCGCACGCTCGTCGCGGCCCGTTCCGGCGACGCGCTCACCGGCATCGGCATCGGTCACACCCGCTGGGCCACGCACGGTGCGGTGCGTGAGGCGAACGCACACCCGCACGCCGACTGCACCGGCCGGATCTCGATCGTGCACAACGGCATCATCGAGAACGCGGAGCGGCTGCGGCAGACGCTCGAGGCGCAGGGGCACCGGTTCCGGTCCGACGTCGACTCCGAGGTCATCGCCCACCTGGTCGAGCGGGCCCTGACGGTCGACCCGGACCTGATGCTCGCGGTGCAGATCGCGACGGCGCAGCTCGAGGGGTCGTGGGCGATCGTGGTGCTGGACGCCCGGGACGGCCGGATGGTCGTGGCGGCGGACCGTTCCCCGCTGGTCGTCGCCCGCTCCGGCCGCGGTGACTTCGTGGCGAGCGACATCGGTGCGATCGCCGAGTGGTGCGAGACGTTCGTGGCGCTCCGCGACGGCGACGTCGTCGAGCTCGGCGAAGCCTGGACCTGGTCGTCCGACGGCATCACGGTGCCCGTGCCGTTCCCCACGGCGTCCCCGTTCGCCGCGGCCGCGCTCGACCTCGGTGACCACACCGACCACATGGCCAAGGAGATCGGCGAGCAGGCCGACGTCGTCGCGACGATCCTGGACCGGGTGGCCCGGCGCACCGCCGACGGCAGCATGTGGGTGGGCCTCGGTCTGGCCGGCTTCCACCGGCTGGCGATCGTCGCCTGCGGCACGTCGTTGAACGCCGGTCAGGTGATCGCGACGGCACTGCGCGGGATCGGCGGGGTGCCGACCGACATCGTCGTCGCGAGCGAGGCCGACCAGGCCGTGCTCGGTCCTGGCACCCTGGTCGTCGCGATCAGCCAGTCCGGTGAGACGGCCGACGTGCTCCGCGCCCTGGACCGGTTCGAGGACCGCCACCCGGTGCTCGCGCTGACGAACAACATGCACTCCTCGCTGGCCCGACGAGCGGACGCCGTGCTCGACTGCCACGCCGGTCCGGAGATCGGGGTCGCCGCCACGAAGACGTTCACGGCGCAGGTCGTCGTCGGCGTCGCGGCGATGATCGCCGCGATGGTCGCCTCCGGCCGCATCGAGCCGTCGCACGCCCAGGTGCTCGTCGACGAGCTGCTCGACCTGCCCGCCCGGATCGAGCACGCCGCGCGGGTGTCCGCCGAGCGGATGCCGCTGCTGGCGTCGAGCGTCAAGGAGGCGACCGGATTCCTGTTCCTCGGCCGTGGCACCGGGCTGCCGTACGCCGCCGAGGGCGCCCTGAAGCTCAAGGAGCTCAGCTACCGCTGGGCCGAGGCCTACCCCGCCGGTGAACTCAAGCACGGACCGCTCGCCCTGGTGGACGAGGGCACACCGGTGGTCGTCATCGACCACGGCGAACCGAAGATCCGGTCGGCGATCGCCGAGGTCCGGGCCCGCGGTGGTTTCGTCATCACCATCGGCGGCGAGTCGGCGGACATCCCCGCGCTCGGCCGCCGTGGCACCGGTGGCCTGGCCTGGGGCGCGATGACGGCGCCGTGGGGTCCGCTCGAGGCCGTCGTGCCGCTGCAGATGCTCGCCCGTGAACTCGCCCTGCAGCTCGGGTGCGACGTCGACAAACCCCGGAACCTGGCGAAGTCGGTGACGGTCGAGTAGCCGGGCGCCGACGCGTGAACCGCCTGACGGTGTTCCTCGCCGTCCTCACCGCCCTGGCGATCGCCAGCACCGTGGTCCTGGTCACGGTGGTGCTGACGACCGCTGTGCTCCCCTGACGCCGGTCCCGCAGGATCTTCCTGGGCGGGGCTGCGATGCTGGTGGCTTGACCACCGCAGCCCCGCCCCTCGTCTTCGTCGCGCTCCTCGTCGGCGCCGTCCTGCCGTTCGTGCCGTTCGTCGGCCGTGTGGCACGCATCGCCGCCACCATCGCGCACGAGGTCGGACACGCGATCGTCGTCGTGCCGTTCGGCGGACGGATCCAGCGCATCGAACTGCACCCGGACGGCTCCGGCGAGGCCTGGGTCCAACTCGGACGGGTGCCCGGCGGCATCCGGTGGCTCGTCCGCATCCTCAACCTGTACGCCGGCTACAGCGCACCCCTGTGGGCGGGTGTGCTCCTGGTCACCGGGGTGCTGCACGGCTCCCGCTGGCTGCCCGTGGTGGTGCTCGCGGTCATCGGCCTCGTGGCGCTCGCCTTCGTCCGGAACTGGTTCGGCCTGCTCGTCGTGCTCGGCTTCGACGCCCTCGCCCTGTGGGTGGCCGTCCGCCCGTCCGAGGTGACCGTGCTGGTGGTCGCCGCCGTCGGGGCCTTCTTCGTCGTCGACGGCCTGCGGTCGGTGGTGCAGGTCGGTCGCTGGCTGCTCACCGGCGCCCGGGTGCAGACCGACTTCCACATCGCCGCAGCCGAGATGCGGGTGCCGGCGTCGCTGTGGTTCGTGCTGTTCGTCCTCGTCAACGCCGTCGCGGTGTGGCTGGCGCGTGAGCCCCTGCTCCAGGTCTGGGACACCGTCGTCGCCGGGGTCCGCGCGCTCGTCTGAGGGGTGGCGGCCACGTAACCGGGGGCCGCAATCGCCTGTCCGCTCCGAGGGGCTGCGAGGCTACCGCCACACGACCCCCGGAGGTGTCCCATGGCGACCGACGACCACGGCTTCGCGACCGAACAGGTGCACGGCGGCTTCGTGCCCGACGCCGGGCACGGCGCCCGGGTGCCCGCGATCCACATGTCCTCCGGGTTCCTGTTCGACGACTTCGACCAGGCCCGTGACCGCTTCGCCGACACCGACGACGGCTACACCTACACGCGACTCGGCAACCCCACGAACGCCGACGTCGAGCGTCGCGTGGCGCTGCTCGAACGCGGGGTCCAGGCGATCCTGGTCGGCAGCGGCCAGGCGGCGGCGACCGTGGCGTTCCTCGGTCTGCTGCAGACCGGCGACCACGTCGTCAGCGCCCGGAGCATCTACGAGGGCACCCGCGGACTGCTGCTGCAGAACCTCGGCCGGCTCGGCATCGAGGTCGACTTCGTCACCGACGCCCGCGACCTCGACGCCTGGGCAGCCGCGGTCCGGCCGAACACCAAGGCGTTCTTCGCCGAGACGATCCCCAACCCGAAGAACGACGTCCTCGACATCGCCGGCGTCGCCGAGACCGCGCACCACGCCGGGGTCCCGCTGATCGTCGACAACACCCTCGCCACGCCGTACCTGGTGCGCCCGGTCGAGCACGGTGCGGACATCGTCGTGCACTCGGCGTCGAAGTTCCTGTCCGGGCACGGTGCCGGACTCGGCGGGGTGGTCGTCGACGGCGGCCGCTTCGACTGGTCCGCCGCCCCCGAGCGCTGGACGCACCTGACCAGCCCCGAACGGTCCCTCGGCGGCGAGAGCTACGTCGAGCGGTACGGCAACCGGGCGTTCGCCGTGTTCGCCCGCGACGTCGTCGCCGCACGCATCGGTCCGGCGCCGTCCCCGTTCAACGCGTTCCTGCTCCGCCAGGGCATCGAGACGCTGTCGCTGCGGGTGGAACGCCACTGCGCGAACGCGCTGGCCGTCGCGTCCTGGCTGGACCAGCAGCCGGAGGTGACGAGCGTCGACCATGCGGGCCTGGCCTCCAGTCCGTTCCACGACCTCGCCCAGCGCTACCTGCCCCGTGGGGCCGGATCCGTCTTCGCCTTCACGCTCGCCGGTGGCGGAGCCGCCGCGCGGGCGTTCATCGACGCCGTGCAGCTGTTCAGCCGGATGACCCACCTGGGCGACGTCCGCTCGCTGATCCTGCACCCGGCGACCACCACGCACGCCGGCCGCACGCCGGAAGAACGCGCCGAGCAGGGCATCGACGACGGCCTGATCCGGCTGTCGGTGGGCATCGAGGACATCGCGGACCTGCTCCGCGACCTGGAACGCGGGTTCGCCGCCGTGCGGTCCGCAGCGACCACCGGCCTGGAGGCACGTGGAGCGTCCGACGCGCACCGCTCGTCGGTCGGTGGGCCGGCCCTCGACCGGCAGGAGCGCTGAATGGCCGAGCTGCAGCACTTCGGGTACTTCTTCTCGCGGGGCTTCGGCCCGCAGGCGTGGGGGCGGTCCGACTGGGACTGGGGCCACGACTGGACGAAGCCCGAGCTGTACCAGCAGTCCGTCCGGACACTCGAGCAGGCCGGCATGGACCTGGTCATCGCCGAGGACGCCGTCTCGCTCGGGAACCCCGCGACCCTCGACCTGCGCATCCGGCAGGCGTACGGCGGCCCGAAGCACGACCCGCTGCTGCTCGCGCCGTACCTGTTCGCCGCCACCTCGCACATCGGCATCGCGCCGACCGTCAACGCGGGGATCACCCCGCCGTACCTGGCGGCACGGCAGTTCGCGACCCTGGCACACCTGTCCTCGGACCGCCTGGGGATCAACGTCGTCACCGACGTCGGCAGTGCACGGCACGCCGGCCTGCCGCCGCTGCCCCACGACCAGGCGTACGACCGCGCCGAGGAGTGGATCACGCTGCTCCGCCGGCTCTGGCACTCGTGGGGCGACGGGTACGTCGGGGCGCCGGACTCCTGGCACTTCGCGGACGGGGACGCCCTCGACGCGTTCCACCACGAGGGCACCCACTTCACCGCCGACGGGCCGCTCAACGCGTTGCCGCTCGCCTCGGACCCGGTCGTCGTCTCCCCCGGCGGCTCCGGTCGTGGGCTCGCGTTCGCCGGGACCCACTCGGACGTGCAGCTCGCGCTCGCGCCGTTGTCGGCCGCCGCGGTGACGGACTACCGAGCACGGGTGATCGCTGCAGCGGAAGCGGCGGGGCGCTCCGCGTCGGACCTGCGGATCCTGTTCGTGCTCAAGCCGGTGATCGTGTCCTCGCCGGAGGAGGCAGACCGCATCGTCGCGGCGTCCGAGCACCCCACCGACGACGCGCTGCGTGCGGCGGCCATCGCGTCGTCGAGCGACTCCGAGACCGACCTGCTCGCGCTCGACCTGGACGCCCCGGTACCCGACGGGACCTTCGGTGAGCACGTCTCGGCCGGCACGATCCGCGGGCTGCTCGGGGACACTCCGGACGCACCGCTGCGGGAGTTGCTCACTCGCAAGGCACGGCAGGGGCGGATCGCGTCACGCTCGGGGTTCGTGGGGACCGCCGACGAGTTCGCGGACTTCGTCGAGGAGCTCGGCAGCGACGCCGACAACGACGGGATCATCTTCTCGGGTGACCTGCACCCGGCGCAGATCCACCGGATGTTCGGCGACCTGGTGCCCGTGCTCCGGCGCCGCGGGCTGCTGCGACGGGACTACGGCACCGGAGGGATCCGGGCGAACCTGTTCGACTTCTAGCGGGAGCGGCGGCGAGCTACTTCTTCTTGGACTTCTTGCCGTCGTCCTTCTTGGACTGCTTCTTGTCGTCGTCCTTCTTCGACTGCTTCTTGTCGTCGTCCTTCTTCGACTGCTTCTTGCCGTCGTCCTTCTTCGACTGCTTCTTCTTGCCGTCGTCCTTCTTCGACTGCTTCTTCTTGCCGTCGTCCTGCTTCGACTGCTTCTTCTTGTCGCCGTCCTGCTTGGACTTCTTCTTCTTGCCGTCGTCCTGCTTCGACTTCGCCTTGCTCGCACCCGTCGGCAGCGGCAGGACGGCCGACACGGCCTCCCGCTCCGCCTGCGAGGCGTCGGCGTCGCCGGGCGCAGCCTCGGTCTCCGGCGACTCCACCCCGTCGATCGGCGCGACGACCACGGCGGAGCCGGTGTCCAGCTCGACGTCGACCGCGTGCTCCTCGAGCACCGGCGCCAGGGCATCGGCGACCCGTTCGACCGTGAGCACCGCGTCCGCCTCGGCGAGTCGGAGCAGCGCCTGCGCGGTCCGCACGCGGGTCGTGGACCGGCGCGCGAGGACGTCGGACCGTGCCCCCTCGAGGAACGTCCGCAGGGCGCGTTCCACGACGGAGCGGCCGCGCGGGGCAGCGCGGTCGAGCCGGTCGAGTTCCCCGGCGACCCCGGAGACGTCGTCGGCGACGTGCTCGTGCCGGACCGACTCGATGAGCGCGGCGATGGCGGCGGCGGCACGTTCCACCCCGGCGGAGCGCTGGTCGAGCACGACGAGCATCTCGACCACCGACCCGTACGTGACGGTCTCGAGGCGAACCGGCTCCGCGCCGCGGCCGCGAACGACCAGACGGGTGTCGGGGTTCGGCAGCCATGCGGCGAGAGCGGCGACCGTGGCGACGGAGCCCACGATCCGCTCGTACTCGCTGAGCACCACTCGTTCCTGCTCCCGCAGACGGACACGGATCGCGATCTCCTGCACCACGTGCTGACCTCTCGTTCGGGTTCGACGCGAGCGTGTTCTGCGCGCCTGCTCCGCAGCGTAGTCCTCGGACGTGGCGGAACAGGAAACGCCCCGGCACTGTCCAGGGGACGGTGCCGGGGCGTTCAGGTGGCTCAGCGTGACAGCGGTTCGTCGTTCGGCGAATGGTGGAGATGGGGGGAATCGAACCCCCGTCCATCGCTGCAATTCGACGTCTTCTACGGGCGTATCCGGATAGTTCGTTCTGCTCGGCCCCGTCCTTTGCTACCGGCTTCTAGGACGACGGGCCCAGTCTCAGTGCAAGTCCCGCACGGCCCTGAGGCGCAACCGTGCAGCAAGTCCTCTGGATGACGTCGGGATCAGGTTAGGGGACGGTCACCTGGCCGACGGACTTCATGTGCTGGGCTGCTTACGCAGCGAGAGCGAAGTCAGTGCGCTTGGAATTGGCACTTGTTGGTTTCCACGGATCGTTAACGAGATAACCGTGGGTCCTCGGCCCGCTTCCCGTCGGCACACAGGCAATGTCGAAACCGATCATCCCCATGCGGGCCGGACGTGCGAACCGCTGTCACGCTGTTGAGTTGCCAATGCCCCGATCGGAGCAGTCCCCCAGTCTAGCCGAGGACGTGCGTCGGCGCTACTCGCCGACGCGGTTCCGCGTGCGCATGGCCCGCTCGGCCTCACGCTTGTCGGTCTTCTCGCGCAGGGCCTGGCGCTTGTCGAACTCGCGTTTGCCCTTCGCGACGGCGATCTCGATCTTGGCCCGACCGTCGTGGAAGTAGATCTGCAACGGCACCAGGGTGTAGCCACCCTGCGCCGTCTTGTGCGAGATCTTCACGATCTGCTGCTTGTGCAGGAGCAGCTTGCGCTTCCGTCGGGGCGAGTGGTTGTTCCACGTGCCCTCGGTGTACTCCGGGATGTGCACGGCGTCGATCCAGGCTTCGCCACCGTCGATGAAGGCGTACCCGTCGACGAGTGACGCACGCCCCATGCGCAGGGACTTCACCTCGGTGCCGGACAGGACCATGCCTGCTTCGTACGTGTCCTCGATGAGGTAGTCGTGTCGGGCGCGACGGTTCGTCGCGACGATCTTCTCACCGCGTTCCTTCGCCATGACGACTCCTCTCGATGGTGACCGGTGCACTGCGCCGGACGGTTCCGCGCAGCCCTACAGACTACTCAACACGAAGCGGGCGGCGCACCTTCCCGGCGCGCCGCCCGCTCGCGGATGCTGTGCTGCGTCAGACCTTCAGGTACCGACGGATGGCGATCGATGCCGATGCCGCTGCGAGGAGCACCCCGATCACGATCACCGCGGGGACCACGATGGCCGCGTCCCCCATGCCGATGAACGCCGTGCCGGTGAAGCGCTCCGCCAGGAAGTTCCGGACGAAGAACCACACCACGGCGGTGATCGCGCCGCCGGCCAGGACGGCTCCGATGGCTGCGGCGATCACCCCCTCGAGCACGAACGGTGTCTGGATGAACCGGTTCGACGCACCCACGAGTCGCATGATGCCGAGCTCTCGCCGTCGACTGAACGCCGACAACCGGATCGTCGTCGCGATGAGCAGCACGGCCGCCACGAGCATGAGCCCCGCGATGCCGATCGCCGTGTACGACGATGCGTTGAGCAGGTTGAAGATCGGTTGCAGGTACCCGCGTTGGTCGACGACGCTCTGCACGCCGGCGACCTTCGACAGGCTCTCGACCAGGACATCGGCCTGCGACGGGTTCTTCAGGTTGACCCAGAAGGTCTCGTTCAGGTACTCCGGCTTGACGAACTCCGTCGCGGCCGAGTCCTTGAACTGCTCCTTGAACCGGGTGAAGGCCTGGTCCTGGTTCTCGTAGTAGGTCTTCTCGATGTAGGGCTTGAGCGTCGACGACTCGAGTTGCGCCTGGACCTGTTCGCGCTGGTCCGCGGTGGCCTTCGCGCCGGTGCAGTTGCCCGTGGTGTCGGTGTCGGTGCACAGGTAGACGGCGACCTGCGCCCGGTCGTACCAGTACCCCTTCATCTGGTTGATCTGCATCTGCAGCAGGATCGCGGTACCGACGAAGGTCAGTGAGATGAAGGTCACGAGGACGACGGAGACGACCATCGACGCGTTGCGCCGCAGGCCCGAGCCGACCTCGGACATGACGAGTCCGAGCCTCATCGGATGAGCCCCGGGATCGTCTGGATGCCGGTGGTGTTGGACACGGTGCCTCGCTGGATCGGGACGGCCTGGGTCTGGTAGCCGCCGGACTGCTCGTCACGCAGGACGGTGCCGTTCGAGAGCTCGATGACCCGCCGCTGCATCTGGTTCACGATGCTGGCGTCGTGCGTCGCCATCAGCACGGTGGTGCCTCCCTGGTTGATGCGTTCGAGGAGCGCCATGATGCCGGCGGACGTGGTGGGGTCCAGGTTTCCGGTGGGCTCGTCGGCCAGCAGGATCGCCGGCTTGTTCACGACGGCGCGGGCGATGGCCACACGCTGCTGCTCACCACCGGAGAGTTCGTGCGGCATGCGGGTGGCCTTGCCGGCGAGTCCGACGAGCTTCAGCACGTCGGTCACGGCTTCACTGATGAAGCCCTTGCTCTTGCCGATGACCTGTAGCGAGAACGCCACGTTGTCGAACACGTTCTTGTTCGGCAGCAGACGGAAGTCCTGGAACACCACGCCGAGGTTGCGTCGGAAGTACGGGACCTTCCGCGACGCCAGGGACCCGAGGCGCTGCCCGAGCACGTGGATCTGCCCGCTGGTGGGCTTCTCCTCCTTGAGCACGAGGCGCAGGAAGCTGGACTTGCCGGAACCGGACGCGCCCACGAGGAACACGAACTCACCCTTGAGGATCTCGAGGGTGAGGTTGTCGAGCGCCGGACTCGGGTTGCCCGAGTAGACCTTGGTGACCTGGTCGAATTTGATCATGACCGGATCAGGGTAGGTCGCCCCGCTTGGAAAGCAAGCGAGGCGCGCGGCTCACGGACCCCTAGTCGGCGACGGATTGCTTGCGCCAACGGATGCCGGCGTTGATGAAGCCGTCCAGATCGCCGTCGAACACGGCTGAGGGGTTGTTCACCTCGTGCTCCGTCCGGAGGTCCTTGACCATCTGGTACGGCGCCAGGACGTACGAGCGGATCTGATCGCCCCAGCTCGCCGTGATGTTGCCGGCGAGCTCCTTCTTCTTCGCGTTCTCCTCTTCCTTCTTCAGCAGGAGCAGGCGCGACTGCAGCACGCGCATGGCGGCTGCGCGGTTCTGGATCTGTGACTTCTCGTTCTGCATCGAGACCACGGTGCCGGTCGGGATGTGCGTCAGCCGCACCGCCGAGTCGGTCGTGTTGACGGACTGTCCACCGGGGCCCGACGAGCGGAACACGTCGACACGGATGTCGTTCTCGGGGATGTCGATGACGGCGGTCTCCGGCATGAGCGGGATGACCTCGACCGCGGCGAAGGACGTCTGGCGCTTGCCGGCGGCGCCGAACGGCGACATCCGGACCAGGCGGTGGGTGCCGGCCTCGACCGACAGCGTGCCGAACGCGTGCGGGGCGTCGATCTCGAACGTCGCGGACTTGATGCCCGCTTCTTCGGCGTAGGAGGTGTCCATCACGGTGGTCTTGAAGTTGTGCTGCTCGGCGTACCGGAGGTACATGCGGAGGAGCATCTCGGCGAAGTCCGCCGCGTCGACACCACCGGCGCCGGCACGGATCGTGATGACGGCCGGACGGTCGTCGTACTCGCCGTCGAGGAGCGTCTGCACCTCGAAGTCGCCGATCATCTTCTGGATCGCCTTGAGCTCGGCGAGGGCTTCGTCGGCCGACTCCTGGTCGTCGCCCTCGTTCGCCATCTCGACCAGCACCTCGAGGTCGTCGATGCGCTGCTCGGTGTCGGTGATCTTCTTCAGCTCCGACTGCCGGTGCGAGAGCGAGCTCGTCACCTGCTGCGCGTGGTCGACGTCGTCCCAGAGGTCCTGGGCCCCGGCCTGCTCGCTGAGGTCGGCGATCTCACGCTGCAGGCGGTCGACGTCGACCACCGAGCGGATGTTGCCGAAGGTCTCGCGAAGGGCGGAGAGCTGCTCGGTGAAGTCCAGTTCGACCATGGTCATCGATCCTACCGGCGCCAGTCCGACTCGGCCGACCGGGGGTCAGTAGTCGATGTGCTCCGTCCGTCCCGACGACAGGGCACGAGTGGCCGCCTCGGCGATGGCCTGGGCCCTGAGCCCGTCCTCCAGGGAGACCGGCGGCTCGGATCCGGACTCGAGCGACGCGACGAAGGCGGCGAGCGTCGCGGCGTAGGTGGGCTGCACACGCTCGAACCAGCCGTCGTGGAGTCCGTCCGCGACGATCTGCCCATCGGTGTAACGAGCGACGTTCCCGCGGTGGTTCCGCCGCGACTCGACGAGTCCGGACGATCCCATGACCTCGATGCGCTCGTCGTACCCGTAGCCGGTGCGCCGCACGCTGTCGATCTGCACGAGCGCGCCGGAGGGCATCGTGAGAGTCGTGACCGATGTGTCCACGTCGCCGAACTCGCGGATGGCCGGGTCGACGAGCGCGGAACCCGCCACCGCGACCGTCACCGGGTCCTCGCCGGTGATCCACCGCACGAGGTCGAAGAAGTGCACGGTCTGGTCACGAAGCTGTCCGCCCGAGACCCGCAGGTAGTCGAGCGGCGGCAGGGACGGACCGCGGGAACTGAGCTGGACGAGCTCGACCGCCCCGATCTCCCCCGCGGCGACGATGCGCTGCAGCTCGGCGTGGTCGCGGTCCCACCGCCGGTTGAAGTCGAGCATCGCCGGCACGCCGCTGGCACGCACGTCCTCGACCACGGCGACCGCGTCGGCGAACCCGGCAGCGATGGGTTTCTCGCAGAGCACGGCGATCCCGGCGTCGGCGGCAGCGCGCAGGTGCCGCGCGTGGGTGTCGGTGGAGGAAGCGACGAAGACCGCGTCGACCTGCGCCGCGTCGAACGCCTCGTCCTGGGTGAGCACCCGCGTGCCGTGGCGTGCCGCCAGCGACGCAGCGCGGTCACGATCGACGTCGTGGATCCCCACGAAGTCGACGTCGGGGTGCGCTCCGAGGGACGCGGCGTGCACGGCGCCGATGAAGCCGGCACCGACGAGTGCGAAGCGTTGCGTCATGATCAGCCCACCAGGATCGCGGTCTGGTCGTGCATCGTGCGTGCGACGACGGCGGGATCCTGTTCGTTCGCCCGGTCGGAGAACATCTCGGTGACCCACCATCCGTCGTAGCCGGTGGCCTTGATCGCCTCGACCCACTGCTGCAGCGGGATCGCGCCACCGCCGATCACGACGTTGCGGTGGACGGCTTGGTCGGGAACCGTCCGGTCGCGGTCCAGGTCGAACCCGTCCGACAGGTGGACGGCCTTGATGACCGACGCGGGCAGCGCTCGGACCTCGGCCAGCGTGTCCCCGGTCGTCCAGAAGTGCCAGGTGTCGAGTGCGATGCCGACGTTGTCGCGCCCGGCCTCCTCGATGATGTCCAGCGCGTGCCGGCATCGGTTGAGGTGCGCCCACGCGAGGGGCTCCAGGTAGACCTCGAGTCCGTGGTCCGCGGCGATGTCCGCCGCCAGACGGACGTTCGCTCCGGTGATGCGGACCGCTGCGTCCTCGTCGAGCCCCAGCGTCGCCCGGTACCGGGTGTCGTCGTCGGCCAGGCGGCCCGCGCGGTGGTCACGGACGACCGCGGAATCGACCGGCCCGGTGCACAGCTGCACGATGGGCGCCCCGACGGCGGTCGCCACACCGCACATGCGCTCGACCTCCGCCACGAAGTCGTCGCGACCGGCACCCTGACGCTCGATGTCGAGCACCGCACCGAGCCCCGTCACTTCGAGCCCCTCGAGCAGCGGCGGCAGCGTCCGGATGTCGTAGCCGGCGTCGAGGTACCGGTAGAGCTTCGGGCTCTGCAGCTCGATCCCGCCGTACCCGGCTTCCCTCGCCAGTCGGATGTCCTGGACGACGTTGCCGTGGAACGTCGTCGTGACGTTCATGGAGATCTTCGGGGGCATCTGCGCTCGCTTCGTTGGACAGCACTGGAATGAACTGGACCGGTCCAGAATAGGACTAGCCTGCATCCATGTCGAGACCGCACCACGCCCCGACCATCCGGGACGTCGCCGAGCACGCCGGGGTCTCGAAGTCGCTGGTCTCGCTCGCGCTCCGCGGCGACCCAGGGGTCAGTGACGCTCGTCGCGCGGCCGTCGAACGAGCAGTCGCCGAACTCGGCTACCGACCGAACCGCGCAGCCAGGAGCCTCGGTGAGCAGCGGACGGGCACCGTCGGCGTGCTGCTGAACGACCTGCGGAACCCCTGGTTCGTCGACCTGCTCGCCGGCCTGACCGCCACACTCGACACCGTCGGGCTGGCACCCATCCTGGTCGACTCGGCGACCACCCGGCGTGTGGGCGGCTCCCCCGTGGACATGCTCCTGCGACAACAGGTCGACGGGATCGTCGTGGTCGGCACCACCGAGGACGACGCCGCGCTCCGACGGGCCGCCCAGGAGATCCCGGTGGTCCTCGCCGGGACCTACGAGCCTGACGACCTGCACACCGACGTGGTCGTGAACGACGACCACGCCGGCGCGTCGATCGCGACCGAGCACCTCCTCGCACTCGGGCACACGCGGATCGGTCACCTCGTCGGCCCGGGGCGCGTCGGGGAGCTCCGCGAGCAGGGTTTCCGCACGACGATGACCCGCCACGGTGCCGACGCCGTCGTGGTGCCGGCCGGCATGAGCGAGGAGAGCGGGTACGCGGCGGCCCGACGAGTCCTGGCCACGGCTGACCGTCCGACCGCGCTCGTCGCCTACAACGACCTCGTCGCCATCGGCGCGTTGTCCGCGGCCGACGACCTGGGCCTGGCCGTCCCGGACGACGTGTCGCTCGTCGGCTACGACGACACGTACCTCGGCAGCATCCGGCACATCTCGCTGACCACGGTCGACAACGGGACCTTCGCGATCGGGGCCCAGGCCGCACGCTGGCTCGGGGAACGCGTGCACGGCCGAACGCCGGAGCCGCGCGTGCACCGAGTGCCGGTGTCACTGGTGGTGCGGCGCACGACGAGCAGTCCGAGACCGACGGCCGACGACCGCTGACGACGGACGCGCCGACCGTGCGGTGTCCCAGCGCGCCCGCCTGTCCGGCGCGCTGGGAAACGGCCGACCGGGAGGCCCGGCGCAGGTCCGTCACACCGGTCACGGTGACGTCGACCGGGGGCCTGCCACCCGCGTCCGCCCGCGGCGCGACACGCCGGCGGACGCCGCTGTGTCAGGATCGCGTCGCTGGCGACACTCCTGAGGTGAGAGGGGGCAACCGTGGATGACGGTGCCAACGCCGACGCAGCACTGAGGCGTCGACTCGCGAACGGCGAACGTGCGGCGTTGGCTGACGCGTTCGATCGGTACGCGCCCACCCTGACCCGCTTCGCATGGGCCCTGGCCTCCAGCAGCGAGGACGCCGAACGGATCGTGCAGGACACCTTCCTCACGCTCTGGCAGCGCGGCGGAACGCTCCGTCTGGCGACCGACGCCCTGCTGCCCTGGCTGCTCGTCGTGTGCCGCGACCACGCGCGCCGCCCCGGCACGGGTGACGGCGACACCGCAGGTCCCGACGCGGACGGTGCCCGCGTCGGACTGCGTTGGGTCCGCGACGAGATCGATGCGCTGGCACCCGTCGACCGCCGCCTCTGCGAAGCCTGCCTCGTCGACGGACGCTCCTACGCGGACGCCGCCGAGGCCCTCGGCCTCACCGTCGACGCTGCTCCCCGCGGTGCAGCCCGATCCCGTGCCCGACTGCAGAAGGCGGTGATGCACGATGAACACTGAGCCTCCCTCCGGCGACGACCTGCAGCGCATGCTCGTCGCGATGAAGCGCACCGTGCTCACCCGCGCGACCGAACAGCGCCCTGCGCCGCGCCGACGTGGTCGCCGCGCCGCGATCGTCATCGGTGTCGTCGCCCTGCTCGGCCTCGGGATCACCGGTGGTGGCGTCGCACTCGGCGTGATCCCGCAGCCGTTCCCCGCCGACCCCGCCCCCGTCTCCACGCCGGGGCCCACCGAACCGGCCACGACCAGCACCCCGGAGTCCGCTCCGGTCCAGGAGACCCCGGAGCCCACAGCCCCACCGACACGATCCACTGCCCCGACACCGAGCAAGGGCCCCTTCGCGCTCGACGACCCGTCCTCGTTGACCATCTCGGGCAACGAGGTCGGTCCGATCGCGCTCGGCGGCGCCACGGAGGCGGAGAGCGACGACCTCGCGCAGGCGTACCGTCTGGTGCCCGCGACGCCGAGCACGTGCACGGCTCCGGGAACGTGGGCGCGCGACGGCAGCCCGACGCTGCGGATCACCGAGGAGGACGACCGCGTGACCGGGGTCCTGATCGGCACCGAGGGTGACTCTGCCCGGACGACGACGGCTGGGCCGACGACCGCCGCGGGGATCGGTGTGGGGTCGAGCTCCGATGCACTCCGGGCCGCGTACCCGTCACTCACGGAACGGATCTCGACACCGGACGGATCCTGGTCGCGGTGGGACGTCCAGCTGCCCGGCGGCCTCGTCTCGTTCCAACTCGGCGAGGGCGGGGCGAACGTCGAATCGGTGTGGGTCAGCGCGGAGCAGAACCTGCCCACCGCGGTCTGCGACCTCTGAGCGTCGAGGTACCCGGACCGGACCGGCCGGTCATCCACTGAGCGCGGAGACACGACTGGACAGGTCTTGTACATGTACGCTCATGGCATGCCGATCACCTCGAAGCGACGTCTCGTCGCCGACGCGCTCCGCGACGAGATCGCGACGGGGCGGTACCGAGCCGGCGAGCGCCTGCCCGGCGAGCACGACCTGGCCGTGCGCTTCGCCGTCAGTCGTGGCACCGTCCGAGCTGCCCTCGCCGACCTCGCAGACGACGAGTACATCGCCACCCGGGGTGGGATCGGCTCGGTCGTCACGTTCGACGGCGCCTCCCTCGACCCCCGCGGCGGCTGGGCACGGTCCATCGCCGCTTCCGGGACCGAGGTGTCGACCCGCACCCTGCGCATCGAGCGGTTCGAGGACACAGCGCTCCAGACCGAGGTCGATGCCGCCAGCGCGACGTTCGTCGCGGTCGACCGGCTCCGTGTCGTCGTCGGTGGCAGTCCGGTGTCCCTGGAGCGCAGCGTCGTGCCGCACCTGGGGCGCCTGGCGTCCGCGACCACCGACGGACTCGTCGACGGCTCCCTGACGGCCACGATCGCCGAGACCGGTCTGGTGCCGGCGAGCGCCGAGCAGTGGATCGACGTCGTGCCGCTCGACATCGACGACGCGGCCTTGCTCGACCGCACCGCGGGCACGCCGTTCCTGCGCAGCCGACGCATCGCACGCACGGCCGAAGGCGCGTTCGTCGAGCGTGTGGACAGCCTCCTCGACCCCGACCGCTTCCGACTGCACATGCGCTTCGGGACCACGTCACGACCCCACGACAGGACACCGTGAACCAGCACCGCCTCCGAGACCACGCCCTCGCTGCCCTGACGGGCCTGGCGATCGGCGACGCCCTCGGCATGCCGACCCAGTCGATGTCCCGCGCGCAGATCCTCGCCGACCACGGGGCCATCGCCGGGTTCGCCGACGCCGGACCGCACCAGCGCATCGCCACCGGCATGCCGGCTGGCACGATCACCGACGACACCGAACAGGCCCTGATGCTCGCCGAGCTGCTGCTCGGGGGCAACGGACGACTGGACCCGGTCCGCTTCGCCGAGGCGCTCATCGCCTGGGAGCGCGGGATGGAGGCGAAGGGCTCGCTCGACCTGCTCGGCCCGAGCACGAAGACCGCGGTGCAGCGGATCCTCGACGGCGTCCCCGCGTCCGAGGCGGGCTCGACCGGCACGACGAACGGGGCCGCGATGCGGATCACACCGGTCGGCGTCGCCGTGCCCTCGAACGACCTGGTCCGCTTGGTCGACGCCGTCCAGGACGCCAGCCGCGTCACCCACGACACCGGACTCGGCATCGCCGGAGCGAGCGCGATCGCGGGGGCCGTGAGCGCCGGCATCGACGGGGCGACCCGGTCCGGAGCGCTCGACGCCGCGGTCGCCGCCGCCACGATCGGCGCGGAGCGCGGCCACTGGGTCGCCGGTGCGGACATCGCTGCGAGGACGACGTGGGCGCGTGAGCACCTGCCGACCGTGCCCGCGTCCGCGCAGATCGACACGATCACGCGGCTCATCGGCACGAGCGTGGCCAGCCAGGAGTCCGTCGTCGCCGCACTCGCCCTCGTCGCCCTCGACCTCGACCCGTGGCAGACCCTCTGCGCAGCGGCTGCACTCGGCGGCGACACCGACACGATCGCCGCGATGGCCGGTGCGGTGCTCGGCGCCGTCCACGGGCCGGATGCCTGGCCCGCCGATGCCGTCGCCACCGTGACCACGGTCAACGACCTCCGGCTCGACCGGGTCGTCGACGGACTCCTCACCCTCCGCGCGGGCAGCTGACCCGCCTCCCCCCCTCCCCCCCACGCTGTGGCGTCGCCTGGACAGGCCGACGCACGGTCTCGCGCACCACCCTTCCGACGACGTAAGAGGAACCGAACCATGTCCCACACGCCCACCACGCTCAGCAGCGGCACGCTGACGACGATCGAGCAGCGGGGCATCGAGCCCGTGCCCCACGACGAACGGACCGGTACGCCCGGCGCGCTGTTCTGGGTCTGGTTCGCCGCGAACATCTCCATCCTCGGTCTTCCGCTCGGTGCGACCCTGGTCGCGTTCCAGGGCCTGACCATCTGGCAGGCGTTGCTCGTCGCGGTGATCGGCGCCGCAGGGTCCTTCGCGGTCGTCGGCGTGATCTCCGTCGCCGGCCGCCGCGGCGGTGCTCCGGGTCTGACCCTCAGCCGAGCGGTGTTCGGCGTCCGCGGGAACATCGGGCCGACGTTCGTGTCGCTGCTGTCGCGGCTCGGCTGGGAGACGGTGAACACCACGACGGCGGCGTTCGTGCTCCTGTCGCTGTTCACGATCCTGTTCGGGACGGGCGGTGACGCGAAGGCGAACCCGGTGTTGACGATCGTCGCGATCCTGGTGTTCGTCGTCGCCACGGTGCTGGTCTCCGGCCTCGGGCACGCGTTCATCGTCGCCGTCCAGAAGTGGGCGACGTGGGTGTTCGGTGCGCTCAACGTGTTCGTCGCGGTCTTCCTCGTGCTGCGCGTCGACTGGGACGTCGTCGGGTCCCAGCCCGCGGGCCCCGTCGCCGCGATGGTCATCGGCATCGGCACGATCGCAGCCGGTACCGGCATCGGTTGGGCCACGGCCGGAGCGGACATCGCCCGCTACACCCGCGCCTCGTCGAAGGCCGGCGCGCTCATCGCGTCGAGTGCCGCCGGTGCGGGCATCCCGCTCGTCGTCCTGGTCGGCCTCGGCGCGCTCGTCTCCGCCGGAGACCCGACGCTGGCGCAGGCCGGTGACCCGGTCGCTGCGATCCGCGACCTGCTGCCGAGCTGGATGGCGATCCCGTACCTCATCGCGGCGTTCGGTGGCCTGCTGCTGTCGAACCACCTGTCCGTGTACTCGGCGAGCCTCACCACGCTGACCCTCGGCATCAAGGTCCCGCGCGTGTGGGCGGTCGCGGTCGATGTGGTCGTCACCACACTCGGCGCGATGTACTTCATGCTCGTCGCCGACGGTTTCTACGCCCCGTTCATCACGTTCATCTCCGTCCTCGCCGTCCCGATCACCGCGTGGCTCGGCGTCTTCACCGCCGACATGGTCCGGCGGCGCTGGTACGACCCGGCGGCGCTCCTCGACCTGCGCGCTGGCGGCCGGTACTGGTACCGCGGTGGTGTCGCCTGGGGTGCCCTCGCCGCCTGGATCGTCGCGATCGTGATCGGTTTCCTGTTCACCGAGGTGCAGGTCGGTGACGCGGACCCCGTCTTCGTCGGTGCGTTCTCCGCGACCTGGATCGGCGCGAACGGACTCGGCTGGGTGATCACGTTCATCGTCGCTGCCGCGGTCTACCTGCTGACCGGCGGAGCACGCGGCCGGCTCACCGAGCACGAGCCGGCCACCACCACGGACGCCGGGGCGCGCGCCTGATGCCCCGCCTCGTCTCGGTCGGCAACGTCATCGTCGACATCGTCATGCGCGTCGACGCGATCCCGGATCCGGGCGGCGACGTCATCGCCTCCGCGTCGGAGATCACCGCGGGCGGCGGCCTGAACACGATGGTCGCCGCTGTCCGGGACGGACTCGACGTCGCGTTCGGGGGGCAGTACGGCAGCGGGCCGTTCGGCGACGTGGTGCGTCGCGCGCTCGCCACGTCCGGCGTGGACGTCCTGCAGCCCGGTCTCGACGACGTCGACAGCGGGTACTGCGTCGCACTCGTGGACGCCTCGACGGAGCGGACCTTCGTCACGAGCGTCGGCGCAGAGGGACAGCTCGGCCGCGCCGACCTCGACCGGATCGCCCTCGTCGCCGACGACACCGTGTTCGTGTCCGGCTACGGCCTCGCGCACGCCGTCAACGGGCGAGCGATCGCCGACTGGCTCGGGGGTGTCCCCGACTCAGTCCGCGTCGTCCTGGACCCGTCGCCGCTGGTCGACACGCTGCCCCCGGCGGTGCTCGGCCCCGTCATGGCGCGTGCGGACGTGGTCAGCGCCAACGGACGGGAGGCGCGACTCATGGCTCCCACGTCCGCGGGACTCCCCGAGGCGGTCACCACGATCGCCGCGGCCGCCCGAGGGACCGCCCTGGTGCGCGACGGCGCAGCCGGCTGCTGGGTCGTCGAGCCCGGTGCCTCCCCCGTGCTGGTCCCCGGCTTCCGGGTCGTCGCGGTGGACTCCAACGGTGCGGGAGACGCCCACGGCGGAGTGCTCGTCGCTGCGCTGTCCCGTGGTGCGTCGCTCGTCGACGCCGTCCGCCGGGCGAACGCCGCGGCGGCCCTCGCGGTCACCAGGAACGGTCCGGCGACAGCGCCGACCGCAGCCGAGACGGACGCGCTCCTCGCCCGGCTGGTGTGACGCGTCGACAAGGGTTCCCGGGGGCGGCCGTGCGCTCGATCGGCTACCCGGGACGCCGGTGCGACCGGGAGACGGCGTACCGCCGGAGCCGCACTCCCTCACGCCGTTCGATCGACGACAGCACCGCGTCGTAGTGCTCCAGGACCCGGATGGACCCGGCGTTGTCATCGCGGCAGAGCACGATCACGGGGTCGATCCCGACTCGCGAGGCGTGGGCGAGCACCTGGCCCAGCGCCCACGTCGCCACGCCGCGGCCCCGTGCTGACGGGCGGATCCCGTACCCGACGTGGCCGAACCGGTGCACGCCGGCGGTGTCTCCCGGAGCCCGGAGTGCGATCCCGCCCAGGACACGGCCGTCCTCGACGATCCACCAGAGCGCGCCGGGCCTGGCATGCACTCGGCCGACCCAGGTGCGGAACCCGTCCTCGTCGCTGACGTCGTCGTGCGCCGTGATCCCGAACCCGTCCTCGTGCAGACCCGGCCCCCACTCGGCATGCGCTTCAGCCCACGCCTCGTACAACGCCGTCTGCGGTCGCACCAACTCGAGCATGTCCAAGTATCACAAGGATGCGGGTCGGTCGCGAGGCCCTCGTGGAGATCGCGTCGAGGACGGTCCCGTCGGATCACCATCGGGCCGTGGCTGGAACAGGTCTGCTCGCAGTGAGCATCGCGGTCTTGCTGGGCACCGTCGCGATCGTCCTGTGGCGCGTGCGGAACCCGGCCTGGGTGCGTGACGCTCGGCTCGCCCAGAACGCCAGTCCCGTGTCCAGTCTGCTCATGCTCGCCTTCGGTGCAGTCGTGACGACGCTCGTCCTCGTCCTCGGGGTCTTCTGGGTCGGGACCGGGCACGGCGTCGTCGGGTGGGCGATGGTCGGTCTCGCAGCGACCGGGCTCTCGCACGTCTGGGTCGGTGTGTGGATCCGACGGCAGCCGCTCCCGCAGCCGCGCGCGACCCGCACCCGCCGTGACCCGTAGAGTCGCGAGGCTCTCGACGTCAGGATCAGAACGATGTCCAGCACCGCAACCGTGCCCCGTGGCATCCAGCCCGACGGAAGAGGCCCTACCGCCCGAGCAGCGGCTCCCGCGACGCCATCCCCGCGGCACCGGCCCGCGCGACCGCATCCGGCAGCGCAGCCAGGAACGCGTCGACGTCGGCGTCGGTCGTCGTGTGCCCGAGTGTGATCCGGAGCGCACCGCGGGCGTCCTGCTCCGACAGCCCCATCGCGAGCAGCACGTGCGACGCCTCGGGCACCCCGGCCTGGCACGCCGATCCGGTCGACACCGCGACCCCGGCGGCGTCGAGCAGGAACAGGAGCGAATCGCCCTCGCACCCGGGGAACGTGAAGTGCGCGTTGCCCGGCAGCCGGTCGACGGGGTCCCCCATCAGCACGGCTGACGGGACGGCCGCACGCACCCCGGCGACCAGGCGGTCCCGCAGGGCGGCGAGCGCCGGGTGCGGCATCGGCTCGGCGACCACCGCGCCGGCCGCCACGCCGAAGGCCGCAGCCGCAGGGGCGTCCTGCGTGCCGCTCCGCACCTGCCGCTGCTGCCCACCACCGTGGATGAGGGGTTCGACGGTCGCCTTCCGTCCGAGCACG
This sequence comes from Curtobacterium flaccumfaciens UCD-AKU, assembly GCF_000349565.1. GTDB lineage: Bacteria > Actinomycetota > Actinomycetes > Actinomycetales > Microbacteriaceae > Curtobacterium > Curtobacterium poinsettiae. The sequence goes on from NZ_KB714630.1 coordinate 71,881, forward strand.
AGCGCACCGATGCCGACGGGCCCGCCGATCTTGTGGGCGGAGACGCTGAGGGCGTCGAGGCCGGACGCCGCGAACGACACGGGCACCTGGCCGTAGGCGGCGACCGCGTCGCTGTGCACGGGCACGCCGGCGGCGTGCCCGAGTTCGACGATCCGTGACACGGGCTGGATGGTGCCCACCTCGTTGTTCGCCCACAGGAACGTGACCAGGGCGACGTCCGAGGCGTCGGCGAGCCGCGCCTCCAGTCCGGCGAGGTCGACGCGACCCTGCGCGTCCAACGGGACCACGTCGACGACGGCCCCCTCGTGCGTCTCCAACCAGGTCAGGGTGTCGACGGTGGCGTGGTGCTCGCCGCCCGGGACGACGATGCGGGGCCGCTGACGGTCACGCTGGCGAGCCCAGAACAGGCCCTTCACGGCGAGGTTGATGCTCTCGGTACCGCCGGAGGTGAACACGACCTCGACCGGGTCGGCGTCGAGCGAGCGCGCGACGGCGGCGCGGCCGTCCTCGAGCAGCATCTTCGCGCGCTGACCGGCGCTGTGGATGGACGACGGGTTGCCGACGGTGCCCAGGGCATCGGTGAAGGCGGCGAGCGCCTCCGGCAGGATCGGCGTCGTCGCGGCGTGGTCGAGGTAGACCGACAAATGCACCCCCTGGATCGAGCAGTGTCCAGGATACGCGCCGGTCCTCGTACCCTTGTCGCGTGCACGAGACAGCGATCGACCTGACGCCGGGGTTCTCCCTGGGCGGGACCGTCCCCCGGTTCACCCTGCGGTCCGCGACGGCGACGGGCGTCGTCCTGGTCGTGACGAGCGCGGGAAGCGCCGACGGCGCGGACGGGACCGACCGCTCCGACGGCTCCGAGGGCCGGCCGACCCGACACCCGCTCGAGCGCGTGCCGGACACGGACGTGTGGACCGGCGAGGTCCCCGGGGTCGTGCCCGGCGACCGGTACCACCTGCTCGTCGACGGCCCGGTCGGCCCGCGGCACGAGTTCGACCCGACGCGTCCGCTGCTCGACCCGTACGCGCGGGGCATCCTGCCGACGGGGAACGACGAAGCAGCCGGCCCGCGCTGGACCAGCGTCGTCGTCGACGACGCCTTCGACTGGGGCGGCGTCGTGAAGCCGCAGGTCCCGCTCGACCGCGCCGTCGTCTACGAGGCGAACGTCCGCACCCTGACGGCAGCGAACCCGCACCTGCCGGAACACCTGCGCGGCACGTACGCCGGGGTCGCACACGAGAGCACGATCGCGCACCTGCACCGCATCGGCGTCACCACGCTCGAGCTGCTGCCCGTGCAGGCCTTCGACACCGAGCGGTGGCTCCGCGACGCCGGCCGGCAGAACGCCTGGGGCTACAACACGCTCGGGTTCTTCGCCCCGCACGCCGCGCACGCCTCGGCACCGGCCCGGCAGCAGGGTGCCGACGCCGTCCTGCGCGAGTTCAAGGGCATGGTCCGGCTGCTGCACGAGGCCGGCATCCAGGTCGTCCTCGACGTCGTCTACAACCACACCGCGGAAGAGGGCCTGGGTGGCCCGACGACGAGCCTGCGCGGCATCGACGGTGCGAACCGGTACCGCTGGGCGCACTCCGCCTCGCCGTACCGGGACGGCTACTACGACACCACCGGGTGCGGGAACACGCTCGACACCTCGGTCGAGGCGACCGCGGACCTCATCGTCGACAGCCTGGTGTACTGGGCGCGCGAGGTGCAGGTCGACGGCTTCCGCTTCGACCTGATGGCCGCCCTGGCCCGCGACGGCGAGCACCGGTTCGACCCGTCGCACCCACTGCTCGAACGCATCCGGAACCACCCCGACCTGCAGGACACCCTGGTGGTCGCCGAGCCGTGGGACGTCGGCCCCGACGGCTGGAAGACCGGGGCGTTCGGTGCGGCCGGGGACCGCACGAGCGAGTGGAACGACGGCTTCCGGAACACGGTCAGGCAGTTCTGGCTCACCGACATCGCCGAGGAGCGCCGCACCGGCCTGCCGCAGACCGGCATCGGCCAGCTGGCTGAAGCGTTGTCGGGGTCGAGGAGTGTCTTCGGCGCCGACCGCGGCCCGCTGGCGAGCGTCAACTTCGTCACCGCGCACGACGGCTTCACCCTGCTCGACCTGGTGTCGTACGACGGCAAGCACAACGAGGCCAACGGCGAGGACAACCGCGACGGCTCGAACGACAACCGCTCGTTCAACCACGGCATCGAGGGCGACACCGCCGACCGGGGGGTCCGCGCCGCGCGTGGCCGGTCGATGCGCAACATGGTGGCGACGCTCATGCTGTCCGCCGGGGTGCCGATGCTCACCGCCGGCGACGAGCGGAGCCGCACCCAGCACGGCAACAACAACGCCTACGTGGTGTCCGACGACCTGACCCCGGTCGACTGGTCCGACGACGAGGACGCCGAGACGATGACCGAGGCCGTCGCCGCGCTGGCCCGGTTCCGGCAGGCGCACCCGTCACTCCGGCCCACCCGCTTCGGCGTCGAGGGCCAGGAGACGCCGGGGGCCTCGCGGATGTCCTGGTACGGACCGGACGGGCACGCGATGACGATCGAGGGCTGGGACCAGCCGGTGCACCGCGCCCTGCAGTACTTCGTCGAGTCGACACCGGAGCACGAGCCCTTCGACCGCGTCCTGGTGGTCGTGCACGGCAGCGGCCGTACCCGCGACCTGACCCTGCCGGTGCGCGAGGACGTCCTCGGGTACCGCCTGGCCTGGTCGAGCGAGAAGCACCGAGACCACGAGCGCCTCCGTCCCGCCGGGCAGGTCTTCACCGCCTACGGCCCCGGCATCCACCTGTTCGAGGTGGCGTAGCGCGAGCAGGCGGGTGCGGCCGGGCACAGCGACCGTCAGGCGGACGGGAGGCTCGTGGCGGCCCCGCCACGGGCCTTGCGTCCGGTCCTCCACAGGGTCCACGGCGCGCCCGGCCCCTCCACAGTGGGTGGAATCCGGGGAACGCGGAGCCGCCCGCCGGGTAGCGTCGCTTCCGTGGCCACCGCAGACCGACCCCGACGCCCGAAGATCGGGCGCATCCCGATCACCGAGCTCGCCCCGAGGACGCCGAACGGCTTCCCCGGCAAGGCATTCGACGGCGAGGTGATCACGTTCGGTGCGACCGTCTTCCGAGAAGGACACGGCATCATCGGCGCCGACCTCGTCCTCGAACGCCCAGACGGTGGAACACGCACCGTCCCCATGACCCTCGGTGCCCCCGGCACCGACCGCTACGACGCCACGGTGCAGGTCGACCACGTCGGCGTCTGGACCTGGCACGTCGAGTCGTACTCCGACGACTGGGCGAGCTGGCTGCACGGCGCACGCCTGAAGATCGCAGCCGGCGTCGACACCGAGGCGACGCTGCTCGACGGCGCCGTGCTGCTCGACCGGCTGGCCGACGAGACCGGCTCCCCCGCCGCCACACGCGCCGCCGCACGGGTCCGCGACACCGACCTCGACCCGGCGGAACGCCTGGCCGCCGTCGACGACCCGCGCATCGTCGCCGAGGTCGAGGAAGCCCCCCTCACCTCGCTCCGCACGCACTCCGCCACCCAGCTGCTCGACGTCGAACGCACCCGCGCCGGCGTCGGCGCCTGGTACGAGTTCTTCCCCCGCTCCGAAGGCGCGAAGAAGAACCCCGACGGCTCCTGGAAGAGCGGTGACTTCCGCACCGCGGCCCGCCGCCTGCCCGCCGTCGCCCGGATGGGCTTCGACGTCATCTACCTGCCGCCGATCCACCCCATCGGCACCACCGCCCGCAAGGGGCCGAACAACACGCTCACGCCCGGGCCGAACGACCCCGGCAGCCCCTGGGCGATCGGCTCCCCCGAAGGCGGGCACGACGCGATCCACCCCGACCTCGGCACCGAGGACGACTTCCGCGACTTCGTCGAGACGGCGAAGAACACCGGCATGGAAGTCGCGCTCGACTTCGCGCTCCAGTGCTCCCCCGACCACCCCTGGGTCACCCAGCACCCGGAGTGGTTCACGCAGCGCGCCGACGGCTCCATCGCGACCGCCGAGAACCCGCCGAAGCGCTACCAGGACATCTACCCGATCCAGTTCGACACCGACCCCGAGGGCCTGGTCACCGAGGTCGAGCGCGTCCTGCGCCACTGGATCGCCTTCGGCATCCGCATCTTCCGCGTCGACAACCCGCACACCAAGCCGCTGTGGTTCTGGGAACGGGTCATCCGTGAGATCCGCGACGAGCACCCCGACACCGTGTTCCTGGCCGAGGCGTTCACCCGCCCGGCGATGATGCGCGCGCTCGCCGAAGCCGGGTTCCAGCAGTCGTACTCGTACTTCACCTGGCGCAACACCAAGGACGAGATCGAGGACTACTTCACCGAGCTCTCGCACGAGACGAGCGACTACCTGCGCCCGAACCTCTTCGTGAACACCCCCGACATCCTCACCGAGTACCTGCAGTTCGGCGGCCGAGCCGGCTACAAGGTGCGTGCGGCGCTCGCCGCCACCGGTGCGCCGACGTGGGGCATGTACGCCGGGTACGAGCTGTTCGAGGACGTCGCACGACCGGGCTCCGAAGAGAACATCGACAACGAGAAGTACGAGTACAAGCCGCGCGACTTCGCACTGGCCGAGGCCGAGGGCGCGTCCCTCGCCCCGTACGTCACGATGCTCAACCGGTTCCGGGCGGCGCACCCCGCGCTGCGACAGCTGCGGAACCTGCACGTGCACGCCGCTGACGACCCGGCGATCGTCGTCTACTCGAAGCACCTCTCGGGTGACTTCATCCGGTCGGGTCGGCCCGACACGGTGATCGTCGTCGCCAACGTCGACCCGCACTCCGCCCGTGAGACCACCGTGCACCTGGACCTCGCCGCACTCGGTCTGCCGACCGAGGGCCTGTTCGACGTCCGTGACGTCGTGACCGGTCAGCGCTGGACCTGGGGCGCGTCGAACTACGTCCGCCTGGACGCGTTCCAGGAGCCCGTGCACCTGCTCGTCGTGGAAGGACCCCACCGATGACCCCCGAACCGACCGACCCCACGAAGCGCGGACCGGCCGTGCCGCCGGTACCGCCTCCGCCGCCGGCCGTGCCGCGCTACGAGCCGAAGGTGTCCGCTCCCGCCGAGGACCTGCCCGGTGCCCCTCCGGCCGAGCGCGAGGCGCCCGACCGCGGCGTGGCGGAGTCCGCGACGCTCGCCGGACACCCCGCCGACCCGACGCACCCGCGGCAGCCGTCCGTGGCGGCAGCCTCGTCGTCGGACGACCCGCAGGCCCCGACCGGAGGCTCGGCACCGGTCGTCCGTCCGGCGTCCGTCGACGCCCCGGTCGCCCCCGGCGCCGCTGCCGCCTCCCCGGCTCCGGCCGATGCCCCGGCCCCGGCCGTCGGCACTGCCGGTGCCGCCACGGACCCGCGCCCGGCACCGATCGAGGACTGGCTGCGCCTGCAGGTGGCCGAGGGCCGGTGGTCCCAGCCGCACGACGTGCTCGGCCCGCACCCCGTCGACGGCGGCACGAGCGTCCGCGTCGTCCGCCACCTGGCCCGCGCGGTGCGACTCGTCCGCCCCGACGGCGACGACATCGAGCTCACGCACGAGGGCGACGGGCTCTGGGCCGGCGCCACGGCCGACACCCTCGGTCGGTACCGCGTCGAGTCGGAGTACGACTACGACGCGTCGACGGACGAGGACGACGCCACCTGGACCACCGACGACGCGTACCGGTTCGCCCCGACGCTCGGCGAGCTCGACCTGCACTTGTTCGGCGAAGGCCGCGACGAGCAGCTCTGGCAGCACCTCGGTGCACACGCCCGCACGGTCGACGGGGTCGACGGGGTCGCGTTCGCCGTCTGGGCACCGCGCGCCACCGCGGTGCGTGTCATCGGGGACTTCGAGGGCTGGGAAGGCCGCACCACCGCGATGCGCCGTCTGAGCGACCTCGGTGTCTGGGAACTCTTCTGGCCCGGTGCCGTCGTCGGCCAGCGCTACAAGTTCCAGATCCTCACCGACTCCGGCTGGGTGGAGCGGGCCGACCCGTTCGCCCGCGAAGCCGAGATCGCGCCGGCGACGGCCTCCGTCATCACCGAGTCCACGTACACGTGGTCCGAGGGCGACGCCGCGTGGATGGAGCGCCGTGCGCAGACCACCACGCACGACGCCCCCATGAGCGTCTACGAGGTGCACCTCGGCTCGTGGCGCCCCGGCCTGTCGTACCGCGAGGTCGCCGACCAGCTCATCGGGCACATGGAGTACACCGGCTTCACGCACGTGGAGTTCCTGCCGCTCTCCGAGCACCCGTTCGGTGGCTCGTGGGGCTACCAGGTCACCGGGTACTACGCCCCGACCGCACGCTTCGGTTCACCGGACGACCTGCGCTACCTGATCGACCGCCTGCACTCCGCGGGCATCGGCGTGATCATGGACTGGGTCCCCGGGCACTTCCCGAAGGACGAGTGGGCGCTCGGCCGCTTCGACGGCTACGCCCTGTTCGAGCACCCCGACCCCCGCCGCGGTGAGCAGCTCGACTGGGGCACCTACGTCTTCGACTTCGGGCAGCCGCAGGTCCGCAACTTCCTGGTCGCGAACGCGCTGTACTGGCTCGAGGAGTTCCACATCGACGGTCTGCGCGTCGACGCGGTGGCGTCGATGCTGTACCTCGACTACTCCCGCACCGACTGGCTGCCGAACATCCACGGTGGGCGCGAGAACCTCGACGCGATCGCCTTCCTGCAGGAGACGAACGCGACGGCGTACAAGCGGTACCCCGGCATCGTGATGATCGCGGAGGAGAGCACCTCGTGGCCGGGGGTGACCCAGCCGACGAGCGCCGGTGGGCTCGGCTTCGGGCAGAAGTGGAACATGGGCTGGATGCACGACTCGCTCGAGTACGTGCAGCGCGACCCCGCCTACCGCAGCTACCACCACGACGAGATCACGTTCTCGTTCGTCTACGCGTTCAGCGAGCAGTTCACCCTGCCGATCAGCCACGACGAGGTCGTGCACGGCAAGGGCTCCCTGTACGGCAAGATGCCCGGCGACGAGTGGCAGAAGCTCGCGAACGTGCGCGCCTACCTGGCGTTCATGTGGGCGCACCCCGGCAAGCAGCTGCTCTTCATGGGCCAGGAGTTCGCGCAGCCCGCGGAGTGGTCCGAGGCGAAGGGCCTCGACTGGTGGCTCCTCGACCAGCCCGGCCACCGCGGCGTGCAGGACCTCGTCGCCGAACTCAACCGCGTCTACAAGGACTCCCCGGCGCTCTGGACCCACGACTCGACGGCCGACGGCTTCGAGTGGCTCGAGGGCGGCGACGCACCGCACTCGACCCTCGGGTTCCTGCGGAAGGACGGCGACGACCGCGTCGCGGTGTTCGTCAACTTCTCCGGCGTCCCGGTGGAGCGTCGCTTCGGGCTGCCGACCGCGGGCGAGTGGCACGAGGTGCTCAACACCGACGCGGCCGAGTACGGCGGCTCCGGAGTCGGCAACCTCGGCGTCGTCACCGCCGAGGACACCCCGTGGGCGGGCCGCCCGGCCTCAGCGCACGTCGTGGTCCCGCCGCTCGGCGCCGTCTGGCTGAAGCTGGCCCCGTAACCCGGCCCACGTCCAGGACGCGACCGACCGACCGACGGGAGGCCCGGTGCCAGCTGGCACCGGGCCTCCCGTCTGTCGCGTTGCGGGTCCGGGCGGTCCTGCTCGAGACGCCGTCGTGTCCTCGCGACGCCGTCGTGTCCTCGCGACGCCGCGGAAACGCCGAGACGCCGCCGGATCCGGCGGCGTCTCGGCGTGACGACGGCGTCTGCTGCGCCGCACGGACCCGGCAGGGGCTAGTACAGCGCGTTCGCCAGGCGGCGGCGAGCCGCGACCACGCGCGGGTCCTCGGAACCGATGAGCTCGAAGTACTCGACGAGCCGCACGCGCAGGGCTTCACGGTCATCGCCGAACACGGTCGGGACGAGGTCGAGCAGGCGCCCGAAGGCGTCGTCGACGTGTCCGCCCGAGATGTCGAGGTCGGCGACGGCGAGCTGCGCCTGGACGTCGTGCGGGCCTGCGGCAGCAGCGGCGCGGATCTCGTCGGCCGTCCGACCGTCCAACCGGTCGAGCAGCGACACCTGCGCGAGCCCGGCGACGGCCATCTGGTCGTGCGGGTCCTGCAGGATGGCGGTCTTGTACTCCTCGATCGCGGTGGCGTAGTCGCCCTGCTCGATCGCGTCGTACGCGGCCTGGTGGTGCGGCGGGAGCGGCTCCGGCTCCGGCTCGCCCTGCTCCGCGTCGACGTCGGCCGCTGCGCCGTCGACGGACACGCGACCGGACACCCCGTTCTGCTCGGCGGCCTGGAGCACCTGCTCGTAGACGTCGCGGACCTGCGCCTCGGGCAGTGCGCCGACGAAGAGCCCGAGCGGGCGTCCGCCGATCACGGCTGCGACGGTCGGGATCGACTGCGCCTGGAACGCCTGCACGAGCTGCGGGTTCGTGTCGGCGTCCACCTTGGCGAGCACCACGCGGCCGTCGTACTCGGCCGTGAGCTGCTCGAGGATCGGTGAGAGCTGCTTGCACGGCCCGCACCACTCGGCCCAGATGTCCACGATGACCGGGACGACGTTCGACAGCTCCAGGACGTCCTGGAACGTCGCGTCGGTGACGTCGATGACGAGCGACGGGACCGTCGGGCCGGCGCCGCTCGCAGTGCCGACGTCGGAACCGGGCGCGGCACCGCCTGCTTGACCCGCCGGGGCCGGAGCGCCGGACGGCTGGGGCGGCCGCTGTGCGCGGTCGACGAGGGACGACAGGTCCACGGCTCCGCGGAGCCCGGACGGGGTCGGGGGGATGTTGCTCATTGCACCTCACTTGCTGCGGTCAGGCCCTGCGTGAACCCGAGCAGGACCACTTTGCCATCCGAGGCGACCGGCGGCACGTAGAAGAGCAGCTGGACGCTGTAGGTGGCGCTGATGCCCTTCTTGCTCGTGTCGACGCCGGACAGTGCCTTCACGGCACCTTCGGTGTTCACCTCGGCGCCCGACGCGGTCGGGGTCACCTTCTCGATCTCGTCCAGGTCGGCGGAAACCAGGGCGCCGGCGTCGTCCGTCGCGATGGCGACGGCGGAGTCGGCGGGGACCTCGGACGAGTACTCGATCTTCGCCGTATCCGGCAGCGCCTTGGCCTTCTTGTCCTTGTACGCCTTGCCGATGGTCGTGCGGAGTGCGTCACCCTCGGTGGTGAACAGGTCGGCGTACTCGCTGGCGGTGTCCTTCGACAGGATGTCGCCGTAGGCGGTCGCGACCTGGTCCGGCTGGATGGTCAGGAGCTTCGACTCCGGCGCGAGCAGCGCCGCACCGATGGTCGTCGGGGCGAGGCTCGGGATCTTCGCGTCGGCCTCGAGCGACACGTCGTACGCGACCTTGTAGGGATCACGGGCGCTGTCCTGCACCAGGGTCAGGGCCTGCGGCGCCGACTTGGCGTCACAGTCCTCGGCGACGATCGTGAAGACCGTCCGCGGCCAGGTGTCGGTCTGCTGCGGCAGCGCGACGCACACCTGCGCTGCGGAGATCGCCGGCGGCGCCTTGACGTCCGAGTCCTTGCCGCGGATCGAGTAGTTGGCCAGCCGGAGGTCGAGCGCCGCGCCGGAGAACCGGGTGCGGACCAGGTCGCGGTCGCGCGCCCCGTCGGCCTGCTTCGCGACGGCCGCGGCGCGCTGCACGATGCGGGTGATCTGCTGCTTGGTCGCGGCGGTCGGCTCGGTGGGCTCCGCCGCCCCCGTGGCAGTGGCCGTCGGGGTCGGCGTGGCCAGCGACGGGTCGCCGCCCTGCGGCCAGTAGTCCGACGAGCAGCCGGCCAGGGTCAGGGCACCGACGAGCAGCACCGGGACGCCGACGAACGCGCGGGTCCCACGACGACCGGGGCGAGGCACCTGCGCCCCGGCGGCGGCGGCACGGCGCGAGGCACGTACCCGCGGCGGACGGCTGCCACCGCTGCGACGGCGGGGACCGCGGCCACGGCGCTGGTGCAGGAAGGCGAGGACGAGCAGCACGAGGCCTCCGAGGACGAACACGCCGCCGGCCACGAGCAGCGGACCGACCGCCGGCGTTGCGGTGTCCTGCGGCCAGGTGACGGACACGTCGCTCGGTGCGGCGGCCTTGCCGTCGCTCACGACCAGGACCGAGACGTCCTGGGGCAGGCGGACGGTGAACTGTCCGGCACCGTCGTACTCCTGGTACCAGAGGTCGCTGCCCTTCGGCGACGGCACGCTCGTCTCGCTGCCCGAGGTCGACCCGACCAGCGAGCCCTTCTCGGCGTCGAAGCGGAGCGTGGTGTGCTCGGCGTCACCGATCCAGGCGTCGACGTCGGCGGTCTTGCCGTACGCCGCGAACACCTTGCCGGAGCCGGACACGTTGATGCGCTGGTAACCGGGGTTGGCGTTGAGCGTCGTCCCCGGGATCACCGTCACCGGGGCGGAACTGGTCGTCGAGCTCTCGGCCACGAGCGAGGACGGCGGCGCGAACACGGTCCGCTGCCCCACCGCCAGCACCACGAGCAGCAGGCCGATGACGAAACTGACGATCGCCAGGACGAATCGCACGAACACTCTCCCTACCGCGCCGGGGTGGGGATGTCGGCGCGCGAATCAGCGACTCAGGATAGCGAGCATCGCTGGACAGTGCATCAATCCGCGCTGTCGCCGGACTCAGACGACCCGCTCCGGCCGCCACTACAATCGACCGCGGGCCGATCCGGGCCCTCCGCCGAGCACCCAGGAGCGACACGTGGCGAACGACGAGGCCGAGTTCGGAACCGAGCTGCGCGGGTACCGCCGCGACGAGGTGGAGCGTTCACTGAACGACCTGCGCCGCGAGCTCATCAAGTCGAACAACGACCGCGCCGACGCCGCGAAGGAGATCCGTCTCCTGCAGGCCCGCGTGTCCGAGCTGCAGGGCGAGCTGGACGAAGCCGGCACCCCCACGTACAGCGGTCTGGGCACCCGCCTCGAGTCCACGCTGCGTGTTGCCGAGGAACAGTCGACCCGGCTCATCAGCCAGGCCGACATCGACGCCCAGCGGCTCCGAGCCTCGAGCCGCGCCGAAGCTGAGCGCACCGTCCGCGAAGCGCAGGAAGAAGCGCGCGACGCCCTCGAGGACGCCCGCACCCGCGCCACCAACGAGCTGACCCGTGCCCGCGCCGAAGCCGCCGACACCGTCGAGCGCTCCCGCGCCGAGGCCGGTCTGCTCACGCAGGACGCCCGCAACGAGGCAGCCGCCATCCGCGGTGCCGCGGTGACCGAGGCCGCCGAGGTCCGCTCCGTCGCCATCCGCGAGACGAACGCACTGCGCGCCCAGGTCGAGCACGAGGTCGCGGAGCTGCGTGAGATCGCCCAGCGCGAGTCCGCCGACGCCCGCACCGCCGCAGCCGAGCTCGACCGTGAGACCGAGCACCGCCGTTCGGTCTTCGAAGCCGACCACACCCGCCGTACCGAGGACCTCGACCGCGAGGAGACGAGCCGGCGCGAGGCCCTCGAGCGCGAGGTCACCGAGGGCCGCGCCGCCTGGCACCGCGAACGGGACGAGGAGCAGCAGGCACACGCGCTGGCCCTCGAGACCGGTCGCGCCGAACTCGAGTCCGAGGTCGCGCGTCGGCGGGCCGAGCTCGACAGCGAGATCGGTGACCGCCGCCGCGAACTGGACGAGGAACTCGCGGCCGCCCGCGCCGAGTGGGAGCGCGAACTCGCCGTGGCCCGCACCGACCTCGAGCAGGAGATCGAAGCAGCCCGCGCCCAGCTGCGCGTCGACGAGGAACAGACCCGCGTCGAGAACGCGCGCCTGGTGCAGGAGACCGCCGACCGGATCGCCCGCGAACTCGAGCAGCACGACGCCCGGATCGCGCAGGAGCGGGCCGAAGCCGACGCAGCAGCCGAGCGTGCCGTCCGCGAGCACGAGAACGCCATCGCCGCCCGCCGCGAACGCGAGCACGCCGAGGTCGACGCCGAGATCGCCGACCGCCGGACCGCCGAGCTCGGGGTGCTCGAAGCCGAGCGCACCGCCCTGCAGCAGGAGATCGACACCGCCCGCGCCGCCCTCGTGAAGGAACGCGACGAGGTCCGTGCCGAGATCGCCCGGGCACGCGACGAAGCCCGCACGACCCTCGAGTCGGAACTCGCGGCCCGCCGCGACGACGCCGAGCAGGACTACCTGCAGAAGCACCACGAGACCGTGACCGAGACGCAGAAGTACCTGGACGAGGCGAACCTGCAGCTCGCCGAGGCCACGCGCCGCGCCACCGAGGCCCGTGAGCGAGCCGAGCGTCTGCAGCAGGAAGCCGACGACCTCGAGCGCACCAGCACGGCCGAGGCGCAGGAGCACGCACGCACCATCGTCGCCGACGCTCAAGACCGGGTGCACCGGATGGTCGCCGACGCCGAGGAGCGCACCGCCGGTGTCATCGCCGAGGCCGAGGACCGCCTGGCGGCGATCCGCACCGAGCGCGAGGCCGTCGCGGGCTACCTCGAGAACCTCCGCGGGGTCCTCACGAACGCGACCGGCCTGCTCGGCACGGCGCCAACCGCAGCGTCCGCTGCGGACGAGCGCGACGACGTGGAGGCGACCGAGCGCTGACGGTCACCGGCCCGGAGGCCCGACACGCGCCTCCAGGCCATCCCACCTGCAGCAGGTGGCGGGGCGCACGGCGTGCCGTGGGCGTTGCTCAGACCGGCCAGTGGGTCGGCAGCGGTGCGCTGCCCGGGACGACGAGGTCGGCGATCGCGTCGAGCACGATCCGCACGTACCGCTCCCCCACCCACAGGTGCTTCGCGCCCGCGACGGGCACCACCCGGACGTTGGGAGCGAGCGCGAACCGCGCGGCCGCAGCTTCGGGCTGCAGGAAGTCGTCGTGCTCCGGCACGAGCGCCACGACCGGGACGTCGACGGCGGCCCAGCGGGCGAGCTCGGCGTCCGACGTGCGGTGCAGCGGCGGTGACAGCAGGACGACCCCGGCGACGGTGCCGGCCTCGACGTGTTCGAGTGCGTGCTTGAGGATGACCTCGGTGCCGAACGACCACCCCACCAGCCACGGCGTCGGCAGCCCGCGGTCGACGACCTCGGCGACAGCGGCACGCAGGTCGAAGCCCTCGGAGACGCCGTCGCCGAAGCCCCCCTCGGACGTGCCGCGCGGCGACGTGACGGATCGGAAGTTGAACCGCAGCACCGCGATGTCGGCCAGGGCCGGCAACCGGGCAGCGGCCTTCTTGAGCACGTGGGAGTCCATGAAGCCGTGTGCGGTCGGCAGGGGGTGGAGCGTGACGATGGTGCCGCGGGCAGGCGCGTCGGCGGGCTCGGCCAGTTCCCCGACGAGCGTCAGGTGGTCGTCCGTGACCAGCTCGACCTCGGTGCGTCGGGCGGGCAGCTCGGTCGCGGAGCGGATCTCGGTGTCGTGCGTCACGTCGCGCTCGGTCATGCGATGCTCCAGCAGTGGTTGTGCCAGTGCCGACGGGACGCCAGGTCGGCGGCGTCACCCAGGACGCCGTCCGCGCGCCAGACCACCACGTGGGCGGTGCCGGGCGACACGGTGCCACCGCAGCCCGGGCAGATGTACTCCTTCTGCGCCGACGCGGCGGAGATCGGCTGCACCTGGTACTCGCGACCGTGGCGGACCTCGGTGCGCTTCCACGAACTCATCAGCCGATCGAGGGTGGACTCCTCGTCAGGCTCGACGTCGCGACCACGGGGACGCCGCGGCCGATTGCTGCGCGGCACCCGAGCAGCCGATCAGTACCAGTTGTTGGCCTGGCTGTGACCCCACGCACCACAGGGGGTGCCGTACACGCCGGCGATGTAGTTGAGACCCCAGGTGATCTGCGTCGCCGGGTTCGTCTGCCAGTCGGCGCCGGCCGTGGCCATCTTGCTGCCGGGCAGGGCCTGCGGGATGCCGTACGCACCGCTCGGGTTGTAGGCGTTCACCCGCCAGCCGGACTCCTTGTTCCAGAGCGAGACCAGGCAGTTGTACTGGTCAGTGCCCCAGCCGCGGGCCGTGACCTGCTGCAGGGCGATCGCCTGCGCGCTGCCGGGGTCGGGGGTCGCGGCGGTGGCCGCGAGCGTGTTGGCGGCCGAGACCGGCTCGGAATCGGGGGCTGCGGCATCCGCGGCGTCGTCGGTGGCATCGGCGTCGTCGTCTTCGACGACGGGCTTCACGACCTTCGGGGCCGGCACCGTCACGCCGTAGCCGTCGCGGTCGGCAGCGGCCTCGCCGTAGGTGCCGTGTGCGGTGTACTGCTGGGGTGCCGGGGCCTTCACGAGCACCGGGGTGTCGACGGCGGCCTGTGCCACGTCGGCCTGCAGCGGGTTGAACAGCGACCCGCCGACGAACAGGAACACGCCGACGAACGACAGCATCGGGGCCGTCGCGCGCTTGCGGGCCACGGCGTTGACCGACGCGACACGGGCTGGCTCGGCCAGCTTCGGCGTCGTACGGCGCTGGACCGTCGCGGTGCGCTGCTTCGGGGAACGCTGCTCGGCGACGAGCGCGTCGTGGGCGAAGGACGCCACACGCTCGTCCGAGACGCGGTTCGCCGCGACCGACTTCGGCGTGGCCACCGGCCCCGTCGCCGCTGCCTGCGGGGTCACCCCGAACGCCGACGTCTCCGTCGTGCGGGTTCGCTGCATTGCCGCGCGGCGCTCACCGGAAGCCTGGAGGCTGAGGTGCTCGCGGGTATCGCGGTCGGAGCTTGAATCTGCCGTGTGCCTGCCCATGAGTAGGACCAGGGTAACGGAACGATCACGGAAAGCGAAGCACCTGGGGACAGCGCGTCGTCATCGGACAGCGAGCATCACTTCGACGACGGCGTCGAGCACCGCGTCGACCTGCGCCTCGCGGTACCCGCCGTGCTTCGGGCGGAACACGATCGAGCGCACCTCGGTGAGACTGAGCGGCTTGCCTTCGCGGAAGTACCCCGCGAGTCGGGCGGCGAAGGCATCGACGTCCTTCGGGTGGTAGCCGGTGCCGAGGACGCTCACCCGGCTGAACCGCTGGCCGTCGGGCCGCTCGAGGCGTGCCACGACGTCCGACGCCTTCGTCCGCGCCTCGGCGTACCAGGCCTTCTTGCCGACCTCGCTCATCTCCCGCTCACGCTCGCGCGCCGCGAAGGCGTCCTCCAGCCGCTCGAGAGCGGCGTCGACGTGCGAGGTGGAGTAGCCGCCCTTGCGCATCGAGAACGCCGTGGCACGGATCTTCGCAGCCTCGATGCCGGGGGCACTGTCGTCGGCGGAGTACGCGCGCCGGGCGTCCTCGAGGAAACGCTCGACTTCGTCGACGTCGTAACCGAGGGCGGAACGGGCTGCGGTCGGGAAGGTGGTGGCCACGGCGTCATTCTGCCAGTCCCGACCCGTGGCACAACCTGGACGCGCTGAGTGCCACGTACAGCCCGGCCCGGGGGCGGGTCAGTGGTTGACGACCAGGTACAGCACGTAGGCGACCGCGGCCGACGGCAGGATGCTGTCGATGCGGTCGAGCAGTCCACCGTGCCCGGGCAGGAACGACGAGATGTCCTTGATGCCGAGGTCACGCTTGATCATCGACTCGGTCAGGTCGCCGAGCGTGGCCGACCCGGAGATGAGCACACCCAGCACGACACCGGTCCACCAGGGCAGCCCGAGCATGAACACGGCCACCAGGATGCCGACGACGATGCTCGCCGCCACGGACCCGGCGAAACCCTCCCACGTCTTCTTGGGGCTGATGCGGGGTGCCATCGGGTGCTTGCCGAGGTTCAGGCCGGTCGCGTACGCACCGGTGTCGACCGCGACGACCACGAGGATGAAGCCGATCACCCAGAGGTTGCCGTCCCGCTGGGCGGAGAGCAGCACGACGCAGGCACCAAGCAACGAGATGTACGCCTGGACGAACAGCCCGTTCGTCAGGTCACGGACGACGTTGGCGGCCGGGGGCTTCTGCCGGGCGAGGGCGACCTCGACCAGGCGCCAGACGCTGATCAGGACGATGCCGCCGAGCAGCGTGAACAGCGCCGGGGCCTGCCCGTACAGGAACGCCGCCGGCACCACCGCGATCGCGACGGCGACGCTCGGGATCCGCGGGACGTCGCGGCCGGCGAAGCGCATCGCGCTCGTCAGCTCGTAGACGCCGACGCCCAGCAGGAACGCCGCGACCACCATGAAGGACGGCGTGAACAGGAGCAGCGTGCCGAGCATGACGACCGCGAACGCGAGCGCGATGCCGATCGCCGCCGGCAGGTTGCGCCCGGTCCGCGCCGTCAGTGCTTCGTTCCGCGCACCGAAGTCGGCCTTGCGCTGGCGGAGCTGCGCCTCGAAGTCGGTGCGCGCCGCACGTGCGCGCGCATCGAAGTCCTGGCGGAGCCCCTTCTTCACAGGCCCGCTCGTCGCGGGCCCGTGCTCTGCTGTGGGGCGGTCATCGCCCTGGTCGGAGCGACGCATCAGACCTCGAGGAGTTCGGCTTCCTTCTTCTTCAGCGCGTCGTCGATCTGGTCGACGTGCTTCTTCGTCAGGCCCTCGAGGTCCTTGTCGCCACGCGAGATCTCGTCGTCGGAGATCTCACCCTTGAGCGCGTCGAGGTCGTCCTTGGCCTTGCGGCGGATGTTGCGGATGACGACCTTGTGGTCCTCGCCCTTCGTCCGCACGAGCTTGACGAACTCCTTGCGGCGGTCCTTGGTGAGCTCGGGGATCGTCACGCGGACGATGTCGCCGTCGTTCGTCGGGCTGGCACCGAGGTTCGGGAACGTCGCGATGGCGCGCTCGATCTCCTTGAGCGCCGACTTGTCGTACGGCGTGACGATGAGCGTTCGGGCCTCGGGCGTCTGCAGCGACGCGAGCTGCGCGAGCGGCGTCGGGGTGCCGTAGTACTCGACCGGGATCTTCTGGAAGAGCGCCGCGTTGATGCGGCCGGTGCGGACGGTCGAGAAGTCGTCCTTGGCGACCTCGACAGCCTTCGCCATCTTCTCGGTGGCTTCGGTCAGGACATCACTGATCACGGTGTTACTCCTTCGGTACTGGCGTCGAGTCTAGTCAGCGCCGGGGGTCAGTTGCTGACGACGGTGCCGATGCGCTCGCCACGGATGGCGGCCTGGACGTTGCCGTCGCCCTCCATGCCGAAGACGTGCATCGGCATGCCGTTGTCCATGCAGAGCGAGAACGCGGTGGCGTCGACGACCTTGAGGCCCTTGAGCAGTGCGTCCTGGTAGGTCACGTGGTGCAGCTTCTCGGCCGAGGCGTCCTTCTTCGGGTCCGCGGTGTACACGCCGTCGACGCCGTTCTTGGCGACGAGGACCTCGTCCGCCTTGATCTCGAGCGCACGCTGCGCCGCCACCGTGTCGGTGGAGAAGTACGGCAGACCGGCGCCGGCACCGAAGATGACGACCCGGCCCTTCTCGAGGTGCCGCTCGGCCCGCCGCGGGATGTACGGCTCGGCGACCTGGGTCATCGCAATGGCGGACTGCACGCGCGTCGCGGCGCCGGCCTGCTCGAGGAAGTCCTGCAGCGCGAGCGCGTTCATCACCGTGCCGAGCATGCCCATGTAGTCGGCGCGTCCGCGGTCCATGCCGCGCTGCGAGAGCTCGGCGCCACGGAAGAAGTTGCCTCCGCCGACGACGATCGCGATCTCGACCTCGCGCGCGGCGACGGCGATCTCCTTGGCGATGGTGCCGATCACGTCGGGGTTCACCCCGAGGGAGCCGGCGCCGAACGCCTCTCCCGACAGCTTCAGCAGAACGCGGCGTCGTCCGGTCTTCTCGTCGGTCATCTGGTCCGCACCCTTCGTCGTGGTCTCGTGGAAATGTACTCGCGGATGTGTCGCGCGCGTGTCGTGTCGGTGCGCGCGAAAAACGGGGCCAGGAACCTCGTTGGTTCCTGACCCCGTCACGGGTTCGTTACGCGCCGACCTTGACGCGGGCGAAGCCCTGGATCGTGATGCCGGCGTTCTCGGCGGCCTTCGCGACGGAGATCTTGTTGTCCTTCGCGTAGTCCTGGTCGAGGAGCGACACCTGCTTGATGTAGGCGTTCACCCGACCCTCGACGATCTTCGGGAGGGCAGCCTCGGGCTTGCCCTCTTCGCGCGTGATCGCCTCGACGGTCGCACGCTCCTTCTCGATGGCCTCGGCCGGGACCTCGTCGCGGGTCAGGTACGTCGGGTTCGCGAACGCGACGTGCTGGGCGATCGAACGCGCCTCGGCGGCGTTGTCACCCTCGTACGCGATGACGACGGCGATCTGCGGCGGCAGGTCCTGGCTGGTCTTGTGCAGGTAGATCTCGAAGGCCGAGCCCTCGACACGGCGGACCGTGCGGACCTCGAGCTTCTCGCCCAGCGCGGCTGCCGACTCGTTGACGACCTCGAGGACGGTCTTGCCGTCCAGCGGTGCAGCGTTGGCGGCGGCGACGTCGGCGGCACCGGTAGCGGCGACCGCACCCAGCACCTTGTCGGCGAGGGTCGTGAACTTCTCGTTCTTGGCGACGAAGTCGGTCTCGCTCGCGAGCTCGACGACCGTGGCGGCGCCGTTCTCGGAGGTCGCGACGACGACGCCTTCGGAGGTGGCTCGGTCGTCGCGCTTGGCGACGGCCTTGGCACCCTTGATGCGGAGCAGCTCGACGGCCTTGTCGTAGTCGCCGTCGGCCTCGACGAGCGCGTTCTTCGCGTCCATCATGCCGGCGCCGAGGTCCTCGCGGAGCTTCTTCACGTCAGCAGCGGTGAAGTTTGCCATTGACTGGAGTCCTTTCTGGACTGTACGTGTGTGGAGAGTGGAGTGCAGTCGGGGCGCCGGACCCGGTGGGTCCGACGCCCCGGCGGCTCACTCGGCGGGGGTGGTCTCCGCGGCTGCCTCGGCCTCGGCCGTCGGCTCCGCGTTCTTCGCCTCGTCGGCGATCGGCTCGCCGATCTCCTTCGCGGCGACCTGCGCGTCAGCGTTGTTCTCCTCGACGGTCGCACCCTCGGGGGCGGCGTCGGCGGACGGGGTTGCCGTCTCGCCACCGAGGAGCTCCTGCTCCCACTCGGCGAGGGGCTCGCTGGCCTCGTCCTCGTCGCCACCGTTGTGGCGGGTCTTCAGGCCCTCGGCCGCGGCGTCGGCGACGATGCGGGTCAGGAGACCGACGGAGCGGATCGCGTCGTCGTTGCCCGGGATCGGGTACGTGATCTCGTCGGGGTCGCAGTTGGTGTCGAGGATGCCGATGATCGGGATACCGAGCTTCTGCGCCTCGTCGACGGCGAGGTGCTCCTTCTTGGTGTCGACGATCCAGAGCGCGCTCGGGGTCCGCGTGAGGTTGCGGATACCACCGAGGGTCTTGTGGAGCTTGTCCAGCTCGCGCTTCTTGATGAGGAGCTCCTTCTTGGTGAAGCCCTTCGTCGTGTCGTCGAAGTCGATCTCCTCGAGCTCCTTCATGCGCGCGAGGCGCTTGGAGACCGTCTGGAAGTTCGTGAGCAGACCGCCGAGCCAACGCTGGTTGACGTACGGCTGGCCGACGCGGGTCGCCTGCTCGGCGATGGAGCCCTGGGCCTGCTTCTTGGTGCCCACGAAGAGGATCGTGCCACCGTGCGCGACCGTCTCCTTGACGAAGTCGTACGCGCGGTCGATGAAGGCCAGCGACTGCTGCAGGTCGATGATGTGGATGCCCGAGCGCTCGGCGAGGATGAAGCGCTTCACCTTCGGGTTCCACCGACGGGTCTGGTGTCCGAAGTGGACGCCGCTGTCGAGCAGCTGGCGGATGGTGACGACGGCCATGTGCCGTCCTCCTTCTGTGTTCTCGGCGCGCAGCCGTGCTCTCACACGTCACTGCGGACCTGTTGCGGTTGTGTCGATCGCGACCGTCGGTCGTGATCCCTGGTGTCCTGGCACGCGACCGCCCGCTCGTGAGAGCGGGACCGGTGATCGGGTACCGAGCCGATGAGGGCCTGGTGGACACGCGAAGTCAGCGCGCATCAGCACGCTGCTGGATAGATGCTAACAGAAGGGAGGCCCGGATCACGCCCGCCTCGCGGCTGACGTGATCCGGGCCTCCTGTCCGGTCGATCCGGCGGATCTCCGCGGCTCCGGCCGTCCTGATCAGGCCTTGGCGTCCACCGTGTCGCCGTCGGCGGAGATGCCCATCTCCTCGAGCGAGCGGCCCTTCGTCTCCGGGATCTTCGCGATGACGAAGAAGAGCGACAGCAGCGCGAACAGCGCGTAGATGCCGTAGGTGACGGTGAGGTTGAAGCCCGAGAGCACCGGGAACGAGATCGTCACGATGAAGTTCGCGATCCAGTTGGCGGCGGAACCGATCCCCAGCGCCGTGGCACGGATGCGGTTCGGGAACATCTCACCGAGCAGGACCCACATCAGCGGACCCCAAGTAGCGCCGAAGGACACCACGAAGAGGTTCGCGAAGATCAGCGCGATGACGCCCCACGAGCCGGGGAGGCTCGGGCTGCCGTCGACGATCGTCGCCTGCGAGAACGCGATGGCGACCATGGTGAGCGAGACGAACATGCCCGCGGAACCCGCGACCAGCAGCGGCTTGCGGCCGACCTTGTCGACCAGGAAGATCGCGATGAAGGTCACGGCGACGTTGACCACCGAGGTGATCGTGGAGATGAGGAACGAGTCCTCCTCCTTGAAGCCGACCGCCTGCCAGAGCGTCGTCGAGTAGTAGAAGATCACGTTGATGCCGACGAACTGCTGCAGCACCGCCAGGATGATGCCCACCCAGACGATCGGCTGGAGCCCGAAGCGGTTGCCCCGGATGGAGCCCTTCTTCTCGCTGGCTTCCTTCTTGATGCCGTCCTGGATCTCCTCCAGGCTCGTGTTCACGGTGTCGCGCGGCACGATCTTGCCCATCACCACGCGCGCGTCGTCGTCCCGCCCCTTGGTGAGCAGGTACCGCGGGGACTCCGGCAGCGTGATCGCCAGGACGCCGTAGACGACCGAGGGGATCACCCCGACCAGGAACATCCAGCGCCAGGCAGCCAGGCCCCAGACCTCGGCCGACGCGCTGCCCGCGGTCACGGCGAAGAGCTGGTCGGACAGGAGCGCGGCGAAGATACCGAGCGTGATCGCGAGCTGCTGGAACGAGGCCAGCCGCCCGCGGATCGCCTTCGGGGAGACCTCGGAGATGTACGCCGGTGCGATGACCGAGGCGGTACCGATGCCGAGACCGCCGACGAGACGCCAGACCACGAGGTCCCACGTGGCGAACGCGAACGCCGATCCGATCGACGAGACGAAGAACAGCACGGCGGCCCAGAACATGATCCGGGTGCGGCCGTAGCGGTCGGCGAGACGGCCGGCGAAGTAGGCGCCGAACGCGCAGCCGATCAGGGCCGAGGCGACCGCGAAGCCGCTGGCCGCGTCGGAGAGGTTGAACTCACCCTTGATCGCGTCGACGGCGCCGTTGATGACGGACGAGTCGAAGCCGAACAGGAAGCCACCGACCGCCGCCGCGATGGCGAACAGGGTGACCTTCCCCTTGAACGCACGGTCTTCGCCGTGCCCGGTGGTCGTGGTGGACACGATGCTCCTGGGTTCTGCCGCCGTGCCGGTGTGCAGCACGGTGCCCCGGCGGTCGGCTGGTTCGCCGTCCGAGCGGCGTTGCGTGTTCCGGAGCGGCCCCGACTGTACTCCTCGCTCGGGATGTGGTCATAACCGGGTGCGAGATCGGGACGACTGGTCGGCGTGCCGACGCGGATCGACTGGCCGGCGTGCCGACGCGGAACGACGGTGTCGCTGTCGGACGACGTCGACCCCGTCGCATCGGCCGTCGCGTCGTTCCTCCCCAGGCCTGGAGGCGCGACTCCCCCTCCACGGATCGCCCCGTGTCCGCCACGGGGCCGGTTCCACGGCCGAGGCTGGGGACATGCGATGGAGCTCCCGTCCCGTCCTGCTGTCCGTGGTGTGCGCGGCGGTGCTGTGCCTGACGGCGGCGTTCGGTGCGGGGGTGTTCGGGGCGGCGACGTTCGGTGCTGCGCCGTCGTCGGGGGCCGGGCCGTCGGTGACTCCTGCGGCCGACGCGGACCGAGCCGAGGCCCGCTGGGTCTGGCCGACCGGGTCACGGGTGGTCGAGCGTGCGTGGGAGGCGCCGTCCTCCGACTACGCCGCCGGCCACCGCGGCATCGACGTCCCCGCGGCCCTGGGGACGACCGCGTCGGCGGTGGCGGACGGCACCGTGGCGTTCGCCGGCGCGGTCGGCGGCCGCACCGTCGTGACGATCGACCACGGCAGCGGGCTGGTCAGCACGCTCGACTCGGTGACGCCCCTGGTCGCCGCCGGTGACGAGGTCGTGCAGGGCGATGCAGTCGGGCGCGTCTCGGTCGGGCACTGTCCGGCGACGGCACCGTGCCTCCACCTGGGTGCGCGGGTCGACGGTCGCTACGTCGACCCGATGCCGTACCTGCCGCCTGCCGAGTGGCCGGTGCTGCTGCCCGAGTCGGCGTGGCCCGGCTGAGCCCACCGGCGACCGAGCGTCAGGGACGTCGGCGCAGCGTCAGGCGCGCGGGTGCGCCGTCCGGTAGACCTCGCGCAGCCGCGCCGACGACACGTGGGTGTAGATCTGCGTCGTCCCCAGGCTCGCGTGCCCGAGGAGTTCCTGCACCGCGCGCAGGTCCGCTCCCCCGTCGAGCAGGTGCGTCGCCGCGGTGTGGCGGAAGGTGTGCGGGCCGCTCGGGCCCTCGCCCGGCAGATCACTGAGCAACCGCGCCACCACGCGGTACGCACTCCGGACGCCGAGTCGGGCGCCACGGTCGCCGAGGAACAGCGCCGTGCTCGCCGGGCCGACGCTCCGAGCGGCGAGGGCGGGCCGTCCGCGCTCCAGCCATGCCTCGAGCGCATCGCGCGCCGGAACGCCGAACGGCACCACGCGTTCCTTGCCGCCCTTGCCGAGGACCCGCACGGTCAGGCGTCCGCGGTCCAGGTCGGTCACGTCGATCCCGACGAGTTCGCTGACCCGGATCGCCGCCGCGTACAGGAGCTCGACGAGGGCCAGGTCCCGCAGCGCCGTCGGGTCGTCCGTCGCGGCCCGGGCGCCGAGCCCGTCGAGCAGGGTGCGCACCTGGTCGGCGGACACCACTCGGGGCAGGTGCGCTCCACCCTTCGGCGCACGGAGCCGGACCCCGGCATCCGTCGGGGTCACCCCGGTCTCGCTCGCCCACCGGGTGAACGCCCGCACGGACGAGGACCGTCGGGCGATGGTCGACCGGGCCAGCCCCCGCTGGTCGGCGTCCCAGAGCCAGTCACGCAGGAGCTCCAGCTCGACGTCGGCGACGCGGTCGACGCTGCGGCCGCCCGCGAAGGTGACGAGCTGCTCGAGGTCGTTGGCGTACGCGCGGAGGGTCTGCTCGCTGAGGCCCCGCGCGTGCCGCGCGTGTCCGAGGAAGGCGTGCACCGCCGCCTCGAGTCGATCGTCCGTCCGCGAAGCCACGACGTCAGCGTACGGCTGCAGACCGTCATGCCCGCCCCCACCCGCCGCCGCTCGGGACGACGAGCCCCTGCAGCTGCGCCAGCGCGAGCGCGTCGGCGACGTCCGCAGTCGACATCCCGGCTCGGCGGGCGATCTCGGCTTCGGGCAGCGCGCGACGGCCGAGCGCGTCGAGGACCCGGACCACCTCGGGGTCCTGCCTGCCGGACAGCAACGGCTCGTCCGGCACCGCTCCCCCGCCGGTCCCGGACACCGCACGGATCGCCGCGACCGGATCGCCGGGGTGCACGACGATCTCCGCCCGCCCCTGCGCGATGAGCCGGTGGCATCCGACCGACGCCGAGGACGCGAAGGCTCCGGGCACGGCGAACACCGGCCGCCCGAGCTGCGCGGCGTGGTGAGCGGTGTTGAGCGCCCCGGAGCGAGCACCGGCCTCGACCACCACCGTGACGTCGGCCAGCGCGGCGATCAGCCGGTTCCGAGCGAGGAAACGCCACCGCGTCGGTCGCGTCCCCGGTGCCGACTCGGCGAGCAGGGCGCCCTGCCGTGCCACGTTGTGGAGCAGCTGCGCGTTGCCCACCGGGTAGAGCTGGTCGATGCCACCGGCCAGGACCGCGATCGTGGGTGTTCCGGCAGCGACGGCCACGCGGTGCGCCACGGCGTCGATGCCGTAGGCGCCACCGCTGACGACGCGGAATCCGGCGTCCACCGCCGTCGAGGTGATCTCCGCGGTCGCCTCGGCACCGGCCACCGTGTTCGCCCGGGACCCCACGACCCCGAGCACCGGCGTCCCGTCGCCGAGGCGGACGCCGGGGCTGCGCGTCCACAGGACCACCGGGGCGTGCGGCCCGAGGTCGTCCAGCGACGAGGGCCACCCGTCGCTCTCCGGGACGAGCAGACCGGCGCCGACCGCACCGGCGGCCGCGAGGACGTCGCCCACCTCGACGCTGGCCAGCCGGGGCCGCCAGCGCTCCACCGCGGTCCGCAGCACCCCGAGCAGCACCGCGGGGTCCTCGGCTCCGGGGACCTCGGCCTCGACGCAGTCCCCCAGCAGCGCGTCGTGGTCGCCGTCCGCGGCGAGCAACACCCCACCGAGTGCGCGCTCCGGCCCGAGCCCGGCGAGGAGCTCGCCGGCGACGGAGTCCCCGGGTTCGACGATGGCCGACCACGCGACCCGTGCCGCGGCCTGCACCGGGTCGACCGCGGCGCCGCTGCGTCCCAGCAGGCGCGCCACGGTGTCGAGGAGCTCCGTGCCCGCCGGCATCACAGCGCGCTCCGCAGGGCCAGGGCACCCCGGATGTGCTCACCCGTGGGCCGGTCGACGGCATCGAGGTCGGCGAGCGTCCACGCCAGTCGCATCACGCGGTCCCAGCCGCGCATCGTCAGGGTGCCGAGGTCGAGTGCACGGTCGAGGTCCGCGGTCGACCCGGGTTCGATGCGCCCGTCGGCGCGGAGCCAGGTCCCGGTGACCTCGGCGTTGCGGGACCATCCCGTCCCGTGCAGCCGCTCCGCCATGCGGGCCCGCGCTGCCGCGACCGCTGCACGTGCGACCGCCGTGGTCGGCGTGCTGCCGTCCGCGGCGCGCATCCGCCCCGTCGTCACCCGGGGCACGAGCACGCGGATGTCCATGCGGTCGAGCAACGGCCCGGACATCCGCCCGAGGTACCGGCGAACGGTGCTCGGCGAGCACTCACAGGGTTGCCCGTGGGCACCACCGGCGTTCCCGCACGGGCAGGGGTTCGCCGCGAGGACGACCTGGCAGCGTGCGGGGAACTCGGCGGCGCCCGCCGCCCGGTGGACGGTGATCCGACCGGACTCGAGCGGTTGCCGGAGCGCGTCGAGCACGGCCCGGGGGAACTCCGGCGCCTCGTCGAGGAACAGGATGCCCCCGGTGGCGCGCGACACGGCCCCCGGACGCAGCACCCCCGACCCACCGCCGATGAGCGAGACAGCCGAGGCGGAGTGGTGCGGGGCTTCCCACGGTGGCTTCGTGCTCCAGGACGCGGGGCCGAGTCCGGCGACGGACCGGACCGCGGCGACCTCGAGCGCGGTCTCGTCGTCCAGGTCCGGCAGCAGCCCGGGCAGCCGCTCGGCGAGCATCGTCTTGCCGGCACCCGGCGGCCCGAGCAGCAGCGCGTGGTGTCCCCCGGCCGCCGCCGCGATCACGGCACGGACCCCGACCGGGTTCCCCACGACGTCGGACAGCTCGGCCACGGGACGCGGCACCGACGGGATCGGGACCGGCAGCACCGGGTCGACCTCGACCTCTGGCAGGAGCGCCCCGGCGTCGATGGCCGCCGCCCGCAGCGAGTCCACACCCCGGACCCGCACACCGCTGACGACACGGGCCTCGGTCAGGTTGCCGACGGGCAGCACCACGCGGTCGACACCGGCGTCGCGCGCGGCGATGAGCATCGGGATCACCCCGGGGACCGGACGCACCCGACCGTCGAGGCCGAGCTCGCCGATGTACACGACACGCTCCGAGACGTCCGGCGCGAGTCCCGCGCCGGCGAGCACCGCCATCGCGATGGCCAGGTCGAACCCGGAACCGCGCTTCGGGATCGCAGCGGGGGTCAGGTTCACGGTGATCCGACGGGCGGGCAAGGGGCACCCCGCGTTCGCGGCCGCGGATCGCACGCGTTCCCGCGCCTCGCCCAACGAGGTGTCGGGCAGCCCGATGATGCTGAACGCCGGGAGCTGACTGGTGAGGTGGGCTTCGACTTCGATGCAGCGGCCGGTGACCCCCAGCAGCGCGACCGCGGCCGCGCGGCCGATGCCGGTCACAGCACGCCTGCCAGGTGTTCGACGACGATGCGGGGTCCGTCGACGTGGACCGCGACGACGTCCACGCGGACCGCACGTGCCGAGACCTCGGGATGCGCGTCGAACCACTCGGGGACGAGCCGACGCATCCGGGTGAGCTTCGCTGCGGTGATCGCCTCGAACGGGTGCCCGGTCGCCGCACCGGACCGGGTCTTCACCTCGATGAACGCGAGCGTGCAGGAATCCCACGCGACGATGTCGATCTCCCCGCGCGCACATCGCCAGTTCCGTTCGAGGACGCGGAATCCCCGAGCCTCGAGCCAGACCACCGCACGTTCTTCACCGAATCGCCCGAGTCGTCCGTTCCGGAGCGACCGCCCCGGTGGGCGTTGCACCTGTTGTTCCATGTCGTTGCCTCCACGACAACGATCTCGGGAACGAACAACCACATCAGTGACGATGCAGAATCTGTGGAATCAGTGCGAGCAGATAGCCCCTGTGGAGGAAAGAAGAAGGACCCGGGCGATCGAGATCACCCGGGTCCTGCTGCGGCGAGCGTCAGTGCGCTGCTGCGTACGCTTCCTGCACCTGCGTCGAGATACGACCACGGGACGAGACTTCGTACCCGTTCTCCTTGGCCCACTCGCGGATCTTGCCGAGCTCTTCCGAGTTGCCGCGCTTGGGTGCGGACTTCGGGGCGGAACCGCCACCGGTCCGACGACCGGAGACCTTGCGCGCCGCGGCGATGTAATCGGAGATCGCCTCGCGGAACTTGTCGACGTTGTCGTTCGACAGGTCGATCTCGTACGACGAGCCGTCGAACGCGAATTCGACCGTCCGGCCTTCACCGGTGGTGATGGGGGAATCGTCGAGGTCGTCGACGAGCTGGACGGTGACCTTCTGTGCCATGGGGTGCTCCTGTTCGTGGGGCGGTTAAATCCCCATCACAATAGCGCGAACAATTCCACGGCGCTTCGGATCACCGGCGATTCACCGAGAAAGCAGCAGAATGAAAAGCGACGATCACTCGTCGAGTGCGAGTTCCTTCGGCAGTTCGAGTTCCCGCGTCGTGAGCTCCTCGACATTCACGTCCTTGAACGTGAGCACGCGGACACCCTTGACGAACCGGTCGGAACGGTAGACGTCCCAGACCCAGACGTCGTTCATGGTCAGTTCGAAGTAGAAGTCGTGCTCCGTGTCACGGCGCACGAGTTCGACCTCGTTCGCCAAGTAGAAACGGCGCTCCGTCTCGACCACGTAACGGAACTGCGAGACCACGTCTCGGTACTCGCGGTACAGGGCCAGCTCGACCTCGCGGTCGTAGTCGTCGAATTCGTCCTCATCCATTGCGCCCACAGTCTACGGCGACGGACGCCCGAGCGGAGGACCGGTCAGGGCCGCGGGGGCGTCGAGTGCGTCGAACCCGTCCAGCGCGACGCTCGAGGCCTGGTGCAGCCACGACTTCCGGTGCAGGGTGTGCGCCCCGACCGTCCGGATCGCGTCGTAGTGCGCCGTCGACCCGTACCCCTTGTTCGACACCCAGCCGTAGTGCGGAGCGTCGTCGTGCGCCGTGATCATGACGGCGTCACGCGCGACCTTGGCCACCACGGACGCCGCGGCCACCGAGGCGCAGTCGCGGTCGGCCTTGACCCGCACGACGACCTCGAGCGGTTCCGTCGCCGGCCGGAGGGATGCGGGGATGGCCCTGCTCAACCAGTCGAACGAGCCGTCGAGCACGACCACTGCGCCGTCGAGGGACACCCCGTCTGCGACCAGGGAACCGAGCGCCTGCGCCCCGGCAGCACCGAGGGCGGGGACGATGCCCTGCTGGTCGACGAACTCCGCCGAGGCCATGCCGACCGCTGTCCGCGCCCAACGCTGCACGACGGGCACCAGGTCGGTCCGGCGCGCTTCGGAGAGCAGCTTCGAGTCGGCGAGCCCCTGGGGCACACGTCCGATGTCGACCGTCACCGCGGCCACTCCGACCCCGACAGGACCGGCGATGGCGCCACGGCCGACCTCGTCCATGCCGATCACGGTCACGCGGCCCTCGGCCAGCAGCCGTTTCTCGACCCGGAGCGACGGACGGACGGCGGTCACTCGTCGCGCTCCTCCACGCCGGCGAACACCTCGGGGTGGTCGTCGAGCCAGGTCCACCGGCTCGCCGGCCAGGAGATG
This sequence comes from Curtobacterium flaccumfaciens UCD-AKU, assembly GCF_000349565.1. Taxonomy (GTDB): domain Bacteria; phylum Actinomycetota; class Actinomycetes; order Actinomycetales; family Microbacteriaceae; genus Curtobacterium; species Curtobacterium poinsettiae. The sequence continues at coordinate 100,173 of NZ_KB714630.1, forward strand.
ACGAACGCGCGGCCGGTGACGTCGGACATCGGGACGAAGCCCTTCGACGGGGTGTCACCGTTGTACCGGGAGTCCTTCGAATCGTTCCGGTTGTCGCCCATCACCCAGATGGTGCCCTTCGGCACGGTCACCGAGAAATCGGTCGCCGAGGCCGGGGCACCGGCGGGCAGCTTCAGGTACGGCTCCTTGATGGGGACGCCGTTGACGGACATCTGCCCGAGGTCGTTGCAGCACGACACCTTGTCACCCGGCAGCCCGATGACGCGCTTGATGAGGTGGTCGTCGCTGTCCCCCGTGCCGAGCCCGACCTGCGTCAGGGCCCAGTCGATGGCCTTGGCGGGCTGCGTGTCCGGCGTGACGTTCGGCACGTCGGAACCGGTGAGCCATCCGCCCGGGTCCTTGAAGACGACGACGTCCCCCCGCTTCAGCGCCACGGTTCCGGGAACGAGCTCGTTGACGATCACGCGGTCGTTGATCTGCAGCGTGTTCTCCATCGACGCCGACGGGATGTAGAACGACCGGATCAGGAACGTCTTCACCAGGAACGACACGAGGAGTGCCGCGATGAAGATGATGACGAGGTCGCGGAGGAATGTGAGGACACCGTTCCGTTGCTTCTCGGCACGTGGCCTGCGCCCCGAATCGTCTGTCGTGTCCGTCATTTCCGCTCTCGTTCGAACCGCTCGCTCTACCGCAATGGGAAGAGCCCCCCGTCGATGCACAACCGTACATGGACGAGGGGCTCGCAGCGTCGTCCGGCTCGCGGACGTTCACTGTGAAGGCGATCAGGCGTCGCGCTTCTCCTTGATCTTGCGGCGAGCCGCCTTGCCGCGGAGCTCGCGCAGGTAGTAGAGCTTCGCACGACGGACGTCACCCTTGGTGACGATCTCGATGTGGTCGATGATCGGCGAGTGCACCGGGAACCAGCGCTCGACGCCGACCTGGAAGCTCACCTTGCGGACCTTGAAGGTCTCGCCGATGCCGTGGCCCTGACGGCCGATGACGACACCCTGGAAGACCTGGATACGCGAGCGCGTGCCTTCGATGATGTTGACGTGCACCTTGATGGTGTCGCCGGGACGGAAGTCCGGGACGTCGGTCCGCAGCGATGCTGCGTCGACGTTGTCGAGGAGCTGGCTCATGGTGGGTTTCACTCTCTGCGGACGCACACGGGTCGCCGCGGATAGAAGGTTCGGAAAGTGGTGGTGCGTGCCCGGTGTCGGCGACTCCCCCGTGGCAGAGTCCAGCCAGGGCACAGCGTTCAATACTGCCACAGAGAGCGCGCGAGGCAAAACGACGAGGATGGACCCATGATCGAACTCCGCACCCCCGCCGAGCTGGACGGCCTGCGTGTCGCCGGCCGGTTCGTCGCCGACGTGCTCGACGAACTGCTCGAGACGGTCGACGTCGGCGTGAACCTGCTCGACCTCGACCGCGTCGCGGCCCGGATGATCGCCGAGCGCGGGGCCGAGAGCTGCTACGTCGACTACCACCCGTCGTTCGGGATGTCGCCGTTCGGCAAGAACCTCTGCACGTCGGTCAACGACGCCGCCCTGCACGGCCTGCCGCACGACTACGCGCTGCAGGACGGCGACCTGGTGAGCCTGGACTTCGCCGCGAGCGTCGACGGTTGGGTCGCGGACTCCGCCGTCAGCGTCCAGGTCGGGACGCCGCGTGCCGAGGACCAGGCCCTGATCGCCACCGTCGAGCGGGCGCTGGCGGCCGGCATCGCCCAGGCCGCCCCCGGCAACAAGCTCGGCGACGTCTCGCACGCCATCGGACACGTCGCGCACCAGGCCGGTCACGACGTCAACCTGCAGTTCGGCGGGCACGGCGTCGGCCGCACGATGCACGGGGACCCGCACGTGCCGAACGACGGCCGTCCGGGCCGCGGGCTCAAGCTCCGGCCGGGGCTGGTCGTCGCCATCGAACCGTGGCTCATGCAGACGACCGACGAGCTCTCCCAGGACGACGACGGCTGGACCCTGCGCAGCGTCGACGGCTCGCGCGCTGCGCACGTCGAGCACACCGTGGCGGTCACCGAGGCCGGACCCGAGGTCCTGACCCTGCGTCGCGCCCAGCGCGACCAGTAGCGGGCCTGGAGGCGCGGCACCAGCTGGCACCGCGCCTCCAGTCCGTCACGCGTCGCCCCCACCCCACCGAGGCGACAGATCTCGCAGGCCGCGGACCGTCAGAACAGCGAAAGCGACAGATGTCCGCGG
>NZ_KB714630.1:102522-105544 GCF_000349565.1 Curtobacterium flaccumfaciens UCD-AKU
CCGCGGACATCTGTCGCTTTCCCAGGACGGGTCGCGCTACGCGTCGGGCAGCAGGTCCGGACGGACGCGCCGCGTCCGCTCCAGCTGCTGCTCGTGCCGCCAGGCACCGACGCGGGCGTGGTGCCCGCTGAGCAGGACGTCGGGGACGTCCAGGCCGCGCCACGACGCGGGCTTGGTGTACGAGGGGTACTCGAGCAGACCGTCCTCGTGGGACTCCTCGACCAGTGACTCGGGGTTGCCGACCACGCCGGGGACCAGTCGACCGACGGCCTCGATGATCGCCATCGCGGCGACCTCGCCACCGTTCAGCACGTAGTCACCGAGGGAGAGCTCGACGACGGTGGCGCGCGATGACGCCCACTCGAAGACGCGGGCGTCGATGCCCTCGTACCGCCCGCAGGCGAACACGAGGTGGTCCGACGTCGACGCGAGCGAGCGCGCGATCGACTGCGTGAAGGGGGTGCCGGCCGGCGTCGGGACCACCAGGGTCGACGAGCCGTCGGGGCGGAAGAGCGCTTCGAGCGCCTGCGCCCACGGTTCCGGCTTCATCACCATGCCAGCGCCACCGCCGTACGGGGTGTCGTCGACGGTGCGGTGCCGGTCGGTGGTCCACGACCGCAGGTCGTGCACGTGCAGGTCGAGCAGGCCGCCGGAGCGCGCCTTGCCGAGCAGGGACACGTCCAGCACGGAGAAGAACTCCGGGAAGATCGTGACGATGTCGATCCGCACGGCAGCTAGTCCGTGACCGTCTCGGGGCGCGAGGTGTCCTCGGGGTCCTCGAACAGGCCCTGCGGCGGCGTGACCGTGACGGTGCCGGCAGCGATGTCGACCGCGGGCACGATGGCGGAGACGAACGGCACGAGGACCTCGCCGCGGGACGGCGTGTCGATCGCGAGCAGGTCCTGCGCGGGCATGTGGTCCACACGGGCGACGGTGCCGACCTCGGCGCCGTCGCGCAGGACCTTCAACCCGACGAGCTGGTGGTCGTACCAGGCGTCGTCCTCACCGGTCTCGGCGTCGGCGTCCTGCTCGACCCAGAGGATGATGCGTGCCAGGGACTCGGCGCCGGTGCGGTCGTCGATCCCGGCGAAGAACGCGACGGGGTGACCGTTGTACCAGCGGAGTTCGTCCAGCTCGAGGGTCTTGCCCGACCACGGAGAGTCGTCGGGGACCTGGAGCGTGAAGGTGGCGCCCGGGGTGAACCGACGATCCGGGTCGTCGGTGTAGAGCTCGAGCTTGATGCCGCCCTTGAGCCCGTGCGCCTTCGTGATTCGACCCACCCGGAGCTGGGTCGTCTCCCTAGGAATCGGTGTCCACCACGTCGACCCGCACGCGCTTGCCGTCGGCCAGGGCCGTGACGAGGGTGCGGAGCGCCTTGGCGGTGCGCCCGGCGCGACCGATCACGCGGCCGAGGTCCTCGGGGTGCACACGCACCTCGAGGACCTCGCCGCGTGGGGAGGTGGAGCTGGCGACGCGCACGTCGTCAGGGTGATCGACGATCCCCTTGACGAGGTGCGTCAGCGCGGATTCGAGCAAGGACTACGCCTCGGTCGTCTCGTCGGCGGTCTCGGCGTCGTCGGCCTTGGCGGCGGGAGCCGTCTTCTCCGACTTCGGCTTGAGGACGGCCTTCTTCGAGGAGTCGACCTGGAAGGCCTGCTTCGGCTCGGCGACCTTGACCTTGGACTCGGTGTCCTTCTCGCCCTTGAACTTGGCCCAGTCGCCGGTCAGCTTGAGGAGGGCCGCGACCTGCTCGGTCGGCTGCGCGCCGACGCCGAGCCAGTAGAGCGCACGCTCGGACTCGATCTTGATGACCGAGGGCTCCTCGGTGGGGTGGTACTGACCGATCTCCTCGAGGACACGACCATCGCGCTTGGTGCGCGAGTCGGCGACGACGATGCGGTAGTAGGGCGCACGGATCTTACCGAGACGCTTCAGACGGATCTTGACAGCCACAATTGCTCCTGTTTGCTTTCGTTGTGGTTGAACTGGAACCGCGGGCGTGGGGGCACACACGGCGAAAGCTCGAGAGAGATCGCTCACAGCTGGATAGAGGGTCGAGCTGCGGCGATTCGACCGTTCATTCTTGCAGATTCCCGGCCGTGATGCGAGCCGACTCGCTACGGGGCGAGGCGCCGCACCGCTTCGAGGGCTTCGGACGTCGCCCGGACCGCGTCCACGCTCCGTGCGTCCCGCGCGCCGCCGACGACGGCGTACGGCACGCCGGCGGCCTGGAGGCCCGTGGCGAGTCCGTCGGGAGCGTCACCCTCGGCGTCGCTCGCCCGCTCCTGCCCGGCGCAGACCACGACGGTGTCCGCCGGCACGCCGACCTCGTCCCCGTGCTCGTCGCGGATCCAGAGCACCCCGGGTTCGATGCGCAGGTACTCCTGCACGCCGCCGACCATCCGCACGCCGGCGTCGCGCAGCCGACCGATCGCGACCCACCGCGAGGTGATGCCGATCCCGTGGCCGAACTTGCCCGATCGGCGGAGCACCGTCACGTCCGGCCCCGGTCGGGTGGTGCGCGGTGCCGCGGGGAGCCGCTGCGGGACGTCGCCGACGAGTTCCTCGGACACGTCGAGGTCCCAGCGCGCCGCGAACCCGGCGGCCCGGACGGCCTCGTCGGGCGACTCGGTCAGGAACGCCGCGGTGTCCACCCCGATGCCGCCGCCGCCGATGATCGCGACGGTGCCCTCGGGGACGCCGTCCCGCAGCGCCCGCTCGTAGGACAGCACGTGCGGCAGGTCGCTACCGGGGACGTCGATGCTCCGCGGGACCACCCCGGCCGCGAGCACGACGGCGTCGCTGTCGACGAGGTCCCGAGCCGTGGCCGGGCGTCCGAGGTGGATGGTCGCGCCCCGCTCCTCGAGCTCCGTGCGGGCGGACCGCACCGTGGCGGCGTAGTCCTCCTTCCCCGGGACGAGTGCGGCGAGGCCGAACTGGCCGCCGAGACGGTCGGACGCCTCCCAGAGGGTGACCTCGTGGCCGCGGCGGGCGGCGTCCACCGCCGCGGCCACGAGGTCAC
>NZ_KB714630.1:105714-123107 GCF_000349565.1 Curtobacterium flaccumfaciens UCD-AKU
TCGCCGCCGACGACGTCGACGCGCTTCGGGTCGGCCGTCGGGCGTGCGGGGAACGCGACCTCGCGGCCGGCGCGGGGGTTCACCAGGCACGACACCGGTGCGCCGATGATCGACCGGTCGAGGCACGCCTGGTTGCAGCCGATGCAGGTGTTCACGAGGGCGAACCGGCCGGCCAGGGAGCGGTCGACGAGTGCGGGATCGGCCAGGAACGGTCGGGCGAGGGCGACGGCGTCGAGCAGGCCGTCGGCGAGCACCGCCTCGCCGTCCCGCAGGTCCGTCATCCGGTTCGAGGCGATCACGCGGACGTGCGGGTGCGGGGACGCGCGCACCACCCCGGCGATCCGGGACGCGTACGCCAGCCAGGCCCCGTGCGGCACCGCGGCCTGCACCGTCGGGGTGCGGGACTCGTGCCAGCCGATGCCGACCGAGATGCCGTCGAGCCCGAGCGGCAGCAGGTCGTGCACGAGTGCGTCGACCTCGTCGTCGGTCGAGGAGCCGGGCATCAGGTCGGCGCCGGACAGCCGGATCGTCACGGCGAGGTCCGGGACGGCGGTGCGCACGGCCCGGACGACCTCGATCGCGAACCGCCGACGACGTGCTGCGTCGCCGCCCCACTCGTCGTCGCGCAGGTTCGTCAGCGGCGACTGGAACTGGTTGATCAGGTACCCCTCGGACGCCATGATCTCCACGCCGTCGAACCCGATCGCGCGGGCGGTGCGGGCAGCGGCGGCGAAGTCCTCGATGGTCCGCTCGACCTCGGCCGCCGTCAGCGCGGTCGGCACCACGCCCCGGGCGGCTGCCCACGGCAGGGCCGAGGGCGCCACGACGCGCTGCGGGTCCCCGTGCCGGTCGACCATCCCCGACGCCAGGGCGTACCGACCGGCGTGGAACAGCTGCGCCAGGATCGTCCCGCCCTCGTCGTGCACGGCCTGCACCGCGACCCGGAACCGCTCGTCGGCTCCCCCGACCCCGAACACCGCGAAGTCCGGACCACCGCGGGCCTCGTCGTTGACCGCGATGCCGCCGGTGATGATGCACGTGGCTCCGCCAGCTGCACGCTCCCGGTAGAACGCAGCCATGCCGGCACCACCGTCGTCCTGCACCTCGAGCCCGGTGTGCATCGACCCCATCACCACCCGGTTCGGCAGGTGCAGGGGCCCGAGGGTCCAGGGTGACGCCACGCTCCGGAGCGACTCCGGGACGACGGGGGCGGAAGCGACGCTGCTCATGCGCCCATTCTGCGGGGTCCGTGCGACCGGCGGACGGATCGTTGTGCGTGTCCGACAACGTTCCGGGCAGGATGGACGGCATGGACATCCGCTTCACCGAGTCCCGCCCGTCGACCATCGGCGTCGAGTGGGAACTCCCGCTGGTCGACCTGTCGACCGGCGACCTCGCGCCACGCGCCCCCGCCGTCATCGCCGCCGTGCACGAGCGGCTCGGTGACGCCGACCGCGTCACCGAGGAGCTGCTGACCAACACGGTCGAAGTCGTGTCGAGCGTCCACGATCGGGTGGGTGCGGCGACGAGCGAGCTGTCCGGCATCATCGGCGAGGTCATCGACGCCGCCGAACCGCTCGACGCCCAGGTGATGTGCTCCGGCACGCACCCGTTCGCCGTCTGGGACCAGCAGGAGATCACCCCGGACAGCGAGCACTACACGACCCTGATCGACCGCACCCGCTGGTGGGGACGCCAGATGCTCATCTGGGGAGTGCACGTGCACGTCGGCATCGACGACCGCGACAAGGCGGTCCCGATCATGAACGCGATGCTCGCCTACGTCCCGCACCTGCAGGCGTTCACGGCGTCGAGCCCGTTCTGGGGCGGTACCGACACCGGGTACGCCTCGAACCGTGCGCTCATGTTCCAGCAGCTCCCGACCGGTGGACTCCCACCGCAGCTCGGTGCCTGGGCGAACTTCGAGGAGGTCGTGGGCGACCTCACGCACACCGGCGTCATCGACAGCGTGAAGGACCTGCGCTGGGACATCCGCCCCTCGCCCGGCTGGGGCACCCTGGAGAACCGCGTGTCCGACGGCATCTCGACCCTGCACGAGGTCGGTGCCGTCACCGCGCTGGTGCAGTGCCTGGTCACCGCGTGCTCGGACCGGCTCGACGCCGGTGAGACCCTGCCGACGATGCAGCCGTGGTTCATCCGCGAGAACAAGTGGCGCGCGGCCCGCTACGGCATGGAGGCCGAGATCATCACGAACGTCGCCGGTGACGAGCGGCTCGTGACCGACGAGGTGCACGACCTGGTGCAGCGGCTCGACCCGATCGCGGAGCGGCTCGGCTGCCAGGACGAACTGCACCACCTCGACACGATGATCGAGCGCGGCGCCTCGTACCAGCGGCAGCTGCAGGTCGCGCGCGAGAACGGCGGCGACCTGCGCGCGGTGGTCCGCCACCTGGTCACGGAGTTCCGCGACGCGCTCTGACGCACCCACCCGGACCGGGCGTACCCGGTCGAATCGGGCGTACCCGTACGTTCCTTCCGACCAGGTACGCCCGATTCAGGTTTCCAGCGCGCGTGCGATGGGAAGGAACGTCGCGACGCGACCGGACGACGGACGGGCGCGCCCCGCGTGCCGCTGGCGCGTCACGCTGAGCGGAGCGCGCCCGTCCGTCAGGTGGTCGCGATCGCGAGCCGCGTCAGCGACCCAGGAACTTCTGCAGCGACGCGAGCTCTTCCTCGGTCGGCGCCTTGGAACCCTTGGCGCCACCGAGGCCGAGGCCGGAGCCCTGCGGGGCCTGCTGCGGTGCAGCCGCGGCACCGGCCGCGAGGGCCGCGCGCTTGGCCGGGTTGCCGACCTTCGACTTCTTCTTGCCACCCTGCTGCTGCTTCTTGCCACCGTGCATGCCCGGGATCGGACCCATGCCCGGCATCTGCGGCACGCCGCCGCGGGCGACGGTCTTCATCATCTTGGCGGCCTGCTCGAACCGGTTCACCAGGGCGTTGACCTCGGTGACGGTCGATCCGGCGCCGCGCGCGATGCGCAGACGACGCGAACCGTTCAGCAGCTTCGGGAGCTCGCGCTCCTGGGGCGTCATCGACTGGATGATCGCCTCGGTGCGGACGATCTCGCGCTCGTCGAAGTTGTCGAGCGCCTCGCGCATGCCCTTGGCGCCCGGGAGCATGCCGAGCATGCCCTTGATGGAGCCGGCCTTGCGGAGCTGCTGCATCTGCTGCAGGAAGTCGTTCAGCGTGAAGTTGTCGGTCGCGATCTTGTCCGCGACCTTGCGCGCCTCTTCCTCGTCGAAGGCACCCTGCGCCTGCTCGATGAGGGACAGGATGTCGCCGAGGTCGAGGATCCGGCTCGCCATGCGGTCCGGGTGGAACGGCTCGAAGTCGTCGAGCGACTCACCCGTCGACGCGAACATGATCGGGCGGCCGGTCACGCTGGCCACCGACAGGGCAGCACCACCGCGGGCGTCACCGTCGAGCTTCGACAGCACGACACCGGTGAAGTCGACGCCTTCCTGGAACGCGCGGGCCGTGTTGACGGCGTCCTGACCGATCATCGCGTCGATGACGAACAGGACCTCGTCCGGGTCGACGGCCTTGCGGATGTTCGCCGCCTGCTTCATCAGCTCGGCGTCGACACCGAGACGACCGGCGGTGTCCACGATGACGGTGTCGTACTGCTGGTCGATCGCGGCCTTGATGGCGTTCTTGGCGACCTTGACCGGGTCACCGACACCGTTGCCGGGCTCGGGCGCGAAGACGTGCACGCCGGCCTGTTCGCCGACCACCTGCAGCTGCTGCACGGCGTTCGGTCGCTGCAGGTCCGCCGCGACGAGCATCGGGGTGTGGCCGTCCTTCTTGAGCCACTTGCCGAGCTTGCCGGCCAGGGTCGTCTTACCGGCACCTTGCAGTCCCGCGAGCATGATGACCGTCGGCGGCTTCTTCGCGAACTCGAGCCGTCGCTGCTGCCCGCCGAGGATGCCGACGAGTTCCTCGTTGACGATCTGGACGACCTGCTGCGCCGGGTTGAGCGCGCGGTTGACCTCGTCGGAGAGGGCACGCTCGCGCACCGAGGCGGTGAACGCCTTGACGACCTCGAGCGCGACGTCGGCGTCGAGGAGGGCCCGCCGGATCTCGCGGACGGTGCCGTCGACGTCGGACGGAGTCAGCCGACCCTTGCTCCGCAGATTGCGGAAGGTCTCGGTCAGCCGATCGGAGAGTGAGCCGAATTGCGCCATGATCCGTCGATTCTACAAGGCTCGCGCAGGCCGCACCGGTCCGTTCACCGCAGGAGGACACCCTCGGTCAGTTCGAGCGGTGCCCCGAGGCCCAGGTCGACGACCACCGGCGCGCTCGACGGACTCCGGTCACCGGTCGGGAACCAGCGCCGGTCGGGCGACACCAGGATCACGAGGCCGTCCACGTCGCCGACCGCGGCGAAGGACTCCCCCGGCGGGTTCGCGTAGGGCTCGAGACCGGCGCGTCGCAGGGCATCGACGGCGCCGAGGACGTCGGGGACGGGGACGCCGACCTCGCTGATGGAGACGAGCGGGACGACCGTGTTCTCGCCCGCGTCTGCGGGCAGGTCCCGCCGCTCGATGAGCTCGAGGAGCTGCTCGTCGGGCCCCTCGAAGTAGACCGACCGCGAGTTCCAGTTCGGCGGCCCCTCGAACTCGTCCTGGTCATCCGTACCGAGCACCGTCGTCAGTCCGGCGATCCAGACCTTGGCCGCGTCGAACGTCCCGGTGGGGATCGTGATCGCCAGGTGCAGGGCTCCCGTCATCTCGGGCAGTTCACGGAACACGAGGAGCGACGACCCCACGACGACGCGCACCGCGGCGTCGACGATCTCGACCGGACACCCCAGCCGTTCGTAGAACCGGGCGGTGTCGTCGAGCGATCGGGTGGCGAGCTGTACCTGGCGGATGTCCATGTCCACATCGGACCATCTCAACCATAGTTGAGGTCAAGAGGATGGTTGTTGGACGCCGTCCAGAAACTGTCGTACGCTCGCCGCATGCCGGAACTCGAGATCGTGCACCACCCCGGGCTGCTCGACTACGCCGACGGTCTCGCTCTGCAGCGGGACCTGCACGCCGCCGTCGTCGCAGGCCGTTCCCCCGGAGCCCTCGTGCTGTGCGAGCACCCGTCCGTGTACACCGCCGGACGCCGCACCGAACCCTCCGACCTGCCGACGAACGGTGCCCCCGTCGTCGACACCGACCGCGGCGGCCGCATCACCTGGCACGGCCCGGGGCAGCTCGTCGCCTACCCGATCGTCCGACTCGCCGAACCCCTCGACGTCGTCGCCTGGGTGCGCGACCTGGAGCAGGTCATCATCGACGCTGCTGCCGCCGTCGGAGTGCACGCCGAACGGGTCGCCGGGCGCAGCGGCGCATGGGTGCCGAGCGCGGACGGCTCCCCCGCCGCCAAGATCGGCGCCATCGGGCTGCACGTCGCCGAGGGCGTGACGAGCCACGGCATCGCGATCAACTGCGACAACGCCCTGGACGCCTACCGAGCGATCGTCCCGTGCGGCATCGCGGACGCCGGGGTCACGACGCTGAGCGCCGCCGCGGCGCGCCTGGGGCTCGCTCCCGTGACCGTCGACGACCTCGCACCCCTGGTAGCGCACGGCGTCCAACAGGCCGTCGACGGCATGCACCGCGGCCACCGGATCAGCACGACGACCACCAGCACGAGCACCAGCACCGCGCCCGCCCGACAGGAGACCCTCGTATGACCCTCGCCCCCGAAGGCCGCCGCATGCTCCGGGTCGAGGCCCGGAACGCCGAGACCCCGATCGAGACGAAACCCGGGTGGATCAAGACCCGTGCCACGCAGGGCCCAGAGTTCCGCGAACTGTCCGCCCTGGTCAAGGACCAGCAGCTGCACACCGTCTGCCAGGAGGCCGGCTGCCCGAACATCTTCGAGTGCTGGGAGGACCGCGAGGCGACGTTCCTGATCGGCGGATCGCAGTGCACCCGCCGCTGCGACTTCTGCCAGATCGACACCGGCAAGCCGGAACCGCTCGACCGCGACGAGCCCCGCCGGGTCGCGGACTCCGTCGTCTCGATGGGCCTGAAGTACGCGACGGTGACCGGCGTCGCACGAGACGACCTGCCCGACGGCGGCTCCTGGCTCTACGCCGAGACGATCCGGCAGATCCACGAGCACTCCCCCGGCACCGGCGTCGAGATCCTGGTGCCGGACTTCAACGGCCGGCCGGACCAGCTCGGCCAGGTGTTCGACGCCCGCCCCGAGGTCTTCGCGCACAACGTCGAGACCGTCCCGAGGATCTTCAAGCGGATCCGACCGGCGTTCACGTTCGAACGCTCCCTGGACGTCATCACCCAGGGCCGCGACGCCGGACTCGTCACGAAGTCGAACCTGATCCTCGGCATGGGCGAGGAGCGCATCGAGATCGAGGACGCCCTGCAGCGCCTGCACGACGCCGGCACGGACATCATCACGCTGACGCAGTACCTCCGCCCGTCACCGCGGCACCTGCCGGTCGCGCGCTGGGTCAGCCCTGCGGAGTTCGTCGAGCTCCGCCAGCTCGCCGAGCAGATGGGCTACGCGGGGGTCCTCGCCGGGCCGCTGGTCCGGTCGTCGTACCGGGCGGGCCGGCTGTGGGCACGGGCGACGGTGGCGCGCGGCGGCTCGGTTCCCGAGCACCTGGCCCACCTGCTCGACGCGACCCCCGGTCGCCAGGCCGTCTGACGCTCCGGGCGACGCTCCGGACAGACGCCAGGCGCGGTGCCAGCTGGCACCGCGCCTGGCGTCCGTCAGGTGGTGACGACTACTTCGCGTCGGCTTCCACCGACTCCTTCGGCTCACCCGACGGGGTGAGCCCGCGCTCCTGGCGGCGCTTCGAGACCACGAGCGAGGCGATCGTCGCGACCGTGATCGTCAGGGCGATGAAGCCCAGCGAGAACCAGATCGGGATCTCCGGCGCCCACTCGATGTGCTCGCCACCGTTGATGAAGGGCAGCTCGTTGACGTGCATGGCGTGGAAGACGAGCTTCACACCGATGAACGCCAGGATGACGGCCAGGCCCTGACCCAGGTAGATGAGGCGCTCGAGCAGACCGGCGATCAGGAAGTACAGCTGCCGGAGCCCGAGGAGCGAGAACGCGTTCGCGGTGAACACGATGAAGGCGTCCTGCGTCAGCCCGAAGATCGCGGGGATGGAGTCGAGCGCGAACAGCACGTCGGTGAGGCCGATGGCGACCATGACGAGCAGCATCGGGGTGAACAGGCGCTTGCCGTCGACGCGGGTGGTCAGGCGGTCACCGTCGTAGTGGTCCGAGGTCGGGATGAAGCGCTTGAGGATCCGGATGAGCCGCGAATCGCCCTCGTTGCCGTGGTCGTTGCCGCTGCGGGCCTGCGACCAGGCGAGCCAGAACAGCAGCGCACCGAACAGGTAGAAGACCCACGAGAAGTTCTCGATGATCGTGACGCCGAGGGCGATGAACACACCGCGGGCGACGAGCGCGATCGCGACGCCGACCAGCAGGACCTTCTGCTGGAACTCCTTCGGCACGGCGAAGCTCGACATGATGATGAGGAAGACGAAGAGGTTGTCGACCGACAACGCCTTCTCGGTCAGCCAGCCGGCGAAGTACTCACCACCGGCCTGTCCGCCGCCGAACACCAGGATCCCGATGCCGAACAGGATGGCCAGGCCGATGTAGAAGGCCGACCAGAACGCGGATTCGCGGATGTGGGGCACGTGCGGCGTGCGCACGTGTGAGTAGAAGTCGAACACGAGCAGCGCGAGGATGCCGGCGATCGTGATGAGCCAGACGAAGAGTGGGACGTCCACGGTTTCCTTCAGGTAGGGCGTGCCACTGGTGTGCGGGTACGCCGAGGCCTGAAGGTCTCTTCCGTCGCCCCGCACCGGAACCGGTGCCGCACGACCGGCGCCCCGGGGCCGGATCGTTCCGGACCGTACTGACGGGGTCACCGAGAGGGAATACTCCCCTTCGTGTCCCCGAGCATACCGGGCACAGCGGACATGTGCCGCGCTCTAAGCTGGGAGCATGGCGAGTTCTTGGTCACTGTCCACACGGCTGCGCGGCCTCTTCCAGCGCAAGACGATCGACGAGACCACGTGGGAGGACCTCGAGACCGCCCTGATCGGCGCCGACTTCGGCCCGGACATCTCCGAGGAGATCATCGAGGACCTGCACGCCCGCGTCGACCGGTACGGCACGACCGACCCCGCCGACCTGCAGCGCATGCTCCGCGAGGTCCTCGAGGAACGGCTCTCGAAGCTCGACACCACCCTGAAGCTCAGCGCGCGGCCCGCCGTGGTGCTCGTCGTCGGGGTGAACGGCGTCGGCAAGACCACGACGATCGGCAAGTTCGCCAAGTTCCTGAAGACCTACGACCGCACGGTGCTCGTCGGGGCGGCGGACACGTTCCGCGCCGCGGCGGTCGAGCAGGTCGCCACCTGGGCCCAGCGCGCCGGGGTCGACGTCGTCCGTCCGTCGCAGCCCGGGCAGGACCCCGCATCGGTGGCGTACCAGACCGTCGAGAAGGCGATCCGCGACCAGACCGAGATCGTCGTCATCGACACCGCCGGGCGCCTGCACACCAAGGCCGGGCTGATGGACGAGCTCACCAAGATCAAGCGCGTCGTCGAGAAGCAGACCGAGATCAGCGAGGTCCTGCTCGTCCTCGACGCGACGACCGGCCAGAACGGACTCGCCCAGGCCCAGGCCTTCATCGAGGGCGCCGGCGTGACCGGCCTCGTCATCACGAAGCTCGACGGCTCGGCCAAGGCCGGCTTCGTGCTCAGCGTGCAGGAGAAGACCGGCATCCCGATCAAGCTCATCGGGCAGGGCGAGGGCATCAACGACCTGACGGGCTTCACGCCGCACGTGTTCGTGCAGAACCTCGTCGGCTGAGCGGGCGCGGTCCCGCCGCACGAGCGAACGCGATGCGGCGCCGAGGAGTAGCGTCCCGTTCTGGTCCGGGCATCTGCTCGGTCTCGTTCCAGGGATAGGAGACCCTCATGCCCGCACTGCTGATCATCGCGATCATCGTCGGCCTCGTCCTGCTCTTCAGCGGCATCTTCGTCGGCGCCCTGAAGCTCCTGCTCTGGGTGGGCATCGTGCTCATCCTGCTCGGGATCATCGGCTGGCTGCTCCGGACGATCCGCGGTCGCGCGTAGCGACCCGGCGTCCTGTCCGGACGCACCTGACGGAACAGGAGGCGCGGTGCCAGCTGGCACCGCGCCTCCTGTCTGTCGCGGTCGCGACCAGGGCGCCTACGCGACCGCGTCCGCCGGCTCGCGCTTCTGCACCCGCTGCCCGACGACGGCGGAGACGCCGTCCTGCCGCATCGACACCCCGTACAGGGCGTCCGCGATCTCCATCGTGCGCTTCTGGTGCGTGATGACGATGAGCTGCGACGACTCGCGCAGGCGCTCGAACACGGTCAGCAGACGGCCGAGGTTGGCGTCGTCGAGCGCCGCCTCGACCTCGTCCATGATGTAGAACGGCGACGGCCTCGCGGTGAAGATCGCGACGAGGAGCGCCACCGCAGCCAGCGACCGCTCGCCGCCGGACAGCAGCGTCAGGCGGTCGATCTTCTTGCCGGCGGGCTTCACCTGCACGTCGATCCCGGTGCCCAGCAGGTCGGACGGATCGGTCAGGTTGATCGACCCCGATCCGCCCGGGAACAGGATCGGGAAGATGACGTCGAACGCTTCCTTCGTGTCGTTGAACGCGGACTCGAAGATCGTCTGCATCTTCGTGTCGAGCTCGTCGATGATCGTCAGCAGGTCCGTCCGGGTCTTCTGCAGGTCCTCGAGCTGCTCGGCGAGGAACGCGTGCCGCTGCTCGAGCGCCTGGAACTCCTCGAGCGCGAGCGGGTTCACCTTGCCGAGCTGCCCGAGGTCGCGCTCGGCGGCCTTGAGCCGGCGCTCCTGCTCGGCGCGGACGTAGGGGACGGTCTCGACGTCGGCGGGGTCGATCTCGTCGGTCGTGTCGAACTCGGGCAGGGCGGGGCCGCCGGGCAGAGTGGACGCAGGCTCGACGAGGGCCAGGTCGTCGGCCGGCTCGTCAGTGCCGTCGTCGGTGCTCATCTCGGCGTCTGCGTCTGCGTCTGCGTCTTCGTGCGCGTCCGCGCGGTCCGGCTCGGGCACGCCCGCGGCGTCGGCGGCGACGGCCGCCGCTGCGCGCTCCGCCTCGCGGTGCTTCCGCGCGAGCACCCGCGGGTCCACGAGCACGTCGACCGGCACCGGCACGTGCGGCCCGTACTCGGCCACCAGTACCGCCTCGGTCAACCCGAGCTCGCTCTGCGCCCGGTCGAGGACGCCGGAGACGTGCAGCTTCTTCTCGTAGATCTCCATCTCGAGGGAGTGCACGCCGTCGGTGATGGTCTGCAGGCGGTCGCGGAGTTCACGTTCCTCGTTGCGGATCGTCTGCAGCTCGGTGTTGCGCTTCGACCGCTCGGCTTCCTCGGTCGCCAGCTGCACCCGCGCCTCGGCCAGCGAACGGTCGACCGCGCCGAGCACCCCGGGCAGGTCGGCGAGCACGGCTTCGGCGGTGTGGATCTGTCCGCGGCGGATCACCGCGAGCCGCGCGGCTTCCTCAGCGGCGGCACGCTCGGCCTCCAGCTGGCGTTCGAGCTGGTCGGCGCGGTTTCGTTCGGCGCGCACCCGCTCGCGCACGGTCTCGACCTGGATGCGCTGCTCGACCTCGGCGGCGCGCGCGGCCTCGAGCGCGTCCTGCAGCGCGGGGCGCTCGGACGCGTCGACCACGGGGCGGTCCTGCTCGGTGAAGGTCCGGTGGGCCGACTCGGCCTCGGCCAGCGCCGCCTCGGCGGTCTCGACGGCACCGTCGGTCTCCGCCAGCGCGGCGCGCAGCCGCTCGACCTCGGCCGCGGCGTTCTCCGCCTTCGCCCGCGTCGACGCACTCGTGCGGTCGTACTCGGCCTTCGCCCGCGTGTACGCCCGGGATGCCGCGTCGGCCTCGTCCGCACGACGGCGTGCGTCCTCGACGGCGCTGCGCGCGGCCTGGAGGCCCGTGGCGGCGTCCTCCGCGTCGGTCGCGATCGCGTCGCGTCGGGTCACGGCGTCGTCGCGCTCCGCGACGAGCTCGATACGCGAGGTCACGCGTTCCCCGCCGCCGGTCACGCGGACCGCACGGACGAGGTCGCCGGACCGCGTGACTACCGTGGCCTGCGGGGCGGCGGTGAGCACCGCCTCCAGGTCGAGGTCGTCGGTCTCCGCGACCAGCGTGTCGCGCAGGATCGACGCGAGCGCCGGCGGTCCCTGCACCAGGTCGGTGGCACGGCGGACGCCGGCCGGCAGGGTCGCGGGCAGAGCGGTGGAGACGGGCACGGCGTCCGCGACGACGACGTCGATCCGGCCGAGGTCAGCGGCACGGGCGTGGTCGACGGCGTCGAGCGCCACACCGCGGCCGTCGGCGAGCACGGCGTCGGCGAGGCCCTCGAGCGCGGTGGCGATCGCGGCCTCGAACCCGGGGGACACCGTCAGGCTGTCGGCCAGGCGACCGACGATGCCCGCGCGGCCGGCGTCGATCAGGGCCTGCGAGCCGTCACGGACCTCGATCGACATGCCGAGCGCGGTGACCCGGGCGTCCAGGGCGTCCCGCTCGCGTTCGAGGGCGTGCAGCCGGTCGCGCTGCTCGTCGCGCGCGCTCTGTGCCCGTTCGAGCTCGGCACGCGCCTGCTCGAGGGTCTGCGCGAGTGCGGCCTCGTCGACACCTTCGGACGGGTCGACCCCGAGTTCGGCGAGGGCCGCCGCAGCACGCTCGGCACGCTCCCCGGCCTCGGCGAGAGCCCGCTCCCGCCGTTCACGGTCGGCGACGGCGGAACCGCGCTTCGACCGCGCGACGTCGACGGCACTGGCGAGCCGCTGCGCCTCGAGGTCGTGCTGCGAGACCCGGGCGGCCTGCGCGGCGATCCGCTCGTCGAGGGCGTCGAGGGCGACCCGGGCGTCCTGCACGGCACGGGCCGTCGTCGCCGAGCCGCCCTGCATCTCGTCGGCACGGGCCGCGAGGCGATCGGCCTCGGCGCGGACCCCGTCCACCTGCTCCTGGGTGACGGTCGGGCCCTGCTGCGGGGCGTCGGCCTGCTGCGCCAGGAACATCAGGCGCTGGTTCGCCAGGCTCGACAGGCCGCGGAGGCGCTCCTGCACGCTCTCGAGCCGGTGCACGACGGTGCGGGCGCGGTCGACGTCGTCGCCGACCATGCTCTGCTCGACGTGCTGCTGGCGCACCCGGGTCTGGTCGAGCCGTTCGGTCAGGACGATGCGCTCGGACTTGCGGCCGGCCTCGACCTCCTGGTGGTCGTGCAGCTCGCGGCGCAGGCGCACCACGTCGTCGGCCAGGATGCGGGCCTTGGCGTCGCGGAAGACCGCGGCGACCGACTGGGCCTTGCGCGCGACCTCGGCCTGTCGCCCGAGGGGCTTCAGCTGCCGCCGGATCTCACCGGCCAGGTCGGACAAGCGGGTCAGGTTGGTCTGCATCGCGTCGAGCTTGCGGAGGGTCTTCTCCTTGCGGCGGCGGTGCTTCAGGATCCCCGCGGCCTCCTCGATGAAGCCGCGGCGGTCCTCCGGCGTGGCGTGCAGCACCTTGTCGAGCTGCCCCTGCCCGACGATCACGTGCATCTCACGGCCCAGGCCGGTGTCGCTCAGCAGCTCCTGCACGTCGAGCAGTCGGCAGTTCTCACCGTTGATGGCGTACTCGCTGCCGCCGTTGCGGAACAGCGTGCGCGCGATCGTCACCTCGGAGTACTCGATCGGCAGCAGGCCGTCGCTGTTGTCGATGGTCAGCAGCACCTGGGCGCGACCGAGCGGACCGCGGGTGGAGGTGCCGGCGAAGATGACGTCCTCCATCTTGCCGCCGCGCAGGGTCTTCGCCCCCTGCTCCCCCATCACCCAGGCCAGGGCGTCCACCACGTTCGACTTGCCGGAGCCGTTCGGGCCGACGATGCACGTCACGCCCGGCTCGAACGCGAACGTCGTCGGCTGCGCGAAGGACTTGAACCCCTTGATGGTCAGGCTCTTCAAGTACATGCGGTCTCCGGATGCTCAGGTTGGCGTCAGGCTAACGCGTGCGGGCACGGGGACGCGGTTGGCACACGGGACAGATGTGGCTCGACCGGTTCATGAAGGCCTCGCGGACGATCGTGGTGCCGCAGCGGGGGCACGGCTTGCCCTGCTGGCCGTAGACGTTCAGGCGCTGCGAGAAGTACCCGGACTGCCCGTTCACGTTGACGTACTGGGCGTCGAAGCTCGTGCCGCCGTCCTCGAGCGCCCGGCGCAGGATGGCGCGGACCTCGTCGAGCAGGCGTCGCAGGTCGGCGCGGGTGAGCCGGTCGGCGGCGCGGTCGTAGTGCAGCTTCGCCGCCCACAGCGACTCGTCGGCGTAGATGTTGCCGATGCCGCTCACGACACCCTGGTCGAGCAGCACCCGCTTGATGCCGCTCGAGCGCTTCCGGGCCATCGCGGTGAACCGGTCGTCGTCGAACGCGGGATCGAGTGGGTCACGCGCGATGTGCGACACCTGGCCGGGCACCCAGCGGCGCCACACGGCGTCGGGGTCGGTCGCGTCGACCTGCCCGCCGAACCCGGCGGGAGCACCGTCGATCGTCGGCACCATCGCGTCGATCGCCATCGAACCGAACGTGCGCTGGTCGACGAACTCGAGCTCCACCGGGGGTTCCGGCGCACCCGCACGGTCGGTGCCCGCGGGCTGCACGTCGATGAGGATCCGCCGGTGCTTCGCCGCCTGCCGACCACGGCCCAGCAGGATCTGCCCGCTCATGCCGAGGTGGGCGACGAGTGCCTCGGGGCGGTCCCCGTCGTGCTCGGGCTGCAGCGGCATCCAGAGGAACTTGCCCCGGCGGACGGCGGCGGCGATGGTGCGACCGGTCAGTCGGTCGGCGAAGTCCTCGGCGGGGCCGTCGTGCCGGGTCAGGGCACGGTCGTCGACCACGTCGACGTGCAGGACCCGCGCGCCGCTGACGGCGGGTTCGAGGCCGGCGCGGACGACCTCGACCTCGGGGAGTTCGGGCACGCGGTCAGGCCGCTCGACCGGACAGCCGCGTCCACGCGTCGAGCGCGGCCGCCATCTCGGCTGCCTTCTTGCTCGACCCGGTGCCGGTGGCGATGTCCTCGCCCTGCAGGACGACCGTGGCCGTGAAGGTCTTGTCGTGGTCCGGGCCGGTCTCGGTGACGCGGTACGCCGGGTTGCCGAGCGAGCGGCTCGAGGCGAGCTCCTGCAGGCTCGTCTTCGGGTCCATCGCGGCGCCGAAGCGGTCCGGGTCGATCATGAGCGGCTCGACCAGACGGAGCACGAGCTCGGTGGCCGGGTCGGGGCCGGCCGACAGGTACGTCGCGCCGATCACGGCTTCGACCGTGTCGGCCAGGATCGACGACTTGTCGCGCCCACCGGTCTGTTCCTCGCCCTTGCCGAGGCGCAGGTAGCGGCCGAGCCCGATCATCCGGGCGATCTCGGCCAGCGCCACGGTCGACACCAGGCTCGCTCGACGCTTGGCGAGGTCACCTTCGTCGAGGTCGGGGAACGACCGGTAGAGCTTCACGGTCACGGCCTGGCCGAGGATCGAGTCCCCGAGGAACTCGAGGCGCTCGTTGTGCTTGATGCCCCCGTGCTCGTAGGCGTAGGAGCGGTGCGTCAGGGCGAGCTGGAGCAGCTCGAGGTCGATGTCGACCCCGAGGATGCCCTGCAGACGAACGACGTCCGGCCCCGCGGGGCGAGACCCCGCAGCGCCGGACGTTGTCGTCATGCGTTCGGTCCGATCAGACGTCGGCGACCTTGCGGCCCTTGTACTCCATGTACAGGGGCGTGCCGGCCGAGTCCTCGACGACCTTCGCGCGGTGCGGGAGGCTGTAGGTGACCTGACCGTTCTCGATCGTCTTCACGAGCTGGATCGGCGTGGCCTTCCACTGCGAACGACGGGCGTGCGTGTTCGCACGGGACTGCTTGCGCTTGGGAACGGCCATGGTGAATCTCTTTCGGTTGGTCGGTGGTCGGAACGGGGGCTGGCGGTGTCGGGACCTACTCGGTCTCGGCCCGCTCCTCGCCCTCGGTGGTCTTCGGTGCGGTGGTGTCACCGTCGGTGGATCCTGCAGCACTGTCGTCGAGAGCGATCCCGCTGAGCGCCGCCCACCGGGGGTCGATCACCTGACGAGCGGGCTGCTCGCCGAGGTCGGCCAGACGCTCACCCGTCACCGGGTCGAGTCCTGGGCAGTCCGGTCGGCAGACCGGCTGGAACGGCAGCGACAGCACCACCGCATCTCGAACGACCTGTTCGGTGTCCACGTGGTCATCGCGAACGAAGAAGTCGAAATCCTCCGAGGCATCATACGCGAACAGCTCGGCGAAATCGACCTCGATCGGTTCGCTGATGTCGATGAGGCAGCGCGAGCACTCCCCCGCGGCGTCGGCTGAAGCGTGCCCGGACACGAGGACGCCCTCGTGCAGGCCTTCGAGCTTGACGTCGATCCGCAGTTCCGCACCCTGGCGGACGGCGATCAGACCGGCCCCCATCGCGTCGGGCACCTCGATGTCGAGCGAGTGCTCGCGCATCTCGCCCGGCCGGTGCGCGAGGTCGCGCACGCGCAGGGCGTAGGGGCTGTTCACGGGGGAAGACACGATCGACAAGCCTAGCGCGATCCAGGCCGAGAGTCGAGGTGGCGACAGGCGTGTCCGGACGCGGTGCCGCCCCGGGGACGCTCAGCGGGCCGCGAGGGCGTCCGCGACGGTCTTCGGCACGTAGGGCGTGACGTCGCCGCCGAGGGACGACACCTGGCGGATGAGCGAGCTCGACACGTGCGCCCGCGATGCCTCGGGCAGCAGGAACACCGTCTCGACGTCGGCCAGGTGGCGGTTCATGATGGCCATCGGGGTCTCGTACGCGACGTCCTCGCCGGACCGCACGCCCTTCACCAGGACCTTCGCGCCGACCTGCCGGCAGTAGTCGACCAGCAGGCCCGACGTCCATTCGCCGACCGTGACCGTCCCGGGCGCGCCGACCTCGACCAGCGAGTCCCGGATGAGCCGGACCCGGTCGACCGCCTCGAACATCGCCGGCTTCTTGTCGGGGTTGTGCACCACGAGGACGTGCACCTCGTCGAAGAGCCCGGCCGCGCGGCCGATGACGTCGAGGTGCCCGAGGGTGACGGGGTCGAAGGAACCGGGGACCACCGCGATCTGCGCCATGGCAGCGACGATACCGCGCGCGCCGTCGTGCCCCCGGGTCAGTTCTTGCCGAGGAACGCCGCGTCGGACTCGTCGAGGCGCCGGGCGAGCGCGTCGCGGAGGGCCGGCGACCCCTCGAGCTCCGGGTCGGGTTCGAGTACCCGCTCGGCCTCTTCGCGCGCGTCGACGATGAGGTCCGCGTGCTCGACCACCCGGAGCAGGTTGAGCGAGGACCGCCCTCCGGACTGCCGTTCACCCAGGACGTCGCCTTCGCGTCGGAGCTCGAGGTCGATCCGGGCGAGCTCGAAGCCGTCGTCCGAGGCGGCCACCGCGTCGACGCGCTCACGCGAGGTGGTCTCGAGCTCGGCCGTGGTGACGAGCAGGCAGACACCGGCCCACTGCCCACGGCCGATGCGACCGCGCAGCTGGTGGAGCTGCGAGACACCGAACCGGTCGGCGTCGAGGACCGCCATCATCGCCGCGTTCGGCACGTCGACCCCGACCTCGATCACGGTCGTGGCCACGACGACGTCGAGGTCACCGGCGGCGAAGGACGTCATCACGCGGTCCTTCTCGTCGGCGGTCATCCGGCCGTGCAGGACCGCGATCGAGCGCCCCTCGAGCGCGGGCATGGTGCGCATCCGCTCGGCCGTGGCGAGGACGGTCGCAGGAGCGCGCTTCGGGGCCTCGGCCTCGGCCTCGGCGGGTTCCGGCTCCCCGTCGT
Source organism: Curtobacterium flaccumfaciens UCD-AKU (assembly GCF_000349565.1). Classification (GTDB taxonomy): domain Bacteria; phylum Actinomycetota; class Actinomycetes; order Actinomycetales; family Microbacteriaceae; genus Curtobacterium; species Curtobacterium poinsettiae. Next base: position 122,608 of record NZ_KB714630.1, read on the forward strand.
CCTCGGTGTGGGCGTCGTCGATGGCTGGACAGACGACGAACGCCTGCCGGCCCTTCGCGAGTTCCTCGGCCATCCGCGACCAGATCCGGGGCTCCCAGCCGGGGTGCTCCGCCAGCGGGACGGTGAAGGTCTCGACGCCGGCACGCCCCGACGGCATGCCCGTGATGGTCGAGACGTCGAGGTCGCCGAACACGGTCATCGCGACGGTGCGCGGGATCGGCGTGGCCGTGAGCACGAGCACGTGCGGCGGGGTCGTGCCCTTGGACAGACGACGAACGCCTGCCGGCCCTTCGCGAGTTCCTCGGCCATCCGCGACCAGATCCGGGGCTCCCAGCCGGGGTGCTCCGCCAGCGGGACGGTGAAGGTCTCGACGCCGGCACGCCCCGACGGCATGCCCGTGATGGTCGAGACGTCGAGGTCGCCGAACACGGTCATCGCGACGGTGCGCGGGATCGGCGTGGCCGTGAGCACGAGCACGTGCGGCGGGGTCGTGCCCTTGG
>NZ_KB714631.1:0-685 GCF_000349565.1 Curtobacterium flaccumfaciens UCD-AKU
CGCCCCGCCCGCCCGCTCCGCTCCGCCCCGCCCCGCCCCCGCCCCGCCACCGAGAAGCAACGCCGCGTCACACACTTGGCCGCGTGCGGTATACCGTGCCTAGGGTGGGGGCGTGAGCACTCCGCGCGTGTACGTCATCCACGAGAACCCCGAGTGGTTCCCGCCGCTCGCCGCCGCCTTCGAGGCCGAGGGCGTCCCGGTCGAGGAGATCCTGCTGACCGAGGGGCAGATCGACCTCGCGGCCGAGCCGGCACCCGGCGTGTACTGGAGCCGCATGTCCGCGAGCTCCCACACCCGCGGCCACGAGCACAGCAAGGAGTACACCCGCGCCGTCCTCGGGTGGCTCGAGCGAGCGGGTCGCCAGGTCGTCGGCGGCAGTCACGTGCTCGAGCTCGAGGTGTCGAAGGTCGCCCAGCACGGCCTCCTGCAGCAGGCCGGCTTCGACGTGCCCCGCACCACCGCCGTGTTCGGCACGACGACGCTCAAGCAGGCGGCGAAGGACTTCACGAACGGCCAGGACGTCCCGTTCATCACGAAGCACAACCAGGGCGGCAAGGGCCTGGGCGTGCGGCGCTTCGACTCGCTCGCCGAGTTCGACGCCTACGTCGACAGCCCCGAGTTCGAGGCCCCGGTCGACGGCATCACGCTGCTGCAGGAGTACCTGACGGCGCGCGAACCCTTCATC
>NZ_KB714631.1:795-1249 GCF_000349565.1 Curtobacterium flaccumfaciens UCD-AKU
CCCGCGTCGAGTTCGTCGGCGGCGAGTTCGTCTACGCCGTCCGTGTCGACACCAGCGCCGGCAGCTTCGAACTGTGCCCCGCCGACGCGTGCGAGGTGCCCCAGGTCATCGCCGGCGCCGTCTGCGACGTGCCCGGTACCGAGACCGCCGGTGCGCCCCCGGCGTTCGCCGTCCGGACCGAGATCACCGCTGGCCACCCGCTGGTCCAGCAGCTCCGCACGTTCCTCGCCGACCAGCGCATCACCATCGCGGGCGTCGAGTTCATGGAGACCACGGACGGCCGCACCGTCGTCTACGACATCAACACGAACACGAACTACAACCCTGCTGTCGAGGAGTCCGCGCCGGCCTCCGGCCCGCGCTCCATCGCGGAGTACCTCGGCGGCCTGCTGGCGGCCGAGTACGCGGCCGAGCTCACGGCCTGAGACCGCAAGGACCACCGGACTGGAGGCCC
>NZ_KB714631.1:1403-10194 GCF_000349565.1 Curtobacterium flaccumfaciens UCD-AKU
GCCCGCCACGGGCCTCCAGTCCCCTTTCCCACACCCCCAAGGAACCCACGTGCGATTCGGATACTGGACCCCGCTCTTCGGCGGCTGGCTGCGCAACGTCGACAACGAGAACATGCCGGTCACCTTCGACTACGTGAAGCGCCTGGCGCAGCGCGCCGAGCGGATCGGCTTCGACCTGACGCTCGTGCCGGAGCTCAACCTCAACGACATCAAGGGCACGGCGGCGCCCTCGCTCGAGGCGTGGTCCCTCGCGGCGGCGATCGCGGCGACGACCGAGCGCCTGGAGATCATGGCGGCGATGCGTCCCGGCTACCACCTGCCCGCGGTGACGGCGAAGCAGGCGGCGACGATCGACGACATCTCGTGCGGCCGGTTCACCTTCAACGTCGTGAGCGCCTGGTGGGCGGAGGAGGCGAAGCAGTACGGCGGGATCTTCTCGGAGCACGACGACCGGTACAAGCGCACCGCGGAGTTCGTCGAGGTCATGAAGGGCCTGTGGCGCGAGACCCCGTACTCGTTCTCGGGTGAGTACTACGACATCGAGAACGCCCACCTCGAGCCGAAGCCCCGCGTGACGCCGCGCATCTACGCCGGTGGTGAGAGCGAGGCCGGCAAGGCCGCGATCACCGGGTACGCCGACGCCTACCTGACCCACGGCGGCACGGCCCCGGAGCTCCGCGCGAAGATCGACGAGATGAAGCGCCGCCGCGTCGACGCCGGGCTGCCGCCGTTCGAGGCGTTCGGCATGGCCGCCTACGTCATCGTCCGGGAGACCGAGGAAGAGGCGCAGGCCGAGTTCGCCCGGATCACCGACGTGCAGCACGGCACGGCGTACGAGTCGTACCAGGACTTCATCTCGAAGTCGCAGCTCGAGCACGTGCCCTCGCTCGAGGACTACTCGGTGTCGAACCGCGGCCTGCGCCCCGGGTTCGTCGGCACCCCCTCGCAGGTGGCCGCCCGCATCAAGGAGTTCGAGGACGCCGGCGTCGACACGCTCCTGCTGCAGTTCTCGCCGCAGCTCGAGGAGATGGACCGGTTCGGCGAGCAGGTCATCCCACTCGTCCGGCCGACGGCCCCGACCACCCCGACCGCCGCGGGTGTCTCGGAGCCGGTCTCGTGAGCACCGAGGACGACTGGGCCTTCGAGACCCGCCAGATCCGCGCCGGCTTCAAGGCCGACCCGGGCTGGGGCGCGAACGTGCCGCCGATCGCACAGAGCGCCGCGTACGTGTACCCCTCGGGCGAGGACGCGGCCGCGCGCTTCATGCTCGACGCCCCCGGCCACACCTACACGCGGGTCAACAACCCGTCGGCGGCAGCGCTCGAACGCCGGATCGCCGACCTCGAGGGCGGGATCGGCGCGCTGGCGCTGGCGTCCGGGCAGGCGGCGACCTCGCTGGCCGTGCTCGGTGTCGCACGCGCCGGCGACCACGTGGTGTCGAGCGCCTCGCTGTACGGCGCGACCTACACGCTGTTCGCGTCGACGCTGCGGGACCTCGGCATCACCTTCACGTTCGTGCAGGACCCGACCGACCTGTCCGAGTGGGCGGCGGCGGTGCGTCCGGAGACGAAGGCGTTCTTCGGCGAGTCCATCCCGAACCCCCGCGGGGACGTCCTGGACTTCGCCGGGGTCTCCGGCGTCGCGCACCGGGCAGGTGTCCCGCTCATCGTCGACAACACCATCGCGACGCCGTACCTGGTCCGCCCGATCGAGCACGGTGCCGACATCGTCGTGCACTCGGCGACGAAGTACCTGGCCGGACACGGCAGCGCCATCGCCGGGCTCATCGTCGACAGCGGGAACTTCGACTGGGCGGCCCACGCCGACGCCTACCCGCAGCTGGCCACGGCCGAGCAATCCGGGTTCGCGAACACGAACTTCGCCGAGAAGTTCGGGCGGCGGGCGTTCATCCAGCGCACCCGCTCGAAGCTCTCCGCCGACCTCGGGCCCGCGATCGCACCGTTCAACGCGTTCCTGGTGCTGCAGGGCATCCAGACCCTGTCGCTCCGCATGGACCGGCACGTGTCGAACGCCGCCGCCGTGGCCACCTGGTTGGACGCGCACGACCAGGTCGAGCACGTGCACTACGCCGGCCTGCCGGACTCGCCGTGGCACCACCTGCAGCAGCGCTACGTGCCGAAGGGGCCGTCGGCGGTGCTGTCGTTCGACCTGGCCGGCGGGGTCGCTGCAGGCCGGCGGTTCGTCGCGGCGCTCGAGCTGTTCGACCACGTCTCGAACCTCGGGGACGTCCGCTCGCTCGTCGTGCACCCGGCATCGACCACCCACGTGCAGATGACCTCCGCCGAGCGGGCGGCCGCCGGGGTGGGGGACGGACTCATCCGCCTGTCGATCGGCCTGGAGCACATCGACGACATCACCGCCGACCTGGCGCGGGGCTTCACGGCAGCTGCAGCGGGATAGGTTGGGGGCATGACCACGTTGGCCGCCCCGACCCGCGTGCGGACGCGCGCCCCCGGCAAGATCAACGTGTTCCTGTCCGTCGGGGCGCTGCAGGACGACGGCTACCACGACGTCGCCACGGCGTACCAGGCCGTGTCCCTGTACGAGGACGTCACCGCCGAGGCCGCCGACGACTTCTCGGTCACCTTCACCGGCCCGATCGACACGCGTGCCGTGCCGGTCGACGAGTCGAACCTGGCGATCCGTGCGGCCCGGCTCGTGGCCGACGCGGCCGGACACCGCGGTGGGGTGCGGCTGACCATCGACAAGCAGGTGCCCGTCGCCGGCGGCATGGGCGGTGGCTCCGCAGACGCGGCCGCGACCCTGCTCGCGGTCGACACGCTCTGGGGCACCGCGCTGGGGCGTGAAGAGCTGCTCCGGCTCGCCGCGCAGCTGGGCGCCGACGTGCCGTTCGCATTCGCCGGCGGCACCGCCGTGGGCACCGGGCGCGGTGACGAGCTGAGCCCGGCGCTGGCCAAGGGCGAGTTCCACTGGGTCCTCGCCCTGAGCGACGACGGCCTGTCGACCCCCGCCGTCTACCGTGCGCTCGACGAGCACCGGGAGCGGTACCGCGCCGACATCTTCCCGGCGCCCTCGCACCCCGTGGTCGAGGCCAACGTGCTGCAGGCCCTGCGCGCGGGCGACCCCGACCTGCTCGCCGACTGCGTGCACAACGACCTGCAGGCACCGGCCATGCGCCTGCAGCCCCGGCTCGCGGCGACGCTGGAGCTCGGTGAGAAGTCCGGTGCCCTGGCCGGCCTGGTGTCCGGCAGCGGACCGACCGTGGCGTTCCTGGTCGGTGACCGTGACGCCGCGCTCGAACTGCAGGTCGAGCTCAGCGCCGCCGGCCTCGTCGCACTCCGTGCCACCGGCCCGGTGCACGGCGCACGCGTGGTGCACTGACCCGTCGCTCGACCCGGTCGGCCGACGGTCGGCGTCCCACCGTCAGCGGCTGTACTTCCAGAGGATGACCGTGCCGGTGTGCCAGTAGCGCACGACGTGGAACCCCTCGGCCACGAGCGTCTCGGTGACCTGCGGCCGGATGTTCCGTGACTTGCCGCCGACGAACCACACGGTGTCGATGCCGGAGAGCCGCGCGGGTACCGTCTCCGCGACGTCGCCGTTGACGTCCCAGAGCTGCCCGCGTGCGGCGCCGGTCTCCGTGACGGCGAGGTCCCGCATGCCGGTGAACGCGTCGGGGTAGGTGTCGGCGATGACCTGCGCGGTGGTGGTCGGGTGCCCCCAGACGCTGCCGAAGACGACGCCCTCTTCCTGGTCCGTGCGCCAGTCCCGCTCACGATCGATGATCGCCGCCGCGTTCGCCCAGTGCGAGTCCTGCTTGGCGTGGGGCAGGCGGACGGTCGTGCTCGTCGGCGCCGACACCAGCAGCATGCCGACGACCGCGAGCACCACCCACCGGCGGGGACGGATCGCGGTGATCGCCAGGCCGATGAGCAGCGCGACGAACGGCAGGCTCAGGCTTGCGTACTTCGGCGTGTACAGGTGCTCGCCGGCCGCGGTCGCGCCGACCAGCAGCGCGGTGGGCAGGATCGTCAGCGGGACTGCGACGCGGACCGCCTGCATGCGCAGCGCTTCGCGGGCCGCGGGGGCGGGGCCCCGGGACGCGCGGACGGCGAGCACGACGGCGACGGCCATCAGGACCCACCCGAGCGCCGCGTACGGCCACACGGCCCCGAACCAGGCGGTCGCGACGACCTGTCGCACCGTTGCCCAGCCGACGCCGGTGATCCAGCCGACCTGCTTGGCCTGCCCGGCCGCCAGGACGATGAACGGTGACACCACGAGCGCGGCCCCGACGGCGGCGACGCCCCAGCGGACGAACGCCGCGCGGTCCACCATCGGCGCCGGCACCGGACCGGTGCGCTCGGACAGCACGGCGTCGCGCCGCGCGGCACGGTCGGCGACGGCCGTCCAGAGCAGCACGACCCCGTGCGCGACGACGGCCAGGGCCAGGTACACGTTGAACAGCACGGCCAGCACGGCGAGCAGCCCGTAGACGACCCACCACCGGGTCGCGTGGTGCCCGGACCGGCTGCGTCGGACCGCGGTGATGCCGACCAGGGTCAGCGCGACGGCGAAGGTCGTGACGGTGGCGTACGGGCGTCCTTCGCCGCCGGCCCAGGCGACGCGGGGCAGCAGCAGGAACACGATGCCGGAGACGACGCCCAGGCGGACGCCGCCCAGCCGCCGGCCCAGGGCGACGACGAGTCCGGCCGACACCCCGATGGCGAGTGCGCTCGGGAACCGCAGGGTGAAGGGGGAGTACCCGACCAGGGTGAACCACACGTGCATCACCGCGTAGTAGAGACCGTGCACCGCGTCGACGTTCTGCAGCTCGGCCCAGAGCGCCGGCCAGCTCCGCTGTGCGCTCGCGACGGTCGCGGCCTCGTCGTACCAGACCGACGGCACCCAGGCGAAGGCGGCCACGACGACGACACCGAGCGCGCCGACGGTGATCTCGGGCGTCCGTGCGAGGGCCCGGACAGCGGCGACGACGAGCGCCCAGGCGCGTGCGCGCACCGACGAAGCCGACGTCGTGCGTCGGATCGGGACGGTGCCGGTACGCGGGGAACTCACGCCCGCGACCGTACCGATCTGCTCTGGGGATCCGCCGCGTCCGGGCGCTGAACTCTCACATGCACGAGTTCGGTGCGACGGGCCAGAATGACGGGATGGAACCCCTCGTCGCCCCTGTCTCCGCGCTGTCCCCGGGGCGGGCGCAGCTCGGTTCGCGCACCGCGGCGCTCGCCGACGTCGGGACGACCGGGCTGCGACGCCTGGCCACATCGCGCATCCTCGTCGTCGGGGCCGGCGGGCTCGGGGCACCGGTTGTCGCGTACCTCGCCGGGATCGGTCGGCTCACGGTCGTCGACCCGGACGTCGTCGACGCCTCGAACCTGGCCAGGCAGACGCTCTTCACGGCGGCCGACGTCGGCTCGCCGAAGGCGCAGGTCGCGGTCGCCCGGGCCGTCGCCGTCGACCCGGAACTCGACGCGGTCGCGGTGGTCGGGTCGTTCACGCCGGACCTGGTCGCCGGGCACGACGTCGTGGTCGACGCCGCCGACTCGGTCGTGGTCACCCGCGCCGTCTCGGACGCCTGCGCCGCGGCTGGTGTGCCCTTCGTGTGGGGCACCGTGCTCGGCCACGACGGGCAGGTCAGCGTCTTCCGCGACGCCGGACGAGACGGTGTCGACTTCCACGACCTGCACCCCGACGCCCTGCCGGACGAGGGGTCGTGTGCCCTCGACGGGGTCGTCCCCGCCCTGTGCGGCGCGGTCGGTGCGGTGATGGCCGGGCAGGTCCTCGCGCTGGTCACCGGCACCGGCGACCCCCTGCTCGGCCGCGTCCTGACCGTCGACGCCCGCCGCTGGCGCTGGACCGAGAGCCCCGTCCGTCGCGGCCCCGCCTCGCGTCGCCCGGCACCCGCGGCCGCCGCCACGCCGCCGCGCATCGCGCCGTCCGCCCTGGCCGCCCGGGTGGCGGACCCGGCGGACCCGCTGGTCGTCGTCGACGTCCGGACCGCCGAGGAACGCGCGGCCGGCGTGGTCGCCGGTGCCGTCACCGACGACACCGGCGGGGACGAGGTCGTCGTCTACTGCGCACGCGGACCCCGTGCGGACGCATGGGCGGCCAGACAGCCGGCCGGGAGGCGCGTGGCGGTGCTCGACGGCGGGTTCGAGGCCTGGCGTCGCGAGGGGCTGCCCGTGGCGATCGAGCACCGGTCCTGACCCAGCCCGGTCACCAGCACTGCCCTGGCCGCCGCATCCGCGGCTAGGATCGGTGGATCATGACGCAACTGCGGGTACGGGACGCTGCGGCCTTCCTCGGGATCAGTGACGACACCGTGCGTCGGCTCGTCGACGGCGGCACCTTCACCCGTGCCACGGACGACGCTGGGCGGGCGGTGGTCGACGGGCGCGAGGTCGCTGCGTACGCCCGGGAACGCAGCTCCGAGCTGACTGACCCGGCAGCGGCGGTGACGAGCTCGGCCCGCAACCGCTTCGTCGGGATCGTCACCGACCTGGTCGTCGACACCGTGATGGCGCAGGTCGAACTGCAGTGCGGCCCGCACCGGGTGGTGTCCCTGATGAGCGCCGAGGCCGTCCGCGACCTGGGGCTCGAGATCGGGTCCGTCGCGGTGGCGTCCGTGAAGGCCACGATGGTCGCGGTCGAGGCGCCCACCCGACACGAGGACGAGCGATGAGTCGTCGTCGCCTCCGGTCCGCCGCCGCACTGGCCCTCGCCGTCGCCGTCTCGACCGGGCTCGCCGCCTGCACCGCTGCAGACACGGGCCCGGGCGCGTCGACGCCGTCGGGCTCCGGGACCGAGGGACCGACCGGCTCGATCACCGTCTTCGCCGCGGCGTCGCTCCAGCAGACCTTCACGACCCTGGGCAAGGAGTACGAGCAGGCGCACCCCGGCGCCTCGATCCGGTTCTCGTTCGCCGGGTCGAGTGACCTCGTGAGCCAGATCCAGAACGGCGCTCCCGCCGACGTGTTCGCGTCGGCGGACGAGGCGAACATGGCGAAGCTGTCGTCGGACGACCTGGCGAGCGGATCGCCGCAGGACTTCGCCACGAACACGCTCGAGATCGCGGTCGCACCCGGCAACCCGAAGGGCATCTCGGGGCTCGACGACCTGCGCGCCCGGGGGGTGCAACTCGTCACGTGCGCCGCCCCCGTGCCGTGCGGTACCGCGGCCGCGAAGGTCGAGCGAGCCGCCGATGTCGACCTGCGCCCGGTCAGCGAGGAGCAGTCCGTCACCGACGTCCTCGGCAAGGTGGAGTCCGGGCAGGCTGACGCCGGGCTGGTCTACGTGACCGACGTGCGCGGCGCGGACGGCAAGGTCGACGGCGTGCCCTTCGTCGAGTCCGGGGACGCCGTCAACACCTACCCGATCGGCGTGCTCCAGCAGTCCGCCGACCCGGAGCTCGCCCAGGCGTTCGCGGAGTACGTCCGCTCCACCGGCGGGCAGCGCGTGCTGTCCGCCGCGGGCTTCGGGAAGCCCTGACCCGTGGCGCCGCGCACTGACGGACGGCCGCCGGTCGCGTGGTGGCTCCCGCTGCCCGCGGTGCTCGGCGGACTGTTCGTCGTCGTGCCGGTGCTCGCGATGCTCGGTCGGGTGGACTGGTCGTCGTTCGTCGGGCTCGTGACCTCCACCGCGTCGCTGACCGCGCTCGGGCTCAGCCTCGGCACGGCGCTCGCGGCCACCGGGGTCGCGTTCGTCCTCGGGTACCCGCTCGCCGTGCTGTTCGCGCGGTCACGCTCACGCTGGGTCGGTGTCGCACGGGCGGTCGTGCTCCTGCCGCTCGTGCTGCCGCCGGTGGTCGGTGGCCTCGCGCTGCTCGCGGCCTTCGGTCGGCTCGGGGTGGTCGGAGCGTTCCTCGACGACCACGGGCTGCACATCGCGTTCACCACGACCGCGGTGGTCATCGCCCAGACCTTCGTCGCGATGCCGTTCCTGGTGTCCTCGGTCGAGGGGGCGCTCCGTGTCGAGGGCGACCGGTACGAGCGGGTCGCCGCGACCCTGGGCGCCGGGCCGACCCGGACCTTCCTGACCGTCACGACGCCGCGGGTCCTGCCGGGGATCGTGTCCGGGCTCGTGCTCTGCTTCGCCCGGGCACTCGGCGAGTTCGGCGCGACCCTGACCTTCGCCGGCAGCCTGCAGGGGGTCACCCGGACCCTGCCGCTCGAGGTCTACCTGCAGCGCGAGGTCGACCCGGACACCGCGGTGGCCCTGGCCGTCGTGCTCGTGGTGGTCGCCGTCGTGGTCATCGGGGCGTCGTCGATCCGCACCCGCGGAGCACTGGCGTGACGGGCGCGGAAACCGTGGCCGTCCGGGCGCACGTCGTCGTCGGGTCGCGGGACGTCGACGTCACGATCGAGGTCCGTGCGGGGGAGTGCGTGGCGGTCATCGGGCCGAACGGTGCCGGCAAGTCCACGGTGCTCGAGGCCCTGGCCGGACTGCTGCCGATCGACGCCGGCCGGATCGAACTCGACGGCGTCCGCGTGTCGGACCCACGGCACACCGTCCCCGCACACCGCCGCCGGACCGGGCTCGTCGCACAGCGGTCCGACCTGTTCCCGTTCCTCGACGTCGTCGGGAACGTCGCCTTCGGACCCCGTGCTGCCGGCGCCGGTCGCGCCGCCGCCCGGGAGCGTGCCCGCGATGCGCTCGACGCCGTCGGGGTCGCCGACCTGGCTGCCCGCGACCCCCGGACGCTCTCCGGCGGTCAGGCGCAGCGCGTCGCGATCGCCCGCGCGCTCGCCACCGACCCCGCGGTGCTGCTGCTCGACGAACCGACCTCGGC
>NZ_KB714631.1:10253-103958 GCF_000349565.1 Curtobacterium flaccumfaciens UCD-AKU
CCGACCTCGGCGCTCGACGTCGGCGCGCAGGACGAGGTCCGCGCAGCGCTCCGGACCGCGGTCGCCGGCCGGCCCGCCGTGCTCGTCACGCACGACCCGGTCGAGGTCGTCGCCCTGGCCGACCGCGTCGTCGTGCTCCAGGGCGGTCGGGTCGTCGAGCAGGGCACCCCCGCGGCCGTGCTCGGTCGTCCGACCAGCGCGTTCGCCGCGACGTTCTCCGGGCTCGCGCTGGTGCGCGGGACCGCCACCGGGGGTGGGATCGCGATCGACGGCGGGGGTGCGCTGGCGTCGGGGACGCACGCCGTGCCTCCCGGCCGACCCGCCCTGGCCGCCTTCCACCCGACGGCCGCCGTGCTGACGCGGGACGGTGCCGGGGCCGCGCGCACCGTCTCGTCGCTCGAGCCGCGCGACGGACTGGTCCGCGTCCGCGCCGGCGACCTGGTGGCGGACCTGACGCTCGCCCGGCTGACCGCGCTCGGCATCGTCCCCGGCGACGCGGTGCGCATCGACGTCCCCGCGGCCGAGGTGGCGGTGTACGCGCCCCGCGGTTGAGACAATGGTCCGATGACCTCCTGGTTCCCCAAGGTGTGGCCCGTGGCCACGCCGATCCTGGCGGCCGTCGTGCTCGCGTTCTCGTACGGCCGCTACGGACTCGGCACCGCCGTGGTGGTCGTCGTCGCCGTCGTGCTCGCGGTCACGGTGCTCGCGGCCGTCCACCACGCCGAGGTCGTCGCGCACCGGGTCGGGGAACCGTTCGGGTCGCTCGTGCTGGCCGTCGCCGTGACGATCATCGAGGTCGCGCTCATCATCTCGCTGTCGAGCTCCGGCGGTGCGCAGGCCGAGACCCTGGCGCGCGACACCGTGTTCTCGGCGGTGATGATCACGATGAACGGGCTCGTCGGCCTCGCGATCCTGATCGGGACCCTGCGGCACAACACCGTGCGCTTCAACCAGGAGGGTGCAAGCGCCGCGACCATGACGGTGGCCGCGCTCGCCGTGCTGACCCTGGTGCTGCCGACGTTCACCACCGGCACCGACGACGCGTCCTTCACCGGCACGCAGCTGGTGTTCGTCGCCATCGCGTCACTCGTGCTCTACGGGTTGTTCGTCGTCACGCAGACCGTGGCGCACCGCGACTTCTTCCTGCCGGTCAACCGTGCCGGCGGGGTGCTCGTCGAGTCCGAGGACGCCCACGCCGCACGCCCGTCCGGCCGCACCACGATGGTGTCGCTCGGGTTGCTCGTCGTCGCGCTCGTCGCCGTGGTCGGACTCGCCAAGGTGGAGTCGCCCGCGATCGAGGCCGGGGTCGCCGCCGTCGGGTTTCCGCCGTCGTTCGTCGGTGTCGTGATCGCGCTGCTCATCCTGCTGCCCGAGGGCATCGCGGCGTCGAAGGCCGCCGCACGGAACCGGATCCAGACGAGCCTGAACCTGGCGATGGGGTCCGCGATGGCGTCGATCGGGCTGACGATCCCGTCGATCGCGGTCGCGTCGCTGTTCATGCCGGGGACCCTGCTGCTCGGGCTCGGGCCGTCGCAGATCGTGTTGCTCGCGTTGACGATCGTCGCGGCGGTGCTCACGGTGCTGCCCGGTCGTGCGACGCGACTGCAGGGCGGGGTGCACCTGGTGATCTTCGCCGCGTTCATCGTCCTGTCCGTCTCGCCGTAGGGCGCGGGCGGGGCGGGCGCCTGGTCGTTCCGGGCGTGCCTGGCCGAATCGGGCGTACCTGGTCGGAAGTTCCGACACGGTATGCGCGGAAGCACCAGGTATCGCGGGTGTTCTGGGAAGGAACGGGCACGCCGCTCAGCCGCCGAACTCAGCCCCCTGCGAAGGGCGGCATGACGTCGACGACCTCCACGCCCGACAGCGAGGTCGCCCGGTCGCGCGTGGTCACACCGTCGACCAGGTACGAGCAGCGCTCCTGCAACGCACTCCAGCGCGCAGGGTCCGCCACGGCAGCCGTGTCGATCGCTCCGAGGGCCGCGTCGATGGTGGCGCCCGACATGGTCAGCGAGTCGACACCCACGGCAGCCCGGGCCGCGGCGAAGAACCGGATCGTGGTCATGGCTCAGCCGCCGATCGCGCTCATGCCGCGGGTCGGGTGCACGAGCTCGTCGCTGTCGTCACCGTGGTCGCGGGGCTTCGCCCACATCGCGAGCCGCCACAGCTCGGCGACCTGGTCGTCGTCCGCCCCGGAGCGCATCGGCCCGAGCACGTCGGTCTCCTCGTCGGAGAACAGGCAGCTGCGCACGTGGCCGTCGGCGGTGAGCCGGGTGCGGGTGCAGTCGGCGCAGAACGACTCGGTGATGCTCGCGATGATCCCGACGGTGCCGAGCGGTTCGCCGGTGACGGCGTCGTGCACGCGGTACCGCTCGGCCGGGGCGCCGTCGCGCGGGGCGTCGTCCGGCGTGAGCACGAACGACGTCGCCAGCAGCGCGCGGGTCTCGGCCGCGGTGATCATCTCGGTGCGGTCCCAGGCGTGGTCGGGGTCGAGCGGCATCTGCTCGATGAACCGCAGCTCGTAGCCACGCTCCAGGCACCAGCGGAGGAGCTCCGGGGCGGCCTCGTCGTTGATCCCGCGCAGCAGCACCGCGTTCACCTTGATGTCGAGCCCGGCGTCGTGCGCGGCCGACAGCCCTGCGATGACCTTGTCGAGGAACGGGCGTCGGGTCACGGTGGTGAAGACGTCGGGGTCGACGGTGTCGAGCGACACGTTCACGCGTCGCAGTCCGGCGTCGTACAGGCCCTGGGCGCGGTGGGCGAGGCCGATCGCGTTCGTGGTGAGGGACAGCTCCGGGGCGTCGGGCAGTGCGGCGCACCGGGCGATCACGTCGACCAGGTCGTGCCGCAGCATCGGCTCGCCGCCGGTGAACCGGACCTTGCGGACACCGAACCGCGCCGAGCCGATCCGGACCAGCCGCTCGATCTCGGTCGCCGTCATCAGGGCCTCGTCGGGGGCGAACGGCAGCCCGGCCGCGGGCATGCAGTACGTGCAGCGCAGGTTGCAGCGCTCGGTGAGCGACACCCGCAGGTCGACGGCGCGACGCCCGAAGCGGTCGACGAGCCCGGTGGGAGCCGGGTCCACGGAGCCGGTCGTGCCGAGCAGGGTCGCGGGTGCCATGGTCGTCAGCGTACGTGCTCCACGCGCCGGAACGTCAGCCGCTCCCACCACCGGCGCCAGTCCGACCGGCTCGTCCGCAGCAGCGTGACGACCACGATGACCGCCACGGCCGCGAGCAGCCACCACCGGTAGGCGTCCGCCGACGGCCACACCCCGCGCAGCGCGATGGCCAGACCGATCGACAACCACTCCCACCGCCCGGACAGCACCACGAACGGGATGAGCAGCAGCGCGTACCAGGGGTAGCGCGGGGTCACGGCGAGGAACGTCACACCGATCATCAGGACCTCGCCGGACCAGGGGCGCGCCGGGTCCGACAACCGCCACGCGACGAACGCCGCCAGCAGGACCAGGAGCCCGACCGCCAGGGTCCCGGCGTCGCCCTTGACCACGAGCGACACCAGCGCGAAGCGGGAGCCGTCCTCGTAGCCCTCCTCGTTCAGGTAGCCGGGCAGGTACCCGAGCACGTCGAGTCCGGTCGTCAGCACGTAGGGCACGTAGAGCAGCCCGAACACCGCGATGCCGATGGGGATCGCCCACCACGCCCGCCCGCGGCCGAGCAACGGTGGGTACACGATCGCCGGGATGAGCTTCGTCGCGGTCGCGGCCCCGAGCGCGATCCCGCCCCAGATCGGCCTGCCGAACGCGACGAGTACGACACCGGCCGTGGCGAGTGCGGCGCCGACGACGTCGACGTGCGAGTTGGTGACCGCCTCGGACGCGACGAGCGGCGACCAGGCCCAGAGCGCCGCCCACCAGGTCGGACGGCCGATCCGGCGGAGCACCACGACGAGCCCGACGGTCACGCCGAGCGACACGAGCAGGCCGGCGACCTGGAACGGCAGGTACTGCGCCGTCGCCGGCACGAAGAACCGCACCGCCGCGAACCACAGCTGCGCCATCGGCGGGTAGATCGTCGTGACGTCCGGCCGGTTGATCGCGGTGCAGTGTCCGTCGGCGCCGTCGCCGAGTCCGCGGAACCGGGGCTTCAGCGGGTCGCACGTGCCGTCCACCTTGTCGGGGAACAACCAGTCGGGTCGCAGACCGGACAGTGCCGCGGACTGGGGGGTGTGCGCGTACGGTGAGACACCGGCATGCTGGACGATGCCGTCCCACGCGTACCGAGCGGAGTCGGTGCTCGTGTTCGGCGGGCCGACCAGGGCAGCGATGCCGATCACCACCGCTCCGCCGATGACCATGGTGGTCATCCACCGGACGGGCACGAAGCGCACCGCGAGCACGGCGATGACGAAGACGGTCCAAGCGATCAGCGTCCACGCAACGAATGCAGAACGATGGCCCGATCGGAGGAACCCCAGATGCGTGACGCCGACGGCGATGACGCCCGACAGGGCCAGCACTCCGACGACGGCCAGCACGGTGCCGATCCGCGCGGCGGTGCCGTCGGCCAGGGACGGTCGGAGGGCACGCAGTCGGTCGCTCATGGTGCGTCGAGGCTATCCGGCGTCCAGCGTCTGCTGCACGACGGACGAGCAGCTCTGGCGTCCCCCAACCGCAACGCCCGTTCGGCGGTGGTGCTCGGACGCCTGCTCGGCATCGCGTTCCTGATCTGCTTCGGCACCGGGATCTACAGCCACCTGCTGCAGGAACCGCTCGGCTGGATGCGGTTCCCGACACGGCCGACGCAGCTGTACCAGTTCACGCAGGGCCTGCACATCACGACCGGGATCGCGATCATCCCGCTGCTGCTCGCGAAGCTCAACACCGTGATGCCCGCCCTGGTGCAGGTACCGCCGGTGCGCGGCGTGGTGCACCTGCTCGAGCGGCTGTCGATCGCGGTGCTCGTGTCGGCGTCGATCATCCAGGTCGTCACCGGCCTGCTCAACACGTACCAGTGGTACCCGTGGCCGTTCCCGTTCCGCCAGGTGCACAACGCGATGGCGTACGTGATCATCGGCTCGCTGGCCATCCACATCGCGGCCAAGCTGCCGGTCATCGCCCGCTACTGGCGGAAGCGCGACTCCTACGACGTGCACGGCCGGTTCATCGCGGACCCCGCGTCCGGCAGTGAGCTGCTCCCACCGGGCCTGGAGGATCGTGGTGCGTCCGCCCCGAGCGCTGCGGTCGCCGAGACCGCCGGGTCCACCGCCCCCGGCCTGCTGGGCCGCGTGTTCCGCTGGATCGACGGCGTCGACGCCGCCCCCGGCGGCGCCGAGTCCCGTCCCACCGGACCGGACGCGGCCCCGGATGCCCGCGAGGTGTCCGAGGAGCCGAGTCCCGCCCAGCCGACGGCCGACGTGCCGGAGCCGGACCGGGCCTCCAGGCCGACGCCGGAAGCAGCCACCGGACGACGCCAGCGCATCGCCCGACGCGGGTTCTTCGCCGGTGTGACGGCGGCGACCGTGGGGGTCGTCGCGCTCACCGCGGGGCAGTCCTCGAAACTCGCGGAGCCGTTCAACGTCTTCGGCGCCCGTGGGCGTGGCATCGGCGCGAACGGCCTGCCGGTCAACCGCACCGCGCGTGCCGCCGGCGTGCTCGCCAGCGCGACCGCAGCCGACTGGACGCTCACCGTCGTCGGCCACGACGTGAGCCGGACCTTCGTCCGTGCGGAACTCGTGGCGCTCGGCACCGCGCAGGTCGACCTGCCGATCTCGTGCGTCGAGGGCTGGAGCCAGATGGGTACCTGGAAGGGCGTGCGGATGCGCGACCTGCTCGACGCCGTGCAGGCGCCGCAGGGATCGCACGTGCGGGTGACGAGCCTGGAACGGCACGGCGGCTACCGGATCATGGACATGGGGCCGGAGTACGCCGAGGACCCGACGACGCTCGTCGCCCTCGAACTGAACGGCGCGACACTCGACCTGGACCACGGGTTCCCGGCGCGCATCATCGCTCCGGGGCGGCCCGGTGTGCTGCAGACCAAGTGGATCGAGAAGATCGAGGTGCTCCGGTGAAGGCCGCGCGGATCGTGCTCGTGGTGATCGGTGTGCTGGTCATCGCGTTCGGGGCGTACGTGCTCGTGACGTCCGTCACGCCGAAGCGCATCGGCGGGCTCGGGGTGTGGCTGCTCGCGGCGGTGGTGCTGCACGACGCGATCCTGTCGCCGTTCGTGGTCGGTGCCGGGCTGTTGCTGCGTCGGGCCGGACGCTCGCTGCGGGCCTGGGTGCTCGTCGTCGTGCAGGCGGCGATCGTGCTCGGCAGCGTGCTCGCCCTGGTGGTGCTGCCGGAGATCGCGGCCAAGGACCACGGGCAGAAGAACCCCACTGTGCTGCCGTTCGACTACGGCACGCGGCTGCTGCTCGTCGAGGGGGCGCTCGTCGTCGTCGTGGTGGTCGTGCTCGTGGTCGGGGTGCTGCGGTCGCGTCGCGCAGGTGGGCCGTCTGGTTCGGCCGGTTCGTCCGCGGTGCGCAGCACTGGTTAAAGGGACAACCTTTCGGTATGATCAGGTCATGACCGACGAGACCCCGTGGCTCACCCGCGAGCAGCTGCGCGCGTGGATGAAGCTCGTCGCGGTCATGGAACTCCTGCCGGCGGCGCTCGACCAGCAGCTCCAGCGTGACGCCGACCTGACGCACTTCGACTACATGGTCATCGCGATGCTCTCGGAGACCGACACCAGGACCCTGCGGATGTCGGCGCTCGCCTCGGCCACGAACGCCTCGTTGCCGCGGCTGTCGCACGTGGTGTCCCGGCTCGAGAAGCGCGGGCTCGTCACCCGGTGCCCGTCGACCTCCGACCGCCGGGCCACCGACGTCCGGCTGACCGACGCCGGCTACGCCACCATCGTCGACGCCGCTCCGGACCACGTCCGCACCGCCCGCCGGGTGGTCATCGACGCGCTCTCCGACGAGCAGGTCGCGCAGCTCGACGGCATCGCGGCGTCGCTCCTGACGCGCCTCGACCCCGAGGGGCGGTTCGCGGCGCTGACCTACCCGCGCGAGGACGACGACACCGCGATCTGCGAGCAGCGGCTGACGGGTGCGGCGACGGACTGAGCGGCCCTGCGCGGTGCGCTGCGGACGATCGTCGGTCGTGGTGCTTGCAATAGGCTCGCCGCATGACCGACCCCGCCGCGCCGTCCGACACGTACTCCTACCTCGGACCCGCCGGCACCTTCACCGAGGCGGCCCTCAAGCTCGTCGAGGCCGCCGCCGGCAAGCCCTGGCGGAGCGTCAACAACGTCGGTGAGGCCCTGGACGACGTCATGTCCGGCCGCTCCGTCGGGGCCGTCATCGCGATCGAGAACAGCGTCGACGGCGGGGTCAGTGCCACGCAGGACGCCCTGGCCCGGATCCCCGGTGTGCGGATCGTGGGGGAGTACCTGGTCCCCGTCGACTTCGTGCTCGTCGCCCGACCCGGCACGACCCTGGCCGACGTCCGCACCGTGAACGCACACCCGGTCGCCTACGCGCAGACCCACAACTGGCTCGAGGCGAACCTGCCCGGCCACGGCCACATCCCGGCGTCGTCGAACGTCGCCGCGGCGCTCGCCCTGCTCGAGGCGGACCCCACCGCCGACGCCGCCGTCGCGCCGCCCGGCATCACCGACCACCACGACGTCGTCGTGCTCGCATCGTCCATCGGCGACAATGCCTCGGCGGTCACCCGGTTCGTGCTCGTGTCGAAGACGCTCGCGCTGCCCGAACCGACCGGAGCCGACAAGACCAGCGTCATCGTCGAGCTGCCCGCCGACCACCCCGGCGCCCTGGTCGACATGCTCGAGCAGTTCGCGACGAGGGGCATCAACATGGGGCTGCTGTCGTCACGGCCGATCGGTGACGAGCTCGGCCGCTACCGGTTCGTCATCGACCTCGACGGGCACGTGCGCGACGAGCGGGTCGCGGACGCGCTGCTCGGCCTGCGCCGGTTCAGCCCGCGCGTGACGTTCCTCGGGTCGTACCCGCGTGCCGACGGTGCCCGCCCCGAGGTTCCGGCGCGCTACTCGGACGCCGCGTTCGTCGAGGCGCGCGACTGGCTGCGCGCGATCGTGTCGGGCGAGCCCGGGGCGCGGTAGCGCGGACCGCGGCCCGCGGCCCGCGGCCCGAGCGACAGGGTCAGGCTCAGGGCACCTGGCGCGAGCCGTGGCGGTCGTCCGCCGGGTCCGGCACGCGCACGGAGAGCCCCATCGGATCGATCCGCGAGCGGAAGGCGATGACCTCGCCCACCGGGTCGCCGTCGATCTCGAACTCGTCGGGGCGCTCGAGCCGCGCCGTGAACTCCTGCCCACGCAGGTAGCGCAGGGGCCGTTCCTCGCGCGAACGCGACACGATCGTCTTGCCGACCGCGGTCTTGCCCAGGTTCGACCGGCGGAACGCCCGCAGGATCCCGTTCTCCCAGAACACCCGCGCCCCGATCCGGACCCAGCCGAAGAACCCGCGGGGACGCATCACGGCGATGTCGAACACGCCGTCGTCGATCTCGGCGTCGGGCAGCAGGATCGCGCCGGCCTGCAGCATGCCGCAGTTGCCGACGATGAGCGAGTGCGCCCGGAGCGAGTGGTTGCCGTCGTCGTCGAGCTGGTAGCGGAACTCGAACGCGTTCGCGTCGCGCACCGAGCGGAACAGCGAGTCGACGTAGGCGAGCCAGCCGACCTTCTTCTTCAGCTCGGGCCGGGTGTTCACGAGCATCCGGGCGTCGAGCCCGAGGCCGGCCATCACCAGGAAGCCGAAGCGTTCGCGCTCGCCGCCGGGACGCTCCACCTTGAGCATGCCGAAGTCGATCTTGCGGTCGTCGCCGTGGAAGATCGTCCGGACGCTCGCAGCCAGGTCGTCGAGGGGCAGCTTCATGTTGCGCGCGAGCAGGTTGCCGGTACCGCTCGGCAGCAGGGCCAGGGTCGAACCGGCCTCGTGCACGACCTCGGCGACCGCACGGACGGTGCCGTCACCACCGGCCGCCGCGACGACGTCGGCACCGGCCTCGATCGCTTCGCGGGCCATGCCGCCGCCCGGGTCCTCTTCGGAGGTCTCGAACCACAGGGTCTCGGCCCAACCGGCCTGCTCCTGGTGTTCCTGGACCGTGCGCTTGAGGGTCGGCAGGTGCACCTTGACCGGGTTGTAGACCACCGCGGCCGTCCGCTGCTCGGTGGGGAGGGCGTCCTGGTCCGCGGGCGCGGTCTCCGAAGGGCTCGACATACGTCCACGCTACCGATCGAGGCTGCGTGCGGTTGCCCCTGTCTAGGATGGAGCGGTGATCGATCCACAGCTGCTCCGCGACAACCCGGACGTCATCAAGGCTTCACAGCGGGCACGCCGTGCCTCCGAGGCCGTCGTGGACGAAGCCGTGGCCGCCGATTCCGCCCGCCGCAGCGCGATCACCTCGTTCGAGTCGCTCCGCGCCGAGCAGAACGCGTTCGGCAAGACCGTCGCCAAGGCCCCGAAGGACGAGAAGGCCGCGCTCGTGCAGCAGGCCCAGGCCCTCGCCGCCAAGGTGAAGGAGGCGCAGGCCACCGTCACCGCGGCCGAGGACACCTTCAACACCGTCGTCCGCGGCATCCCGAACGTCGTGCTCCCCGGGGTCCCCGAGGGCGGCGAGGACGACTTCGTCACGCTCCGCACCGTCGGCACCAAGCCCGAGTTCGACTTCGAGCCGAAGGACCACGCCGACCTCGGCGAGCACCTCGGCATCATCGACATCCCGCGCGGCGTGAAGGTCTCCGGCTCACGCTTCTACTTCCTGCGCGGCATGGGCGCCCGGCTCGAGATCGCGCTGATGTCGCTCGGCCTCGACCGTGCGATCGCCGCGGGCTTCGAACCGCTCATCACCCCGACGCTCGTGCGCCCCGAGACGATGGCCGGCACCGGGTTCCTCGGCGAGCACGCTGCCGAGGTCTACCGGCTCGAGGCCGACGACCTGTACCTGACGGGCACGAGCGAGGTCGCCCTGGCCGGCTTCCACGCCGACGAGATCCTCGACATCGAGAAGACCGCGCACCGCTACGCCGGCTGGTCGACCTGCTACCGGCGTGAGGCCGGGTCGGCGGGCAAGGACAACCGCGGCATCCTCCGCGTGCACCAGTTCAACAAGCTCGAGATGTTCACCTACGTGCACCCCGACCAGGCCGAGGCCGAGCACGAGAAGCTCGTCGGGTACCAGGAGCAGATGCTGCAGGACCTCGGGCTGCACTACCGCGTGATCGACGTCGCCGGCGGTGACCTCGGCACGAGCGCCGCGAAGAAGTACGACATCGAGGCCTGGGTCCCGACGCAGGGCACGTTCCGCGAGCTCACCTCGACGTCGAACTGCACGACCTACCAGGCCCGCCGCCTCGACATCCGCTACCGCACCGAGAGCGGCAAGACCGCCCCGGTCGCCACCCTGAACGGCACCCTCGCCACCACCCGCTGGATCGTCGCGATCCTCGAGACGCACCAGCAGGCCGACGGTTCCGTCGTCGTGCCGGAGGTCCTGCGCCCCTACCTGGGCGGCGTCGAGGTGATCGAGCCCCGATGAGCACCCAGGGGCGGTTCGTGGACGGATCCGAGCAGGGCGCGGGCGCCGAGGCACCCGCGCGCACCAAGCGCTGGCTGGTCGCGCTCGACGTCGACGGCACCACCATGCGCGAGGACGGTGTCATCACACAGGCGGTGGTCGCCGCCGTCCGGAACGCCGAGGCCGCCGGCCACGAGGTCATGCTCTCCACCGGCCGCAGCGAGGGCATGACCGTGCCCCTGCTCGAGACCCTCGGCATCCGGCCGAAGTACCTGGTCTGCGCCAACGGTGCGCTCGTCCTGGCCCGTCGCGCCGACGGCTCCTACGTGCGCGAACACGTCGAGCGGTTCGATCCGTCCGAGGTGCTGCAGACCATCCACGGTGCGCTCGAGAACGCCGCGTTCGGTGTCGAGGACGAGACCGGCCACTTCCTGCTGTCCGGCAACTTCCCCGACGACACGATGACCGTCGAAGGTGAGCACGTGCCGTTCGAGCAGCTGCTCGGCGTCGAGGCCACCCGCGTCGTCGTCATCTCGCCCGGCCACGACACCGAGGACTTCCTGCAGATCGTCGAGCAGATGGGCCTGCACAAGGTCTCCTACTCCGTCGGCTGGACCTCGTGGCTCGACATCGCCCCCGAGGGCGTCACCAAGGCCACCGCCATGGAACGCGTCCGCGAGTGGCTCGACATCCCGCGTTCCCGCGTCTTCGCCGCGGGAGACGGCCGCAACGACATCGACATGCTCCGTTGGGCCTCGACCTCCGGTCGCGGCATCGTCATGGGCCAGGCCCCCGACGACGTCGTCGACGCCGGCAACGAGCTCACCGACGGCATCGCCGACGACGGCTTGGCAGCGGCGCTCGACTCGCTTCCGCGCTAGTCCGCCTGCGCGCGCACCCCTGCCTGGAGGCCCGTTAGACTTCCAGGGACGCGATCACGTCTCGCCACGTGGTCGCGTCACTGGAGGGTTGTCCGAGCGGCCGATGGAGCCTGTCTTGAAAACAGGTGGGCAGAGATGTCTCGTGGGTTCGAATCCCACACCCTCCGCGATGGACACACGGTTGCGCCCACTCCGCCTCGACGACGCGGCCGTCCTGGCTGCGGTCATCACCGAGAACGCCGACCACCTACGACCGTGGGAACCGGCCCGTGCACCGTCCTACTTCACCGAGTCCGGGCAGCGGGACGTCATCACGCAGGCCCTCGCCGCGCAGCGGTCCGGCAACGCGGTGCCGTTCGTGATCGAATCGACCGACGGGGAACTCCTCGGCCGCATCACGCTGAGCGGTGTCGTCCGTGGCGCCCTGCAGTCGTGCGCGATGGGGTACTGGATCCGCGCCGACCGCACGCGCCAGGGCCACGCGTCCCGCGCTGTCCGCGCCGCGGCCGATCACGCCTTCGACGTGCTCCGTCTGCACCGCGTGCAGGCCGAGACCCTGCCCGAGAACGTCGGCTCGCAGCGCGCGCTCGAGTCGGCCGGCTTCACCAGGTACGGCTTCGCGCCGGAGTACATCAAGATCGACGGGGTCTGGCGCGACCACGTCATGTTCCAGCTCCTCGCGCCGACGCCGGCCCCGTGATCGAGGTCGTCGAGTACCGGGGTGAGTGGCCCGAGCGGTTCCGGCATCTGCACGGGGCGTACGCCGCCGCACTCGACGACGCTGACGTGCGGCTCCGGAGCATCGAGCACGTGGGCAGCACGTCCGTGCCCGGCTTGGCGGCGAAGCCCGTGCTCGACGTCGACGTCGTGGTGGACGCTGCCGACGTCCCGGCTGCAGTTGCGGCGATGGCGACCATCGGCTTCGAGCCGCGGGGTGAACTGGGCGTCCCGGGGCGGCAGGCGTTCCGGGCGCCGGACCGCTTCGCCCCGACCAACACCTACGTCGTCGCGGCCGGGTCGCTCGCACTGCGGAACCACCTGGCCGTGCGCGACGTGCTGCGTGCCGACCCGGCGCTCCGCGACGAGTACGCCGCGGTGAAGCGCCGGGCAGCCACGGAGGCCGAGGACATCGACGACTACATCGAGCGCAAGAGCGAGGTGCTGAGCCGGATCCTGCGCGTCGGTGGCCTGTCCGACGACGAGCGCGCCTCCATCACCGCCACGAACCGTCGGATCACGGACCGCGGCGCGGGCGGCTGACGCGATCGGGGCGGGTGGCGGTTCTGGTTCAGGAATCCGGGTGATCGTGAACCAGAACCGTCAGCGCCCGAACGGGAACAGGTCTCAGGCGCTGGCGAGCATCGGGTAGAGCGCGGTGAGCGGGGCGCTCAGGCCGGCACGGACGTCGCGGCTGACCTGGTCGGCGAGGACCTCGTGCTCGCCGGCCTCGACCGCGTCCCAGATCGAACGCACGATGTCGGCGGGGTCGGACTTCTCGACGTCGAGGTCGGCGATCATGCCGGTGTCGGTGTAGCCGAGGTGGGCGCCGACGACCTGGGTGCCCTGGGGCGCGAGCTCGAGGCGCAGGGAGTTCGTGATCGACCAGAACGCAGCCTTCGACGCCGAGTACGCGCCGGCGAGGGCGACCCAGCTCAGGGCGGAGTGCACATCGATCAGCGCACCGTTCGCGATCGAGGGGGCGAAGGTCTTGGCGACGCGGAGTGCGCCGAAGACGTTGGTGGCGAAGATGCGCTCGACCTCTTCGACGGAGACGTCGACGAGCGGGTCGGAGCCGGCGATCCCGGCGTTGTTCACGACGACGGTCACGTCAGCCGCGGCGCGGGCTGCGGCGTCGACGCTCTCCTGGCTCGTGACGTCGAGGGCGAGCGGGACGATGCGCTCGTCGTCCCAGGTGCGCGGGTTGCGGGCGGTCGCGTAGACCTTGGTGGCGCCACGCTCCAGTGCCTGGCGGACGAACTCGGCGCCGAGGCCGCCGTTCGCTCCGGTGACGAGGACGACGGCGTTGGTGAGGTTGGTCATGAGTGCTCCAGAGAAGAGAAGATGAGTACGGAAACCGAACCTAGCACGTTGTGTCCGGAAATCGAACCCAGCTAGGATGAGCACATGCTCGGCATCCTCGGCGGCGACGAGCGCTGCCCCATCGCACGCTCCCTCGACGTCCTCGGCGAGAAGTGGACGCTCATGATCGTCCGCGACGCCCTCGGCGGCTCGACCCGCTTCAGCCAGTTCCAGCAGAGCCTCGGCATCCCGCGCGAGGTCCTGACCGCACGCCTGGCCTCACTCGTCGACGGGGGAGTGCTCGAGCGCACGACCTACAAGCCCGAGGGGGCCCGTGCCCGCGAGGAGTACGTCCTGACCGGCGCAGGCCGGGACCTGTCGCTCGTGCTGCTCGCCCTCGGTGGCTGGGCCGACCGGCACCGCCCGTCCGAGCGGCCGTCGGACCTGCGCTTCGTCGACGCCGAGAGCGGTGAGGCGGTCGAGGCCGCCGCCGTGACGGTGGATGCGCAGCAGCGCATCCCGACCGCGCGCCTGCGTGCCGTCATGGAGCCGGCGCCCTGAACGCGACCAGCTGACGGACGGGAGGCCCGTTGCGGCCCCGCCCCCGAACCTCCAGTCCGCTTTTGGGTGCGTCAGCGACGCACGTCGCACCCGCAACTCGCGCCGAGGACCAACTCGGCGGGGACCAGGTCGCGGTGCCACTGGTTGTCGGCGTCGAGGCCGAGCACGCGGTCGACCGCGGCGACCGCCATCGTCTCGATCGGCTGCCGGACCGTGGTGAGCTGCGGGTTCGTGTAGTCCGCTTCGGCCGCGCCGTCGAACGACACGATCGCGACGTCCTCGGGGACGCGCAGACCGAGCTCCCACAGTGCCCGCATGACGCCGATCGCCTGCATGTCCGAGCTGACGAAGACGGCTCGGGGCCCGGTCTCGTCGGCGAACATGCGGAGTCCGGCTTCGTAGCCACCGCGGCGGGTGAAGTCGGTACGGACGATGGGCCCGTCGGGCAGGCCAGCCTGGCGCAGGGCACGCATCCAGCCCTGCTCGCGGAGCTCCATCGAGCCGGTGTGCCCCATCACCAGCCCGATCGAGCGGTAGCCGTGCTCGACCAGGTGCTGCGTGCCGTCGAGGGCGCCGCGCAGGGCGTCGACACCGATGCTCGCGTACTCGGGGACTTCGAAGAACGTGTTGAGCAGGACCATCGGCAGGCCGGGGTCGGTGACGGTCGACAGGTCCGGGTGGGTCATGATGCTCGTCACGATGACGCCGTCGACCTGGCGGGCTGAGAGGCTGCGGAGCCGCTCACGCTCCTGGGCGGCATCGCCGTCGCTGTTGGCGAGCAGGACGTCGTAGCCGCGTGCTGCGGCGGCGTGCGTGACGGCGACGGCGAGCTCGGACCAGAAGGGGTTGTCGAGCTCCGGAACGATCAGGCCGAGCATCTTCGACGAGCCGGTGCGCAGGGCCTGGGCGCTCGCGTTCGGGCGGTAGCCGAGGACGCGGATGGCCTCGCGGACACGTGCGGCGGTGGCGGCGGCGACGGGGCGGGGGCCGTCGTGCACGACGTAGCTGACGACGGAGGTGCTGACACCGGCGTAGCGGGCGACGTCCGCGCGGGTGACCGCCCTCGGGTTCGTCGGGACGGTCACGGGTGCCACCTTCGTCGGGTCCGGGAGCGTCGTTCGGGTGCCGGCCACGACGGACCGGCACCCGAACGACACGTGTTACTCGGACGCGATCGTAGCCGACGACGTGCTGCCGGCTGACGTCGGTGCGCTCGTCGGCGTCGCGGGCGTCGCTCCGGCGTTCGTCGTCTCCGGGGCGTCGCCGAAGTCCGGCACCTCGAGCCGGGCGCCGCCCTGCAGCGCCGACTGGTGGGCGATGATGCCCGGCAGGGTGAAGCGCGCGGCGGTCCAGGCGTTCACCGGCGGCAGGGTCCGGTCGACGACGGCGCGGACGAAGTCGTCGGCCAGGAACTGGTGGCTGCCCTCGTGCCCGGTCGGCACGCCGTCGTACTCGGCGGGCAGACGGTCGGTGTCGTGCACCTCGGCGTAGCCGGACACGAACGCGTCACGCAGGGACGGGTCGACGTCGGCCAGGCGCGGGTCGTCGAGGGACATCGTCGCCTGGGTGTCGATCTTGTCGCTGATGTCGTACGAGTCCTCCTTGTCCTGCCACACGCTCGTCTTCGCGAGCTGCTCGAAGCTGGCCTCGGTGCCGAAGTAGCGGAACCGCGACTCGCGGATGTGCGACGGGTAGCCGACGCGACGCATCTCGTTGATGCGCATGACCCCGCCGTTGTCGAGCTCGAACAGGGCGGTCGCGTTCGAGAAGTCGTTGTCGAACTGGCTGACGTCCTTGTCGAAGACGCCGTCGCCGCGGTCGTCCTTGACGCCGATGCAGCTGACGCTGACCGCGTGCCCGGGGATCGCGCCGAGGACCCCGCCGACGGAGTGCGTCGGGTAGAGCATGGGCGGGTAGCTGGCGGTGCGCTTCCACTCGTCGCCCCCGCTGTACTGGTACGCGGCGTAGAAGCCGAGGTCCATGTCGTGCACGTAGTCGCCCTCGGCGTAGAAGACCCGACCGAAGGCGCCGGCGGCGACCTGCTTGCGGGCGAACACCGTCGCGGGGTTGTAGTAGCTCGTCTCGCCCATCATGTAGGTCAGGCCGGTCTCGCGGACCGCCTGGATGATGTCGCGGATCTCGTCGACCGAGATCGCCATCGGCACGGCGGAGTACACGTGCTTGCCAGCGCGCAGGGCCTTGACCACGAGCGGGCCGTGGGTCCAGCGCTGCGTGAAGATCGCGACGGCGTCGACGTCCGAGGCGAGGACGGCGTCGAAGTCGTCGAAGGTGCCGTCGAGGTGCTGCGTCTCGACGAGTTCGGACGCCCGCTCGTCGACCAGGTCCGTGACGTAGACCCGGTCGACGTCGGGGTGGAGCTTGAACAGCTTGGCGAACTGGGGGGCGAACTGGCCCGCGCCGACCATTCCGACAGAGATCATCAGTGACCTTTCCAGGGGTGTGGGATGCGTCGCCGAGCGGGTCGCTCCGATGCGATCGAGCGCCATCCTGACACACGCTGTCTACACGTGACAACCCCTGTCCACAGCCCGGAAAAAGCCTCTTGCGAGCCGTGGTCCCCACGTGTAGATTCCCGGCTCACGGACTGCTGCACGTCAGTCCACCGCAGACGAAGGAGTCGCGATGGCAACCGAGAGCCCTGTGTCGTCACCCTTGACGACCGCCAGCACGAGACGGAGGAGTCGGTCCGCCGACCTCGCCCGTGCCCGCACCACCGCCCCGCGGCGCCGCCCCAGGAACGACCTGTGGCTCGCGCTCGTCTTCATCGCACCGGCAGCCGTCGGGTTCGCGGTGTTCCTCGCCTGGCCGACCGTGCGGGGCATCTACCTGAGCTTCACGTCGTACAACCTGCTCACCGAGCCCGAGTTCACCGGCCTGCAGAACTACGCCCGACTGGTGCAGGACTCGATCTTCTGGCACTCGATGGTCGTGACGATCGAGTACGTCCTCATCAACATCGTCATCCAGACCGTCGTCGCGCTGTTCATCGCCGTGATGATGCACCGGCTGACCAAGTCGACGTTCGTGCGTGGCATCGTGCTCGCGCCCTACCTGGTGTCGAACGTCGTCGCCGCCCTGGTCTGGCTCTGGATCCTCGACACCCAGCTCGGCATCGGCAACGAGATGCTCGCGGCGCTCGGCCTCGACCGCATCCCGTTCCTGCAGAGCGACGTCTGGGGCATCCCCTCGATCGCGCTCATCAACGTCTGGCGACACGTCGGCTACACGGCGCTGCTCATCTTCGCCGGCCTGCAGTCCCTGCCCGAGACCGTGTACGAAGCCGGGCGCATCGACGGTGCGAGCGAGTGGAAGATGTTCTGGCGCATCACGGTGCCGCTGCTCCGCCCGATCCTGTCCCTGGTGCTCATCATCACCGTGATCGGGTCGTTCCAGGTGTTCGACACCGTCGCCGTCACCACGCAGGGCGGCCCCGCGAACGCCACGAACGTCGTGCAGAACTACATCTACAACCTGGCGTTCGGTCGGTTCCAGTTCGGCTACGCGTCCGCGGTCTCGGTCGCGCTCCTCATCGTCCTCAGCATCATCACGATCATCCAGTACCGACTCACCCGCTCGGGTGAGTCCGACCTGGACTGAACGGAAGCGCCATGACCACGACACTCACCCGCTCCGTCACCACGTCCGGCCCGCCCCGGATGGGCGCCGGCCACCGTCGCCGCCCGTCGCTCGGCCGGGTGCTCGCCTGGGTCGCGATGATCCTCGTCATCGTCGTCACCCTGTTCCCGTTCTACTGGATCCTGCGCACCGCGCTGTCGTCGAACACCGCGATCAACTCCGACCCCACCTCGCTGCTGCCCGTCGGGTTCAGCCTGGGCGGGTTCGAGCGGGTCTTCGGCCTGCAGTCCACCGAAGAGGCGTTGGCGCAGGGCGGCTCCGGCGCCGCGCTGAACTTCTGGCGGTACCTGCTCAACTCGATCCTCGTGTCGACGCTCGTCACCGTCGGCCAGGTGTTCTTCTCGGCAGCGGCGGCCTACGCCTTCGCCCGGCTGCGCTGGCCCGGCCGCGACAAGGTGTTCGGGGTGTTCCTGGCCGGGCTGATGGTCCCCGCGATCTTCACGCTGCTGCCGAACTTCACGCTCATCAAGCAGCTCGGGCTCGTCGACAACCTGCTCGGCATCGCCCTGCCGACGATGTTCATGACCCCGTTCGCGGTGTTCTTCCTGCGCCAGTTCTTCCTCGGCATCTCGAAGGAGGTCGAAGAGGCGGCGCTCATCGACGGCGCCGGCAAGGTCCGCGTGTTCTTCCGGCTCGTCATCCCGATGGCGGCCGCCCCGATCGCCACCCTCGCCGTGCTGACGTACATCACGAGCTGGAACGACTACTTCTGGCCGCTCATGGTGTCGTACACCGACAGCTCGCGGGTGCTGACCGTCGCGCTCGGCGTCTTCAAGTCGCAGACCCCGCAGTCCGGCACCGACTGGGCCGGGCTCATGGCCGCGACCCTGGTGGCGGCGCTCCCGATGATCCTGCTGTTCGGCGTCTTCGCCAAGCGGATCGTCAACTCCATCGGCTTCTCCGGGATCAAGTGACCCGGCTGTCGGACAGGACGAACACCATGACGAACCAACTGACCCGCCGCACGCTCTTCGCCGGCGGCGCCTCCGCCCTGGCCCTCGGTGCGCTCGCCGCCTGCTCGTCGCCCGGTCGGCGCGCGACCAGCCGATCGGGTGCACGGACCGTGAGCTACTGGTTGTGGGACGCGAACCAGCAACCCGCCTACCAGGCCGTCGCCGACGCCTTCCACCGCGCGAACCCGGACATCACCGTGCAGATCACCCAGCTCGGGTGGAACGACTACTGGACCAAGCTCACCGCGGGGTTCATCGCCGGCACCGCGCCCGACGTCTTCACCGACCACCTGACGAAGTTCCCGCAGTACGCCGACCTCGACGTGCTCTACAAGCTCGACGAACTCGACGCGACCAAGGGCATCCGCGACGACGACTACCAGTCCGGGCTCGCCGAACTGTGGAAGGGCCAGGACGGCCACCGCTACGGCTCCCCGAAGGACTGGGACACCGTCGCGATGTTCTACGACAAGAAGGCGATGGCGAAGGCCGGGGTCTCCGCGGAGGAACTCGGGTCGCTCGAGTGGAACCCGGACGACGGCGGCACGTTCGAGCGGATGCTCGCCCGGCTGACGGTGGACTCCAAGGGCCGACGCGGCGACGAGGACGGCTTCGACAAGGACGACGTCGCCGTCTACGGCATCTCGTCGAACGGATCGGGCGGCGACGGCTTCGGACAGACCCAGTGGTCGCCGTTCACCGGGTCGGTCGACTGGTTCTACACGAACGAGAACCCCTGGGGTGACAAGTTCCGCTACGACGAGCGGGTCGTGCAAGACACCCTCGCCTGGTACTACCGGCTGGCCGAGAAGGGCTACATGGCGAAGTACGGGGTGTTCTCCACCACGACCGGGCCCGAGGTCCAGCTCGGCGCTGGCAAGTGCGCGCTGTCGTTCAACGGCTCGTGGATGATCGGCTCGTACCTCGGCATGGACGACCTCGACGTCGCCGTCGCCCCGACCCCGATCGGTCCGGCGGGACACCGCGCGTCGATGTTCAACGGGCTCGGCGACTCGATCACGAAGCAGGCGAAGGACACCGAGGCCGCGGCGAAGTGGGTGGCGTTCCTGGGCAGCGACGAGGCGCAGCGGATCGTCGGTCGGAGCGGGATCGTGTTCCCCGCTCGTCCCGCGGGCACCGAGGCCGCGGTGGCGTCGTTCCGGAAGCGCGGCCTGGACGTCTCGGCGTTCACCCGGCAGGTCGAGGAGGAAACGACGTTCCTGTTCCCGGTCACGAAGAACCCCGCCGACGTGCAGGCGTTGCTGCAGCCCGCCTTCGACGACGTCTACGCGAACGGCAAGCCGGTCTCGACGCTGACCGGGGTGAACGAGCAGGTGAACAACCTGCTCGCCCTCACCTGATCGCGCGCGGTGCGGGTCGGCCACGGGCCTCCGGTTCGGCGGTGCGCATGGTGCGTGTGTGGTGACTGGGTGCGGGCTTGGTGGCGTGGTGCGGCGCTGTGAGCGCGCACGGTGTGGGCGAGCTCGCACCGGGTGGCGGTGGGCGCACGGTGCGGTGGCCGGGAGGCGCGGTGCGGGTCGGCCACGGGCCTCCCGTCCGGTGGTGCGCACGGTGCGTGTGTGGTGACTGGGTGCGGGGTTGGTGGCGTGGTGCGGCGCGGTAAGCGCGCACGGTGTGGGCAAGCTCGCACCGGGTGGCGGTGGGCGCACGGTGCGGCGGCCGGGCGGCGCGGCGCAGCCGACGGGTCAGAGGTCGTGCAGCTCGCGATCGCGGAACCACTTCAGCAGCCAGGCCGCACTGGTCCGGTCGAACGAGCGCGGGAAGTCCATCGTCCCGGAGAGGAAGGGACTGAAGCCCGCTTCTGACCGGATGTCCGAGTCGTCGAGTGCTCGGTACGCCATCGACCAGCCGTCGAAGCGCCGGCGCTCGATGTCCTCGCGCACGAGCGACTTGACCTCACCGTGCCGCCGGTCCTTCGCGATCACGTCGTACCGGTCCTGCACGCTCCACGCCGGCCCCTCGAGCAGCTGCATGAACCGGCCGCCCTTGGCGAGCAGGAGCCCCGAGACCCCGAGCGCTTCGTTCCGCAGCCGGGACTCAGCGAGCAGCACCGCCATGGCCTGGTCGTCGAAGGGCACGACGGCACGACTCATGTAGACGATGGAGACGAGCACTCCTCCATACTGCTGGGTGGCAGGCCGTTGCGCGAAGTGGATGTCCGCAACGCGCCCCACGGATCGGCGCCGCGGATCAGCCCTGCGGCAGCTCGTGCGCGGTGACGTCCTCGTTGCGCTTCTTCCGCCAGGGGCGAGCCGGGGTGTTCGGGCCGTCCCACACCAGGATGGCGCCCCAGGCCGCAGCGATCAGCGGCACCGAGATGATCGCGCCCGTGATGCCGGCGAGCACGGTGCCGGCGGTCAGGCCGATCAGGATGACGAGGCCGTGCAGCTTGAGGGTCCGCCCCATCAGGACGGGCTGCAGCAGGTTGCCCTCGAGCTGGTTCACCAGCACCACGATGCCGATCACGATGAGCGCCTGCACCGGGCCGAGGGCGACGAGCGCGACGAGGGCGGCGAGGATGCCGGCAGCGGTCGCACCGACGATCGGGATGAACGCCGTGATGAAGACGATGACGGCCAGCGGCAGGGCCAGGGGCACGCCGACGATCGCGATGCCGACCCCGATGCCGATCGCGTCCACGGCAGCGACGGTGGCGGTGCCGCGGACGTAGCCGCCGAGGGTCGAGACGACCCGGTCACCGACACGACGTGCGCGGGCGTAGCGCTCACCGGTGAAGGGACGGAGCAGGAACTCCCAGATGCTCGGGCCGTCCTTCAGGAAGAAGAACAGCACGACGATCATCAGCACGAGCCCGGTCAGGAAGTTCGCGGTGGCCGACGCGCCCGCCAGCGCACCGGAGCCGAACTGGGCGCTCGTGACGAAGTCGGACGCCGACGCGACCGCGTCGTCGATCTGCTTGTCGGAGATCGAGAACGGCAGGTTCTTCGCGAACTCCTGCAGCTGCTGGAACCCGTCGACCGCCGACTTCTGCAGCTGCGACCACTGGTTCTCGACCGCGACGACGATGAGCCAGCCGATCAGGCCCAGGATCGCGAGCACGCCGATCAGGACGGCGAGGGTGGCGAGCACCGACGGCACGCGGTGCTTGCGCAGCCACGACACGACCGGGTGCATCGCCGACGCGATGATGAGCGCGAGGAGCACGGGGATCGTGACGACGCTCAGGATGTTGCTCGCCCAGACGACCCCGGCGACGACCACCACGACGATGATCAGCTGCAGGCACCGGGTCGCGAAGTGCCCGGCGGAGTCGGACCATGCGGCCTGGACCCTGGACGGCGGGGCTGGGGTGGTCGGGCGCGGAGCGTCGCGGAAGAACGGCATGCGCCAGACGCTACCGACCAGCGGGCCGCCGCGCCGCTTCTGACGGGCAACGCGTCGAGGGCAGCACGTCCGCGCGCCTAGGATCGGGCGCATGGCGACCGTCCTCCTCGTCCGTCACGGACGCACCACCGCGAACGCCACCGGCGTCCTGGCCGGACGCACCGCCGGCGTGCGACTCGACGCCGTCGGGCGGACCCAGGCCGAGCGGACCGCGGAGCGCATCGCCGCGGTGCCCGTGGCCGCCGTGGTGTCGAGTCCGCTCGAGCGCTGCCGACAGACCGCCCGCGCGATCCTCGACCGGCAGCCCGGCCGCCAGACCGACCGGCAGCCCGACCACCAGCCCGGCCGCCAGACCGACCGGCAGTCCGGCGCGTCCGATCTGCTGATCGAGCGGGCCATCACCGAGGCCGACTACGGGCAGTGGCAGGGCCGGAAGCTCGCCGACCTGGCGAAGGAGCCCCTCTGGCGCACGGTGCAGGCGAACCCGAGCGCCGTCGTGTTCCCCGGCGGCGAGTCCATGCAGACGATGCAGTCCCGTGCCGTCGCGGCCGTCCGGCGCATCGACGCCGAGGTCGAGGCGGAGCACGGACCCGGCGCGGTCTGGGTCGCGGTGAGCCACGGCGACATCATCAAGAGCGTCCTGGCCGACGCGTTCGGCATGCACCTGGACCTGTTCCAGCGCATCGGCGTCGGGCCGGCCTCGGTGTCGGTCGTGCGGTACGGCGAGCACCGCCCCGAGGTCGTCGCGACGAACACCGAGTCGGGCGACCTGTCCTGGCTGCGCACCGCCCCGGCTCCCAGCGGGGAGGCCGCGGTCGGCGGCGGCGCAGGGCATCCGGAACCCGATGCGCACACCGGCACCGGGCGTCCGGCCCCCGACGCGCCCGGCGGACCTGCGCGACCCTGAACGGGCGGAGCCGGGCGCTCCTACAATGCGGGTATGCCCACCATCGTCCACGGCTTCGACTGGCCGGACCGCCTCGTCGTCGGCACCATCGGCCGTCCGGGTGAGCGCGCCTTCTACATCCAGGCCCGCTCCGGTCGACGCGTCACCAGCGTCGCGCTCGAGAAGGAGCAGACCTCCGTGCTCGCCGACAAGATCGACGAGCTCCTCGACGAGGTCGCGACCGTCGACGACAACCGCTTCAGCGTGCCGCCGTCGGTGCCCGCCGAACTCCGCGACCCGGAGCCCCTCGACCAGCCGGTCGAGGCCGAGTTCCGCGCCGGAGCGCTGAGCTTGGGCTTCGACCCGTCCACCGCCCAGGTCGTCATCGAGGCGTACCCGATCGACGACGAGGTCGAGATCGTGTCCGAGGAGAGCGAGGACGGCGTCGAGATCGAGGCCGTCGTGGAGATCCCCGAACCCGCCGAGCTGTTCCAGGTGAAGATCCCGGTCGGCACCGCCCGGGCATTCGTCGAGCGCACGCGTGAGGTCGTCGCCGCCGGTCGTCCGCCCGGCGACGCATGAGCGACGGATCGCTCTCCGTCCGGGCGCGCATCCGTGAGGCGTCCAACGCCACCTTCCTCGCCGACCTCGACGGCGCGACCGTCGTCTACAAGCCCGTCGAGGGCGAGCGACCGCTGTGGGACTTCCCGGACGGCACGCTCGCCGGCCGCGAGATCGCCGCACACCTGGTCTCCGAGGCGTTCGGCTGGGGCGTCGTCCCGCCCACGTGGATGGGCGACGGTCCGTTCGGCCCCGGCATGGTGCAGCGCTGGCAGGACGTCGACCCCGAGCAGGACGCCGTCGACCTGGTGGCACCCGAACTCGCCGAGGCGGACGGTTCGCCCTGGCTGCCCGTGCTCGAGGCCATCGACGAACACGGCCAGCCCGTCACGCTCGTGCACGAGGACTCCGAGGCCCTGCGCCGGATGGCCGTCTTCGACGTCGTCGTGAACAACGCCGACCGCAAGGGCGGGCACGTGCTCGCGATGCCCGACGGCCACCGCTTCGGCGTGGACCACGGGCTCACCTTCCACGTCGAGCACAAGCTCCGGACGGTCCTGTGGGGCTGGATCGGCGAGCCGCTCGGGCCGGACGAGCTCGAGGGCCTCGACCGCGTGTCCGAAGCCCTGCGCGGCGGGCTCGGCGACGAGCTCGCCGAGCACCTGACGGACGAGGAGATCGACACGCTCCGGGCGCGCTGCGCGGCCCTGCGCGCCGTCGGGATCTTCCCGCCGCCGCCGGGTCACGGCCCCGCCGTGCCCTGGCCGCTGTTCTAGACGCACCCAGGTACGGACTGGAGGCCCGTGGCGGTCTCGCCACGGGCCTCCCGGCTGTCCGTGGCTGGCTTCAGAGCCCCCAGTCGTCGCGGAAGAGCGCGCCGCCGGCCCCGCGACGCGAGCCGAGGTACGAGCCGACCACGGCGACCCCGAGGTCGTCGTTCTCCGGCGCCACGACGCTGCCGTCCACCCGCTTCGCCATCGCGTCGATGAACCGGGCGAGC
Organism: Curtobacterium flaccumfaciens UCD-AKU; assembly: GCF_000349565.1. Classification (GTDB taxonomy): domain Bacteria; phylum Actinomycetota; class Actinomycetes; order Actinomycetales; family Microbacteriaceae; genus Curtobacterium; species Curtobacterium poinsettiae. The sequence continues at coordinate 34,645 of NZ_KB714631.1, forward strand.
CCCGGGTCCTCGCCGAGCCGGAAGAACGTCGTCTGGGCGCCGAGGCGTCCGGCGTTCTCGAGCTCCCGGACGGTCAACGCGATCGTCACCGGGTCGGGCGGGTAGTCGAACCAGACCTGCCCGTTCGGCTCGAGGTGCGAGGTCGGCTCGCCGTCCGTGACGATGAGGAGCACCGGTTGGGCCGTGGGGTGCTTGCGGAAGTGCCGGTTGGCGAGCAGCAGGGCGTGGTGCAGGTTCGTGCCCTTGTCCCACATCGCGTCGAGACCGACGAGCTGTTCGACGTCCATCACCTCGGCCTCGCGACCGAAGGCGATGAGCTGCAGGTCGTCGCCGCGGAACCGGGTCGACACCAGGGTGTGGAGCGCCAGGGCCGTGCGCTTCATCGGGACCCAGCGGTCCTCCATCGCCATCGAGAACGACGTGTCGACGAGCAGCGCGACGCAGGCCTGGGTGCGGGCCTCGGTCTCCTGCACCTCGACGTCGTCGATGCTCAGGTGCACGCCGGCTCCCTGCCGACCGCTGGCCGCCGTCCGCACCACGGCGTTCGTGATCGTGCGGGGGATGTCCCACGGCTCGGTGTCGCCGAACGCCCACTGCCGTGACGCCCCTGACGGTTCACCCGCGGCACCCGAGCGACGGAGGTCCCTGGCGCCCTGGCGACCGGACATCCGCTGGGCGACGTCCTTGAGCAGGCTCTTGCCGAGCTGCCGCATCGCCTTCGGGGTCAGCCGGAGCTGCCCGTCGGCACCGCGGCGCATCGCCCCCGAGTTCCGGAGCGCCTGTTCGAGCCGCTGCAGGGTCTTCGCGTCGACCGCCGCTTCGTCGCCCAGCTGCCGGGACAGCGCGTCGAGGTCCAGGTCGTCGAGTTCCGAGCCGGGGCCGGACTGGGCGAGCTGGTCGGCGAGCGCGTCGAGGTCCGCGATGTCCTGGAACACCCCGGTGCCGTCGCCGAGCCCGAGGCCCTGCTCGCCGTCCATGCGCTCCGACCCGCCCCAGTCCTCGCCGGGCCGCAGGGACCGCAGGTTCCCGTCGAGCTGGGACAGCTGCCCCATCAGGTCGGGGGAGCCGAAGGCCTGCTGGGCGAGGGAGTCGAGTTCGTCCCGCTGCTCCTGGGTCATCGAGTTCCGCATGCGCTGCGCTGCGGCCGCGCGGGCTGCCAGGTCGTCGAGCAGCTCGTCGACGTTCGCGGGGTCCGACGGGAAGTACTCGCCGTGCTGGTCCATGAAGTCGTCGAACTGCTGCTGGGTGTCCTCACCGCGGGCGTGCGCCTCGAGCAGGGCGTTGAGGTCCTGCATCATCGCGCTGACCGCGGCCCGGTCCTGGTCGGTGGCGCCCTCGAGCGCCTGCTTCATGCCGGCGAAGCGCTGGTCGAGCACCTCGCGGCCGAGCAGGTCCTTGATCTCGTCGTACTTCTGCCGGGCCTCGGGGCTCGTCCAGCCGTAGCCGCCGAGCTCCTGCACCGCGGCGGCGGGGGAGGGCGACAGGCTGTCGAGCTGCAGTTCGGCCAGCGCCCGGTCGCCGTCGTCGAGGTCGACGTTGCGGGCGAGTTCGCCGCGTTCGGCACGGAGCGCCTGGTCGAGCAGTTCGCGGACCTGCTGCAGGGTGCCGTCGAGGTTGTTCCGGCTCGTCAGTTCACGGCGCCGCTCGGCCACCCGGCGGGCCAGGTCGTCGAGGCCGCGCTGCGTCCGGCCACCACGTCGCAGGAACTCCCGCATCGCACGCTCGGGCGACGTGCCGCCCATCACGTCCTGCCCGATGGCGTCGAGCGCCTCGGCCAGGTCGACCGGGGCCGCGAGCGGGTCCGGCCCGTCGGTGTAGGCCCCGTAGCGGGTGTCGCGCGTCAGGCGTCGGTTCTGCCTAGCCATAGACGGCTTCGCCCCCGCCGGACTCCTTGCTGATGCGTCGGGCCAGGAACAGGCCCTCGAGGGCGAGCTCGATCGCGCCGGCGCGTTCGCCGTCGTTCGTGGCACCCATCCGGTCGCACACCTGGTCGTACAGGTCGGACTCGCCGATCGACGGCAGCCCCTCGAGGAACGCCCGGGCGCTGACCTGCTCGCCCGTGGTCACCATCGTGCCGCCGTCGAGCGCGTCCACGAGCACCGCGAAGTCGAGACCCCTGAACCGGGCGCGCACGGTCTCGGCGGTCGCGGTGCGGAGCAGGTGCTCGAGGACCTCGTCGGCCCGGTCCTCTTCGCCGTTCTCGAACTCGATCTTGCCGCCGAGGACGTCCACCGCGGTCTCGAGGTCGATCGGGCGGGCGACCGCCTCGTCCTCGCCCTGGCGTGCTGCGCGGTGCACGGCGGCGGCGGACACCGTCTCGGCACCCGCGATCGCGAACCGGGCGCTCACGCCGCTGCGCTGGTCGACGGCGCTCGACGAACGGAGCGCCCGGGTGAAGCGGGCGAGGATCTCGATCAGCGCGTCGGGCACCTCGGCCGTCAGCTGCGCCTCCTGCCGGATGACGGCGATCTCGTCGTCGAGCTCGATCGGGTAGTGCGTGCGGATCTCGGCGCCGAAGCGGTCCTTCAGCGGTGTGATGATCCGGCCGCGGTTCGTGTAGTCCTCGGGGTTCGCACTCGCCACGACGAGCACGTCGAGCGGCAGCCGCAGCACGTAGCCGCGGATCTGGACGTCGCGTTCCTCCATCACGTTGAGCATCGCGACCTGGATGCGTTCGGCCAGGTCGGGCAGTTCGTTGATCGCGACGATGCCGCGGTGGCCGCGCGGGACCAGCCCGAAGTGGATGGTCTCCGGGTCGCCCAGGCTGCGACCCTCGGCGACCTTCATCGGGTCGACGTCGCCGATCAGGTCGGCGACGCTCGTGTCCGGCGTCGCGAGCTTCTCGACGTAGCGGTCGTCGCGGTGCCGCCAGCTGATCGGCAGGGCGTCACCGAGCTCGTCGGCACGTCGGATGCTCGCCGTCGTGATCGGTTCGTACGGGTGCTCGCCGAGCTCGGAGCCGGTGATGACCGGCGTCCACTCGTCGAGCAGGCCCTGCAGGGTGCGGAGCAGGCGGGTCTTGCCCTGGCCGCGCTCGCCGAGCAGGACGACGTCGTGCCCGGCGATCAGGGCGCGTTCGAGCTGGGGGATGACGGTGGTCTCGAAGCCGTGCAGGCCGGGCCACGGATCGGTACCCTGGCGCAGGGCGGTGAGCAGGTTGTCGCGGATCTCGGCGCGGACCGTCTTCTGGACGTGACCAGAGGTGCGGAGCTCGCCGACCGTGCGGATGTCAGGTCGGGTCACGTTCTGGACGTTACGCCTTGTCGGACGGGAGGCCCGTGGCGGGCCCCGCCACGGGCCTCCCGTCCGTCCGCTTGTGGGTTTCCATCGCACTTGCGATCATTGAGATCCCGGCGACGGAGCCGGATTCGAAGTAGGGGGATCCGGCTCCGCCCCCGGTTGCTCGTACCGCATCTGAACCACATCGGCGATCTCGGCGTACGGTCCCCTTTCGTGAGCAGCGCGAACGCAACCATCAAGAGCCTGGTGCCCGCCAGGATGGACCGCTTGCCGTGGACCCGGTTCCACTGGAGCGTCGTCGTCGGACTCGGCGTGTCCTGGATCCTCGACGGTCTCGAGATCCAGATCGTCTCGAACGCCGGGTTCCAGGCCGACCTGAACCTGTCGACGCAACAGGTGACGTTGCTCGGCACGATCTACCTGGTCGGGCAGGTCGTCGGCGCCCTGGTGTTCGGGCGGATGTCCGACCGGCTGGGCCGCCGCAAGCTGTTCATCCTGACGCTGGCCATCTACCTGATCGGTTCCGGCATCGCGGGCCTCGCGCAGGACTTCTGGTTCCTGGCGGCCTTCCGGTTCGTGGCGGGGTTGGGCATCGGTGGCGAGTACGCGGCGATCAACTCCGCGATCGACGAACTCATCCCCGCGAAGTACCGCGGGCACGTCGACATCGCCATCAACGGCACGTACTGGGGTGGCGCGGCACTCGGCGCCTTCGCGAACATCTACCTGCTCGACACGTCGTACTTCGCCGAGGACATCGGCTGGCGCATCGGGTTCTTCCTCGGCCCGGTGCTCGGCATCGCGATCATCTTCCTGCGCCGGCACATCCCGGAGAGTCCGCGGTGGCTGATGACGCACGGACGTCAGGAAGAAGCCGAGGCCACCGTCTCCCGCATCGAGGCGTCGGTGGAGCAGGCGACCGGCAAACCGCTGCCCGAGGTCGACCAGTCGAAGGCGATGACCGTCACACCGACCGACCGCGTCGGGTTCCTGACCATCGCGCGCGTGCTGCTGAAGCAGTACCCGACGCGGACGCTCGTCGGCGCGACGATGATGATCACGCAGGCGTTCCTGTACAACGCGATCTTCTTCACCTACGCGCTCGTGCTCACGAACTTCTTCGGCCTGAAGACAGCGGAGACGGCGGTGTACTTCTTCCCGTTCGCGATCGGCAACCTGCTCGGGCCGATCATCCTCGGGCGCTTCTTCGACACCTGGGGTCGTCGCCAGATGATCTTCCTGACGTACCTGGTGTCCGGGCTCGTGCTCGCCACGTCGGCGTTCCTGTTCCGGGCCGACGCAATCTCGGCCACGGTGCAGGTCGCGTTCTGGTGCGTCTCGTTCTTCTTCGCCTCGGCCGGTGCGTCGAGTGCGTACCTGACGGTCAGCGAGATCTTCCCGCTCGAGCTGCGGTCGCAGGCCATCTCGTACTTCTTCGCCCTGGCGCAGATCTTCGGTGCGGTCGCCCCGGCCATCTACGGTGCCTTCATCGGGGACGGGTCGTCGCGGGAGCCGCTGTTCTGGGGGTACCTGCTCGGATCCGCGGTGATGATCGGTGGCGGCGTGGTGGCCCTGATCTTCGGGGTCGACGCCGCGCGGAAGGGGCTGGAGGACGTCACCCAACCGCTCTCGGTGCTCACCGGGGATGCGAAGTCCGACCGGAAGTGAGCACGGTGGCGGCGGCCTGACATTCTGTATGCAGAGTGTTTAGCGCCGCCGCCGCAGCGCTGTCACTGTGCCTGCATGGCACTCCTCCACAGTCCGACACCGGCGACGATCATCCACGACAGCGGCCGCCCGCTCCCCGGGGGCTTCGCCCGTGCGTGACCCTGGGGTGATGGAGCACACCCCGATGCGCGCCGCGGCCGGCGACCTCGATCCCCACGGCCTGCGCCGCAGCCTGCTGCGCGACGCGGTGTTCCTGCGCCTGCTCGACAACGTCCTGCGGGGCGAGTACCGCCGTGGGCAGCGGCTGCGGCTCGACACCCTGGCATCGGACATGCGGGTGTCGCGGACGCCTGTGCGCGAAGCCCTCGTGACCCTCGAATCGCTCCAGCTGGCGACCGTCCAGCGGTACGTCGGGGTCGTGATCTCGCACTGGTCGGTCGACCAGATGACCGAGCGCCTCCGGATCGCGCAGACCATGCTCGCCGATCCTCCGTCGAGCGCCGTCGGCTACCAGGACCGGTTCGACAAGGCGTGGCTCCGCGAGTGCTGGACCGAAGCCGGTGCCTTCGTCGAGCTCGGGTCCTGGTACCTGCGGCGCCGCGGATCGTCGGTGAGCGGCGACTGGTTGCTGTCGCAGCGCATCGTGCTCGACATGTTCTTCACCGATGACGTCGCCCTGGCGAACGGGATCGACGCCGTGGTCGACCGGCGCCGACGGGTCGAGATCGTGGAGCGAGCGGTGGACGCCGCCGCCCGCGATGCCCTCGACGACTGCGCCGCCGCACTCCTCGAACTCTCGACCGCCCTGATCGCCCTGCCGGACCGCTTCCGGGTGGTGGTGTCGGCCTGACGCGGCGTCGGCTGCGGATCCGTTCAGGTCCGTGCCGACCGCCGCGGATCCGCTGGTCGCGATGCCGTTCACCGAGCATCGCCGGTGCACCTCGCACCGGATCGTCAGGAAACGTCGTGGCAGCCTTGACCGGTTGCCGTCCCCGGCGTGTCCACCGACGACAGGAGTGCCCGTGAACGACGTCCGCGACCGATCCCACCGCTTGAACCGAGCGTCCGGGATCGCACGGCACGGACGTCTCCGGCGCTCGAGCCCCCTCGCGACCGTGGCCAAGACGGTCTCCGCCGTCGTCGCGGTGGCGCTCGTGAGCTCGGTCTCGGTCACGGCGATCGCGGCGAAGCAGGTCACGGACGACCTCGGTGACGGGGTGGAGATCCAGGGCCAGCCCGCGCCGCAGGCGAAGGGTGGTCCCAAGCCCCTCAGCGCCTTCAAGGGCGGGTTCAACATGCTCGTCGTCGGCACCGACAACGACCCCGACCAGAGCGCTGCGTTCGGGGAGCGCGACGCGACCCTCAACGACGTCAACATCCTGCTGCACGTCTCGGCGGACCACACCAACGCCACCGCGGTGAGCATCCCGCGTGACCTCGTCACACCGATCCCGGCCTGCAAGAAGACCGACGGCACGGGCACCGCCCCGGCGATGGCGGCGCAGCCGATCAACACCTCGTTCGGCGAGGGCGGCCTGAACTGCGTCACCCAGACCGTGTCGGGTCTGACCGGGCTCGACATCCAGTACTCGGCGGCGGTGTCGTTCAAGGGCGTCATCGAGATGTCGAACGCGATCGGCGGCGTGCCGGTCTGCGTCGCCCAGCCGATCACCGACTCGTACACGGGGCTGAACCTGCCCGCCGGCACCTCGACGCTGCAGGGTGACGATGCCCTGGCGTTCCTGCGCACCCGGCACAGCGTGGGCGATGGGTCGGACCTCGCCCGGATCTCGAGCCAGCAGGTGTTCCTGTCGTCGCTGCTCCGCACCGTGAAGTCGAACGACACCCTCGGTTCGCCCGCCCGCCTGTACAAGCTGGCCCGGGCGGCGGCGTCGAACATGCAGCTGTCCCAGAGTCTGAACGACATCGGGACGATGGTGCAGATGGGCCTGGCGCTGCGGGACCTGCCGCTGGCGCAGGTGAACTTCGTGCAGTACCCGGGCACCACGGGCGGCACCGGGGTCTACGCCGGCAAGGTCCAGCCGACGACGTACCTGGCCGACCAGCTGTTCGCGAAGATCAAGGCCGACCAGTCGTTCTCGCTCGGGGCGGACAGCACGGGCATCGGGTCCGAGACGAACCCGACGCAGACGGGTCCGACGCAGCCGACCGCTGCACCGTCGTCTCCGGAGGCTGCGCCGAAGCCGGCGACGCCCGCGACCCCGGCAGCACCGTCGTCGGCTGCGCCCCGCACCCCCTCGGCGACGCCCGAGACCATCGACGGACTCGAGGGCCAGTCCGCCGACCAGCAGACCTGCTCCAAGGCGTTCGGGTACTGAGGCGCGGGGCGGGCCCTCGCTGGCCCCGAGTCTCGGTCAGGCGGACTCTTTGCGGCCTTCAATGCCAGTGGACTGTCCGCGGGGACGAGTCTCGGCTCGGTAGCTGCCTGCCCCCGAACGCAGGAACGGGGGCGCGGTGGTGGGCCGCGCCCCCGGGGAAGTCGCTCCCCGTCGGGCACCACGCGATCGGGCGCGCCGGGCCCGCGCGGAGAACGACGTCGGGTGCTGTGTCGCGACGACGGGGACGAACCCCGGAACGTGATTGCCGCGTCCCGACGATGCTATGCAGTGGGGTACGCCCCGACAACCCCGATGTGTCCCCACTTCGGGGGACCGCGCTATCCGGCCCGAGCCACGCGCGGGCGTGCGTCGGGTCGAGACTGGCGCGGTCCTCCTGTATGGTGGTCGGAGCGCTCGCGAGAGTGCTTGGAGACGTCGCATAGTCCGGCCGAGTGCACCACCCTGCTAAGGTGGAGTCCCCTTTGAGGGGACCGAGGGTTCAAATCCCTCCGTCTCCGCACTGTAGGCAAGTTGTCGAATCGCCGCGGATCGGGTTCACGAATGAGTGGGCCGGATCCCCGGCGTGACGGCGATGTTGCCCCTCTGTTCTCAGCCTCTTCGCTCGCCGACGTCGATCGACGCGGGGCTGCGGCGATTGAACCTGATGCCGCTTGATGCCTCTGTCTGTGGGGCTGCAGGGGTGGTGCTGGCGGTGTGCGCCTCAACCGTACCGTGGTTGACCCTCGCCTCGTCATGGCGCGTTCGCGGGTGTGGTGCCGTTGCGTCTGTCGTGAGAACTCGCACCCTTCGAGTGACGCCTAGGCTCTTTGGTGTCATGGGAACTGATCAGGATCCGGCGCCGGCGGCGATCGCCGCGGCGATTGAGAACTACCGTCCGCAGGTCGTGTCTGAGTACTGGACGGTTGCGGGCGGCGATTTCGCGCGTGCTGCGGTCATGAAGGCGAAGCCGACGACGACCGCCGACGCCTACCGGCTGATGTACAACGTTGCGCCGTTCGTGATGTGGGCGCATGCGCAGGATCTGCCGGAGAACGTTGAAGCCGTGTTCACGCCGGACCGGTTGGATGAGTACCTCTCGACGGGGGACCGGAGGGAGTGGCACTTGGCGCGGCAGTGAAGCGAATGCTCGACGAAGAAGTTGCGCTTTCAGCAGGATGGCCCTCGGAGTCCTCGGTGCGAGTCTCGCCCTCGATTGCGGCGTTCGGACGCCAAGTAGAGCAGCTGAATCGCCTCACCAACGACCTGCCGCGTCCGGAAGGCACGACGTCGTGGACCCGGTTTGTGTTCCGGCATCCGTCAATGGCCGGAGCGTACGCGCGAGCGGTTCTGCGTGGATTGTGGGAGATCGTGACCTCTGTGCGCATTGTGCGCACGCGCCGCGCGGAGACCGATGAGCCCGTCCCAACGCCGACGACGCCCGGCGCGGACGAGTCGCTTCACGGCGACTGGGCCGACACCGTCCGCGGACTCGAAGCCGCCGTCGAGCAAGGCTTCGACGCTCTTGCCGAGAACATTAAAGTCTCCGCGATCGAGCGACAGGTCGATGCGCGACTCTACGGTGTGGACCCGGAAGATGCCGACCCGTATGTTCGGCTCTTCCTTCGGAACATCTACCTCACCCTCACACCGGAACTCGGCGGTCACGAGATCGTTCTCGAACCCCGCCTGCTGCTGCACTCGCGCGGCCTCGTGCAGCTCACGCTCGCGCTCAACGCGCAGGATGAGATCGCGACGCGCGACGCCATCGACCTTTCCTACAGCACCCACCCCATCGGCTCCAGCATCCTCATCCCCGATGTGTACCTGCGCGCGAAGGAAGAATATCTTGCTGGGAAATGGTCGGACGTTGAGGATCAGGGCCGTCGGCTTCGCGCCATCACGTTCGACGAGCCCACGACAATTTCGGAGACCCTCGACCTGCTCGCGGGAGTCGTCTTCGACGTCACCAAGGCGAGACCGTCGGGACAATGGTTGACGTACGCCGTCGTGATGACCGCACCCGGTTCGTGCTGCGATAACTCCGAGGATTGGCGCGTCCAGCACGTGTCCGACATGGACCAGCTCGCGTTGCGGAAATCACCGATGGACGGCGAACGGCTGCGTATCGACGGCGGCCCAGAATTCGCGTCCACCGACGGTACGTCGGATCGACCGAACGTCGGCTCGTCGCTCCACGTCAGCTACCGCCCCTGGGCACCAGGGGTCCATGATCTCAACACGGTGCTCCTGATTGAACACGCCATATCTGTCCACATGCGGCTGGCGCACCTCGAACAAACCATCAAGAGGTTCCGAACACGAGCACGCGCCGTTGAACGAGCATCCCGCCACGCCGTCAGACTGTTCGCGGAGATGCGCGGTTCCGAATTGCGATACGGCACCGCCCGAGATCAGCACACGCACCTCCTCAACCAGCTGGGCGCAACCGACATGCGCGCAACCATCGAGCAGAGCCTCAGTCTCCTCAGCGCCGTTTCCGGCGCCCGCAGCGACGCCCGCACCGCACGTCTGGCTAACCGTCTCGCAGTAATCGGCATCGTTGTGGCCGCCATCGCCGCAATTCCCGTCGTCCCCGACGCGTTGCACGTCCTCCGGTCCGCAGCCACCAGCACGGATAGTCCCTGGCGAGCGGTGCTCACCGGGATCGCCGCGCGTCCTGCGACGCTCCTCGTCGCTGCCGTGACCATTGCGGCAGCGTGGATGGCCATCGCAGCCTCACGGGCGATCATTCTGTTCGGCGCCAGTCTTCGCCACCTCATCGAACGTGGCGCCAAGTCGCCAATCACCATCGACATCACTTTCGACACACCCGAATCCGGCGACGTACAGCCAAGTGAGTCGACGAGTCGAGAACCACTTGATTCAGTCGAGTAGCCATGGCCCGCGGCCACCATGCTGCTTCTCGCCCTCCCCGGATCCGCGTAGCTGTACCAAGGAGAAGAACTCGGGCTTCATGAGGTTTGCGACGTCGGCCGAGATGGCTGCAGCGTTCCGTTGCCGTGCAATCGCACCGGACCGTCGCTCGGCTTCGGCGACGGTGGAACGCACCTGCCCGAGCCGTCCTGGTTCCAGACGGTGTCCGTCGAAGCTGAAGACGACGACTCGCATCCACGTCGAACCTGCACCCGCGTGCCCTGGCGATTTGACGAGAACCGCAGTCGGAGGAAAGCCGCACCTGGATCGACACCGGACGAGACCTCGTCCTCGCGTTCCAACGACCCAGTGGATGGACGAGCATCACCAACTTCGGCGACGATCCGATCCCGCTACCGGAAGGGGAACTCCTCCTCGCGAGCGACCTATCCGGGAAGCACCTTCCCCGTCCGCAACTGCCTGGCTGAGCACCTGAGCGCACAACACCGGTTGGAGAATCCTTGCGGGAATCGCTCGAGCCTCGACAGGATCTGGGAAGGCGGCCGCGCATGAGAGCACGCGCGAGGTCGCGGCATCCCCAGCACTCGCCGGGCGTCCCGGAACGGCGGCGGAAGCCGTTGACTCGATCATCTTCCTCGCCGCTGACAGTGCATCGCTCGTGCACGGCGGTGCCGTCCCGGTCGACGGCCGCCGCATAGCCGGCTGGCCTCGCTGCATGTCGGGGCTCGGTTGCAAAGAACGCCATCGTCGCCAGCTCAGAGCGCACCCCACTGCACGCATCAGAGGTGGTGGACGCAGCAGTAGCCGGTCCGATAGACTGGGGACCGTCACCCGAACCGGGGGCACGGGCACTTGTACAAGTGCACGGCGCCGCCGCTAGGATGACGGAGGAGAGGAACTGAAGTCATGCCTCCGGGCACGACTGCGGTAACTGATCGCACCGATGCACGGCTTGTATCTCGTCGACAGGGTTGCAGGCCACGGCACGGACCACAAGGTGTTCCTTCGGGAAAATGGCGGTCAGTCGAGTGTTTGACAGTTGCTCGCGTGGCCTCGTGTTATTCGAGGCCGGTACTTAGGACGCGAGGAGCTTTGAGATGCCTAATTCGGCGAAACAACATCACAATGACGTTCGTACGAACGTTTCACAGGCCCCCGTGGCAGGTGTTGAACATGCGACGAATGACAGGCCCCAAAGTCCTCGCGACTCGCATTCTCTAGCCACCGCTGGGGAGCTGCTCGCAGCTCCCCAGCGGGAGGCTCTTGAACGCTCTCTGGAACTACTGACCACGGCTGTAAGAGCGCTAGAGCGCTCCGGCCGCAGCACGGCCGCAGCGGGCGTTGGTGCCAAGATGCGACAACTTGACCGGTCCCACACCATCAAGGATGCGGGCCTGAAGTCTTTCCGCGACCTCCTGGACGTAGCTGTCGATCGTGGATTGATCAGCCTCGACCGAGGACCTAGCGATTTCACGGTGCGAATCGCTACTCCGCTCGCGCCGCCGGCAGGGGGCCGCCCGCAATCCTTGAGGCGCGACTTGTGGTCCGCGATCCTAGATTGGTCGCCGGACGCTCGCTACGCCTTCGACCGACTGACTCGCAACACCGAACGCGCGGAAGGCCCTGTAAGCGCTGATCAAGTCATCGTGCCGACCCTCTCTAAAGAGCACCACGTCCAGTGGATGGCGGACTTTGCTGCCGCGGAGTCGAACCGAAGCGATCAGAGTCCGCTCGTGGCGACGATGTCGACCGAAAACCCGGCTGCAAGTTTCGCCGCGGCGCTCGGCGCCAACGAACCGGCCAACCGGCGGTGGAAGCGGCACCTGCGGCATCGCGTCATCGACCGTGCGCTCTCCTGGTCTGAAGAGAACCACATTCCAGTGTCGGACATCAGCGCACCGGTCGGTGCGCCGTCCATTGAGGCGCCATCGCAGGCCCGCCCCGCGGCGCCCAACGACGCTGCCGACGAGCAGCTTCGCGAACAGATCCTGTCGCTCCTGCACACTCTCCCGTTGCACGAGCTGCTGCATCTGCGCATCCCGGTCGGGTACACACTCCGCCGGTGAGCGGCGATTCCGCCACAAACCTTCGACGGCTCATCCAGGAGACGGTACGTCTCGACGGGGGGAGAGATTGGCCGGCTGGATCCCGTGCCCACGAAATCGGTGAAGGTATCAAGAAGAACAAACGGTACGCAACACCGTCGTCTGGTCATCTCGCCTTGCCACAGCGGGGACCCGGAGTCGAGCGCCTCAGAGCGGCGCTGGATGTCGGCATTCCCGACGTGCCGGCAAACCTGTCGCGAGAGGCATGGGCTCGGCTACTGAACATGCCCACCCTCATCACCGACACACTCCGTGCCGGAGCCGGCGACCCCAGCAATGTCACAACGAAGCAGCTCGTGCTGGCAGCCGTGTTCCGAAGCGCCGACGAGAGGCTCGCAGACGGCGAGATGACGCATCCGCGATTCGCTGCGAAAGCCACGCTGACGCTGCGGCTGGAATCGGACGGCCAGAAGCGTTTCACGACGGACGCCTGGCTCACAGCGGACTGGTTCGACTCCACCCGAGCCCTCCTCGCGGCCCTCGACGCCGACCCGGGCATTCGCGCTCGGGCTCCCGGGTCAGGCTCGCAACGCGTCGACGTAGTATTCGCTGCGGACCGCGTGCACTGGGCAGACGGAACCGACCTGTACGAAGCAGTCGAGCGAATTGCACACTTGGCCGGGATGCGTGCGCGCCTGTTGTTCCTCTCGGGGCAAAACTACGCCTCTACGAGAGCGCGACTCCGATCCGAACAGCCAACGCACCTGGTGTTCATTGGATCAAACGGTATCGACGAGGTGAGGCAAGAATTTGAAGTCCGCAATCGGGGTGCCGCTCACATCCTCGAACAGAACAACCCGACCGATCTTGTCGGCGCATTGTATGAGAAGATTCCTCGCATCGGGGGTATAGCCGCGAACTTGATGTTGTACTCCGTCCCGCCGAGTGCGCCCGATCGTCTACCTGACATGCCCAGCATTGATGCCATCGACTGCAAACACGTCAACAATCGCGTGTACGTTCTCGACAGTATTGAAAACGTCTGGTGGACCCGTGACGACGCCCATCACGCACGGGTTCAATTCAAGACGTACACCCTCCAGAACGACACTCTTCACTGGAGGGCAGATCACGGCGCCGACCACGTCGTTGCAGAAGGAAAGCACAAGGGCTCAGGCACCATGACGGTGTCGCTGAAAGCGGCCACTAGCTGTGGGAACCCGAGACGCCACCTCTTTAGCTAATGGCGCGCCTCTTGCATCATTCGCCGCCCGCAGTGGCCAGGACCTCACGCGGACACCGCCGAAGTGGCCCGGACGACACCGCGCCTAAAGACCGTTGTCCTCACCCGAGGATCGTTCCGGCCCGATCGGTTCGGTTCGCGTCATCGTTAGTAAGGTAATGCTGATCGCGTGGAAGTCAGGCAATCAGGGCTCGGACCTGTCGGAGGGTGGTCAGGTGCACCTGATCCTCCGTGCCGATCCACGGAACGCTCGATGCGGGGTAGTCGTGGGTGATTCTGGTGAAGTGCTGTCGGGCAGGGCTTTCGCCCGCGCCGTAGAACGGCTCGTCGGTGATCCAGGCGAACTGATGGAGGGTGACGTCGATGGAGAACTCGACTTGGCCCGAGTCGTTGCGGCGCTCCAACCAGGTGTGGGCGGCTGGCCGAGTGTCTGACTCTGCAGTCACGACGCGCCACGAGTGATCTTCGCGACCAAGCAGAAGTTGACTTATCACGATTGCCGAGACATCGCAGGCTGGGCTTGGCCACCTCGACCGAACGAACATCGCGTCGTTGGGGCTGATAGCGAGCATCGCGTTTACAGCGCGCTCAACGACCTCGTTGATTGAACCGGAATCGAGCAGCATCAGCGGATTCTATGTCGAACCTGAGTTGCTCAGGGACGTCGTCGAGGTGGCTCGTGCGCAATCGCTGAGATGGCCTGTCGCAGCCATCCCGGGCGGGGCTTACACCCACAGGGCCGCATGAGGGCACGCTCCAGTTCAGGCGCGTCGCCAGGCGCGAAGTGCGTCCGAGAGTTTCGTCAGCAGCTCTACAACGTCTGTCTCGACCTCTGCATACTTCGCTGCACCCGATGTCGTGGCTTCCACGAGCCCGTATGCGGGTTTGCTAGCGGAGAGTCCCGTCAGCGTCTTCGGGACGCCGTAGTGCATAGACCGGTTACGCAAGGCACGCATCTGGAGGACTCGGGTGGCCTGCTCAGACTGCAGGACTGCTTCCACCGGCTGCTGGGCAGTTGCGCCGGCGTCCGCCTCGAAACGCTCGAGGATCTGCGTGAGCGCGCTCAGTGCGTGCGTGGCCACGACGAACCGGACGCGGAAGAGGCTTGACCGGTGCGTGGTGGCAGTAGGGGCGAACACCCACAATGCCGCGTTCACCGAGCACTCCACCATCAGCAGAAGGTCCTTCACGGACGGGGTGCCAAAGTCTCCATAGGACGTCGCGTCGAAGAGGACAGCTGTCGTGTCGACGAGGCGAGGCGCAGCAACCGTTGGCAGCGTGACCTGACGAACAACGGGATCCCCCATGCCGAAGGCGCGTTGAAGCTCCACGGTGCGCTGCCCCATTGTCTGCCCCAGATTGAACGACCGTGAGTCCTCGTCAGCGGCCCACCGATCGTTGAGGCTCGCCGCCGCCTGATAGGACGCCAACCGGGTGGAAGCGAGCGCACGTCCGTCGCCTTCCAGCAACGCGAAGTCGTTCAGCGACGAGAACGCCGCGGTGTGCTCGGCGGCGATCGATGCGAACTGGTCCAGGACGGAGTCGACAGACTTCTTGTCGTCATCGAGGAGCTTCACCGTGTGTCGAGCTGTGGCGATGTCGACATCCCATCCCGCCGTGACGCGGTCGACGGCTTCAGGGTCAACGCGTTTCAGCTGGTTCAGTCCCTCATGAAGGACGCGCGCAACCTGCGGGAGGATCGACAGCCCGACCGTCGGTTCCCAGTCCGTGCCGACCGCCGATGTCACCAACGAGGTCCACCAGGACACGTCGTCGCGGAGCATCACCGCGTCCAACTCACGCCGCTGCTCAGCTGTCTCCACCACGGACTTCCGCTTGGCCTTCGCTGACTTTCCACTCATAGTGACCATCCTGTCGTCTGCAGTGGCAGCGGACGGCTCTTACACCGCACGGATCTCAGCCCACACCGACGATGCACGGCGAATGCGCCGAGAGTCAGCGAGGGCCGTGCATTCTGTGTCGCCGCAGTATGCCGAGTGTAGTTGGTCCCTGCTCATCGCGCCGAGACCAACCGCGCAGCAGCCCGCAGAAGCGGCAGGCGTCATCTGACGGGCTGTGTGGGTTCGGCTCGGCAACGCGCCTCGCGGACTGGACTGGCTCGACGGCTCCGGAGGGGCTGTCGTCTAGGCGGTCAGCACTGCCGCTTCGTCGACCCACCGCGCCAGGATGCTGAACGCGGCTAGTTGTTCAAGTGCGAGATGCTCGTCGTCCACATCATGTGCCTGGTGCATTCCCGGGTTGCGGATGGCAGCGTAGAGGCCCTCTGCGAAGGATCGGGCTCCTCGATGCAAGTTGCGGTAGGTGTCGCCACCGTCGTCCTTCGTCAGTCGGAGCCGGCTCCTGTCGGGCTTTGGGTCATCAAGCGAAAAAGCCTCGTTGAAAAGAGCCGTTTCGGACACATCCCGACGTCCCACTTTCGCCTGGGTTTCCGAGTTCACGCGGATCGCCGCCTGCATCACCGCTTGATGGTAATGACCAGTGCGCCAATAGGAAGCGCCGTTCTCCCACGCCCAAGCGTGCAGCTTGCCCGCGTCCAACTCCGGCGCCGAATCGCCGAGCTTCTCAGCAATCTCTTCGGCGCGCTCTAGCGCCGCCTTCCCACGAGCGACCTTGGCTCGCAGCCAGGTGTATTTCTTATCCGCTTCTGGCCGATCCGACGCCCACCCCGGCGTCGCTCGGTCAAGGATTTGCTCGACGACGTGGCTGCGCTGATCTGCTTCAGACTGCGAACCGGACATGACGGTTCCGAAGTAGGCAACGCCACCCGTGCTGCGTGGAACCACCTGTGAGGTGACGCTCAAGAAGGCATCAAGCTCCGCGGCGGCCCATTCAACGTCCATCTTCGTCATATTCAAGCTCCTCCCGGGGCAGTGCTCGGTGAAGCTCCTGCACCCCTATATCTCTGTCGACGAGGCGCGAACCGTCGGCGTCTCACGTGCAAGTATTGCGCTTGGAGCCGACCCAGCGACGGAGGAATCGTGAGCCGACGGAAGCGCCGACCGGTCGCATACGAGTTGCTGACCGACGCGCAAGATCCCGGACACATCCTGCGAGAGGCTGCCGAGGCGGCCTCCGTGCTTGGACCAGGGGAATCCGAAGCCGACGGCATCCACCGGGCCGAATCGTTCATCGCCCGCTTGCCCTGCCGTGATGATCCGTTCGCGCTCGGCAGCGGAGATGCTCGAGAGCGGGAACGTGTTCCAGGTGGACGTGTTGCCGAAGCGGAGGTCGCACATAGTGCGGCCACCGACGAGGCGATGCCACGCGGGGAACATCTTCGACGAGATGACGGCGAATAGGGCGGCGCGCGAGGGTCGCGTCAACACGTCTCGAAGCGCCCACCGGTGCTTTATGGGTCAAGACAATGTCGGCGCCGCCGTCGAGGACGCTTGCCGATAGCTCGGCGGCGGTCGGCACACGACGCCACCAGGAAGAGTGCGTTGCTGCAACTTTTAGCGGGGCGTCGGGATTTATGGATTCGAGTAGGCTGCTGAACGCGTGGCTGCGTGTGAGGGCGTCGGCGGACTCAGGACGAGCTTGGGAAGCATGGCTGTCGGAATATCGCTCTGGTGAACGTGTGAGAAGTTGAAGAGGGGTTGGGGCAATGACGTGCTCCGCGGTTTCGTCCGGTCGGTCATCATCCCATCACCAGTCAGCGTTTGCCCAAATCGGAGTGGTCTTCCAAGAGAAGACAGCGGGAATCGCAAAAGAGATCATCGCAAGGCTCACTTGGACTGCCGGGACCCACGCGGCCCCGAATGTGTACTGCAGAAACCATAGAGCAAGTGTGACCACGATGATGCCGACTTGCACAAAAAACCAACTGTTCTTCTCGTAGCGGGCAAACGCGATCGTGGCATAGGCAAGTAAGAGCGATCCACCGGATGCGGCCGCGTCCTGTGCGGGCTCGTAGATCGGATAGGCACCGAACACGAGGGCGATCATCGCGGCCACGGTCGCCGAGAGTCCAAAGACCATGCGGGTGCGAAATTGCCAGCGGGGTAGGCGGTTCGAGGGGGCCACCGGAAGTCCTTGTGTCATGACAATTGTTATCGGCAGGGAAGGAGGCGCCGTTAGGAGTTGTCGCATGGCGCGAGCGCTCGGCGCTCATCACTCATCGCTCAAGTGATTGGCTTGTCGTTCAGATGGTGATTCTGTCGCTTAATGAGTAGATCTGCGGAGGTTAGCCACTCGGGCGTGCATCGTGCTGCTAGATTCGACCCCGTATGTGGCGCTGGCGTGCACGGCGCCGCAAAGTGTCGTCGCTAGTCCTGAAGAATCGGGGCCGGCCAAGCAAAGAGTCGTCGCCGATTGTTAGGCAACTTGTCGCTCCGCGATAAAACCGGGTGAGACCATCTGTCTGGCGGGGGAGAAAGCTTTTGCGAGTGACAGTCCGAAGTGCTTGGTGGCCGCGTCGTCGTTGGGGTCGGCGCGCAGGGGACTGAGTGAAACGACCGGAGGACAATCAGTGGTTCGTGGCAGCGCCGTTCGCTGTCTCGCTGACTTCGCGCGCTCTCTGGTCAGGCGCCCCTCCCCGTCCGTGGCGCGACGGGCACCCGGCAGCTCGTGGGACAGTTGCACAGTCCGGTCGGTGCCCGATGACAGTTTCGGAGCCGGGCCAGCTTCCGTGCGGCCCTGCTTGCGTGCCGGTGGCCTGTGACTAGTAACGCTGAACAGCGTGACTGTTGCCACCGAAGTGCCGCAGCTATGCGCCCACCTGTCGGTCGGTTGTCGTGCTTTCGCCGACGACTAGCTCCACCTTCCATCCGGTCTCAGTGGTGAGGTAGGCAGTGAGCGACCCGTTGTCGTTGAGCCCTGGATAGCGATCCTCGTAGAGCATCATCCATCCGTTGCCCCTCGCATTAGCGACCAGTTGTCTCAGCTCTGAATCAGAGTCAAGGTGAAACGCGAGGTGGTTCAGCCCAGCCCGGCGACGATCGTGGTGGCCTCGCTTGACTGCTGGAGCAGTTGTCAGGACGAGGTAGGTGCACCCCCACGTCCATGAGCATCCACGGTCCCATGTGTCACCGCGTGACCAGCCGAGCGTCGTGAGGAGCCAGTCCCAATGCTGTACATCCGCCACTCGATCGTCAGTCCAAAGCTCGACGTGATGCAGGCCACCCATGGGTTCATCCTCGCAGCTTCGAAGGGTACGTCGCGGACTCGTCCGACCGGATCGCGTTCTTGACACCAGCGACAATCTCGTGTGGATCCAGCGCCCCTGACGGTGGAAGGCCGCAAGATCGTTTGGTCTTCGCCACGGCGACCCTAAATCCCGGTAAGAGTGTGAATTCGACGAGGGCGTCCGCTGGCCCTTCGTCGAACGTCGCGACAGGCATGGATCCGCAGCTCGCTGCGATCCCAGCGAGATTGACGCCGCTGGCCGTAGCGGATGGCTGACCGCCGGTCGAGTCGTACACCTCATTGTCGAGAATGATGACTCTGAGATTCTCCGGGGCGTATCGCGCTGCGGTGGCGAGGGAGCCCAGTCCCATCAAGGCGCCGCCGTCGCCCTCGATGGCGATGACGGGACCTGCTACGCCAGCAGCGATACCGAGCGCGAAGGGGATGACATTCCCCATCGCGCCGAGGAGATAAAAGTTGCGCTGATTGGGACTCACCAGAGCCAGGAGCCCAGACGTATTCCCGAGCTGCGCGACGAGGACCGCACGCGGTTCGGCGCTTCGAAGGGCTGCGAGCACCTGGCTGGTCTCAAGCATTCGGCGGCCTATACGTCATGACGAGAGGATCCTGCTGGTGGCGATATTTCGCGCTGAGAGCCTCGGCCTGCGCGAGGACAGAGCCTTGATCCAGCGCGTGAGCACTGAGCCCAAACGCCCGGAAGATGTCCGGGGTCGCCTGACCAACTGGCTGCTGCGTCGGATTGGGGTCGTCCGGACCCCCTCGAAGCGTGACGAGCATTGGCAGGGGAAGGCCGTAGGCGATGACCAGGGAACCGAGAGTGTTGAGGGCGTTTGCAAAACCGGAGTTCTGCATCATCAGGAGCGGTGACCGTCCCGCGACTAGGAGTCCCGACGCGATCGCCATGGCTTCGTCTTCACGTGAGGCTATGAAGGACTCGGTCGCGTCGAAGCGTAGCGGTAGGCCCATGAGGATTGAGCAGGGAACGTAGACGTAGCTGTCGAACGTCATCACATCGACCGCATCGCTTCAGTTCGGCTTCCGACAGGACGCCCAACGGTAGCGGCATAAAGGACTCCCGCTGCCCCTACGGACTCGGCGAGCGATGAGATAGCTGCTTCGATCGCGTCATCGTGTGCGGACTCTCGGCCCGTTTCCATTACGAGATTCTTGACGACTAATGTCCTATCCTCGATTTTCGCATCTACCCGCGCGATCAATTGGTCCTCGGCTAGGATCGGGCAAGCGTAGTAGCCGTATTTCCGTTTGGCGGCGGGCTTGTACGCCTCAAAGGTCTGGGCAAAGCCGAACAGGCGCTGCACGCGCGGACGGTGCCATATCAAATTATCGAATGGACTCAATGCAATAGGGCGCGTAAGGGGTTGGGCTGCCGAAGCGAACGCGTCGGGCGCGATCCATGCGGTGTCCGCCCATCCGTCGACAACGCATTGCTCGGTCGCAAGCTCCGAGAGTGTGGCGGCCGCCTCGTTCTCCGGCATCCTGAGGTAGTCGGCCACGTCTTTCGTCGTTGCGACACCGAGCGCGGAAAGTGCGTTCTGAACGAGCGTCCGTCGCCCTTCTCCCGGGTCCAGCTTCCGGTCCAGGAGACGTTGTGGCAGAACTCGCGTGGGGAGGTCGAAGACCCTTTCCCAGCCGGCCCGTCGGGCGCAGATGATTTCGCCGGTCCACACCATGTGCTCGACCGCTTCTTTGAGTGGTCCCCATCCCCAGCCGGCGCTAGGAGCCTCGCCCCTGCGAAGCTGGCGGGTTCCTTGCGGGCCCTCCGCTTCCAATTGGTCGAGGATCCGGGCTCGGAGTTCCGGAACGGGAGCCCAGTCGAGCTGAGCGGCTTTGATCGAGTCTCGTCGGTAGGACCAGAGTGGCCAGTCCTCGATCGGAACGAGCGATGCTGCATGCGCCCAGTACTCAAAAGCTACTGGCTGCGCCTGACTCCAAAGCCAACTGCTGACGTCGTCTGCCGTCGTCCCGGGGACTCGGGCGCACAGAGCCAGCTCGTGAGCGCGCGCCGTCACCTTGATGGCGTCGAGCTGCAGGATCCGGAGCCTCGCGATGGCGGTAGCGAAGGAGCGCGTGGCGTCATTAAGCCCGGCGGCTCCGATCGCAAGGCGTCGAACCTCGATCGTTGAGAGCGACTCAGGCATCGGACCTACCTGCTACTGGTGTGCGCCGATCGGGACGTCGGGATACTGTCGCCCCACTCTTCGCGAACAGCAGGGTGAGGAGCGTCAGGCATACGAGTGCTAGCGCGCTGATAGACGCGCGCGCTTCGAACCAGAGCGCGTTACTGACCAACAGCCCAACGAGGATCGCGGATGCGCCGTTGGCGAGATCCGTGCTCGCGCCGAGCCAGAGGTTCGCTTCGTGCCGTATTGGTCGTGGCACGTCGGAGTCGACGAGGAGGTACGCGTTGATGTATAAGGGCGTCACGGCCAGGCCTGCCAGTGCGAGGAGGATGCACATCACCCAAACGTTGCTGGCGAGCACGAGCCCGAGGATAGGCATTCCGAAGCCGAAGGTGAGCGCGATGTACTTGTGCCAAAGCGGTTTGTCCCACGACGCCATCGAGTACCAGACGCCTCCGATGACACCGCCAACGCTCACCATCGCGAGGATGACGCCGGACAGTCCGACGGCTCCGAGGTGCGTCGCGTATGCGGGCGCATAAACATCGATACCTCCGAAGACGAATCCCATCGCGGCAAGCGGTGCCAGGATCCGGAGGACGGACACGGACGACAAAGCCCCAAGGATGCGAATAACCGGACCACGGAGTTCGCTGGTCGGCGACTCGTCAGTCGATGCAGCCTGCTCGGTCGACATAGGGGCAGCGCGACGAGAGCGGATGACGTACAGCAACAAGTACACGATCGTCGACGCGATGGTGAGGCCGGCCGCGACCGAATAGGACGCGGCTCCGCCCATCGTCGCTAGGCCCAAGCCCGCCAAGAGGGGGCCGACGACGAACGCACTCTCCTCGAGCAGCGAGTCGAGCGAGTGCGCGACACGCGTCAAGTCGGCGTCGCCGCCGACCACTTCTGACCACTCCACGCGAAGCGCTGCGCTGATCGGAGGTGCCGCCGCTCCGGCGAGTACCACGAACACCAGCGTGAGCTGCCACGGAAGGACGACGGTGACCGAAACGGCGACGAGCCCTAAAGCCACCGACGCGATCGCTGCCATCGGCACAAGCGCGCGCCGCGCCCCGAAACGGTCGACGAGGCGGCCACGGAAGGGCCCGAGCACCGCCAGCAGGATCGTGTAGACACCATCTACGATGGCAGCCGTCGCGAACCCGTATGGCTGAGCCAGGGCCACCAGTAGCGCAAGCGGAGTTGCGGCGGCCGCGATTCGCGCCATCGCAGCAGCTCCGAGTAGAGGTGCCACTCCGGGAGCACGGACAGCCCGCACTAGGAGATCGGATCGCATGGCTAGGCTGCCGATGCTTGGAGGGAATCTGCGTGGAGCAGGACGAGCCGCGCCACCGGCGTGCCACGGCGTATGGTGACGTCCGTGGTGGGTGCGAAGGCGAGGCTGAAGCCGTTCTGAAGCATGCTCTGGTTGGCGCGATCGCTGACCACCCCGAGGGGAACTTCGATTCCCGTTGCCCCGACGGGCAGGGTCGCGAGAAAATAGCCCTTCGGGACATCGACTGTCCAGCCGAGGTGCCACTCGATCGTTCCCTGGCCGTTCGGAAGGAACATGGCCTCCCAGCCTCCGGCCGTCCGATAGTCGTACATCTGCATCCAAGAGCCGCCGGACGTCGTCACCCAGCCGCCGTCGCGGTCCCACGCTTCGGTGCGCCCATACCGACGGCCGACACTGCCGATGTCCTCTCCGTCTTGGAGCCCGAGGTCTGCGTCGTCGAGAGGCCGCATCCGGATGGAGACCGGTGATCGCACCTCCCACCCGAGTTCGAAGCCCATCCGATAGGGAGGACAGTCCGCTTCGAGCCTCGCAATGCGCTTGTGCTTGAAGTGCTCGGCATACAGGTCGCGCTCCTCTCGCAAGGCGCGCACGTCGAGTCGCGGCTTTTCGGGCGTCAGAGCCCAGGGGTGCAGTCGTTCGAACTTCAGGGTGACCAACGGTGTCGCTTCTGATCTCGTGGTGCCGCCCCGGGCTGTGAGCCCGGGGCGGCGGGACGGTGGATTAGTACTACGCGTGGATGTCCTCGAGGCGGCGTGACCGGTCCTCGGGGGAAAGCGTGTCGAGGTCGAAGGTGACGACACTGCACGGGCCGTAGCCGACCATCACCTCTTCATAGGTGAACTCGCCTTCCTGACGCGTCAGCGGGGCAGATTTGAGGTCGACCGCGGTGAGGCTGTTGGCGGCGAAGTCGGGCCCTGCCGTCGCGAAGGTCGTGCCGCGCTTGAAGTTTGTCACGTAGATCGTGTCGTCCTTCGCGTCGACGGTGAGGCCTCGCGGGCCGGGTCCGACCGGGATGTATCGAAGCACCTCGTGCGAGGTCACGTCCACGACGTAGACGCGGTTGACCGCCTCAAGCGTGAAGAGCGCGAGCTTGCCGTCTGGGGTGAACGCGACCGCGCGTCCGCCGATCTCACCGAACTCGATCTTTTCGGACGTGTCCGTCTCGACGTCGATGACGGTGCCGTAGGTGGCCTGCGTGTTCGCGACGAACACCTGCTTCCCCGCTGAATCGAAGTTGAGGCTGTAAGGGTGCGCCGTCTGGTCGATGTCGATCCGGCCAACTTCCCGGACCGACGCGATGTCTCCATGCGCAAGCCCGCTGACGTCGAGCTTGCTGACGAACCCGTCGCCCCAGACGCAGACGTAGGCGAAGCGCCCGTCGGGCGAGATCGCCATGTGTCGGGGATCACGTCCCATCGGGATCTCAGCCACCTGCACGTTGAGGTCCAGGTCGACAATGGAAAGGGTGTCAGAACCGGAGTTGCTCACCAGCGCATGGTGGTCGCCGGGGTAGATCGCCAGCCCCCGCGGGCCAAAGCCGACCTCGATTCGACGTGCCTCCCGAAGTGCGACCGCGTCGATCTCCGAGAGCGTGTTCTGGCTCGTGTTGCACACAAATCCGCGACCGTTCTTCAGAAATTTGACGCCACCACGCGGCGCGTTTCCTACGCGAATCTGTTCAATGAGTCGGTGCTCGCCGGTGCCAGTTTTTGAAACGACCGAAACAACGCCGTCGTCGGTGTCGGTGGAGAAAATTTGAATGTTCGTCATGTCATCATTCCTACCGGATTTCCAACGAGCAAGTCAAGCGCAATTTTGTTTCTATCTGATGAACCAGCGAAGCTTGCCTAAGTTTTCGTAGCGCGCCAAAGATGCGTCATTCGTGGCCCTCTTGTACCGACGCGAGAGACGCAATCTTGCATCCCCTCCCCAATTCCGCCCCCACGCTTCTATTTCCCCGTAGCGTCTGACGCGCATCGGCTACGCACTGACCTGTCTACCCCACTCGTACCCTCGCCCGCAAGGCATGCTGCGCTGGATCTACCAGCCGAGCGTCGTCGGCGGAGGATCGCGACTTCTGACCGCGCTTCGGTTGTCCGGGCCGCTGCGGCCCGGACTTCCTCGGAGCAGAACTTCCCGTTCGAGCGGTCCGCCTTGCGCTAGGAATATGACCGAGCGGCGAGCAGGCCCACCAGTGCGCTGGCCGGCATGCCTGCGGTGAGCCACTGCTTGGGAGACACCCGTTCACCGTTGCGCAGGAGGGTGAGTTTGGGGGCATCCGCGCCTGAAGCGTTGGACCCATGAGCCCGTGAATTCGAGCAGCCAAGACGGCGCTGAGCGAGGGGAGTGGGTGTCGAAGATCGAACTGCCACGCCAGATACAGCTCGCGGCCGTCTCAATTCTCCACATAGATATCGCCGGCAGCTACCGCAGCTTCGACGTCGGTCGATCGAGCATGTAGAAGGTCCGCGACCTCGGCGGCGCCGAAACAAGACTCCATGTGAGCCGTCCAGGTACGGACGGTCGCCTGCTCAACGTCGGCGCGAGCAGTCGACCGTATTGCCTTTACCTGCTCCCGCGTCAGCCACCAGAACGAGTCGTCGGTCTTCGGGGCCGGCAAGCCAATGAGTTGGCCTGGTGTGTCAGCGTATCCTTCCGCCCAGTACCGGATCAGCGCGAGGTCGTGCACCGACATCCCCACCGCATCCTTTGGCGCGAGGCAGACGAGTCTCCCTCCTGGGCTTCGCGTCCGGGCGTCTTCCGCGATCTCCGCGCTGATGTGTCCATCGACCCATATCACTCGGTCCGCTTCGGTGAGATGCAGCATCGCCGCTTTCGCTTTCCACCAAGACCACCCATGGGGAGCTGGCGGCGGATACCCGAACCCGCCAGGTATGTCGGTGGCAGTGCCGCTGGACCTGTATCCAGGCAGACCCACGATCGGCGCCCAGCGTTCGGGTACGAGGTACCCGTTCGCGGTGAGCCAGAACAGTCGGATTGGGAACTCGTCGACCAGGGATCGCAGATCGGCGGTGATCAGTGGATCCCATCGGACGATCACCGGGCGTCCGTGCGCGTCGGTCGTGTCGGCGTCGATGACTCTGGGACGGTTTGCCGGCGGGGGTGATCACGCCGTCCCAGCCGAGAAGCAGGTGGAGCCTCGTTGGGTTTGGTGCGTGGGTCATGTGTCCGCTTTCGGTCTGACTTGGGACGTGTCGGGGGCGAGATCGACGTCGGTTCCTCGTGCGGCGAGAACGAGGTGCGACCTCGCAGGCGGGAGCGTCGCGGTCCAATTGATGGCGGCGACGGTTCTGTGCACACTCGGCGGATGCTCTTCCAAGGACCGGACGATGTGGTTCGCGGTGCGGCCGACCTCTTGAGTGAGAGCACGCATGGTGGTGACGCCGCCAGCGATGAGCAGATGCAGCCGGTCGCGGTCAATGTCGTCGAGGTGCCGCCCGGGTGACTACAGGTCGACTGCCGTGGTCGGCGTCCACGTGACGGGCTCGGGGACTCAACAGTGGCGGAGGCCTACCCGGATTAATCGATCGATTGACGAACGCATCTCGCTGGTCATGCCGATCCTGAACGCGGCGCACTCTGCCGCGTCTCCGCGGCTGCGTCCGATGCGCAGCGGTTCAGGCATCGTGCTTGTGTGCGTCCCGCAAGCTCGCTGGTGCACGTATCGACGGGCGTGCAGAAGTGTCCGGTCGAGGCCGGCATGATGGCCTGCGGCCTCGCAGATCCGTTCCCAGGCGGACGGGGTGAGGAGATCGGCGAGGTTCAGTGATGGTCGTCTGATCTAGTCGATTGGCGTTGGTCCTGCATCGATGACGGCCGCGATCTCGCTGAGAGTCGCGAGGATCGCAGTTGTCTGCTCTGGAGTGCCCGTCATTCGCCAGCGGAGGATCCGGGCGGGCTGCTCATCTCCACCCGCATTCGGTTCGGCGTGGCCGATTCGGCGGAGGATCCCAGACAGCGCGCAGTCGAGGGCCCAGCGCTCGACGTCCCCGCCAGTAGCTGTGCCAAGCAGTCAAGACGCCTGCTCGATCGCCGTGGACCTGTCGATCTGCTTGACTGTAGTCGTCACGGGGTTGTGGCAGCGGGGGCGGGGGACATCGCTCCTGTCGACAACGAGGGGGGAACGACGATGAGTGTCGTGTACACGACTGAGACGATGGCGAACCGGGCGTTCGCAGCGGAGATCCGACACGATCCGGTGGCGTTCACCGCGCTCCTTGAGGAGACGCTCGACGTGAGCGACGCGGGCCTCGGCGAGTTCGTGTCGGTGAGGTGCGAAGGTATCGGGGACATCGACCTCCTCTTGACCTTCACCAACGGCAACCGTTCGACGATTGTGGGTATCGAGTCAAAGTTTGACCACGAGCTAACTGCGGAGCAGGTCGACAAGGAGCTGCAGGCGCTCAATGAGCACGGCGGCGGTCATCTAGTTGTGGTCCTCCCGGAGGTAACCGACGCCTCGGAGTTCACCGACCTGCACGTCCTGGCATGGGCTGACGTCCTCGGCTCGTTCAGGGACTCGCGGCTCACCAACGCCGACGTCGACGCCATGCCACTGACGAAGAGACGAGTCGAACGAGTACTGAGGGACACCAACTTCGGCCGCCTCCTCACCGATCCCGGATGGAAGGTGCACGTGCGGCGAAACGGCAACGGGAACCCGTCGATTGAGTTCCACTCACCGAAGCTCACCTCCGGACGGACGATCCGCGGTCAGATTCAGGTCACCGGTCAGGGCATGCCTACCGATCCCGGAAAACTGCGTCTCGAGTACAGCCTCGGGATCGAGATCCGTACCAAACCAGTAGACGTCGACTTCCCCGACGACGGTGGAACTACGGCCCCGATCTGGGCTCAGCACCTCGCGACCCTGCGCCGGGAGGTGCTGACGGACGACCGTCTCAAGGAACTGACCGTCAGCCTCCACCCCGCGCCCCGCCGCTCCGACGACGACCGTAAGGCGAAGCCGAACGCGCCGCGCGACAACAAGCTCGATGTCGCGGAAAAGCATCTCAAGGACGAGCGCTGGCTCGTCAAGGGCTACACCGACAAGGAGGGCTGGGCGCTCGGCGTGAAGTCGACACCGCACCGTCTCGACGAGCTTGACGACCTCTGCACGACGACAGCGCGCATCCTGAACGAGTGGCTGGCAGTTGAGCCTCATGACCTGGCGGAAGCATTACCCGCGACGGCTCCGTCAGCGTGAGAGGCGAATCAACACAAAGGCTCTCGTCCAAGCCGCCGTCTCGTCGCCGGATCCCGCTTCCCAAGTTGCACGGCTAGCCAAGGCTGTACCGAAACGGCCTCTGCGCAGGCCTTCGATCTGCCCCGAGGAGCGCAGGCAGCTGAACCAAGAGCCGTGCTTTAGTCCGACGCGGAGAGCACCGCTTTGGCCAGGTATCCCACGCTGACTCAAACGGCGTTTGTGAAGACGGTGTTTCGGGTCCGCAACTGACTGCCATTGGGCGGACCAGCGACCCAACACCGAAGCGGTCACACGGCGTGGAGCATGCCGCCATCCCCATGCGCTCGGAGTGGTCGCCACCACCGAATCTGGAGGTCCGCACGGCAACACGCGACGCAACCGATCCGGCCCCGCGCACCCTCGAAGAGGCCCGCGCGTTGCTCCGACGCACAGCGCGCGTGAACGAGGCGTATCGACGTGCCGACCAAGAGCGCCGTCGGTTGATGGCCGAAGCCAACGCTCTGGGCTTCACCAAGAAAGGAACGCCATCCAAGAGAACCTCACGCCTTGCGGGATCCTCGCCTTACGATACCCACTGCGTCACCGCGAATGCCTCGGTAGCCAATCAGTATTCGGAAAGCGCCCCTGCCATCGCGGTGTCGGTTCCGGGAAGGGCAGGCTACCGCGAGCCAGACTCCGTTCTGGGCCCGCACTCGGGCAGTCCTGGACCGAACCGGTCATGTCACGTTCGACCAGCGGCAGGAGAGCACTGCCCTGGCGAGGTTTTCTGTGATGGCGGCCGACCGCTCCCCTGGATCCGATGCGCCCGTCTGGGTGACGCCGTGCGCAGTGAGCTGTGCCAAACGTGCAGTAGTGCCTGTGCCACAAGCACATGGCGAGACCTCCTACTTCCGCGCAAGTACGTCGATCTTTGGCTATACGTTAACTACCCCACTGTACGAACAGCACGACGAAACCCCGGTCCGATCGGACCGGGGTTTCGTCGTTCCCGGGCGCCTCGCACGGCGGTCGACCCCGCCGGAACCAGGTTCCGCGGCTCGAGCGCGATCAGGCGCGCGGCGGCCCCGTCGTCGACCGCACCACGAGCGTCGGTGGCACGAGCGTCCGGATGGGACCCGCCGGGGCTCCCGCAGCCGCGCCGATCCGCTCCACCAACCGCGCAGCCGCCAGGCGCCCGACCTCGTCGTTGTGCGGGTCGACCGTCGTCAGGCGCAGCAGGGGTGACGCGGCGAGCGGGGTCTCGTCGTTGCCGATCACCGAGACGTCCTGCGGCACGCGGAGTCCGGCTTCCTGCACGGCGGCGATCGCACCCATCGCCATGACGTCGTTCGCGGCGAACACCGCGGTCAGGTCGGGGTGCTCCCGGAGTGCGAGCCGCGTGCCCTCGTAGCCGGTGGCTTCCGAAGTGGGGCCGGAGCCGGAGACCAGCGGCTCGATGCCCGACGCGACCAGCTGCGCGACGGTGGCGTCCCGGCGGAGCGCAGCCGGGCCTCCCGAGCCGGTGACGTGGACGATGCGGCGGTGACCCAGCCCGATCAGGTGATCCGCTGCCAGCCGTCCGCCGGCGGCTTCGTCGGAGGCGACCACGTCGAGTCCGCCGGGGACGTCCTCACGCGCACCGGCGACCACGACCGGGGTGTCCGCGGGGACGACGACGTCGGGGAAGCCCTCGGCGGCGAGCACCACGCCGTCGACCCGCAGGGAGACCAGGTCGTCGAAGGGCGAGGAACCGAGGTGGGCGTTGGCGCGGGTGTCGGCGAGGGTGAGGCGGAGCCCGTGCGGGGCGAGGGCCTCGCGGATGCCGTCGAGCATCGGGACGTACCAGGGGTTCCGGAAGTCGTCGACGATGACGCCGATGGTGCGGGTCCGGGTGCCGGCGAGGATCGCGGCGGCGCGGTTCGGGCGGTAGCCGAGCTCCGCGACGGCGGCGAGCACCGCGGAGCGGCGGGCGGGGGAGACCCCGGGGTCGTCGCGCAGCACCATCGACACCAGGGACTTCGAGACGCCCGCGCGTGCGGCGACGTCGATGATCGTCGGCGGGCGAGGGGTCACGCTGAGCCTTTCCGGCACGGTGCTTGACAGGACATGGGCTGGTGCGGCTACAGTCTACCGAGACGTTCTGGAACGTTCCAGAATCGGATCCAGCGACCTTCTCGAAGGAGAGAACATGAGCGACAGCATCGGCGTCGCCGTCATCGGCGCGGGCATGGCGGGCAAGGCCCACATGGCTGCGTGGCGGAACGCACCCTCCCTCTTCACCTCGACACTGCCGCCGGTCCGGCTCGTCTCGGTCGGCGACGTGTACGAGCCCCTCGCCGCCGAGGCCGCACGGCGCTTCGGCTACGAGCGGCACGACACCGACTGGCGGGCCATCGCGGCAGCGGACGACATCGACGTGGTGAGCGTCGTCGTCGCGAACACGCTGCACCGCGAGATCGTCGAGGGGCTGCTCGCCGCCGGCAAGCACGTGCTGTGCGAGAAGCCGCTGTCCGACTCGCTCGACGACGCCCGCGCCATGGCGTCCGCCGCTGCCGAGGCCGAGCAGCGCGGAGTCCTCGGGCGGATCGGGTTCACCTACCGTCGCGCTCCCGGGCTCGCGGCCATCAAGGAGCTCGTCGAGGACGGCACGCTCGGCCGGGTCCTGCACGTCTCGGGCCGGTACTGGACCGACTACGGCGCCTCGCCCGACGTTCCGTTCTCGTGGCGCTTCGCCGGGGAGCCCGGGTCCGGGGCGCTCGCCGACGTCGGCTCCCACCTGTCCTACGTCGCCGAGTTCCTCGCCGGACCGGTCCGGAGCGTCAACGGTGGGACGTTCACCACGTCGATCACCGAGCGACCCGTGGCCGCCGGACACGCCCTGCGGGGGCAGGCGGTCCCGCTCACCGGTGCGACCGCGGCCGTCGGGAACGACGACTACGCCACGTTCAGTGCACGCTTCGGTGACGGCACGGTCGTCGGGTCGCTCGAGGCCTCCCGTGTCGCGGCCGGGCACCCGAACGGCCTCGTCATCGAGGTGTTCTGCGAGCGCGGGGCCGCCCGGTGGGACCAGGAGCGCGCCTCCGAGATCGGCCTCGCGCTGCAGTCCGACGGCTCGCGCACGGGCGGGTACCGCCAGGTCGTGCTCGGCCCGGACCACCCCTACGTCGCGGGCGGCATGGCGATGGACGCCCCGGGCGTCGGTTGGGGGCAGAACCAGATGTTCGAGTACCAGGCGCGGGCGTTCCTCGACGAGGTCGCCGGGCTGTCCGGCGACGTACCCGACGCCCTGCCCGCGAACGCCACGTTCGACGACGGCGTGCACAACATGGAGGTCCTCGACGCTGTGGCACGGTCCGCCGCGGCCGGGGGTGCGTCCGTCGACGTGGCCGACGCCGTCGTCCCGACCACGGAGGGTGTCCGCGCATGAAGCTCGGTCTCTACAACGCGATCCTGCACGACCGACCGCTCGCCGACGCACTCCGGGTCATCGCGGCCAACGGCCTGACCGGCATCGAGCTGAACACCGGCGGCTTCCTGCCCCCGGTGCACGTGCCCGACCTCGACGCGATCCTGGTCGACGACGCAGCCCGTGACGCCTTCCTCGCGCAGTTCGCGGGGACGGGTGTCTCGATCGCCGGCCTCAACTGCAACGGCAACCCGCTGCACCCCGACCCCGCGATCGGTCCCGCGCACGCCGAGGACGTCCGGCGCAGCATCCGCCTCGCCGCCCGCCTCGGACAGGACCGCGTCGTCACGATGTCCGGCCTGCCGGCGGGGGAGCCCGGCGGGACGCGGCCGAACTGGATCGTGAACGCGTGGAACTCGGCCGCGCTCGACGTCCTCGAACACCAGTGGAGCGTCGCGGTGCCGTTCTGGCAGGAGATCGACGCCCTGGCCCGGGAGCACGGCGTGAAGGTCGCGCTCGAGCTGCACCCGCAGAACCTGGTGTTCAACCCGGCGACGATCCGCGAGCTCGTCGAACGCGGCGGGCTGACGAACGTGGGGGTCGAGCTCGACGCCTCGCACCTGTTCTGGCAGCAGATGGACCCGGTGGCGGTCGCCCGCGACCTCGGCCCGCTGGTGTTCCACGCCGCCGCGAAGGACGTCCGGATCAACCCGCACGCGGCGATCAACGGCGTGCTCGACAACTCGTTCCGCCGGTTGTCGACCGACGAGCCACGCACGAACCTGGGCGGCGACGAGTGGGCGAACGAGTGGCCGAAGCCGTCGGCGTGGGACTTCGTCGCGCTCGGCAAGGGCCACGACGAGGCGTACTGGACGACGTTCCTCGAGGCCCTGCGCGCGATCGACCCGGACATGTGGGTGAACATCGAGCACGAGGACACCGAGCTCGGGCGCGAAGACGGCGTCGCGGTCGCCGCGCGCGTGCTGCGCGCCGCGGACGCGGCACTGCCGCACCGGGCCTGACCGTCCGGCGGCAGACCCGCACACCGCCTGGAGGCCCGTGAACCGTTCCGCACACCGGGTGACGGATCCGCTCGTGGTGCGCCGTGCCTCCCGGCCGCACCCTGCGCGGATCGGCCACCGGTGCGCGGAACGACCAGTCGGTGCACCCGTGCCGGGTGCTGTCACCGGGCCGGGGTAGCATGCACGACACCTGTCCTGTGACGATGGAGCCCTGCGTGCCGGAACCGACCGACCCCGCCTTCCCGCTCGAACACGTGCGATCGGTGGGCGACGACATCGTGGCCTCCGTCGCCACGGTGATCGACGGCAAGACGGAAGCCATCCGAACCGCCCTGACGGTGATGCTCGCCGAGGGGCACCTGCTCGTCGAGGACGTCCCCGGGGTCGGCAAGACCGTGCTCGCCAAGGCGCTCGGCGCCTCGGTCGGCGGATCGGTGAACCGCATCCAGTTCACCTCCGACATGCTGCCGTCCGACGTCACGGGCGTGAACATCTTCGACCAGTCGTCCGGCACCTTCCGGTTCTCGCCCGGCCCGGTGTTCGCGAACGTCGTCATCGGCGACGAGATCAACCGCACCAGCCCGAAGACCCAGTCGGCCCTGCTCGAGGCGATGGCCGAGTCGCAGGTCACCGTCGACGGCGTGACACGGCAGCTGGACCGTCCGTTCATGATCGTCGCGACGCAGAACCCCATCGACATGGAGGGCACGTACCCGTTGCCCGAAGCCCAGCGCGACCGCTTCATGGCGCGCATCGCGATGGGCTACCCGAGCGTCGACGCCGAACGGCAGATGCTCGCGAACCGCGGCGGCATCGACCCGCTGTCGCGCCTGCGGCCGATCGTCGACGTCACCACCCTGCGGCAGATCATCGAGACCGTGGCCCACGTGCACATCGCCCCCGACGTCGAGGCGTACATCATCGCGATCGTCCGGTCGACGCGCACGCACCCCGACCTGGTGCTCGGTGCGAGCCCCCGTGCGACGCTGCACCTCGCGCAGGCCGCGCGTGCGCACGCTGCGCTGGCCGGCCGGCCGTTCGTCACCCCCGACGACGTCGCAGCGCTCGCCCCGATCGTCCTCGCACACCGGCTCGTGCCGGTCGCCCGGGGGCTCGGCGGCACCGGCGAGGACACCGTGCGCGAGATCGTCGTCCGCATCGTCTCGGACACCGCCATCCCGTTCACGGCCACCCCCGTCCGCTCCTGATGGCGCGTCCACCGGCACCGCCGTCGCTGCTGCGACGCGTCGGTGCCGCGCGGTCCACGGCCGCCCGGTTCGGTCGCCGCGGGCTCTCGTTGGCACGCCGGACCCCGTTCCCGCGTCCGACGGTCCGCGGCTGGACGGTCATCGCGGTCGGCATCGGCCTGGTCGGCGGCGGCCTGGTCGGCTCCACGAGCGTCGCGGTCACGGCAGGGCTCCTACTGCTCGTGCTCGTCGTGCTCGGCATCGTCATGGCGTTCGTGGTCGCGACCCCGCTGCGAGGCAGCCGCAGCACCGCCCGGGCGATCGTGCAGGTGGGCGAGGTCTACCGCGAACGCATCACCCTGGGCGGCACCAGCCTGCCGTTCGGCCCGCGGGCGACGCTGCTCGTCCGCGAACAGCTCGAGGACGCCTTCGCCAGCCTGGCCGAGGCGGAGACCTACGCCGAGGTCGGACCTGGCCTGCCGCCGGCGGTGCTCGACGTCGAAGCGCTCGCGATGCACCGCGGCCGCTCGCTGGTCGGGCCCGTCACGATCCGGGTCGAGGACCCCTTCGGCCTGCTCCGGATCGACCGTCCCGTCGTCGCGGCCGAAGAGATCGTCGTCGTGCCGGCCTCGGCGCCGCTTGGTGCGATCGACGCCGGAGCGCTCGCCGGTGCCGTCTCCGCCGACGAGGGCCGGGTCGGACAGGGCGGTTCGGCCGACGACAGCGAACTCCGTCCGTACCGACCGGGTGACCCGATCCGCCGGGTGCACTGGGCCCAGAGTGCGCGCCGCGGGGAACTCCACGTCCGCCAGACCACGCAGGCCCAGCCGCCCGAGGCCGTGATCGCGCTCGACGTCCGGCGCGAGTCCTACCAGCGCCTCGGTCGGGAAGACCTCGCCGAGCTCTCCGATCTGGGCGGCGACCAGGCCTTCGAGCACGCCGTGGTGGTGGCCGCCAGTGTCGCCCGCGCGCTCGCCGCCCGGACCTCCCGCGTCGTGCTCGTGTTCGACGGCCCCGAAGGCGCGACCCGGCACGCGGGCGACGTCGGCGGGCTCACCGACGTGCTCGTCGGGCTCGCCGACGTCCGGCTCCGCTCCGATGCGCGACAGGTGACCGACGTCCTGCCCGAGGTCCGCGGCCGCGACGTGCACGGGATGACCGCCGTCGTGACCGGTACCTGCACCGCGGAGGAAGCCGCCGAGCTCGTCAGCGCGACGAGTGGTTCGAGCCGCGGCATCCTGGCGACCATCGTGCCGCCGGACCCTGCTGTCCGGGGCATCCTCGACCGCGGTGGCTGGCGGACCCTCGTGGTGCCGGTCGCCGGTGCGACGCCGTCCGGAGCAGCGCGGTGACCGGGGCGACCTCCCCGGCGCGTGGCCGCGCCGACGTGCGCGAGATCCTGGAGCGGGACGACCTGCGTGACGTCCCGAGCGCCTGGGTCGTCGCCCTCGCGCCGGTGCCCGTGCTCCTCGCCGCCCTCGCCATCCGGCCGCTCGTGCAGGGCATCGCCTGGTGGGTGTCCGGTGTCGTCGTCGTCGCCGTGCTCGTCGCGGTGATGCTCGCGGTGCGCCGGCAGACGCCCGGCATCCGCTTCGTCGTCCTGGTCGGCACGGTCATCGCCTGCTCGTGCGCCGCCGCCCTGGTCAACGACATCCAGCCGCTCGGGTGGCTCGACGCCGACGGAGCCCTCGGGCAGACGCTCGCCGCGATCCGCCTCAACCCGGCACCCCTGCCACAGACCGACGCGATCCGGCTCGTGGTCACGGCGTCGATCGGGTGGGTGGCGGCGGTCGCACTGTTCCTCGCCGCCATCGCGCGGATCCCGTCGCTCGCCGCGGCGCCGGCCCTGGTGATCCTGATCGTGCCGGGCGTCATCACCGGCCAGCCCGCCGGTACCCCGCTCGTCATCGCCACGTCGGTGGCGTTCCTCGCCCTGCTGTGGTTGTCGGTGCGCCCCGTGCAGCGCGCACTGCCCGCCGCCGTCGTCGGTGCCATCGGGCTCGTCGTCGCCATCGGACTGCCGACGATCGTGCCGCTCAACGCCAGCTGGCTGTCCGGTGTCACCGGTGCGATCCAGTCCCCGATCCAGCCCGGACGGCCCGGCACGCTGCTCGAACTCGGCAACGACCTGCGCCGGCCGAGCGAGCTCGAGGTCTTCCGGTACCGCTCGTCGGACGGGCAGCCCGAGTACCTCAAGCTCGCCGACCTGGACGAGTTCGGCACGGGGGACTGGGTGCCGACCGTGACGAACGCGGCCGAAGCCGACACCGCCGACGAACAGCAGTGGGCCGAAGGCGTCAACCCGCGCCTGGCGAGCCGCGGCGACGTGACGGTCCGTATCACCGGGCTGTCGAGCACCTACCTGCCGGTGCCGTCAGGTGCGGTCTCGATCGAGTCGCAGTCCACCAACCTCGACCTGTCGCAGTGGCGCTGGATGGGGAACTCGAGCACCGTCCGGTCGACCGGCGCCGCGACGGCCCGGGGTGCGATGTACGAGGCGTACGGCGCCTCGACCTTCGCCAACGACTACCTCGACGCGGTCGCCGCCTCGGGGGTGCTCGCGCGCTCCGACGGCCGTGGCTTCCGGGAGCCCAGCCGCGAGCAGCTCCGCACCGACCTCGCCCTGCCCGACGACCTGCCGGCGAACATCTCGTCCACCGCCACCCGTGTCGCCGCAGCCGCGACCGACGACTACGGCCGGGCACGGGCGCTCGAGCAGTGGTTCCGCAGCGACCTGTTCACGTACTCCGAGACCGCTCCGGTGGAGCAGGGCTACGACGGCGACAGCATGGACGTCGTCTCGACGTTCCTGCGCGTCCGCGACGGGTACTGCGTGCACTTCTCGTCCGCGATGGCCGTGATGGCCCGGACGCTCGGCATCCCCTCGCGCATCGCGGTGGGGTACCGGGCCGGGTCGCCGCAGCCCGACGGCGAGTACGCCGTGTCGAACCGGCAGCTGCACTCGTGGCCCGAGCTGTACATCGAGGGTGCCGGCTGGGTCGCGTTCGAGCCGACGCCCGACTCCGACGAGGCCGCTCCGTCCGAAGAACCCTCGGCCTCGCCGACGGCAGCGGCACCGGAGACCCCGCTGCCGGCGCCCGAGCAGACCACCCCGGCGGAAGAGGCGGCGTCGTCGACTCCGTCGGAGTCCCCGGTTCCGGGTGCTGCGGGTGCGTCCAGCACCGGCGGCGGCGGTGGCCCCGTCGGTCTGCTGGTGGGCCTGTTGCTCGTGCTCGCGGTCCTGGTCGCCCCGGGCTTCGTGCGTGCCGTTCGTCGCCGCTCCCGGCTGTCGGCGATCGCCGCCGGTCGGTCACCTGCCGTGCAGGCGTGGCGGGAACTGCTCGACGACGTCGCCGACCACGGGTACGCCCCGGGCCTCGCGCCGCCGGGTGACGCCGCCGCCGTGGCCCGGACTGCCCGAGCCGTGCTCGGACGCCTGCGGCCCGGACTGCCCGCGTCGGTCGTGCCGCACCTGGAGGCCGCCGTCGACGCGGTCGACCGTGAGCGCTTCGCCGCCGACGGGGCCGCATCGGCGGACGGTGCGGCGCTGGGCAGCCACGTCCGACAGGCCCGTGTCGCCCTGGACGAGTCGGTGCCGAGCGTGCGCGTCGTGCGGTCGCGGCTGCTGCCACCGAGCCTGTTGCCGTCGTCCGCCTGGTCCCACGACGGGCCGAAGCCCCGCCGTCGGGATCGTCGCTCGGCCTGACGCCGGCGCGGGCGCGTGGTGCGAGCCTCGCACGGTGCGGGGTTCGTCGGGCGCTGCGGGGTTCGTCGGGTGGTGCGTGGTTGGTGGCTCGGTGCGGGGCTGTAGGCGTGCACGGGGCGGTCGAGCGGGCACGGGGTCGCGAACCTCGCACGGTGCGGGCTCCGTTGGGCGATGGCTCGGCGGATGTTGCACGGTGCGGGGTTCGTCGGGCGCTGCGGGGTTGGTCGGGTGGTGCGTGGTTGGTGGCTCGGTGCGGGACTGTGGGCGTGCACGGGGCGGTCGAGCGGGCACGGGGTCGCGAACCTCGCACGGTGCGGGCTCCGTTGGGCGATGGCCCGGCGGATGTTGCACGGTGCGGGGTTGGTCGGGTGGTGCGTGGTTCGTGGCTCGGTGCGGGGCTGTAGGCGTGCACGGGGCGGTCGAGCGGGCACGGGGTCGCGAACCTCGCACGGTGCGGGCTCCGTTGGGCGATGGCTCGGCGGATGTTGCACGGTGCGGGGTTCGTCGGGCGCTGCGGGGTTGGTCGGGTGGTGCGTGGTTGGTGGCTCGGTGCGGGACTGTGGGCGTGCACGGGGCGGTCGAGCGGGCACGGGGTCGCGAACCTCGCACGGTGCGGGCTCCGTTGGGCGATGGCCCGGCGGATGTTGCACGGTGCGGGGTTGGTCGGGTGGTGCGTGGTTCGTGGCTCGGTGCGGGGCTGTAGGCGTGCACGGGGCGGTCGAGCGGGCACGGGGTCGCGAACCTCGCACGGTGCGAAGCCCCGACCGCCGCGCCCCGACCGCCGCGCCCGACCGCCACGCCCGCCCGCGGGCCGCGGCAGCGTCAACGCCGGCGGATGACCGCCTCGAGCAGGGTCGCGACCAGCTCGCCCGGGTTGACCCCCGGCAGCGCCGGCGCGTCGAACACCAGGCCGACGTTCGCCGCGATGAGCACGTTCGCGAGCTCCTCCGGCGTCATGCCCACGTCGACCTCGGGGTGGCCACCGAGCCACAGCCGCACCAGTTCGAGCACGCCGTCCTGCAGCACCCGGCGCTGCCGGATGAACTCGGGCAGGAACTCCGGGTGCCGGACGGCGTACCCGCGGAACGTCGACAGCAGCGCGAACTGTTCGCTCTGGTCGTTCTGACCGAACGCGACGCGCAGGACGTTCCCGACGTCGACGGAGTCGATGTCGGCGTGCACGAGTTGCCGCAGGGAGCCGAGCACCACGTTGGTGGACCGCTGCATGACCTGTCCGAGCAGGTCTTCCTTCGACGAGAAGTTCGAGTAGACCGCACCCTTGCTGAACCCGGCGCGCGCAGCGACCTCGTCGAGCCGGGCGCCGTGGACCCCCTGTTCGGCGAAGACGGCCGCACCGGCGGCGAGCAGGCGTTCTCGGACCTCGGCGCGCGGGATGCGCTGGGCGGGGGAAGCGTCGTCGCTCATCGGTTGGTGCTCCGACCTGTGCTGGTGGTCGTCGGGGAGAGCATCGTGGAGGAGACCTGCCGCGCCGCGCGTCTGATCCCGCGCGGCATCAGCGAAGCCCCCATCCCCACGTCTGCTCGGAACCGCCGCGTTCGGGTCGCGTCGGTGCTGTGCGGACAGCGTTCACCGGGATCGCACCGGCAGAACCACCAGGACGATACCCGGCGGTACTGATCGTACCGTCGCGGAGCCGCGGATGACAGCCCCTCAGTCCTCATGATCTTCCCGGACGCTGCCGGCACCGGTCCGACGCCCCGGTCGACGGAGCAGTCGGAGCGCGTCCGGTCGCAGGCTCCGACCGCGCCGGAGCAGCGAACCCAGGGTCGACTTCGGCTGCCAGTCACGACCGTTCGGCAGGCCCCAGCCGCGGCGGACCGCGCCCCAGCGGAGCCCGAGCGACAGGGTGATCGCGAGCAGGATGCCGATCGAGGGCGACCCGAGGGCCGAGGCGATCACCATCGTGGCCGACGCGGCGACGGCCACGGTGGCGTACAGCGCGTTCCCGCCGAAGACCGCCGGCACCCGTCGCAGCAGCAGGTCGCGCATGGCCCCGCCACCGACCGCCGTGATGGTCCCCATGATGATCGCGGCGGGCCAGTCGAGGCCGGCGTCGTAGGTCCGCTGCACGCCGACGACCGCCCAGAACCCGATCACGGCGGCGTCGAGCACGGTGAACAGGCGGTCCCAGGTGATCTCGGAGAACGACACGAGGAACGCGATGAGCGCCCCGGCGACGGCGACCGGCACGTACAGCGGGTCGACCAGTGCGACGGGCGGCCCGTTCTGCAGCAGGGTGTCGCGGAGCATCCCGCCACCGAGTCCGGAGACGAACCCGACGACCAGGAACCCGAACAGGTCGAAGTCCATCGCGCGGGCGATGGAGCCGCCGAGCAGGGCGGACGCGAAGACCCCGGCGAGGTCGAGCACGTTCGTGACCGACGCCAGGCCGTCGACGGACAGCAGGTTCATGAGAACCATCAAACATCACGTCGCACGACTGGCGGGCCGTTCGGCGGTTAGGTTAGCCTCACCTTCGTCATGCTCGCCACTCTCGTCATCGGTCTCCGTGAAGGCCTCGAAGCCACGCTCATCGTCGGCATCATCGCCGCGTTCCTGCGTCGCAACCGCGTCCCGCTCGCCCCGATGTGGTCGGGCGTCGGGCTCGCGGTGCTGCTCAGCATCGCCGTCGGCTTCGGGCTGCAGGCCGTCGAGCAGGCGCTGCCGCAGGCGCAGCAGGAGGGCATGGAGGCGGTCATCGGCATCGTCGCCGTCGTCTTCGTCACGGGCATGATCGTCTGGATGCGCACGCACGCGCGCACCCTGACCGCCGACCTCGAAGCGAGTGCGACCGCCGCGCTCGGCCGCGGCACCGCCTGGGCGCTCGCCGGCATGGCGTTCCTCGCCGTCCTGAAGGAGGGCTTCGAGACCTCGGTGTTCCTCCTCGCCACGTTCCAGGCGTCGTCGGACACCGGCCTCGCCGCGCTCGGCGCCGTGATCGGCATCGCCGCCGCGGTCGTCGTCGGCTTCGGCATCTACACCGGTGGCGTCCGCCTCAACCTGTCGCGGTTCTTCACCGGCACCGGGGTCTTCCTGGTCTTCGTCGCCGGCGGCCTGGTGCTGACCGTCCTCCGCCGCGCGCACGAGGCCGGCTGGATCGTCATCGGCCAGCAGCGCACCGTCGACCTGTCGTGGCTCGCCCCGAACGGTTCCGTGCAGGGCGCCCTGGTCACCGGCGTGCTCGGCATCCCGCCGGACCCACGGGTCATCGAGGTGCTCGGCTGGGTCCTCTACGTCGTCCCGGTACTGGCCCTGACCCTGTGGCCGCGCGCCTGGCGTCCGTCGCCGGACCGTGTGCCCCGGGTGCGCGCCGTCGTCGCCGGCACCCTCGCCGTGGCGGCAGCGGCGCTCGCGATCGCCGTGCCGACCGGCGGTGTCGACCTGCCCCGCACCACCGCGGTCAGCGGCGACGCCAGCTCCGTCTCGGCCAGCGTCGACGGTGCGTCCGGCGTCCTCCGTGTGGCCGGCACCGGAACCGGCCAGGAGGCCCGACTCGCCCTGCCGACGTCGGCCCACCGCCGCGTCACCCGCGCGGGCGTGGCCGCCGACCGGTGGCGCGTCGTGCAGGACGGAACCGGTGCGCAGGGGAGTGGTGCTGACCGTCCGTCGAGGCTGACCCTCGACGACCTCGTCACACTGTTCGGCCGACTGCCCGTCGGGGTCTCCCCGTCGACGAACCCCGGCCCGTTCGCGGCCCGCTGGGCCGTCCGCGACACCGTGACCCTGTGGACGGTCCGGGGTGGGGTCCTGGACGCCACCCGCGACGAACGCGACGTGCTGACGCTGAGCGGTGGGGGCCTCCCGTCCGCACGCACCACGACCCTGGACCGCACCGTCTGGTCCGTCCCCGACGCCCGCGTCGAGCGGTCGGCCGCCTCGGTGGCCGCGGCCGACGCCCGGTCAGCCGACCTGCTGCTCTGGAAGGCCTGGCTGCCGATCGCCCTCGGCACCGCGGCCGCCGCACAGGCGCTGCTGGCGCTGCGTGACCGCCGTCGTCGGCGGCTCCCCACGACCCGCACCCCCGAACCCGTCCCCGCTCGTGGCCCTCCGGCCGCGGACCCTGCAAGGAGCACCGACCATGTCCTTCGGTAAGCCCGTCCGACCCCTGATCACCCTGGGCGCCCTCGGCGTCGTCACCGCCCTCGCACTCTCCGGATGCTCCGGCGGGTCCGCCGAGACCGGCGGCTCCGGCACCGACGCGAAGGTCTCCCGCGTCACCGTCACGCTCACCAACGACGGGCAGGACGCCTGCGCGGTGTCCGCGACGAAGGTCCCCGCGGGCCCCGTCACCTTCACGGTGAAGAACGAGTCGTCGACCGCGATCACCGAGGTCGAGCTGCTGCAGGACCAGCGGATCCTCGGCGAGAAGGAGAACCTGGCACCCGGCCTCGACCCCGTCCGGTTCACCGCCACGCTGACCGGCGGGAAGTACCAGGTGTACTGCCCCGGTGCCGAGACCGAGCTGACGGACTTCACCGTCACCGGCAAGGCCGCGTCCACCGCGAACAGCAGCGCCTCGACGCTGCTCCGTGACGGGACGAAGGGCTACGCGACCTACGTCGACGGCCAGGTGACCGACATGGTCGCCGCGGTCGAGCAGCTGCAGAAGCACATCGACGCCGGCGACCTCGACGCGGCGAAGACCGGCTACGCGAACGCCCGACCGTTCTACGAGCACGTCGAGAGTGACGTCGACGGCTTCGT
This sequence comes from Curtobacterium flaccumfaciens UCD-AKU, assembly GCF_000349565.1. Classification (GTDB taxonomy): domain Bacteria; phylum Actinomycetota; class Actinomycetes; order Actinomycetales; family Microbacteriaceae; genus Curtobacterium; species Curtobacterium poinsettiae. The sequence goes on from NZ_KB714631.1 coordinate 75,937, forward strand.
CAAGAAGGGCTTCAAGGCCACCGACAACGCGGGCAACCTCGACTACCTGATCGACATGCGCGCTTCGAACCTCGACCCGGCCGTCGGCTGGAGCGGGTTCCACGCCGTCGAGAAGGACCTGTTCCAGGCGGGGAAGATCACCGCGTCGACGAAGCAGACCGCCGCGCACCTGACCGAGGACGTCCAGCTGCTCGCGAAGCTCGTGCCGACGCTCGACTACAAGCCGGAGGACCTGGCCAACGGCGCCGCCGGGCTGCTCGAAGAGGTGCAGTCGAACAAGATCACCGGCGAGGAAGAGGCGTACAGCCACATCGACCTGGTCGACCTCGCCGCCAACGTCGAGGGTGCCCGCCAGGCCTTCGCGTACCTCAAGCCGGGGCTGACCAAGCTCGACCCGACCCTGACGAAGCAGATCGCCAAGGAGTTCGACGCCACGAACACGCTGATGGACGGCTACCGCGACGCCGACGACCTGGGCGGCTTCGCCAGCTGGGACGCCGCCACCAAGAAGTCCGACGCGAACACGATCTCGCAGCAGATCCAGGCGCTGCAGGACCCGCTGTCCCGCCTGGCCGAGAAGGTCGCGACCGCGTGACCGAGCTGGACGAAGGACCCCGGGCGGACGAGGCACCCCGGGCGAACGTCTCGCGCCGCGGACTGTTCGGCGCCGGCCTGGCCGTGGCCGGTGCCGGGGTCGGCGCAGCCGCGGGCATCGGCGGCGCCACCGCGGCGACCGGGGTGAACCCGTTCACGGCGGCGACGAACGGCGACGAGTCGATCGACCTGTCCACGAGCCAGCCGTTCTACGCCACCGCGGCACGGCAGCCACAGGGCGGGATCCGCACCACCCCGCAGCGGCACTGCGTCTACATGACGTTCGACCTGTCGACGACCGTGACGACCGAGCTGCAGGTGCTCCTGGCCCGCTGGTCGGCCGCGATCGCCCAGCTGCAGGCCGGCAAGACCGTCGGCAGCGTCGAACCCGCCCACGGCAACGGGGTCGGTGCCGACACGGGCGAGGCGCTCGACCTCGGTCCGGCGTCCCTGACCGTCACGGTGGGGCTCGGCCCGGGCGTCTTCGACGAGCGCTTCGGGCTGGCCGACCGGCGTCCGGCGTCGCTCGCCGACATCCCGACGCTGCCGAGCGACAACCTGCAGCGGGGCCTGACCGGCGGCGACCTGTCGCTGCAGGCCTGCGCGGACGACCCCCAGGTGGCGTACCACGCGGTGCGCGACCTGGCGCGGATGGCCCGCGGCACCGCGACCGTCCGCTGGACCGTGCTCGGCTTCGGTCGGGCATCGGCCGGGCCGGACCAGAGCACGCCCCGCAACCTGATGGGGTTCAAGGACGGCACCCGGAACATCACGACCGACGCCGACCACGACCGGTTCGTCTGGCTCGACCGCGACGCCGGGTGGATGGCCGGGGGCAGCTACCAGGTGGTGCGGAAGATCCGGATGAACATCGAGACCTGGGACGCCGACGTCGTCAGCGACCAGCAGCGGGTGTTCGGGCGGACGAAGATCCAGGGGGCACCGCTCTCCGGCGGACAGGAACACACCACCCCGGACTTCCACGCGAAGGACGACGACGGTGCGACGAAGATCGACGCGACGTCGCACATCGCCCTCGCCGCACACGAGGCGAACGGCGGCGTGAAGATCCTGCGCCGGCCGTACAACTACACCGACGGGCTCAACGAGTACGGCCAGCTCGACGCCGGGCTGCTGTTCATCGCCTACGTGAACGACCCGGACCACTTCACGCGGTTGCAGCGGAAGCTCGGTGCCTCGGACCGGCTGAACGAGTACGTCTCGCACATCGGCTCCGCGGTGTTCGCCGTGCCGCCGGCACCGCGCAAGGGGTCGTACATCGCCGAGCAGCTGTTCCGCTGAGCTGAGTCGCCGACACGACCCACCGACGCAGAAGGGGTGGGCGCCCTCCGCCGTTTCCCTGGAGGCGGAGGACGCCCGCGTCGCGGAGTCTTGTCGAACGGAACCACCGCCGACTTGCTGAAAGCGACCCGGCACGACGCGTCGCGGTGCGACAACCCCGAGAGTACCGCGTGGATCCGCGGATCCGCAGTGTTCGACCGGGATGGGACAGCAACCGTGGCGGCCGGCTCGCGCGACGCGTGCGCCGGACGCGCCCCGGGCCTCCTGACCGACGCGAACGGGCCGCCTCACCATGGTGAGACGGCCCGTTGCGGTGTGCGCTCGGGAGGCGCGGGGTCAGTCCGTCAGGACCATCGCAGCACGTCGTGCACGGTTGCGGCGGAGGACCACGAGTGCTGTGGTCCCGGCGAGCAGGAGCAGGCCGGCCGCGATCGCCGGAGCGGTCAGGTCCGCACCCGTGTAGGCGAGGTCGCCACCGGCGCGCGGGTCGTCGTCGGTCCCGCCGACGCCGCCGATGCCGGCGTCGTCACCGGTTCCCGCACCGGGGCCGGGGGTGACCCCGCCACCGGTGCCCGGGGTCGGGTCGGCCGGGTCCGTCGGGTTCGTGGGGTCGGTCGGGTCCGTCGGATCGGTGGGGTCGACCGCCGCGGCGACCGGGATCGTCACGGCGAGGGTGACGGTCTGATCACCCGGCAGGGAGACCACGAGCGGTGCGTCGGTCGTGGCGACCGGCTCCGCCACGGCGGCGAGCGAAACGGACCCGGCGGTGCGGGCGGCAGCGCGTGCAGCCGGCGCCTCGATGTCGGGGACCGTGACGGTCAGGGTCGCGCGACCCTGCTCGTCGTTCGTGTCGATGATCGTCGGGTCGATGGCGGCCGACGCGAGCTCCTTGCCGTCCGCGCTGACCGAGACGGTGCCGGCCTTCGCGGGGTCCTCGCTGCTGAACACGAGCGACGACAGGTCGAGCTCGATCTCGTCGCCGGGCTGGAACCCGTCGGACGGGGTCGGCGTGACCGTGACCCCGACGGCGCGCTGGTCGGTCGGGGGCGTGACCGTCGGGTTGGCGAGGAAGTAGTCCACCTGGGCCTGCAGGTCGACCTGGCCCGAGTCGGCGATGTTCGTGCCGGTCGCGAAGGCGCCGAAGTTGTCACCACCGGTCGACAGGAACGAGTTGACGGTCACCTTGAGGGTGTCGGTCAGCGCGATCGGCTCGCCGTCGAGGGTCATCCCGGTGATGCGGTCGCCACGGCCCTTCGACGGGTCGTAGGTGTACGCGAAGCCGTCCGAGACGCCGAGCTTCAGGAACGGACGCGGCAGACCGTCCGGCTGCCACTGCTGCTCGAGGGCGTTCTTGATCTGCTGGCCCGTCATGTCCTCGGTGACCAGGGTGTTCGCGAACGGCTGGACGAGCGCGGCTTCCTTGTAGGTGACGGTGCCGTCCGGGTCGCCGGCGCCGCTCGACGCGGCGATCATGTCGGTGCGGAGTCCGCCGGGGTTCATGAAGGCGACCTGTGAGCCGTTGCGCTCGGTGGCGCTGCGCTGGACCTCGGCGATGTAGTTGCCCAGGACGGATTCGCCACCGCGGTTCTCGGTCGTGCGGTCGGACTGCACGGCGCGACGCAGGTCACCCGTGATCGTGCCGAGCTTCTTGCTGCCCTCGACGTCGGCGACGGCCTTCGCGGCGGTCACGATGTCGGCCACCGCGTTCACCGAGGTGGGGTCGGTCGGCACACGGGTCTCGCCGTTGACCGACTTGACCTCGCTCGTGATGCCGGTGAGCTGCTTGTCGGCGTCCACCGTGAGCTGCAGGTGCCCGAAGGCCACGCCGTAGGACCCGGCCTGGATCACCGGACGCTTCGTGCCGTCGGGGCCCGCGATCGAGTGGTTGTACGTCGCGTGGGTGTGCGCTGAGACGATGGCGGAGACCTTCGACGAGACACCCGAGGTGATCTCGCCGAACACACCAGAGCCGGTGGCGTCGGCGAGGACGTTCGTCGGTGCGCCCTCGTGGACGAGCAGGACGAGCACGTCGGCCTCGTCGTTGTCGTCCTTGCCGTCGGTGAGCTGCTCGGCGTACTTGTTGACCTGGCTGACGATCGGGGCCATCGCGAGGCCCTCGACACCGCCGGGGCTGACGAGCCCGGGGATGAGGTCCTCGGTGGTGGCGCCGATGAAGCCGATCTTCACGCCGCCCTTCTCCACGATGGAGTACGGCGTGAACGCGGGGTCCGTGGTGCCGGCCTTGACGATGTTCGCCGAGACGTAGGGCCACTCGGCGCGGTCCTCGATGCGGCCGGTCAGGTCGCTCTGGCCCTTGTCGAGCTCGTGGTTGCCGATCGCGCTGACGTCGAGGTCCATGGCGTTCAGGGCGTCGATCGTCGGGGTGTCCTGCTGGATGAGCGACGTGAAGGTCGAGGCCCCGACGTTGTCGCCGACGCTGGCGAAGATCGTGTTCGGGTTGGCCTCGCGGTACGACTGCACGACGCCGGCGAGCTTCGCGGCGCCCGCGGCCTTGTCGGCGGCGGTGCCCTCGGACTCGATGCGACCGTGGAAGTCGTTGACGTCGATGATGTCGATCGTCGTGTCGCCCTCGGCGGCGACGGCTGCGGACGGGACGGACAGTGCGACCAGGACCCCGGCGGTGGCGAGGGCCGCGCCGACGCCGAGGCGCCGTCGGGTCGTCGCACCGGCGGATCCGGTGGTGTGGGAAGTGTTCATCGCCGTCGAACCTACGAAGACGCACAGGCGACTCGCCAGACCCCGTCGCAACTCGTCACACGACGTTCACATCCACGATGTCGAGCTTCAGCGGATCTCCCGCCAGGTCGTCTCGGCCGCGCTGCCGATCACGGCCTCGATGATGTCGGCGGAGCGGGCGCCGTCCGCGAAGGTCGGCAGTCCGTCTGGTGCCACCCCGGTGCGGGCCGCGGTGTAGGTGTCGGCGACGAAGGCCGCGAACGCGTCGAGGTACCCCTGCGGGTGTCCGGCCGGCACGATCGCCAGCCGGCGCTGGTCCGGGTACCCCTGCGAGGGGTCGCGCACGACGATCTGCGCGCCGCGCTCGTTGCCGAACCACGCGGACTCGGGCTGCTCCTGGTCGAACGCCGCGCTGCCGCGGGTGCCGTCGACCTCGAACCACAGGCGGTTCTTGCGGCCCGACGCGACCTGCGAGATCACGACGTTGCCGATGCGGCCCGTGGCGGTGCGGAAGGTCGCCACGGCGGTGTCCTCGGTGGTGACCTCGGCACGCTCCGCCGCGTCCGCCACCGGGTCCGGGTCGGGGGAGCCGGAGAACGACGGACCGGACGCCGCAGGCCGGGTGGGGTAGACGATGTCGGTCGCCGCGGACACCGAGGCGAAGCGCTCACCCGTGACGAACTCGACCAGGTCGCACCAGTGCGAGCCGATGTCGGCGAACGCACGGGACAGCCCGCTCGAGGTCGGGTCGACCCGCCAGCTCGAGGCGTCCTCGTCGAGCATCCAGTCCTGCAGGTAGTGGCCGTGCACCGCGAGCAGCCGGCCGAGCTCCCCGTCGGCGATGCGCGACCGGATCTCGCGGACCATCGGGTGGTAGCGGTACACGAACGGCACCGTGGCCACGACACCGGCGTCGGCAGCGGCGGCGACGAGCTCGGCGGCCTGGGCGGGGTCGATCGCCAGGGGCTTCTCGCACACGACGTTGATGCCGGCCGCGATCACCGCGAGCGCCTGCGGGTGGTGCTGGTCGTTCGGGGTGCAGATGTGCACGACGTCGGGGGCGTCGGCGATGACCTCGTCGAGCGAGGCGTAGCCACGGGGCAGGTCGAGCTGCGCCGCCACCTGCTCGGAGCGGGTGGCGTTCCGCCCGAGGACACCCAGGACCTCGGCACCGGAGGCCCGGGCCGCCCGGGCGTGGACGCCGGCGATCATGCCCGTCCCGACCACGGCGACACGGAGGCGTCGCCCTTCGTACCCATTGCTCATGGTGCTCCCTCGCGCCGGAATGACACCACCGTAGCGGCCCGGTCATCCACCGGGGCCGATGAGTACCGTCTGCAGCATGTCGAGCCTCCAGACCAGCCTGCTCATCCTCGGAGCCAGCGGCGACCTGTCCAAGCGCCTGCTCCTGCCCGGCCTCGCGACCCTGCTCCAGGTGAAGGACGACTGGGACGTCCAGCTCGTCGGGGCCGGTGTCGAGGACCTGTCCGACGCCGACTGGAAGGCGCAGGTGCGCGAGTCCTTCGAGAACGCGCAGGCGTCGAAGAACGAGGAGGACGAGGGCGCTTCCGGCGACACGGCGCTGCCGGAGCGACTGCAGGCCGTGGTCGACGCCTCCACATACCGGAAGGCCGACGTCACCGACCCGGACGACCTGCGGGCACTGCTCGAAGTGTGCGACCACGACCCGGCGATCTACTTCGCGCTGCCGCCGGCCGTCACCGAGAAGAGCTGCGAGCAGCTCGCCCACCTCGACCTGCCCGCCCGCACCCGGCTGGCGCTCGAGAAGCCGTTCGGCACCGACGCCGACAGCGCCTCGAAGCTCAACGACCTGCTGCACTCGTTCATCCCCGAGGAACGGATCCACCGGGTCGACCACTTCCTCGGACGCTCCACCGTGCTCAACCTGCTCGGGCTGCGCTTCGCCAACCGCATCATCGAGCCCCTGCTGTCGTCGCAGCACGTCGAGCGCGTCGACATCGTCTACGACGAGACCCTCGGGCTCGAGGGTCGTGCGCGCTACTACGACAAGGCCGGCGCGCTCACCGACATGATCCAGAGCCACCTGCTGCAGGTGATGGCGGTCGTCGCGATGGAGGCCCCCGCCTCGATCAAGGCCGACGACCTGCGCACCCAGAAGGAGCTCGTGCTGCGGGCCGTCCGGCCCTGGGGTGGCGACGTCGTCACCGCGGGCAAGCGCGCCCGGTACACCGCCGGCACCGTCGGCGACCGCCAGCTGCCGTCGTACGTCGACGAGGACGGCGTGGACCCGTCGCTCGGCACCGAGACCCTCGCCCAGCTCACCCTGGAGATCGCGAACTGGCGCTGGGCCGGCGTCCCGTTCACCCTGCGCTCCGGCAAGGCGCTCGCCGCACAGCGCCGCGAGATCGTCATCACGTTCAAGGACTCCCCGCACGTGCCCGAGGGACTCACCGGCACCGAACTGCCCGACCGGCTGCGTATCTGGATCGCCCCGGACGAGATGCAGCTCGAGCTCAACGTCAACGGCGCCGGCGACCCGTACACGATCGACCACACGAGCCTCGAAGTGACCTTCAACCCCGGGCGCCTGAGTGCCTACGGCGAGGTGCTGGCCGGCGTGCTCGAGGGTGACGCGACGCTGTCGGTCCGCGGCGACAGCGCCGTGCAGGGCTGGAAGGTCGTCGGGCCGTTCCTCGACGCGTGGAAGGCCGGCAAGGCGCCCCTCGACGAGTACGCAGCGGGATCGGTCGGCCCCGACGGCTGGGACAACATCGAGGCCTGAGCCCGACGGGCGGCGTAGCGTCGGGCGACGTGAACACCACCGACGACGTCCTGCAGACCGTTCCCGAACCCGCCGGCGCCGACATCCGTGTCGACGACGTCTCCTACGACCACGAGGGCACCGAACTGCTCGGTGTGCTCGCGAAGGACGCCGCGATCGCGGGCCGTCGTCCGGCCGTCCTCGTCGTGCACGACTGGCACGGCGTGAACGAGCACGTCGAAGCCCGGGTGACCATGCTCGCCCGACTGGGCTACGTCGCGTTCGGCGCGGACGTCTACGGTGCGTGCGTCCGCCCCGGGGACGACACCGCGGCCCAGGTCGCCGGCGGTTTCTACCAGGACCTGCCGCTGCTGCGGGCCCGCGCCACCGCCGGACTCGAGCGACTGCTCGCCGACCCGGACGTCGACCCCGCCCGCGTCGTCGTCATGGGGTACTGCTTCGGCGGCTCGACCGCACTCGAACTCGCACGGACCGGGGCCGACCTGGTCGGTGCCGTGTCGTTCCACGGCGGGCTCATCGCGCACGACCCCTCGGACGCCGCCGACATCCGGGCGAAGCTGCTCGTCCTCACCGGGGGCGCCGACCCCGTGGTGCCCGACGAGGCCGTGCACGCGTGGCAGGACGAGATGCGGGCTGCGCCGGACGTCGACTGGCAGGTCGTGACGTACTCGGGCGCGATGCACGCGTTCGCGGTGCCCGGCACCGACGCCCCGGACCACGGTGCGCAGTACCAGGAGCGCGCCGACCGCCGGTCGTGGCAGGCGCTGCGGGTGTTCCTGGCCGAGGTGTTCGACGAGGAGCCCGCGGCACGGTGACCGCGCGGCCGTCGGGGGCTGCTCGCGACACGCCGGGCACGGGGGCCGGAGCGCCTCGATTGGCGCCCGGGCCGCACCTGTTGTAGAGTCTTCCACGGCCGCAAGGCCACGCGCTCGTAGCTCAATGGATAGAGCATCTGACTACGGATCAGAAGGTTGGGGGTTCGAGTCCCTTCGAGCGCACAGTACGAAGAAGGGCCCCGGTGGACACCACCGGGGCCCTTCTCCGTTCCGGCCGGCGAGGGCCAGATCCCGGCGAGGGTCAGCCCGCGGCGTGGTGCGGGTAGTCGGCGGAGCGGCCCTGGAACGCCAGGATCGCCGGGTTGCGGATGTGTCCGTCCCCGATCTCGATCGCCCGGCGGATCGTCTCCGACCCGGCCCAGGCGTCGGCGCCCGACATCACGGTCCGCAGGAACGGCAGCAGCGCCTCGCTGATCTCCCAGGTCGACGAGTTCCAGAGCATCGACGGGCTGTGGTCGACCGCGTAGTAGTTGGTGGTGCCGCCGACGGTGGTCATCGGTTGTGCGAAGGACGTCGGGTGCGCCCAGCTGAACCCCATCCCCTCGTCGACGGAGACGTCGACGACGAGGCTCCCCGGACGGAAGGCCGCCAGGTCCTCGGTGCGCAGGAACACCAGGGGCGCGTTGGGGTCCTGGAGCGTGCAGTTCACGACGATGTCGTTCTCGGCCAGGTACGGCGCGAGCGGGACCGGCCCGTCCGGGGTGCTGACCACGCTGTCGAACGGCGGTGCGTCGGTCTGCCCGAAGTGCAGGATGTCGACGGAGGGGATGGGTGAACCGACGGCCGCGATGTCCCGGTTGGTCAGGACGCGGACGTCGTGGATGCCGTGTGCGTTCAGGGCGGTCACCGCACCGCGGGCCGTGGCACCGAACCCGATGACGACCGCGGTGAGCCGGCGCCCGTAGTCGCCCGTCGACCCGCAGAGCTGCAGTGCGTGGATCACCGAGCAGTAGCCGGCGAGTTCGTTGTTCTTGTGGAACACGTGCAGGCCGAAGCCACCGTCGTCACGCCAGTGGTTCATCGCCTCCCACGCGATCAGCGTCAGTCGTTTGTCGACGGCGAGCTGCGTGAGTTCCCGGTCCTGCACGCAGTGCGGCCACCCCCAGAGCACCTGACCGTCACGCAGGTCCGCCAGGTCGGACGGCAGGGGCTTGGGCAGGAGGACGACGTCCGCGGTCGCGATGACCTCGTCACGGTCGGCCATCGCGCCGACGAGTGGTTCGAGCTGGTCGTCCGGCACGCCGAAGCGAGCGCCGTACCCGCGCTCGAGCGTCATCGCTCGGCGAAGGGCCGGATCGATGCGCTCGAGGTGGGCCGGGTGGATCGGCAGGCGGCGCTCGTCGGCCTTCCGGGAGTCGGCGAGCACCCCGAGGTGGAGCAACTGGTGCGCTGGCGCTGTTTCGGTCATGGTGCACTGTACGGTGCAGGCCGACCACGGGTGCGCCGGACGGGACGACCGCTCAGGAACCGGGCGAGTACGGCCGGGCCGCGTCGATGATCTCCGGGGCACGCTCGATGCCGAACGACGTGAAGAGCGGCGACCACAGGGCCTTGAGCTGCGCGACGAGTTCGTCGTCGGTCAGCTGTGTCGAACCGTCCACCATGCCCAGTGTCGTGTTGAGGAGCAGCAGGACCGACGGCTGGACCTCGGCCGCGTCGACGTCAGCGGCCGCCACCCCGGCGCTGACGAGCTCGCCGCGCGTCATCTCGAACCAGTCGAAGCCGCGCGGCACCGGCACGCCGGCCTTGCCGAGTTCGTGCAGGAGCCGCACGGCGCCGCCCGCGACCGAACCCCTGCGGACGTCGATCCCGGTGGTCAGGAGGAACACGGTCAGGCGCTCGAGCCCGGGCTCGGCGGGCAGCGCGTCGAACAGTTCACGCCAGCGCTGCTGCTGCAGCTCGATGACCGCCGTCGCCAGGTCCTTCTTCGACGGGAACAGGTGGTACCCGATCGCCGACTTCGGCTTGCCCATGGCCTCGGCCACGCGGGAGAACGTGGTCGCCTCGTAGCCGAAGGCCGCGAACTGTTGCCCTGCGGCGTCGATGATGGCTCGTCGAGACGCCTCCATGGCGAGCTGCCGCTGGTTCATCTGGCGCGGTGTCCTTCCTCGCCCGGGATCGAGCGGTCAGTGAACACCACATCCTAGGGCCGCTCACTCCTGCGGCCCGTCACCCCGTTCGGGTCAGGCGGCGCAGAACGTGTTCCACGCCACGTCGATCCCCTTCCGGTGCAGCGAGTCGAGTCCGACGTCGAGGTGCTTCCGCTCCGCGTCCACCAGGTGCGCGCACCGGTGGTCCTGGGCCACGGTCTGCAGCTGGCCGAGCGCGGTCACCAGGTCGGTGTCGATCGCGTCGAGCTGGGGCCGGATGGTCGCCAGGTCCGGTGCCGTCGTCGGTGCGGTCCACGGGTTGTGCGTCCAGTGGTTGATGAGGCCGCGCTGGACGACCTTGCTCGCGGCGATCTGTGCGCGGACCACCCGGGTCACCAGGACGGGGTCGACGCCCTGCTGCTCGGCCAGGGTCACCGCTTCGTCGACGACGGCCTGTTCGCGCACCGGGTCGGCGACCGGCTTGCCGCTCAGCCACTTCGACTCGGCCACCGGGTCGGCGAGCTCGAGTCGACGCAGGATGAGCGCGCCGAGGGTGTCGAGCTGCGCCGTCGACGCCGCGGGACCGGAACCGTCGTGGGAGATGGTCATCGTGGAACCCGTCGGTTCAGCCGAGGTGGACAGGGTGTCGGCGTTCGCCACCGACGTGGGCAGTGCGATGCCCGCTGCGAGCAGGCCGAGGGCGAGCGCGGTCGCGGCGCTCCGGCGGGCGCGCTGACGGGCGGAGGTCGAGGTGGTGGGGTGTGCGGTGTTCACGGGGTTTCCTTCCCGAACCGGCGCCGGAAGCGTCGGGTCAGATCGTCGATGATCGGTTTGATGACCTCGTCGTAGAACGGGTAGACGCCGAAGTGGTCGGCGCCCTCGTCGCAGTAGCAGTCCATCGAGATGGCCTCCTCGAAGTTCGAGAAGACGTAGGTGGCACGGTGCGGGAACACTGCGTGCGGCTCGTCGTCACGCGGGGTCGTGGTGGTCACGGCGGTGCTCGATCCCGGTCAGCAGCCGTCAGCCGGCCAGGCGTGCCGCGGGGACGCCCGGGTCGCGCCCGGAGACCACCACGGCGTCGATCTCGGTGGACCCGTTCCCCGACCCGACCGTGCGGTTCTGGATCTGGTTGAGCGCCCAGTTGCCCGGCAGGGACTCGAGCTGGTTGCCCGCCCACGCCGGCGACATCCCGGCGACGAACGAGAAGTGCGCGAGTCCGGAACTGCTCACCGCGGTGCACGTGGCACGGGATCCGTAGACGCCCTGCTTGTACAGGTTCCCCCGGCCCCGCAGGCCGGCTGCGACGCCGCGGAAGTACGGCACCACGAGCGACTCGTCCTGCGCGGCGGTGGCGTCGAAGTCGGCGGCGAAGTAGATGGTGGTCTGCTTGGGGATCCCGAGTTCCCGAGCGGCGTCGTGGGCGCGGTGGGCGTCCTTGACGCCCTGCTCCTCGGTGAACCACGAAGCGGCGAACCCGCCCTCCTCGAAGATCGGCCACAGCCCGAGCCCGGCACTCGCCATCACGCGCAGTTCGTCGGGCGTCAGGGCCTTGTCGAGCGCCCCCGACCGCTGGTGGTTCGTCAGGTAGCGGCCGACGCCGGTGGCGCCGGATGCGCGGACGGCTGCAGCGCGCGCGTCGTCGAGGCGCACGGCGGTGTCGGCCCCGGTCGTGGCCCGGTCGGGGTCGCCCGTGCTCGCGGCCAGCGCCGCCCACGTGCCGGCGTCGCACGTCCCGGTCTGCTCGGCGGGCGGGAACGCCTGGAACTGCTGGAACGCACGGACCACCGCGGCGTCCGCCGCCGAGTAGGCGCTGCTGAACACGACGCGCTCACCGTTCAGCACCAGGAGCGCCTTGACGAGCAGCACCCAGGCGCCGGTGGCCCCCACACCGACGACGCTCGGTCCCGCGGCGCGGAGTGCAGCAGCCGTCCCCGGACCCCAGGCTCCGTCGACCGTGACGCCGACCGCGACCTGCACGGCGCGGATCGCTGCCGCGTACGTGCTCGTGTCGACGACCCCGCTCGTGCTGCCGTACGCGCCGCCGACCGCCTCGGCGTACGTGCGGTTGAGGTACTGCTGGACGGTGCGGACCGATCGGGACCCGCCGGAGGCGAGCCGCACCGGGTCGACGGTCAGGAGTGCGCCGAACAGGTGGGCCGACAGCGGGAGCCCGCCGGGAGCTGCGCCCAGGTCGGACCGCAGGGCCTCGGCGGCCGCGACGGTGGCCGCGTCGAACTCGCCGGTGAGCGAGACGGTCGACGCGCCCTTGCAGATGAGTCCCGCCTGGACGAGCCGGCGCCAGGTCTCGGCGTCGTCGCCCGTCTCGGCGCCGACGTCCCCGTGCTGCTCGAGTTTCTGCCGTGTCGTCGGACCGAACGTCGCGACGACGGGGGAGATGCCGAGGAGCGACTGGGTTCCCTGCACGATCCCGAGCACGGTGCCGCTGCCGGTCAGTCCGTCCTCGTCCACCTGCACCCACCCGTGCACGTGCCCGAAGGTCTTGTTGAGCCAGCGCTGCACGGCCAGGACATCCGCGTCGGCCGAACCGGAGGTGCCGGTCGACCCGGGGGAGCCGGCCGAGCCGGAGGGGGTCGCCGCGTCGGCCGGGGCCGCGAGCGTGGTCGTGACGAGCGGGACGGCGGCGGTGATGCCGATGAGCGCAGTTCGGCGCGAGATGTGCACGGGGGTGCCCCTTCAGTTGCCTCGAGCGTCCGCTGGCCACCGATCACGCTGTGCGATGCTGATGGCTGCGGCATGGTCCGAGCAACTTCGTCCCTCAACTTGGGACGGTCCTGCATTTCAACAGACGATCGACTGATGAAGCGCTCAGTCCGACAGAACGGACGGGAGGCCCGTGGCGATTTCGCCACGGGCCTCCCGTCCGTTCCGTCCGTTCTGTCGGTGCCTCGACTACGCGACGGTCGCGCGCGCCTCGGCGAGCGACGGGTAGTCCGTGTAGCCCTCGGCGGTCGCGCCGTAGAAGAGCTCCGGACGCGGCTCGTTGAGCTCGGCGTCGTGCTCCCAGCGGTGCGCGAGGTCCGGGTTGGCGATCGCGGCGCGGCCCACGGCGACGGCGTCGGCGTGGTCGCCGTCGACGAGCGTGATGGCCTCGTCGCGGGTGGTGAGCGACGAGAAGCCGGAGTTCACGATGAACGGGGCACCGGTGGTCCGGCGGATGTGCTGCACCAGGTCGCCGGTCGGCTCGGCGTGCAGGACGTCGACGAAGGCGAGCCCGAGCGGCGCGAGGCCCTCGGCGACGGCCGTGTAGGTGGCGCGGACGTCGTCGGCGTCGTCCTCGATGACGCCCTGGATCCCGTGCTCGGGCGACAGGCGGATGCCGGTGCGCTCGGCGCCGATGGCCTCGGCGATGGCCGTGGTGACCTCGATCGCGAAGCGCGCGCGGTTCTCCGGGGAGCCGCCGTACTGGTCGGTGCGGGTGTTCGACACCGGCGACATGAACTCGTGCACCAGGTAGCCGTTGGCACCGTGGACCTCGACCCCGTCGAGCCCGGCGGCGATCGCGTTGCGGGCGGCCTGCACGAAGCCCTGCACGGCCTCCTGCACCTCGGCGGTGGTCAGCGCGTGCGGGACGGGCATGTCGGCCTTCGAGCCGTCGGCCAGGTGCGTCTGGCCGGGAGCGGCCACCGCGGACGGGGCGACGATGCGCGGCGTCTGCGAGATGTCGGTGTGCGAGACGCGGCCACCGTGCATGAGCTGCATCACGATCGTGCCGCCTGCGGCGTGCACGGCGTCGGTCACGCGGCGCCAGCCGGCGATCTGGTCGTCGGTCTCGATGCCGGGCTGGCCGGGGTAGGAACGGCCCTCCTGCACGGGCCAGGTGCCCTCGGTGATGATCATGCCGAGGCCGGCGCGCTGCCGGTAGTGCTCGACGAGCAGGTCGTTCGGGACGCCGTGCTCACCGGCGCGGGTGCGGGTGAGCGGGGCCATGACGACGCGGTTCGACAGGGACAGGGCACCGATGGTGGTGGGTTCGAAGAGCTTCACGTCAGGGGGGAACGACGAGTTGTCCGATGCAATTCCGTCTCGGAGCAGTTCTTCAGGCAGCGCCCTCAGTCGCGTGGGCAGACCAGCGTCGACGAGCGCACCTGACCCTCCGGCCGGATCACCTGGTGCTGGGAGAGGGGCTTGCCGCACAGGGGGCAGCCCCGGTCGATCGTCCGGTCGTCGATGCCCTCGGGGCGGCCGGCGCCGATCTGCGAGGGCCCCATCTTGTCGATGAGCGTCGTGTTCCATCGTTCGTACCACTGGCCGAAGCGTCCCACGGTGCATCCTTTCGTTCGTGCACGAACCATTATGGCACTGATGGTCGCGGATCACACCTGGTCGACGCGTTCCAGCAGCTCCGTCAGTTCGTCCTTCAGGGACTCCAGGCGAGCGAGTGGCCACCCGAGCCGGTCGGCGACGGCCAGCGGCACCGCCTGGGCGCGGTCGCGCAGGGCGTGTCCGGCGGTGGTCAGCGAGACCTCGAGCTGGCGTTCGTCGGCGGCACTGCGCGTGCGGCGGACGTAGCCGGAGGCCTCCAGCCGCTTGAGCAGTGGGCTCAGCGTCGCGGAGTCGAGTCGCAGCTCGCCGGCGATCTCGCGCACCGACCGCGGGTCCCGCTCCCACAGGGCGAGCATCACGAGGTACTGCGGGTGGGTCAGGCCCATCGGTTCGAGCAGGTCGCGGTACAGCCCGATAACGCTGCGGCTCGTCGCCGCCAACGCGAAGCAGAGCTGCCGGTCGAGCGCGAGCGGGTCCGGTGCGGTCTGGGTCATGCGCCCAGGGTACTTCGTTCGTGCACGAAGTGGTCTGAGGCGCGGTGGTGGCGCGTTCATGCAGGGACAGGTATCGACAGAACACCAGTCGATCGACGCGTGTTCTGTCGCGTTGCGGACGCATCAGGTGCGGACGCATGCGTCGGGGCGGTGGGCGCAACGGCCTGGAGGCCCGGTGCCGGTCTCGTGGACCGGCACCGGGCCTCCAGGGTGGTTGCGCTGGTGCGTCGACTACGCGCGGTGCGCGGGCGGGTGCCCCGAGTCGTGCGTCGTCGCGTCCGGCTCCACGGGGAGTGCGTGGGTGCCGGAGTGCGTGTCCTCGTGCCCGGCAACCGGGTGGGAGCGCTCGAGCTTCGCGCCCTCCACGTCGACGTCCGGCACGATGCGGTCGAGCCACTTCGGGAACCACCAGGCGCTCTTGCCGAGCAGGTGCATCGCCGACGGGATGAGCAGCATGCGGACGACGAAGGCGTCGATCAGCACACCGAACGCCAGCCCGAAGCCGATCGGCTTGATGGTGGACGAGTCCGAGAAGATGAAGCCCGCGAACACCGAGATCATGATGATCGCCGCTGCCGTGACCACCGCGCGACCCGCGTGCAGACCGCGCTGGACGGCCACCTTCGCGCTCGCGCCGTGGGCGTAGGCCTCACGCATGCCGGACACCAGGAACAGCTGGTAGTCCATCGCCAGACCGAACAGGATGCCGATCTCGATGATGGGCAGGAAGCTCAGGATCGGTGCCGGGTCGTGCACACCGAAGACCGAGCCGAGCCAGCCGAACTGGTAGATCGCGGTCAGACCACCGAACGACGCCAGCACGGACAGGATGAACCCGGCGGTGGCGGTGATCGGCACGAGGAACGACCGGAACACGATGATCAGGATGATCAGCGACAGTCCGACGACCACCACGAGGTAGAGCGGCAGCACGTTCGACAGCTTCTCGGAAACGTCGATGTTCGCCGATGCGTTGCCTGCGACGCCGAGCGTGACCTTGCCGTCGTCGGTGGAGACGGTCTGCTCGCGCAGGTCCTTCACGACGTTCTCGGTCGAGACGCTGTCCGGGCCACCCGAGGGCTTCACCTGGAACGCGACGATGTCACGGTCCTTCGATGCACCGATGGGCAGCACGGCCTCGACGTCGTCGTTCTTCGCGATCGCCTGGCCGATGGTGACCTCGGTCGCGGTGACGTCGCTCTTGCTGATCGACTCCGGCAGGGTCGCCACGACGAGCAGCGGGCCGTTCTGGCCGGCGCCGAACTCCTTCTCGAGCGTCTTGTAGGCCTTGTACTGGCTGGAATCGACGGCCTCGGACGATCCGCTCGGCAGGCCGAGGCGCATCTGGGTCGCCGGCAACGCGATGGTGCCGAGCACCGCGACGCCGAGGACGAGCGTGATGACCGCGCGCCAGCTCGACATGGGCTTGTTCGGGATCCGCGTGGAGTCGGTGTTGCCGATCTTCGCGCGCTCCTTCTTCCGCAGGATCCGCATGCCGATCAGCGACAGCAGGGCCGGCGTGAAGGACGTCGCGATGAGGATCGCGAAGAGCACCGCGACCGCACCGACCGTGCCCATCAGGCCGAGGAACGGGATGCCGGTGATGTTCAGGGCGAGCAGCGCGACGATGACGGTCGCACCGGCGAACACCACGGCGTTGCCCGAGGTGCCGTTCGCGAGCCCGATCGACTCGTGCACCTGCATGCCCTGCTTCAGCTGGGTCCGGTGCCGGTTCAGGATGAACAGCGAGTAGTCGATGCCGACCGCCAGGCCCAGCATCACCCCCAGCACCGGCGTGACCGAGATGAACTCGACCACGCTCGAGAACGACAGGGCGGTGAGCGAGGCGACGCCCACGCCCAGGACGGCACTGACGAGCGGGACCGCGGCGCCGATGACCGTGCGGAGCATCAGGAGCAGCACGATAGCGGCGATGATGACACCACCGATCTCACCCGGTCCGAGGATCGACGGCACACCCTGCGCGATGTCGTTCGAGACGTACACGTTGACGCCCCGGATGTCGGCCGACTCGGCGTCGTCCGCGATGGCGGTCTTGGTGTCGGCGGGGACCTCGTAGGTCGACGTCGTGAACTGGACGGTGCCGATCGCGGCGCTGCCGTTGTCCGACACGAAGCGGATGTCCTTCGACAGGTCGAGCAGGTCCGAGCCCTGTTCGAGCTCCCGCTCGTTGTCGTCGAGCTTCTGCTTGTTCGTGTCGATCTTCTTCTGGGCGTCGGCGATCTGCTGCTCGCCGGCGTCGATCTGGGCCTGCTGGGCGTCGATCTGCGCCTGGGCCTGCTGGAGCTGGGCCGCTGCGGCCTGCGCCTGCGCGGCGGGGACGGCTGCGCCGCCGGCTGCCTGCGCCTGGGCCTTCTGCGCGTCGAGCTGCGCCTGCGCGTCCGCGATCTTCTGCTTGCCGGACTCCAGCTGCGCCTTCTGCGCGTCGAGCTGGTCCTGGCCGGTCTCGATCTTCGCGCGGCCGGACTCGATCTGGTCGCGACCGTCGACGATCTTCTGCCGCTGGTCGTCGAGCCGGTCCTGCGTCGCGAAGCCGCTCGTCGTGCCCTTGACGCCGTCGAGCTTCTCGAGGCTGGTCAGGAAGTCGTCGATCTCGGACTGCTGCGAGGACGAGAACGCCTTGCCGTCCTTCGTCTCGAAGACGATCGTGCCGTTGCCGCCGTTCGCCGACGGGAACTTGTCGGCGAGCTGGTCCTGCACCTGACTGGTCTTGGTGTTCGGGATGGTGATCGACGACGAGATCGTCCCGGCGAAGAGCGTGTACGTGACGCCCGCGACGGCCATGATCACGACCCAGGTGATGATCACGAGCCAGTGGCGTCGTGCGGAGAACCGTCCGAGACGGTAGAGGAGACCGGCCATGCGGAGTGCCTGCGGTCCTTTCGTTGTCAGGTGCTGGTGGTGCGGGGTGCGCCGGTGGACCCCTGGGGGACGAGGAGGTGGGGTGGTGTCAGTCGTCGGCCATGTAGCCGCTGCGGACGCTGTGCACGAGTCGGGCGAGCAGGTCGTCCCACGCGTCGAGGGCGGGCTGGTCGAGGTCGGGGCCGGAGGTCGCCAGCCAGTGTTCCGCGATGACGACGATGCCGCTCATGAGGCCTTCGACGAGCAGCGCTGCATCGAGGGGGTCGGCGGCCGGGTAGCGACGGGCGACCTCGTGCCGGAGTCGTTCGGTCACGCGTGAGAACGCCGTCTGGGTCAGGACCGCGGCCTTCGGGTCGTCCTTGCCGGGGTCGCCGAGGATCCGGTACATGCCGGCGATCGCCGGGGCCAGGTCGGCGCCGCGGGCCGCGGACTCGAGCTCGTCGAACATCGACGCCCGGCTGCCGTCGCCCACCGGCGTCCGGGCCATGTCGGCGAGGAACCGGTCGATGATGACGGACAGCTCCTGCTCGCAGACGGCCAACAGGACCTCGTCGAGCGAGGCGAAGTGGTTGAACACGGTGCGCCGGGCGATGTCGGCCCGGGCGGCGAGGTCGTCCACGCTGAAGTCGCGTCCGCCGCGCTCGTCGATCAGGTCGCGGGCGGCCTGCAGGATCGCCGCGCGGTGCTTCGCCTTGAGGGCGGCACGGCGGTCGGTCACGATGGTCACGAGAGGGAACACTAGGTGCATCGATGCACTCGGTGCAATGAGGCTCGGTGCTTCCCCAGGTTCGTCCCCCGGCGTGAACGTCTGTGCTGCACCGGTGTTCAGGCGGAGGCGTCCGGTGCCAGACTGGACCGACGAACCACCGTCGTACGAAGGAGTACCCGATGCCCGTCCGCCTGTCCCCGGAGACCCTCGACGAGATCGCCGCGAGCGGTGTCGCCGTCCCCACCTACGACCGCGCCGGGATCGCCGCCGGCATCGTCCACTTCGGCGTCGGCGGGTTCCACCGCGCGCACCAGGCGATGGTGATCGACCGGCTCCTGCAGCAGGGCGAGGCCCGCGAGTACGGCATCTGCGGTGTCGGTGTGCTCGAGCAGGACCGCCGGATGGCGACCGCCATGGCCGAGCAGGGCGGCCTGTACACGCTCGTCCTCAAGCACCCGGACGGCACCCGCGAGTCCCGCGTCGTCGGCAGCATCGTCGAGTACCTGCTCGCCGTCGACGACCCCGACGCCGTCGTCGAGAAGATGGCGCACCCGGACACGAAGATCGTCAGCCTGACCATCACCGAGGGCGGCTACAACTTCGACCACGTCACGGGCGAGTTCGTCGCGGACGAGCCGGGTGTCGCCGCCGACCTGCGCGGCGACGGCCCGCCCAGCACCGTCTTCGGACTGGTCGTGGCGGCGTTGCAGCGGCGTAAGGACCGCGGGCTGGAACCCTTCACGGTGATGTCCTGCGACAACATCCAGGGCAACGGGCACGTCGCCCGGTCGATGTTCACCGCCTACGCCCGGCTGCAGGACCCCGCCTTCGCCGACTGGATGGACGAGCACGTGGCGTTCCCGAACTCGATGGTCGACCGCATCACCCCGGTCACGGCCGACGAGGACCGCGCCTGGGTCCGCGACGAGCTCGGCATCGACGACGCCTGGCCCGTCGTCGCCGAACCGTTCTTCCAGTGGGTGCTCGAGGACGACCACCCCGCGGGCCGGCCGCCCTACCAGGACGCCGACGTGCAGATCGTCGAGGACGTCGAGCCGTACGAACTCATGAAGCTCCGGCTCCTCAACGCCAGCCACCAGGGGCTCTGCTACTTCGGGTACCTGTCCGGCTACCGCTACGCGCACGAGGCCACACAGGACCCGGCGATCGCGACCTTCCTGCGCCGCTACATGGACGAAGAGGGCGCACCGACGCTGCACCTGGTGCCCGGCATCGACCTCGATGAGTACGAGTCGACCCTGATCGAGCGCTTCCAGAACCCCGAGGTGCGCGACACCCTCGCCCGGCTCTGCGCCGAGTCGAGCGACCGGATCCCGAAGTGGCTGCTCCCCGTCGTGCGCGAGAACCTGGCCGCCGGTCGGCCCGTCACGCTGTCCGCCGGCATCGTCGCGTCGTGGGCCCGCTACGACGAGGGCACCGACGAGTCCGGCGAGCCCATCGAGATCGTCGACCGGCTCGCCGAGCCCCTGCATCGCATCGCCCTGACCCAGCGCGAGGACCGCCTCGCCTTCATCGCGAACCGCCAGGTCTTCGGCGACCTGGTCGACGACGAACGGTTCGTCGCCGCCTACCGCGACGCCCTGGACGGGCTCATCGCGGACGGCGCGCACGCCACCGTCACGCGCCTGTCGCGGTCCTGAGACGCGACCGACGAACGGACGGGAGGCCCGTGGCGGCGCCGCCACGGGCCTCCCGTCCGCCTGCTGGCGGCTGCCGTCAGACGCTCACCGCGCGACGTCGTCCCACGGCACCGGAGTGGTCTCGCCCGTCTCCCAGTCGCGGCGCAGCACGCCGTAGCCGACCGACCCCACGGCCGGGCCGCCGTCAATGGGCCACGCCTCGCGGTAGTGGGCCTCCTGCACCCAGCCGGCACGGACGAAGACCCGGCGCATGGCGGTGTTGTCCTCGCGGGTCTGGCCCTCGAAGCGCGTGATCGCCGGCATCGTCGTGAACACGTGGTCGGTCACCGCACGCAGGGCGGGGACCCCGAGGCCGCGGCCCCGGAACCGACCGGCCAGGCGCAGGTCGAACAGGGGGACGGGGTCGGCGAGGTCCTCGAGGCGGACCAGCCCGATGCGTCCGAGCTCGTCGTGGTCGAGCCAGGACGTGTCGTGCTCGTCGTCGCGGTAGGCGCCGGAGTCGACGGCGCTCGCCGCGTCGGCCGCGCTGATGCGCCGTCGGACGTGGAACGGGAACTCCTCGGACGTCAGGAACGCGAGCAGATCCGGGCGGTCGGTGCCGGTGGGGTCCAGGCGGGTGAGTCGGACGGCGGGAGCTGGCATGCCGCTCAGGGTAGTTGCACGGTCGTCGGGCAGGCTCGGGGCGTGCGAGGTGGGACGAAGACGACGACCACAGCCCTGACGGCCCTGGTGCTGGTCGGACTGGTGGGGTGTTCCGGCGAGCCGGGCGGTGCGTCGGCTCCTGCTTCTGCCGCTGCGTCGGCTCCGGGTGCAGCGGCGCCGGCGACCGACCCGGCGACCGACCCCGCCGCCGCGCGGGCCTTCGCGTCGCTCGAGCGGCGGTACGACGCTCGGCTCGGCATCACCGCGGTCGACACCGGCAGCGGCCGGACCCTCGTGCACCGTGCTGGGGAGCGGTTCGCGTTCGCGTCGACGGTGAAGGTGTTCATCGCGGCGGCGGTCCTCGACGGCTCGTCCGACGCCGACCTGGCGACGGTCGTGCACTACGACCGCGGTGACCTGCTCGAGTACGCGCCCGTGACGAGCGAGCACGTCGACACCGGGATGACGGTCCGGGAGCTCATCGACGCGGCGCTCCGGTCCAGCGACAACACCGCTGCCAACCTGCTCGTGGAGCGGCTCGGCGGGCCGGACGCCGTCGAGCGGTGGCTGCGCGGCATCGGGGACCGGACGACGAGCGTCGACCGGGTCGAACCCGACCTGAACCAGGCGACGCCGGGCGACCGGCGTGACACGACGACGCCGGAGCGGTTCGCGGCCGACCTGCGGGCGGTGCTGCTCGGGGACGTCCTCGACGCTGCCGACCGGCGGGTGCTCCGCGACGCGATGCTCGGCAGCACGACCGGGGACGCGACGATCCGTGCCGGGGTGGACCCGTCGTGGCGGGTCGCCGACAAGACCGGCACGGCGTCCTACGGGGTCCGGAACGACATCGCGGTCGTGACGCCGCCGGGACGAGCACCGATCGTGCTGGTGGTGATGACGAGCCAGGTCGATCCCAAGGCCGACCCGTCGGACCCGCTCGTGGCGGCGGCCACCCGTGCCGTGGTCGCCGGGTTGACCGACTGAGTCGCACGCGTCGCGGGGCGTTGCGGGACTAGCGGAGGGCGGTGGCCCAGCGTCCGATGGCGTCGTACGCCCGTTCCCGCACGTCGGGCGCGGACAGCACGACGTCGTGCAGGGCACCAGCGAGTCGGCGGACCGTGACCTCGTCACCGAGGGAGAGCGCACGGTGCGCCACCGTGTCGACGTTCAGGGCGACGTCGGCCCGCGCCATCCCCGGGTCCCACCGCGGCTGGAGCATGCTCTTGTCGCTCAGCATCACCAGGGTCGGGACCGTGATGCCGAGCCCCTTCTCGACCTCTGCCTGACCGTCGAAGACCGCGGCGAGCCACCCGGGGTGCAGGGGGAAGCCGCGCTCCGGCCGCCACTGCTGCTCGTAGGTCCACGACCCCTCGCCCTCGGCCGAGACGGTGCGCGTGTAGAAGCCGGGGTCGACGGCGGGCATCGGCGCGAGCGGGTTCCGGCGCGCGCCGAGCCTGATGACCGGTGCGACGATGGCCCGCCCCACCGCGGTGGCCTGGAACTCGAGCCACGGGCTGTTCAACACCAGGCCGTGCACGAGCTCCGGGTGCCGGGCCGCCCACAGCGACAGTGTCAGACCGCCCGTGGAGTGGCCCATCGGCACGAGCTTGCGGCGGTCCGAGCCGGGGTGCTCGGCCGAGATCGCGTCGAGCGCTGCGGCGATGTCCTCGTCGTACACGGCCAGGTCGTCGACCATGCCCGGGGTCTGGTGCGGACGCAGACTCCGACCGTACTTCCGCAGGTCCAGCGCGTGGAACCTGGCGCCGAGCCGCTCCAGGCGTTCGGCGAGCTCGACCTGGAAGAAGTAGTCCGACCAGCCGTGCACGTAGAGCACATCGACCCCGTGCAGGGGCCCGCGACCGTGCAGCAGCAGGTCCGTCGGGGTGTGCCGTCGGCGGACCAGGGTGGCGACGACGGGGCCCTCGGAATCGGTGCCGAGCGGCAGTTCGAGCCGCTCGTACGGTGCTCCGAGCACGTCCTCGTGCCACCCCTGGTCCGTCATGCGCCGAGCGTATCCGGCGCCGGTGCGGGCGGTGCTGGTGCGGGGGTGTGCGGCCGTCACCCGGCCAGGACCACCCGCTCCCTCAGACCCCGGTCAGTTGTACGACGCGAGTCGGTTCGGAGCGGTGTTGCCCGCAGGTGTGGGAACCGCGCCGCCGACGCCGTTGATGATGCTCGAGATGGTGCCCGTGTCGCCGAGCGAGACGGTGACGAGCCCGTGGGCGCGGACGCCGGCGGTCTGCGGGACCTCGAACGCCCGGTCGGCGTGCACGGACGGGTTCGTGTTGAAGAAGGCGTAGACGCCGCCGCCCCAGATCTCGTGTTTCGTGACCGAGGACGCCACCTTGTAGGCCGCGTAGCCCGCGCCGGTCGGACTCTGCCAGGATGCGTTGTCCGGGACGTCGTACGGCATCTCGTTCTGGAAGAAGATCGTCCTGCCGTTCTCACCGTTCCAGAGCACTTCGTACTTCTGGTAGTGCTCGACGAAGAGCCCGGTGGCGAGCACGTCGTTGCCGTTCACCTCGACCCCGGTCGCGCCGGTGTTGACGTTCCAGCCCGTCGGTGCCCCGCCGTGGTCGGCTCGCCAGGCCCAGATGTGGTCGACCAGTGTGTCGTCGGCGTTCACCTGCAGGGTGGTCGTCGCCTTGCCCTGCACGCTCGAACCGACGCGGAAGAAGACGTCCTGGATGCTCTGCGGATCTCCCGCGTGGTCGACGTGCGACCCAGCGCTGCCGAGGCGGACGAGCTGTGCGCTGTTCTGCGCACCGGCGTCGACGACGAGGTTCGACACGTTCACCCCGGCGACGTCCGTCGACGTCAGAACGGCGTTGCCCCTGGTGGGGACGAGGGTGGGGAAGCCGATTCCCGTCACGACGGTGTCCGCCCTGGTGACGGCGATCGGCGAGTCGAGCTCGTACGTGCCCGGCGTGAAGAACAGGTTCAGTCCCTGTGCGAGTGCGGCGTTGATCGTGGCGGCCGAGTCGCCCGGGTGCGCGACGTAGAAGTTCCGCATCGGGAGGTCGGTGCCGGCGGTGTTCGGCCACGTGACACCGCTCGCGTTCTGCTTGAGCGAGGGGACGAACACGTGGTACTTGTTGGACGAATCCACGTACAGGTACGGCTTCTCCCGTGTGGTCGGCGTGGTGGCGAGCGTCGTGTAGCTCTTCGAGAAGTCGTTCGCCGGGGCGCCCTGGACCCCTGAGAAGGTCATGTTCCAGTTGCCGCCCTGCCACGACCCGATCGTCGAGTTCCGCGTGTACCACTGCTGCTGGGACCCCGAGGTCACCGTGCCGTCCACCTTCGTGTCGGCGATGTAGCCGCCGGACGAGTACCCCTGTCCACCATCCTGGTTCGACGGACCCATCGTCAGGTTGCCCTTCACGTGGACCCGGCGCATCGGGGCGGCCTGGGACACCGCCCACCGGTCGGTTCCGCTCTCGGGCGCGATCGCCACGTTCTCGACCGACCGCCAGAAGTTCTGTGTCGCGTTCTTCTCGTCGCCGGCGTTCCACCCGGAGTCGACGTTCACCGCGCCGTTGATCGTGACGTCGTCGGGGTTCTTGCCGAGCCCAGCGACCGACGTGTAGAAGCCGAGGTTCGCCCAGATGCGGCCGTAGCTGCCGGGCTTGAACAGGAAGACGTGCCGCTGCGTGCCGAACTGCGCCGTCGTGCTGCGGAGCTGGCTGGTGAACGCCGCGTCAACGTCGGCCTGGATGGTCGACGCCGGCACCGTGGGGTCGTAGACCTTCACGTTGCTGCCGAAGTCCGGGGTGTCGCTCGTGGCGACTGCCTGGGCCGAGATCGCCGGAGCCAGTGCCCCCACGACTCCGACGCTCAGGGCGAGCGCGAGGATCCGCTTCATCCGTCGTTGCATGATGCTCGATTCGTCATCGTGCGGCGTCGTTGCCGCACGGGACAGACCGTAGACCCGTTGCCGCGCTCGGACAGTCGGGAGAAAAGGGGACAAGTGCCCCGGCGGCGGGGACTAGCTGCGTGGCGCCCGGACGAAGAACAGCGTGAGGGCACCGAGGACGACCGCGGCGACGATGAGCGCCCAGGCGAGCAGGACGACCGGCCCGTCCCAGGGGGAGAAGAGCAGTCCGACCCCGATCACCAGGGCCACGGCGGCGCCGATCAGGGCGAGGCGGTGCGGTCGTACCGGAGCGGTGCGTGTCACGGCACCCAGGGTACGCGTGCGCGGCCGGTGGTGCGGAGCGAGCAGGGACGATCGGTCACACGGTGGCGCGCATCACCCACCGCCACTTCGCGATGCGGCGGTCGCGCACGAACCCGAACTGCGTGAACAGTTCTTCCGGTCCGGTGTGCAGGTACGCCCCGCGCTGCGGTTTCCGCTCGACCGTCTGCTCCGGGTAGGCCTCGACCGTCCCGCCGCCCGCCCGGCGGATCTCGTCCAGGGCCGTGGTGACCGCGGCACGTGCGACACCGTGGCCGCGGTGCCGGGACTCCACGAACACGCAGCCGATCCGCCAGTCCGGCGGGGTCGAGGCGTCGCGGGCGTACGCGCCAGGGTTCAGGATCGTCGGCAGCTCGGCCGGGCGTCCGAACTGGCACCAGCCGACCGCGGTGCCGTCGGCGTAGACGAGCACCTGGTGGTTCGTGCCGTCGCGCACGTGCCGGTGCTTCGCCTCCTGGTGGGACACCGTGGGGTCCGGTGTGCCGCGCGGGCCGTCCGGGTGGAAGCCGATGCACCAGCACCCGCCCCACACGCCGTTGCTGCGGGTCACGAGCGCGGCGAAGTCGGGCCACGTCTCCTCGGTGAGCATCGCCGTCGAGTACTCCATGCGCCGATCATGCTCCGCACGGGCGGCGAGCGCCGAGCGGCGACCGACCCCGGCACTTTCCCAGCGGACACGACGGTGTTCCGCGGGGAAGTCCCGGCGCCCACCCGAGCAGGACTGCGAGCCTCTCCGGACCGCGCCGACGGTGGCGCGGACGAGGGGGAACGACATGACGATGCGACGTGCAGGGGGAGCCGCGCTCGGCTTCGTGGGTGGCAGCGTGCTCGCCGGGTTGCTGGTGAGCGTCGGGGTGACGCCGGTGATCGCGGTCGCCGGCGTCGGCACGACCTCGGCGATCGGGGTGTTCGAGTCGTTGCCGGAGGACATCGAGATCGGGCAGCTCCCGCAGCGCAACCAGATCTGGGCGTACCGCGGCGGCGAGCCGGTGCACCTGGCGAACGTGTGGGACCAGGACCGCCAGGAGCTCACGCTCGAGCAGATCAGCGACCACCTGGAGCACGCCGCGGTGGACGGCGAGGACAAGCGGTTCTACGAGACCGGCGGCGTCGACGCGACGTCCGTCGTCCGGTCGCTCGTGAGCGTCGCCACGTCCGGGACCGAGGGCGGGTCGGGTGGTTCGACCCTGACGATGCAGCTCGTGCGGAACATCAAGATCCAGCAGGCCAGCGAACTGCCCACGGCCGAGGAGCGCGAGGCCGGGTACGAGGAGGCGACCAGGCGGACGCCGCAGCGCAAGCTCGCCGAGATGAAGCTCGCGATCAGCCTGGCGAAGCAGTACACGAAGCGGCAGATCCTGGCGGCGTACCTGAACATCGCCTACTTCGGCGACCAGACCTACGGCGTGCAGTCGGCGGCGCAGCACTACTACGGCAAGTCGGCGAGCGACCTGACCCCGGCCGAGGCGGCGTCGCTCATCGCGATCGTGCAGTGGCCGGAACGACGGGACCTGTCGACGCCGGACCACCACCGCGACAACGCCGCCCGGCGGAACGTGATCCTGCGGTCGATGCACGAGCAGGGGCACCTGTCGGCCGAGGAGTACCGAACGGCTCGGCTGTCCCGTGTCGCCGACTCCGTGCACCTGACGGCACCGCACCAGGGGTGCGAGGCGGTCGAGGTGGGCGCCGCGTTCTTCTGTGACCACGCGGAGACCATCGCCCAGCGGCTCCCGCAGCTCGGCGCGACGAAGCAGCAGCGGGCGGACGCCTGGCGCACCGGCGGGTACCGGATCCAGACCACGCTCGACCTCGACCTGAACGCGGCGCAGAAGCGGCTGCTCGAACGGTACGACCCGAAGACCGAGACCCGGCTGGCACTCGGGGCCACGTTCAACACGGTCGAGGCAGGGACGGGCCGCGTGCTGACGATGGCACAGAACACCGACCACGACCGCTCGTCCGACGCGCCCCGCACCGCGACCTCGCTGAACTACGCCACCGACGAGGCGGACGGCAGCTCCACCGGCTTCCAGACCGGGTCGACCTACAAGATGTTCACCCTGCTCGCGTGGATCGAGGCCGGCCGGAGCCCGGACACCGTCGTGGACGGCACGCCGCACCCGCACAGCGAGTGGACCGCGTGCGGGGAACCCGCCTCGGCGTTCTGGCAGCCGAAGAACGACTCACCCGGGCAGCGTGGTCCGTACTCGGTCCGGTCGGCGACGGCGCAGTCCGTCAACGCCGCGTACCAGTCGATGGCCGAACAGCTCGACCTGTGCGACATCCGCGACGTGGCCGAGCGGCTGGGGGTGCACCTGGCGAGCGGCGGCGAGCTGCCGTGGAACCCGGGGTCGTTGCTCGGCACCGAGAGCATCGCCCCGCTCACGATGGCCTCGGCCTACGCCGGCATCGCGAACGGCGGGCGGTTCTGCGCACCCGTGGTGATCGACCAGGTCGTCGCGCCCGACGGTGAGGAGCTCGGCGGACAGCCCCGCTCGTGCACGCAGGCGGTGTCCCGGCAGACCGCGGCCACCGCGTTCGGCGTCATGCAGGGCGCCTTCCGCGGCGGGACGGCGAGCGGTGGGCAGACCCCCGACGGCGCGACACTGTTCGGCAAGACCGGCACCACGGACGCGGCCGACCAGGTGTGGTTGGTGGGCGGGACCTCGCGTGCCGTCACCGCCTACTGGCAGGGCAACACGGACGGCGCGAAGCACAACCTGCGGTCGTTCTCCAACGGCCAGGGCGGCACCTACGCCGGGTCGCGTGCGGCCGTCTGGCGCGACGCGCAGACGGCGGTGAACGCGGCGCTGCCGGTCGGCTGACGGCCCGGAACGCAGCCACGAACGGCCTGGAGGCGCGGTG
>NZ_KB714631.1:103968-190413 GCF_000349565.1 Curtobacterium flaccumfaciens UCD-AKU
CCGCGCCTCCAGGCCGGTTCTCGGTTGCGTCCTACGACAGCTTCTTGCTGTCCTCGAGCCAGCCCGCGAGCTTGGTCATGTAGTCGGCCTGCGACGTGTAGTCGAGGGCCGGGAACGTCCAGCTGTGGACCTGGCCGGCCTTGAGCGCGGCGTTGTCGGCGAAGGTCGGCTGCTTCTCGAGGTCGGCGACCTGGTAGCCCTGCTGCGACAGCAGCAGCACGTCACCGGTGATCTGACCGGCGTTCTCCCACGAGTAGATGCCCCAGTAGAAGCCCTTCGGCTTCGGGTTGACGAAGTCGACCCCGTACGACGCGTACATCTGCAGCGACGGCTCGTCGGTCGGGCGGGTGACGTACGCGCCATCACCGTCGGCGTACATCGAGACGACCGACAGGTCCGTGTCCTTCGAGACCTTCTCGAGCTCGTCGGCGGCGGTGTCGAAGCGCTTCTCGGCGGCGTCGACCGTCGACTCCTTCGCGCCGAGCGACTCGGAGAGCTTCGCGATCTCCTCGATGACGTCCTCGCCCTTGCCACCCCACTTCACCTCGGCGACCGGCGCGATCGCCTTGATCTGCTTCTCCTGCGCCTTGTCCTTGAAGCCGTAGCCGGGCTGCGTGGTGTCGAGCGTGCCCTTCGCGTCCGTCGGGTAGACCGAGGTCACGACGAGGTCGGGCTTCAGCGCGGCGAGCTGCTCCAGGTCGATGTCGCCGTAGGCGGTGCCGAGCTGGGTGATGCCGTCGGTGTCGAGGCCCTTGAACCGGGCGTCCTTCGCCATCGTCAGCTGCCCGAAGGTGCCGACGGGCTTCAGGCCGTACTCGATGAACGACAGGGCGATGTCGTTCAGCACGACGACGCGCTTCGGCGTGTGGTCGACCTTGACGGTCGCGCCGGTGGCGTCCTGGTACGACCACGCCTTCGACGCGGCGGTGCCGCCGTCTGAGTCGGAGTCGTTCGAGTTGCCGGTGCTCGAGCAGCCGGTCAGGAGGAGTGCCGATACGGTCACGGAGGTCAGGAGGGCGGCGCGCAGGTGGCCACGTCGGGAGGTCTTCACATTAGGAGAGGCTAACCTAACTTTGCGGCACTCGCCAGCACGTCTTCGGTTTTCGTGCGTGTGACGGTGTGCTCGGTTCCGGCACTCGGGAGCGGGTCGTGCTCGTCCGCTTCGGGCACGATCATCGGCGCACCGGTCACGGGGTCGGGGAACACCCGGGCGTGCAGGCCGAACGCGTGCTCGAGCAGTGCCGGGGTGAGGACCTCGTGCGGTGTGCCGTCGGCCACGACCCCGCCGTCGTGCAGCACCACGAGCCGGTCCGAGTACCGCGCCGCCAGCGACAGGTCGTGCAGCACCATCACGATCGTCGACCCCTGCTCGCGGTTCAGCCGTCGGACGAGCCGCAGGACCTCGAGCTGGTGCGCGAGGTCCAGGTAGGTCGTCGGCTCGTCGAGCAGGAGCGTCTCGGCCTGCTGCGCGACGACCATGGCGATCCAGGCGCGCTGGCGCTGTCCGCCGGACAGGCTCGTGACGTCACGGTGCGCTACCTCGGTCAGGCCGGTGGCGGCGATCGCGTCCTCGGCGACGGCGGCGTCCTCGGCGGTCCATGGCTTCGCCCACGACTGGTGCGGGTTCCGGCCGCGCATCACCAGGTCGAGCACGCTGGTGCCGGCCGGGGCGACGGGGGACTGCGGCAGGATCGCGAGCTTGCGGGCGACCTGGCGGTTCGGCTCCTTGCGGATCGGGGCGCCGTCGAGCAGGACCTCGCCGGCCTGCGGCTTGAGCACGCGGCCGAACGCCTTGAGCAGGGTCGACTTGCCGCAGCCGTTCGCGCCGAGGAACGTCGTGACGGTGCCGCGTTCGATGCGCAGGTGCAGGTCGCGCAGGACCGGCTGGCGGTCGTAGCCGACGGACAGGCCCTGGGCTTCGAGCACGCTGTCGTGCTGGTGCTGGTGCTGGTGCTGGTGCTGGTGCAGGTGCTGGTGGTCGGGGTCGTGCGCTGTTGTCATCGGGACATCTCCTTGCGGTGACGGACGAGGAGCCAGATCAGGTACGGCGCCCCGATCACGGTGGTGATGATGCCGACCGGCACCTGCCACGGGAACGCGGAACGGGACAGCAGGTCGGCGGCGAGCACGAGCACGGCTCCCAGAGCACCGGCGAGCAGCAGCGGCGGCCGGTTCGTGCCGGCGAGCCGGAGCCCGACCTGCGGCACGACGAACGCGACGAAGCCCACCGGTCCCGCGGCGGCCACGGCGGCGGCGGTCAGCACGACCGCGAGCGCGATGACGAGCAGCCGGTGCCGCTGGACGCCGAGTCCGACGCCGGTCGCGACCTCGTCGCCGAGCTGCCCGATGCCGAGTGCCGCACTCGTCGCGAGTGCGATCGGCACCGCGACCACGGCCACCAGGAGCAGCGGCCAGACGCTCTCCCACGAGGTGCTCGACAGGCTGCCGACCAGCCACTGCGAGGCCGCGGTCGCGACCGTGATCTTCGCCCGGACGAGCAGGTAGCTGGTCACGGCGTCGAGGGTCGCGCTCACGCCGATGCCGACCAGCACGAGCCGGTAGCTCTGCACGCCACCGCGCCAACCCAGGCCGTAGACCAGGACCGCTGCGACCAGGGCGCCGATCGTGGCGGCCACCGGGATCCCGCCACCGAGCACCAGGGACGACACCGAGTACGTCCCGCCGCCCAGGACGATCGCGGCGACCGCACCGACGCTCGCGCCCGCGGTGACGCCGATGATGTCCGGGGTGCCGAGGGGGTTCCGCGTGAAGGTCTGGGTCAGTGCCCCGGCGACCCCGAGGGTCAGGCCGACGAGTGCGCCGGTCAGCACGCGGGGCAGGCGCAGGGTGGTGATGATGAAGGCGTCGGGACCGGACTCCAGCCCGAGCAGGGACCGGATGACGACCCCGGGCGCGATCCACGTCGAGCCGACCGCGGTGCCGAGGACGATGAGCACCAGGACGGTGGCGAGCGACGCGACGGTGTACCAGAACACCCGGGGGCGCCAGGCGAGGCCGACGGGGCCGATGCGGATACCGGCACGGCCGGGGGTGCGGGCTGCGGGGCCGTTCGTGCCCGGCGCACCGGGTGTACTGCCGGGCGTGCTGCCGGGCGCGTTCCCGCTGCTGCGCACCGCTGCCCCGCTCACAGCGACACCAGCGATCGGCGGCGGGCCACGGCGACGAACACCGGGCCCCCGATGACGGCGAGCACGATGCCGACCTCGACCTCGGAGAACCCGCCGATCAGGCGACCGATGACGTCGGCGACCAGCACGAGGGCGGCGCCGACCAGACCGGACACCGGCAGCGTCCAGCGGTGTCCGGTGCCGACGAGCGCGCGGGCGACGTGCGGGACCGTCAGTCCGACGAAGCCGATCGGGCCGGCCGCCGCGGTCGCCCCGGCGGCGAGCAGCGTGATCCCGCCCAGGCCGACCAGCCGGGCGACGAGCACGTTCTCGCCCAGGCCCTTCGCCAGCTCCGACCCGAGCCCGAGGGCGTCGAGGGCGCGGACGTTCAGCACCGCGAGCACGAGTCCGGCGGCCAGGAACGGCCACACCGCCCCGAGGATGTCGAGCTGGCGTGCGGCGAGCGACCCGACGACCCAGAGCCGGTACGCGTCGAGCGACGCCTGGTCGGTCAGCACGACGAACGAGGTCAGGGCGGCGAGCAGCGCCGAGACCGCGGCGCCGGCGAGGGCGAGCGGCACCGGGCTGGCCGTGCCGCTGCCGGCGATCGTCACCGAGAAGACGACGACGCTGGCGACCAGGGCCCCGACCAGTGCGAACCAGACGGTCGCGCTCGTGCTCGTCACCCCGAACACGTAGACGCCGAGCACCACCGCGAGCCCCGCGCCCGACGAGACACCGAACAGACCGGGGTCGGCGAGTGGGTTGCGGGTGTGTCCCTGCATGAGCAGTCCGGCGATGCCGAGGGCCGCGCCGACCGCTGCGCCGATGAGCGTGCGCGGGATGCGGGAGCCCCACACGATCGCCTCGTCGGTGCTCGATCCGGTGCGCGTGAGCCCCGCCCACACCTCGGCGACGCCGATGCGGTTGCTGCCGAGCAGCATGCTCGCCACGGCGACGAGGACCAGGGCGACGACGAGGCCGATGATGACCGCGGTCCGTCGTCGCATCGCGGTCCGGTGCACACCGAGGGCGCGGGACGCGTCGCCGTCCCGGGCGCTGGACACGACGGGTTCGGGGGCCTCCGGACCGGAAGCCAGAACGGGATTGGGGGCTGGCACGGAAGTCATCTTAGGTTAGCCTTGCCTCATGGCGAAGACCCCGCGGCTCCTGCCGACGAACCCCCGGCTCTTCCGCGCCCGTGTCCTCCGGACCCAGCGGGTGACCCCCTCGATGCAGCGTGTCACCGTCACCGGCGACGACCTGCACGAGTTCGGCTACCTCGGTTTCGACCACTGGTTCCGCCTGTTCGTCCGGCGCCCCGACCAGGACGCCTTCCGGATGCCCGACCTGGACGGCAAGAAGTGGTGGCCGACGTTCCTCGGCATCCCCGAGGACATCCGCCCGCACTGCGCGAACTACACCGTCGCCGCCTACCGGCTGCTCGCCGACGGCACCGCCGAGCTCGACATCGACTTCGTCGTGCACCTGGACCACCGCGGTCAGCTCGAGGGCCGTGCCGCGATCTGGGCCTGCTCCGCCCGCCCCGGCGAAGAGCTCGCGATGCTCGACCAGGGCTGCATCTTCGACGTCCCGGCCGGCACCAGCGAGGTCGTCGTCGCGGCGGAGGAGACCGGCCTGCCGGGCATCGTCGGCATCGCCGCGTCGTTGCCGCGCGACACCGTCGGCCGCATCATCCAAGAGGTCCCGACCGCCGCCGACATCCGTGACCTCGACGCCCCCACCGGCGTGCAGGTGACGTGGATCGTCCGGCAGCCGGGCGCGGTCCCCGGCAGTGGCGCCCTCGCGGAGCTGCAGCGGCACGTGCCGTCCGACGACAGGGGCTACGCGTTCGTCGTGGGGGAGTCGAAGCTCGCCACCGAGGGCCGCCGCCACCTGCACCGTGCGGGACTGCCGAAGTCGCGCATCACGTTCTCCGGGTTCTGGAAGCACGAGACGAAGGTCTCCGTCCCCGCCTGACCCGCGCGCTGCCTGGCAGGTGTGCCCGGTTCCGCCAGGTAAGCCCGCCCTCGCCAGGTACGCCGCGCCCGTGGCGCGACCAACGGACGGACGGGAGGCCCGGTGCCAGCTGGCACCGGTCCTCCCGTCCGTGGTGGGGCCGCGTCAGCCCTTGAGGCCCGAGCCCGTCACGCCCTCCACGATCTGCCGCTGGAAGATCAGGTAGAGGATGATCAGCGGCAACGCCGCCAGGAGCGCACCCGCCTGGATGTCGGCGTAGCGCTGCCCGAAGCTGCCCTGGACCGTGGCGAGCCCGACCGGGATCGTCATGAGGTCCGGGTTGGACAGCACGAACAGCGGCAGCAGCAGGTTGTTCCACACCCCGACGAAGGTCAGGATCGTCACCGCTGCGATCACCGGACGCGACAGCGGCAGGATGACCGACCAGTAGACCTTCCAGATACCGGCGCCGTCGATGCGCGCAGCTTCTTCGAGCTCCTTCGGGATGCCGTCGAAGAACTGCTTGAAGATGAACACCGCGATCACGGCGGGCACCTGCGGGAAGATCACCGACCAGTACGTGTTGAGCAGGCCGACCGCGTTGAGCTCCTGGAAGATCGGGATGATCAGCACCTGGGTCGGGATCATGATGCCCAGGATGATGAGCAGGAACGCGATGTTCCGGCCGCGGAACACCAGCCGCGACAGCGCGAACGCCGCCATCGAGGCGAACAGCACGGTGAGCACCGCGGTCACGACGCTCGTGATGCCGCTGGCCAGGTACCAGTTCCAGATGTCGCCGGCCTGGAACAGCG
Source organism: Curtobacterium flaccumfaciens UCD-AKU (assembly GCF_000349565.1). Classification (GTDB taxonomy): domain Bacteria; phylum Actinomycetota; class Actinomycetes; order Actinomycetales; family Microbacteriaceae; genus Curtobacterium; species Curtobacterium poinsettiae. The sequence continues at coordinate 109,871 of NZ_KB714631.1, forward strand.
ACGCGTACGAGTGCAGCGTCGGGTTCCAGGTCGACAGGATCGAGTTCGCGCCGAGCGCGGCGACACCGTTGTCGGACAGCGACGTCTTCAGCGCGAACACACTCGGGATGAGCCAGATGATCGCGAAGATCGTCAGGATGATGCCCGACGCGATCGTGAAGCCGCGCCCGCTGACACCGATCTTGGCGGCGCTCGTGGGAGCGGCGGACGAGACCCCGGTGCGGAGCTTCCGGCCGGTGGTGATGCTCTCGGTGGCGGTCATGTCAGGCACCGATCTCTCGCTTGGCGGCAGCGCGCTCGACGAGCTGCCGGATGACCGCGATCGCCACGATCACGATGAACAGGAGGACCGACGCAGCCGACGCGGCACCGAGCCGGTTGTCGGTGAATCCGACGCCGGTGATGAGCTGCAGCGAGACCTGGGTGGAGATGCCCGGTCCGCCGTTCGTCATCAGGTAGACCTGGTCGAAGATCTTCAGGCTCGCGATGATCTGCAGCAGGATGACGAGGGTCGTCGTGCGGCCGAGCAGGGGGAGCGTGATCGACTTGATCTGCTGCCAGTTCGAGGCACCGTCGACGGCGGCGGCCTCGTACAGTTCGCGCGGGATCTCCTGCAGGCCGGCCAGGTAGAGCACGAAGTTGAAGCCGAGGGTCCACCACACGGTGGCGATGGCGACACCGATCATCGCCGTGTTCGGGCTGGCCAGGACACCGGCGCCCGGAGTCATCCCGAGCAGCGACTGGACGCTCGCGAAGAGACCGGTGCTCGGCGTGAAGATGAACACCCAGATGAGCGAGATCGTCGCCGACGGCAGGATGAACGGCAGGAAGAACGCCAGACGGAAGAACCACTGGCCGCGGTTCATCCGGTTCGTCAGCACGGCGAACACGAACGCCAGGATCACGAGCGGCGGGGTCGTGTACAGCGTGAACTGCAGTGTGTGCCAGAGCGAGGACCAGAAGTCGTCGCGACCGAGCATCTCCGCGTAGTTCGCGAACCCGGCGAAGCTGCCGAGCCCGGTGCGGACCGTCGAGGTGTTGAAGAAGCTCGTGACGATCATCCAGACCGTCGGGCCGAGCAGGAAGGCGATGTAGAACAGGCCGAACGGGGCGAGGAACAGCCAGCCGCTGCGGCCCTGGCCGCGGGTCAGGCTGGAGCGGTACGGGCGGAGTCGTCGCGGCGCGCTCGCCGCGTCCGTCGGGCGGTCGAGGACAGGTGCTGTGGTCACGTCATCGTGCCTTTCGCAGGGTGTTCACGTCGTTCGTGGTGGTCGCAGGCCCGATCACAGCGGGCTCGGCGTGTTGAGGTAGGTCGACAACTGGGACTTGATGGCGCTCATGGCCGCGGCGGGGGAACTGCTGCCCTGCTGCACGAGGGCCAGCTGGGCGCCCACGGTGTTCTCGAACGTGGACCCGGAGCCGCCGTACCAGGCAGCGTCGTCGAACACCGCGGTCTCGGCAGCGGAGGCGTAGTTCGACTGCGGTGTCAGCTTCTTGTAGGCCGAGCTGTCGTACGTCGGCAGGTACGCCGGCACGTGACCACCCTTTGCCCAGGTCAGGCTCTGCTCGAGCATCTGCTTGATGAACAGCATCGCCGCCTGCTTCTGCTCCGGCGTACGGTCCTTCTTCGGCAGGATGAACGTGTGCGAGTCGGCCTGGGTCGCCGGCTTGTCGAAGAGCTGCGGGATCGGAGCCATCCCGAACTTCAGCCCCTTGATCGACTGGGCGGTGCTGATCTCCCACTCGCCCTGCATGAAGAAGCCGGCCTTGCCGGTGAACATGAGCGTCTGCGCGGTGGCGTAGTCGAGGCCCTTGTTGAGCCAGCCCTGCTTGACCCACTTCTGGGTCATGTCGGTGACCTTCGTGTAGGCGTCCTCGTTGACCGTGAGCTTGGAGCCGCCGTCGCTGATGAACGGCGTCGCCCCCTCGATCTGGTTGTACATCGTCCAGAAGAAGCGCCACGGGGTCGCGACCTCACTGACGTTCGCGACGTTGAGCGCCGTGCCGCCGGTGACCTTCGAGACTGCCGCCAGGGCCTTCTCGAAGGCGTCGATCCCCGTCAGGTCCTTGAGGTTGTCGTCGCTGTCGAGCAGGCCGGCCTTCCGGCACACGTCGACGTTGTAGAACAGCACGAAGGGGTGGGTGTCGAGCGGCACGCAGATGTTCTTGCCGTCGGTCTTCTGCGCCGTCCAGGCCTTCTGGTTGAAGTCGGCGGCGCTCATACCGACGCCGGCGAGGTCCTCGGAGGTGATGGGATCGAGCAGGTCACCGTCCCACAGGGGCTTCGCCCGGGTCAGGTGGGAGATCGCGACGTCCGGCGGCTTGTTCCCGACGGTGGCGAGTGTGACCTTCGAGTAGTACGGGTTGCCCCACGCGAACGTGGTGGCCTGCAGCGCGCTCGATCCGCCGTGCTGCTTGGCGTAGCCGGCTTCCATGTCCTGCATGCGGACGCCGTCACCGCCGCCGAACAGGTTCCAGAAGACGAGGGTCTCGGGGTTGAGGGCACTGCCGGCGAGACCGGCGGCGAGGGGACTGGAGCAGGCGGCGAGCGGCAGGACCGTCGCGGCCGCTGCACCGGCGGCGAGGAAGCCCCGCCGCGAGAGGCGCGACGCAGGTGTTGCGGGTGGGATCGGCATGGCATCACTCCATCGGGATGGGCCGGGCTCGGGAACAGGGTCGGTGCTCCCGCCGGAGCATCGCTGCTCCGGACCCGGAGCACTGCTGCTCCGGACACGGAACGACCTTCCGGTGCTCCGTGAGCGCTCACATTAGCGCTCGCCCCTGTCATCCGCCACCCCTTTCGCGACGGCGTGGAACCCGGTAGCGTTTCCGTCAGGTGAGCGCTCACTTTCGTGACGGCCCGCTTCGGTTCCCGTACGCGCCCCCACCGCTCCCCGCACGAACCGCACTGCCACGATCGAAGGAGATCCATGCCCCGCACACACCTCGTCCTCGACGCCGCGTTCACCGTGGGGCCGGTGCGACGTCGCCTGTTCGGCGGGTTCGTCGAGCACCTCGGCCGCCACGTCTACGACGGCATCCACGAGCCCGCCCACGAGACCGCCGACGAGCACGGCTTCCGAGGGGACGTCGTCGAACTCGTCAAGGAACTCGGCGTCTCCGCCATCCGCTACCCCGGTGGCAACTTCGTCTCCGGCTACAAGTGGGAGGACGGTGTCGGCCCCGTCGAGCAGCGCCCCCGCCGTCTCGACCTCGCCTGGCACTCGACCGAGACGAACGAGGTCGGCCTGCACGAGTTCCAGCACTGGCTCGACCGGGTCGGCTCCGAGCTCATGCTCGCCGTGAACCTCGGTACCCGCGGCACGCAGGAGGCGATCGAGCTCCTCGAGTACGCCAACATCGACGCCGGCACCGCACTGTCCGATTACCGTCGTTCCAACGGTCGCCAGGAACCCTTCGCCATCACGATGTGGTGCCTCGGCAACGAGATGGACGGCCCGTGGCAGCTCGGCCACAAGAACGCCGACGACTACGGCAAGCTCGCCGCCATGACCGCCAAGGCCATGCGACAGATCCAGCCCGACCTCGAGCTCGTCGCCTGCGGTTCCTCCGGGGCGTCGATGCCGACGTTCGGCGAGTGGGAGCGCACCGTCCTCGAGCACACCTACGACGACGTCGACTACATCTCCGCGCACGCCTACTACGAGGAGGACGACGACCTGCCGTCGTTCCTCGCCTCGGGCGTCAACATGGACCACTTCATCAAGACGGTCACCACGGCCGCCGACCACGTCCAGGCGCAGAAGAAGTCCGACAAGCGCATCGACATCTCGTTCGACGAGTGGAACGTCTGGTCGATCAAGAAGTGGGAAGCCAAGGCCAAGACCTTCACGCTCGACGAGTGGCCCGTCGCCCCGCGTCTGCTCGAGGACGTCTACACCGTCGCGGACGCCGTCGTCGTGGGTGGCCTGCTCATCTCGCTGCTCCGCCACGCCGACCGCGTGGCCTCGGCCTCGCTCGCCCAGCTCGTCAACGTGATCGGCCCGATCATGACCGAGCCCGGCGGCCCGGCCTGGCGCCAGACGACGTTCTTCCCGTTCTCGGTCACCTCGCGCCTGGCGCAGGGGACGTCGCTGCAGGTCAAGGCCTCCGGTGACACCGTCGACGGTGGCAAGCACGGCGAGGTCCCGGTCGTGGACTCCGCCGCCACCGTGACCGAGGACGGCAAGGCCGCGGTCTTCCTGGTGAACCGCCACCCGTCCGAGCCGACCACGGTGACGATCGACCTCGCCGGCATCGGTGCGACGGGCGACGTCCACGCCGAGGGTGTCTGGGACGACGACCTGCACGCCGTGAACGACCTGGAGAACACCTCGCGCGTGGGGCTGCGCACGAACGAGTCGGTCCGCCGCGAGGGCGACACCGTCACGATCGAGCTCCCGCCGGTCTCCTGGACCGCCGTCTCGATCGGCTGACAAGACGCCTCGGCGCACGCCACGGCGGGCGTCGAGTGAGCACAGAGGACGTCGGGCGCTCGCGCCCGACGTCCTCTGCTCGTTGCGGGGGCGCGGCGCGCGGCGCGCGGCGGGCCGCGGCCGAGTCTCGTCTGGGCGGACAGGGCGCGGCACGCGGATGGCGCAGCCTGTCCGCATGGCCGAGTCTCGGGCTGCGGACGTGGACGCGGCGGCCGGGAGGCCCGTGGCGGCCTGGCACCGAGCCTCCCGTCCGGCGTGCGGCGAGACCACGACCGAGTCTCGTCTGGGCGGACAGGGCGCGGCACGCGGATGGCGCAGCCTGTCCGCGGGGCCGAGTCTCGGCACGAGCGTGCCGCGTCAGCGCGCCGGCGGTGCCGCCGTGCTCGCGCGCTCGACGAGCCGCACCGGCACCAGGTCCGACGCGACGCTGACCCGCTCGCCGTCGATCTGGGCGAGCAGGGTGGCGACCGCTCGGCGGCCGACCTCGTCGAAGGACTGGTGCACGGTGGTCAGCGGCGGCCAGAACGAGTCGGACTCGGGGGAGTCGTCGAACCCCACCACGCTGAGCGACGACGGCACCGGGCGGCCGGACTCGTGTGCGGCGCGCAGGACCCCGAGGGCGGTCTGGTCGTTCGCGGCGAACACCGCGGTGATCTCCGGCCGTGCGGCGATCTCGAGCCCGGCCTCGTACCCGTGCTCGGTCGTCCAGCCACCGCGGAACACCGGGGGGACGGGCCGACCGGCGCGCGACAGGGTGTCCTGCCACGCGGCGAGGCGACGGGCCGCCGAGTACGACGAATCCGGACCGGCGACGTGCCAGACGGTCTCGTGGCCCAGGTCGAGCAGGTGCTGCGTGGCCTGCCGGGCGCCGTCTGCCTGGTCGGTGTCGATCGCGGGGTGGTCCGTGCTGCCCGTGGAGTCGACGATCACCATGGGGACGCCGTCGGGCAGCACGACCTCGGCGGTGTCGATGATGTGCGACTCGATGATGATCACGACGCCGTCGACGGCCTGTTCGTGCAGGCGTGAGAAGGCGGACCGGACGCCCGCCTCGGTGCGCGAGGCCATGGGCAGCAGGGTGATCGTGAAGTCGGCGACCCCGGCGGCGTCGGCGATGGCCTCGAGCGTGCGCATGTTGCCGAAGGACGCGAGCGTGAACATGATCACGCCGATGGTCCGGAAGCGGCCCGAGCGCAGGGCGCGGGCGGCACGGTTCGGCCGGTAGCCGAGGGACTCCATCGCGCGCTGGACGCGGTCGCGGGTCTCCGGGCTGACGTTGTCGAAGCCGCGGGCGACCCGCGAGACGGTCTGCATCGAGACCCCCGCGGCGTCGGCGACGGCGGCCATCGAGGGGGCGCGGCGGGTGCCGGCGGGGGACTCCATCGTCACGCTGGCGCTCCTTCCGGATCGAGGGGCCGAACGGTCGGCCTCCCCGGACGCTAGCGCATGTTGACGTTGCCATGCTATCGTCGCAACGTTCGATGTTGACGTCAACATCGGTGACCGCCCGGACCCCCTGATCCGGCCCGGGCCGAGCCGCCGACATCGACCACCCGAACGCAGCAGACGAAGGAGTCACATGAGCACGCTCGCAGCGCGCCCCGGTGAGGCAGCACCGCGCCCCACCGCCGAGCGCCCCGCCGGCCGCCGCCCCAAGCCGCGGGGACGGTTCACCGGATGGCTGTTCGTCGGCCCGTTCGTCGTCGTCCTGGTCCTGATGCTCATCGTGCCGATCGGGTACGCGCTCTGGCTCAGCCTGTTCCGCGACCAGCTCATCGGCGGCAACCAGTTCGTCTGGTTCGCCAACTACGTGCAGCTCTTCCAGGACGCCAAGTTCTGGTCCGGGCTCGGTCGGGTCGCGATCTTCCTGGTCGTCCAGGTGCCGATCATGCTCGGCCTCGCGCTCGTCGCCGCCCTGGCCCTCGACAGCGCCCGACTGTGGGGGACGAGCTTCTTCCGCATCGCGGTGTTCCTGCCCTACGCGGTCCCCGGTGTCGTCGCAGCCCTGATCTGGGGCTTCATCTACGGCAACCAGTTCGGTCTGACCGGTGCCGCGAACGACGCGCTCGGCATCGACCTGCTGCAGCCGTTCAGCCCGAGCTGGGTCCTGACGTCGATCGGCAACGTGGTCACGTGGGAGTTCCTCGGCTACAACATGCTGATCTTCTACGCCGCACTCCGCACCGTCCCCGGTGAGCTGTACGAGGCGGCGGAGCTCGACGGCGCCGGCCCGATGCGCACGGTCCTCTCGATCAAGCTCCCGGCGCTCCGCGGCCCGATGGTCATCGCCACGATCTTCTCGATCATCGGCAGCTTCCAGCTCTTCAACGAGCCGAACCTGCTCAAGACGCTCGCCCCGAACGTCATCGGCAGCGCCTTCACCCCGAACATGTACGCCTACTCGCTGTCCTTCAGCGGCCAGCAGTTCAACTACTCCGCCACGGTCGCGATCGTGATGGGCGTGATCACCGCGGTGATCGCCTACGTCGTCCAGGTCCGCGGCACCCGCGAGGAGAACCGATGAGCACCATCCAGCACCCCGCCGGGCCCGCAGCGGCCACGGTGACCGAGGCGACCACGACGCAACGCGCGCCGCGCACCCGCTCGATCCGCGCCTCCCGGCAGCTCCGCACCGCGGAAGGCGGACGCAAGCCGAAGCGTTCCGGCCTGCTGACCGCGGTCATGGTCGTCTTCGTCGTGTACTCGTTCGCGCCGCTGTTCTACCTGCTCGTGAACAGTACGAAGACGCAGTCGTCGCTGCTCTCCACCTTCGGTCTGTGGTTCGGCGGGGACTTCAACCTCTGGCAGAACATCGTCGACACGGTGACGTACAACGACGGCATCTTCCTGCAGTGGTTCGGCAACACGCTGCTCTACGTGGTCGTCGGCGCCGGCGGAGCCACCCTGCTCGCCACGGTCGCGGGCTACGGCATGGCGAAGTTCCAGTTCCCAGGGCGCCGTGCGGTCTTCGCCGTCGTCCTCGGCGCCATCGCGGTCCCCGGCACGGCACTGGCCGTCCCGACCTTCCTGCTCTTCTCGCAGGTGGGCCTGACGAACACCCCGTGGTCGATCATCCTGCCCTCACTGATCAGCCCGTTCGGCATGTACCTGATCTGGACCTACGCGGTCGACGCGATCCCCGCCGAACTGCTCGAAGCCGCCCGCATGGACGGTGCCGGCGAGTTCCGGATCTTCTTCACCATCGCGCTCCGCCTGCTCGCTCCCGGTGTCGTCACGGTCCTGCTGTTCGCGGTCGTCGCCACCTGGAACAACTACTTCCTGCCGCTCATCATGCTGAGCGACCCGAAGTGGTACCCCCTGACGGTCGGCCTGAACCAGTGGAACGCGCAGGCCACCGGGTCCGGCGCGCAGCCGATCTACAACCTCGTCGTCACGGGATCGCTCCTCACGATCATCCCGATCGTGGTCGCGTTCCTCTTCCTCCAGCGCTTCTGGCAGTCCGGCCTCGCAGCCGGGTCGGTCAAGGCCTGACCCCTCGGACACCAGGCGCACGGCGACCCCGCCACGCGCCGCCCGGTCCGGCACACAGCAGCACCACCCCCTCCACGAAGAAGTGAAAGGCACTCCCATGAACAAGCGTCTCCGGCGCGGGCTCAGCGCCCTCGCCATCGGCGTCACCGCCGCGATCGCCCTCGCCGCGTGCGCCTCCGGCAGCTCCGGCTCCGGCGGTTCGGCCGACGACATCGACAAGGCCCTGAAGGACGGTGGCACCCTGACCTACTGGTCGTGGACCCCGTCGGCGAAGGCCCAGGTCGCCGCGTTCGAGAAGCAGTACCCGAAGGTGAAGGTCAAGCTCGTCAACGCCGGCACCGGCGCCGACCAGTACACCAAGCTGCAGAACACGATCAAGGCCGGCTCGGGTGCCCCCGACGTCGCCCAGGTCGAGTACTACGCCCTGCCGCAGTTCGCCCTGTCCGAGTCGCTCCTCGACCTGTCGAGCTACGGCTTCGACTCGCTCGAGAAGGACTTCGCGAAGAGCACCTGGAGCTCGGTGTCGATCGACGGCAAGGTCTACGGCCTGCCGCAGGACTCCGGCCCCATGGCGCTGTTCTACAACAAGAAGGTCTTCGACAAGCACGACATCGCCGTGCCGAAGACGTGGGACGAGTACGTCACCGCAGCCAAGAAGCTGCACCAGGCCGACCCGAAGGCGTACATCGCCGCGGACTCCGGCGACGCCGGCTTCACCACGAGCATGATCGCCCAGGCCGGCGGCACCCCCTTCACCACCGACGGTGACAAGGTGACCATCAACCTGCAGGACGCGGGCTCGAAGAAGTGGACGAGCACCTGGAACGAGCTCGTCGAGCAGGGCCTGCTGTCGAAGACGGTCGGTTGGACCGACGACTGGTACAAGCAGCTCGGCAACGGCGAGATCGCCACGCTGATCACCGGCGCCTGGATGCCCGGCAACCTGGAGTCCGGCGTCGCCCAGGCCTCGGGTGACTGGCGTGTCGCCCCCATGCCGACCTACGACGGCGGCACCGCCCAGACCGCGAACAACGGCGGCAGCGCCGAGGTCGTCATGAAGCAGTCGAAGAACCCGGCACTCGCCGCGGGCTTCCTCAAGTGGCTGAACTCCTCGAAGGAGTCCACGAAGGTCTTCATGGAGTCCGGCGGCTTCCCGTCGACCACCGCTGACCTGGACTCGTCGGCCTTCCTCGACGAGAAGCCGTCCTACTTCGGTGGGCAGCAGATCAACAAGGTGCTCGTCGACGCGTCGAAGTCCTCGGACAACGACTTCACGTACCTGCCGTACCAGGTGTACGCGAACAGCGTCTACGCCGACACCGTCGGCCAGGCGTACGAGAACGGCACCTCGCTCGACGCCGGCCTGCAGGCCTGGCAGAAGGCCCTCGCCAAGTACGGCAAGGACCAGGGCTTCACGGTCTCGACCAAGTAGTTCCCGGTATCCCCGCGGGGCCGTGCGGACACGTCCGCACGGCCCCGCTCCACGCCCGGCTCCGGCCGGCCATGAGAAGGTCACACCATGCGCTTCGCCATCGGCGACACCGACTTCCTGCTCGACGGCGAGCCGCACCGGGTCCTGTCCGGCGCGATCCACTACTTCCGCGTGCACCCCGACCTGTGGGCCGACCGGATCCGCAAGGCCAAGCTGATGGGCCTCAACACCATCGAGACCTACGTGGCGTGGAACGCGCACGCGCCGTCGCCGGGGGAGTTCGACCTGTCCGGCGGCCTGGACCTCGGCCGCTTCCTCGACCTCGTCGCGGCCGAGGGCATGCACGCCATCGTCCGCCCCGGCCCCTACATCTGCGCCGAGTGGACCAACGGCGGGCTGCCGTACTGGCTCTTCGCCGACGGCTCCGTGGGGGTCCGCCGAAACGAGCCCGGGTTCCTCGCAGCGGTCGAGACGTACCTGCAGCACCTGGCCCCCGTGCTGGTCCCGCGGCAGATCGACCAGGGCGGGCCCATCGTCCTGGTGCAGGTCGAGAACGAGTACGGCGCCTACGGCTCCGACCCCGAGTACCTGCGCGCGCTGGAGCAGATGCACCGCGACATCGGGCTGACCGTCCCCTTCACGAGCGTCGACCAGCCGATGGGCACCATGCTCGAGGACGGCTCGCTGCCCTCACTGCACAAGACCGGTTCGTTCGGCTCCCGCTCCGCCGCCCGGCTCGAGCGCCTGCGGCAGGCCCAGCCCACCGGCCCCCTGATGTGCTCGGAGTTCTGGGACGGCTGGTTCGACAGCTGGGGCGAGCACCACCACACCACGCCGGCGTCCGCCAGTGCCGAGGACCTGGACGTCCTGCTCGCCGCCGGCGGCTCGGTGAACATCTACATGTTCCACGGCGGCACGAACTTCGGCTTCACGAACGGCGCGAACGACAAGGGCGTCTACCGTCCGATCGCGACGTCGTACGACTACGACGCCCCGCTCGATGAGGCCGGCCGGCCGACGTCGAAGTTCCACGCGTTCCGCTCGGTCATCGAGCGCTACGCGCCCGTGCCGCCGCTGCCCGCAGCGATGGAGCCGGGTGGGCCGGGTCGCCTCGGTCCCGTGGCCGCGTCCGGCGACGGCCTGGAGGCCCGGATCGCCCCCGCCACGGACCTCGCCGTCCGGCTGGACCGCGTCGCCTCGCTCCGTTCCCTGCTGCCCACGCTCACGACGTGGTCCGCGCACGACGAGCCGCCGACCTTCGACGCCCTCGGAGCCGCGAGCGGCTTCGTCGTCTACCGCGCCGAGGTCGACCTGCCCGCCGGAGGGGTGCTGACCGTCGGCACCGAGGTGCGTGACCGTGCGATCGTGTCGGCCGACGGTGTCGTCGTCGGGGTCCTGGAGCGCGAGCACCACGACCGGGCCATCACCCTGCCGCCGGTGACCGGCACGCTCGAACTCCTCGTCGAGGACCAGGGCCGGGTCGACTACGGCGTCCGCATCGGTGAGCCGAAGGGCTTGATCGGGGGCGTCTCGATCGACGGCGTCCCGGTGGCCCGCTGGACGGCGTCCCCGCTCGCACTCGACCCGATCGCGCCGGCAGCCGTCACCGCACTGGCCGAAGCCGCTGCCTCCGGTGGTGACGTGCTCGCCGGACCGACGTTCGCAGCTGGCTCGTTCGACCTCGACACCGTGGACGACCGGTACCTGTCGCTCGACGGGTTCCGGAAGGGTGTCGCCTGGGTCAACGGGTTCTGCCTCGGTCGGTACTGGTCGCGGGGCCCGCAGCGGACCCTTGCGATCCCGGGGCCGGTGCTCCGCCACGGTCGCAACGAGCTCGTCGTGCTCGAGCTGCACGCCGCCGCGTCGCGCACCGCGTGCCTGCTCGTCGAGCCCGACCTGGGCCACACCGAGGCGTAGCCGCCCGCCCGCGGCCTGGTCAGATCGGGCCTACCTGGTCGAATCGGGCGTACCTGGTCGGAAGTTCCGACCAGGTACGCCCGATTCCGCTTTCCAGCGCGGGCGTCATGGGAAGGATCAGTCGCTGTCGAGGGCGTCCAGGTCTGCCAGCGCCCGCTCGGCGTCGGCGATCCGGTCGGCCTCGGGGCGACTCCACCACTCGGGGCCGCGCTCGCCCAGGCCGTGCTTGGCCAGGCCGTTCCGGTGCCGCGCCGCCGCCAGGGCCTCGTCGTCGCCTGCGCGCTTCGCGGTCTTCACGGCGTTGCGGCCGCGCCCCAGGTGCGAGCGGAGTGCGGCGGCGAGCTGCTCGGGCACGGCGGGGTCGGTGCGCCGCCAGCGTCGGCCGTCCACGACGAAGAAGTGGTCGTCGGGTTCGGCGGTCATGGTCCGAGTCTGCTCCGTCGGTGGTGGGTGGACAGGGGTCGATGAGCCGCGAACGCGTCCGCCCGCCGACCCGGTCGACCTGCTTCGCGGGCATCGACCAGAGCGGAGTGCGTGGCACGGGCCGACACACGAACGGCCCGACGTCAGCAGACATCGGGCCGTTCGTGTGTTCACGAGCAGGTGCTCACTTGTCGTCGACGGCGTCCTTCGCCTTCTCCGTCTGCATGCGCGCCTCGCCCATGTGCTGGTCCTTCTTGCCCTGGGCGTGGAGCTCCTGGTCGTCGGTGTGCTCACCGACCTTCTCCTCGACCTTGCCCACGATCTTCTGGGTGGCGTCCTTGGCCTTGTCTCCGAGCGACACGGTGATTCCTTCCGGTGGGGGCATCACCGGTGGACCCGGCGGTGTGTCACCGACAGTACGGACGGAGGTGTACCCCGTTCACTGCGGCAGGACATGTGCGCCGCTGATCAGGGGATGAGGCGGTCGGCCCGGTAGCGAGCGAACAGGTCCGCGAAGGCCTGTTCGGTCCGACGGAACGCCGTGAACCCGGCGTCTCGGCTCTTGCCCATGTCGGTCACGACCTCCATCGCGCGGCCCAGGTCGGCGTCGGTGTGCCACCACGAAGCGAGTCGGTTGATGTCGGCCTCGGCGAGACCGTGGCGCTCGGCGATGCCGGCCCACTCGGACTCGTACGGGGCCATCTGCTCCTCGAGCGGTCGCGGAGCGTCCTGGTAGCCCACCACGCGCGCGGGGTCGACACCGAGGTGCGCGGCCAGGCGCGGCCACATCCAACGCCAGCGGAAGACGTCACCGTTGACGATGTTGAACGGCTCGTCCGCACCCTCGGGTGACGTCGCAGCCCACACCATGTGCTCGGCGAGGATGCCGGCGTCGGTCATGTCGGTCAGGCCGTTCCACTGCGCCTCACTGCCGGGGAACACGAAGTCCAGGTCGAGTTCCTTCGCCAGCGTGGCCTGCACGGCGAGTGTGAGGCCCATGTTCATGGCGTTGCCGACGGCGTGCCCGATCACGGTGTGGGAGCGGTGCACCGACCAGGTGAACCCCTGGCGCTCCGCGGCTGCGAAGAGTTCGTCCTCTTGCGCGTAGTAGAAGTTCGGGGTGTCGAGGCGCGGCTCCTCCTCGTGGAAGGGGGTGTCGGGCATCTCGCCGGCGGCGTACGCCTCGAACGGGCCGAGGTAGTGCTTCAGGCCGGTGACGAGGGCGACGTGCTCGAGCGGAGCGTGCGACAGTGCCGCGAGCAGGTCGCGGACCATTCCGCCGTTCACGCGGATGTTCTCCGCCTCGGTGTCCTGCCGCTGCCAGGCGGTGAAGAAGACGTGGGTCGGGCCTTCGTCGGCGAGTGCAGCCGTCAGGCTCTCGGGGTCGCGCAGGTCCGCGGCGACCGTCCGGACGCCCTGCTCGGCGAGGGGCCGGCGCGAGAGTGCGGTCACGTCCCAGTCGAGCTCGAGCAGGTGGCGCACCAGGGCAGAACCGGTGATGCCACTGGCTCCGACGACCAGGGCTTCGCGGCGGGCGGGGGGCTGTTCGGTCGATCCGGTTGCAGTCATCCTTCGATGCAACCCACGTTGGACGACACGTGTTCCCTCACCGCGGACGGCGGATGCGGATCGGACCCTTGGCGGTCGACGGGTCGACGACGGACCCGCCCTGGGTGATCTCGACCTCGCCGCGCGCGACCATGCGCCGGGCGGCTCGCCGTGCCGGCTCCATCAGCGGTCGCCAGTCGTCCGGGTCCAGCGAGCGTGCGACCTCGGACGGGCAGATGCTCGAGGTCCGTGCCCGGGCTGCGAGCAGTTCGTCGATGCGCTGCTCGAGGGCCCGGTCGGTGTCGTCGAGACCGTGCCGGCGACAGGCGCCCGAGCACCACTTCGCCTCCGGTGCCGCGGACGACGGCATCCGTCGACCGCACGAGGCACAGGTCCGCTCGGCGTGTGCCGACTCCGACGCCGACGCATCGGCTTCCGTCCTGATCGCCCGTCCCATCACCCCATCCTCGTCCTGCCGTCCGCGGGGGTACACAGCGACCACGCACCCGGCCCAGGTGCGCCTGGCAGCATCGGAGCGGTGAACCCCGACACCGCCCCCACCCGTCCGTCCGAGCCCGCCTGGGTCCAGCACGTGATGTGGTGGCACGTCTACCCGCTCGGCTTCGTCGGCGCCGAGGTCCGCCCTGCGTCACCGGTGGGGGAGCATCCGCTCGAACACCGCCTCGACGGCCTGACCGGGTGGCTCGACCACGTCGTCGACCTCGGTCTGAACGGCCTGTTGCTCGGCCCGGTGTTCGCGAGCTCGACCCACGGGTACGACACGGTCGACCACTTCCGGATCGACCCGCGCCTGGGCGACGACGCCGACTTCGACCGTCTGGTCACCGCGGCGCACGAGCGGGGCGTGCGGGTCCTGCTGGACGGGGTGTTCAACCACGTCGGCCGCGAGCACCCGGCCTTCACCGCGTTGTCGGAACAGGGCCCCGAGGCACCGACCGCCGACCTGTTCGCCATCGACTGGTCCGGCTGGCAGCCGGGACAGCCCGTGCCCGTCGGGCTGTTCGAGGGGCACGACATCCTCGTCGCGCTCGACCACGACAGCCGCGCCACCGAGGACCTCGTGGTGCAGGTCATGACGCACTGGTTGGAGCGGGGGATCGACGGCTGGCGGCTCGACGCGGCGTACGCGGTGCCGCCGGCGTTCTGGGCGCGGGTGCTGCCACGGGTGCGGGAACGGTTCCCGGATGCCTGGTTCAGCGGTGAGGTCATCCACGGCGACGCGGCGGCGATCGCACGCGACTCGACGATGGACTCGCTCACCCAGTACGAGCTGTGGCAGGGGATCTGGCACGGCATCGCGGACCGCAACGGCCACGAGCTCGCGCACGCGATCGAGCGGCACGACGCCCTGCTCGCCACCTTCGCCCCGACCACGTTCGTCGGCAACCACGACGTGACCCGGATCGCGAGCGCGGTGGGGGAGCGGTTCGCCGGGCACGCCGCCGCGGTGCTGTTCACGGTCGCGGGGACGCCGGTGGTCTACGCCGGTGACGAGTACGGCTGGACCGGTGTGAAGGAGGAACGCGAGGGCGGCGACGATGCAGTCCGCCCGGAGTTCCCGGCCGAGGTGCCCGCGCCGACGGACCTGACGCACGCGTACGAGGCGCTCATCGCCCTGCGCCGCCGGAACCCGTGGCTGCACCGGGCACACACCGACGTCGTGCACCTGACCAACACCGCCGTGGTGCTGCGCACCGCGACGGCGGACGCCGCCGTGGTGACCGCCCTGAACCTGTCGGACGACCCCGTCGAGGTGCCCGTGGCCGACGCGACGCAGGTCGAGGCGGGCGGGGCCGATGTCGGGGACGGGACCCTGCGCCTCCCGGCCGGGGGGTGGGCCGTCCTGTCGCGTTCGTGAGCAGAAACGGTCGGGTCCCCATCGAGGACCCGACCGTTTCTGCGCACCAAGCGAACAACGCTACTTGCGGGCGGACGCCGCCCGGCGCTTGTTGAACACGTCGAACGCGACGGCGGCGAGCAGCACCAGACCCTTGATCAGGGACTGGAACTCGGTGCCGACACCGAGGATCGACATGCCGTTGTTCAGCAGGCCGATGATGAGACCACCGACGATGGCGCCCGGCACGGTGCCGATGCCGCCGGTGACCGCAGCGCCACCGATGAACACGGCGGCGATGGCGTCGAGCTCGAAGCCGTTGCCGGCGCCCGGAGCCGCCAGGTTGAGCTGGCCGGTGAAGACCACGCCCGCCAGGGCCGAGATGACACCCATGTTGACGAAGAGCAGGAACGTGACCCGCTTCGTCTTCACACCCGACAGCTGCGCGGCCAGCGCGTTGCCACCGATCGCGTAGATGTGGCGGCCGAACACGGCGCTCCGCATGACGACCGAGTAGATCACCACGAGCGCACCGAGCACGACGAGCACGATCGGGGTGCCGTTGTAGCTGGCGAGCAGGAGCGCCACGTAGATCACGAGCACGGCGCCGAAGGCCGTCTTCACGATGAACCAGGCGAACGGCTCGCTCTCGAGCTGGTACTTGCGACGCGTGATGCGACCGCGGAACGCTGCGATCACCATGACGGCCGCGGCGGCGAAGCCGAGGATCATCGTGAGCGGCTCGTACCCGGTGGTGCCGAAGGACGGCAGGAAACCGGAGCCGAGCGAGCGGAAGCCGGTCGGGAACGGCGAGATCTGCTGGTTCTGCAGGACGATCTGGGCCGCGCCGCGGAAGGCGAGCATGCCCGCCAGCGTCACGATGAACGCCGGGATCCCGAAGTAGGCGATCCAGAAGCCCTGCCAGGCACCGACGAGGGCACCGACGACCAGGCAGAGCACGACCGCGATGGGCCACGGGATGTTCCACTGCGTGATCATCACGCCGGCCATGGCACCGGTGAAGGCGACCACCGAACCGACCGACAGGTCGATGTGCCCGGCGATGATGACCATCACCATGCCGATGGCCAGGATGAGGATGTAGCTGTTCTGGACGATCAGGTTCGAGACGTTGATCGGGGCCAGCGTGATGCCGTTCGTGGTCACCTGGAAGAAGATGACGATGACGATCAGCGCGATGAACAGGCCGATCTGTCGGAGCTGCCCGGTGAGGTAGCCGACGGCGGACTTAAGCGCGTTCATTGACAGGGGTCTCCCGTTCCTGGGTCATGTACTGCATGAGGACCTCGGGCGTCGCCTCGGAGCGCGGGACGTCGGCCGTGATGGTGCCCTCGGAGAGCGTGTAGATGCGGTCGCAGATGCCGAGCAGTTCGGGGAGCTCGGAGGAGATCACGATGACCGCCTTCCCCTGGTCGGCGAGCTGGTTGATGATCGTGTAGATCTCGTACTTCGCGCCGACGTCGATGCCGCGGGTGGGCTCGTCGAGGATGAGCACGTCGGGGTCGGCGTACATCCACTTCGACAGGACGACCTTCTGCTGGTTCCCGCCGGAGAGCTTCCCCGTCACGACGTCGACGTTCGGCGCCTTGATGTTGAGGCTCTTGAGGAACTGGCTCGCGACCGTGGTCTCCTCCGAGGAGTTCACGAACCCCCAGTTCGCGAGCTTCCCGAGCGCCGACCCGGAGATGTTCCGCTTGATGTCGTCGATCAGGTTCAGGCCGTAGCGCTTGCGGTCCTCGGTGACGTAGGCGATGCCGTTGTCGATCGCCTGCGAGACGGTGTGCGTCTTGATCGGCGTGCCGCGCTTGTAGACGGTGCCGCTGATGCCGGTGCCGTACGACTGGCCGAAGACGCTCATCGCGAGTTCGGTGCGGCCGGCACCCATCAGCCCGGCGATGCCGACGACCTCGCCGGCCCGGACGTTCAGGTTGGCCCGGTGGATGATCTCGCGCGACGAGTCGAGCTGGTGGTGGACGGTCCAGTCCTCGATCCGCAGCAGTTCCTCGCCGATGACGGGGTTCTCGCGCTCGGGGTACCGGTTCGACAGGTCACGGCCGACCATCCCGCGGATGATCCGGTCCTCGGACACGTCGTCGGCCCGCATGTCGAGCGTCTCGATGGTCTTGCCGTCGCGGATGATCGTGACCTTGTCCGCGATCGCCTTGATCTCGTTGAGCTTGTGGCTGATGATGATCGCCGTCATGCCCTCGGCCTGCAGCGAGCGGATGAGCTCGAGCAGGTGCGCGGAGTCGTCGTCGTTCAGCGCGGCGGTGGGCTCGTCGAGGATGAGGAGCTTCACCTCCTTCGAGAGCGCCTTCGCGATCTCGACGAGCTGCTGCTTGCCGACACCGAGGTCGACGACCTTGGTGACGGGGTTGTCCTTCAGCCCGACGCGCCCCAGCAGCTCGGCTGCCGTCAGGTTCGTCTTGTTCCAGTCGATGAAGCCGCCCTTGGACTGCTCGTTGCCGAGGAAGATGTTCTCAGCGATCGACAGGAAGGGGCTGAGGGCCAGCTCCTGGTGGATGATGACGACGCCGGCGGCCTCGGAGTCGTTGATGTTGGCGAACCGCACGGGTTCGCCGTCGAGCAGGATCTCGCCGTCGAAGGAGCCGGCCGGGTAGACCCCCGACAGCACCTTCATCAGCGTCGACTTGCCTGCGCCGTTCTCGCCGCAGATCGCGTGGACCTGGCCGCGCTCGACCTCGATCGTGACCCCCTGCAGGGCCTTGACGCCGGGGAACGTCTTGGTGATGTCCCGCATCTCGAGGATGGTGTCCGCCATGTGGACGCCTTTCCGTCGTGCGCGCGCGTGCGCGCGCTGGTGGAGACGGACTGGAGGCGCGGTGCGCAGCTGGCACCGCGCCTCCGGTCCGAGAGATGGGCCCTGACTACTTCAGGTCGGCTTCGGTGTAGTAGCCCGAGTCGACGAGGACTTCCTTGTAGTTGTCCTTCGTGACGACCGTCGGCTGGAACAGGAAGGTCGGGACGACCTTGACCTTGTTGTCGTAGCTCTTGGTGTCGTTGACCTCGGGCTTCTTGCCGGTGAGCAGGTCCTCGGCCATGGTGACCGACTGCTTGGCGAGCTTGCGCGTGTCCTTGTAGATGGTCGAGTACTGCTGCCCGGCGATGATCGACTTGACCGAGGCGGCCTCGGCGTCCTGGCCCGTGACGGTCGGGAGCGGACGGTCGCTCGTGCCGTACCCGGCACCCTGCAGTGCCGAGATGATGCCGATCGAGATGCCGTCGTACGGCGAGAGCACGCCGTCGAGCGTGGTGCCGCCCGAGTAGGACTTGGCGACCAGGTTCTGCATGCGGGCCTTGGCCGTGGCCGGGTCCCACTGCTGCGTCGCGGCCTGGGACAGCTTGTCCTGGCCGGACTGGATCTTCAGCGTGCCGTCCTCGAGGTACGGCTTGAGCGTCTTCATGGCGCCGTTGAAGAAGAACCCGGCGTTGTTGTCGTCGAGCGAGCCGGCGAAGACCTCGATGTTGAAGGGGCCCTTCTCGCCGGTCTTCTTGCCGTCCGCGTCGAGGACACCCAGGCCGGTGAGCAGGCTGTTCGCCTGGTCGACGCCGACCTTCTCGTTGTCGAAGGACACGTAGTAGTCGACGTTCTTGTTGCCCGTGAGCAGGCGGTCGTACGAGATCACCTTGATGCCGGCCTTGGCGGCGGCGTCGAGCTGGTCGGAGAGCGCGCCACCGTCGATCGACGCGATGATCAGGACCTTCGCGCCCTTGGTGATCATGTTGCTGACCTGCTGGGCCTGCTGCTGGACCTTGTTGTCGCCGTACTCGAGGTCGACCTTGTAGCCGGCCTTCTCGAGGTCGCTCTTGACGGCGTTGCCGTCCTTGATCCACCGCTCGGAGACCTTGGTGGGCATGGCGACGCCGACGAGGGCGCCCTTGTTGTCGCCGCTGCCGCCACCATCGGTGGATGCACGGCCGCCGGCCGAGCAAGCGGCCAGCGAGATCGCGATGCCGACGGCTGCGACGCCCGCGATGATCCTGCGCTTCATCATCGAAGTACCTCTGTTCCTTCGCGTCGTCCTCGACGCGGTCGGGTGCCGGGGCTGCTGTGCCCCGCGGGATGCGCTCGTGTGAGCGCTCACATCTTGTGGGTTCCGTGACGGGGTGTCAACTCAGCGTCGCCGTTTCGTGATCTTGCCGCGGTGGCCGGACCGAGCGGTACGGTTGGCCACGTGAGCACCAGGACCGCCCCCGAGGGCACGGGCGGCAAGCGCCGGAAGGCCCCGACGATCTTCGACGTCGCCGAACGCGCGGGCGTGTCCCACCAGACCGTCTCGCGTGTCATCAACGGTGACCCGACCGTCCGCGAGCAGTACCGGACGCAGGTCACCGACGCCGTCACCGCGCTCGGGTACCGGCCCCGCGCCGCCGCCCGGGCACTCGCCGGCGGGCGGAGCAAGGCGCTCGGCATCATCACCGCCGGCGACGCGCTGTACGGACCGTCGAGCACCTCGATCGGCTTCGAACGGGCCGCGCGGTCCGCCGGGTACCACGTGCTGCTGTCCACCCTGCCCGAGGAACCGACGCCGTCCGACCTGTCCGGCGCGCTCACCACGCTGCTCGCGCAGGACGTCGCCGCGATCGTGCTCGTCGCCGCCGACAACCGGGTGCTCGACGCCCTCGCCTCGCTCACCGTGCCGGTCACGGTGCCCGTCGTGGTGTCGAACGCGGTGCAGCGCGACGCCGTCCGGAACCCGGTCGCGCCGAGCGTCGCCGCGGTCGCGATCGACCAGGCCGCCGGCACCTCGCTCGTGATGCAGCACCTGTTCGACCGCGGACACCGCCGGATCGTGCACATCGCCGGACCGCACGTGTCGCAGGAGTCCGAGGTCCGCCGTGCCACCTACGTGCGGATCATGCAGGACGCCGGGCTCGAACCCGTCGTGCTCGAGGGCGACTGGACCCCGGCGAGCGGCTTCGCAGCTGCCCGGCACATCGACGTTGGGACGGTCGACGCGGTCTTCGCGGGCAACGACCAGATGGCGCTCGGGGTGCTGCACGCCTTCGCCGACGAGGGGCTGCGGGTGCCCGACGACATCGCGGTCGTGGGCTTCGACGACGTCCCCGAGGCCGCGCACTTCACGCCGCCGCTGACCACCGTGCGGCAGGACTTCCGGGCGATGGGGGAGCGGGTGCTCGACACCGTGCGGGCCCTGGTCGAGGGGGAGCCCCGTGACGAGACGCTGCTCGCGCCCGAGCTGGTGGTGCGGCGCAGCACGTAGCGAACGGCTCGCACGGTGCAGCATCGTGCGGCCGGTGCGGGGTTCTCCCGTGCGCGGGCCCGCGGCGCACGGTGCAGCGTTGTGCGGCCGGTGCGAGGTTGATCGCTCGGTGCGGCGCTACAGTCCCGCACCGAGCGATCAACCCCGCACGGACCGAAGGGCCGCGCACAGTGCGAGGCCGCGCACGACCCCGCACCGACCGAGGGGCCGCGCACGGTGCGAGGCCGCGCATGACCCCGAGCTGACCCGACCGTCAGCCCTTCAACGCCCCGGACGACAGCCCGGCGACGTAGAACCGTTGCAACCCGACGTACAGCGCGATGCACGGGATCATCGCCACCACCGACCCGGCGACGAGGTTGCCGTACGACACCTGCCCGTACGCCCCGGTCTGCAGGTTGAGCAGCGCGACCGGCAGCGTGTACAGCGAGTCCTTCGTCAGGAACGTCAGCGCTCCGAGGAACTCCGTCCACGACGCCAGGAAGGCGTAGAGCGCCGCGGTCGCCGCCCCGGGCAGGAGCAGCGGGCGGAGCACCGACACGACGACCCGGAAGCGCGAGGCCCCGTCGACGAAGGCCGAGTCCTCGAGCTCGGTGGGGATCGACTCGAACGCGTTCCGCATCACGAACACCCCGAACGGCAGGTTCACCGTCGTGTAGAACAGCACGAGTCCGAGCAGCGAGTTCGTCAGCCCCATGGCGTTCATCTCGAGGTACAGCGGCGTGAGGATGGCCTGGAACGGCACCATCATCGTCAGCAGCACCAGGCCGAACACGACGCCGGATCCCCGGAACCGGAAGCGGGCGAAGCCGTAGCCGGCCATCGTCGCGATGACCGCGGTCAGCACCGCCGTGGCGATCGACACGATGAGCGAGTTCACGACGCCGGTGAGCAGGTGCGACGACGAGGCGAACACGGCGGCGAAGTTCTGCCACCCGAGCTGGAAGAACGTCGCCGGGTCCGGGGCCTGCGTGATGACGGCCTCGGACTGGAACGCCCGCAGGATCGACCAGATGAGCGGGACACCGAACACAAGCGCGGAACCGATGCCGGCGATCGCGTAGAGGGTGCGCTTCACGGTGGTGTCGCGCGGGTGCTGGACGCTGCCCTGCTGGTGGCGCCGACGTCGGCCGTCGCCCGTGGTGGTCAGGGTCCTGGTGGACAGGTCCGGCGCCGAGAGGGCCGCACGGGAGGTCGTGGTGCTCATGGCGTCAGTCCTTCTCTCGCAGTGCCCAGAACTGGAACACCGTCACGGCGGCGATCACCACGACGAGGGCGATCGACTGGGCGGTCGCGGCCCCGAGCTGCAGGTTCACGAACCCGCGGTTGTAGATCGCGTTCACGATGGTGGTGGTCTCGGTGCCCGGCCCGCCCTGGGTCAGGATGTAGAACTGGTTGAAGGCCAGCAGCGACCCGATCACCGAGATGATGACGCTCAGCGCGACGGTCGAGCGGATCATCGGGAACGTGATGAGGCGTTCGGTCTGCCACCAGGACGCCCCTTCGAGCTGCGCGGACTCGTAGACCTCGTCGGGGACGCCCTGCATCGCCGACATGAGCAGCACCATCGTCAAGCCCGACACCGCCCAGACCACGAGCACGCAGATGAGCACCGTCGCCAGCGGGCCGTTCACGAGCCACGCGGTGCTGCCGTCGGTGATCCCGAGCCAGCGGAGCACCATGTTGACGGCGCCGGAGTTCGGTTGCGCCTCGAGCACGAGCATGAACGAGAGCGTCGTCAGCCCGACCACGTACGGCAGGAAGAACACCGTCCGCAGGATCGTGCTGCCGCGGCGGCGGGCCCGGACGAGCACGGCCAAGAAGTACCCGAGCGCCAGGATCGGCAGGGTCACGATCGCCGTGTACAGCAGCGTGTAGCCGATCGCGTGCACGAACGTCGGGTCCTGGAACAGCGTCAGGTAGTTCTGCAGCCCGATGAACCGGTACGGGCCGATCAGGGGCCAGTTCGTGAACGAGATGTAGAGCGCGAACACGAGCGGGACGAGCACGAAGACGGCGACGAACAGGATCGCCGGGGCGACGAGGACGGCGCCGGTGCGCGGCGGGTGGGTGAGCGAGTTGCGGGTCCGGGCGGAGCCGCCGCGCCCCGGGCCGCGGCCCACGGTGGGACGGCCCGGGCCGGTCCGGCCGGCGGGACGCCGGGTGGAGATGGTCGACATGCGTGCACCTCTCTGTGCATCAACAAGAGCGAGACGAGCCAGAGCCCGAGACGAGCGAGACGAGCGAGCAGGCAGGCTCAGGCCTGCACCTGGTCGAGGATCCGCTGGTAGTCGGACTGCGCCGTCCGCATGGCGGCAGCGCTCCCCGACCCGAACACGGCCTCGCGGAACATCGCGAAGTACGGCGACGACGGCTGGTTGTTGAGCAGGTTGTACGCCAGCGTCTGCGGCGCGTAGCCCTTCTCGATGGCGTCGAGCGGGCCGTACGCCAGCGGGAACCGCTTGCGGTACTCCGGGGTGGCGGCGTCGGACCGCGTCGGGAAGTACCCGCCGTCCGGCAGTGCCTGCTGCTGTTGGAGCGCGTTCGCGTACTGCATGAACGCCCACCCACCGGACGGGTTCGCCGCCCCGTTCGGGATGCACATGTTGTCGCCGCCGTCGAAGAACGACCGCTGGCCGTCCCACGACGGGATGAGCACCGTCTGCATCTTCGCCCGCATCGCCTTGGTGGCCGCGGGCACGGTCGCCCCGTACGAGGTCGGGAAGATCCCCACCTTGCCGGCCCGGAAGTCGGCACCCCACGTGGTACCGGCGTCGGAGTACGTCGCCTTCGACAGCACGCCGTCCTTCCACAGTTGCCGGTAGAACTCGAGCATGCGTTCGAGGGCCTCGTTGCCGGTGATGTTCGGCCGCTGGGAGCCGACCTCGCCGGTCATCATGTCGACGCCGGTCGCCCAGACGTGCGGCTGCGTGACGAAGCCGATGATGCCGGCGGCGTTGCCGGAGATCGACCAGCCGTACACGTCGTCGTCGAGCTTCCGGATGGCCTTCGCCGCGTCGAGCAGCGTGGACAGGTCCTTCGTCGATTCCTCGACGTCGAGGCCCGCACGCTCGAACAGCTCGGTGTTGACGAACAGCTGCGAGTTGTCCGCCAGGTACGGCAGCCCGTAGTACCGGTCGCGGTACTCGAGCAGGCGCAGGTGCCCCGGCGAGATCGCATCGAAGTAGTCCAGGCTCTTGACGACGTCGGTCAGGTCGGCGAACGCCTCGCGGAAGATGAACAGCTGCGAGTTGATGTCGTCGATGTCCACGACGTCCGGCGGCTCACCGCCGCGGATCGCGGTCGCCAGCTTGGTCACGTACTGCGCGTCCGGCACCGGGGTCAGCTGGACCTGCAGCTCCGGGTTCGCCTTGTTGAACCCGGCGACGGCCGACGTCAGGCCGGCCTGGGTCGCCGACCGGCACCACACCTGCACCGTGCCGGTCGCGTTCTTCCCGAAGCTCGCGGGCTTCGCGACGACCTTCGGCAGGGTGCCGGAGCACCCGGCCAGGGCGAGGGCTGCCCCGCCGGCGACGCCGCCGACGAGGAACGCACGGCGGTCCACGCCGGTCACCGCGCCAGCGGGAGCCAGACGCGCATCGGCGCGGCTCCCCGGTTCGCCCACGCGTAGTACGGGACCGCGGTCGCGGTGACGTCGTGGACGTTGCGACCGGCCTGGAGGCCCGTGGTGGCGCCCTGCGGACCGGCCACGTCGTCGACGTTGGTCGCGTCGCGGGCCGTGGTCGCGCCTCCCGGCCCGTCCAGACGCTGGTACGGCCAGGCCGGCTGCACGTGCTCGGCCGGGGCGTGCCCCGGGATCCGCAGCGTGACGACGCCGTCGAGCAGGTCGTCGCGGTGTTCCTCGGTGATCGGCGCGTCGGCGTCGACCGTCAGGTCGTCGACCGTGAAGCCCCGCTGGTCCGCCTGCTCGACCGCGTACACGAGCGGGCCGCGCTCGATCGCGACCTGCCCGCGGGCGGCGTCGATGCGGGCGTCGGCGACGTACCGGTGCGGTGTCGTGTCGAAGACGAGCTCGACGGTGTCGCCCGCCGACCACTCGCGGTCGACGACGTGCAGCGTGCCCGCCGTGGGGTTCGCGGACCCGTCCGGACCCGTGACGGTCGTGGTGTCCGACCAGGCCGGGATCCGCAGGCCCAGGGCGAGCGGGCCGTCCTCGGTGACCGTGACGCGGACGCGGCCGTCGTGCGGGGAGTCGGTGTCGACGCGCACCGGACCGAGGTCCGCGGTGGCGTACTGGTGGATCTGCAACCCGCCGTCCGTCGCGGTCGCCAGGTAGCCGTCGAGGCTCGCGAAGGTCCGCATGATGTTCGGCGGGCAGCAGGCGCAGTCGAACCAGCCGCGACGCCCGTGGGCGGGGGAGCGGTTCTCGTCCTGGTGGGCGTGGTCGCGCTGCTGCAGCGGGTTCACGTAGAAGTACTCGGTGCCGGCCAGGCTCACCCCGGCGAGGAACGCGTTGTAGAGCAGGCGCTCGATCGCGTCCGCGTACACGGGCTTGCCGGTCGCGAGCAGCAGGCGCCAGGCCCACTGCACCCCGCCGATCGCCGCGCAGGTCTCGGCGTAGCCGCGGTCGGTCGGCAGCTCGTACGGGTCGCCGAACGCCTCCCAGTCCCAGCGAGCCCCGAGGCCGCCGGTGATGAACGCCTTCGTCGCCATCATGTCCGCGAACTGCGTCTCGCTCGCGGTGAGGAGCTCGGTGTCCCCGGTCTCGATCGCGACGTCCACGGCACCCGCGGCCAGGTACACGGCGCGGACGGCGTGCCCTTCCACCGTCGTGGCTTCGCGGCTCGGCACCCGGTCGGAGAAGTACGTCGGCTCGCCGCCGGCGCGCTCGATGATCCCGTGGCCCCGGGCATCGACGAACCAGTGCGCCAGGTCGAGGTAGGCGCGGTCGCCGGTCTCGCGGTACAGCTCGACCAGGCCCATCTCGACGACGGGGTGGCCGTCGACGTCGCGGGTCTTCGGCGTGCCGTCCGGGGCGGTACCGTCGCCGAACGTGCGGACCAGGTGGTCGGCGTTCTTGATCGCGACCTCGAGGAGCCCGGTGTCGCCCGTCGCACGGTGCTGGGCCACGGCCGCCTGGTACAGGTGCCCGGCGCAGTACATCTCGTGGCTCCACTTGAGGTCCGTGTACCGCTCGCCCTTGCCGCGGACCTGCTGCACGGAGTCCAGGTAGCCGTCCTCGGCCTGGGCTCGGGCGTACAGCGCGGTGACCTCGCGCTGCAGGTCGAGCAGGTCCTCGGCGGGGGCGCGGCCGTACTCCCACGCCACGGCCTCGAGCCACTTCGTCACGTCGGAGTCCATGAAGATCGGGCCGACGGCCTCGCCCTCCTCGAGCCCCGCGGCGATGCGCAGGTTCCGGAAGTTGCCGGCCGTCTCGAGCTGCTGGTAGCCGCTCCGCACGGCGTCACGGCCGTTGCGCTCCTGTCGGAGCGCCCAGAAGCCGCCCGTGATCCGGGCGTCGCCGGTCGGCAGCGGCCGGAGCGTGAGGTGCGCGTCGGCGGTCGGGAGGACCGGGGTCGCGGTGTGCGCGCCGCGATCGGTCGCGAGCGTGGTGGTCATGTCGCCTCCTTGCGATGTGACTCGGGCCGTCCGGGTCGTCATCGATCCGGAAAACGGTTTCTGCGGTGGACGCTACGACACGGGGCGCACGTCGCGCAAGAGCATTCCGGTGCTTTTGTGTAAGGTCATCGGCACGTCCTGGTCATCGGAAAGGTGGTTGCCGTGACGCTCGAACGCACCGGACAGCCGATCCGGATCACCGACGTGGCGGCGCTCGCCGGAGTGTCGATCGGCACCGCGTCGAAGGCGCTGAACGGCACCGGACAGCTGCGGGACGCCACCCGGCTGCGGGTGAAGGAAGCAGCCGAGAAGCTCGGGTTCGTCGGCGACGCCCGTGCCCGTGCGCTGTCCTCGGGGCGGACCTACACCGTCGGCATGATCACCACCGACTCGTTCGGCCGGTTCTCGATCCCGGTGCTGCTCGGTGCCGAGGACGCCCTGTCCGCTGGGCGTATGGCCGTCCTGCTGTGCGACACCCGCGACGACCACGTGCGCGAGGCCCACTACCTGCGCTCCCTGGCGGCCCGCGGTGTCGACGGCATCATCGTGACCGGCCGCTCCGCCGACGCCCGGCCCCCGATCGACGCGTCCATCCCCGTCGTCTACGCCTTCTCGCCCTCGACCGACGACAGCGACGTGTCGGTCACGCTCGACGACGCCGCCGGTTCGGCACTCGTCGCCTCGCACGTGCACTCGCTCGGGAGGCAGCGGGTCGCGATCGTGACGGGGCCGGCGCGGCACCGGTCGGCAGCGCGTCGCGTCGCCGGTGCCACGTCGGTGCTCGGGTCGCACCTGGTCACCGAGCCGCTGTACGGCGAGTGGTCGGAGCGCTGGGGGCGGCAGGCCGTGGACGTGCTGGCCCGGCAGTCGCCCGACGTCGACGCGATCGTCTGTGGCAGCGACCAGATCGCCCGGGGCGTGTGCGACCGGCTGCGGGAGCTCGGGCGCTCGGTGCCGGGAGACGTCGCGGTCACGGGCTTCGATGACTGGGACGTGATGGCGCTCGCCTCGAGGCCGCCGCTGACCACGGTCGACCTGCGGCTCGAGGAGCTCGGGCGCGTCGCGGGGCAGGCGCTCCTCGCCCTGATCGACGGCGGGACCGCGGCGTCGGCGGCCGTGACGCCGTCGCTTGTCATCCGCGAGAGCACGGTCGGGGCGTAGGTCGGTCACGACACCCCGTCCGCCGTGGTCGAGTGGTCACGAACCGTCGCTCTGCGCGCCGCCAGCCGACCGTTCGTGACCGCGCGGCGGGGAGGCAACGGGGCGTCGTGACCGTGCCGGGCGCCGCCGTTCGGGGTGTCGCGGGTCCGGCGGGTCGGCGCTCCCGGGTGTGGGCGGCGAGGGGTCGGGACTCGCGCGGGTGTGGGGCGGCGTGTGGTCGCACATCGTCGTCGCCCTCGTGCGTCGCGCGGTCACGACCCGTCGTGCGTGGGACGTCGATCGGTCAGGAATGGTCGGCTGCAGGTGCGCCGGACGACGGTTCGTGACCGGTCGGCGGAACTGAGCGGGGAGTTTCGACCGGCGGGGGAAGCGGGCGGACGAGTGGGACGGGCAGGACGGGCGGCGCGCCGCCGCGTTGCGTGTGTGAGCGCTCACGTGCCAGGATGTGAGCGCTCACTGAGGACGACGAGGTTCTGGAGGAACGCATGGGCGACGACCGCCGACAGCGGATCGTGGACGGCCGCACCACGCTCGGGATCGAGCTCGGCTCCACCCGCATCAAGGCCTGCCTGGTGGACGAGGACCTCGTCCCCATCGCAGCCGGCTCCCACGAGTGGGAGAACGAGTACGTCGACGGGCGCTGGACCTACTCGCTGCAGGCCGTCGAGACCGGACTCCAGGCCGCGTACGCCGCCCTGGTCGCCGACGTCGAGTCGCAGTACGGCGTGACCCCGACGACCTTCCGCGCGGTGGGCGTGAGCGCGATGATGCACGGCTACCTGGCGTTCGACGCCGCGGGCGAGCTGCTCGTGCCGTTCCGCACCTG
The DNA here is from genome assembly GCF_000349565.1 of Curtobacterium flaccumfaciens UCD-AKU. Taxonomy (GTDB): domain Bacteria; phylum Actinomycetota; class Actinomycetes; order Actinomycetales; family Microbacteriaceae; genus Curtobacterium; species Curtobacterium poinsettiae. Next base: position 137,811 of record NZ_KB714631.1, read on the forward strand.
GCGCAACACCTCCACGGGTCCCGCAGCCGAACGGCTCAGCGAGGCCCTCGGGTTCAACATCCCGCTGCGCTGGTCGATCGCGCACCTGTACCAGGCGGTCCTCGACGACGAGCCGCACGTGGCCGAGATCGCCGGTGTGACGACCCTGGCCGGCTACGTCCACCGTCGTCTGACCGGTCGGAACGCGCTGGGTGTCGGTGACGCCAGCGGCATGTTCCCCATCGAGGGCGGCCCCGTCGACAGCGGCCCCGGTGACCCCGGTGCCAAGGACTTCGACCGCGCCATGCTCGCCACCGCGCAGGACCTGATCGGCCTGCCGGACCTGCGGTCCCTGCTGCCCGAGGTCCTGGTCGCCGGCGCCGAAGCGGGCGAGTTGACCCCCGAGGGTGCGGCCTGGCTCGACCCGACCGGCACGCTCGAACCCGGTGCACCGCTCTGCCCGCCCGAGGGGGACGCCGGCACCGGCATGGTCGCCACGAACGCCGTCGCCCCGCGCACCGGCAACGTCAGCGTCGGCACGAGCATCTTCGCGATGGTCGTGCTCGAGCAGCCGCTGACCACGGCGCACGAGGAACTCGACGTCGTCACCACGCCGGCCGGCGACGCCGTGGCGATGGTGCACTGCAACAACGGCGCGAGCGAGATCGCGAGCTGGGCCCGGGTGTTCGGGCGCTTCGACGAGGCCTCGAGCGAGCGGACCGGCGCGACGCCGATCGGCATCGACGACGTCTACGCCACGCTGCTCGCCGAGGCCGTCGCCGACGACACCGACCCGGACGCCGGCGGCCTGCTCTCCTTCAACTACCTGGCGGGCGAACCGGTCACCCACGTCGAGGACGGCCGGCCCCTGCTGCTCCGCACCCCCGGCGCACGCTTCACGCTCGGCAACCTGGTGCGCTCCGAGGTGCACGGCGCCTTCGCGACCCTGGCCATCGGCATGGACGTCCTGCACGGCGAACAGGTGCAGGTGGACCGGATGACTGCGCACGGCGGGCTCTTCCGGACGCCCGGCAGCCCGCAGCGGCTGCTCGCGGCGGCGTTGCGCGTGCCGATCGCGCTCGAGGAGACCGCGGGCGAGGGCGGCGCGTGGGGGATCGCGGTGCTGGCCGCCTACCTCGAGCACACCGACCAGCAGCTCGCCGACTACCTGTCGGACACCGTGTTCGGCGGGGACGCCGTGCACGTGGCCGAACCCGAGCCGGCGGACGTCGCCGGGTTCCAGACGTACCTGGACCGCTACCGGGCGGCACTGCCCGTGCAGGACGTCGCCGCGGCGGCGACCCGCCCCAGCGCGACCACAGGACCGACCGAAGCGACCGACGGCGCCGACCCGCGCCTCCAGACAGAGGAAGTGACCCGATGACGGACGCGATCGACGAGACCACACGCCAGGCGGTGGCGACGACGCGGGAGCGCGTCGCGCGCCTGCACGGCGAACTCGTCCGCTACGGCCTCGTGATCTGGACCGGCGGCAACGTCTCCGAGCGCGTGCCCGGTACGGACCTGTTCGTCATCAAGCCGAGCGGGGTGTCGAGCGACGACCTGACGCCGGAGAACCAGGTCGTCTGCACGCTCGACGGCGTGCCGGCCGAGGGCTGGGGCAACGCGCACGGTCCCTCGAGCGACACCGCCGCGCACGCCTACGTGTACCGGAACATGCCCGAGGTCGGCGGTGTCGTGCACACCCACTCGACGTACGCGACCGCCTGGGCCGCCCGCGCCGAGGCGATCCCGTGCGTGATCACGGCGATGGCGGACGAGTTCGGCGGACCGATCCCGGTCGGCCCCTTCGCGATCATCGGCGACGACTCGATCGGCCACGGCATCGTCGACACCCTGAGCGGTCACCGCAGTCGTGCGGTCCTGATGCAGAACCACGGCGTCTTCACGATCGGCAAGGACGCGAAGGACGCCGTCAAGGCGGCCGTGATGTGCGAGGACGTGGCACGGACCGTCCACATCGCGAAGCAGGGCGGCGAGGTCGTCCCGATCCCCGAAGCAGACATCGATCGACTCTTCGATCGCTACCAGAACGTCTACGGACAGAACCCCGAAGGAGCCATGCGATGACGCAGGACACCACCGTCGACCCCCAGGCCACGCTCGACAGCTACGAGGTCTGGTTCCTCACCGGCTCCCAGGGGCTCTACGGCGAGGAGACCCTGCGCCAGGTCGAGGAGCAGAGCAAGGCCGTCCACGCGGAGCTCGCCGGGCACCTGCCGGTGCAGCTCGTCTGGAAGCCCGTCCTCAAGGACGCCGACGGCATCCGCCGGGCGCTCATCGAGGCGAGCGCCGACGACAAGGTCATCGGTGTCACCACGTGGATGCACACGTTCAGCCCGGCCAAGATGTGGATCGGCGGCCTGCAGGCCCTGACCAAGCCGCTGCTGCACCTGCACACGCAGGCGAACGTCACGCTGCCCTGGGCGGACATCGACTTCGACTTCATGAACCTCAACCAGGCCGCGCACGGCGACCGTGAGTTCGGCTACGCCCTGGCCCGCCTGGGCGTCCGACACGCCACGGCCGTCGGCCACGTCTCGGACCCGCGCGTCCAGCAGCGCGTCGCGAACTGGACCCGTGCCGCCGCAGGTGCCGCGGCCGTCCGCGAGCTGAAGCTCACCCGCTTCGGCGACAACATGCGCTACGTCGCCGTCACCGAGGGCGACAAGACCGAGGCCGAGATCGAGCTCGGCGTGCAGGTCAACACGTGGGCGGTCAACGAGCTCGCAGCAGCGGTGGACGCCGCAGCAGCGGACACGGCAGCGGTCGACGCGCTCGTGGCGACGTACGAGCGCGACTACGACGTGGACCCGTCACTCCGCAGCGACGGTGGCGAGCGTCACGCCGCGCTCCGCGACGGCGCCGCCATCGAGATCGGCCTCCGCACGCTGCTCGCGCAGAACGGCAGCGCCGCCTTCACCACGAACTTCGAGGACCTCGGCTCGCTCAAGCAGCTGCCGGGCCTGGCCGTGCAGCGCCTGATGGCCGACGGCTACGGCTTCGGCGCCGAGGGCGACTGGAAGACCTCGGTCCTGGTCCGCGCGATGAACGTCGCCGGCGCCGGCCTGCCCGGTGGTGCGAGCCTGATGGAGGACTACACCTACGACCTCACCCCGGGCGCCGAGAAGATCCTCGGGGCGCACATGCTCGAGGTCTCGCCGACGCTCACCACCACGAAGCCGACGCTCGAGATCCACCCGCTCGGCATCGGCGGCAAGGACGACCCGGTCCGCCTGGTCTTCACCGCCGACTCCGGCGAGGCCGTCGTCGTCGCGCTCTCCGACACCCGCGACGGGTTCCGCCTCACCGCGAACGTCGTCGACGTCGTGCCCCCGACCGAGGCCCTGCCGAAGCTTCCCGTCGGCCGTGCGGTCTGGGAGCCCCGGCCGTCGTTCCCCGTCGCCGCCGAGGCCTGGCTCACCGCCGGCGCCGCGCACCACACCGTCATGACGACGGCGGTCGGCCTGCAGGTCGTCGAGGACTTCGCGACGATGGTCGGCACGGAGTTCCTGGTGATCGACGAGCACACCACCGCACGCGGGTTCCGCGACGAGCTGCGTCTCCAGCAGACGTGGCACCGTCTCGACCGCGGCTTCTAGGGGAGTCAGGACCCACGATGGACGACGTGATCGCGGCCGAGCGCACGCGCACGAACTGGGCGGGCAACGTCACCTACCGCGCCTCGGCGCTGGCCCGCCCGACGTCGGTGGACGAGCTCCAGCAGCTCGTCGCCTCGACGCCGCGCCTGACGGCGCTCGGCTCGCGACACTCGTTCAACACCATCGCCGACACCGATGCCGTCCAGGTCTCGCTGTCGGACCTGCCGCCCGTGCTCGACATCGACACGGCCCGGCGGGTGGTCCGTGTGGCCGCGGGCATGACGCACAGTCAGGTCGCGGCCGGACTGGAGGCCCGTGGCTGGGCCCTCGGGAACCTCGCGTCCCTGCCGCACATCTCCACGGCCGGTGCCGTCGCCACGGGGACGCACGGCTCCGGTGTGCGGAACCCGTCGCTCGCGCAGGCGGTGGTCGGCCTCGACGTGGTGCGCGCCTCCGGCGCGCTCGACCACGTCGACGCTGCGTCGCCGGACGGGCTGCTCGACGCCCACCGCGTGGGGATCGGCGCGCTCGGCGTCGTCACCGCGGTGGAGCTCGCGATCGAGTCGACGTTCCAGGTCGCCACGGCGGTGCACCTCGACCTGCCGTGGGAGGCCGTGGCCGCGCAGTTCGACCCGGTGATGTCCGACGCGTACTCGGTGTCGATGTTCACGTCGTTCGACGACCGGGGCGCCCGGCAGGTCTGGGTCAAGCACCGCGTCGACGAGGCCGCACCGACGGTCGACCTCGTGGCCCTCGGAGCCCGTGCAGCCTCGGGTCCGGTGCACCCGGGTGAGAACGACCCTGCCGGGGTCACCGAGCAGGGCGGCGTGCCAGGGCCGTGGGCCGAGCGGCTGCCGCACTTCCGGTCCTCGTTCACCCCCTCGACCGGGGCCGAGATCCAGGCCGAGTACCTGATCCCCGCGGCCTCGGCCGTGGCGGCACTCGAGGCGCTCCGACCGCTGGCGTCGCTGTTCGCGCCGATCCTCATCGCCGCCGAGGTCCGCACCATCGCGGCCGACACCGCCTGGCTCGCGCCGTCATCCGGCCGACAGTCGGTCGGTCTGCACTTCACGTTCCGCCGGGACGCCGCCGCCGTTGCGGCGGCGGTCACCCGGATCGAGGACGTCCTCGAGCCCTTCGACCCGCGGCCGCACTGGGGCAAGGTCTCGGCTGCCGGCGCCGAGCGGCTGCACGAGGCGTACCCGCGGCTGTCCGACTTCGCCGCACTCGCCCGTGACCTCGACCCCACGGGGCGGTTCCGCAACGCGTTCCTCGCGCGCATCCTGTCCTGACGCGATTGACAGGTGTCCCGCACCACCGGCTGTGGTGCGGGACACCCGGGTCCTCAGTCCTTGCGGGACAGGTCGATCAGGAGCCTGACCACGGTCACGAGCAAGCTCGCGATCCCCAGCCAGGGCACCCGACGCCTGGACCGATCATCGGCGTCGTTCGACATCGCTCACCTCCTGGTGTCGTCGCCGGCTGACACGAGGAGCTTCGGCCGAGGGATGCGTCGCCGAGCGGGCTCGGCTACCATCGGTTCCGAGCGTTGGAATCGGGATGGTTGATGCATCCCTTGGCTTTCCACTCGGAAGGCGAATCGAGGCCCGGAACTGTTGTCGCAGTCCCGGGCCTCACGCTTTCGCCCAGGTCGCGCTCCGGCGGTGACACGACCGGAGCCAGCCGACGTGCATGTGTCCGCTGATATGCAGATCGACTCTCACAGGGGATCCCCATCGGATGCCCCGGCGAACCCCCGCTTCGGTACCGGTCGTCCACATGTGAGGACGCAAAGGTCGGGGCATGGCGAACCTCAACCGCATCATCGGCATGGCCTCGAAGGTCATCGACAAGCAGCTCCAGAAGCGTGGGCAGGGGGGAACCGCGCCCGGCGCCGGATCGCAGCAGGGCGGAACCGACTGGCGTGGCATCGTGCGGAGCGCCGCGGACAAGCTGACCGGTGACGACCGGGGACAGCAGCAGCCGCCGCAGCAGTACGGCCAGCCGCAGCAGTACGGCCAGCCGCAGCAGTACGGCCAGCCGCAGCAGTACGGCCAGCCGCAGCAGTACGGCCAGCAGCAGCAGCACGCAGGCACGCCGCAGCACGGGGCCGACGCCGACAAGGTCGCCCTGGCGAAGTACGACTACCTGCTCCGCACCTCGTCGCCGGAGCAGCTCGAACAGGTCCACCACGACGCCTTCGCGCGGCTCACCTCCGGGCAGCGCCAGCAGGTCCGCGACCGCCTGAACTCCGAGCTCCCGCCCCACGAGCACCTGCGCGACGACTCGGCGGGCGGCATGGCCCGTGCGATGACCCGCGGGGAGATGTCGCGTCCGGGTCTGGTCCGACGGGTCCTCGGGGGTTCCGGCCGCTCGGGCAACGCCAACGGCAACGGTCGCGGCCGCGCCGGGGCCTTCGCCGGCGGTGCAGCGGTCGGCGCTGGCGCGATGGCGTTCGGTGGCCTCGCCGCCGCGGTGGCCGGGGGAGCGGTGCTGAGCGCCGCCGCCGGTCCGGTGCTGGCAGGGGCTGCCGACCTCGGCGTGGACTTCGAGGGCATCGCCTCGGGCATGGGTGACCTCGGACTCGGTGACCTCAGCGGTGGCGTCGATGGACTCGCCGGTCAGGGTGAGCAGCTCCTCGGTGGCTTCGGTGAGCAGGCCGCGGGCTTCGGTGAGCAGGCGTCCGGTCTCGGCGAGCAGGCGTCGAACCTCGGCAACGACTTCCTCGGTGGGCTCTTCGACCGCTGACACACGACGGTGCGAACGCATCGGGAATAGCGGGACGGCGTCCGGCGCTTGCAATGTTTCGTCGTGCGTCGTCCGACGCACGCGAGATTCGGACGGGCCACCGTCGCGGTGTCAGGATGGATGCCGCCCGGCGGGTGGACCGTTCCGCCGTCGCAGCGACCGCCACCGCGATCGCGCCCCCTTCCCCGAGGAGCAGCCCCGTCATGAGACGCCCCAACCGCCTGACGATCACCGCGGCCGTCGCCGCAGCAGCAGCCCTGGTCCTGACCGGCTGCTCGGGTGGGGGCTCGTCCGACGACGGTGCCGACGGCACGGCCAAGGGCGGCACGCTCAACATCCTGACGCCGCAGACCTCGTTCCACCTCGACCCGGCGACCAGCCAGAGTCTCGGCATCACGTCGATGGGGCTCGTCGCGCGTCGACTCACCACCTGGGACGTCGAGCCGGGCAAGACGGCGAAGGTCGTGCCCGACCTGGCGACCAACACCGGCGTCTCGAGCGACGACGGCAAGACCTGGACCTACACGCTGAAGGACGGCGTCGAGTTCCAGGACGGCACGCCGATCACCACGAAGGACATCAAGTGGGGCATCGAGCGCTCGTTCGCGCCGACGCTGAGCGGTGGCCTGAGCTACCACAAGTCGCTCCTGGTCGGTGGTGACTCCTACAAGGGCCCGTTCGACGGCAAGTCGCTCGACAGCATCGAGACCCCGAACGACAAGACCATCGTCTTCAAGCTCAACGCCGCGTACGGCGACTGGCCGTGGCTCGCGTCGATGCCGGCGTTCACCCCGGTGCCCGAGGGCGACGGCAAGGACACCGGCGCCTACGACCTGAAGCCGGTCGCGTCCGGCCCGTACCAGGTGCAGTCGAACACGCAGGGCTCGCAGGTCACGCTGGTCCGCAACAAGAACTGGAGCGCGAAGACCGACGAGGTCCGCACGGCCGGCCCGTCGAAGATCGTGTTCAAGGAGAGCCAGGACCAGTCCACGGCCACGCAGACCCTGATCGCGGACAACGGCGACGCCAAGAACTCCTTCGGGGCGATCTACCTCGGTGCCGCGGAGCTGAACCAGGTGCGCAGCAACCCGGCCGCCCAGGACCGCCTCGCCACCTCGAAGGCCGGCCCGATCAGCTACATGGCGATCAACACGCAGCGCGGTGCGCTCAAGGACCTCAAGGTCCGACAGGCCCTGCAGTACGCCGTCGACCGCAAGTCGTTCCGGATCGCCGCAGGCGGCGCGATCGCCGGGTCGTACGCCTCGACCCTGATCACCCCGGGCATCGCGGGGCGCCAGGACTACGACCTGTACAAGACGAAGGCCACCGGCGACGTCGACAAGGCGAAGCAGCTGCTCAAGGAGGCCGGTGTCTCGGGCCTGAAGCTGACCCTCGTCACGCAGAACGACCCGACGTACCTCGCCCAGGCGCAGGCGCTGCAGTCCGGACTGAAGCGTGCCGGCATCACGGTGACACTCAAGCCCCTGGACTACGACTCCTTCACGCAGGCGACCACCAACGGCACCGACTTCGACCTGTCGCTGTCGAGCTGGCAGCCGGACTTCCCGAGCGCGAACGCCAACCTCCAGCCGCTCTACGCCTCGTCGCAGATCGGTGGCGGCGGCTACAACGTCTCGAAGTACAGCAACCCCGAGGTCGACGCCCTCATCGCGAAGGCGAGCTCGACGGTCGACCAGGACGCCGCGCAGAAGCTCTGGGCCCAGGCCGACCAGAAGATCATGGCCGACGCCCCGGTCGTGCCGCTGATCTACGCGAAGCAGTCGTTCCTCGCCGGGTCGAACGTGCAGAACTTCCAGATCGCGGACTTCCCCGCGTACCCGAACTACCTCAAGGTCTCGCTCAAGCAGTGACCGATCCGATCCTGCAGGTCGAGGGGCTCCGCGTCGCGTTCGGCGACGCGGAGCCCGTCGTCCGTGACGTCTCCTTCGACCTGACGCCCGGCCGGGTCCTCGCCCTGGTGGGGGAGTCAGGCTCGGGCAAGTCCGTCAGCGCCATGAGCGTGCTCGGGCTCCTGCCGCCGCAGGCCTCGGTGTCGGGCAGCGCCCGGTTCCGCGGCGAAGAGCTCATCGGTGCCGCCACCGAGACCGTCCGCGCCGTCCGTGGTACGGGCATCGGCGTGGTGTTCCAGGAGCCGATGAACTCGTTCACACCGGTCCTGTCGATCGGCACCCAGATCGCCGAGGCCGTCCGGGTACACCCGTCGGGACTCGACCGTGCCGGTGTCACGGCCCGCGTCGACGAGTTGCTCCGCGACGCCGGGCTCGCCGACCCCGAGCGCATCCGGAAGGCCTACCCGCACGAACTGTCCGGCGGCCAGCTCCAGCGTGCGATGATCGCGATGGCCCTGGCCGGCGATCCGGTGGCGCTCTTCGCCGACGAACCCACGACCGCGCTCGACGTCACCGTGCAGGCCGGCATCCTCGACCTGCTGCGGCGGCTCGGCCGCGAGCGTTCCCTGGCCGTGTTGCTCATCACCCACGACATGGGCGTGGTGGCGGACGTCGCGGACGACCTGCTGGTGCTGCGTCGCGGCGACCCGGTCGAGCACGGGACCGTCGCCGAGGTCTTCGACCACCCGACCGCCGACTACACGCGCGAGCTCCTCGCGGCCGTCCCCAGCCTGGAGGCGCGTGGAAGCTCCGCCGAGCCGCTCGCGTCGACCGAGACTCGGCCTGCCGGACCGGACGCGGCTCCGGCAAGCCGCAATCTGTCCGCAGACGCGAGCACCGCCTCGGCCCCGGCCGACGTCGACGACGCGAGTCGCGCCTCTCCCCACCGGCACGGCCGGCCCGCCGCTGGCGCGTCGGACCAGAACCGGCGGCGTGGGCCCAGTCCGCTCGTGGCGCGCCTGCGCGACGTCGCCGTGCGGTACTCGCGCCGAGGCGCACCCACCGTGTCCGGTATCGACCTCGACCTGCACGCTGGCGAGACCGTCGGCCTGGTGGGCGAGTCCGGTTCCGGCAAGTCGACGATCGGGCGCGCGCTCGCGGGCCTGGTGCCCGTCGTCGCCGGCTCGGTCGAGGTGGACGGCAGCGACCTGCGCACCGCTCGCGGACGCCGGCTGCGCGAACTGCGCAGCCGGGTCGGCATCGTGTTCCAGGACCCGGCGTCGTCGCTCAACCCGCGGCAGACCATCGGCTGGAGCATCGCGGAACCGCTGCTCGTGCACGGCACCGACTCCGCAGCCGAACGCGCCGAGCGTGTCCGCGAACTGCTGATCGCCGTGCAGCTCGACCCGACGTGGGCCGAGCGGTTCCCGCACCAGCTGTCCGGCGGCCAGCGGCAGCGAGTCGCCGTCGCGCGTGCGCTCGCGCTGCGGCCGGCACTCGTGATCGCCGACGAACCGACCTCGGCACTCGACGTGACGGTGCAGGCCGCCGTGCTCGACCTGCTCGCCGGCCTGCAGCAGGAGTTCGGCTTCGGCATGCTGCTCATCAGCCACGACCTCGCCGTCGTCCGCCAGCTCGCCGACAAGGTGATCGTGCTGCGCGACGGCCGGATCGTCGAACGGGGGAGTACCGACGCGGTGCTCGACGACCCGCAACAGGACTACACGCGCATGCTCCTCGCCGCAGCGCCCGTCGCCGATCCCGTGCGACAGGCCGCCCGCCGCGAGGCGTGGCGCGCGTGGGAAGGAGTGGCCTCGTGACGGCCAACGTGGTCGACCGACCGGTCGCACCGTCCGGCCGTACGACCGGCTTCCGGGCCGTCGTGCGGCGGGTGCGGCAGGACCGCTGGGCGGTGGCCTCGGCCGTCGTCATCGCGGTGTTCCTGGTGGTCGCCGTGGCGGCCCCGCTCATCGCGAAGGCGTCCGGGCAGGACCCGTACTCGTACGACATCGACGCGCTCAACTCGTTCGGTGCTCCGCGCGGTCCGGGCGGCGGCATCAGCGGCGAGCACTGGTTCGGCGTCGAGCCCCTGACCGGGCGCGACCTGTTCTCGATCGTCACGTACGGCGCGCGGACCTCGCTCGGCATCGGACTCGCCGCCACCCTGGTGTCGATCGTCATCGGCGTGCTCGTCGGCGTCACGACCGGGTTCTTCGGCGGCTGGTACGACCGGGTGCTCTCGCGGGTCGTCGACGTGATCTTCGGGTTCCCGTCGCTCGTGTTCATGATCGCCCTCACCGCGATCGTGCCGTCGTCGTTCCCGAAGCCCGTGCTCGTCGTGCTCGTCATCGGGTTCTTCGGCTGGCCGGCCGTGGCCCGTGTCGTGCGAGGACAGACGCTGTCGCTCGTCAGCCGGAACTACGTCGTGGCCTCCACCGCGATGGGTGCCGGCCGGTGGCACGTCATCCGCACGCAGCTGCTGCCGAACCTCGCCGCGACCATCACCGTCTACGCGACGATCTCGATCCCGTCGATGATCGGTGCCGAGGCCGCGCTCTCGTTCCTCGCCGTCGGGGTCAACCCGCCGACGCCGTCGTGGGGTCGCAGCATCGGTGACGCCATCGGCTGGGTGCAGACCGACCCCATGTACCTCGTGTTCCCCGGAGCCGCACTGTTCCTCATCACCCTCGCCTTCAACGTGCTCGGCGACGCCCTGCGCGACGCCCTCGACCCGCGAGGGGGCACCGCGTGAACGCCGCGACCCTGCGCTTCCTCGCGATCCGCCTGCTCGGTGCGGCGGTCGTGCTGCTCGTCGTCGCGGCCATCACGTACGCGCTCTTCATGCTGCTGCCGACCAACCCGGCGCGGGCGATCTGCGACAAGCCCTGCACCCCGGACCGACTGCGCGAGGTGCAGGCGTTCCTGGGCACCGACAAGCCCTGGCTCGCACAGTTCGGCGCCTACCTGGCCGGCATCTTCACCGGCCGGACCTTCGGCAGCGGCAACAGCGTCATCGAGTGCGCGGCGCCGTGCTTCGGGTACTCGTTCCAGCTGCACGAGAGCGTCACCGAGCTCATCCTCGCGCGCCTGCCCGTCACCGCCTCGATCGCCGTCGGAGCCGCTGTGCTGTGGCTCGTGGCCGGGGTGTTCGGGGGCACCGTCTCGGCGCTGCGTCGCGGCACCTTCGTCGACCGGGCCGTGATGACGGTCGCGGTCGCGGGTGTCTCGTCGCCGGCGTACCTGGTCGGACTGCTCGGCATCCTGCTGTTCGGGTTCGTGCTCGGGATCCTGCCGACGAGCGGCTACGTGGCCTTCGGCGACGACCCGGTCGGCTGGTTCACCCACCTGATCCTGCCGTGGTGCGTGCTGGCCTTCATCAGCGCTGCGATCTACGCCCGGCTGACCCGCGGCGAGATGCTCGAGTCGATGTCGCAGGACTTCGTCCGGACCGCTCGGGCCAAGGGACTGCGGGAACGCCAGGTCGTCGTGCGGCACGGACTCCGGACGGCGATCCTGCCCGTGGTGACGCTGTTCGGGCTCGACCTCGGGTCGCTGCTCGGCGGTGCAGTCATCACCGAGAAGGTGTTCTCGATGCAGGGTCTCGGCGCGCTGCTGATCGACGCGGTGCACACGCTCGACCTGCAGGTGGTCGTCGGCTTCACGCTGTTCTCGGCGCTGCTGATCGTGACCGCGAACGTGATCGTCGACATCGTCTACGCGTTCGTCGACCCGCGGGTGCGGCGCCGGGCGTAGGGCGCGGTCGAGCCTCGCACCGTGCGGGGCGCGCTGGTTCGTGCGAGGTTGCCCGCTCCGTTCTGCACTACGGCGCCGCACCGAGCGGGTAGCCCGTCACGGTCCGACGAACCCTGCACCGTGCGTCTGCGCCCGGCCCGGCCCGGCTCGCCCCGCCCTGCGCCGGCTGCCCGCCCCGCCCTGCCCCGGCTCTCCGCCTGCCCGGCTGCCTCAGGCCGGGCGCCCCACGAACCGGTAGACCGAGCCGTCGTCGGTGCGCGTCAGCACGCCGAGGTCCACCGCATCCCGGCGCACGATGGACACGTCGGCCGCCAGCATGCCGATCGCGGCGTTCAGCACGGCCTCCGGCACGGCGCGGTCACACCCGAGGCGCTCGAACACGAGCTCCACGATCCGGACGGACAGCGCATGTCGTTCGACGTCCTTCACCGGCATCCGCTCGATCCGGTCGAACTCGAGCACCGCTGCCGGCGACTGCAACCGCTGGAGTTCCCGTGCCGTCCGACCGAGCACCGCGGCGTCGGGGCCGTCGTCGGTGACCCAGTCGAACGAGCCGACCGCCGCCTGGGTGCGGTCGTCGGCGGGGGCTCCGCCGAACACCGCCGCACGGAGGGCCGGGGACGCCAGGACGGAGACGACCTGACGCGCCCGGCCGACCACCCGGGCGACGTCCATCAGAAGTACGTGATGCCGTGCGGCGTCCGCGGCGGCAACAGCATCGCGCGGAGCAGCTCCACCGACGCCGGGTCCGCAGCGCGGACCAGGCCGGCGGCCGCCAGGGTGACGGGGGAGACCGAGCCGATCAGCACCGCACCGAGCTCCGCGACGTCGAGCTGGACGTCAGACCCGGCCACGTCGACGTCGTCGGCGACGCGCGTGACGGTGCCACGGGCCTCCTGGACGTCCAGCCGGTACGTGCCGGTCGTGTGGCCGAGCGCATCGGTGACCGCGAGTGTCAGCGAGCCGTCGGTGGCGAACGGCCTCGACTCGAGCACCGCCGCCACGTCGAGCACGCGCAGCCAGACGTGGTCCTCCTCGTGGTCGACGTCGTACGCACGGTTGTCGCCGAGCGCCGCGACGATCGGGTCGTCGAGGCGGGACCGGTTGTACTTCACGACGTCGTTGAGGTCGACCGACAGCAGGAACTCCCACAGGGCGGTGTAGGCCCGGTCGTCCGCGTAGACCAGGTCGACGATCTCGAGCGCGGTGTCGGAACCGCTGGTCTCCTTGACGCGCCAGGTGACGTAGCCGTCGATGTCGTCCGAACCGTCGGGCCGGTGCACGGCAGCGCGGACGTCCTTCGCCTTCTGGCCGTCGGGGCCACGCAGGCCGAAGACGACGTCCCAGGTGCCGGTGTTGCGGACCATGGAGCCGGGGGTGCGGGCGTGGAAGCGGTCGAAGACGGCCTTGCCCGGGCCGTCGGCGAGCCACTGCGGCGTCACGACCGACACCGTGCCGGAGGTCGGCGCCAGCAGGGGGAGCGCGCGTTCGCGGCGGACGTGGATCGCGCGCTCGCGGATGGCGCTGCCGAAGCCGAAGCGGCGGTAGATGGTGCCCTCGGACGCGGTCAGCGACGCCACGGCGTAGCCCTCGGCGACGCCCCGCTCGAGCGCGTGCGTCATCATCCGGCGCAGGATGCCGCGGCGGCGTTCGGTCGGACGGACGGTGACCGCGGAGATCGCCTGGGTGTCGACGGAGGACCCGTCTCCCCAGCTCAGCGCCTTGCGGAACCAGGTGAAGGTGCCGGCCGGCCAGGTCTCGTCGACGGACCCCGGGAACGGCTTCCGCACGTAGACGCCGAGGAAGGTCTCTTCGTCGGCGATGAAGTGCGACGCCATGCGGGCTGCGCCCTCGGCGTCGGGGTCGGCTTCGTGGAAGCCCATCCCGACGGCCTGCATCCACGGTGCCGTCTCGGCGTTCGGTGCCCCCTTGTCGTCCGTCCCGGGCGCGAACTCGCGCAGCTCGTAGCGGTCGTCGAATGCATCGTTGCTCACGTTCCGACACTATCGGGACCGGGTGACGTCGCGACAGCCGGGTGGTCTGCGTGGGGTCACGTGCCGGGAGTTGGGTGTCGGGGTGCACGGTGCGGGGTTCGTGGGTCAGGGCGGTGGAGGTGGCTCGGTGCGGGGTTGTGGCGGGGCACGGGGCGGGCAAGTTCGCACGGGTCGGGCGATCCGGCACGGTGCGCAGGCGCGACGAACCGGCACCGCGCGACGAACCCTGCACCGCACGACGAACCCTGCACCGCACGACGAACCCGGCGCGGTGCGGTTCCGTGGTCGCGTCCTGGGGGCTCGACCGAAGCCGCACGGTGCGGGGTTCGTGGGCCGGGGCGGTGGAGGCGGCTCGGTGCGGGGTTGTGGCGGGGCACGGGGCGGGCAAGTTCGCACGGGTCGGGCGATCCGACACGGTGCGGCTCTGCTGCTCTGCGGCAGGAGCTCGCACCGGGAGCGGGAACGCGCACGGAGTCTCCGGCACTGCACGGTGCGCTGGCGCGACAAACCTGCACCGCACGACGAACCCCGCACCGTGCGACGGGCGGTGCCGCGTCAGTCGGTCGCGCCCCGCGGGGGATCGACGAGCAGGCCGACGCGGTCGGCCAGGTAGTCGGCGAGGGGGACGGCGGCGCCGGCCGTCGGGGACCACCGGACGGAGGGCACGTCGTCGGCGACGAAGAGCACACCGTCGGCGGCGACCAGGGTCTCGTCGACGGGGATCGGGACGGCGCCGTGGTTGACCGTCTCACCGGCGGCGAAGTGTCCCTTCGCGGCGGCGGCACGGTAGGCGCGACGGACCTCGGCGGAGACCGACTGGTACTGCGAACGACCGGGTTCGGTGACCCGGGTGATCGACCCGGTGGCCCAGACACCGCCGGCGGTCTCGGGGGACGACCCGATCAGGAGCGCTCCGACCCGCCACACCCGCCCGAGCGGCCGCATGGTGGGGTCACGACGGATCCCGAGGACGGCCTTTGGCTGGACGTACTCGCCGAGCGCTTCGTCGGGGACGTCCGCGGCGCGGAGCCGTCGGGCCGCTGCGTCGAGGAGCTCCCGCGCCCGCTGCACTCCGTCCGTCACGTCCACCGAGCCTAGACCGGGTGGGGGTCGTGGTCTCGGTGGTGCTCCGTTCGACGTGGTGTGCTGCGCTGCGACGCCCGCGGCCGGTGCCCGCCCGACGACGACGGGCGGTGCTGACGAAGCCGGCGGTCATCATGACCGCGCCGTACGTCAGGAGCACGCCGGCGACCAGCGGGATGAGCCAGCTGCGCGACCCGTTGACGAGCTGGTTGACCAGGCCGATGTCCGGGACGCTGTACCAGAGGACTCCGCGGATCTGCACGGCGGTGACGGGGGCGGGGTCGGCCTCGGCGTTGTTGTCGCCCTTGAGGACGAAGGTCCGTCCGCCGTCCGACGACGAGGACACCGACACCACGCGGTGGCTGATGACCGCGGGCTGGCCGGAGACGATCTGGTAGGTGACGACGTCGCCGACCTGGATGTCCTCGACCGGGGTCGGCCGGACCACGAGCAGGGTGCCCGGGGGGAGTGTCGGCTCCATCGACTGCGTCAGGACGGTGAGCGGCATCGACCCCGTGGCCTTCGGGACGACGATCAGCACGACGGCCAGCGCAGCCACGATGAGCAGGAGCCCGGTGCTGAGCCCGAACGCGACGGCGCGGACGACCGCTCGCCACCCGGTGCGTGGGGCGGGGGTGCTCATGCGCCGCATCGGATCGCCGCCCCGTTGTCCTGGGTGAAGAGCGTGACCTTGCCGGTGCCCGCGACGGTCGAGGTGGGGTTGCCGGCGCTGTCGAGCACCTTGACGGTGACGGTGAGCGTGCCCGAGGTGCCGGCGCTCGCGGGGACGTCCGGCGGTGCGATCGTGATGAACGCGGAGTAGTCCTGCGCCTTCTTCCCGACCGGGGTCGAGCCGACGAAGGCCCCGTACCAGGTGTCCTGCGGGCGGTTCGCGGCGTCCCAGCGCACCTCGACGTACCAGCCGCCGTGGTCGGTGCAGACCAGCGACGGGGTGGTGTCGACGGTCGCCGCCGGGGTGGTCAGCGTGAAGCTGCCGGTGACGACGCCCGAGCTCCAGGTGCCGCTCGTGACGGTGAGGCCGACGTTCACCGTGGTGGTCGCGCCGGCCGGGGCAGACGACTGCAGGGTGCTGCGCGTGCACCAGATCGCGGAGGCCCCGGCGGCGAGCTTCGCGCTCATGCTCGGCAGCGACGCCCAGGTTCCGCTGACGGATCCGGTTCCGACGGCCGTGCTCGTGGTGCAGGCCGTGGTCGAGGCGACCGGCCAGGCGACGACGGTGACGGCCTTGGCGAGTGCAGTCGAGCTGCCGGAGGCGACCGAGACCGTGGTGGTGGCGGTGCCGCCGAGGGTGCCCGAGTCGGTCAGGGTGATCGGCTTCGTCGTCGAGGTGACACTCGCCGAGAAGGCGGTGGTGAGTGCGCTCGTGCCGCCGATCGACGCCGTGACGGTGCCGACCGTCGTGCTCGCCGCGGTGGTGCCCGAGGCGCTCCACAAGGCCCACGCGGCACTCGAGGTGCCACCGACGAACACGGCGGTGAGGAGCACGGCGACGAGGAGTCGGAGGCGGCGGTTCACGCGGCGACCTGCGTTCCGGTGACGGTGAGGGTGAAGTCGGTGGTGGCGCCGGCGACGGTCTGCGGGGCGTCGGCGTCGAGGGCCATCTCGAGGCACGCGATCCCGCTGCTGCCGGCCGGCAGGGTGACGACACCGGAGCCCGTGTCGAAGGTGGCGAGCCGCGCGCTCGTGCCGGTGAGCCCGGGCACGCACTTCGCGGTCGACGACACCATCGCGAGGTGGAGCGTCAGCTCACCGGACGCCGCCGCGACGGAGGACTTCGAGGACGTCGTCGTGACGCGCACGGAGAGCGGGATCGACCCGGTGTTCCGCATGGTGAACGTGCCGGTGGTGCTGGTGCCCGGCCCGAGGACCGCGGTGTTCATCGCCGTCGTGCCGCCGACGGTGATGGTCGCCGTCGCGGAGCGCACGGTGGTGGCGGCCGTGCTGGCCGTGCCGTTCCAGAGTGCGTAGGTGCCGCCGACGCCGAGGAGCGCCGTGCCGACCGCGACGACCAGGCCGAGCGCGACCGGCCACACCCAGCGGTGGCGTCGGGAGGCGCGGTGGCGTCCCGTCGTCCGCGGTGTGGCGGTCATGTCCCTGCTCCTGGTCGTCGTGGTCGGTGGGGTGGGGGCGATCGGTGGGTCAGGAACCGATCGCGGTCTGGGTCAGCGTGAAGGCGAGCGCGCTGAGGTTGAGCGATCCGCCCTGACCGGTGGTCGCGGCGGCGGGCAGCGTCACGGTGAAGACGACCTTGACCGTCGAGGTGGACGACGACGGCGAGACGACGAAGGTGTTCGCGTTCGACGAGGACTGCACGACCGAGGCGCTCGTCGACGTGACGGCCAGCGTCTTCGTCGTGGCGGCGATCAGCGCGCTGTCACCGGTGATGCTCTGGTTGGCGTAGGTCAGGTTGGCCTTGAGGTCCTGGCCGGTCGCGCCGATGTTCAGCGTCTGCGTGAACTGGAACGTGTTGCCCGGCACCATCAGCGCCTTCGTCGGGTCGATCGCGGCGGAACGACCGTTCGTGATGTCGGTCCAGGCGCCGTCGTTGTTGGCGCTGAGCGTCAGGGTGCCGGCGCTCACCGCGGACGCGGCGCTCGAGGCGCTGGCGTTCCAGAGGGCGAACGTGCCGGCACCGCCGAGGAGGAGTGCGACGCCTGCTGCGCCGGCGATGGCACCGGTGACGATCTTGTGCATGGAGTGGTTCCGTTCCTGCGTGCCTGGGCGCGCTGAAGCCCACCGGGGACGTTCGGGTGTCCTGCCCGGTGGGGAGGTTGTCATCGACCCAGTGGTTGGAAGGGGTCGCGGCTGACCGGTGCCGAGAACGGTCGCCGGGCCTCTGAGCGCAGGGACTGCTGCTCGGGCGGGCTGGACTCGCTCTGGGGACGACGTTAGCTGTCCCCCAAAGTGCGGACAAGCGAGAACGAGCGTTCACCGGGACCCCAGAACGGGGGGCATTTGAGTCCTCGTGTTGGAGGACATGCTTTGTACCCCGGTTTCTGGGTGTGTACTCCGTGCGGACAGGGGAAACCCGGAAGGAATGCCGGTACGGGTGGCGTCGTTGCACCGTCCGGCGGAAACGAGGAGGGCCCATGGACATCGTGCGTTGGTTGTTCGACGCGCAGATCGTCATCGGCGACCAGACGGTGCTGTGGCGTGAGGTGATCGGCAACGTCTTCGGGCTGCTCAGCGCCCTCGGTGGCATGCGTCGCAAGGTCTGGGCCTGGCCGGTCGGACTGGTCGGCAACGCCCTGCTCTTCACCGTCTTCATGGGTGCGCTGTTCGACACCCCCAACCCCGTCAACCTGCTCGGCCAGGCGGGCCGTCAGGTCATGTTCATCATCGTGAGCGTCTACGGCTGGTACCGGTGGACGCACCGCCCCGAGGACGCGACGACCGTGATCGACCCGCACTGGGCCTCCTGGCGGTCCCGCCTGCTGCTCGTCGTCGGCCTGGTCGGCGGCACCGCCCTGCTGACCCCCGTCTTCCGCGCGCTCGGATCCTACGAACCGGTGTGGAGCGACGCCTGGATCTTCGTCGGCTCGCTGCTCGCCACCTACGGCATGGCCAAGGGGTGGGTCGAGTTCTGGCTCATCTGGGTGGCGGTCGACCTGGTCGGCGTGCCGCTGCTGTTCTCCGCCGGGTACTACGCATCGGGGCTGATGTACGTCTTCTACGGCGTCTTCACCCTGACCGGGTTCTTCGTGTGGATGCGCCAGCGGGTCCGCCCGCCGGCGGCGCCGATCACCGTCGGCTGACGGCCCGGGGGCACGGCCCCCGCTCTGGGACGAGACAAACGGCCCGCGATGCGCTGCAATGGTCGGATGGAACCCCTGCACGGCGAACGCGTCGAGGACGACGAGTCCCTCGCAGAGCGCACCGTGCGCGCAGCCATCCGCGCGTACCGGTTGCACCCGTTCGACGACGTCGACGCCGCGGTCATCGCCGACGTCGCCGGCGTTCCGCTCGAGACGGTCGAGCGGCTGTTCCCGACCTGGCACGCCCTGCTGCTGGTCACCTACGACCGGTGGGTGCGGCTGCGCGGGACCCGACGGAAGCCCCCGCCGACGTGCATGATCGAGCACGTCCGCCAGACCCTCGCCGAGGACGTCGCCGATCCGGGCCTCGTCCGGGTCCTCGCCGGACTGATCACCGTGGCCAGCTCGGAGTCCGGGTTCGCCGAACTGTTCCGCAAGCGGTTCGAGGAGTACGCCGAGCAGCTGACCGTCGGGCTGCAGCGCGACTTCGACAAGGGCGCCGAAGAGGCCGGGATCCCCGCGTACCAGGCGGCGACGCAGCTGCTCGCGATGTACGAGGGGCTGCAGATCCAGATGCTCGTCCGCCCGCACATCGACGTCCTGGTCGAGTTCGATCGTGCGGCCGACACCCTGCGTCAGGGGTGGAAGCGGCATGCCGTTCCCTCGTGGGACCTCAACGAGACGCCTGTCCGCGTCTGAGGGCCGCGAGCGCGAGCGCACCGCGAACGCGACTCGTGTATCAGGAAAGTGCTTGCCAAGTTGGAAAGTAGTTGCCATACTGGTGTCAACAAGAGGGGACACCATGGACCACACCACCGCACGACCCGGACCCGCCGAGGCGGCCCGACTGCTCGACCAGGCGGACCGGATCGGCCGACGCGCGCACGACGCCGTCCGCTGGCCGTACGTCACGTTCATCACCGCGCTCGGCGTCGCGACGTCGCTCGGCACGCTCGGCATGGGACTCACGACGGGGGACGCGTTCGCCGCGGTCTACGTCGGCACCCTCGTCGCGCTGTTCGCCCTGGTGGTGTTCTTCATGGTGAGCATCCGCGGCCGCTCGGCCTTCGCCCGGAGCCGCCGCTGGACCGTCTACATCGCCAGCTGGGCGGTCACCTACCTGGCGGCGATCGCCGTGGTCGGGTGGGTGCACGGCTCGGTGCTCTGGTCGGGCATCACCTCGGGGCTCGTCCTGCTGGTCGCGCTCGTCTGTGCGGCTCGTGAGGCCCGCTCGTGAGCACCACGGAACGGACGCACCCGCGGCACGAGCTCGACGACCTGCTGCAGCACCCGGTGCGCTTCTCGGTGATCGCCGCCCTGACCCGCGCCGGCACGCTGGGGTTCCGCGAGGTGCGGGACGCGGTCGAGGTCAGTGACTCGGTGCTGAGCAAGCAGGTGTCCGCGCTCGAGGCGGCCGGCTACGTGTCGGTGGGGAAGGGCTTCGTGGGCAAGACGCCCCGGACTTCGATCACCCTGACCGCCTCGGGCCGGGCCGTCTGGGCCGCCCACCTGGACGCGCTCCGCCGCATCGCCGCCGGCTGACCAGCGACGCGAGCTCCGCGGGCCGGCGACGCGAGCACCGCGGGCCGACGGGGCCGAGCACCGCCCCGCTCAGCCCCGCCGCCCCCGCCGCCACGACAGCACCTGCCGCACCGTCACCTTCGACCCGTACTGCGCGACCGAGTGCCGGAACAGGTACTCGGCGAACCACAGCAGCAGCCCGGCGACGACGAACACCTCGACGATGCAGACCACCGACTCCGTCACGGTCAGGGCCCCGACGGCGTTCCGCACCATCGCGGTGATCGGCGTGAAGGTCGGGAAGTACGTGAAGAACTGCGCCACCGGCGACGTCGGCGTCGTCATCACGAAGAACGCCGCGTACAGGGGGATGATCAGCGCGAAGATCGCTGCCGACTGCAGGGCCGAGGCGTCCTTGATCGACGGCACCGCGGCCCCGACGGCGACGAACAGCCCCGATGCGAGCAGCACTCCGCCGACGAGCAGCAGCGCCCCGGTCACCATCCGCCACGGGTCGATGGTCAGCCCGCCGAGCTGCGACGACAGCAGCGGCAGGGCGACGAGCAGTCCGACCAGTCCGGGCACGACGAACACGCTGACCTGCACGAAGCCGACGAGCAGCATCGCGATGACCTTGCCGCGGATCAGGTCGCCCGCGGTCACCGTGGTCAGGATCATCTCGGAGATCCGGTTCTCCTTCTCCTCGACCACGACGGTGACCATCCGGGCGGCGAGCAGGATGACGAGCCCGAAGAACGCGGCGACGAACAGGAACGGCGGCACGACGGACAACCAGCCCGGCGCGACCCGGCCGTCGGCGTAGGTGGTGACGTCGGTGGCGGGCGGGTTGCGGAGCAGCTGCACGGTCTCGGGGTCGTCGACCGACGCGGCGACGCTCTGCTCGAGCACCCGCTGGGCGAGCGACGAGTACACGCCGTTGGCGAAGAGCCCGCGGTCGGCCGCGTCGACCCGGATCGCGGTGGTGGACGGTGACGACGGGAACACGATGAAGGCGTCGAGGTCGCCGGACCGCACGGCGGCGCGGTCTGCGGCGGCGCTGGTGGACGGTGTCCCGCCCCACTTCGCGGCGACGGACTCGGACACCAGGCCGGAATCGTCGACGTAGTGGAACGGTGTCTTCGTGGCCGACGACCCGGAAACCACCGAGTCCGTGCCGGCGGCCTGTCCGATGCCGACGAGCAGCGAGACCACCACGATGACGACCGGCAGCGCGAGCGTGCCGATCCAGAACGCGGGCTTCTTGACCGCACGGACGAACTCGAACCGGACGACCGTACCGAGGTTGCTCATGCCGCTGCCCCGTCGGTCGACGTCAAGGCCAGGGCGTCGTGCCCGTACACCTGCACGAAGATCTCGTCGAGCGGGATCCGGCGCATCTCGAACGCGGTGACGTGCACCCCGGCCGCGACGAGTTCCGCCAGGACGTCCGCACCGTCCGGGGCGGCGGCCTGCGTGGGGACGAGGTAGGCGACGTGCCCTTCGTGCCGGGCGAGCCGGTACAGCGGCGACTTCGGCACCGGGCCGTCGAGCCCGACGCGGGCGACCGCGCCGCCGAAGGCGTCCTGCACGTCGGGCACGGATCCGTAGGCGGCGGCCCGGCCGTCCTTGAGCAGCAGGATGCGGTCGCAGAGCCGCTCGACCTCGTCCATGTGGTGGGTCACGAGGACTACGGTCGCGCCGTCGGCCTTCCGTTCGTCGACCAGGTCGAGCAGGAGCCGCCGGTTCACCGGGTCGAGCCCCTTGGTCGGTTCGTCGAGGATGAGCAGCCGCGGCTGGTCCATGATCGTGATGCCGAGCTGCACCTTCTGCTGCTGCCCGCCGGACAGCTTGTCGACGCGCAGCTTCGCACGGTCGGCCAGCCCGACGCGCGCCAGGTAGTCCATGCTCCACGCGGTCGCTTCGGCGCCGCGCAGCCCGCGCAGACGCCCGAAGTAGGTCATCACGTCGATGACGGATTCCTTGCGGTACAGCCCGCGCTCTTCGGGCAGGTAGCCGATTCCGCCCGTGGCCGGCCGGTAGGGGCGACCGTCGATCGTCAGCGTCCCCGCCGTCGGCGTGGTGATGCCGAGCAGCGCACGGATCGTCGTGGTCTTGCCGGAGCCGTTGCTGCCGAGCAACCCGAACGTCTCACCGGGGGCGACGTCGAACGACAGCCCGTCGACCACGGTGCGATCCCCGAACCGCATCACGAAGTCCTGCACGCCGATGCTCGCCCCGCTCATGCGGCGACCCTACCGGCAGCGGCTGACGTCTCGGATGCCGGTCGCGGCCCGAGATGGTGACCCCACGGCGGACGGGAGGCACGGTGCCTGCCTGCACCGCGCCTCCCGTCCGCCACCTGGTTCCGTCAGGAACGCAACCAGGCCGTCCCCACGCCCGACAGGTCGCCGTCGACCACCGGGGCCGAGGCGAGCAGCAGTTCCCCGGCCGGCAGCGCGAAGGGCTCGTCGCCGAAGACCGTCACGCTCGTCCATCCGTTCGGCCGACGGAACGCGAGCACGTCGTCGCGGCGGGTCTCGATCCACTCGAGCTGTTCCTCGGACTGCAGCTGGCCGCGCAGGCCGAGCGCCTTCCGGTACAGGTGCAGGGTGGAGTCGGGGTCGGCGTCCTCGGCCTCGACGCTGGAGTCGGCGAACCACGCCGGCTGTGGCAGGTGCGAGCCGTCCGGACCGAAGCCGAACGACGAGCCGGTGCGCGTCCACGGGATCGGCACGCGGCAGCCGTCACGGCCGACGTCGACGCCCGGGTTGCGGAAGAACGCCGGGTCCTGGCGGTCGGCGTCCGGGATGTCGCCGACCTCGTGCAGGCCGAGCTCCTCGCCCTGGTACAGGTAGGCGGAGCCGGGCAGGGCGAGTTCGAGCAGTGTGGCGGCCTGTGCGCGGCGCAGGCCGAGCGACCGGTCGAGCGCGTCCTGCGAGCCGCCGGCGAGCAGCCAGGCGCTGCCCTGCTTGTCGGTGCCGCCGGCGCGCGGCGGCAGGGCGTAGCGGGTGGCGTGCCGGACGACGTCGTGGTTGGAGAACACCCACGTGGTCGACGAGCCGGACTGCTCGGCGAGGCCGAGGTTGAACTCGATGATCGTGCGGAACTGCCCGGCGTCGAAGTCGGCCTCGAGCAGGTCGAAGTTGAACGCCTGACCGAGCCCCTCGGCGCTGGCGTAGCGGGCACGGCGGTGGGCGGGGACCCAGGCCTCGGCGACCGCGGTGCGGGCCGGCGTGTACTCGTTGAAGACCGTCCGCCACTCGGCGTAGATCTCGTGCACGTCGTCGCGGTCCCAGAGCGGGTGCGTGCCGTCCTTCGGCATCTCGGCGAGCTCGGCCCAGGTGGGCAGGGTCTCGCCCAGGTCCTTCGCCAGGCCGTGAGCCACGTCGATGCGGAACCCGTCGACGCCGCGGTCGGACCAGAAACGCAGGGTGTGCAGGAAGTCGTCGCGGACCTCGCGGTTCGCCCAGTTCAGATCGGGCTGCTCCTTCGCGAAGCTGTGCAGGTACCACTGGCCGTCGCCGACGGCGGTCCAGGCCGGCCCGCCGAAGATCGAGATCCAGTCGGCGGGGGCGTCCTCGCCGGACGGCCCACTGCCGTCGCGGAACACGTAGCGGTCGCGGGCGGGGGAGCCCTTCGGCGCTGCGAGCGCCTCGCGGAACCACTCGTGCCGGTCGCTCGTGTGGTTCGGGACGACGTCGACGATCACCCGGATGCCCGTGGCGTGCAGTGCCTCGACCATCCGGTCGAAGTCGTCGAGGGTGCCGAGGCGCGGGTCGACGTCGCGGTAGTCGTCGACGTCGTAGCCGCCGTCGGCCAGGGCGGACGGGTAGAAGGGGCTGAGCCAGACGGCCTCGACGCCGAGTGAGGCCAGGTACGGCACCCGCTCGGTGATGCCGGGCAGGTCGCCGATGCCGTCGCCGTTCGCGTCGGCGAACGAGCGGGGGTAGATCTGGTAGACGCTGGCCTGGCGCCACCAGGTCTCGTCGTTCGTGGTGGCGGCGGGCTGGGCGAGGGTGTCGGTCACGTCGGGCCTTTCGTGGGTCGAGGGGTTCGTCGGGTTCGTGGGGTGTGTGTCGGTCGGGTCCGCACCGGCGGTGTCGGTCACTTGATGGCGCCCTGCGTCACGCCCGCCATCACCCACCGCTGGGTGACGAGGTAGACGATGATCGCCGGGGCCATGGCCATCAGGTACGAGGCGAACGACACGTTGTAGTTGTTGCTGAACTGCGTCTGGAACATCTGCTGCAGCACCGGCAGGGTCTGCAAGCCCGGGTCGGAGGTGATCAAAGACGGCATCACGAAGTCGTTCCAGGACGCGAGGAACGCGAAGATGCCGACGGTGGCGCTCATCGGTGCCAGCAGCGGGAACACGAGTCGCCAGAACACCTGTCCCGTGCTCGCACCGTCGATGCGTGCACTCTCCTCCAGTTCCGCCGGGATCGAACGCAGGAAGGCCGTGAAGAGCAGCACGCTGAAGGACAGTTGGAACATGACGTGCAGGATCGCGACGCCGAGCGGGTTGTCCAGGTGCGCGAGCCCGGTGAGCTTCACCTGCGACAGCGCGAGCACCGGGAACGGCAGGAACATCGCGGCGAGCAGGTAGAAGAACGACCAGCGGAACAGCCGGCGGTCCCAGTTCCGGGCGATCGCGTACGCCGTGAACGAGGCGAGCAGGATCGTGCCGACGACGGTGATCGCGGCGACGAACACGGAGACCCCGAACGCCCGCGGGAAGTCGGTCAGCTGCCACGCCTGCACGAAGCCGTCGACGCTGAACGGCGCCGGCAGCGAGAACGCGTTGCCGTCGACCGCCTGGCCGGTGGTCTTGAACGCCATCGTCAGGGTGACGTAGAGCGGCACGAGGACGGTCAGTGCGCAGAGGACGAGGACGACGGTGACGGGCCAGTTGGCGGTGCCGCCGCGCCGACCGGCGGATCGTCCGCCGGCGGATCGGTCGGCGTCGACGGACCGGATGCTGCCGGTCGCGGTGGTCCCCGGTCGCAGGGGTGCTTGCAGGGACATCAGAGCGCTGCCTTCCCGCGGGTCGCCCGCAGCTGGATCACGGCGATGACGACCGCGATGACGAAGAAGATCGTGGCGTTCGCCATCTGGTAGGCGTAGTCGCCGCCGTTGAAGCCCTTGAAGATCGACATCGCGACACTGGTGGTCGAGGTGCCGGGGCCGCCGTCGGTCAGGCCGACGATGATGTCGTACGAGTTCAGGAAGTTCTTGAACCCGATGACCAGGTTGATCAGGATGTAGCCCGCGGTCAGCGGTGCGGTGATCGAGACGAGTTGGCGCCAGGCACTGGCACCGTCGAGGGCCGCCGCTTCGTACACCTCGCCCGGGATCGAGAGCACCCCGGCGATGTAGATGAGGAGCGTCGACGGGATCGCCTGCCACGCGGTGACGACCACGATCGCCAGCCAGGCCAGATCGGGGTCCGCCAGGATGCTCTGCTCGAGCGGGCCGAACCCGATCGCCGTGGCGAAGGCCGGCAGGCTGTTCGCGAACAGGAACGAGAACACGTACGCGATGACGATGCCCGAGATCACCATGGGCAGCACGAACACCGCGCGCAGGGCGATCTTGCCGCGGATCTTCGACGTCAGCGCGATGGCGAGCAGGAACGCGATCGCGTTGACGACGATCACGGTGACGAGCGAGAACCCGAGCGTGAACAGGTACGCCTGCAGGATCGCCGGGTCGGAGAACACCGCGATGTAGTTGGTGAGCCCGGTGAAGCGGAACTCGCCGAAGCCGACGGAGTTCGTGAAGCTCAGCACGATGCCCATCACGGCCGGCAGCGTGATGGCGAGCGTGAAGAGCACCAGCGTGGGCAGCAGGAACGCCAGGAACAGTGGGTCGACGCGGGGCTTCCGGCGTCCGTCCCGCAGTCCCTTCCGTCGTCCGGCCTGGAGGCCCGGGGCGGCCCCGCCACGGCGGCGGCGGTCCGCCGTCGTGATCGATTCGGTGGTCGTGGTTGCCATTCGGACGTCTCCTTACGCGGCCGTGCGGAGCGCGAGACGCGCCCAGTCGGCGTCGAGGGTGCGGAGCTGGCGCTGCGGGTCGCCGCCGAAGGCGATCGACTGCGCGGAGTTCGCGACCGGGATCTCGGCGGGGATGAGCTGCGAGGCACCGAGGTAGAAGGCTGCGTCGTCGTAGTACGACTGCATGCCGCGCAGGGCGGGGTTCGACGCCGGGGGAGCGTCCTTGCGAACGCCGAAGCCGTTGTTGTCCGCGTTGTACTGGTCGTTGACCTTCGACTGCATCAGGAAGGTCAGGAACTCGCGGGCGGCCTCCTGCTTGCGCGACGCCTCCGGGATCCAGAGGGCCAGGTCGACGTTCACGCGCACCTTCCGGTCGGCCGGGTCGTCGGTGACGGGCAGCGGGAAGGTGCCGAGGTCCATGTCCTTGTTCGTCTTGGCGATCTCACCGAGCGCCCACGGTCCCTGCAGGTACATGCTCGCCTTGCCCTGGGCGAAGGCGAGGTTGCCGTCGCCGTACCCACGGCTCGCGGCGCCGTCCTGGTGCCAGGCGCGGAGTCGCACCATGCGCTCCATCGGCTCCCGCAGGTCGCGCTCGAACGAGACGGCCGATCCCGTTCCGACGTTCGTGCCCTCGCGCCGCAGGGCCTCGAAGGTCGCCGGGGTGTCGATCATGCCGCCGATCGAGTAGTCGAACATGCCCTGGGCGATCGTCCAGTTGTCCTTGAACGTGCCGTAGATCGGCGCGATGCCGGCCTTCGTCAGTCGTTCGCACACGTCGGCGAACTCGCTCCACGTCGTCGGGACCTCGAGCCCCTGCTCCGCGAACAGTGCCTTGTTGTAGATCACCGACGCCGCGGTCACCGAGTAGGGCAGGGCGCTCTTCCGGCCGGGGTAGTCGGCGGTCTGCTCCATGAGCGGCCACAGGTCGGGGTTGATGGTGTCGGCCTGCGGCAGGTCGGACAGGTCCGTCAGCGCACCGTGCTCGACGAACGGCACGACCGAGAAGTTGTAGTTCCAGCAGCCGAGGTCCGGCGGTCGGTTCCGGACGAAGTTCGCGGACATGCTCGAGGTCGAGTCGCGGACGACCCGGATCTTCGACTGGGTCTGGTGGAACCGTGCGATGAGCTCGTCGAAGTAGCCGATGACCTCGGGCTTCGACACGTAGAACGTGATGGTCTCCGGCCTGGCGCTCGAGGACCCGATCGGGGCGCACCCGGCGAGCGCGAGGCCCGCCCCGATGCCGCCCGCTCCCAGCAGGAACGAGCGTCGGCTGACCGAGGCTGCGTTCCTGGCGGTGGCGTGTGCTTGCACGTCGTCTCCGTCCGTCCGGACCCGGCGTCCCTGCCGTTCCGTCCCGCGAGCGGCTCCGATGCAGCCCGCGGAACTAAATGTAGCGAGAAAATCTAATTCTGCAAGGAACTCGTCGCACGATAGGGTCACGGCATGCCGCCACCCCGTGGAACGAGCGCAGAGACGCTGCTCGCGTACGCCTTCGACTCCGCGGCGTTCACCGCGACCGAGGCGATCGACGCCACCGGGCTGACCCGGTCGACCGTCCTGGGTGCGGCCGAGGAACTCGTCCGGCTCGGCTGGCTCCGCGAGCTCGACGACGCCCGTGCCGCGGGGGAGTACCGGATGGGACGCCCCGCCCGGCGCTACGAACTCGACACCGTCGCCGGGGTCGTCGTCGGCGTGGACGCCGGCCAGCACCGGGTCACCACCTTCGTCGCCGACCTGCGCGGCACCGTCCTGGGCCGTGCCGAGGGGGCGCTCGGTGCATCTGGCCTCGACGTGCCCGTGCGGCTCCGGGTCATCGCCGACACCGTGGCCGCTGCGCTCGCTTCGGCAGGCGTCGACCGCACCCGGGTCCTGGTCACCGTCGTGGGTGTCCCCGCACCGGTCGACGCCGCCGGTGCCTCGCCCGACGACGGCGGCTTCTGGGTCCGGATGAACCCGGGGTTCGACGGCACCGTGCCGGGCGGGCGGGTGCTCGTCGAGAACGATGCGAACCTCGCCGCGCTCGCCGAACGGCCGTCCTCGGGTGACGCGTCCTTCGCGGCGCTGCTGTCCGGCGAACGCTACGGCGCTGGCCTCGTCGTCGACGGGGTCCTGCTGCGCGGCGCCCACGGCGGAGCGGGGGAGATGCGGGTGCTCGAGCTCGTCGAGGGCGTCGGTTCGTCCGCCGGCATCGGCGCCGTCGCCCGAACCTTCGTGGCCGACGCCGTCGCCGCGGGGCGCATCCCCGCGGACGCCGCGCTCGCCGCGGACGCCGCACTGGTGTTCGCGGCCGCACGGAGCGGTGATCCGGTCGCGCGCACCATCGTCGACCGCCTGGGCGACCGCCTGGCCCGGGTCTGCGTCCTGCTCGCGAGCCTGCTCGACATCGACCGCGTGGTGGTCGCCGGCGCGATCGCCCAACCGGCGGTCGCCGTCATTGACCGTGCCCGCGACCTGCTCGCCGAGGGGCACTTCGACCCGGTGCCCGAACTCGTCGCGTCGTCGCTCGGCGCCGACGTCGTCGTCATCGGGGCCGTGGCCCACGCGGTCGATGCGGTGCGGGCCGACCCGCTGTCCTTTCCGCTGCTCAGCCGGGCAGCGGCACCTCGTGGTCCCGGTCCCACGGTTCCGTCCAGCCGAGTCGGTCGAACAGTGCATCCAGCAGCATCGCGGTGAAGCCCCACACCAGGTGGTCGTCGCCGTCGGCCTCGATCGTGAACGCTGCTCCGCGCCACTCCTGACCACCGCGGCGGATCACCGTCACGCCGCGGTTCGCCGGGTCGAGCAGATCGGCAACCGGCACCCGGAACACCGCGGCCGACTCGTGCTCGTCGACGACGTGGATCGGTGACGGGTCCCGCCACCAGCCGATGACCGGCTGGACCAGGTGGTTCGAGAACGCCAGCGGTACGGCGGGCAGGGGGCCGAGCACCTCGACGCCGGCGGGATCGAGGCCCGTCTCCTCCTGCGCCTCGCGCAGTGCGGCGGCGACGGCGTCCACGTCGCCCGGGTCGATGCGCCCGCCGGGGAACGCGACCTCGCCGGCGTGGGCGCGCAGGGTCGTGGCCCGGGCGAGGAGCAGGACGTCGAGGTCGCGCGGGACCCCGGGTGCCGTCGCGGGTCGGTCGCTCGGGATGCGGTCGAGGACGCCGAAGAGCATCAGGACGGCCGCCCGTCGCGGGGTGGACGTCCCGCCGGGTTCGCCGATCGGCCCGGCGTCGCCCCAGCCGTCCGCAGCGACCGCGGCGAGTGCTGCCCGTGCTGATCCGTCGTGCGTCACCCGTTCACCATAGATGCGGCCACCGGGAGCTCCGGTGACGCTGGCGCGCAGGAAGCTTCACTGGGGATTGTTCGGGCGTCTCCTGGGAGCGGGGCAGGTGGGAACTGTGGGAACCGGAAGCGCCTCGGTGCCCCGTTCGCAGCGGGCCACCGCCACGATGGCAACGTCCGCCGGGAGGCCCCATGTTCCACGATCTGCTCCGACCCCTGTTCCACATCGCCGTCGTCGCACCGTCCGTGCTCGTCCCGGTCGACGTCATCGCGGTGCTCCTCACCGTCGCCGCGCTCCTGCCCGCGTTCGGTCGTCGCTCCCGGCACCCGGTCCGGGGCCTGGTCTGGCGGCTCGGCGCCATGGCCGTCGGAGCCGTGCTCGGCTTGGTCGCGGTGTGGTGGTTCGGCGACGTGCAGGACCTGTACGGGGTGTCGTTCACGCCGGTCACCCGGATGTGGGTGGCCTTGGCCTTCGGCGGTGTCGGCCTGCTCGTCGTGGTCGTCGTCCAGGGCGGCTGGCTGCGCCGCGTCCTCGGCCTGCTCGCGGCGGTGGCGGTGGCGCTGGCCGCCGTCCTCGGCGTCAACGTCGACTTCGGCGCGTACCGCACGATCGAGCAGGCCGTGACGACGGATCCGTACCCATCCGGTCCGCTGGGACACGAGACGGGGGTGGGGCGCGCCTCCAGTCCGGTGGTGGACCCGGCCACCTGGCGGGCACCCGCCGGCATGCCGCGGCGTGGGAAGGTGCTCTCCGTCGACATCCCGTCGACCGTCTCCCACTTCCACGCACGGCCGGCGGTCGTGTACCTGCCGCCCGCAGCACTGACCGAACGACCGCCGACCCTGCCCGTCCTGATCAGCCTCGCCGGGCAACCCGGCCAGCCGAGCGACATGTTCCAGGCCGGCCGGCTCGGCGCGGTGATGGACGCCTTCGCTGCGGCACACCACGGGCTCGCCCCGATCGTCGTCGCACCCGACCAGCTCGGAGCGCCGGACCGCAACCCGATGTGCGTCGACTCGTCCCTCGGCCGCTCCGCGACGTACATCATGACCGACACCACGAACTGGATCCGGCAGCACCTGCGCGTCGGAGCGTCCCCCTCCGCCTGGGGCATCGTCGGGTTCTCGCAGGGCGCGACGTGCGCCATGCAGTTCTCCACCGCACACCCCGGCGTGTTCGGCACGACCTTCGCCATCTCGAGCGAGCTCGCACCCCTGAACGGCTCCGTCCAGCACAGCATCCAGTACGGGTTCGGCGGCTCGGCCTCGCGGTACGCCGCAGCGGCACCGCGGGCGATCATGCGTGCGCACGGTCCCTACCCCGGGCACCTGACGGTGTTCGCCTACGGCAGCGACGACGCCCCCTATGTCGCGTCGACCAGGGCACTCCGCGCCGCCGCGAACGCCGCCGGCATGCAGACCCGGCTGTTCGTGTCCGAGGGCTCCGCCCATGACTGGAACACCGTCCGCTACGCCCTGCGCGTCGGGATGCCCGGCGTCATCGCGCACCTGGGCCTCCGGTGAGCGCGATGGCCGCGGCCTTCGCATGGGCGAGACCGAAGCGTCTCGTGCCGGTGGCCCGTCGGTACCCGCTGACGAGCGTCGTCTCGGCCCTGACGGTCGTCGCCGGCATCGCCGCCGTGGTGCTCCGCTGCGTCGGTGCGCACGACGGCCGGACGCCCGACTCCCTGGGCGGGACGATGGGTCCGCTCGGCGTGGTCGCGGTGACGAGCAGCGTCGTCGGGTTCCTCGTCACCTTCGTCGCCGTCGTGGTGTGCACCGGGGCGTCCGAACGGCTGCTCGGCTGGCGGCGCACCCTGCTCGCGATGGTCGTCACGACCGTCGTGGGGACCGGCCTCGGAGCCGTGCTGCAGCTGTTCGACGGCGCCCCGGCGAACCGCGGTTTCCTCGTGCACCTGGGGCACGTCGGACCCTGGACGTGGATCGTCGGCACCATCGTCACCGCGAGCGCGTTCGCCGGCGCCCTGTGGCGACGCCGGATCCGGGTCGTGTCGATCGCCGTCGTCGCGGCACTGCTGCTCTACGCCGGACACGCGTCCGACCTGCACGCGGCGCTCGCCCTGGTCGTCGGCCTGGTGCTCGGTCGCGTGCTGCGACGGTCCCCGGTGCGGAGCGGCTGGACGCGGAGCTCCTCACGCGAGACCCGGGTGCTGCTGGTGGCCGCGGTGACGGTGTCGGCGGTCGGACCCGTGCTCGCGCTCGTCACCGGTGCTCAGTTCGGACTGCTCGCCCCGCTCGCCGTGGTGCTCGACACCGGGCCGACCGGGAGGATGCCGCACTGCTCGGTGACCGGGGTGACCGCCAGCTGTGTCCGGGCGCTCGCCGCGGTGCACCCGCACGGCTTGTTCCAGTCGCTGCTGGCCGTGATGCCGCTCGTGGTCCTGGCGGTCGGCGCCGTGGGACTCCGGCGTGGCAGCCGGTTCGCGCTGTGGCTCGTGGTGACCGTCGACCTGATCACCGGCATCGCGACCGCCGTGTCGTACGGGGTGCTGCCCGAGCGGCACCACGCCGTCGTGCAGCGTCTGGCGTCGGACCACCTCGCGGTCTCGCTCTCGCTCGTCGCATCGGTGCTGGTCCCGATCGCCACCGCCGTGGTGCTCGTCCTGCGCCGCGCCGACTTCCCGGTCCGGACCGACCGGCGACGACTGCTGACCTTCGCGATCACGGTCGCCGGCGCGGCCCTGGTGCTCGCGGTCGTCGTCGTCGGCGTCGCCGTGGCCTCGGGCGACAGCGTGCGGGAGCCCCTGCACCTGGCGCTCGCCGTGCTCGGCCCGATCGCCCCCGTGACCCTGCCCACACACCTGGCACTGGCCGAGCCGGCGCTGCGGTTCGTCGTGGGCATCTCGGGCCCACTCCTGTGGCTCGCGGTGGCGATCGCCGCGGTCCGGCCGACCGGTGCCGGACGCTCGGACAGTGACCTCGACGGGCAGGACGCCGACCGGGTGGCCGCTCGTGCCCTGCTGGTCGCGGGCGGTGGCGACACCTTCGGGTGGATGACGACCTGGCCCGGCAACGAGTACTGGTTCACCGAGGACGGCCGCGCCGGGGTCGCGTACCACCGCACCGGCAGCGTCGCCGTGACGACCGGCGGCCCCTTCGGCCACGAGGACGCCCGGCTCGCAGCACTCGAGGGCTTCGCACGGGCTGCGGACGACCACGGTTGGACGCCCGTCTTCTACGGCATCGACGCCACCCTCGGTGCTGCACTCGCACGACTGGGCTGGACGACCCTTCCCGTGGCCGAGGACGCCGACCTCGACCCGCGCACCTGGACGACCACGGGCAAGCGCAAGCAAGACGTCCGCACGGCCGTCAACAAGGCCGCACGCTCCGGCACCACCGCGCTCTGGTCGGACTGGGCCTCGCTGCCCGGCTCGGTCACCCGCCAGATCGAGGCGATCTCGGAGGAGTGGGTCGCCGAGCGCGAACTGCCCGAGATGGGGTTCACCCTGGGCGGGATCGACGAGATGCGCGACCCCGCCGTCCGCACGCTCGTCGCTCTGGGCGAGGACGGCACCGTGCTCGCCGTCACCAGCTGGCTGCCCGCCCACCGCGCCGGCCAGGTGGTCGGCTGGACGCTCGACGTGATGCGCCGCGCCCCGGACGCCCCGAACGGCGTCATGGAGTTCCTGGTCGCGAGTGCGGTCGACCGGATGCGCGCCGACGGGGCCGAGCGGCTCAGCCTGTCCGCGGCACCGCTCGCGTCCTCGGCGGAACCGCAGACCGGCGGCCGGAGCGGCGTCGAATCGGTCCTCGACGTCGTCGGCGGAGCCCTCGAACCGGTCTACGGGTTCCGCTCCCTGCTGCGCTTCAAGGCGAAGTTCGGCCCCGACCTGCACCCACTGGTGATGGCCTACCCGGACCCGGTGGCGCTGCCCACGATCGGCGTCGCCATCGTCCGCACCTACCTGCCGGGGCTGTCGCTCCGCCAGGCGGTGGCGATCATGCGCGAACGGCGTCCGGCGCCCGCAGCCCGGGCCGAGCAGCCAGCCGCGCGCGTCGGCTGAACCGGACGGCTCCCCAGCGCCGTCGGTACGTTCGGTGCATGGGAACCGAACGCGCCGACGGACCGGCGGTGGACGAGCACGATCCGTACGAACGTCGCCCCGGCTACGTCACGAGCGTCGACGGCCGGACCGACCGGATGACCACGGACATGTTCGCGGGCGTCGTGGTCGGGTTCGTCCTGCTGCTCGTCTTCGGGTTCTTCCAGCTCGTCGAGTGGATCGCGATCGGAGCGGCCGTCGTCATCGGTGCGGCGGTGTGGTTGGTCCTGCGCAGCCGTCGACGGCGTGCAGATCGTCGCGCGGGTCGGTCCCCCGACGCCGTCCCACGTGCGCGTGACCGCGCCATCGCCGAGGCGAACGGTGGCCGCCACTTCTTCGTCGCCCAGAACCCGGTCGTCGTCATCGTGATGGGCGCGATCTTCATCGCTGTTGCGGTCGCCCCACTGCTGTTCGGCGGGTTCTCCGTCGGCCGGATCGTGACCGGGGTCATCGTCGTCGCGAGCGGCGTCCTGTGCATCGTGCAGGGGATCGGCACGCTGCGGGTGCGCCGCCGGGAGCGCAGCGGCGGCTGAACCGCGGTCGGCGGCCCGCCCGAAGTGGGCGCATCGGCGTGGCCCGGTGGCCAATAAGCTCACTTCCGTGACTGCAGTGCAGACCGGTCGACGCTTCGGCGCGACCCGAGGCGAATTCGCGCTCCTGATGACCGTGACCGTCGTCCTCGGACTCGTGGTCCCGGCCGGCGGGCTGCTCGCCGCCTTCGGCTCGCTGCTGACCGGCGTCCGCGACGACCGTCGCCGCGTCCGCGCCCTGTTCATCGTCGGCCTGGGCATGTTGGTGCTACAGGTGGCGTTCGTCGCCGTCGCACTCTGGGGCCCGGTGCAGGTGTGCAACTCGACGAACGGCAGCCCCGAGACCTGCCAGACGTACTGGCCCTGGGAAGGCTGACGCGTCTTCGACGCGACCACAGGGCGGACGGGAGGCCCGGTGCCAGCTGGCACCGTCCCTCCCGGCACGGCCGTCGCCCCGCTGGCGCGGTGCGCCGGTACCGGCGGGTGGGGCCCACCTCCCGGCACGGCCGTCGCCCCGCTGGCGCGGTGCGCCGTGTCAGGATCGGCCGTCGCACGACATCTCTCAGTGAGCGACCCTGCTCCCACCGAAGGAGAGAACCGATGAACACACGAACCCGCTTCAGCGTCACCGCGGTGGCTGCCTGCGTCGTGGTCGCCGCCCTCAGCGGTTGTGCTGCGAGCACCCCGACTCCGGCGCCGTCCGCCACCACGGCGATGACCGGGGACAAGACCCCGCTCCCGTCCCCGTCCCCGACCGCGACGGACGCCGCGACCACGGACGACCAGACTCCGTCGACGTCCCCGTCGAAGGAGCCCGGGACGTCGGCGCTCGCGCAGCACATCTACGACGAGTGCAGCAAGGGGGCCGCGGACGCCGGGGTCACCCTGACCTTCACGGACGACCCGTCGGGGTACCCGGGCAGCGACGGGACCTACCAGCTCGTCTACCCCTTCACCTTCGACGACGGGCACACCGATCCGTACGCCGTCTACAACTGCACGCTCACCGACGACACGGTGGACTCCTCGTACGTCAGCAGCGGGATGACCGACAGCCACTGACCACGTGGAGGTCGCTCCGGACCTCGGACGTCAGGGTGACGACGCGGGGATCCCCCAGCGTGCCGGGCAGTCTGACGAACGGCGCGGGGCCCAGCGTCGTCGGCAGTTCGGCCGCGCGCACGCCCGGCAGCGGCTGTACGAACACGAGCGACCAGCAGCCGCTGTCCGGCCACGATCGCAGCCCGGCGGCAGCTCGGGCGCCCCGGCGTCATGCCGTCGAACCCGCTGGCACGGTGATCGAGCGGCGTTCCATGAGCCGCCACGATCCGCCGAGCAGCGGCGTGAGCGTCACGACGGTGTACACGACCGCGACGACGGCGAAGGTGGCCTCGACCCCCACTCCGTCGGCAGCGAGCCCGGCGAGCAGGCCGCCGACGGGGATGCCCGCCCACGCGCCGGCACCGAGCAGGCCGAACACCCGCGCGCGCATGTGCTCCGGGATCCGCTCGAGCTCGACGGCTCCGAGGATCGGGTTGATCGAACCGGCCGCGAGCCCGGAGAGTGCGGCGGACGCGAGCATCCACGGCAGGCCGAGCCCGAGCGCCGGAACGACCAGTGACGGCCCACCGGCGAGGACGAAGCACAGGGCGAAGACCACCCGTCGCGGCACGCGGTGCGCCACGTACCCGAAGGCGACGGAGCCGAGGAACGCCGCACCCCCGAAGACGCCGGTGACGAGCCCGACTGCCTGCGCGCCGCCGAGCCGCTGGTCGGCGTAGAGCGGCAGGAGCGTGGTCGAGCGTGCGGCGTCGAGCAGGTTCGTCACGAGCACCAGCGCGACCACGAGCCGGAACAGGGGGTCGCGGACGCAGAACCGGAACCCGTCGGCGATGTCACGCCAGTACCCCTGCGACGCCACCGGCTCGGCGGATTCGACCGGTGCCGCTGCGCCACGGACCGTGACCGCCATCAGCAGCGCGGCTGCCCCGAAAGCGATCGCCACGCAGGCGAGGCCCGGCATCGGACCCGTGACGGCGACCAGGGTCCCGCCGAGCGGGGCGCCGATCAGCACCGACAGCCGTGACGAGGCCTCGAAGTGGCCGACGGCGCGTTCCAGCGGCACCCCCGCCGTCGTCGCCAGCCCCGGCAGGAGCACCCGTCGCGCGGACTCGCCGGGGGTGTCGAACAGGCCGCTGACGAAGACGAGCGCGAGGAGTGCCCAGAACGGCAGCCCGACGGTCCAGGCGAGCACCGGCATCGCGAGCAGCGTGAGCCCACTGATGAGGTCGGAGGCGACGCTCGAGCGGACGAAGCCCACCCGCTCCACGAGGGCACCACCGAACGGGCCGCCGAGCACGATCGGGACCGTCGCCATGAACGCGGCGATGCCGACGTCGGTGGCGGAACCGCCGCGCGCCAGGACGGCGAACGGCACGGTGATGGTGGTGACGACGTTCCCGATCCGTGACACCACCTGCACCGCCAGCAGCGCGCGCAGTTGTGCGCGGGGGCTCAGCTGCGCGGCCATCGGTACGCCTGGTTCAGCACGAAGACCTGCTCGGAACCGTCGTCGGCGCTGTGCTCGGCGGCGACATCGGCCCAGCGGTCGACGACCTGACGGAGTTCCTCGCCCATGTCCTGGAGTTCAGCCGCCGTGAGCCGGAGCACTCGGTCGGTGCTCGAGGACGCCGCCACCCACTCGCGGCCGAACGTCGGCGCGTGGTCGACGAAG
This sequence comes from Curtobacterium flaccumfaciens UCD-AKU, assembly GCF_000349565.1. Lineage (GTDB taxonomy): Bacteria > Actinomycetota > Actinomycetes > Actinomycetales > Microbacteriaceae > Curtobacterium > Curtobacterium poinsettiae. The sequence goes on from NZ_KB714631.1 coordinate 174,729, forward strand.
GCCTCGTAGTTCGCCGCGTACACACGGGCGACCGCGTGGTCGAGGGCGTTCGTGGCGAGCAACCGCTCCGGGTCGTCGAGCGCGTCGGCGAGCTCCCACACGGAGGCCTCGTGCGCGGCTCGCCACCAGCGCTCGCGGCGGTCCGTGCCGGCGTCCGGAGCGGGTTCGATGAAGCCTGCAGCCGCGAGTCTGGTGCAGTGGTAGCTGATCGTGCCCGGAGCCTCGTCGATGACGTCGCCCAGCGTCGCGGCGGTCTGCGGGCCGTTTGCCCGCAACAGGCCGAGGATGCGCAGGCGCGTCGGGTGGGCCAGGGCGCGCATCTGGGCGGGGTCGTCGATCCGTCCTGCAATCATGGTGCGACCCTACATGCACAAGGAGTGTTGTGGAGTTTCCCGGGGCGTATCCGTTCCCGAACCGTGAGGATTGCGGCGACGTGGAGCTCGAGACCGACGGCGCGCTCCCGGCTGAGAGTCTGCAGTGCCTGACGGACGCGAGCGGAGCCGGCAACGTGGCGTCACTCGCCTGGGTGCGGCGGACGACCGAGGGCGATCCGACCCCGTACTTTGTCCAGACGGACGGGGCAGGGGCGACGGTCGCGTCGACGGCGGCCTACGACACCTACGGCCAGGGCGGGTGGCGCGAGTACGGGCGTCCGCACAGTGGGTCGCACGAGCGGAGCGATCTGAACACCGTGTGAACGACCAAACCGGTCACCACGGTGGCCCCGAACGACTCCACGGTGGCCGAAGTCCGGCCGCCGACAGTCGACGAGGAGCTTCCCGTGAAGAAGAACACCCGCATCCTGAGCACCGCGACCATCGCCGTGGCGCTGACGCTCGGCGGTCTCGCAACGAACGCGACCGCTGCGAACGCCGCCGAGGACACCTCCACGAACGCGACGTCCCCGGCACTCATCCAGGGCCCCCTCGTCCAGGGCCCGCTCATCGACATCGGCGGGATCCTCGACTCGCTCCGCATCGGTCAGTTCCAGTAGCGCCCAGAGGAACCGGAACCAGCGGAACCGCGATCCGGCCCGGTAGCGGCCGCGTCCCGACAGGAAGAGTCTCTCTGTGACGAGCAAGCACCACCATGGCGACCGGGACGAGCAGGAGGCCGGCATCCGCGTCCCGTTGACCTCCGCGCAACGAGGCATCTGGTACGCCCAGCAGCTGGACCCGTCGAACGCGACGTACCAGATCGGGCAGTACCTCGACCTCCGGGGCGCGCTCGACCAGCGGCTCGTCCGGATCGCGCTGAACACGGTGGTCGCCGACCTCGACGCGCTGTCCATGCGCGTCCGGTCGGACGCGGACGGTCCCTACGGGGTCATCGTCCGTCCGCGTCCGACCGACGACGTCGTGCAGGTCGTCGATCTGCGTCACCTCGATCCGGAGGCGGCGCTCTCCGAGGCGATGGCGTCCATGGACCGGGCGATGGAGACCCCGCGCGATCTGCAGGGTGACGACCTGTTCGGCGCGGTCCTGTTCCAGATCACGGACACCCGGTCGCTGCTCTTCCAACGGGTGCACCACCTGCTGCTCGACGGCTACTCGGCGGTCATCGCGCTGCGGTACATGGCCGAGGTGTACACGCGTCTTTCTCAACCCGCACCGTCGAGCCGGGGCCTCGACGTCGCTGCCGAGCCCCGCGCACACCTCGCCGCCCGGCAGCCGTCGGTGCTTCCCGGGTTGGACGACCTCCACCGCGACATCGCCGAGTACGAAGCATCCGCGCAGCGTGACGCCGACGAGGCCTACTGGCGCAGCGCACTGGACGACGACGCAACGGTCGCCGGCCTCGAGGGCACCGCGAGGTCGGCAGCGAGCTCCATCGTGCGGGTCGCCGTGCCCCTCGACGACGCGCGTGCTGCACGCCTCACGGCACTCGGCCGGGACCTCCCCAAGACCGTCGTCGCCATCGTCGCCCTGTACATGGCGAAGATCACGGGGGAGGAGCGTGTCGCGCTCGGCCTCCCGGTCACCGCCCGACGGGGAAGAGTGGCGAAGAGCACCCCGTCCATGCTCTCGAACATCCTGCCGCTGCGGATCGACGTCCCCGCGAACGCCGAGATCTCGGACGTCATCGCCCATGCTGGCGACGTCGTCCGGAGCGCGGTCGGACACCAGCGTTTCCGCGTCGAGTCCCTCGCCGGGGCACCTCGGCATGCTGGGCCTTCGGTGAACCTGTTGCCCGTCATCGACGAGATCCGCTTCGGCGACGCCGTCGGCGCGGTGAACATCCTCTCGACGGGTCCGGTCCACGACCTCTCCATCGTCCTGTCGGGGCTGTCGAGCGACGCTGCCACCGCAACCCTGCAGCTCGAAGGCGACGCCGAGCTCCACACGACGGCGAGTCTCGCCGAGCACGCGGACCGGTTTCTCGCGTTCGTCGACCGTGTGGTCGGCTGCCCCGAGGGTCTCACCGTCACGGGCGCGACGATCCTCGACGAGGACGAGGTCCCGCTCCTCCTCGGCCAAGGCGCCGGGGAGACCGTCACCCTCGACCCGGAACCGGTCATGGAGGCGTTCGCCGACGTCGCCCGTCGACGCCCGGACGACCTCGCCGTCGTCGCCGAGGACGGCACGACGACGTTCGCGGCGCTCGACGCCGACGCGACACGACTCGCGCACCACCTGATCCGCGAAGGCGTGGTGCCCGGGAGCCGGGTCGCCGTCCGCATCGAGCGAAGTGCTCTCCTGCCGATGCTCGTCCTCGCCGTGCTGCGCGCCGGCGCGGTCTACGTCCCGCTCGACCCGGAGTACCCGACGGACCGGGTCGCCGGGATGATCGAGGACGCGAGTCCGACGCTGGTCCTCACGAGCAGCGCGCAGCTCGTCCGTGACCGGGCCGCCGGCGCCTCCTGGCAGGTCCCCTCGCTCCCGGTCGACGCCGACACCACGGTGTGGCGACGCCGGACGGACGACCCGAGCGCTCTGCCAGCGATCACCCCGGACGCGCTCGCCTACATCGTCTTCACCTCCGGGAGCACCGGGCGCCCGAAGGGCGTCGGCGTGAACCGGGCCGCCCTGCGGAACCTGTTCCAGCACCACCGGGCCGAGATGTTCGACCCGGCCGAAGCGCGGCTCGGCCGGCCGCTCCGCGTCGCGCACACCGCTGGCCTGTCGTTCGACGCGGCGTGGGATCCGCTGCTCTGGCTCTTCGCCGGACATGAGCTGCACGTCGTCGCCGACGACGTGCGCCGTGACCCCGAGCGACTCGTCGAGTACTTCGTCCGCCACCGGATCGACGCCATCGAGACCACCCCGTCCTTCGCGGAGGCACTGCTCGCCGCGGGCATGCTCGACGCCGATGTCCACCCCACGGAGATCGCCGTCGGCGGCGAAGCGGTCGGCCCGGCCCTGTGGGACGCACTGGCCCACCGCGACGACGTGCACGCCATCAACCTCTACGGCCCTACCGAGGCCACGGTGGACAGTCTCACCGCAGTGCTGGAACCGGGACGCCCGCCGCACATCGGCTCGTCAGTGCGGAACACGCGGCACTACATCCTCGACGCTGCCCTCACACCGGTACCCGACCGCGCCGTCGGCGAGCTCTACCTCGCCGGGGCGAACGTGGCAGAGGGCTACGTGGGACAGCCCGGGCTCAGCGCCGAGCGGTTCGTGGCTGATCCGTTCTCCGCCGACGGTTCCCGCATGTACCGCACGGGAGACGTGGTCCGTCGTCGCCGTGACGGGTCCCTGCGGTTCGTGGGACGCATCGACGACCAGGTCAAGATCCGTGGCTACCGCGTGGAGCTCGCCGAGGTCGAGGCCGCGATGATCCGCCACCCCGGGGTGGACCTCGCAGCGGCCGTCGTGCTGGGCGAGGGTCCTGCCAGTCGCATCGTCGGCTACGTCACCTCCGACGGCGACCTCGGGAACCTTCCGGCGGCGGTCCGGGAGGGCATGCGCTCCGACGTCCCCGACTACATGGTCCCCTCGGTCGTCGTCGCCCTCCGCGAGATGCCCGTGACGCCGAACGGCAAGCTCGATCGTCGCGCGCTGCCAGCGCCCGAGCTGTCGGGTTCCGGCACGGTGCTGCCGCCACGGAACGACGACGAGCGCGTCGCCGCTGCGGTGTTCGCCGAGGTCCTCGGGGTCTCCGCGGTCGGGATCGACGACGACTTCTTCGCAGCGGGCGGCCACTCCCTGCTGGCAACCCGGCTCGCCGCGCGTCTGTCGGAACAGTTCGACCGGACGATCACCGTGCGGGACGTGTTCGAACGGCCGACCGTGGCTGCTCTCGTCGGAGCACTCGACACGGGCACGCCGACCGATCGCGCAGCCCGCCTGGCACGGAGGACGCGCCCGGACACGATGCCGTTGTCGCTCACGCAGCGGCGACTGTGGTTCCTGAACCGCCTCGAACCGGACTCCGCCGCCTACAACATCCCCGTCGTGCTCCGCCTCGACGGTCCCTTGTCCGCCGAGGCCCTGCGCGCAGCGTTCGTGGACGTCGCGATGCGGCACGAGCCGCTCCGGACGATCGTCCCGTTCGTGGGCGACGGGCCGGTGCAGCAGGTCCTCGAGGGTGCTGCCGCCGAACCGCCGTTCCTGACGGTCACGGTCCCCGAGCACCGCATCGACGACGTCGTCCGCGCCGAGGCGACGCGTGGGTTCGACGTCACGAGCGAGACGCCACTCCGCGCGGTGCTGCTCCGCATCGACGACGACCACCACGTGCTCGTCGCGACGATGCACCACATCGCGTCGGACGGGTGGTCGCTCGCACCCTTCGCCCGCGACCTCGGGACCGCGTACGCGGCCCGTGTCGCCGGGACCGAACCAGCGTGGCTGCCGCTGCCGGTCGACTACGCCGACTTCACACTGTGGCAGCGGGAACAGCTCGGCGACGCCGAGGACCCCTCGAGCGAACTCGCCCAGCAGCTGGCGTTCTGGCGGATGGCACTCGCGGGCGCGCCGGACGAGATCTCCCTGCCCCGGAACCGCGCACGTTCCGTCGACGACGGAACCGTCCGACAGGCCGTCGGTGCGGTGGAGCTGACCCTCGACCCCGCGCGGCACGCCGAGCTCCGCCGCTTCGCCGGGGACCACCGCACCAGTCTGTTCATCGTGCTGCACGCGGCCGTCGTCGCCGTGCTCCAGCAGCACGGCGCGGGTGAGGACGTCGTCATCGGGACCCCGGTCGCCGGACGGACGGACGCGCAGCTCGACGACCTGGTCGGTTTCTTCGTCAACACCGTCGCGCTCCGCACCTCGCTCGACGGTGATCCGAGCGTCGAGGACCTGCTCGAACGGATCCGATCGGGCAACTCCGCGGCGTACGCCCACCAGGACGTCCCGTTCGATGCTGTCGTCGACGCCGTCCGGCCACCCCGGTCGGTCGGTCGTCACCCGGTGTTCCAGGTGATGCTGACACTGCAGAACACCCGGCCGGCGGCCCTCGATCTCGGCGACGTCGCGGTGACGGTTCCCGCCCAGTCCACCAGTGCCGGGGTGAAGACGGACCTGCTCCTCGACGTGACGACCCCCGGTGGTGACGACGGTGGACTCGTCGTCACGTTCGGGTACGACGCGACACTGTTCGACGAGACGACCGTCACGCGGCTCCGCGACGCGCTCGACCGCGTGCTCACCGCCTTCGTCGAGGGTCCGCACCGTCGCCTGTCCGACATCCCGAACGTGGACGCTGAGACCGCCCTCGAACTCGACCACCAGTCGCGTGGCCGGACGTCCGTTGTGACGGGGACCGTGCTCGACCGCCTCGACACCACGGTTGCGAGCTCGCCCGACGCAGACGCACTCGTCGACACCGCCGGGACGGTGTCCTTCGCCGACCTGGCAGCACAGACGACCGCGGTCGCGACCAATCTGGCGCGCCTCGGCGTGCGTCGTGGTGACCGCGTCGCCGTCGCCCTCCGGCGCAGTTCCGACGCGATCGCAGTGGTGCTCGGCGTCCTCCGGGCCGGTGCGGTGGCGGTGCCGATCGACGTCGCCTACCCGGACGCGCGCATCGGTCAGATCCTCGCCGGGGCGGAACCGACCGTCGTGGTCGCCCACGACGCGGAGCGCACCTGGTCGGTCGCCGACGCGGCAGGGGTGCCCGTGCAGGTCGTCGCGCCCTCGGCGCTCAACCGTGACGTCGGCGACGCCGCAGCTCCCGTCGCACCTGCACCGGAGGACGTCGCCTACCTGGTCTACACGTCGGGGACCACCGGGACGCCGAAGGGCGTGCAGGTGTCCCACGCGGCACTCGCCAACGTGCTCGCGCAGCACGAGGACGCGATGATCCGTCCGGTCCGCGACCGCGTCGGCGGTCGAGCCCCGCGGATGCTGCACCTGTCCGGGCTCGGCTTCGACGCGGCGTGGGACCCGATCGTCTGGCTCGTCGCCGGCACGACGCTCGAGGTGGCCGACGACGCCACCCGGACGAACGCGGAGACGGTCGTTCGAGACGTGGTCGAGCACGGCATCGACGTGATCGAGACCACGCCGTCGTACGCCCGTCAGCTGGCCGCGGTCGGACTCTTCGACGCCGTCGCGGAGCACGACGGTCACCTGACCGTCGCGGTGGGCGGAGAAGCCGTCCCCGCGGACTTCTGGAACGAGGTCGCCGAAGCCGACCACATCGACGGTTGGAACCTCTACGGACCGAGCGAGAGCACGGTCGACGCCGTCGTCGCGCGGATCGAGCCCGGCGCCGTCACCATCGGACGGCCGATCGCGAACGTGACGGCCCGCGTCCTGGACGACTTCCTGCAGCCGGTGCCGCCCGGAGTCGAGGGAGAGCTCTACCTGTCGGGCAGCTCCCTCGCGCACGGCTACCGCGGACGGTCCGCCGAGACCGCCAGCCGCTTCGTCGCCGACCCCCAGGGAGACGGCACCCGGATGTACCGCACCGGCGACGTCGTGCGTCGCCGCGCCACCGGGGAACTCGACTTCCTCCGCCGTGACGACGACCAGGTCAAGCTCCGCGGGTACCGGATCGAGCTGGCCGACGTCACCCAGGCCCTCGAACGGATCGACGGCGTCGAGGCTGCCGTTGCTCGTGTCGTCGTGCCCGGCGGACCGGACACCGCACGGCTCGTCGCGTGGGTCGTCGGGACCGTCGACGAACAGGGTGTCCGCCGATCCGTCGCCGCCGATCTCCCCGACTACATGGTCCCCTCGGCCATCGCCGTCGTCGACGCGATCCCGCTGACCCCCAACGGCAAGGTGGACACCGCCGCGCTGCCCGAACCGACCTCGACCGGCGGCGACGGCCAGCCCGTGAGCGACGACGAGCGGACGATGTCGCGGGTGTTCGGCGAAGTGCTCGGTGTGCGCGACGTCGGCATGCACGACGACTTCTTCGCGCTCGGTGGACACTCGCTGCTCGCGGTCGGGCTGATCGGGCGCGTCCGGGACGAACTCGGTGCCACGCTGCCCCTCCGCAGCATCTTCGACGCCCCCACCCCGGCAGGTCTCCTCGCCGCGGTCGGATCCGCGGGAGCCGCCACCCAGCAGGGCGACCGGCAGACCGACCCGGCGCTCCGCGCGTGGGCCGCGCAGCACCCGCGACGGGAAGGCGAGCAGCTGCCGCTGTCGCCGAACCAGGCGCGGCTGTGGTTCCTCAACCGGCTCGACCCCACCTCCACCGACTACTCCGTGCTGTTGCAGGCGACGTTCCGCGGCGATCTCGACACGGACGCGTTCGCCGACGCCGTCGACGACGTGGTCGTCCGGCACGAGATCCTCCGGACGACGTACCCGGAAGTCGACGGTCAGCCGGTCCAGCGCATCCACGACGTGGTGCCGGGCATCGTCACCAGCGCCGCGGTCGACACCTCAGCGGGCTTCGACCTCACGGTGGACCTGCCTGTCCGGGCCGGGCTCGTGGCGACGGGAGACCAGCAGTGGCGTCTCGACCTGTTGATCCACCACATCGCCACGGACGGGGCCTCGCTCGGCCCGCTGGCGCGCGACATCGCCACCGCGTACGCCGCGCGGACCGGGAGCACGGCGCGTGTGCAGCGTCCGCTCGAGGTGCAGTACGCCGACTTCGCGCGGATGCAGCGCGCCCTCCTGGAATCCGACGGTGGACGGCACGACGCGTCGTTGTCGGCGTGGGTCGAGCAGCTCGCCGGCATCCCGGACGAGCTCGCCCTGCCTGCTGACGGACGTCGGCCGGAGTCGGCGACCCGAGCTGCCCGGCAACTGCGATTCACACTGCCCGAGGACGTCGTCTCCGCGGTGCACGCCGCTGCCGGACAGGCGCAGGCCAGCAGCTTCCACGCGTGGCTCGCCGGGCTCGCCGGCTACCTGCACCGCATCGGTGCCGGTGACGACGTGGTGATCGGATCACCGTCCGCCGGGCGGTCCGACCCGGACACCGCTGACCTCGTGGGCTTCTTCGTGAACACGTTGCCGCTGCGCATCGGGATGACCGACGCACCGGACCTGGTCGCGACCATCGAACGGGCCCGAGCCGCAACACTCCACGCCATCGAGCACGAGTCGGTGCCGTTCGAGCGCATCGTCGAGGCGATGGCCCCCGAACGTCGACTCGGACGACACCCGCTCTTCCAGACCATGCTCTCGGTGGAGGAGGACAGCGGGGTCTCGATCTCGCTGCCCGGCGTGACGACCGACCGACTCGAGCCCGACAGCACCGGAGCAGCCAAGGTCGACCTGTCGTTCGTCCTGCGCCCGCGTTCCTCGGGAGAGGTCGACGGCGTCCTGGAGTACGACGCGTCGATGTTCAGCGATCGCGCGGCGCGAGGGTTCGTCGAACGGTGGACGGCGTTCCTGGCAGCAGCGGCCACCGCCCCCCGGCGGCCGCTCCTCGACGTCCCCGTGCAGGCCGGCGCCGGGCGCCTCGACGCCTGGCCGGCCGCGACCGACCACCGGCAGCAGTCGATCCTCGAGGCGTTCGCCGACTCCGTCGCCGCCCGCCCGACCGAACCCGCCGTCGTGGCCGGAGGCGTCTCGCTCACCACGGCGGAACTCGACGCTCGCGTCGACGGGATCGCGGCCCGGATGACCGCCGCCGGGCTCCGACGCGGCGACGTCGTCGCGCTGCCCCTGGGCCGTGGCGTCGACACCGTCGCCGCGCTCCTCGCGGCGTGGCGCGCCGGCGCGGTCGCCGCTCCGATCGACGTCGAGCTGCCCCGCGACCGGATCGCCACGATGCTGCGGAGCGCCGACGTGCGTCTGGTGCTGCACCACGGCGTCGGCGGCGGGACGACGGACGCCACACCTGCGGACGTGGCGACCCTCGCAGCGTCCGACGCGGGCGTGCCATCGGACCGGCTGCTCCGGATCGACGACGATGCGGCATCGGGGCCCGCCGTGCCGGCGCGCGTCGAGCCGCCGCGGCTCGACGACCCCGCCTACCTGGTGTTCACGTCCGGTACGACGGGCGAGCCGAAGGCTGTGCAGGTGCCGCACCGCGCGCTGGCCGCGCTGCTGTCGAGCCACCGTGCGACGCTCCTGCCCGACCCCGAGGAACGACGCGTCCGCGTCGCGCACACCACCGGCGTCGGGTTCGACGCGGCGATGGACCCCGTGGTCTGGCTCGCAGCAGGCCACGAGGTGCACGTCGTCGACGACTCCACCCGGCGCGACCCCCAGGCCCTCGTCGCGCTCCTCGCCGAGCGTCGGATCAGTGCGTGGGAGACCACGCCGAGCTACGTCACCGCTCTCGCCGGACAGACGGAGCTCGAAGCGCTGTTCGATGACCGCGACGAGGCCGACCCGTTCGTGCTCCTGCTCGGAGGCGAACCGCTCGACGCAGGTCTCTGGTCGTGGCTGCGCGACCGGCCGGCCGTCGCAGCGTGGAACCTGTACGGTCCGACCGAGGTCGGCGTCGACTCCATGGTGGCGAGGGTGGCCGACAGCCCCGCCCCGGTACTCGGCGCGACGACGGTCGACACCGTCGGGTACGTCCTCGACTCCCGCCTGCGCCCGACCCCGGTCGGCAGCGTCGGTGAGCTGTGGCTGGCGGGCGAGCAGCTGGCGCACGGCTACCGCGGCCGGCCCGGCTCGAGCGCCGAGCGGTTCGTGGCCGACCCCTTCGCCTCGGACGGATCGCGGATGTACCGGACCGGTGACCTCGTCGTCCGACGAGACGCCGACGGGGACGAGCGTCCCGGCGTCGTCTCCCTGGGCCGCAGTGACGGGCAGGTGAAGATCCGTGGCCACCGTGTCGAACCCGGCGAGGTCGAGGCGGTCCTGCGCGGTGCCGGCGGCGTCACGCACGCCGTGGTCCGTCCGGTCGACACCGCACGCGGCACGGAACTCGGCGCCTGGGTCGTGACGGACGGAGTCGCCTCCGATGCGTTCCTCACCGCACTGTCCGACCGTCTCCGCTCCCGTGTACCCGACTACATGGTGCCCGCCGGAATCGCGGCGATCGACGCCGTCCCACTGACGCCGAACGGGAAGGTCGACGTGCGGGCACTCCCCGAGCTCCGGATCGGTGGCGGTGCAGGGGCGGCTCCGAGCGGACCCGCGGAACTCGCGATCGCCGCGGCGTTCGCCGCGACACTCGGTGTCGACGGCGTCCGCGCCGACGATTCCTTCTTCGCGCTGGGCGGTCACTCGTTCGTCGCGCAGCCGACGATCCAGGCGGTCAACGAAGCCCTCGACGCGGACCTGCCCGTGCAGGCGCTCTTCCAAGCGCCGACCGTGGCCGGACTCGCCGCCTTGGTCGAGTCCGGCGGTGCGGACGTGGCGGAGTCGCTCCGGACGATCCTGCCCCTCCGGCCCACCGGGCAGGGTGCCCCCGTGTTCGCGGTGCACCCTGCGAGCGGCGTCGCGTGGAAGTTCTCCACGTTCGTCGCTCGTCTGGCCACGACCCGACCGATCCTCGGCGTCCAGATGCCCGGGATCGCGCCGGACCGTCCGGAACCCGCGACGGCCGGATCGTTGGACGAGCTGCTCACCGAGTACGTCACCGCCATCCGCGGCGAGCAACCCCACGGCCCCTACCTGCTCACCGGGTACTCGTTCGGCGGCCGGCTTGCGCACCACATCGCGGCGCGGCTGCAGGCCGAGGGCGAAGAGGTGGCGCTCCTCGCGGTGCTCGACGCGTACCCGACCGAAGCATCAGCGTTCGACGGTGTGGCCGACACCGATGACATGTGGCGCGGTTTCCTCGACGCGAACGGTGTGACGCCTCCTGGTGGCCACCTCGACGGCGAACGGGTGCTCTCCCTCCTCGCCGAGGCTGGCAACCCGCTGGCCGACGTTCCGGGGCACGTCGTCGACCGCATGGTGCGGCGGTTCCGCCGGCTCGGGGAGCTCCTCGACGACGCTCCGGTCCCCGTCGTCCACGGTGATCTCCACGTGTTCGCCGCGACCGAGGACGTCCCCGCGAACCGTCCGGCCCCCGCGGTGTGGGAGCAGTTCGTCACCGGGACGGTGACGTCGAGTTCCGTGGGAGCCCGTCACCAGGACATGCTCACCGACCGGGCACTCGACGACGTCGCACCGGTGCTCGACCACCTCCTCGAGAACGTCCGACACACCGACGCACGCAGAGCGAACCGACTCGGCGCCGGCTCCGAAGACCCAGGTAGGAACACCCCTGCAGCTGACCCAGAGGAGCATCGACCGTGACGAACCCGTTCGACGATCAGGACGGCACCTTCCGGGTGCTCGTGAACGAAGCCGGACAGCACTCGCTCTGGCCCGAGTTCGCCGACGTTCCCCGAGGGTGGGTCGCCGTGTTCGGTCCCGCCGTCAAGACGGCGTGCACCGACTACGTGTCGGAGCACTGGCACGACATCACACCGTCCTTCGAGAGCACCCGCGTCGCGTCGTGATCTCCGTACGAGGGATCACGAAGCGGTTCGGGACCCACCAGGCGCTCGACGGCGTCGAACTCGAGGTGCCCGAGGGCACGGTGCAAGGGCTCCTCGGGCCCAACGGCGCCGGCAAGACGACGACCGTGCGCGTCCTCACGACGCTGCTGCAGCCCGACTCCGGCGACGCCTTCGTCGCCGGACGATCGGTGTTGACCGAAGGCCACGCTGTGCGACAACGTCTCGGCGTGTCCGGCCAGTACGCAGCGGTCGACGAGAAGCTCACCGGTTTCGAGAACCTGACGATGGTCGGCGAGCTGTACGGCATGCGTCGGAAGGACGCGAAGGCTCGAGCACGTGAGCTCCTCCGGGAGTTCCGCCTCGACGACGTCCCCGACGACAAACGTGCGGGCACGTACTCGGGGGGGATGCGCCGCCGGCTCGACCTGGCCGGGGCGATCGTCGCCCGGCCCCCGGTCGTCATCCTCGACGAACCGACCACCGGTCTGGACCCCCGCGGTCGTCGCGACACCTGGGACGCGATCGAGTCGCTGGCATCAGGTGGGACCACCGTGCTCCTCACCACCCAGTACCTCGAGGAAGCCGACCAGCTCGCTGACTCCATCGCGGTCATCGACGGAGGACGCATCATCGCAGAGGGCACGGCCGCGCAACTCAAGGCCCAGACCGGCGGAGCACGGCTCGACATCGTGCTCGCCCCCGGTAGCGACATCGACCTTGCCGTGGACGCTGTCCGTCGGGTGGGTCACGAACCCGCCGTCGACAGGCGAGTGGGTCGCCTCACCGTCGGTGCCGGCGGAGGCAGCAGTGATCTCCTCGACGTCGTCGGCGCACTCCGAGCCGTCGGGCTCGAGACGTCCGAAGCGGCACTCCGGCAGCCGACGCTCGACGAGGTCTTCCTGCAGCTGACCGGGACGCCAGCTGATCCGGACGCGCCCGTCGCAGCGGTGGGGGCGAGGTCCTCCGAGCCCGACCCGGTGATCGCCGGGGGACCGACGGAGGCGAGCCGATGAGCATCGCGAGCGTCCTCCGCGACGGCCGGGTCATCGCCCGACGGAACATGCTCGGCGTCCGCCGAACGCCCGGGGCGCTGGTGACCGGTGTCGCGCAGCCCATCATCTTCGTGCTCATCCTCGGGTTCGTGTTCGCCGACGCACTCGGCGGAGACGACTACCGCGAGTTCCTCATCGGCGGTGTCCTCGCGCAGACGCTGACCTTCAACTCGTCCTTCACCGCCGTGTACCTGGCGAAGGACCTGCAGACGGGCCTCATCGACCGGTTCCGGGCCCTGCCGATGTCGCGGGTCGGGGTCATCCTCGGGCGCACGACCTCGGACCTCATGACGAACGCCATCTCGATCGTCGTCGTGATCGCGTGCGGCCTGGTGATCGGCTGGCGTGTGCACTCCGACATCGGGTCCGTGGTGCTGACGTTCGGGCTGCTGCTGCTCTTCGCGTTCGCGACGTCCTGGATCGGGGCGTTCATCGCGCTGACCGCTCGCAGCGTCGAGGTCGCACAGTCCCTCGGCCTGCTCTGGCTGTTCCCCGTGTGCTTCGTCTCCGGAGCGTTCGTTTCCGCCGACATGCTCCCCGGTCCGCTCCGGGTGGTCGCCGAGTGGAACCCCGTCACCGCCGTCGCCACCGCGGTGCGGCGGGGCTTCGGGAACGAACCGCCGTCCGGGTTCGCCGTCGGGCACGGATGGCCGGCCGACAACGCGCTGCTCTACGCGTCCTTGTGCTGCGTCGCCATCATCGCTGTCTTCGCACCCATCGCCGTCGTGCAGTACCGACGCATCAGCAAGCGGTGATCCATCTCCTGCTGACCACCGTCGACGACGTCCTCGCCACCGGGGATCGCCTGCTCGGATCGACGGGCGGCGCGGGTGCTGCCTCGCTCGTCAGCGCAGCCGATCGTGCCGCTGCCGACAGCAGGCGAGCAGACCTGGATCGACGGCGGACCCTCGCCGGGCGACTCGCGCTCCGGTTCCTGGCCTGCGCCGTGCAGGGCCGTTCGTGGTTCGACGCCGCGTCCGTCCCGGTGGACCGGACCTGCGAGCACTGCAGCGCCCCGCACGGTCGCCCTCGTATCGCTGGGTCCTCCGCGTCCACCTCGACCTCTGGACGACTGGTGCTCGTTGCTGTCGGCGATGACGCGGCTCGGCTCGGGGTCGACGTCGAGGAGTACCCCGAGACCCTGTGGGACGGGTTCGACGACTACGCGCTGCACCCGGCAGAGCGGGCGGCGATGCCGACCGGACGCGATGGCCTCATCCGCCGGGTCCAGGTGTGGACCGACAAGGAGGCACTCCTCAAGTCAGTTGGTGTCGGCTTGCGCGGCGAACCGTCAGGGCTCCGCGTCGCCGCGGCATCGGCCGGCGTCACGACGGCAGCTCCCCTCCTCGGATGGCGCCCCGTGGCACAGTCAGCCGACCCTCGGCTCGCGACGGCGTGGACCGTCACCATCAACGCCGGTCGCCGGGCGGCTGCCTCGATCGCGGCGGCGCACCCGACCCCGATCCGCCCCTGGAGGATGGACCGACAGGGGGCCGAACCGGTGCAGCCGGACGTCCGCCGCGACACGGCAGCCAGCGTCCCTGCAGCGACAGCGTGAGCAGCCGGGCCTGGAGGGACGGTGCGAGCTGGCACCGGTCCTCCCGTCCGCCCCTGGTCGTCCTCTCATGGCGCGGGGCGTCGTACCGACCTACCGTCTACTTGTCAGACGATCGTCTGTCGAATAGGCCCTCTGGAAGGAACCTGCTCCATGCGTCACGCTCCTCGCCTCCGCCGGACCAACGCGCTGCTGATCACCAGCGGTGTCCTCACGGCGGCAGCGCTCGCTGTCGGGGCAGCCGGGCCCGTCTCCGCGGCCAACGCCGACGGCACGGCGCCCACCCAGTCCGTGGCCGCCGCCAGCGGTGGGAACTACGTGGCCCTCGGCGACTCGTACGCGGGCGGCTTCGGCGTCGCCCCCTACAGCTCGGGTCCGGCGGCCGGCTGCTTCCAGTCCACCACCGACTACCCGCACCAGGTCGCAGCATCGCTGGGACTCCAGCTCGACGACCGCGCCTGCGCCGGTGCCACCACCGGCAACATCTCCCGGGTCGCGCAGAAGACCGGAGCCGGAAGCGCCACTGCGCCCGTCCAGGCCGATGCGCTGTCCAAGAACACGGACGTCGTCACGGTGTCGATCGGCGGGAACGACCTGGGGTTCGCCGGAGTCATCGCGAACTGCGTCGCGCTGGACAAGGCCGGCCCGGTGTTCGCGGAGATCCACGGGAAGACCTACAACCACTGCAAGGACTACTACGCACCGGTCGTGCACGGGGTCGAGCGGGACCGTCTCGCAGCGCGCGTCCGCACCGTCGTGGCACCTCGGCTCGCGCAGACGTTCCGCGTGATCGCGCAGCGCGCGCCGCAGGCGAAGGTGTTCGTCGTCGGCTACCCGATGCTCGCGCCCGGCACGGCGCAGGCCCCGAAGGGATGCTTCTCGAGCCTCCTCGGTGACTCCGGACTCGAGCCGCCGTTCCCGCAGAACGCGTTCCCCTTCACCCCGACCGACACCGCTTACTTCCACCGCACCCAGAACGCGCTCGACGGAGCGGTCAAGGCTGCGGCGAAGGCTCGTGGGTTCACCTACGTCTCGACGCTCCAGGGCTCTGCTGCGCACACCCCCTGCGCTGCGTCGGGCTCGGCATGGATGTCGGGACTCACCCTGACCGATCGCGGTACCGCTGCGGACAGCACCCCGCTGGCCGGGACGAAGTACTCCATCCTGTTCGGCGCACTCCACCCGAACGCTGCCGGCATCGCGTACCTGCGTGACCAGACCAAGGCCGCGATCGTCGGATCGCGCTGACACTCCGACGGCGGATCTGGTCGCGTCGCTGACGCGACCACGAGACGGACGGGAGGCCCG
>NZ_KB714631.1:190429-191195 GCF_000349565.1 Curtobacterium flaccumfaciens UCD-AKU
GGCCTCCCGTCCGTCTGCTGGATGCAGCTTCCGTGCCCTCCTGACCGTCAGCACGGGTCGCGGTCGGTCTTCAGGCCGCCCGCGTGGCAGCGATCAGTCGGTGCGCTCGAAGAGCGCTCAGGCCGTCGCGGACACGGGTCTTGGCCGTCCCGACGGTGATGCCGAGCTGACTGGCGACTTCTGCGGTGCTCCGTTCGCCGAAGTACCGCAACACCACAGCGTCCCGCTGTTTGTCCGAGAGGTCAGCCAGAGCGATGCGCAGGGTGGGGCGGAGGAACAACGCGTCGCGCTGGTCGTCGTCGTCGACGCTGTGGTGGTCACGAGTGCCGATGCGGAGCTCGCGTTTCCGCAGGGCTTCGAGACTGCGGATCCGGTCGATCGCCCGACGATGCGCCACGGTGCGCAACCACGACTGCAGATCGGCTCGGTCCGGATCGTACCGATCCGGGTGCTGCCAGAACTCGAGGAACGCTTCGTGCACGACGTCCTCCGCGAGGTGTCGGTCGACGATGACCGTCCCCACGAACCGTCGCAGTCCCGGAGCGTGCTGCTGGTACGCAGCGATGAAGGCGGCGGGTTCGGACTGATCGGCACTGTGTGTTCGACACATGTTGCCCCCTTGCGTTGCTTCAACGTAGATCGTTCTGGACGGATCCGTCTCCCCCCTTTCGGGGCGTGCGAGCAGGCGACGAAGCGCCGTGGGTGATCTGATCGTGGGGCGCGGGGGCGCGGGGGTGACGGCCGAGACGGGAGGCACGGTGCCAGC
>NZ_KB714631.1:191328-194498 GCF_000349565.1 Curtobacterium flaccumfaciens UCD-AKU
GCTGGCACCGTGCCTCCCGTCAGGTTCCGTGTGGGCTTCCGGGCCTCGGACTGCCCGCGCTCAGGCGGACTGGCCGAGGAGGCCTCCGGTGAACTCGCGCAGGGCCCGGGTCGCACGCTGCGACAGGGTTGCCTCCGGCATCATGCTGGTCGACCCGTGGAACGCTCCCGGCCAGACGTGCAGTTCCGCCTGGACACCAGCGGCCCAGAGCGCGCTGGCGTAGGCGACGGTCTCGTCGCGGAACACCTCGGTGCTGCCGCAGTCGACGTACGCGGGCGGGAGCCCGGCGAGGTCCCTCGCGCGGCCGGGGGCGGCGTAGATCGACACGTCCTCGCCACCCCGCCGGTCACCGAGGTAGGCGTCCCAGCCGAACCGTGTCATCTCCCGGTCGGCGACCCCGACACCGTCGAACTGCCGAGCCGACAGGGTCGCGTCGCGGTCGTCGAGCATGGGACTCACGAGCACCTGGCCGATCACGGTCGGCCCCTGTCGGTCGCGGGCGAGGAGGGCCGTGCCTGCGGCGAGACCGGCACCGGCGCTCTGCCCGACGAGGACGATGCGCTCCGGGTCGATGCCGAGTTCGTCGGCGTGCTCGGCAGCCCAGACGAGTCCGGCGTAGCAGTCCTCGACCGGGTAGGGGTCCGGGTGCTCCGGAGCCAGGCGGTAGTCGGGGCTGACCAGGACGACGTCGTGCACGAGCAGCCACTCGTCGTAGGAGTCGAGGTTGCCGAGGTGGTGGCCGAACATCATGCCGCCGCCGTGGATCGCGTAGGCCAGGGCGGCCGTGCCGGTGCGGCCGGTGCGCTGGATCACGGCGAGGTCGATCGGGTCGCCGCGGTGCCCCGGGACCGTGACGCTGCGGCGCTCGAGGCCGCGAGCACGCAGTCCTTCGTCGAGCTGCGCCTCCGTCATGTCGAGCTGGCGCATCTGCGGCAGCATCTGGGTCGTGAGGTGGAAGCGGCCGCGCGCGTCCATGGCGGTGAGGAAGGGGACGAACTCAGGATCGAACGGCGGGCGGGGGAGGGCGATGGTGTCAGACACGGGAGGGCTCCTCGGTGATGGTGGTCTGGTCGGTGTGTGCGGGGGTGGGGCCGGCAGGGTCGGCGCGGATCGTGCCTTCCCGGACGTCGCTCGTCCGGGCTCGGAGCATGCCGGCCACGACGAGCAGGGCTGCGATCACGGCGAGGCCGAGACCGGCGATGGTGAGAGCGTCCTGGAACCCCTCGAGCCGGGCGGCGGTCCAGGTGGTCGTGGTGATGCTCCCGGCGACGAAGGCTGCGACGATCGTCCCCGCCGTGGCGACCGCAACACCGCTCGCGAGCTCGCTCGAGGTGTCGACGAGCGCGGCCCCGACCGAGGTGCGGTCCGCGGGGAGACCGGTGAGGACGGAGGCGCCGGCGACGACGCCCACCACGCGCATGCCAGCAGCGACGAGCACGAGCGCGACGAGCACCCACGGGTACCCGTACCGGCTCAGGGTGCCGAAGACCACGAGCCCTGCGACGACCGAGACGGCGCTCGTCCAGGCGGCGCGGCCCAGGCCGACCCGCTGCACGAACGGTCCGACGAAGCGGCCTCCGACGAGCAGCACGACCACCTGTGGCAGCGTTCCGAGCGCGGCCAGGGCCGGCGGCCAGCCCCAGGCGAACTGCAGCTGCAGGGTCACGAGGTACGACAGCCCCGCGACGGCGAGACCCGACGCGGCCTTGAACGCCAGTCCGCTCGAGACCAGTGGACGAGCGAGCAGGTGCAGGTCGATCAGCGGGTGCCGGGCGGTCCGCTCCCGGACGACGAACCCCACCGCGCAGGCGACGGTCAGG
This sequence comes from Curtobacterium flaccumfaciens UCD-AKU, assembly GCF_000349565.1. Classification (GTDB taxonomy): domain Bacteria; phylum Actinomycetota; class Actinomycetes; order Actinomycetales; family Microbacteriaceae; genus Curtobacterium; species Curtobacterium poinsettiae. The sequence goes on from NZ_KB714631.1 coordinate 193,149, forward strand.
GCGAGGGCGGCCCACCCCGACCAGTCCGCTGTTCCGGACTCGACCAGGATCGTCGGTGTCACGAGCGCCCCTGCGGTCGTCGCGGTGCCGAGCAGTGCCCCGATCACGTCGACCGGGTCGCGGCGGAGTCCTGCAGCCTCGTCGCGGACGACACCGGACCGGATGCCGACGAGCGCGAGGACCGCGATCGGCACGTCGGCCAGCAGCAGCACCTGCCACGGTGCGACGGCGAGCACGAACCCGCCGACGGTCGGCCCGATGGCAAGTCCCACGAGCCCGGCCGTCGAGATGACGGTGAGCGCCCGGACCCGGAGCCCTTCGTCGTCGAAGAGCCGGAACGCCAGCGCCATCGACCCGGGTGTCGTCATCGCCGCAGCGATGCCCATCGCGACCCGCACGGCGATCAGTTGCTCGGTCGACGTGACCACCGCCGTGGCGAGGCTCGCCAGGGCCAGCAGGACGAGCCCGGCGAGCATGACCCGGCGGCGACCGATGCGGTCGGCGACGGCGCCGAACAGGAGCATCAGCCCGCCGAAGGCGACCGAGTAGGCACCCGAGACCCACTGCAGGCCCGTCGTCGACGAGCCCAGGTCGCGACCGATCGTGGGCAGGGCGACGTTGAGCACGGAGTTGTCGAGCATCTCGAACAGGAACACCGCCGACAGTCCGGCGAGGGCGATCCATGCGTCGCGCAGACGAGGAGACAGGCCACCGGCGGGCACGTGCCCGGGGCTGCGAGGGGAACTGGGGGACACGATGGCGCACTCCTTCGAGGGAAGAAGTGGCGACTCGTTCGATGCCGCGTGCTGGTGCGTCGCAGATCGCGGCGCCTTTTACCTCAGTGATCCAGACCATACACGGACCGACCGGTCGACGGAAGTCCGCGCGCGGGAGCGGTCGCCGCAGGACCTACCCTGGACGGATGCTCTCCCGCCGCGAAGCCGCCGTCCGGCTCGACATCCCCCTCGAGATGGCGACCCGCCACGGCATCCCGTCGCGCCTGAGCGAAGCGGAGCTCGACGCGATCGAGCAGGACCCGCCCGCCTGGCTCGTGCAGTCCCGCGCCAACCGCACCGGCACCAAGAAGGTCTGGGTCCGTCTGGAGTGCGTGGTCTGCGGCTTCGACGAAGAGGCACGCCCGAAGAAGTGGTGGCCCGAGTGGGACTACCTGATGTGCGACTACCACGCCCCGTACCAGGCGCCCGAGCCCACCGCCGGGCTGACGCGGCGCGAGGTCGAGGGCATCGGCAGCCGTTTCATCGCCCTGGTCGACGAGAAGCCCTAGCCCACAGGCTCTGCAGGGCGCGCTGCGGCAAGCAGACGCGACCACGCAGACGGACGGGAGGCCCG
>NZ_KB714631.1:194514-238343 GCF_000349565.1 Curtobacterium flaccumfaciens UCD-AKU
GGCCTCCCGTCCGTCGTGGTGCGGCCTGCGGACGCTACTCGGTCGTCGAGACCCAGTCGATGAGCAGGTTGCCCTGCTCGCCCCAGTTGCCGACCTGGAACATGAAGCGGTGCGGGGTCGTCGGCACGTCGTCCGTGACGGTGTCGAGGACCGTGCCGTCGACGCTGTAGGTCACGGATTCACCGGGCACCCAGTCCACCTTGTACGTGTGCCACTCGCGCCACGAGACACCGGTGCCGACCTGGACCCGGTCGGACTCCTTGCCCGGGGTCATCGAGTGGTGGAACGCCGAGGGGCTGTCCTCGAAGTTGCCCTCGGGGAAGTCGATCTCGCCGTCGGACCACACGTTCGACGTCGGCCACAGCATGAAGGCCGCGCCGTTGCCGTCGCCGCCGGTCGCCTTCGCGCGCACCGAGAACGAGCCGCCGACGTGGTCCCAGGCGCCGTCGGAGGAACCGAAGGTGCCGGCCGCTCCGGCACCGGTGCCGAGGGCGACGTCCATCACGCCGTCGTGGACCGAGACGGTCTTGCTCGGCGCGTAGATGCCCGAGGTGCCGTCGGGGTACGGGTGCCACGACTGCGGGTAGAGCGACTGGACCAGGCCGGTGACGGCGTTCGTGGTGAAGTCCTCGACGAACGGGGCGTCGGGCGCGAGTGCGGACAGGTCTGCGGGGGAGGCATCGGCGTCCGGGGCAGCGTCCACTCCGGGTTCCGCATCGGGCGCGGGCGCGGGCGCGGGTTCGGGTTCGACGACGGGCGCGGTGTCCTCGACCGGCGCGGAGTCCTGCGTGGGCTCCGCCTCCGGGGTCCACTCGTCGGTGGGGGCCGTGGGCTCCATCTCGTCCGGGACCGGTGTCGGGGTGGGGTCCACCGGGGCGTGGTGCCGGTGGCGCTCCCCGTCCCAGCCCCACCAGGTGCGGGCGGAAGCGGCGGTCGGGACGCCGAGGACCAGGGCGCCGGCGGTCGCGGCCGCCAGGATCGCGCGGTGGCGGATCATCGGGTGCGCCCGTCGGTGGCCGCAGAGGCGGTCGTGGACCGGGAAGTGGACGGGTGTCGTGGGGTCGTGTCGCGCGGCGGCGTGCACGTGCTTCGGGTCGAGATGTCGGGCTCCTCGTGGATGCTCGGGCGCAGGATGCGGGGAGGGACGGACGCAGCAGCCGGCCGGGTGCCGAGGGTTTCGTTGACGCGTCCACGCACATCTTGCATCATCTGTGACCCGTTCGGGGGGTGTCACGGAAATCGACCGACGAACATCCGGTGGCCGCAGTTGAACGCGCGATCAGGCCCGGGGAATCGGCTGCAGGCGCTGCAGCTGCGTCACGTGTCCCGGCTCGAGCTCGTCGAGCGAGGCCACCCCGAGCAGCCGCATGGTCCGCTCGATCTGCTCGGACAGGATCTGGATCATCCGGTCCACCCCGGCCTCGCCGCCGGCCATCAGCCCGTACAGGTAGGCACGGCCGACCATCGTGAACGTCGCGCCGAGGGCCACGGCGGCGACGATGTCGGCGCCGGACATGATGCCCGTGTCGAGGTGCACCTCGGTGTCGTTGCCGACTTCCTTGACCACGGAGGGCAGCAGGTGGAACGGCACCGGTGCCCGGTCGAGCTGCCGACCGCCGTGGTTCGACAGCGTGATCCCGTCGACCCCCAGGTCGGCGAGGCGCTTCGCGTCCGCCAGGGACTGCACGCCCTTGACGACGACCTTGCCCTGCCACTGGTCGCGGATCCAGGCGAGGTCCTCGTAGGTGACCGTCGGGTCGAACATGTGGTCGAGCAGCTCCCCGACGGTGCCGGACCAGCGGTCGAGCGACGCGAACGCCAGCGGCTCGGTGGTCAGGAAGTCGAACCACCACCACGGCCGCGGGATGGCGTTCACCACGGTCCGAGCGCTCAACTGCGGCGGGATCGAGAACCCGTTCCGCTTGTCCCGCAGCCGCGCACCCGCGACGGGGACGTCCACGGTGACCAGGAGCGTGTCGAACCCGGCCTGCTGGGCCCGGGAGACCAGCGCCATCGACTTCTCGCGGTCCTTCCACATGTACAGCTGGAACCAGTTGCGGCCGTGCGGGTTGGCGTCGCGGACGTCCTCGATCGCGGTGGTGCCCATCGTGGACAGCGAGAACGGGATGCCCGCTCGCCCGGCCGCCCGGGCTCCGGCCCGCTCGCCCTCGGTCTGCATCATCCGCGTGAAGCCCGTCGGCGCGATGCCGAACGGGTACGACACCGGCGCCCCGAGCACCTGACGCGAGGTGTCCACCTTCGACACGTCCCGCAGGATCGCCGGGGTGAACTCGATGTCCTCGAACGCCTGCCGCGCACGGGCGAGCGAGATCTCCGCCTCGGCCGCGCCCTCGGTGTAGTCGAACGCGGCCTTCGGGGTACGGCGGGCGGCGATGTCCCGCAGGTCCCAGATCGTCAAGGCCTGTTCGAGGCGCTGACGCCGACCCGGCAGCGACGGCTTCTTGAACTGCATGAGCGGCGCGAGGTCCCGCACCGTCGGCAGCTGCCGCTTGACCCGCGTGCGAGCGGCGGACGCAGGTCCGGTCGCGGGTGCCGGTGCCCCGGTGGCGGGGTCGATCCGGTGCTGGTCGTCCGTCGAGGTCATGCAGACATCCTACGTCTCCGGATCGATCGAGGGCAGAGACGATCTGCCGTGGCCGCCGCACCGGACTGACGGGGGCCGTGGCTACCGTGGACGCATGCAGCCGCCAGCAGCCGGGACCCTCCGCATCCTCCACCTCTCCGACACCCACCTGACCGGCGACGGGGCCCTGCACCAGGGCGCGGTCGACACCACGGTCGCGCTCGAACGGCTGCTCGCCCACGTCGACGACGTCCCCGGCATCGGGCTGGTGGTGGTCTCCGGCGACGTCTCCGAGGACGGCAGTCCCGAGTCCTACGCCACCGTGCGGGACCGCGTCGGCGGCTGGGCGCAACGGCACGGTGCAGCCCTCGTCGCGGTGCCCGGCAACCACGACCTGCGCGAGGGCTTCCGTCAGGTCCTGACCAACGGGCACGTCCTGGGCGAGGGCGGCGCGGCGCTCGTGCACACCATGGAGTACCTGCCGCCGGCGGTCCCGGTCTCCGGGCAGTCGGTCGTGGCCGGTTGCCGGATCGTGACCGTCGACACGAGCGTGCCGGGTGCCGGGTACGGCGAGCTCAGCGACACGGCGCTCGAGCACCTGCGCACGGCCCTCGCCGAAGGCGCAGACGCTGCCCCGCACGGCACCGTCGTCGTCCTGCACCACCCACCGCTGCCCGCCCCGACCGAGCTGCACGAGGCACTCCGCCTGCAGAACCCCGAGGCGCTCGCCGACGTCATCCGCGGTTCCGACGTCCGCGTCGTCCTCGGCGGCCACTACCACCACCACTTCGCCGGGTCGCTCGCCGGCGTCCCGGTCCTCGTCGCCCCCGGCGTCGCGAACGACACCGACGTCGTCGGCCCCTACGACGAAGAGTCCGCCGTCGTCGACAGCGGCGCACTCGTCGTCGACATCGCCGCGGACGGCTCGGTCTGGTCCACACCGGTCCGCGTGCCGCGCGGCGCCGCCGACCCGCGGGCCTTCCACCTCGACGCCGAGACGGTCCGGTCCGTCATCGCGGCCGCCGGCAAGCACTGATCCGAGCGCCAGCAGGCGCCGCGCCCGGCCGTTGCGAGCGGTGCACGCGCGTCAGGACGGACGGGAGGCCCGTGGCGGGGCCGCCACGGGCCTCCCGTCCGTCGTCTGGTCGCGTCCACAGCCGCGGTACCCCGCGTCTTCGGGTTGCATGCGGGAACACCGAGTAGCACGGACGCACACCTGAGCGAAGGAGCACCCATGCGAGTCGGCAGTGCAGTGCAGTACGACCGGTACGGAGACTTCGACGTCGTCGAGCTCGTCCCCCAGGAGAAGCCCACGGCAGGTCCGGGCGAGATCGTCGTCGAGATCGTGGCCGCGGGCCTGAACCACATCGAGCGGTTCCTGCGCGAGGGGAAGCTCCGCGACCACGTCGACCTCGAGTTCCCCGCACACCAGGGCGTCGACTTCGCCGGCATCGTCCGCGCGCGTGGCGACGGCGTGAAGGACCTGCGCATCGGCGACGAGGTGATGGGGCACGCGCCGACCGGCGGCGCCCACGCCACCTGGATCGCGGTGCCGCGCGGTGCCGTCATCAAGAAGCCGGAGCACGTCGGGTGGGAGGTCGCCGGCGGCCTGTACCTGGCGGGCTGCACGGCGGTGTCGATCGTCCGGTCGCTGCGGCTCGGACCGCAGGACACCGTCGTCATCTCGGCCGCGGCGGGTGGTGTCGGGCACATCGAGTGCCAGTTGGCGCACGACGCCGGCGCGACCGTGATCGCCCTGGGCAGCCCGCGCAACCACGACTACCTGCGACAGATCGGGACGCTGCCCGTCGCGTACGGCGAGGGCGAGGAGGACCGCATCCGCGACATCGCCGACGGACGGCCCATCACCGCGTTCATCGACAACCACGGCGAGAGCAACGCCGAGCTGCTGGCCGAGCGCCTCGGCGTCGGGCAGGAGCGGTTCGTGTCGTCCGAGGAACGCCGGGACATCGAGGTCCGGTTCCTCCGCGCGCCCGCCGAGGACGAGGAGACCCGCGAGCTGCTGACCCTGCTGGCGAAGGCCGTGCAGGACCGTCGCGTGCAGGTCCTGATCTCGGGCTTCTACCCGTTCGAGTACATCGTCGAGGCGTACGAGGACCTGGCCGAGATGAAGTCCCGCGGCAAGGTCGTCATCGGGATGCAGACCGTGGAGACCGGTGCGCGGCTCGACTGGTACCGCTCCGAGAAGGCGCGTGACCTGCGCGACCGGTACGCCGACGCGCGGGGGACCGACACGGAGACGATGGCCGGCGGATCGGCCTCGCCCGCGAGCTGAGCGTTGCCGGGGCCCGGCACCTTCGTGCCGGGCCCCGTCCGCGTCAGCTCAGGATGTCCTTCGAGGCGAACCGGCTGTACGCCAGCGCTCCGAACACCACGACGTACCCGAGCTGCAGCACCGCGTTCGACCCGAACGAGTCGAACGAGATCGGGTCGCGCAGCAGGTCGCCGAACCCGAGCCACTGGTGCGAGAACAGGTACGGGTGCAGCCAGTCGAGCTGGGGGAGCTGGTCGAGCACCTGCGACGCCCCGGCGAGCACGACCGTCGCCGCCATCGCCCCGACCGGCACGTTCGTCAGGGTCGAGGCGAACATGCCGATCGCCACGAGCCCGAGCATCGACATCGCGACGTACAGCGCGAGCAGCAGGGCCCGGCCGGCGTACGACCAGCCGTCGACCTGCGTGCCGGACAACAGCGTGACCGGCCCGATCGGGAACAGCACGGCACCGATCGCGGCGCCGACCAGCACGACGAGCAGCGTGGCGGCCAGGCAGAACGCGACGGCGCCGACGAACTTCACCAGGACGAACCGCACCCGGCCGGTCGGTGCGACGAGCAGGTAGCGGATCGTGCCGTGGCTGGCCTCGCCCGCGACGGTGTCCCCGGCCACCACACCCACGGTGAGCGGCAGGAACAGCGGGATCGACACGGTCAGCGCGGTGAACGCCACGAACAGCCCGTTGTTGGTGATGTCGCCGAGGAACGCCGGCCCGCCGTCGTCGCCGTCGGTGGTCAGCCGCACGGCGACCGCGATCAGGATCGGCACGAGTGCCAGCGCCCCGAGCATCGCCCAGGTGCGGCGTCGCCGGAACACCAGCGCGAGCTCCGAACCGAGCAGTGCGAACGTGCGCTGCCGACGGCGGACGGGCACCTCCCGCACGGCCACGTCAGGCTGCGACATCGAATCCCTCTCCGGTGAGTGCGACGAACAGGTCCTCGAGGGTGCCACCGCCGACGTCCAGGCCACGGACCCGGACGTCGGCGCGCACGAGTTCGGCGGTGATGGTCTCGGGCAGCAGCCCGTTCGGCAGGTCGGCCACCAGCACGTCGGCCCCGCCGTCGTGCCGAGGAGTCAGCCCGAGCCGCGTGAGGACGGTGCCGGCCTGGCCGACGTCGGGCGTCCGCACGGTCACGGTCCGGGCGCCGGCTGCGCGCAGCTCGTCGAGGGGGCCCTGCGCGACGATCTTGCCCGTCCGCATGACGGCCGCGTGCGTGCAGACCTGTTCGATCTCGGCCAGCAGGTGGCTCGACACGAACACCGTCGTGCCGTCGTCGGCCAGGGACCGGATCAGGTTGCGGACCTCGCGCGTGCCCTGCGGGTCGAGGCCGTTGGTCGGCTCGTCGAGCACCAGCAGGTCACGCGGCGACAGCAGGGCGTTCGCCAGGCCGAGCCGCTGCTTCATGCCGAGGGAGTACGCGTGCGCCTTCTTGTCGGCCGCGTGGGTCAGCCCGACACGGTCGAGTGCACCGGCGACGCGGGCCTTGCGGGTGCGCGGGTCCGACGTGGGGTCGGCCGCGTCGAAGCGCTGCAGGTTCGCCCGACCGGACAGGTACGGGTAGAAGGCCGGCCCCTCGACGAGCGCGCCGACGCGGGGCAGGACGTCGTGCAGCGCCTTCGGCATCGGTTCACCGAGCAGTTCGATGGTGCCGCCGCTCGCGCTCGACAGACCGAGCAGCATCCGGATGGTGGTGGTCTTGCCGGAACCGTTCGGCCCGAGGAACCCGAACACCGCGCCGCGCGGCACCGCCAGGTCGATGCCGTCGACCGCGCGCTGCTTGCGGAACACCTTCTGGAGGCCCGTGGTGCGGATCGCCAGGTCGGGCGCCGGCCCGGCCGTGCTCACCTGGTGGTCGGCCGTGCTCACTTCGCGGCGTCGACCAGGGAAGCCACCGGCACGGCGCCCGCGAAGACGCGGCCGTCGTCGGTCAGGTAGACCGACACGAGCGACGTCTGCACCGCGCGGCCGCCGTCGACGGGCTTCGTCAGCTGGTCGAGCAGGCCCGAGGCGTCTCCGTCGAGCCCGGACTGGTCGGCGGTGCCCGTGGGGAGCTCGGCGATGGTGCCCCAGCCCGTGCCCGTGAAGGTCGGCTCGTCACCGCTCGGGGTGCCACGGCGGTCGCCGTGCTCGCCCTTCGTGTGGGTGCCGGCGTCGGACAGGTCCTTCTCCGTCACCTTCGCGCTCGACGGCGGGGTGAAGTCGAAGAGCCGGGCTGCCGGGGCGCCGTAGTCGAGGCTGGTGAACCCGACCTGCACCGCGGGCTCGTCCGCGCCGGCGGCCTGGACGCTCGCACGGAGCGGGAGCCCGGTCTGCTGGTCGACGGCCAACCGGACGGCTCCGACGAGGGTGTCGGACGACTTCGGGGTCAGGGTGATCTGCCAGGCGTCGTGGCCGGCGACGCTGACCTGGGTCGGCTTCGACACGGTGGTGGTCGGGGTGATGGCGTCGATGGCCTGCTCCGCGATGTCGGCGGGGGTCGTCGTGCCGTCCTGCGGGTCCTTCGCGGTGTCGCTCGGCAGCGTCACGTGCGTGGCGGTGCGCTCCTTCGAGTCCCAGGTCCAGACGTCGGAGCCGTTGTGGACGACGTCCTGCTCGGCGAGCTGCTGCGTCAGCTGGACGCGCTGCTTGTCGGGGCCGTCGACGTAGACACGGGCGGTGTGCGACGCGGTGAGGAGTCCGAGCACGTCGGAGGCGTCGCCCTCCACCGAGGAGCCGCCGGACCCGGTGGGCAGTTCGGGGAGCCCGAGCGCGCTCGTCTGCGAGAGCTTGCCCGAGTACTGGGCGTCCGACGACTTCGCGATGCTGGCGATGACGGCCGCCGCAGTGGGGTTCGTCCCCGCGATCGGGTCGTTCGCGGCGTTCGCGATCATCGGCGCGGCCACGGCGCCGGCGACGACGACCGGTGCGATGACGGCTGGCAGCCAGGCTGACTTCTTCATCGGGTTCCCCTCGTGGAGCATTCGAGTCGTGGGTACCGTACGTCCGGCCCCCGACAGGCAGCTGGGCGTCGCTCGTAGACTCGTGGGGCGACCGGCGGCGGTCGTGTGGCGGCGAAGGAGGCGGCATGCGCGCGGTGCTCGGTCTGGACATCGGGACGTCGAGCACGAAGGCCTTGCTGGCCCGGTTCGACGGCACCGTGCTCGCCGAGGTGAGCCGTCGCCACGAGGTCGACCGCCCCGAACAGGGCCTGGTCGAGATGGACTCCGACGTCTGGTGGGAGGAGTTCACGTCGCTCACCCGCTCCCTGCTCGACCGTGTGCCCGACGTCGAGGTGCAGGCGGTCGGCGTGAGCGGCATCGGACCGTGCGCGCTGCTGACCGACGTCGACGGTGCGCCGCTCGGTCCGGCGATCCTGTACGGCATCGACACCCGGACGGCGACGCTGCTCGACGACGTCACGGCGGAGCTCGGCGGCGAGGGGGCGATCCGCGCCCGCTGCGGGTCCGCCCTGAGCACGCAGGCCGCCGGCGTGAAGCTCGCCTGGCTCGCGCGGCACGAACCCGACGTCTGGGCGCGGGCCGTACGGTTCACGATGCCGTCGTCCCGCGTGGTCGAACGGCTGACGGGGGAGTACGTCCTCGACCACCACTCGGCCAGTCAGACGACACCCCTCTACGACGTGCACGCGAACGCCTGGATCCCGGAGTGGTGCGACCGACTGGCACCCGGTCTCGCGATGCCGCGCCTGCTGTGGTCCGGCGACCAGGCGGGCGTCGTGACGCCCGAGGCGGCCGCGGCCACGGGCCTCCCGGCCGGCATCCCCGTGACGGCCGGGACCATCGACGCCTGGGCCGAGGGCGTGAGCGTCGGCGAGTCCGTCTCGGGCCGGATGTTCCTGCAGTACGGCACCACGATGTTCATGATCGTGCCGACGGCCGAACCCACGTCGGTGCCGGGCATGTGGACGACCGTCGGCACGCACCCGGGGCAGCCGAGCGTGTCCGGTGGGATGGCGACCTCCGGGGCGATCACGGACTGGCTGCGACGGCTGGTCGACGGCGAGTGGTCGACCATGCTCGAGGAAGCGCGGTGCTCCGGCATCGGGGCGAACGGGCTGCTGATGCTGCCGTACTTCGCGGGGGAACGGACGCCGATCGCCGACCCGGACGCTCGCGGCGTGCTCGCGGGGTTGACAGTCCGGCACACGCGCGGCGACATCTACCGGGCGACGCTCGAGGCGACGGCGTACGCGGTACGGCACCACCTCGAGGCCCTCGGCGACGCGGGGGTCGAGGTCCGCGAACTCGTCGGGGCTGGCGGCGGGCTGCTCGGACGGCTGTGGCCCACGATCGTGTCGGACGTCACCGGGCTGCGGCAGACGGTGCCGAGCGTGACGATCGGTGCGTGCTTCGGCTCGGCGTTCCTGGCGGCCGAACTCGTCGCGGGGCCGGGCGACACCGTGGACATCGGTGCGTGGAACCCGCCGGCGACGGTGATCGAGCCGGACCCCGAGGCGACGGCGGCGTACGAGGCGGGGTACCGCGACTACCGCGACCTGTACGAGGCGACGAAGGCCGTCGTGCACCGCTTGGCCGCGCGGGGCTGATCGGCGGCGGCGCCGCTGCGCGGAACACCGGTGTTCGCGTGCCGAACACCCGAATGGGCGTGTTCAGTGCGCGAACACCGGTGTCGTGCGGAACCCTGCCTACGCCTGCGCGTCGACCCCGGCGGGAGCGCTGCCGTCGTACTCGCAGATCGCCTGCACCTTCGAAGCGCTGGCACTGGAACGGTCGAACTCGTAGCCGAGCCACTCCTTCGCCAGCCGACGGGCGAGCTCGACGCCGACGACGCGCTGCCCCATGCAGAGCACCTGGGCGTCGTTCGACAGGATCGAGCGCTCCACGCTGTACGAATCGTGCGCGGTGACGGCACGGATGCCCGGCACCTTGTTGGCGCTGATCGCCACACCGAGGCCGGTGCCGCAGATCAGGATCGCCCGGTCGGCCTCGCCGTTCGCCACCAGGCGCGCAGCGTCCACGGCCACGTGCGGGTAGGCGGTGTGGCCGTCCGCGTCGACGCCGACGTCGGTGACGTCCGACACCCGGTCGTCGGCGAGCAGGTCGGCCTTGATGATCTCCTTGTAGTCGAACCCGGCGTCGTCGGACCCGATCACGAGACGGTACGTCATGCGTGTGTTCCTTCCTTGTCAGCACGGGCGGCGAGGACCTCGCCGACCCGCGTGAGGATCATCCCCATCGAGGTGGCACCCGCGTCGGGTGTCCCCAGGCTCTTCTCGGCCAGCGGCCTGGCCCGTCCGACCTTCGGCGTGAGGTCGGCGGTCTTGTCGGCCTCGTCCCGAGCGACTTCCGCTGCAGCTTGCCACGCTCCGGCGAGTGGCTGACCAGCTTCGACCGAGGAACGCAACTGCTCCACGAACGGCAGCAGTGCGTCGAGCAGTGTCTTGTCACCGCGCGACGCCCCGCCCAGGTGGACGATCGAGTCGGCGAAGGCCTGCGCCGCGTCGACGACGTCGGCTGCCTGGTACGACTCGCGGTCGTCGCCGAGGGAGCGGCCGAACGCCTCGAGTGCGGCGCCCCACAGGACACCGGAGGTGCCGCCCGCGAACGCGGCCCACGCATCACCGGCGCGTCCGAGGACGAAGGCGACCCCGGCCTCCGGGCCGAGCCCGTCGACCGCCTTGCGCGCCGCACCGATCCCCTTGACCATGCCGCGGCCGTGGTCGCCGTCCCCGGCGACCGCGTCGATGCGGCCGAGCGTCTCCTCGTGCTCGCGCAGGAGCGCGTCCATCGCCTCGACGGCGGCTCGCGCCGTCTGCGCGGCCTGCCGGGAGGCATCGGTCGCCTCCGGCACGACCGTCGCCTCGTCCTCGGCGGCGTCCACCGCATCGGCCGGCACCAGCGCCGCGACCGGTGCCGCCACCTTGCGGTACGCGGGCGTGTAGGCGTCGGCGCGCCAGAGCCGTTCGAGTTCGTCGTCGAGCCACTGCAGCGTCAGCGAGCAGCCGCCCATGTCGAGGCTCGTGACGAGTTCGCCGACCTCGGGTTCGACGACCTCGAGCCCGGCGTCCTGCAGCAGCGGCAGCACCCGGCCCCAGAGCAGGAAGAGCTCCTCGTACTTGGTGTCACCGAGCCCGTTGAGGATCGGGGCGACCCGGGTGCCGGCCGTCGCGGGGCGGTCGGCGAGCAGTCGTTCGGCGAGCAGCGACGCCAGGTCCGTCGCACGGAGCAGCGGGACGTCCTGGATGCCCGGCTCGCCGTGGATGCCGAGCCCCAGGCCGAGGTGGCCGTCGGGGACGGTGAACAGCGGTTCGGTCGCACCGGGCATGGTGCAGCCGGAGAACGCGACGCCGATGGTGCGGGTGGCGGCGTTCGACGCCCGGCCGATCCGTTCGACCTCGTCGAGGTCGGCGCCCTCGGCAGCGGCGGCGCCCATCGCCTTGAAGACGGAGAAGTCACCGGCGATGCCGCGGCGCTTCGTCTCGTCGTCGGCACTGGCGATGTCGTCGGTGACCACGACGATGCGGGTGTCGATGCCCTCGGCACGCAGCCGCTCGGCCGCGAGCCCGAAGTTCATGGTGTCACCGGCGTAGTTGCCGAACGACAGCACGACACCGCGGCCCTGGTCGGCGGCCTTGGCGACCGAGTAGACCTGCGCGGTCGACGGCGAGGTGAAGACGTTGCCGACGACGGCGCCGGTGGCGAAGCCCGGGCCGACGACGCCGCAGAACGCGGGGTAGTGGCCGGAGCCGCCCCCGACGACGACGGCGACCTGCGGTGCGGCCCCCTCGGTGGGCAGGGTCACGACGCCGCCGTGGACGCCGCGGACCCGGTCGGCGTAGAGCGCGAGCCAGCCGCTCAGTTGGTCTTCGGCGAACTCGTCCGGGTCGTCGTGGATCGTGGTCATGGTGCGGGTCCTCCGGAGGTGGTGGTGGGGTGGTGCACCGGGCGACGACGGGACGACCGTCGTCGCCCGGGTCTCAGTGTCCTCGGTCGCCCTGCGGGACCTTGAGGAAGTGGATCATCACGAACGCGCAGGCGTACAGGCCGACGAACGTCCACGTGGCGGCCTGGCCACCGCCGCCCAGGGCGAAGACCGCGGCGACGACACCGGTGCCGAGGAACGCGGCACCGCCGGCGGCCGTGGTGTACATCGCCATGGCGGCGCCCTTGTGCTCGGGAGCGAGCGCCGGCATGATCGCGCCCATCGGCACGAACCCGGCGAGCAGGCAGCCGAACACGCAGCCGGCGACGACGGAGAGCACGTAGCCCCAGTCCGAACCGGCGGGGACGAGCTGCGGCACGTACCACCAGGCGATGAGCCCGAGGGCGGAGCCGACGATGCCGAACCACTTGACGGTGCGCTGCCAGCCGATCTTGTCACCGACCCAGCCGAACAGGGCGTTGACCAGGATGTTCGTGGCGTAGACGCAGACGGTCATGAGCAGCCATCGGCTCTGGCCCCAGCCGCGCTCGTTCGCGATCACGGCGGGCAGGACGACGAACATGCCGAACTCGGGTGCGGTGTTGATGAGTCGGACGAGGAAGCCCATCAGGATCTTCGGCCGCGTGACCGTCAGGCGGATGCCGCTCGTCAGCACCTGCCAGGCGCTCTCACCGGCGGGGGCGATGCGCGTGAACCCGTTCGGCAGCCGGACGCCGAACAGCATGATGAGGAAGCCGATCACGACGAGGGCGATCGAGGCGACCATCGCCCCGGTCTCGCCGACGGTCCCGCCGCCGAACACCGGGATGGCACCGATCGCGAACAGCGAGCCGAGGGTCGGCAGACCACCCGTGAAGGCGACGTAGAACCAGCCGACCGCGGAGCCGTTCCGTTCGACCGGGGTGGTGATGTTCACCCAGACCAGGAACGCGAAGGCGAACAGCGGGTACCCGAAGCCACGCAACGCGTACGTGACGGCGGCGAACGGGACGCTGCCGGCGCCGAGTGCCAGCAGGAACAGGACCTCGAACACGACCCAGACGGCGAAGCCGAGGATCATCACCCGGCGCGGCCCGACCAGGTCGGACAGGGCGCCCGAGACGTAGCTGCCGATCAGTGCGGCCAGGCTGTAGAACGTGACGATCGTCGCCACGGTGGCCTCGGGGCTGCCGAGCACGGCCACCATGTGCGGCGTGATGAAGTTCGACTCGACGCCGTTCCCGGTCATGAAGACCAGGACGGCGACGAACCCGAGGGCGAGCGGACGGGGGATGCCCATCCGGTCCAGGCGGCCCTCGGCGCTGGGGGTGGTCGTGCGGGCGCCGGTGGCGCGTGATGTCGTCGCTGACATGCTCGTTCTCTCCCTGCTGGTGGAGTCGGTCAGGCCTGCGGCGCGGCCGTGGTGGGGGCGGTCAGGGACGGGATGATCGACACCTTGACGCTGGCACCGGCGGAGTCGCCGACCAGGTCGAGCGCCTCCTGGAACTGCTCGAGCGGGAACTGGTGCGTGCAGATCTCCGACATCGGCAGGGTCTCGGCCTCGAGCAGCTTGATCGCCGCCGGCCAGGTGTGCGGGCCGAGGTGGGCGCCGCGGACGTCGAGCTCCTTGTCGTCGGAGATGATCGACCAGTCCACGGACACGTCGTCCTTGAACACCGAGTACTCGACGAAGGTCCCGAGCTTGCGGAGCAGGTTCAGTCCCTGCGGCACCGCGGACGGGTGCCCGGTCGCCTCGATGTAGACGTCGGCCCCGTAGCCGTCGGTGAGCTCCTTGACCCGGGCGACCGCGTCCTCCTGGGCGATGTTGATCGTCAGGTCGGCACCGACCTTGCGGGCCAGCTCGAGCTTCGCCTCGACCACGTCGAGCGCGATGATCCGGAGCGGGTTCTTCTGCCGCGCACCGGCGATGGCGGAGAGGCCGATCGGGCCGGCGCCGGCGATCACCACGGTGTCGCCGAACTTGATGTCACCGCGCTCGACGGCGTGGAAGGCGCACGACAGCGGCTCGGAGAACGCGGCGACCTGGCCGGGCAGGGCCTTCGACACCGGGTGGGTCAGTGCCTTGGCGGGCACGAGGACGTACTCGGCCATCGCGCCGTCGTAGCCCTTGAAGCCGAACATGTCGTGCACGTTGCACATCCAGTACGCGCCCTCGAGGCAGTAGCGGCACTCCCAGCACGGCACGATCTGCTCGCAGGCGATCCGGTCGCCGAGGTCGACGCCGCGCTTGGCCAGGGCGGCGTCGTCGCCGGCGACGATCGTGCCGACGAACTCGTGCCCGGGGATGCGGTCGCGCTCGGCCCAGGCCGCACGGTTCTCGTCGCCCCAGAACTTCGCGGCGCCGTGGTAGCACTTCAGGTCGCTCGCACAGATGCCGACGGCGTCGGTGCGGAGCAGGAGTTCCCCGGGGCCGGGCGTCGGCACCGGACGCTCCTCGAGCCGGTAGTCACCGGGGCCGTGGACGACGACGGCGCGCATCGTCGTGGGGATCGTGGTGGGGGCGGTCGTGGCCGCGTTCTCGGTCGTCGTCGACATGAGCTGTTCCTCCGTTGGGTGGCTTCGGCGATGACTGTACACCTTCGAGAACGTTTGTCCAGAACACAATTTCTGGTACGTTCGGCACCGAACGCAAGGGAGCGAACATGACGACGGACTTCGCCGCGGCCCTCCGACCGGGCCCCGACACGATCGACCTGACCAACGACTTCAGCGGCCGCACGGCGGTGGTCACCGGCGGGGCGTCCGGCATCGGCAACGCGATCGCCCGGGCCCTGGCGGCCCGGGGCGCCCGCGTCGCCATCGTCGACGTCCGGGCCGACGGTGCCACGTCGGCCGCGGCCGACCTGCCCACGTCCGCCGTGCCGTCGACGGCCGCACCGGACACTGCCGCCGACGGGGCGGACGCGGCCACGAGCCTCCACGCCGGGTTCGCCTGCGACGTGACCGACGCCGACTCGGTGACCCGCACCGTGGCGGACGTCGTCCGGCACTTCGGCGGCGTCGACGTGCTGGTGAACTGCGCCGGCATCGCCGCCCTCGCCCCGGCCGAGGACCTGGCAGCCGACACCTGGGCGAAGACCATCGACGTCAACCTGACCGGCACGTTCCGCGTGGCGCAGGCCGTCGGCCGGCACATGCTCGACGCCGGGTACGGGCGGATCGTGAACATCGCGTCGCAGGCGGCCCACGTCGGCATCGACGGGCACGCTGCCTACTGCGCGTCGAAGGCCGGCGTCATCGGCCTGACGACGGTGCTCGCGCTCGAGTGGGGCGGATGCGGCGTCACCGTGAACACCGTGTCGCCGACCGTCGTCCTGACCGACCTCGGCCGTGCTGCCTGGGCGAACGAGAACGGCATCCGGCACCAGGACGAGATCCCGACCGGACGCTTCGCGACCCCCGACGAGATCGCCGCGGCCGTGCTGTTCCTGGCGGGGGAGTCGAGCGCGATGGTGAACGGCGCGGACCTCCGTGTGGACGGCGGGTTCACGATCCGCTGAGCCGTGCTCGGACTACGATCGCGGTGTCCGATCGAGTCGAAGGGTCCCGCTCCATGTCGTCCGAGAGCACTGCCGGCCCCGGCCCCGACTCGTCGCGGACCCGGTTCCCGCTGGACACCGTCTACCAGGCGGCGCGGATGTACTACCTCGAGGACGCCACCCAGGTCGAGATCGCCTCGCGCCTCGGGGTCTCGCGCCCGACCGTCTCGCGGCTCGTGGCCGAGGCCCGCAAGGCCGGACTCGTCCGCATCGAGGTCGTCGACCCGTTCCAGGACGAGACCGTGGCGCTCGCCGAACGCCTGCAGGTCGTGCTCGGGCTCCGCGCGGTGCACCTCGCTGCGGTCACCCACGCCGCGACGCTCGGCGCCGACCTGGCCGCACCGCTGGCCGCCGCGGTCGAGGGCATGGGACTCGTCCCCGGCGACGCCGTCCTGATGTCGTCCGGTCGCACCGTGTACGACGTCGCACGATCGGGCATGCCGACCATGCCCGGCGTCCAGCTCGTGCCGACCGTGGGTGGGCAGGCCGACCCGATGCCGTGGTTCCAGACGAACGAGATCACCCGGACGGCCGCGGAGCACTCCGGCGCGATCCCGGCGTTCCTGTTCGCCCAGGCGCTGCCGTCCCCGGCGATGCGGTCCACCCTCGACGAGGACCCGGCGTTCCAGCACGTCGTCGGACTCTGGAGCCGGGCGAAGGGCGCGATCCTCGGCATCGGTGCGCCGACCCACACCCGTGACGCGCTGGCCCGGGGCATCCCGGTCGAGGACGCCGCGTTCGACCGGGCCGCCGGTGACGTCTGCCTGAACTTCTACGCTGCCGACGGCTCGGCGATCGAGTTCCCCGGCAGCGACCGGATGGTGCGGACCTCGCGCGAGGTCCTGTCGACCGTGCCGCACGCCGTCGGGGTGGCCGTGGGCAGCGCCAAGGTCACGAGCATCGTCGCCGCGGTGCGGGGCGGCCTGGTCAACGAGCTGGTGACGGACGCCGCGACGGCGCGTGCGGTGCTCGACGCACTCGCCTGAGTGACCGTTCCTTCCCATCACGCGCGCGATGGATGGTGCTTCCGGGCATCCCTGGTCGTTTGTTCGTGGCAGGGACGCCCGGTTCCGTCAGGTACGCCCGGTTCCGGGGGCGACCGCCTGCGGCCGGGAGGCGCGGGGCGGGGCCGCACCGCGCCTCCCGACCGGTGGTCCCCACGTCTAGCGCGTGCGGCGCACGTCCCACAGGTGGTGCACCGGGTCGTACTCGAGCGGTGACCACGTGTGGTCGTCCGGGCGGTCCCGGACGTCGTCGCGTCCGAGGACCTCGGGCCACCCTGCGGTGTTGTCGTCGATGATGCCCGGCACGTCGCGGATCGTCACGGCGCTGCCGTCGTAGCCGCACTCGGGGCACGCGGTCTCGATGACCCACGTCCAGCTCTTCGTCTCGGGTTCGATCGCCACGGGCCCGATGTTACGGCGTCGTTACACAGTTCCGTCCTTCCGCGAGCTGGTGCGGATCGGGCGTGACCCCCGTCCGGGTGACACGCCGGTTCCTGAGAATCACCGGCCAATGACATTTCGGTTGCTCGGTAACGTCGCTCGCTGTTCTGGGCCGGTTCCCGACGGCCCACCGATCTTCTCGAGGAGCAAGGCATGGGTTCCGACCCCAGCAGTACCAACACCCGACCACACCGACGGCTGCGTGAGAGCGACGTCACCGTGGTCGACAAGAGCATGATGCGACGAGCCGTCAGCGGCATGGTCGTCGGCAACACCATGGAGTGGTACGACGTCGGCGTGTACGGCTACCTGGCCGTCACGATGGGGAAGGTCTTCCTGCCGACGGCCGAACCCTCGGTGCAGATCCTGTTCAGCCTCGGTGTCTTCGCGGCGACGTACATCGCACGCCCCCTGGGCGGCATCGTGTTCGGACGCCTCGGCGACAAGATCGGCCGCCAGAAGGTGCTCGCGACGACGCTGATCATGATGGCGGCGTCGACGTTCCTGATCGGTGCGCTGCCCGCGTACGCCACCATCGGCGTCTTCGGTCCGATCCTGCTCGTCGTGCTGAAGCTCGCGCAGGGCTTCTCGACCGGTGGTGAGTACGCCGGGGCCACGACCTTCGTCACCGAGTACGCCCCGGACCGCCGTCGCGGCTTCTTCGCGAGCATCCTGGACTTCGGCAGCTACCTGGGCTTCGCGCTCGGTGCAACCGTGGTGTCGGTGCTGCAGATCACCCTGGGCGACGAGGCGATGACCGCCTACGGCTGGCGCTTCCCGTTCCTGGCTGCCGGTGTGATCGGTGTCGTGGCCATCTACTTCCGTCTGCGCATCGAGGAGTCGCCGGTGTTCCAGGCGACCCAGGCCGCGCAGGAGGCCGCGAGCGAGTCCCGTGCGTCCTTCGACGGTGAGCGTCCGGCCAACGTCGTCGCGATGGTCCGCCAGCACTGGCGCCCGATCGTCATCGCGATCATGCTCGTCGCCGCGTCGAACACAGTGGGCTACGCCCTGACCTCGTACATGCCGACGTACCTGACCGACTCGCTCGGCTACTCCGCCATCGACGGCACCCTGCTGACGATCCCGGTGCTCCTGCTGCTCGCGGTGATGCTCCCGCTGACCGGCAAGCTCTCCGACCGCCTCGGCCGCCGTGTCGTGATGTGGATCGGTGCCGCCACCACGGTCGTGCTCGTCGTGCCGGCCTTCATGCTGATCGGGCACGGGGCGCAGTGGTCGACGCTCGCCGGCCTCGGGCTGCTCGCGCTGATGACCGCGCTGTGGGTGTCGAACCAGGCCGCGTCGCTGCCGGCGCTGTTCCCGACGTCGACGCGGTACGGCGGCATGGGCTTCGCATACAACATCGCGATCGCGGTGTTCGGCGGGACCACGCCCCTGATCGTGCAGGCGCTGCTCACGGCGACGGGTGACGAGCTCGCCCCGGCGTACTTCCTGATGGCGATGAGCGTCGTCGGCGCGATCGGTGTCTTCTGCATGAAGGAGTCCTCGCAGCGCCCGCTGCCCGGCTCGATGCCGGCCGTGGAGACCGAGGACGAGGCGAAGGAGCTCGTGCTCACGCAGGACACGAACCCGCACCTGGACCTCGGCGACCTGCCGTTCGCCGCGCAGGACGCCGCGGCTGCCGCTGCGCGCGAGGCTGCTGCGCGTGAGGCGTCACCGGCGCGTTGACGCTGCGGCTCTCGACGTGACCACGGACGGGAGGCGCGGTGTGGGTCCGACCCGCACCGCGCCTCCCGTCCGTGCGTGCGTGCGCACACTGCGACGATGCACGCGACGATCGACGAGCGTTCTGTCGCAACCTGCGCACGCAGCGGGTGTGTGCGCATGAGACGACGATGCACGCGACGATCGACTCGTGCTCTGTCGCGGGACGTGTGCGCACCCACGCGCGCCCTCACTCGTGCCGGTGCTCTGACGCCGGGTCCACCGCGGGCCACTCCGGGAACGGGTCCGCCCAGCTGCGCCACACGTCCGGCCCGGCGAGCAGCTCCGACGGCGTGAGCAGCGCCCCGTCGAGGGCCCGCTCGATCGCCCGGACGTCGAGCTGCTCGCCGACGAACCACAGCGCCTGCCCGATCGGGGCATCGGCGTCCCACGACGGGTTCGCGGTGGGGTCGAGCGCGAGCATCGACCCGAAGCTCGACCACGAGCCGACGTGGTCCGGCCGCGATGCCAGGCGGAAGAACCCCCGCGACCGCAGCACGCGACCGTTCACCCCGGCGGACAGGTCCTCGGCGATGACGGACGACAGTCGCCCGGGGTGGAACGGCAGCGGCTCCCGGTAGCGCATCGAGACCAGGGCGTCGCGGGCGTCGCGCCCGGTGTCCGCGCCGCTCGACAGTGCGCGCATCCAGCCGGCGCCGGTGGCGAGCACCCGTGCCGCGCCGCCGTTCGAGGCCGGCAGGTCGGCGGCGCTCCGGATCGCGGGCAGGGCGACGATCACGGCCTGGGGCGCCATCCGGTGCAGCAGGGACACGAGCGCCCGACGCCGACGGCCGGACAGCGGCTCGATGCGGTCGAGGGCGATCACCGTCGCGTACTCGACGAGTGCCGCCATCCGGTCCGCGGCCACGAAGGCGTCGTCGACGTCCGACCAGAGCAGGTGTGCGACGTCGTCGGCCCGCAGCACCCCGACGACGTGCCGGAGCACCCGGTCGTCGCCGGTCTCGGACCGTGCCGCGTTGGCGAGCAGCATGCCGACGGCGCGGGCATCGGCCCCCGGGTGCAGGGTGACGACGAGCCCGTGGTCGGCCTCGGGCCCGCAGAGCCGGTCGAGCTGGTCGGCGCGGTCCGCCACGGCACGGGCGGTGGCGAAGGCGCTCCCGGCGACGTGCATCCGGTGCCCGTCGGAGATCCGGGCGGCGACGCGGTCGGCGTCGACCTGGTGCAGGGCGGTGACGAGGGTGATGGCAGCAGCACGCATGTGGGCTACTGTAACTGAAAACCGTTATCAACAAGGAGGCTCGTCGTGAAGGTCCGCAACTCCCTCAAGGCGCTCAAGAAGATCCCCGGCTCCCAGGTCGTCCGGCGCCGCGGCCGCGTCTACGTCATCAACAAGAAGAACCCCCGCTGGAACACCCGGCAGGGCTGACGTCAGCGGCGGTCCGTAGGGTGGCGGCATGCGACTGCTGCTCATCCGCCACGGCCAGACCCCCGCGAACGTGCACGGCATCCTCGATGCCGTGGTGCCCGGACCAGGACTGACCGAGCTCGGGCAGCAGCAGGCCGACGCCCTGCCCGCAGCGCTCGCCGACCGTGGGATCGAGCGGTTGTTCGTGTCGTCGATGGTCCGCACGCAGGTCACGGCGGCACCCCTGGCGGCCTCGCTCGGCCTCGAGCCCGTGGTGCTGCCGGGCCTCCGCGAGATCGAGGCGGGCGACACCCAGGGCAAGAGCGACACGGTGTCCGTGCAGACCTACATCTCCACCGTGCACGGCTGGTCCGGCGGTGACCGCACGACCCGGATGCCCGGTGCCGAGAGCGGCGTCGAGTTCTTCGAGCGCTACGACGATGCCGTCCGCCAGATCGAGGCCACCGGGGTGGCGGTGGCCGCCGCCGTCAGTCACGGTGCCGCGATCCGCACGTGGGCGAGCGCAGCTGCGCAGAACACCCCCGACCACTTCGGCACGAAGCGCCACCTGGAGAACACCGGCATCGTCGAACTCGAGGGCTCGTTCGCCGACGGCTGGCGCCTGGTCGACTGGGAAGGCGAGCCCGTCGGCGGCGACCAGCTCATCGACCGCACGGCGCTCGACCCCACCGGCGAGCGGTTCTGACGCGACCAGCGGGCCGCCAACGCGACCCCGAACGGACGGGAGGCCCGGTACCAGCTGGTACCGGGCCTCCCGTCCGTCCGTCGGGGCGTCGACTACGCGAGCTGCGACGTCGGCGCCGAAGCGGACGTCAGCGGCACGATCACGCCGTGCGACTCGCGCAGGACGTCGAGCGTGCGCTGGACCTCGTCCGCGCGCTCCTCGGTCGTCCAGCCGAGCGCACCGGCGAGCACGTCGGCCAGCTCGTCGAGCAGGTCGATCGTGACCCCACCGACGAACGCCAGGTTCGTGCGGCGCAGGACGACGTCCACCAGGTGGACGGCCTGCTCGTGGCGGGCGAAGTAGGCGACCTCGGCGCGGGTGAGCGACGGGTCGGACTCGAGCGGCTCCACCGGGCCGTCGGTCAGGACGTCCACGACCTCGGCGGCACGGGTGCCGTAGCGCTCGAGCAGCCCCTCGACCAGTGACTCGTCCAGCCCGTCGCGGTGCGACTTGATCCACAGGGCGCGCTGGGCGTCGGTGGTCGGGAACTCCTTGCCACCGCCGATCGGCATGCCGGTGGTGTCGACCTTGCGGCTCATGCCGAGCTTGGTCGTCGCCTCGGTGGACAGGTGTGCAGCGAGGGCACGGAACGTCGTCCACTTGCCGCCGACGAGCGACAGCACGGTCGACTTCGGCAGGCCGGCGATCTGGGTGTCCACGATCCGGTAGTCACGCGACACGAAGCCGGGGGCGGTGTCCTCGTGGCGGGGGAGCGGGCGGATGCCGGAGTAGCTGTAGACGATGTGGTCGCGGGTGACCTCGATCTGCGGGAACACGTGCTTGACGAGCCCGAAGAAGTAGTCGATCTCCTCGTCGGTCGTCGTGACCGGCTTCGCGGGGTCGGCGTCGATGTCGGTCGTGCCGATGAGCACCCGGCCCTTGAGCGGGTAGATGAGGACGATGCGGCCGTCGTCGTTCTCGAAGAACAGCTCGCGGCCCTTGGTGGCTTCGAGCAGCTCGTCGTTGTGGACGACGATGTGCGAGCCCTTCGTGCCGCCCATGAACTTCGTCTCGCCGCCGAACGCCTCGTTCGTCAGGTCGGTCCAGGGGCCGGAGGCGTTGATCACGACGTCGGCCGTGAAGACGAACTCGTCGCCGGTCTCGCGGTCGCGCAGCAGGACGCCGCCGTCGCGGGTGCCGGCTGCCTCGACGTAGTTGACGGCGCGTGCCTTGTCGGCTCCCGCGGCCAGGCCGTCCTTGAGGACGTCGAGGGCCAGGCGCTCGGGCTCGTGCACGCTCGCGTCGTAGTAGGTGCCCGTGTACTTCAGGTCCTTGTTGAGGGCCGGCATGTCCTCGAGCGCCGCCTTCTTGGTGCGGAAGACGTGCTTCGGGACGGAGCCGCCGTCGCGCGAGAAGGAGTCGTAGATCGTCATGCCGATCTTGATGAGCATCGCGCCGCGCTCCTTGGTGGAGCGCTGCTTGTGCGTCAGCATGCGCAGCGGGGCGTTCATGATGCCGGAGAACGTCGAGAAGATCGGCATGGTCGTCTGCAGCGGCTTGACGTAGTGCGGGGCGATGCGGATCAGGCCGTTGCGCTCCTGCACGCTCTCGCGCACCAGGCGGAACTCGCCGTTCTCGAGGTAGCGGATGCCGCCGTGGATCATGTGGCTCGAGGCCGCGGAGGCGCCGGAGGCGTAGTCGCCACGCTCGACCAGGGCGACGTCGACGCCCTGGAGTGCGAGGTCACGGAACGTCGCGATGCCGTTGATGCCGCCGCCGACGACGAGGACCTGCGCGTTCGGGCGCTCGGTGAGGGCGGTCACCGTGTTCCGGGGCTGTGTCTTCTTCGACATGGTTCGTCGCTTCCTTCGTCTGTTCGTGGGGTCAGGATCGATCGTGCGCTCGTTCGACAGGGCGGGCAACTCGCGTGCACGAACGTGCAGCACACGTGTCGTCCAGGCCCGACGCGGCGGTCTGGAGGCGCGGCCGGGGTTGCAGAGGCCCTGCACGTCCGTGCATGGTTGCGTTCGACAGATCGGAGCACCATGAGTGACGCGGCTCAGCCCATGCGCACGCAGCAGGCGCTGCGCGCCGCCCACCTGTACTACCTGCAGGACCTGACGATGGACGCGATCGCCGACGAACTCAGCACCTCGCGCTCGTCGGTGTCGCGGCTGCTGAAGTACGCCAGGGACACCGGGCTCGTCGACATCCAGATCCGGTCGCCCCTGGACCAGGCCGCCGCGCTGAGCCGGAGCATCCGATCCCGCTTCGGGGTGCACGCGCACGTCGTCCCGGTGCCGGACCACACGAGCGACGTCGACCGGCTCGAGCGCGTCGCACTGTCCGCCGCCCGGATCCTGACGCAGTACGTCGAGTCGAACATGGTGATCGGGATCTCGTGGGGTTCGACCGTGAGCGCGGTCAGCCGGTACCTGGTGCCGAAGACCACCCACGGCTCGACGATCGTGCAGATCAACGGCGCCGCGAACACCCGCACCACCGGCATCGTCTACGCGTCCGAGATCCTGCGGCGGTTCGGCGAGGCGTACGGGGCGTTCGTGCAGCAGTTCCCGGTGCCGGCGTTCTTCGACGACCCCGCGACGAAGGAGGCACTGTTCCGCGAGCGCTCGATCCGCCGCGTGCTCGACCTGCACGAGCGGATGGACCTCGTCGTGTTCGGTGTCGGCGCCCCGCAGGCCCCGGTGCCCTCGCACGTCTACTCCGGCGGGTACCTGGACCCCGAGGACCGCGATGAGCTCACGCAGGCCGGGGTCGTCGGGGACGTCTCGACGGTGTTCTACCGGTCCGACGGCTCGTGGAAGGACATCGGCGTGAACGCACGGGCCGGCGCTCCCGACCTCGACACGATCAAGCGCGCGCCCCGGCGGGTCTGCGTCGTCGCCGGGCGGTCGAAGGCGGCGTCACTGCGGGGTGCGCTGGCCGCCGGGCTGATCACGGACCTGATCCTCGACGAGAGCGTGGGGCAGGCGATCCTGCAGCCCTGAGTCGGGATCTGACGCAGTTTGTCGGTGGTCCGTCCTACGTTCTGGTGCATGGTGCTTTCTCTCGAACGGCCCGGGCCGCGGTACTTCCGGCGGATGGTCGGCAGCGACGTCGACCAGGCCCTCGCGTTCTTCACGGGCGACTACGACTTCCGTGCTCCCGTCGTCCGGCGCACCCACGAGAACGCCCACTGGGACTTCGCGGGCGTCGGTGACGAGCGGATGTCCCTGCGCTCGTCGCGGTTCATGGTCGACCTGCGCAGCGAGAGCCAGGTCGACGACGAGTTCCTGGTCGCGTGGCTGCGCAGCGGTTCGAGCCGGATCGCCACGGGCGGCGAGACGTTCGAGCTCCAGGCCGGGGTGCCGGTCGTGCTGCCGTTCGCCGAGCCCTACGCCCTGCACCACCACGACATCGCCCTGAACCTGGTGCAGCTCGACCGCGACTTCGTCCGTGCCGTCGCCGGTGACGACGACTTCGCGTTCGAACCGATGCGCCGCCCGACCGCCGACGGCATCGCGCTGTGGCGATCGGTGGTGCGGAAGTACTCGGCCGTCTGGCTCGACGTCGAACAGGCCATGAGCCCGATGGTCCAGCACGACATCGCCGAGGCGTTCGCGACCGCGGCGATCCGTGCGTTCCCGCGGCGCAACAAGTGGCGTGCGTCGGTGTCCGGCAGCGGCCCCGAGCACGACCGCCTGCGCCGGGCGCTCGAGTTCGTGCACGAGCACGCGCGTGAAGCGATCGGCACGCCGGACATCGCGGCGGCGGCCGGCCTCAGCCCCCGCGGGTTGCAGCAGTCGCTCCGTCGGCACCTCGACCAGACGCCGGGGGAACTCCTGCGCGGCGTGCGGCTCGACGGCGCCCGGACGGACCTGGTCGGCGGTGCGCTGGACGAGACGACCGTGGCCGAGATCGCGCGGACGTGGGGCTTCGGGCACCTCGGTCGCTTCTCGGCGACCTACCGCAGCCGCTTCGGTGAGCTGCCGAGCGAGTCGCTGCGCGGGCACTGACCGACTGCTGCTGCGGACGGTTCCGCCGAATCTCGTGACACGGATCGCGCTGCCGCTGTCCGGATGTTCGGCTCAGCGCTGCTGTGGGCGAATCCGGTGCTGAATGGACGGGACGAACGCACCGCCCACGAAGGAGTCCGCATGCGCATCGGCGTCCCCACCGAGATCAAGAACAACGAGTACCGCGTCGCGGCCACCCCCGCCGGTGTCGCCGAGCTCGCATCGCACGGCCACCAGGTCCTGGTGCAGGCCGGCGCCGGGTCCGGTTCGGCGTTCACCGACGACGAGTACCGCACCGCCGGCGCCACGATCGTCGACACCGCGGCCGAGGTGTGGGAACGCGCCGAGCTGATCCTCAAGGTGAAGGAGCCGGTCGCGTCGGAGTACCCGATGATCCGCCCGGGGCAGGTGCTCTTCACCTACCTGCACCTCGCCGCAGACCGCCCCCTGACCGACGCCCTCATCGACTCGGGTGCGACGGCCATCGCCTACGAGACCGTGCAGCTGCCGGACCGCTCGCTGCCCCTGCTGTCGCCGATGTCCGAGGTCGCCGGGCGGCTGTCCGCCCAGGTCGGCGCGTTCCACCTGATGCGGACGAACGGCGGACGCGGACTGCTGCTCGGCGGGGTCCCCGGCACGCCGAAGGGCCGCGTGGTCGTCATCGGCGGCGGCGTCGCGGGGGAGCACGCCGCGACGATGGCGCTCGGCATGGGGGCCGACGTCACCGTGTTCGACATCAGCCTGCCGCGGCTCCGGGCCCTGGACGCCCGGTTCGACGGGCGTGTCACGACCCTGCGGTCGTCGGCGCACGCCATCGCCGAGGCCCTGCGCGACGCGGACCTGGTCATCGGCTCGGTGCTGATCCCCGGGGCCTCGGCTCCCAAGCTCGTCACCGACGCCATGGTCGCCGACATGCGACCCGGCTCGGTGCTGGTCGACATCGCGATCGACCAGGGCGGCTGCTTCGAGGGTTCCCGCCCGACGACCCACGACGACCCCACGTTCGCCGTGCACGACACCGTGTACTACTGCGTGGCGAACATGCCCGGCGCCGTCCCGCGCACGAGCACGATCTCGCTGACGAACGCCACGCTGCCCTACGCCGTCGCGATCGCCGACCGCGGGTGGGAAGCCGCGCTCGAGGCCGACCCCGCCCTCGCCGGAGGCCTGAACGTGCACGCCGGCCGGGTCACGAACGCCGCGGTCGCCGCCGCGCACGGCCTGGTCGTGTCCGCGCGCTGATTCTTCGCGCTGAGCGACACCTCACGGCCCGATCGCTGCGTGAGGTGTCGCTCAGCCCGAAACGACGCGCAGGCAGTCGCGCGTCAGGCCGCCACCGGAGCCGCCGCCCGACCGGCACGGCCGCCGACCCAGCCGGCGCGGGCCCGCACCACCACGGTCACCACGACCACGGCCGCCGCAGCCACCACGGCCGCCACCGCCGTCGGGACGGAGACGAGCGGCCCGTCGAACCGGGCCACCGCGACCCACGCCAGGCCCCACGCGACCGAGGCCATCGGTGCCAGGCGTCCCCGGCCCCACAGCGCGATGAGCACCCCGACGAGCCCGGCCACCGCGGCGACGAGCACGCCCCACGGGTCCTGTCCGAGTCCGAAGCCACGGAAGCCCGCCGCCGTCAGCACCGCGGCGGTGTTGGCGGCCGTCGCGACACAGACCCACCCGAGGTACAGCCCGAACGTGCCGTCGGTCAGGATCGCCTCGACCACGCCCCGGGACGGGGTCCGGCGCAGGATCGTGAACGTCCAGATCAGCACGACGAGCAGTGCGACGATGATCGGTTCGCTCGCCCACAGGAACCCGAACTGCACCGACAGGATCCACGCGGCGTTGAGCAGCAGGGAGAGCACCGCCGGCACCACCAGCCGCTCGTGCCGTTCGTCGTTCGCGGTGCGGAAGAGCTGCAGCACCGCGTAGCCGATGAGCCCGGCGTAGACCACACTCCAGATCGAGAAGGCCGGGCCGTCCGGGGCGATCGCGGTCGAGGACGCCGACAGGGCGCCACCGGCGGCGTCCTGGATGGGCGTGCCGCCGGCAGCGCCCGACCCCACGTACGCGCCGATGACGGCGACGACCGCGCTCACGGCCACCGCGATGCGCTTCCAGATCCTCTTCATGACAGTCCCTTTCGTCAGCATGCTGATGACCTGCACCGTAGGCGGCCGGTGGCGGCGGTCGTGCAGCGCGCGTTCAGGCAGGACGCGGGGCGTGTGGCGGAGCCGGCACGGGCCTCCAGGCCGGAGACCGGCCACCCTGCGTACGGTGGGCGCGTGAGCGTCGAACTGAACACCGTCTACATCGACCGGATCGCCCCGATCGCGAGTCCGTCCCTCGACGACACCTTCCGGATGCTCGACGAGCAGGGCGCCAGTGCGTGCATCGTCCTGCACCAGCCCGACGCCCAGGAACTCGGCGACGTCGCGGTCGCCCTCGGTCTGCACGAGCTCGCCGTCGAGGACTCCGCCGAGGGGCACCAGCGACCGAAGCTCGAGCGCTACGGATCGACGCTGTTCGTGGTGCTCAAGCCCGCGCTGTACAACGACCAGCAGGAAGAGGTGGCGTTCGGCGAGGTGCACGCCTTCGTCGGTGAGACGTTCTTCCTCGTCGTGGTGAAGGCCGACCCGCGGGGCAAGCAGACCGTTCCCCGGGCACTGCAGCGGATGAGCGGCAAGCCGGGTCTGGTGACGGTCGGGCCGCAGGCGCAGCTCTGGGCGCTCATGGACTCCATCGTGGACGGCTACGTGCCGGTGATCGACGGGCTCGAAGAGGACATCAACCAGATCGAGGACCAGCTGTTCTCCGGCGAGGCCGGGGTGTCCCGCCGGGTGTACGAGCTGTTCGGCGAGGTCGTCGACTTCCAGCGTGCAGCGCGTCCACTCGTCTACATCATCGAGAACCTGCACCGCGGTGCCGAGAAGTACCACCTGCCGGTGGAGATGCAGCGCCGGTTCCGCGACGTCCTCGACCACTCGATCCGGGTGGTGGAGCGGCTCGACACCTTCCGGCAGCTGCTGCAGAACGCCCTGACCGTCGACTCCACCCTGGCGGCCCAGAAGCAGAACGACGACACGAAGAAGATCTCCGGGTGGGCGGCGATCCTGTTCGCACCGACGCTCATCGCCGCGATCTACGGGATGAACTTCACGCACATGCCCGAACTCGGCTGGACGTGGGGGTACCCGCTGTCGATCGTCGCGATGGTCCTGTTCGCGGCGATCCTGTACGTGGTGTTCAAGGTGAAGCGCTGGTTCTGAGCCGCGCCGCAGCCGGATTTGCAGCGGACGGCCCCGGACCGGAAAGCTCTGACGTGCAACGACGCCGACTGGAGCCCGCATGCCGCACGAACTCGTCCACCTGAGCGCCGGTGGCGTCTCGCTCGTCCTCGACTGCCGTGACGACGCGCTCCCCGCCGTCGTGCACTGGGGAGCGGCGCTCGGCCCGCTCGACACCGCCGCACTGACGGCACTCGCCGACGCCGACGTCACCCCGGTGTCCCCGAACGAGATGGACGCCCCCGTCCGCCTGTCGGTGCTGCCCGAACCGCACCGCGGCTGGAGCGGCCGTCCGGGGCTCGCCGGGCACCGGGACGGTGCCGACTGGTCGCCGGCGTTCACGGTGACGGCCCTCGCGGTCACGGACACCACGGTCACCGCCGACGCCGCGGACACCACCGCCGGGCTCACGGTCCGGGTGGTGACCGAGATGCTCGGCTCCGGGCTCGTGCGGGCCCGGGCGAGCGTGACGAACACCGCCGACGGCGCCTACACCGTCGACGACCTGACGCTCGCGATGCCGATCCCGTCGGGGGCCCGCGAGATCCTGGACTTCGCCGGCCGCTGGGGCAAGGAACGGACCCCGCAGCGCCGGGAACTCGTCGTCGGCACCCACCAGCGCGAGGGACGGAAGGGCCGCACCGGCACCGACGCGGCGACCGTGCTGACGGTGGGGGAGCCGGGCTTCGGCTTCGCCCGCGGCCAGGTCTGGGGCGTCCACACCGCGTGGAGCGGGAACCACAGGCACCACGCCGAACGGCTCGCCACCGGCCGCCAGGTCATCGGCGGCGGCGAACTCCTGCTGCCCGGCGAGGTCCGGCTCGACACCGGTGCCACCTACGAGGGGCCGTGGGTGTACTTCGCGCACGGCGACGGACTCGACGACCAGGCCCGACGGTTCCACCGCTGGCTCCGCAGCCGCCCGCAGCACCCGACGACGCCGCGCCCGACGACGATCAACGTGTGGGAGGCCGTGTACTTCGACCACGACCTGGCCCGCCTCGTCGACCTCGCCGAGCGTGCCGCGGCCCTCGGCGTCGAACGCTACGTGCTCGACGACGGCTGGTTCCGCGGGCGCCGCGACGACCACGCCGGCCTCGGCGACTGGTACGTCGACGAGGACGTCTGGCCGGACGGGCTCGGACCCCTGGTCGACCGCGTCCGTGCACTCGGCATGGAGTTCGGCCTGTGGTTCGAACCCGAGATGGTGAACGAGGACAGCGACCTCGCCCGCGCCCACCCGGAGTGGATCCTGCAGGCCGACGGACGACTGCCCGCGCGCTCCCGCGACCAGCAGGTGCTCAACCTGGCGATCCCCGAGGCCTTCGCGTACGTGCTCGAGCGGATGACGGCGATCATCGGCGAGTACGGCATCGAGTACGTCAAGTGGGACCACAACCGCGACCTCGTCGAGGCGGGCTTCCCCGGTGGCGGTGCAGCGGTCCACGAGCAGACCCTCGCGGCGTACCGGTTGATGGCCACGCTCGGCGAGCGGTTCCCGGCGCTCGAGATCGAGTCGTGCTCGTCGGGTGGCGGCCGCGTCGACCTCGGCGTCATCGAGCACACCGCGCGGGTGTGGGTGTCCGACGACATCGACCCGCTCGAGCGTCAGCAGATGCACCGGTGGACGCAGCAGCTCCTGCCGCCGGAGCTGCTCGGCTCGCACATCGCCAGCGGCCGGAACCACACCACCGGTCGGGTCCACGACCTCGCCTTCCGCGCCGGTACCGCCCTGGTCGGGCACCTCGGCATCGAGTGGGACCTGGCCGGTGCGACCGCCGAGGAGTCCCGGGCGCTCACCGAGTGGATCGCGCTGTACCGGGAGCTCCGCCCGCTCCTGCACGGCGGCGACCTGGTGCGCTCGGACGAGGTCGACGACTCGCGGCTCGTGTACGGCACGGTCACGCCGGACCGGCAGCAGGCGGTCTTCTTCCTGGCGAGCATCGGGCGCTCCGAGGTGTCCGGCACCGGCCGGGTCACCTTCCGCGACCTCGACCCGGACACGTCGTACCGCGTCGACCCCGTGGTCATCGGGGCCGGCCATGACCTGGTTCGACCGGACTGGTGGTCCGGCCCGCGCGTCTTCAGCGGACGGGTGCTCGGCACGGTCGGCCTGCAGCCGCCGCTCATGCCGGCCGAGGGCGTGGTGCCGTTCCGGGTGACGGCCGTCTGACGGCGGGTGGTCGGGACACCCGGCCTGGAGGCCCGCCCCGCGTCCGGCGGGCCCGTCGCGGTCCGTCATCGGGTGCGTCCGGCCCGTTAGGCTTCCGGTCATGCCGCACTCCGGACACGCGACCCCGGTCTGGGCCCTCAAGCTCGCCGTCGTCACCGCCCTGGTGGGCGTCTCCGGCGGCATCGCCGGCATCGCGGTCTGGCTCGCGCTCCAGCTCATCCAGTTCGTCGCCTTCGGGTACGGGTTCGGTGGGCACCTCGAGGCGGCCGACGCCCCCTCCGGGCTGAACCGGTTCCTCGCGCTCACCGCCGCCGGGGTCCTGACCGGGTTCGCCTGGTGGGCGCTCCGTCGGTGGGGTCGTTCGATCGTCTCGGTCACCGCGGCCGTCGACGGCAAGCGGATGCCCGCCCTGGCGACGCTCGCGAACGCCGGCGTCCAGATCCTGGCCGTGGGGCTCGGGGCGTCCATCGGCAAGGAAGTCGCGCCGCGCGAGGTCGGGGCCTGGCTCGCCCAGCTCGTCACCCGTCGTGCGGGGCTGACGGCGCGCGAGACGAAGATCCTCGTGGCCTGCGGTGCCGCGGCCGGCCTCGCCGCCGTGTACGACGTGCCCCTCGGCGGTGCCCTGTTCGCGGTCGAGGTCCTGCTCGGCGAGATCAGCTTCGCGACCGCGCTGCCCGCCTTCGCCACGAGTGCCGTCGCCGCCATCACCGCCCGGCTCGTGATCCCGGACGAGGTGCTCTACCACGTGCCCGCGATGCACCTGTCGCCGTCGCTGCTGGTCTGGGCGATCGTCGTGGGGCCGGTGCTCGGGCTCGCCGGGGTCGGGTTCGTGAAGCTGACCAACCGACTGCAGGGCATCGCGCCGAAGGGCTGGCACCTGCTCGTCGTGCTGCCGCTGGTGTTCGCGATGGTCGGGCTCATCGCGATCCCGTTCCCGGAGATCCTCGGCAACGGGCGGGCGCTCGGCCTCGTCGCGATGAACAGCGCCCTGGACGATTCGTCGTTCGCCGGTCTCTCGCCGGTGGTGTTCCTGCTGCTGCTCGGGGTCCTGCGGACCGTGACCACCTCGGCCACCATCGGCGCTGGTGCGGTCGGTGGCACGCTGACCCCCTCGATCGCGATCGGTTCGGCGATCGGCGGCGGACTGGGTGGCGCGTGGCTGCTGCTCTGGCCGGCTGACGGCCCGAGCCTGGCGGCCTTCGCGTTCGTCGGTGCCGCGGCCTTCCTCGCCACCACCATGCGCGCACCGTTCACGGCGCTCGTGCTCGTCGTCGAGTTCACGCAGCAGGGCACCGACATCCTCGTGCCCTCGTTGCTCGCGGTGTCCGGCGCGGTCGCCGTCGGGTACGTCCTCGCCCGTCGTCGCAGCGCCCAGATGGTGTGAGGACCCCGGACGTTCCGGTGCGGACGGCGGCCCAGGGGCCTACTGTCGGCGCCAGGACGGAGCGACGGGCTCCGCACCGAGACGAGGAGCAGCCGATGGCGGGGTTCGACGACATCACGAAGAAGGCCCAGGAGTTCCTGAAGGACGGCAAGGTCCAGGACGCCCTGAAGAGCGAGAAGGCCGAGGACGTCAGCGACAAGGTGCTCGGCGGCGTGGCCGACGCGGTCAAGAAGGCCACGGGCGGCAAGTACGACGACAAGATCGACGGCGCCCGCGACGCAGCGGACGAGAAGATCGGCAACGAGTAACGAACGACGTGCGACGGCCCAGGTCCCGGCGTGGTCCTGGGCCGTCACCGTGCCGACTGGACGCGGTCGGGAACAACGGACACCATGGACGGGTTGCTCCGGACAGCAGCACCAGGAGGACGAGACGTGACAGTCGTGGCGCCGAACCAGCCGCTCACCGAGACCGAGGTCGAGGCGATCAAGCAGGACTTCCCGATCCTCGCGCAGGACGTGAACGGGCAGCCGTTGGCGTACCTGGACTCCGGGGCGACGGCGGAACGCCCGCGTCAGGTCCTCGACGCTGAGCGACGCTTCCTCGAGCACGACAACGCCGCCGTCCACCGCGGTGCGCACACGCTCGCGGCGCTCAGCACCGACGCCTACGAGGACGCCCGTGCCACCGTCGCCGGGTTCATCGGCGCGGCTGCCCCGGCGGAGGTCGTCTGGACCGAGAACGCCACCGACGCCCTCAACCTCGTCGCCTACGGCATGGCCAACGCCAGCCGCGGTCGCGGGGGCGTCGACGCCGCACGCTTCCGGCTCGGCGCCGGCGACGAGATCCTGGTGACCGAGGCCGAGCACCACGCCAACCTCGTGCCGTGGCAGGAACTCGCAGCCCTGACCGGTGCGACCCTGCGCTGGATCCCGGTCGCCGACGACGGCACCTGGACCGCCGACGACGCCGCAGCGCTGATCACCGACCGCACGAGGGTCGTCGCGTTCTCGCACGTCTCGAACGTCACCGGGATGATCGCCCCCGTGGAGCAGGTCGTCGGCCTCGCCCACGCCCGCGGTGCCCTCGTGGTGCTCGACGCCTGCCAGTCCGCGCCGCACCGTCCCCTCGACGTGCAGCAGCTCGGTGTCGACTTCGCCGCGTTCTCCGGGCACAAGATGCTCGGCCCGAACGGCATCGGCGTGCTCTGGGGACGGAGCGAGCTGCTCAACGCCCTGCCGCCGTTCCGCACCGGCGGCTCGATGATCACCACCGTGACGATGGAGGGCTCCGAGTTCATGCCGGCGCCCGAGCGGTTCGAGGCCGGCACGCAGCCCGTGTCCCAGGCGGTCGCCCTGGCCGAGGCCGTGCGCTACCTGCAGGGCATCGGCATGGAACGGGTCCGCGCCCACGAGGAGCACCTCGCCCGCCGGATGCTCGTCGGCCTCGCTGCCGTGCCCGGCATCCGCCTGGTCGGCCCGCCCGCCGGTGTCCCGCGCTCCGGCCTGGTGTCCTTCGACGTCGACGGTGTGCACGCCCACGATGTCTCGCAGTACCTCGACGCGCAGGGCATCGCCGTGCGCTCCGGCCACCACTGCGCCCAGCCCCTGCACCGCCGGCTCGGCCTCGTCGCGACGAGCCGTGCCAGCACGTACGTGTACACGACCGAGCACGACGTCGACCGGTTCCTCGCAGCCGTCGCCGAGATCCGCGACTACTTCGGAGCGACCGCGTGAACGCCCTCGACAGCCTGTACCAGCAGGTCATCCTCGACCACGCGAAGGCGCGGCACGGCGACGGTGCGATGTCGGACGCGGACGCCTCGCACTTCGAGCGGAACCCCACGTGCGGCGACGAGATCACGGTCAGCCTGCGGCTCGAAGCCGGCACCGACCGCATCGCCGGGCTCGCCTGGCAGGGTGACGGCTGCTCGATCTCGATGGCCTCGGCATCGGTCCTCACCGACATGGCCGTCGGCCGCACGGTGCCCGAGTTCCTCGCACTGACCGAGGAGTTCCGCACCATGATGCGCTCACGCGGCGTCGGTGAACCCGACGAGGACGTCCTCGAGGACCTCGTCGCCTTCCACGGCGTCTCCAAGTTCGTCATGCGCGTCAAGTGCGGCATGCTCGCCTGGGTCGCGGCGGAAGCCGCCGCGCGCGAGGCGACCGCGTCCCGCTGAGCCGGGTGCGGCCACGCAGGGGGCGCGATGATCTTCGAGACGGAGCGACCCGGCGCAGGCCGGGCCGACGCGATCGTGCGGGCCTACCTGACCGAGGTCGCGTCGCGGTGGTACGGGCGCGCGGCGACGTCGGCCGAGGTCGACCGTGCGCTCGACGAGGAGCCGTACGACGACCTGCAGGGTGACTCCGGGGTGTTCGTCGTCGCGAGTGAAGGGGAAGCCGCTGTCGCCTGCGCCGGCGTGCGCTTCGTCGGTGCCGTCGGCGAGCTGACGAAGGTGTTCACACTGCCGGAACACCGCGGCCGAGGCATCGGTTCGGCGCTCCTGCGCCACGTGGAGGACTTCTGCCGAGACCGCGGGACCACGTCGCTGCGGCTGGACACGCGGGCCGAGCTCGCCGAGGCCTGTGCGCTCTACGAACGGCTCGGCTTCGTCCGGGTGTCGCCGTTCAACGATGATCCGTACTCGGACCGCTGGTACGCCAAGCGGA
Organism: Curtobacterium flaccumfaciens UCD-AKU; assembly: GCF_000349565.1. GTDB lineage: Bacteria > Actinomycetota > Actinomycetes > Actinomycetales > Microbacteriaceae > Curtobacterium > Curtobacterium poinsettiae. The sequence continues at coordinate 228,592 of NZ_KB714631.1, forward strand.
TCAGCTGATGACGCCGATCTCACGCAGCGCGTCACCGACGCTGATGCGCTCGTTCCGATCCTGCGCCTGCGCCCAGCGGGCCTCCGCGCGCGCGATGGCCTGCTCGTCGAGACCGAGGAGCTCGTAGAGCCCGTCGAGCTCACGCGGTGCGAGGTGCATGAACCGCAGCGGGAACTTCCGTTCGGGGCTCGCGTAGCTCTGCTGGGCGAGCTGGTCGAGGGCGCCCGGATCGGTCTCTCGCTGTTCCATGAGCAGGACGACGGTTCGTGACCGCGTCCCCATGAGGAAGGCCGACCGCACGTTCTCGTCCGGATCGGTCGCCAGGGTGATCTCGACGGCGAGGGGGAGGTCCTCTTCGCAGGCGAGCTCCCAGCGCTGCGAGGTGTCCCCGGTGATCGCGGTGAGCATGTCCGGGTGGACGCCGAGGCCGCGCTCGCCGCGTTCCGGTCGCAGCGACGTCGGGCGGGGGTCGTCCCCGACGCGGGCGGTGGGGAAGCCGACGCCCGTGTACACGGTGTGGGCGATCGGCAGGAACTGGAGCGCCTGGTGCAGTGCGGTCGCGGCGTCCTGCACCGCCGGAGCGGTCACGTCACCGTCGGCGGCCGCGATGGCGGTGGCGTAGTCGGAGAGCGCGGTGTGCTGCTGCTCGATGGCCCGGGCGAACATCTCCTTGCCCCTGGCGGTGTCGCCGAGGAGCCGTGGGTCCAGGTGCAGCGTGACGGCGCTCGGGTCCTGCAGGTGTCCCCGTGGCGTGCCACCGCCCGACATCGTGAAGCTGAAGGTCTCGTCGTCGGGCACGTCGGCATCGGTCACGTCGCTGACGCTACCGGCTCAGGGAAGCGTGACGACGAGCTTCCGGGCGGAGACACCGGCGCGGAGCTCGGCCAGGGCGTCGGGGATCGCGGCGAGTCCCGATCCGACGACGGAGGCGGTCGGGGTGGCACGGTAACGACCCGTGCGGAGCGCTTCGGGCAGGAAGTCGCGGTAGATCGCCGGGCCGACCTCGGACTCCGTCGGGCGGCCACCCCAGATCGCGGTGATGTGCACCCCGTGTCGGCGCTCGAGCCGTGCACGGATCGTCGTCACCGGCGTCGGGTACGCCGACGCGAGCCGACCGGAGCCGGTGGCCGTCCGGACGATCGGGAGCGTGCGGGTCAACGAACCCTGACCGAAGGCGAGGGTGCCGGCGAGCTCCCGGTCGCCGAGTGCGTCGAGGATGCGGCGTGCGGCACCGTCGTCGCGGTAGTCGAACACGGCCTCGGCCCCGAGGTCCTGCACGAACCCGTGGTTCTTCGGCGATGCGGTGCCGATCACGGCGTACCCGGCGGCGCGGGCGAGCTGGACGGCGTTGGCACCGACGCTCGTGGACGCACCCCACACCAGGACGACGCCGTCGCGGTCGACCGTGTCTGCCGTCGGCAGTGACAGTGCGAGCTGGTCCGGTTCGAAGAGACCGGCCGCTGCGGTCGAGACGGCGAGTGGCAGGACCGCCGCCTGCTCGGCGGACAGGTCGTCGGGCACCGGGGTCGTCACGCGTTCGAGCAGCAGGACCTGGTGCTGGAAGGCGCCTTCGGCAGCGCTGTTCCGGTGCTGTTCCTGCCCCGCCGCGTGCCCGACGACCCGGTCGCCCACGCGGAACCGCTGGACGTCCGGGCCGATCGCGACCACGGTGCCGGCGACGTCCGACCCGAGGACCGCGGGGAACCGCAGCTTCGGGAACACCACGTGCCGGAAGAGCCCGCCGACAGCGTCGACCGGGTTGACCGCGACGGCCTCGGCACGGACGACGAGTTCGCCGGGGCCGGGCTGGGGGACCGGAGCGGGTCCGACGGCGAACCGTCCGGTCGACGTGGTCCACAGTGCTGCGTTGCCGGATGACGACATGGTGTCCCGATCTCGTGCTCGAAGTGAGTCATGACACGACGTGTCATCCCCTATACAACCATGACACGCCGTGTCATCGCCACTACTGTGGACACATGCGTTGGTCTCCGGATGCCCGAGGGCGACTCGAACGAGCGGCGTTCGAGTTGTTCGCCGAGCAGGGCTACGAGGCGACGACCGTGCCGCAGATCACCGCACGGGCCGGACTCACGACCCGCACCTTCTTCCGGTACTTCGCCGACAAGCGCGAGGTGATCTTCGCCGGTGACGAGATCCCCGACCTCGCCCGGGCTGCCATCGAGGGCGCGCCGACCGGGATCGACCCGCTCGACATCGTCGTGCACGGCCTCTGCACCGTCGCCGACGAGCGGTTCGAGGGGCGGCACGGCGAGGTCGGCTCGGTGCGGCGGCTGGTGCTGTCCGAGTCCTCGCTCCGGGAGCGCGACGCCCGGAAGCGTGCCGACCTGACGGACGCCGTGCGCGAGGCCTTCGTCCACCGCGGGCTCGACCCGTCCGAGGCGGCGGTGATCGCCGAGACGACCGTGATGCTGTTCCACCTGGCCCTCGAGGCCTGGCTCACCGGACCGGCCGAGCGCCGGATGGCCGACGTGGTCGACGAGCAGCTCAGTGCGCTCCGTGGGGTGCTCGATCGGCGGCCCGCAGCGTCATGAACACGTCGACGCCGTCGTCGGTGTCGAGCACGAAGCCGTGTCGTTCGTACAGTCGGCGGGCAGGGCTGCCCACCAGCACGTTGAGCCGCGTCGGGCCGTCGTGGGGCTCGTCGAGGACGGCGCGCAGCACGGTCGACCCGACTCCACGCCCCTGGACGTCGGGCGCGAGGTAGAAGTGCTCGACCCAGCGGACGTCGTCCTCGACCCGCACGGTGACCGACCCGACGTCGCGGCCGTCGACCACGACGATGCGGGTCAGCTGTGGCTGGAACGCGTCGCGGAGGCGCTGTCGCACACGCGTCTCGTCGAACACACCGAGTCGTGTCAGGTCGTCGCGCAGCACCACGGCCCGGAGCTCGACGAGCCACTCGAGGTCTTCGGTGGTGCTGTCCCGCAGTGCGACGTCCATCCGCTCAGCCTACGAACCCCGGCGCCCGGTCATCGACCTCGTACGCTTGCCCGATGGACCGCGACGGCGTCATCGACCTTGTCGCGTCCCGCCGCGCCTCGGCGCGTGCACCGATCGTCGTCGGTGTCTCCGGGTATTGCGGATCCGGCAAGTCCACGCTGACGCGCACGCTCGTCGAGGGGCTCCCCGGCGCGGTCCGCATCCGCGGCGACGACTTCCTCGACCCCGTTCGGTCCCATCAGCGGTCCTCCGACTGGGATGGCGTCGATCGTCCCCGTCTGGTCTCGTCGGTCCTCGAACCGCACCGGGCCGGTCGGGCGAGCGCGTTCCAGCGGTTCGACTGGTCGGCTCGAGCCCTCGCCCCGGCTGAGCCACTGGCGCGGACGGACGTCCTGATCGTCGACCTGATCGGACTCTTCCACCCCGAGGCGCTCCCGTACCTCGACGTCACGGTCTGGTGTGACGTGGATCTCGAAACTGCGGCTCGTCGGGGCATGGCTCGTGACCGCGCGCTCGGGCGTCGACACGATGCGCTCTGGCGGGACGTGTGGATCCCCAACGAGCGCGACTTCGAGGAGCGGTACGCACCGAAGGACACCGCGTCCGTGCGCTACGTGGCCTGACCGCGGAGTGCAGTGACCATGCTCCGCAGGATCTGACGGGCCTCGGTCTGCTGGTCCGCGGTCAGGTCGGTGAGCATCCGCTGCTCGACCCCGCGGATCGCCGCACTCGCCTGCGCCAGGCTCCGTCGTCCGCTGTCGGTCAGCTGCGTGGGGAGCGCCTTGCCGACCGACGGCTCGGTGGCACGGGTGACGAAGCCGTCCCGCTCCAGGGTCTGCAGCAGCACGTTCATCGACTGCCGGGTGACGAACGTGCCGCGCGCGAGCTCGGAGTTCGACAGGCCGGGTCGCTGCGCCAGCAGTTCGAGGCAGGAGTAGTGCGTCACCGTCATGCCGAGTGGGCGCAGCACGGCTTCCATCGAGGCACGGAGGGCACTCGCGGTCTCCTTGAGCAGGTAGCCGATCGACGTCTCGAGGTGGATGCCGGTGTCGCCTTGACGCATGTCAGTATTCTGACATAGCTTGTCCCGTGTCAGAAGACTGACACAAACCTGAGGAGCACCACATGCCCGTCACCGGCCCCGACTTCATCTCCCTGCAGACCCGCGACCTCGATGCCTCGCAGGCGTTCTACGAGCGGTACCTCGGTCTCGTCCGCTCCCAGGCAGGCCCGCCGCACGCCGTCGTGTTCGAGACGACGCCGATCGCCTTCGCCCTGCGTGACATCGTCCCCGGCACGGACCTCGACGCGGTGGCACAGCCCGGCATCGGCGCCGCGATCTGGCTGCACGCGACCGACGTCCAGGCGATCCACGACGCGCTGGTGGCCGACGGGCACCGGATCGTCTCGGCGCCGATCGACGGCCCGTTCGGCCGGACGTTCACGTTCGCCGACCCCGACGGCTACCACGTGACGCTCCACGACCGCGCCTGAGCCCCGGAGCCGGCCATGCGTCGGGCGCGGGCGGTGCGCCGGACGCGGGGCGGGCCTCCAGTCCGTCGCCGGAGCCGACCGTCACGCTTCGTCACGATCCGTGACGGTCCGAGGTGTCCGACGTAGCGTCTCGACCCGTGACCACCAGCAGCGAGCACCGGCAGATCCGCTTCAACGCGTTCGACATGAACTGCGTCGCGCACCAGTCCTCCGGACTGTGGCGGCACCCCCGCGACCGGTCGCGGGACTACCGCGACCTGACCTACTGGACCGACCTGGCGAAGACGCTCGAGGGCGGGGCGTTCGACGGCATCTTCATCGCCGACGTCCTGGGCACCTACGACGTGTACGGCGGCTCGAACGAGGCCGCGCTCCGCACCGGGTCGCAGGTGCCCGTGAACGACCCGATCCTGCTCGTCTCGGCGATGGCGTCGGTGACCGAGCACCTGGGCTTCGGCATCACGGCCGGCACCGCGTACGAGCACCCGTACCCGTTCGCCCGACGCATGTCGACGCTCGACCACCTGACCAAGGGCCGGGTCGGCTGGAACGTCGTCACCGGGTACCTGCCGAGCGCCGCACGCAACATGGGCCAGACGGACCAGCTGTCGCACGACGACCGGTACGACGTGGCGGACGAGTACCTCGAGGTCCTCTACAAGCTGTGGGAGGGCTCGTGGGAGGACGACGCCGTCGTCGCCGACCGCGAAGCCGGGGTCTTCACGGACCCGGCGAAGGTGCACCCGATCGAGCACCACGGGACGCACTTCGACGTGCCGGGCATCCACCTGTCCGAGCCGTCCGTGCAGCGCACGCCCGTCATCTACCAGGCGGGCGCGTCGCCGCGCGGCATCCGCTTCGCCGCCGAGAACGCGGAGGCGGTCTTCGTGGGTGCACCGACCGTCGAGCAGCTCGCGTCGACCGTCGCGAAGGTCCGGGACGCCCTGGAGGCAGCTGGTCGCGACCGGTACGCCGCCCGCGTCTACACGCTGCTCACCGTGATCACGGACGCCACCGACGAGCTGGCCCAGGCGAAGTACGAGGACTACCTGTCGTACGCGTCGGAGCTCGGTGCGCTGGTGCTCAACTCCGGCTGGATGGGCGTCGACCTGTCGCAGTGGGACCCGGACCAGCCCCTGGGCGACGTCGAGTCGAACGCGATCCAGTCGGCGGCGGCGAACATCGCGGCAGCGACCGGCGAGGACGGGTCGAAGTGGACGATCCGCGACCTGGCGCGGCAGACGGCGATCGGCGGGCTCGGCCCGGTGGCGGTCGGTGGGGGAGCGACCATCGCCGACCGGCTGCAGGAGATCCAGGAGCTGACCGACGTCGACGGCTTCAACCTGGCGTACGCGGTCACGCCGGGCACGTGGGAGGACGTCATCGAGTTCGTGATCCCGGAACTCCGTGCCCGCGGGGCCTACCCGGAGGCGTACGAGCCGGGTTCGCTCCGGCAGAAGCTGCACGGCCGCGGGGACCGGCTGCCCGACGAGCACCGTGGGGCGTCGTTCAGGATCGGGAGCCGGGCGGTCGTAGGCTGATCGGGTGATCGAGTCGTCCGTGGTCGTGCGTCCTGCGACCCCGGAGGAGACCGACACCTGCATCGACCTGTGGGCCGCGGCCGTGGCGGCCCGTGACGGCGTCGCCGAGGACCCGGCGGTCCGGGAGCGCGCCCGGCAGAAGTTCGCCGCTGACCACGTCGCCTGGCTGGTGGCGCCCGGACCGGACGGTGCGGTGGACGGCTTCGTACTGGTCACGGCGCCCGGCACCGGACGGTCGACGGACCCGGCGGACGCCGCCTACCTGTCGTTGCTCGCGGTGTGTCCCGGCGTGCAGGCCCGCGGGGTCGGACGGTCGCTGCTGTCCGAGGCCGTGCACGATGCCCGGGTCGCCGGCCACCCGCGCGTGGTGCTGCACGTGCTCGGCGACAACGACCGGGCGGTGCGGCTGTACGAGGCGGGCGGCTTCGTGGCGACGGGCGACGAGTTCGCGCACGCGCTGAGCGGGGTCACCACCCGCGTGTACGTCGCGGGCTGACGCTGGCTACGCGTCCCGACCGTGCACCGGCGTCCACGTCGGGTAGGTCGCCGAACGCCCGTCGCCCGACGACGTGCGGGTGATCCGGCGCTGCAGCCACGGCAGGACGTACTCACGGTAGTAGCGGAGCTCTTCTCCCAGGCGCGCCCGGGTGGCGCCGGCGTCCGCGGGCTCGACCGGCGCGGGGCCGTCGAGGACCGCGTGCAGCGCCAGGTCCGCGACGCGCTGGTGCCCGGTGGCGTTCATGTGCAGCCGGTCGTCCGACCAGAACTCGGCGCGGCCGAGGTGCGGGTCGCGGGAGACGTCGACGAACGGCAGGCCGCGGCGTCGGGCGAGGGTGCCGAGCGCCTCGGCCCAGGCGTCACCGCGGCGGTTGATCAGGGAACCGAGGGGCAGGCGGGCGCTCGGGTCGGCCGGGCTGAGGAGCGCCAGGCGTGCGCCGGTGGCCTCGACGCGGTCGGCGGCGGCCTCGACCTGCCCGATCAGCGCGTCCACCTCGAAGCGCGGGCGCAGCAGGTCGTTGCCGCCGGCGCAGAAGGTGATCAGGGTCGGCGCCGGGTCGAGCGCGAGTGCGGCGCCGAGCTGGCCGTCGAGGACCCCGGCGAGCAGTCGGCCGCGCACCGCGAGGTTCGCGTACGAGACGTGGGCGTCCGAGGCGCCCGCCATCGCGCTCGCGAGTCGTCCGGTCCAGCCGGGGAACGGAGCGGCCCCGGCGTCGCCGATGCCCTCCGAGAAGCTGTCGCCGATCGCGACGTAGCGGATGGTGTCGTGCATGCGCCCATCATCGTGCACATGCCTGTGCAGGTTCCCGGCACGACAGTCGTACCGGGAACCCGCATCAGCGAACCCTCACAGCACCGACTTCGGGACCCGGTGCAGGGTGACTGCGCCGACGGCGGCGAAGGGGTGCAACGGGTCCGGCGCGGTGGAGCCGGTCGGCCCGCCGAGCTTCGAGTCACCGACCGCGCTGAGCACCGCGTAGGCGTCCTCGGCGGTCCAGCCGTGCTCGTCGACGAGGAACGCGAAGGCGTCCTCGTACCCGCGCCGGACGCTCTCCTGCACGGGGTCGCCGAGACCGACGAACAGCCAGTCGTCAGCGGTCTCGATGCGGGGTGCGCGGAGCACGGGGCCGCCCTTGACCAGGTCGACGGAGACGATCGCGGTGCCCTGGGCCTCGATGGCGACGAACGACGACTCGCCCTCGGCCATGAGCGCGTGGATGTCGCCGATCGACAGCAGTGCGCCGGGGACCCGGACGGGCAGGGACACGGTCGAGCCGGGGCGGGCCTCGGTGACGTCCATGTTGCCGCCCTCCGGGTAGGCCGGCATGATCGTCGAGTTCTCACCCTCGGCCGGGGCCGTCCCGATGCACCCGATCATCGGCCGCACGGGGAACCGGTGCCGGTCGGACACCTGCACCGTGCCGTCCGAGATCGGGCATCGGCGGGCGAAGACCCGGTCGCCCATCACGTGCTGCAGGGCCCCGGAGCCGGGCAGGGACACCGACCACCCGTGCGTGGTCAGCTCGATGGCGTGGATGGTCACCACGAGGGTGTCGCCGGGTTCTGCCCTCTCGACGAACACCGGGCCGGTCACCGGGTTGATCGGTGCCTGCAGCTGCGCCATGTCGTGGTGCTGGTCGAGTTCGGCGTAGACGGCGTCGGTGGTCTCGAAGCCGATGGTCTCGCCGGTGCCGGGGCGGACCCGCAGCACGGGCTCCCGGTCTGCGGAGAACCCGGGGCGGCCGAGGGTGTTCGGCAGGAAGTGGTCCGGGGTCATCGTGCGTCCTCCGTCGTCGGTTCTGCTTCCGAGCCGACCTCGGTGGAGCGGCCGGTGCGTCGGTAGTACAGGAACACGGCCGCGCCGACGATCAGCCAGACGATGCCGCCGACCTTCGCCTCGACCGCGGCGTTCAGCAGGACGTACCCGATGATCAGGAACCCGATCAGCGGCACGACCAGGTGCAGCAGCCAGTTGCGCGACTTCCCCTTGACGACGTGGTGCACGAAGACGGACACGTGCAGGAGCATGAAGCCGAACAGCGCGCCGAAGTTCACGAGCGACGAGATCGTGTCGATCTGCCCGACGAAGAACAGCACCAGGATCGCGGACAGCACCGAGACGACGATGATCGCGTTCTGCGGCACCTGGCGACCGTTGAGCTTGTGCAGGAACGCGGGCAGCTGACGGTCGCGGCTCATCGAGAAGAGGAGGCGGCTCGTCGCGGCCTGCGCGGCCATGGCGTTCGCGATGCCGACGGCGAGCACGTTGACGGCGAAGAACGCGGTGGCCCACCCGCTCGACGACGCCTGCTCGACGATGGTGAAGAAGGCGTTTCCGGCCTCACCCTTCGGGAACGCGTCACGACCCCCGGCGAGGGCGCTGGCGAGCCAGGTCTGCAGGATGAACAGGAACGCCACGATGACGAGCGCCAGGATCATCGCCGTGCCGGCTCCGCCACGACGGCCGGTGGACTCCTCGGACAGGGTGGAGATGCCGTCGAAGCCCAGGAAGCTCAACACCGCGATCGACAGCGCCGACGCGATGAGCGGGGCCGACACCTTGGCCGGGTCCCAGATCTGCGCGGTGCTGAAGGACGCGTCCGGGATCGTGCCGCCGGTCAGCGCGACGATCGCGATGACGACGAAGATCGCGACGAAGACGAGCTCGATGAGCAGGAAGATGCGGTTCGCGAGCTTGAGCGAGGACACCCCGGCCAGGTTGATGACGGTGTTGATCGCGACGAACACGAGCGCCCACAGCCAGCGGGGCGTGCCCGGGAAGATGCCGACCATGCTCTCGGCGGCGAACACGTAGAGCAGCGTCGGGACGAGCAGGTAGTCGAGCAGGATCGCCCAGCCGGCGAAGAACCCGGCGGTGGGGTGGATGCCGCGGCCGACGTACGAGAACACGCTGCCGGCGAGGGGGATCGACTTCGCCATCTGCGCGTAGGCCAGAGCGGTGAAGATCATCGCGACGAGGCCGACCAGGTACACCAGCGGCACCATGCCGCTGGAGGCGTTGTAGACGGTCCCGAAGATCGCCCACGGGGCGATCGGGACCATGAAGACCAGCCCGTAGATGAGCAGGTCGGTGGTGCTGACGGAGCGCTTGAGCTCCTGCTTGTAGCCGTAGGCCTCGAGCTGCTGCTGTGCGGAGAGCTCGCTGTGCTGCTGCGACATGTCGGGTTCCGTTTCGGGTGGAGGGACGGGTGCGGCTGGGGGGGGGGGACTTCCGGTCTGGAGGCGCGGGGCGGG
>NZ_KB714631.1:238506-256385 GCF_000349565.1 Curtobacterium flaccumfaciens UCD-AKU
GAGGCGCGGGGCGGGCCCGCCCCGCGCCTCCAGGGATGGTCGTGGCCGGGTCAGGCGTCGTCGTGCGCGGCCAGGAAGGCCCCGACGACCCGGCGGAACTCCGCCGGCTGCTCCAGGTGCGAGCAGTGGCTCGCGTCGGGGAAGACGTGCTGTCGGACGTCGGCGATCCGCTCGACGAACGGGGCCCACGTGGCGGGGGTGGCCTCGTCGTGCTCGCCGGCGACGACGAGCGTCGGCACGGCGACGCGGTCGAGCCGGTCGACGATGGTCCAGTCGCGCATCGTGCCGACGACGTGGAACTCGTTCGGGCCGTTCATCGTGTGGTAGACCGTCGGCTCGCGCTCCATCTGCTCCTCGGAGTCGACGAAGTCCGGATGGCTCGGGACCACGCGGCAGACGTGCCGCTCGTAGAAGACCTGCGTCGCCGCAAGGTACTCGGGGTCGTCGACGGTGCCGGCCGTCTCGTGCCGGGTCAGGGCGTCCTGCACGTCGGCGGGCAGCTGCGCGCGGAGCTCGGCGGCGCCGTCGACCCAGAGCTGCATCGACGCGGGGGAGTTGCAGATCGCCAGCGAGCGGAGGCCCGCGGGCTGCTGCACTGCGATCTCTGCGCCGAGCATGCCGCCCCACGACTGCCCGAGCACGTGGTGGTCGCCGAGCCCGAGGTGCTCGACCAGGGCGGCGTACTCGTCGACGAACAGCTGCGGCTGCCAGGTGTCCGCCGGGGCGTCCGGGCGGTGGGTGCTCCGGCCGCAGCCGAACTGGTCGTGGTGGACGACGGTCCGGCCGGTCTCGTCGGCCAGGGCCGCGAGGTTCCGGAGGTAGTCGTGGGCCATGCCGGGCCCGCCGTGCAGGACGACGAGGGGCAGCGCGCCGGCGACCGGGGTGTCGGGCGTGGTGACCCGGTACCAGGTCTCGCCGTCGCGGAACGGCATCGTGGATTCGGTGATGCTGGACATGGGGGTCAGCATGGAGCGGAAAAAGGTCCCACGCAATACCTTTTCTGCTGCCTTAACGTGGTCGTAACACCGTGAAGGGGGGTCCGTGTGTCCGATCGTGCGACCGAGACGCGCGTCGACGAGGTCGAGGACCGCCTCGTGACCGCCGTCGCCGTGGGCGAGTACCTGCCCGGCGCGAACCTGCCGCCGGAACGCGAACTGGCCGGCCTGCTCGGCGTCGCCCGGGTCACCGTTCGCAGTGCGATCGCCCGGCTCGTCGAACGGGGGCTGCTCGAGACCCGTCGAGGCCGGGGCGGTGGCACGTTCGTCCGCACCGAGTGGCCGGACAGCTCGTCGGACGCCGTCGGGCGGGTGCTGCTCGCCCGGTGGGAGGCGATCCAGGACACCGCCGACGCCATCGCGCTGCTGCACGGGGCGCTCGCCACGGCCGCCGCGGAACGGGTGACCCCGGAGGACGCCGCCCTGATCCGGGCACGGCTCGAGGTGTTCCGCGACGCCACCTCGGGCCTCGAGAAGCAGCAGGCCGACGCCGTGCTGCACCGGACGATCATCGACGCCGCGCGGAACGACGCCCTGCGGACGGCGCTCGCCGGGTTGGAGGCGCAGATCTCCATCGCCGCTCCGGCGCACCTGTGGGGCACGGCCGAGGGCATGGCGGAGATGGAGACCCGTGCGCTCCACGAGCACGAACGGCTGGTGGACGCGGTGTGTTCTGGCCGCGCACCCGAGGCGGGCGTGATCGCCCGGCAGCACGTCGGGATCGACGTCGAACTGCTCGAACGGGCCGTGCGGCGGACGGGGCAGGTGCCCCGGCACTGAGGGGCGGTCTGCTGGTCGGTGTGTTGCTTCTCGGTTGGTCGGTCGGTGCGGCGGTTGCTCGTCAGTGCACGGCGGGTGCCGGCACCGGGTAGACGTCGTCCGGCATCGGCCACGGCGCCCACTTCGGCCGCGGCGCGTGCACCAGGTACGGCTGCGGCGTCGGGTAGCTGACGAGCTCGAGCGTCGATCCCCACGGCGTGCGGGTGTACACGAACCGGTTGCCGGGCCCCGCCTCGTCACCACGCAGGTCGCGGGGGTCGGAGTTCCGGGTGCCGCCGGCCGCCTCGACCCGGGCGAGCGTCTCGTCCAGGTCGTCGGCGTAGATCGCCAGGTGCTGCCACCCCAGGTCGGACGGGTGTGCGGCGTACCGCTGCTCGGGTCCCAGGTACTCGAACAGCTCGAGCCCCGGGCCTTCGGGCAGCGCGAGCATCCGCATGGCCCCCTGCGCCATGGTGCTCGGGATCCCGAGGTACCCGTGGGCCTCGGGACTGCTGTTCGGCATCTCGTCACGACGGCGCATGTCGTACAGGACGACGGCGTCGAACGCCGCCTCGAAGAACTCCGTGGCTGCGTCGATGTCCGGCACCGTGACGCCCACGTGATCGATCCTGATTCCCCTGCTCATGGTCGATTCGTACCACCGGCAGTCGCCACCGCTTCTGTCCGGGCGAGGTCCGTGCGGGGTGCGTGCCCATCGATGCGGCAAGCCGCAGTGCGGGTCTCCTGCGACCTTCCGGAACGGTCGTTCCAGGACGGGGGCCGGGACACACGACCGTTACACGAGGGAAACGGCGGGGGCGAAGTCGCTCCGTAGCTTCGTGCTCAAGCACGCACCGCCCCGCTTCCCACTCCCTCGGAGGACGCCATGGCTACCGACATCGCGACACCAGTCGCCGCGCCCCACGCCCCCACCACGACCGCCGCTCCTGCCCCGGCGGGTGCCGGCGTCGTCAAGCCCGGGTACGACCCGGCGCTCACGAACGAGGACCTCGCCCCGCTCCGCGAACAGCGCTGGACGAGCTACAACTTCTTCGCCTTCTGGATGTCGGACGTGCACTCGGTCGGCGGCTACGTCACTGCCGGGTCGCTCTTCGCCCTCGGCATCGCGAGCTGGCAGGTGCTCATCGCCCTGGTGGTCGGCATCCTGATCGTGCAGGTCTTCGCGAACCTGGTCGCCAAGCCGTCGCAACGCACGGGAGTGCCGTACCCCGTGATCAACCGCGCGGTGTTCGGAGTGCTCGGCGCGAACGTCCCCGCCATCATCCGCGGTCTCATCGCGATGGCCTGGTACGGCGTGCAGACCTTCCTGGCGGCACAGTCGCTGAACATCATCTTCCTCAAGTTCATCCCGGCGTCGGCGGGGCTGCTCGACCACTCGTTCCTCGGGCTGTCGGCCCTGGGGTGGATCTCGTACGCGATCCTCTGGGTGGCGCAGGGGGCGCTGTTCTGGATGGGCATGGAGGCCATCAAGCGGTTCATCGACTGGGCCGGACCGGCGGTCTACGTGGTGATGATCGTGCTCGCGGTCTACCTGGTCAGCCAGGCGGGCATCGGCAACATCTCGTTCACCCTGTCGGCGGGCGAGCCGCTGTCGTTCGGGGCGTCGATCCCGGTGATGCTGTCCGCGGTCGCCCTGGTGGTCAGCTACTTCTCCGGCCCGATGCTGAACTTCGGTGACTTCTCGCGCTACGGCCGGTCGTTCCGGGCGGTCAAGCGCGGCAACTTCTGGGGACTGCCGATCAACTTCCTGTTCTTCTCGGTCCTGACGGTGCTCTGCGCGAGTGCGACGGTGCCGGTGTTCGGCAAGCTCATCACCGACCCGATCGAGACCGTGCAGGCCATCGGAGCACCCTTCGCGATCCTGCTCGGTGGCCTGACGTTCGTCACCGCGACCGTCGGCATCAACATCGTCGCGAACTTCATCAGCCCCGCGTTCGACTTCTCGAACGTGGCGCCCCGGAAGATCTCGTGGCGTGCCGGCGGCATGATCGCCGCCGTCGGCTCGGTGCTCCTCACCCCGTGGAACTGGTACGGCAACGACCAGGCGATCCTGTACACGCTCGGTGTGCTCGGTGCGCTGATCGGCCCGCTGTTCGGCATCCTCATCGCGGGCTACTACATCGTCGGCAAGCAGCGCATCGCGATCGACGACATGTACTCCACCAGCCGCACTGCCCGGTACTGGTACCGCGGCGGCTTCAACCCGAACGCCATCTGGACCCTCGTGGTCACCGGCGCGGTCTCGGTCGCGAGCGCGGTCCTGCCCCCGACGCTGGGCGTGCTGCCGTGGCTGTCGAGCTACAGCTGGTTCATCGGCTGCGGCCTGGGCCTCGTCGTCTTCTGGGCACTCGAGCGCGCCCGGCCGAGCATGCCCGTGCTCGACGCGGACGACCCGACGGTCGACGACGGCGCGGCCGTCGGTCGCGCCTGACCGTCGGCGTCGCGGCCCGTCCTCCACAGGGCGGGTCGCGACGCTCGCTCGTCCACGGATCCACACCACGGCCGGGAGGTCCGCCCCGGCCCCGCCACGATGGTCACCACCCAGCACCACCGGTTCCACCGCTCCACTCGTTCCACCCGCTCCACCGGAAGGACCCCGATGCGCATCCGCGTCGTCAACCCCAACACCACCGCGTCGATGACGCGTTCGATCGGCGTCGCAGCCCAGGCCGTCGCCGCGCCCGGCACCCTGATCGAAGCGGTCGAGCCCACGATGGGGCCGGCCTCGATCGAGAGCCACTACGAAGAGGCCCTGGCCGTCCCCGGGTTGCTCGAGCAGATCGCCCGCGGTGAGCAGGACGGGGTGGACGCCTTCGTCGTCGCCTGCTTCGGGGACCCGGGGCTCGACGCCGCGCGGGAACTCGCGACGGTGCCGGTGATCGGGATCGCCGAGGCCGGGTTCCACGCCGCCGCGATGCTCGGCCGCCGATTCGGCGTCGTCACCACCCTGGCGCGGACGACCGGCCGCGCCCACGAGCTCGCCCAGCGCTACGGGTTCGCACCGCTCGTCACCGAGATCCGTGCGTGCGAGGTCCCGGTGCTCGAGCTCGACGACCCCGCGTCCGGTGCGCGGGCGCTCGTGACCCAGGAGTGCCGAGCCGCCATCGACGGGGGAGCCGATGCCGTCGTGCTCGGGTGTGCGGGCATGGCCGACTTCTGCGCCGAGATCTCGCTCGCGATCGGGGCGCCGGTCGTCGACGGTGTCGCGGCTGCCACGGTCCTGGCCGAGTCGCTCGTCCGCCTCGGGGTGTCCACGGGCAAGCGTGGTGAGTACGCCCTGCCGCCGACGAAGGCGATGTCGGGGCTGCTGGCCGGCTTCGAACGCCACCCGGTGGCGGTCGCGACGGCCGGGGCGGGCGCGTGACGGGCCTCCCGGCGGCGGCCGCCACCGCCGACCTCGTCGTCCGCGCGCACCGAGCCTGGGTCGACGGCACGTTCCGTCCGGCCGCGGTCGTCGTCCACGACGGACGGGTCACCGACGTCCTGCCGGTCGATGCGGTCGTCGACACCGTGCAGGACCACACCGTGCCGGACGGGCAGGTACTGCTCCCCGGGCTCGTCGACACCCACGTGCACGTCAACGAGCCCGGCCGCACCGAGTGGGAGGGCTTCGCATCCGCGACCCGGGCCGCTGCGATGGGCGGTGTCACCACGATCGTGGACATGCCGCTCAACTCGATCCCCGCGACGACCACGGTCGAGGCGCTCGCCGTCAAGCGGGCGAGCGCCGAGGGCCGGGTGGCGGTCGACGTCGGGTTCTGGGGCGGTGCGGTCCCCGCGAGCCTCGGGACGCTCGACGCCCTGCACGACGCTGGCGTCTTCGGCTTCAAGTGCTTCACGGCGCCGAGCGGTGTGGACGAGTTCCCGCACCTCGACCCCGAGCAGCTCCGCGCCGCGATCGCCGAGGCCGCGCGGATCGACGCCCTGCTGATCGTGCACGCCGAGGACCCGGAACACCTCGTGCCGCACCAGGCGCTCGGTGGCCGGTACGCGGACTTCCTGGCCACCCGGCCCGTCGCCGCCGAACGGTCCGCGATCGCGCAGGTCATCGACGGCGCACGGGCCACCGGGGCACGGGTGCACGTGCTGCACCTGTCCGACGCGGGCGCGCTGCCGATGCTCCGCGCGGCGAAGGACGACGGCGTGCGCATCACGGTCGAGACGTGTCCGCACTACCTGTCGTTCGAGGCGGGCACGATCCCGGACGGCGCGACCGCCTACAAGTGCTGTCCGCCGATCCGTGACGACGCCAACCGCGACGCGCTGTGGGCGGGCGTGCTCGACGGCACGATCGACCTCGTGGTGTCGGACCACTCGCCCTCCACCGCGGACCTGAAGACCGACGACTGGGGCCTGGCCTGGGGTGGGGTCGCCGGGCTGCAGGTCGGGTTCCGGGCGGTGTGGACCGAGGCCGAGCGTCGCGGAGTCCCGCTCCAGGCACTGCTGCCGCTGTTCACGACCGGTCCCGCAGCCCTGGTCGGGCTGCACGACCGCGGCGTGATCGCGCCCGGTGCGCTGGCCCACTTCGCCGTGTTCGACCCGGCTGCCCGGTCCGTGGTCGACGTCGCCGGGCTCGAGCACCGCAACCCGGTCTCGGCGTTCGACGGGCTCCGTGTGCGCGGCAGCGTCACCGAGACCTGGCTCCGTGGCCGTCGCATCGCCACGGCCGACGGCGGCGTGGTGCGGGTCGAGGGTCGCCTGGCCAGTCGTCCCGTGCTCGCGTCGGAAACACCCCTGTAACGATCGTTCCGGTATCGTCGGATCGGGAACGGAAGGAACCACCATGCTCCCAGTGAACCCACCTGCCCGTCTCCTCATGGGCCCGGGGCCGATCGACGCCGACCCGCGCGTGCTCCGGGCGCTGTCGACGCCGCTCGTCGGCCAGTACGACCCGTGGATGACCGCGACGATGAACGAGACGCAGGCGCTCTACCGCCGCGTGTTCGGCACGCAGAACGACGCCACGCTGCTCGTCGACGGCACCTCGCGCGCGGGCATCGAAGCGGTGCTCGTGTCCCTGCTCGCCCCGGGGGACCGCGTGCTCGTGCCGGTGTTCGGCCGGTTCGGACACCTGCTCGCCGAGATCGCCGGCCGTGCCGGTGCCGAAGTCCACACCATCCAGACCGAGTGGGGCCAGGTCTTCACGCCGTCCGCGATCGAGTCGGCGATCGCCCGCGTCCGGCCGAAGGTGCTGGCGGTCGTGCAGGGCGACACCTCGACCACGATGAACCAGCCCCTCGACGAGCTCGGTGTGATCTGCGAGCGGTACGGGGTCCTGCTCTACACCGACGCGACCGCGACCGTGGGCGGCAACCCGCTCGAGGTCGACGCCTGGGGGATCGACGCCGTGAGCGCCGGGCTGCAGAAGTGCCTCGGCGGCCCGTCCGGCAGTGCTCCCGTCACGCTGTCGCCGAAGGCCGTGGCGGTGCTCGACGAGCGGCGGAGCGTCGAGGCCGGCATCCGCGAACCCGGCGACGTCGTCGCCGACGAACCGATCCGCTCGAACTACCTCGACCTCGCGATGATCCTCGACTACTGGGGTCCGCGCCGACTGAACCACCACACCGAGGCTGCGTCGATGCTCTACGCCGCCCACGAGTGCGCCCGCATCCTGCTCGAAGAAGGCCGCGACGCCGTCGTCACCCGCCACGAGACCGCCGGGCGCGCGATGCTCGACGGCGTGCAGGCACTCGGCCTCCGGGTCTTCGGCGACGTCGCCCACAAGATGCACAACGTCGTCGCCGTCGAGATCCCGTCCGACGTGGTCGGCGACCAGGTCCGCGCCGCGATGCTCGACGACCACGGCATCGAGATCGGCACGTCGTTCGGGCCGCTGCACGGGCGGGTCTGGCGCATCGGCACCATGGGCTACAACGCGCGGAAGGACACCGTCGTCACGACCCTGGCCGCGCTCGAGCACGCCCTGCGTCGGGCAGGGCACGCGGTGCCGCACGGCGGCGGGGTCGACGCCGCCCTCGACGTCTTCCGCGACCCCACCGCCACCGCCACCGCACGCGCCCAGGCCGAGGTGCTCGCGTGAGCGCCTTGCCCGTCCTGAACGCGACCGCCGTGGGCACCGCCGACGCCGAACTCGTCGCCGGCTGGTGCGACGAGCTCGCCGCCCTCAGCGCCGAACCGGGCCGGATCACCCGCGTCTACCTGTCGCCGGAACACGCTCGGGCCAACGCCCTCGTCGCGGGCTGGATGCAGGACGCCGGACTGTCCACGTGGCAGGACGCCGCCGGCAACCTGCACGGTCGGGCCGCGGGCGCGACGCCCGACGCCCCCGTGCTGCTGCTCGGCTCCCACCTGGACACCGTGGTGGACGCCGGCCGGTACGACGGCATCGTCGGGGTGCTCATGGCGATCCGCACCGCCGCCCGGCTCACCGCCGACGGCCCGCTGCCCGTCGCACTCCAGGTCATCGCGTTCTCCGACGAAGAAGGCACCCGCTTCGGCAAGGCACTGCTCGGGTCGTCCGCCGTGGCCGGGGTCTGGGACGACGCCTGGTGGGACCTTGCCGACGATGACGGCACGACCCTGCGGCAGGCCTTCACCGACTTCGGCCTCGACCCGGAGCGTGTCGGTGACGCTGCGGTCGACCCGGCCTCCGTGGTCGGCTACCTCGAAGCGCACATCGAGCAGGGGCCGCACCTGGAGCAGGCCGGCCAGGCCCTCGGGGTCGTCACGAGCATCGCGAGTGCCCGGCGGTTCTCGGTCGAGGCCGTGGGTGAAGCCCGGCACGCCGGCGGCACCCCCTACGAACGACGGCACGACGCCCTGCTCGCCGCTGCCGAAGCGGCGTTGGCGGTGGAACGGATCTGCCGGGCGTCGCACCAGGTCGGCACGGTCGGCACGATGACCGTCGAACCCGGAGCCGTCAACGTGGTCCCCGGACTCGCACGGTTCTCCGTCGACCTGCGGGGCGAGTTCGACGACGAGCGCGACGAGGTCTGGGACGAACTCACCAAGGCCTTCACGTTCATCGGTGAACGGCGCGGGGTGAGCGTCGCCCCGACCGAGGTGCACCGTGCGCCCGCGGTGTTCTGCTCGCCCCGGCTGATGGACGCCGTCCGCGCCGGGATCGTGTCGACGGGCGAAGCCGCACCGATGGAGCTGTTCTCACGAGCCGGCCACGACGCGATGTCGCTCGGGCTCATCACCGACGTCGCGATGCTGTTCCTCCGCAACCCCGACGGCATCAGCCACCACCCGGACGAGTTCGTGTCGACGCCGGACATCGCCCTCGGCCTCGACGCCCTGGCCGTCGCCGTCGATCGGGTGGCACGCGCATGAGCACCGCCGGCCCCGACGTCCGCGCCCGGATCGACTCCGTCTGGGAACAGCTCTCGCCCGCGGAACGACGGGTCGCCGCCATGGTGCGGCACGACCCGGAACTCCTGCTCGTCGGCACCTCCGCCGAACTCGCGGCCGAGTCCGGCACCTCGAAGGCCACGGTCTCGCGACTCGTGCGGTCCCTGGGGTTCCAGGACGCCGCCGAGGTCCGGCAGAACCTGATGTCGGCGCGGGGCTCGGGCCTGCCGTGGGTCGCCGAGGACGCCGCCCACGTCGACCAGCGTGCGGTGGAGGCACGGAACCTCGACGCAGCCTTCGCGTCCCTCGGCCGAGCGGACCGGCCGCGGCTGGCCCGTCGGATCGTCCGTGCCCGCCGGGTGCTCGTCCTCGGCGAACGCGGGGCCTACCCGATCGCGCTGCAACTGCGGTCCCAACTGGCGCAGGTGCGGTCCGACGTCCGGGTCGGTCCGTCGCCCGGGCAGCGGCTCGGCGAAGAGGTCGCCGACCTCGACCGGCACGACCTCGTCGTCCTGGTGACCGTTCGTCGGCACACCGCCGGGGTCGAACGGATCGTCCGGCACTGCGTCGACTCCGGCGCGGACGTCGTCGTGCTCGGCGACCCGACGGCCGCGGTCATCGCCGCTCCCGCCACCACCGCGATCCTCTGCCCGGTCGACTCACCGTCGGCGTTCGACTCGATGGCCGCGCTGTTCGCCGTCGTCGCGGCGATCACGAACGACGTCTACGACGCCTCGGGTCCCGGTGGCCGGGTGCGGGTCGACGCCGTCGCCACCGCCTACGACGCCCTGGGGGAACTCGCAGCGCCCTGATCGCCGTCCGTCCCGCCGCCGAGCTCGGCACGCAGCTCAGCGGCGAGCGACGCGTTGCGGTCGGCGATGAGCTTCGGCATGTACCGGGCCAACGCGAGCACCTCGGCCAGGCGGCCCAGCGGACCGAGCGGAGCGCGGAACGTGATGGTGTCGACCATGCGCGTCCCGCCGGCCGACGGCTCGAACCGGTGCTCGTGGTGGAAGCGGGCGAACGGCCCACGCACCTGTTCGTCGACGAACCGGTGGGGAGCCTCCAGGGCGGTGACGCCGCTCGTCATCTTCCAGACGATCCCGAAGTGCCGCGCCCGCCAGGTGACGGTCTCACCCAGGCCGATCGTGCCGGTCGTCGTGCCGGCGACGGCGCGTTCGTCGGTCGCTGCCATCGAGCGCTCGTGCGCGCCGATGTCCAGCGACAGTGCGAAGGCGCGCTCCGGCGGCACCGGCAGTTCCGTCACGACACGGAACGAGACGGTCACGACGTCGGCCAGACCGTCGGAGCGGACCGATCGTCGTCGGCATCGCTGATCTCGGGGACCGAGAGCGCCAGGCGCTCGGTGCGGAGGGTGACGGGCTGCACAGAACGAGCCTAGCCACGACGGCGCGGGCGGTAGCGTCGGGGGATGACGTTCGACGCGCTCCCGTTCCCGGTCATCGACGGCCACAACGACCTGCCCTGGGAACGCCGTGACAGCCACGACTCCGGCGTCGACGGCATCGACACCGAGACCGACTCGCTGCACACCGACATCCCGAAGCTCCGTGCCGGCGGCGTGGTCGGGCAGTTCTGGTCGGTGTTCGTGCCCGCGGACGACCCGGACCCCGTGACGACCACCCTGCAGCAGGTCGATCTCGCACACCGGATCATCGAGCGTTACCCCGACGACCTCGCGCTTGCCCGCACCGCCGCCGAGGTCCGTGCGGCGGTCGACTCCGGCCGGATCGCGTCCCTGCTCGGCGCCGAGGGCGGGCACTCGATCGGCGACGACCTGGCCGTCCTCCGCACCCTCGCGCGGCTCGGCGTCCGGTACATGACGCTCACACACAACGACGACACCCCCTGGGCCGACTCCGCGACCGGGGAACGGGCGCACGGCGGCCTGACCGACCGCGGGCGACAGGTCGTCGCCGAGATGGAGCGGATCGGCATGCTCGTCGACCTGTCCCACACCGCCCCGGCCACCATGCGGGACACCCTCGACATCGCGACCCAGCCCGTCGTGTTCAGCCACTCGTCGACCGTCGCGATCGACGACCACCCGCGGAACGTGCCCGACGACGTGCTCGCCCGGCTCGCCGACAACGGTGGCGTCGTGATGATCACCTTCGTGCCGAAGTTCGTGTCGCGGGTGTGGGCCGACTGGGAGGAGTCGGGCATGGCCGGCGAACCGCCCCTGGTCACGGTGTCGGACGTCGCCGACCACGTCGAGCACGCCCGCGACGTCGCCGGTGTGGCGCACCTGGGCCTCGGCGGCGACTACGACGGCACCCCGGTGCTGCCGCCGGACCTGCGCGACGTGTCGCGGTACCCGGTGCTCGCGGCGGAGCTGGTCCGCCGCGGCTGGGGCGAGTCGGACCTGCGTGCGCTGGCCGGCGGCAACGTGCTGCGGGTGCTCGAGGCGACCGACGAGCGGTTCGCCCTGACGGCGTTCGTGCGCTGACGCGGTCGATCGCGCCACGAAAGCGACTCTCCTCGGCGCTGGTCGTGCTCACTCCCGCGAAAGCGACAGAACCCTGCGAACCTTCCGCGGACACCTGTCGCTTTCGCAGGCCGGGACCCGGGCGTGGATGCGCGAATCGGGTCCGGCGCGCACGCGCCGTCACGAACAGGACCACCTGGGGTCCGGTGGCTAGGATCGGGCGCACACCGCGCCTCCAGGAAGAGCGATGCGCGACCTGAGCTGCGAAGGACGGACCGGATGAGCGGCACCATCTACGAGAACATCTCCCAGGCGTTCGGCAACACCCCCCTCGTCAAGCTGAACCGCCTGCCGAAGGCGGGCGGCGCCGAGGTGCTCGCGAAGCTCGAGTTCTACAACCCGGGCGCCAGCGTCAAGGACCGCCTGGGCGTCGCGATCATCGACGCCGCCGAGGCCTCCGGAGCGCTGCAGGCCGGCGGCACCATCGTCGAGGGCTCGTCCGGCAACACCGGGATCGCCCTGGCCCTGGTCGGCGCCGCCCGTGGGTACCGGGTCGTCATCACGATGCCCGAGACGATGAGCGTCGAACGCCGTGCGGTGATCCGTGCGTACGGGGCCGAGATCGTCCTGACCCCCGGGCCCGAGGGCATGAAGGGCGCGGTCGCCAAGGCCGAGTCGATCGTCGCGGAGACCCCCGGCGCGATCCTCGCCCACCAGTTCGAGACGGCCGCGAACGCCGAGATCCACCGGAAGACCACGGCGGAGGAGATCCTCCGCGACACCGAGGAGCACGTCGACGTGTTCGTCGCGGGTGTGGGCACCGGCGGCACGATCACCGGGGTCGGGCAGGTGCTCAAGGAGCGCGTGCCCGGCGTGCAGATCGTCGCCGTCGAGCCGAAGGACTCGCCCCTGCTCACCGAGGGCAAGGCTGGTCCGCACAAGATCCAGGGCATCGGCGCGAACTTCATCCCCGAGGTCCTCGACCAGAGCGTCATCGACGAGGTGTTCGACGTCGAGCTCGACGACGCACTCCGTGTCGCCCGCGCCCTGGCGACCGAGGAGGGCATCCTGTCGGGCATCTCGTCCGGCGCGATCATCCACGCGGCCCTCGAGATCGCCGCCCGCCCCGAGAACGCCGGCAAGCGGATCGTCGCCATCGTGTGCGACACCGGAGAGCGCTACCTGTCGACGGTGCTCTTCGAGGGACTCACTGCGTGAGTCGTCCCGTCCGACGAGGCGTGCTGCGGACCATCCGCGAGGACCTGGCCGCAGCACGCCGCGGTGACCCTGCTGCGCGCGGCGACCTGGAGAACGCGATCGTCTACTCCGGGTTGCACGCCATCTGGACGTACCGGGTGACCCACCGGCTCTGGAACGCACAGGGGCTGCCCGGGTCGCGGTTCGCGGCGCGGCTGCTCGGGCAGGTCGCGCGGTCGGTCACCGGGATCGAGATCCACCCGGGGGCGCGCATCGGCCGCCGGTTCTTCATCGACCACGGCATGGGTGTCGTCATCGGGGAGACCGCGGTCATCGGGGATGACGTGCTCGTGTTCCACGGTGTGACCCTGGGTGGACGCGGTGGCGACCACGGCCCGAGCGCCCGACGGCATCCGGTGGTGGGGGACCGCGTGGTGCTCGGCGCGGGGTCGTCGCTCATCGGGGCGATCACGATCGGTCCGGACTCCGTCGTCGGCGCCAACACCGTGGTCACGAAGGACGTACCGGCGGGGTCGGTGGTCACCGGGGTGGCCGGGACGCCTCGTCCCCGGTCCGGGCACGAGGGCGTCCCGTCGCTCTGAGCGCGTCGCACCGCGCCTGGCACGCAAAACACCGGTGTTCACGCATTGCACCCCGGCGTGCGGGTGTTCAGGACGCGAACACCGGTGTCTTGCCGGTGTCACCGAGCGAGCGTGAGCGTCAGCTCTTCTCGCAGGCGATGCCGTCCTTGTCGCGGTCGAGCTTGGTGTTCGCCCGGTACAGCGCGTCGTCCTTCTTCACCGTGCCCTTGAGCGCGCGGTAGGTGGCCTTGCCACCGGAGACGACCTTGTTCTTCTTGACGGACTTCTTCGCGATGCCGCCGGAGTAGACCTTGTGCACCGCGGTGCAGTTGGCGTAGGACTTCGGTGCTGCCTGGGCGGTCGAGGTCCCGCCGACGACGACGGTGGTCGCGAGGACGGCGGTGGCGGCGGCGATGCCGAGGGTACGGATGATGCGCACGGGTTCCCCCTGGAACTGGTGGTGATCGCGCGAGCGATCGCCGCGTCGGGTACGCGGCGTGGTGATCCTACGACGTGATCGACGCTCACGACCTGCCCCCGAACGGGGTGCGCTGTCGGCGGCCTCGGGCATCCTGGTCAGATGGACGGCGAGCAGTTGCACGAGATCGCGAGCCGCACGGCCCTGGCGCTGCCGGCGGCCGTCGAGACGCAGCCGTTCGGCGAGGGCTCCGTCGTCTACAAGGTCGTCGGCAAGATGTTCGTGATGGTCACCGAGGTACGCGGGACACCGATCGTCAACCTGAAGTGCGCGCCGCCGCACGGGGCGGCGCTGGTGCGCGACCACGACGAGATCACGCCAGGGTGGCACATGAACAAGCGGCACTGGATCACGCTGGCGCCGGGTGGCGGCATCGACGAGACCCTGGTCGAGGACCTCGTGGCGAACGCCTACGACCTGGTGGTCGCGGGACTGCCCGTGGCGAAGCGCCCGATCGACCCGTCGCGGGGCGCGCTGCCGGGCCGACCGGACGCAAGGAGCTGACCGGACGCAAGGAGCTGACCGGACGCAAGGAGCTGACCGGACGCAAGGAGCTGACCGGACGCACGGAGCGGCGCGGACGCACGCGGCTCGACGGGCTCAGGCCCGCGCGGCGACCTTCGACAGGTCCTGCACGACCTTCGGCGCCAGCCGTTCCCCCGACTCGAGCACGGCCCGTGCACGTCCGGGCGACAGGTCGCTGAAGATCTCGCCGATGGTCACCCCGTGCTCGGGCCGGTACGTCACCGCGATGGGGTCGCCCGCTGTCACCGATCCGGACTTGACCACGCGGAAGTACGCGCCGGGTCGGCCCTCGTCGGCGAACCGCTTCACCCACTTGTCGATCCCCATGCGCCTGGCGAAGGTGCCGCACGGGATCCGGGGGATCGTGACCTCGAGTTCCAGGGTGTCGCCGATCCGCCAGCGTTCCCCGGTCACGGCACCGGTGACGTCGATGCCGCTGGTGCGCAGGTTCTCGCCGAACAGGCCGGGCGTGACCTCGCGGTCGAGCAGCTCGGCGAAGTACGCGGCGTCCTCGTCGGCGTAGGCGTACACGGCCTGGTCCGGACCGCCGTGGTACTTGCGGTTCGCCTGCACGTCGGCACGCAGGCCGAGGGGCCGGACGCGGACGCTGCCGGCGACCGGGCGCTTGTCGATCGCGGTGACGCCGATGATGCCGGAGTCCGGCAGCAGGCGGTCGACGCGGCAGACGGCGGTGACGAGCGGCATGGAGCCACTCTGGCGCACGCAGGGCCCGTGCGCCAAGCCGCGCTCGCACCGGCCTGACACGTTGGTGCTAGCGGGTGAGCCTCCCTCGGAACTACGGTGAACGAGTTCCGGCCTCCCGCCGACGTGGAGGCAGCGGCCAGCCCGCGTCACGAGTGGAACAGACAACCAGGGAGGCACGAGATGGCGTTCGTCACCACGAGCGATGGGGCAGAGATCTTCTACAAGGACTGGGGGCCGCGCGACGCGCAGCCGATCGTCTTCCACCACGGCTGGCCCCTGTCTTCGGACGACTGGGACGCCCAGATGCTGTTCTTCCTCGGCAAGGGCTACCGCGTGATCGCGCACGACCGTCGCGGGCACGGGCGGTCGTCGCAGATCGGCACCGGACACGACATGGACCACTACGCGAGCGACACGGACGCGCTCGTGCAGCACCTGGACCTGCGGAACGCGGTCCACATCGGCCACTCGACCGGCGGTGGCCAGGTCGCGCGGTACGTCGCACAGTACGGCGAGCCCCAGGGCCGGGTCGCCAAGGCGGTCCTGGTGTCCTCGGTGCCGCCGATCATGGTGCAGAGCGACTCGAACCCGGAAGGCACGCCCATCTCGGTGTTCGACGGGTTCCGGAGCGCGCTCGCCGCGAACCGCGCGGAGTTCTTCCAGGCCGTCGCCGAGGGGCCGTTCTACGGCTTCAACCGGCCGGGGGCAGAGGTGTCCGCCCCGGTGGTCGCCAACTGGTGGCGCCAGGGGATGACGGGCAGCGCCCTGGCCCACTACGAGGGCATCAAGGCGTTCTCCGAGACCGACCAGACCGAGGACCTCAAGGCGATCTCGGTCCCGGTCCTCGTGACCCAGGGCGACGACGACCAGGTCGTGCCCTACAAGGCCGCAGCCATCAAGCAGGCGGAGCTGCTGCCCAACGCGACGCTCAAGATCTACGAGGGCTACCCGCACGGGATGCTGACGACCCACGCGGACGTCATCAACCCCGACCTGCTCGCCTTCATCCAGCAGTAGGACCGCCCAGCACACGAAGCGGCCCGGTCAGGGGCGCACACCGGCACCGTCCGGGTGCGTCCCTGACGTCGTGTGTGACGAAACGGGTCCGGCGTCCGTCTCATCGGTGACCACACCACGAGGAGCCGACGTGACCCGCACCGCTGCAGTCCCCAGGAACGCCCCCGCGCACGTGCTCGCCCTGGCGCGTGTCCGCTCGCTGGCCGCCCGACCGGTCGGACCGTTCACGGTCGTGCCGGCGCATCCGCGCACCCAGCCGTTCACCATCCACCACCAGTAGAAGGAACGCGTGCACCACCAGTCCCTCGCCGAGCTCGACGACGCGGTCCTCGCCGGCCGGTCGTCCGACGGCGACGTCCGGGCCTTCGAGGTCCTGATCCGTCGCCACACCCCGCTGCTCCGTGCCTACGCCCGTCGGACCCTCGGTTCCACCGACGAACTCGACGACGTCGTGCAGGAGACCTTCATCACCGCGTGGGACCGCCTCGACTCCCTCGACGACCTCGCCCGCGTGAAGTCGTGGTTGATGCGCATCCTCAGCCGGAAGTGCCTCGACCGCATCCGTGCGCGTCGCATCCACGACGACGTCACCGAGCTCGAGGTCGCCGCACCCGCGGACGACGCACCTGACCGGGTCGCTGAAGCGCGTTCCCGCGAGGACGCGGTGGAACGTGCACTGGCCGAACTGCCCGAAGCCCAACGACGGTGCTGGATCATGAAGGAGGTGCTCGAGTACCGGTACGAGGAGATCGCCGCAGAACTCGACCTGCCACCATCGACGGTCCGGGGACTGCTGTCCCGAGCGAGGAAGAACATGATCCGACTCATGGAGGGATGGCGATGACCGACCACGACGGCATCCGTCCGGACCTGCCCGACAGCTCCGAGGCGCTCGACGCCCTGGAGCCCGGCGACCTCGACGGTCACTCGATCGACGAGCTCACCGACTACCTCGACGCGGGGATGCAGCCGGCCGACCCGAGCATCGACGACTCACCCGCGTGCCAGAACGCCCTCGCGGCGATCATCCGCGTCCGTCACGCGTCGCTCCGATCACTCGAGGTGGCGGCGCGTGAGGAAGCCCCGGCCGACGAGTCCTGGATCAGTGGCGTCCTGGCGAACATCTCGATCGAGGCCCGATCCGGTCGCGACGTGCCGCTCCGCCCCCTGTCCGAGACGGAGCGCCCGGTGATGACCGAGGGCGCCATCCGTTCCCTGATCCGGCGGACCGGCGACGCCGTCACCGGCGTGCTCGTCGCCCGCTGTCAGCTGGAGGGCGACGTCACCGAGCTCGCGTCACCGGTGCGCGTGGTGGTCGAGATCGCGATCGCCCCGGGCCTGTCCATCCCGACGGCTGCCGACCTGGTCCGGACCGCGGTGGGCGAGGCGCTGGCGGAGCAGACCGACCTGCTCGTCGAGGCGATCGACGTGGTCGTCCGCGATCTGCTGCCGGAGCACGACGACGCGACCGGCACCGACCCGGAGGAGGCACGATGACGACCACCGACGAGGCCCTCGCGGCGATCGAGACCGCGGTGACCGAGGTCTCCGGGGTCACCGACCTCTACCGCTCCCGCCCGCTGGTCGCGAGCGCCGTGCAGGCGGTCCGGAGCATCGCCACGAACGCCGGCCCGCTCAGGATCGTCGTCGATGACGAAGGGGTCCTGCGCGTCGTCATCGGCACCGACGGCTTCCGCCCGGCCCCGGAGGTCGCCCGCGCCGTCCACGACGTCGCCCTGGCGACCGCCGCGGCCCACGACCTGGCGCTCAGCCGCGTCGACGTGCGCGTCGCGCGGGTGGGCTGACCGCGACCACACGACGAACGGGAGGCCCGTGGC
>NZ_KB714631.1:256509-310437 GCF_000349565.1 Curtobacterium flaccumfaciens UCD-AKU
GCCACGGGCCTCCCGTTCGTCTGCTGGTCGCCGTCGCGACCCGCGCCGATCAGTAGAAGTTGCTCGCCTGCGAGTGCGCCCACGCCGCGCACGGGGTGCCGTACGCCGAGCTGATGTACCGCAGACCCCACGTGATCTGGGTTGTGGCGTTGGTGCGCCAGTCCGATCCGACCGTGGCCATCTTCGATCCGGGGAGCGCCTGCGGGATGCCGGTGGCACCGCCGTTGGCGTTGACGGCCTGGTAGTTCCATCCGGACTCCTTGGTCCACAGGTTGTCCAGGCACTGGAACTGGTCGGCGCCCCAGCCGTACTCGGACGACGCGAGCGAGGTCGCCGTGGCCTTGGCTCCCGCGACGGTGTTGCCGGCGGCGAGCTTCCGGGCGGCCTCGGCTGCCTCGGCGGCGGCCTGCCGGTCGGCGGCGGCCTTCGCGGCGGCGGCTGCCTTCGCGTCGACGTCCCGCTTGTCCTGCGTCGCACTCGCCTCGGCGACGTGCGTGGCGGACGCGACGGTCGTCGAGATCCGGTTCGTCAGCGCCGCACCGGACAGTTCCGGGTAGTCGCTCAGGGCGTCGACCCGCTGCTCGAGCGACGAGGTGTCGACCTTGGCGTTCGCGGTCTGCATGACGGTCTTCGCCGTGGTGATCGTGGCGGCGGCCTGGGCGCGGTCGAGTGCGGTGCCGTGCAGCGCGGGCTGGGCGGTCGCCGAGGCACTCGGGGTGCCGGTCGGCATGCCGAGGGCTTCGCCGATCGCGGGCTGCGTGCCGACGGTCAACGCGCCACCGGCGACGGCGAGGACCGCGGCGCCGCCGGCGATCATCGTCGCCCGGTGTCGCAGGGCACGGCGCATCCGGCGGCTGGGGGTGTTCAGCGCCTCACGTCGGGTCGAGGCGGTGGGGGTGGGGAGCTCAGGGGTGTGTCGCATCGGTTCCGCAGGTCGGCGGCTCGGTGGGGACGGACTCCTGCTCGCACAACGGGTCGTGCGGGCGTGCCGGATGCTGGCGGTGTCGGTGACACCGTCGGCGACGACGGAGGAGTCCTCGAGCCGGTGAGGACCGGACGGTGGTGTGGGGCCCGTCCGTCCGCCGGGTACGCGGCCGTGGGGTGGCCGCGGTCAGGCGGAGCGGTCACTGTGACCGGTCCGACTGGGCAGCGCGTCCAGGAACGCTGGCAGAACGGTCCGTCCACCGCTTGGTAACGGTTCGGTAACGGTCCTGCGCGGGGCTAGAAGGTGTGAGGTTCCTGGGCGTGCTCGCCCTGGGCCACACGCTCGAGTGCGGCCAGGGCTCCGGCGATCGCCTCGACGTCCGGTTCGTCGAGCTCGGCGATGAGCTCGGCCACGATCCCGGTGCGGTTCGCGCGGGCCTGCTCGACCGCCTCGATGCCCTCCGGCGTCGCCGTGACCATGAACGCCCGACCGTCGCGCGGGTCGGCTTCGCGCTGGATGAACCCGCGCTGCTCGAGTTCGGTCAGGATGCGGGTCATCGTGGGCTTCGTGACCACCTCGATCCGCGACAGGTCGCCGGGGCGCAGGGGTCCGTGCCGCTGGATCGACGCGAGCGCGGAGACGATGCCGTACCCGAGCGAGGCCGAGTCGGTGCGGGCCCGTCGGTTGATCCGACCGACCGCTGCGGCCAGGCGTGCGGCGACCTCGGTACGGTCCGTCGGGCGGGGGTTCATGTGCTGCTCCGGGTGCCTGGTTCAGGTGGTCGCCAGCGATGCTATCGGTCCGTGCGGCCCCGGGACTGGGAGCGCCGGGCGCGTGGCCGGCGCTCCGGCCGGGAGGCCCGTGGAGCGCCGAGCGCCCGCCTCGCGTCGGCGAGACGGGCGGTTCCTGTACGCGGGTACAGGTGGACTCAGCGCTTCTCGCCCGGCAGCTGGTGGATCGCCTCGGTCGCGAGCTCGGCCGCGACGTTGTCGCCCGACTCGGTGGCCGCGCGCAGGCGTCGGAAGTCCTCGGTCATCCGGTCCCAGTCGACCAGTTCGTCGAGGTTCGGCAGCCGCAACCGGAACGCCAGGCCGTCCATCGTGTCGCGGCAGACGCGCTGCAGGTTCTCGTTGCCGCACTCGGCGACGTACAGGGCGAAGACGTCGAGGGCGTCGTGGTTGACGGCGGCGACCTCGTGCGCCTCGAGCTCGGTGATCGTCTTGTCGAGCTGGGCCAGGATCTTCTTCCGGCTCGCCGTGCCGAGGCGCGGGACCGCGAGCCGGACCACACCGCCGAACAGCACGCCGAGGGTCTGCATCGCCTCGATGACCTCGGCGGGGTCCGGCGTCGTGACGCGGGTGTACCGGTTCGGGGCCATCTCGATCAGGCCGGCGCGGGACAGCTGGCTCAGGGCCTCGCGGATGGGCGTGCGGGAGACGCCGAGCCACGAGATGAGCTCGTCGTCGTTCAGTCGTTCCCCGGGGAGCAGGGTGCCGTCCATGATCGCGTCGTGGATCTTGTGGCGGACGGTGTCACGGAGCAGCTGGTGCTCGGTCGGGGCGCTGCGGGGGACCGGCATGCGTTCTCCTTCGGGGGTGGCGGCGTCGGGGCGCCGGGCGAACGGGCACGGTCGACATCGCACGTGCTCGCATCACCGTACCTGATATGACAACGGCGTTGCGATCGGTTCAGCGCGTGTCAGTACCGGGGTGTCAGGTGCCGGTTCGGGCGGGTCCTCGATCGACGAGCAGGCGGATCGTGGCCGGGTCCTCGGCAGCGTCGTACCAGCGCTCCAGCACGGCGACGAACGGGCCCGGGTCGGCGGCGATCCGGGCGAAGAGCGTCATCGACGACCGGAGCTTCACCTCGACGACTTGCGGCCGCGGCGGAGTTCGTCGAGTGCGACGTCGTGCACCCCCTGCTGGGCGCGGACGAAGCGGTCGAGGTCGAACGGGTCGTCGGTCACCGGACGACCCCGCCCCAGCCGTACCGGACCGTCGTGCCGTCGACCACGAGCAGGGAGTCCGGCGCCCGGTCGAACAGCCCGGGCATCCCGACCGCGTCGGGCAGGTCGCCCTCGAGCCGGTCGAGCGTGGCCGCACGGGTGGTGAGCACCGGGTGCTGCCGCTGCCAGAACAACGTCTGCGCCAGGTACCGCGCGTGGATGCCGGCCCGGGTCGTGAGCTCCGCGGCCAGCGGGGTGTCGACGACCTCGCCCGCGGTCACCCGCACCGACGCTGCGTGCTTCGGCTTGGCCGCACCCGTCGGGCGTTCCTGCCGGAGCGACCGCGCCCACCGCACCGGGTGCAGTGCGCGGGTCGGGTGCCGGACGGAGCGGTGCGCGATCGCGTCACCCCGGCGCCGGGAGCGTGCGTGCGCGAACGTGTACGGCACGCCGAGCAACGCGTGCGCCGCCACGATGGCGGGCACGTTCGCGGTGTCGACCGTGCGGTAGGTCACCCCGCGCCGTCCCTGGTCGTCGACCGTCAGGACCTCGATTGTGACCTCGGTCATGGTGCCGAGCCGCCCGGCGGACGGGAACGGCGGGACCCGGGTCTCACGGAACACGTACGCCGACAGTCCCACCCAGGCGCTGCCGTCGACGACGTCCGGGTGGGTGCCGCGCGGCACGAGCCGCCGCAGCGACGCCGGGTCGTGCCGCCAGTGCGCGAAGACGATGTCCTCCCACGCGTGCTGGGTGACCGGGCGGTGCAGCAACGGCACCGCCGCGCGGGTCCACGACGGCTGGGTCACGGCTTCGGCGCGTGCCGACCGACCCGGATGCTCCAGAGGACCAGCGGCAGCTGCAGGGGGAGCCGCAGGACCCCGACCAGCCGCATCGCCCGGCTCGAGGTGGGGTGCTCGAGCAGGTCGTTCGCCATCTTCAGGTTCGCCGGGAACACCGCCGCGAACAGTGCCGCCGCAGCCCAGCCCGAAGCGCGGCGGGTCGCGGGGAACGCGAGCCCCGCGGCGATCCCGAGCTCGGCCACGCCGGAGGCCAGCGTGGTCAGCCGCGGCGGCAGGGCCTCCGGCACGATCCGGTCGAAGTGGGTGGGGCGCAGGAAGTGCATGGCACCCGCCCCGCCGAGGGCCACTGCCAGGATGGTGGCAGTGCGGTTGGCACGTCGGATCCGCTCACGTCGTCGCATGTGCCCATCGTGCCCGCTCGTCCTCGGAAGCAGCCGGAGGCGCGGCTCAGTTCAGTGCGCACGCACGGCAGTGCGCGTTCACGTCAGTGCGGTCGCGACGAGGTCGAGGACCGCCGTCGCCACCTCGGCCTTCGTGCCGGAGGTCTCGCGGACGACCTGGCCACCGGGGACCAGGACCTCGATCGCGTTCTCCTCGCGTTCGAAGCCGGCCGACCAGCCGACGTGGTTCACGACGAGCAGGTCCGCGGGCTTCCGGCCGATCTTGGCGCGCCCGAGTTCGACCCGGGCATCGCGGTCGGGTTCGGTCTCGGCGGCGAACCCGACGATGACCTGCCCGGTCCGCCGTGCTGCGACGAGGTCGGCGAGCACGTCCGGGTTCCGCACCAGCTCGAGCGTCATGCGCTCGCCCTGCGCGTCCTTCTTGAGCTTCTCGGAGTGCACCTCGGCCGGTCGGTAGTCGGCGACCGCTGCGGTCATCACGACGACGTCGGCCTCGGCGGCGGCCGCGTGCACGGCGTCGGCGAGTTCGAGCGCGGACCCCACGGGCACCACCGTCGCGTCCAGTCCGGCGGTCAGCGAGCCGTCCACGTTCGCGGCGACGAGGGTCACGGACGCGCCACGACGGACGGCTTCGGCGGCGATCGCGATGCCCTGGCGGCCGCTGGAGCGGTTGCCGACGAACCGCACCGGGTCGAAGGGTTCGCGGGTGCCGCCGGCGCTGACGACGACGCGGACGCCGGCCAGGTCCCCCTGTTCACCGCGGGCCCCGGTCCCCGCGCCCGTGCTGGTCCCCCCACCGCGGCGGCCGGCCGGGGCGGGGTGCTCGTCGAGCACCGCGAGTGCCGCGACGACGATGTCCTCGGGCTCCGCCATCCGTCCGATGCCCGCGTCGTCGCCGGTGAGCGCGCCGACGACCGGTCCGACCAGGTGGACGCCGCGGTCACGCAGCGTGGCGACGTTCGCCCGGGTCGCGGGGTGCTCCCACATCTGCGGGTGCATCGCGGGGGCGACGACGACGGGTGCCTCGGTCGCGAGCAGCGTCGTACCGAGCAGGTCGCTCGCCAGGCCGTGCGCCATCCGGGCCAGCGAGTCCGCGGTGGCGGGGGCGATGACGACCAGGTCCGCCCGGCGACCGAGCGCGACGTGGCGCACCTCGGCGACGTCGTCCCACACGCTCGTGGTGACGGGGTTGCGGCTGAGGGCCTCGAGCGTGGGCAGACCGACGAAGCGCAGCGCGCCCTCGGTCGGGACGACGTGCACGTCGTGGCCACGCTTGACCAGGTCGCGGACGACCCCCACGGCCTTGTAGGCGGCGATGCCCCCGGTGATCCCCACGATGACGGTCAGGGCGCGCTCTGCTGCTGCGTTCACCTGGCTCACGCTACCGGGGCCACGTGCGAGGATCGACGGCATGTGCACCGTCGTCGTCCGCGTCGACCCCGGGTCCGCGTGGCCCGTCACCGTCCTGGCCCTGCGGGACGAGTCGCCCGAACGCCCGTGGGACCCGCCCGCCGCGTGGTGGCCGGACCGCGACCCCGAGGTCCGCGGTGTCCGTGACCGTTCCGCCGGCGGAGCCTGGCTCGCCGCGTCCGACCGTGCCGGACTGGCCGTGGTGCTCAACCGCGCCGAACCCGTCGCGAGCGCCGACGGGACCTGGACGACCCGCGGGGTGGTGCCGGTGGACGCCGTCGCCGACGACCTGCTGCCCGGACACGATGGCACGCTGCCGACCACCCGGGCCTTCAACCTGGTGCGCGCCACGGCCGAGGGCGCCTCGGTGCTGACCTGGGACGGCGATCGGGTCCGCACCACCGAGCTCGGTCCCGGCGTCCACATGGTCACCCACGGTGCGGCGGACGACCCCGCGGCACCGCGCATCGGTCGGTGGCTCGAGGCCTTCCGCTCGGTCGACGCGCCGACCGGCCCGCCGGTGCTCGGCCCCTTCGACGAACTCCGCACCGTGGACGCCGGTACCGACGCCGGGGACGGGTGGGGTGGTTGGTTCGGCGTGCTGGCGGAGTCCGCAGCGCTGCCGAGCGACCACCCCGACGCGATCCTCCGCGACGTGCACGAGACCGAGGGGCACATGACGACGCTGTCGATCGTCGCGGCAGCGATAGCTCCGGACCGCACCGTCCTGCAGCACGCCCGGCTGACCGAACCCGGTCGGCTGGACGGGTCGGTGGAGCTGCACCGCGCCTGACGCGCTCGACGTGCCGGATCCGACCCGGGCCTCCCGGCTGCGCCCCGCGCCCGTTGCGAGACGCCGGTGTCTCGCCGAGACGCCGCCGAAAACGGCGGCGTCTCGTGCGTTCCGGGGCGTCTCGGGATGACGCCGGCGTGCAGCGTGCGCTCCCCACCGGACGGGAGGCCCGTGGTGGCGCGACCACGGGCCTCCCGTCCGCCTGTCCCTGCGTTCTCGAGCGCGCGAGACGCCGGTGTGCCTGTCAGGCGCCGCCAGGTGCGCGAGACGCCTCCGGATTCGGCGGCGTCTCGTGGAGCTGGAGGCGTCCTGGGGAGACGACGGCGTCTCGGCTAGAGCGGCGGGCGCGTCCCGGTGAGGTCCTCGGCGACCGCCCAGAGCGAGCGGGCGAGGTCGGCGCTCCGCGCAGAGCCCGGGATCGACACGGTGGTGGTCGGACCGGTCATGCCGAACGGACCGGAGGGCCCGTAGTACGCGCCACCCACGGCGTTCGGGCCGACCGCCGCGTAGAGCAGCGGTTCGGTGCCCTGCTCGACGGCCTGGGTGAAGGGCAGCGCGCGGTTGCTCGACCGCACCGGCTTCGACCGACCGAGCGAGCGCCCGGCGGCCTGCAGGTTCGTCCGGGTGTAGCCGGGGTGGGCGGCGGTGCTGACCAGGGGCACGTCGGCCTCGACCGTCAGGCGATGCAGGTGCAGCGCGAGGAGCAGGTCGGCGAGCTTCGACTGCGCGTAGGCACGCCAGCCGTTGTAGCCGCGCTCCCACTGCAGGTCGGCGAAGCGGATCCGGCCGGGGATCGCGGCGAGGCTCGACATCGTCACGACACGGGGTGCCTCGGCCAGGGGTGCACCGGTCCGGGCTGTCCCGGCGCGGAGCAGCGACGGCAGCAGCAGGTTCGTCAGGGCGAACGGGCCGAGGAAGTTCGTGCCGAACTGCAGCTCGAAACCGTCGACGGTCTCGAAGCGCTCCGGCGGGGCCATCACGCCGGCGTTGTTGACCAGGACGTCGATCGGACGTTCCTCGTCCACGATGCCGCTCGCGAAGCGGCGGACGCTGGCCAGGTCGGCGAGGTCGAGTTCGCGGACCTCCACGTCGGCGCCGGGGTGGGCGGCGCGGATGCCGGAGGCGGCGGACTCGCCCTTCTCGGTGCTGCGGACGGCGAGCACGACGCTGGCGCCGGCTCCGGCGAGGCGCAGGGCGGCCTCTCGTCCGGTGCCGCTGTTGGATCCGGTGACGACGATGCGGCGTCCGGTCTGGTCGGGGAGGTTCGGCATGCGGGTGACCGTACTCGTCCGGGCTGGCCGACCCCGGCCGGGCCTGTGCAGGACCGGTCGCCGACCCCGGCCTGGGCCGTGCCGGACCGGTCGCCCACCCCGTGCGCGCTGGGGCGCATCGTGCTACATTGATGCAAACGCATGGAAATGCGATCAGGAGGACACCATGAGCAACGCATTCGGCACCGACCGTCCGTCGGACGTCCCGCCGCCCGCACCCGATCGGGTCGGGCCCCTGCAGCTCGGCCTCGACACCTTCGGCGACGTCACCGAACGCGCCGACGGCAGCCTGCAGTCCGACGCGCAGAGCATCCGCGACGTCGTCGACCAGGCCGTCCTCGCCGACCAGGTCGGCGTCGACTTCATCGGCGTCGGGGAGCACCACCGCGCCGACTTCGTCGTGAGTGCCCCCGAGGTCGTCCTCGCCGCCATCGCCGCCCGCACCGAGCGCATCCGCATCGGCTCGGCGGTCACGGTGCTGTCCTCCGACGACCCCGTCCGTGTCTACGAGCGCTTCGCCACCGTGGACGCGCTGTCGAACGGCCGCGCCGAGGTCATCCTGGGCCGCGGCTCCTTCACCGAGTCGTTCCCCCTGTTCGGCTACGAGCTGAGCGACTACGAGGTCCTGTTCGAGGAGAAGCTCCAGCTCTGGGCGGCCCTGCGCGGCGGCGACGCCGTCACCTGGTCCGGCACCAAGCGCGCGGGCCTGGTCGACCAGGACGTCTTCCCGAAGCTCGAGCACGGCGCCATCCCGACCTGGATCGGTGTCGGCGGGTCCCCGCAGTCGGTCATCCGTGCCGCGTCCTACGGGATGCCGCTCTTCCTCGCCATCATCGGCGGGCAGCCGGCACAGTTCGCCCCC
Source organism: Curtobacterium flaccumfaciens UCD-AKU (assembly GCF_000349565.1). Taxonomy (GTDB): domain Bacteria; phylum Actinomycetota; class Actinomycetes; order Actinomycetales; family Microbacteriaceae; genus Curtobacterium; species Curtobacterium poinsettiae. The sequence goes on from NZ_KB714631.1 coordinate 264,920, forward strand.
TTCTCGCGCCTGTACCGCCAGGCCCTCGCGCAGCTCGACCTGCCGCAGCAGCCCATCGCGATGCACTCGCCGGGCTTCGTGGCGGCCACCGACGAAGAGGCCGCCGAGCGGTACTGGCCGTACCACAAGGCCGTCACCGACCAGCTCGGCCGGGAGCGCGGCTGGCCGCCCCTCGACGTCGCCGGGTACCGGGCGAGCCTGTCGGCCGGCGGGTCGCTCTACGTCGGCTCGCCGGAGACCGTCGCCCGCAAGGTCGCACGCAACATGCGGATCCTCGGCGCCTCGCGCTTCGACATGCGGTACGCGACGGGTCGCCTGCCGCACGCCGACATGATGCGGTCGATCGAGCTCTACGGCTCCGAGGTCGCGCCCCGCGTCCGCGAGCTGCTGGCGCAGCCCGTCCCCGTCGCCTGACGGACGCCGTCCCGGTCCCGGTCCGGGTCCGCAAAACACCGGTGTTCGCACTCCGCACCACCCTTCGCGGGTGTTCGGAGCGTGAGCACCGGTGTCGTGCGTTCGGGTTCCGGCGGGCAGCGCGGCGCGCGGGCAACGGCCGGGAGGTCCGGGGCGGCCACCGAGATCGGCTCACGGGGGCCGCGGGTACGGTCCAGGACATGTCGTCACACCCCGACCACGCCTCCGGTCCCGTTCCTGGTCACGCCTCCGACTCCGTCGTCGAGCGCCGGTTCCGCGGGCGGATCATGGGCGTCGGCACGACCTCGGGCGTCCGCATCGTCGTCGGCATGTGGGACCGCTCACCGTTCGGGCCGTTCACGGACGTGTTCCTCGAGCTCCCCGACGGCACCAGCGTGCTGCTCGCCCCGGACGAGATCGTCGCCGCGTACGTCTCCGGCACCTACCGCTTCGACACGGTCTCGGTCGTGGACGTCCACGCCCGCCGCACCGCCCGCGGCCTCGAACTGAGCGCCGGTGCGCTGGAGGCCTCGATCGACGTCGGCGGGATCTCGCCGCTCGGCCGGATCCTGCGCATCGTGCCGAAGCCGATCGCCCGAGACCCGCGCTGGCTCGCTGCGATCGACCCCGTGGCGCGCCTGCTCGCGCCGGGCTCCGGCACCGCGGGCTCGGCGGGCAACGGCCGCCGCGAGTACTACGGCGTGACCGGGGCGCACGACGTCACCGGTGTGCGCGGCACCTGGGCGGGGGAGTCCCTGGGGGACCTTGCGCCGCTCGACCCGCCCGTGGCGTTCGGCTTCGCCTCGATGCCGAAGATCCCGCAGGTCGTCGACGTCGAGACCACCATCCGCGAACCCGTCTGAGCCCGGCCGGCCGGGAGTCGGTTCCGTGCGTGTGCATGTTCCGACGATGCACGTGTCGAACGACTCGTGTCCGATCGCTTGATGCACACGCATCCGGTGCGTGTGCATGCAACGACGTTCCACCTGTCGATCGACGCGTGTGGTGTCGCATCCTGCACACGCATGTGCGGCCCGACGGCCGGGATCTGCCGGGGCGGGGGCGGCGAGGCGGAGGTGCGCCGGGCCTCCAGGCCGACCTCGACCGGACCACCTCGACGCGCGGGGCTGACGCGTCCAGCGCCGGAGGGGCACACTGGTCGGAACGGTACGGCCCCGTGAACCGACGGTCGCACGTCGGGCGGATCGGGGCGCATGACGCAAAGGAGCACCATGACCGACACACAGACGGAGCAGCGCGCCGCGATCTCGGACATCGTCCACGGCGCCCACACGGCACTGCTCACCACGGTGAGCGAGGACGGGAACCTGCACGCCAGGCCCCTCGCGGTGCAGGACAAGACGTTCCACGGGACCCTGCGGTTCCTGGTGCAGGACGGCAGCGAGAAGGTCGAGGACATCGCGCGGAACCCGCACGTCAACGTCTCGATCGAGTCGCAGGGCGGGTACCTGTCCATCGCCGGGACCGCGACCGTGACCCAGGACGACTCCGTCGTCGACGAGCTGTGGTCGCCGTTCGCCGAAGCGTGGTTCCCGGAGGGGCGTCAGGACCCGACGATCCGGCTCCTGACGGTCGAGGGGGTCTCGGTCGAGTACTGGACCCAGGACACCGGGCCGGTCGGCAGCCTGGTGCAGATGTTCAAGGCGGCACTCGGCAAGCAGAGCCAGCCGGACACGGGCGACCACGGGACGCTCGAGCTCTGAGGCTCTGACGGCGTGGTGGGGCCGGCCCGGTGCGGGGCGGTGCTGTGGCGCCGGCTTGGTGCGCTGACGCCGTCGTAGTGCTGTGGCGCCGCCTCGCGCGCATGACGCCGCCGGATTCGGGGGCGTCCTGCGCACCTGACGGCGTCGTGACGAGACGACGGCGTCCTGCCGCGACGAGACGCCGGCGTCGCGCGAAGACCAGCCCGGTCTGCGCGTCAGCTGCTCACGGCGGGCCGAGCAACCAGAGCACCGCGACCAGCACCGGCTGCCCCGCCAACGCCGCAGACACGAGCGTCCACCGCATCCAGGGCTTCGCGACCAGCTCGGGCGACCCGAACAGCGGCGCGAGCGGCATGAGCAGCCGCGGGGTCGAGGCCATCGGCAACGACACCGCGAAGACGTACAGCGCGTACCCGGCCGAGTACAGCACCGTCGTGGGTCCGAGCCGGCGCGTCGACTTCCTTAGCAGCCAGAGCGGGTACGCGACGAGCAGGAACACCACGATCAGGATCCCGCCCACGCCGAGCCAGCGGCCCGCGATGAGGAACCACGGCGTCAGCGGCACGAAGTCCACCCGGCCGATGAAGTTCACCCACCAGGACATCTCCGTCTCCAGGTACGCGTTCGGCGTCCCGGTGACGTGCGAGGCGATCACCGGCCAGGCGAGTCCGGCGGCGACCATGGTCAGGCCGGCGGCGACGACCCCGACCTGCTCGCGGAGCGGGAAGCCCTCGAACACGCGGCCGGTCTCCCGCCGCGCCCGGACCCACCGGACGAGCGCGACGACGCCGAGCACGAGCGGGATCGCCAGGGCGCCCGGGCGGGTGAACGCCGCGGCGACCCCGAGTGCGGTCAGGAGGGCGTACCGCCGACGTTCCAGCGCGAGCAGCGCCCCGAACGACAACACGAGGAACATGCTCTCCGCGTACCCGACCTGCAGCAGGAACGACAACGGACCGCAGCTGAAGAAGAAGACCGCCCACATCGCCGCTGCGTGCCCCGCCCGGTCCCGCACCAGCCGGTGCAGCAAGAAGGTGGCGAGCAGGCCGGCGACGATCGCGACCAGCGGTGCGCCGAGGTCGAAGGGCACCCCGGTCGAGGCCGTCAGCGCCCGGATGGTGAAGGGGAACGCCGGCAGGAAGGCCCAGGCGTTCTGGGCGACGTTGCCGGCAGCGTCGAGGGGCAGGGCATCCGGGTAGCCGTGCAGCGAGATCTGCTCGTAGTACTGCCCGTCCCAGGCGACCAGGAACGCGCCGAACCCGTGTTCGTTGCCCCAGATCGCGTTGTCCGGCAGGGCACGACCGATGAGCGGGTACGCGAGCGCGAGCCACAGTGTGGACAGCACCCGGCCGCCGGTCCAGACGAGCAGGACCGCCGCCCACGCCGGCAGCGACGTCACGGTGTCGAGGGCACGCCGTCGGCCGGCGGACCACCGTCCGGCGAGCACGCCGGCACTGTCGGTGCGGCTCACGCGCGAGTTCCTCGGCGTTCGGGTGGTCGGGTCGGCACCCGGCCAGGGTAGTCGGCCCGAGCGTGAGGATCGCCCCGAACCGCGCCTGGAGGTCCGACCTGCGTCGTGCATCCCACCTCGCGCCCGGTGGACGGCCGGTGCCGAGTGCGGTGGGTGGCTCGTTCCACGCGCCGTCCAGACGCCTGGTTCCGCGTGGGGACGGGCGACGTCGTGACGACAGGGACGTCCGCGGGCATAGTCTCGATGGGCGATGACGACGACGGCGACGACACCCAGACGACGGACGGGCAGCACTGCGGTCGCCGTGCTGGTGGCCGGGGCCTACTTCATGGAGCTGCTGGACGGCACCATCCTGGCGACCGCCGCGCCGGCGATGGGGCGTGACCTCGGAGTCGACTCCGCCGCGGTCGGTGTCGCGATCACCGCCTACCTCGTCACCCTCGCGGTGTTCATCCCGGTGTCCGGCTGGCTCACCGACCGGATCGGTTCGCGGACCGTCTTCGCCGGGGCCATCGCGCTGTTCACGATCGCGTCCGCACTGTGCGCGCTGTCGACCGGGCTGGTGGAGCTGACGCTGTGGCGCATCCTGCAGGGCCTCGGCGGAGCGCTCATGGTGCCCGTCGGCCGGCTCGTCGTGCTCCGGAGCGCCGGGCGCGAACAACTCGTCACCGCCATCGCCATCCTGACCTGGCCGGCCCTCGCCGCCCCGATCATCGCGCCGTTCATCGGCGGCGTGCTCGTCGAGACGCTGTCGTGGCACTGGATCTTCCTCATCAACATCCCGCTCGGCGTCATCGCGTTCGTCGCCGCCCTGGTGCTCGTCCCGCAGGAGCGTGCGGCGCAGCGGGTGCCGTTCGACTGGTTCGGGTCGCTGCTCGCCTGCGTCGGGCTCGGCTCGCTCGTCGTGATGGCGTCCCTGCTCGCACTCGACGTCATCCCGGTCCTGGCCGTCGTCGTGTCCGGTGTCGTCGGAGCCGTCTGCTGCTGGTTCGCGATCCGGCACTTCCGTCGGGCGCCGCACCCGATCATGGGGCTCGACGCGTTCCGGCTCGAGACGTTCCGGGTGTCGCACGCCGGCGGCAGCCTGTTCCGTCTGGCGGTGTCCGCGGTGCCGTTCGTGCTCCCGCTGCTGTTCCAGGACGCCTGGGGCTGGAGCGCCGTGCTCGCCGGGTCAGCGGTGCTCTGGGTGTTCGTCGGCAACCTCGGCATCAAGCCGATGACGACCCCGTTCCTGCGCTGGTGGGGCTACCGCCCGGTGATCATCGTGTCGTCGGCCATCGCCGCGCTGACCGTGGTCGCGATGGCGTTCATGACCGAGGACACCCCGTTCTGGCTGCTCGCCGTGCTGCTCGTCGTCAGCGGTGCTGCTCGCTCCGTCGGCTTCACGGCCTACAACACCATCGCCTTCGCCGACGTCGAGCAAGCAGACATGACCCCGGCGAACACGCTGTCGTCGACCCTGCAGCAGACCGCCGCGGGCTTCGGGGTCGCCGTCGCCGCGGTGGTCATCCGCGCGGCCTCGGGGCTCGGGGGCGACGGACCGTACACGGTGGCCTTCTGGGTCATCGCCGCCCTGCTCGTGGTCGCCTGCGTCGAGGGCATCCTGATGAGTCGCTCAGCGGGCGACACCGTCCGTCCGGTCCGCCGTGTCCGCGCCTGATCCCGCCGCTGTCCGTTTCCGTCACGGTCACACGGACGAAACCCGGCAGGCGTTACAGTCTCAGCAACCGTCCGCGGTACCCGAGTACGGTGACCGCGGCAGGGTGACCGGAACACCCGGACAGGAAGGCAGCATGGCCGCGCCAGAGCAGCAGAGCACGATCGCATCGGACCAGACCGTGCAGCCCACGCAGCTCCGTGTCGTCAGCTACAACCTCCGCGAGCACACCGCCAACGGCGAGCTCGCCGCACTGGCCGAGGCATCCGACGCCGACGTCCTGTGCGTGCAGGAGTGCGACAGCAACGACCTCGCTCCGTCGATCGGCGGCCTGTCGCTCGCCGCGTCGACCCGCACCAACCGACTCGGGCTCGCGATCTACAAGCGCGACGACCGCTTCGAGGTGCAGGACTTCAGCATCCACTCGCTGCAGAAGTCGCTGCACGACCGGGTCCTCGCACCCGCGCACGAACGGCTCATCGCGATGCACCTGCGCGACACCGAGGCCGACGCCGAGGTCGTCGTCGCGTCGTTCCACGCCTCACCGTTGACCGCGACGAACTCCCTGCGCCGCAAGCAGATCGAGGCGGCGCACCAGTTCCTGCGCGAGCTCGCGAAGGACGTCCCCGCGGTCATGGTCGGCGACTTCAACTACCCGTGGTTCCAGACGAACCTGCGTCGCAAGATCGAGCAGGGCGGGTTTGCATTGTCGCTGTCCGACCAGCCGACGTACCTGCGCTACCGAAAGTTCACGGGCCACTTCGACTTCGCGACGAGCGTCGGGCTGCACATCGCCGGCGTCGAGACCCTGCCGGCGGGCATCTCCGACCACCGTCCGATCCTGGTGCGAGCGCACTACGAGCACCCGGGCGAGACCGGCGCCGTCACCACCGTCGAGGCTCCCGCCGCCTGACCGGGTGCCCTCAGGCGCTGGCCGCTGGCTACCGCGGTCGCGCGACATGCCGCGCGCGCATGGCCGGCTGGTCACGAACTGTCGGTTGGCGGCCGGGTGGGCGACGGTTCGTGCGCCCGCGGCGGACGTGAGCGGGGAGTCGCGACCGCTCGGTGGTGGGCGGTCGGGCGTGTTGGCGTCGCGTTCCGGGGGCGCGACCTGCAGCGCGCGCATCGCCGGCTGGTCACGAAGTGTCGGCTGGCGGCCGGGTGCGCGACGTGCCGCGGGTGTGCCGCCGGCTGGTCACGAAGTGTCGGTTGGCGGCCGGGCGGGCGACGGTTCGTGCGACCTCGGCGGTCGCGCGCGGGGAGTCATGACCGCTCGGCGGTGGGCGGTCGGGCGTGTCGGTGTCGCGTTCCGAGGGTGCGACCTGCCGCGGGTGTGCCGCCGGCTGGTCACGAAGTGTCGGCTGGCGGCCCGGCGGGCGACGGTTCGTGCGACCTCGGCGGACGTGAGCGGGGAGTCGTGACCGCTCGGTGGTGGGCGGTCGGGCGTGTCGACGCCGCGTTCCGGGGGCGCGACCAGCCGGCGGACGTGAGCGGGGAGTCGTGACCGCTCGGCGGACGACGCTGGGCGCGCCCGTTCAGCCCGCAACGCACTGGAGGCCCTGTGCCGGTCTCGTGGACCGGTACCGGGCCTCCAGGCGGTCGCCCGCAGAGCCCGCGACCGCGGGTCAGCGGCGCAGGGTCGCCCGCGCCAAGCGGTTGCCGATGAACTGGCCGAGCTGCACGATGACGACGATCGCCGCCACCGAGACGTAGACCACCCACCAGTCGTAGCGCTGCGAGCCGTAGGTGATCGCGTACTCGCCGAGGCCGCCGCCACCGATCAACGCACCCTGCGCCGTCATGTCGACGATGCCGATGTAGATGAACGTGTAGCCGAGGATCAGGGGGCCGAGACCCTCGGGGATGAGCACGGTCAGCAGGATCGAGACGGGGTGCGCGCCCGAGGCCCGAGCCGCCTCGACGACGCCCGGGTCGACCGACAGCAGGTTCTGCTCGACGATCCGGGACACCGCGAAGGCCGCGGCCAGCGAGATCGCGAAGGTCACCGCGGGGACGCCGATCGTGGTCTGCACGACGACCCGCGACAACGGGGCGATCGCGGCGAGGAAGATCACGAACGGGATCGGGCGGATCAGGTTCACGAACACGTTGAGCACCGTGTACGCGGTGCGGTTGCCGAGCACGTTGCCCGGCCGGGTCGCGTAGAGCAGCAGGCCGAGCGCGAGGCCGATGACCCCGGCGATGACCAGCGAGATCAGCGACATCACGATGGTGTCGCGGATCGCTGCGAGGAAGACGTCGAACGTGTCGATCACGCTCTGGAACGAGTTGTTGTTCACGCGGCGGCCTCCTCGTCGGTCGTGACGCCGTCGGCGCGGAGCGCGGCGATCGCCCGGTCGATGGCGTCGGAACCGCCGGCCACCCCGGGCCCGCCGGACGCTCCGGGCCCGCTGGGCACTCCGGGCCCGCTGGGCACTCCGGGCCCGCCGGACGCGCCGCCCGCTGCGCTCAGCTCGTAGGTGAGCGAGCCGATCCGACGCTCCCGGATCTCGCCGACCCCGCCGTAGACCAGCTCTGCGGTGACCCCGGCGGCGCGGAACGCGGCGTCGATGCGGTTCTGCAGCCCGGCCTCGTCGGTGATCTGCACCGTGACGAGCCGACCCGGGTGTCGGTCCCGGAGACGCCGGAGCGTCTCGGGTGAGGGCCGGTCGTGCAGCGCGGTGCGGACGAAGCGCTGCGCGGCACCGGTCTTCGGTGCGGAGAACACGTCGTAGACATCCCCGACCTCGACGACCCGGCCCTGCTCCATCACGGCGACCCGGTCGGCGATCTGCCGGACGGCGTCCATCTCGTGCGTGATGACGATGATCGTGACGCCGAGCTCCCGGTTCACCCGGCGCAGCAGCGCGAGCACCTCGGACGTGGTGTCCGGGTCCAGGGCGCTGGTGGCCTCGTCGGCGAGCAGCAGGTCGGGCGACGCCGCCAGGGCGCGGGCGATGCCGACGCGCTGCTTCTGGCCGCCGGACAGCTGTTCCGGGTAGGCGTGGGCACGCTCGAGCAAGCCGACGAAGTCGAGCAGCTCGGCGACACGGCGGTCCCGCTCGACCTTCGGCACACCGGCGACCTTGAGCGGGTACGCGACGTTGCCGGCGATCGTGCGGGACCGGAACAGGTTGAACTGCTGGAAGATCATCCCGATGTTCCGACGTGCCAGACGGCGGTCCCGCTCGGGGATCGCCGTCAGCTCGCGGCCCGCGACGGTGACCGTGCCGGAACTCGGCAGCTCGAGTGCGTTGACCAGGCGGACCAGGGTGGACTTGCCGGCACCGGAGTACCCGATGACGCCGAGGACCTCTCCCTGGTGCACGTCCAGGGAGACGTCCTCGACGGCCACCACGGTCTCGCCGGTGTCGGCGCGGCGGTAGTGCTTCGAGACGCCGCGGAGTTCGACGAGGACCGGCACTACTGCTTGGCCGCCTTCGCGTCCTGCTCGACCTGGGCGAGCTCGTCCTGCAGCTTCGAGGCGCTCTCGTCGCGGGCGACGGCCTCGGGCAGGTCCTTCGCGAAGGCCTTCTGCACGGCGTCGTCCTGGAACAGCTCCGCCAGCTCGAGGTAGGTCTTGTTGCCCTTGTCCTCGTCGCGGACGGCGAACACGTTCACGTACGGGGCAGCGGTTGCGCTCGAGGGGTCGTCCTGGTAGATCGCGTCCGAGATCGGCAGGCCGGCCGCGGTGGCGAAGTTGTTGTTCACGACGGCGGCGGCGACGGAGCCCTGCTGCAGCGCGTTCGCGGTCTGCGAGGCGTCGAGGGGCTGGACGTCGACCTTCTTCGTCTCGATGTCGTCCGCGGTGGAGAACGCCGAGCCACCGTCCTTGAGCGTGATCAGGTCCGCCGCCTGCAGGATCAGGAGCGCACGGGCCTGGTTGATCGAGTCGTTCGGGATCGCGACCTTCGCGTTCGCGGGCAGCTCGGACGGCTTGTCGTACTTCGTCGCGTAGAGCGGCAGCGGGTACACGGCGGTGGAGCCGATGGGCTGCAGGTCGTCGTCGGACGTGACGTTGTAGTCCGCCAGGTACTGGATGTGCTGGAACTGGTTGATGTCCAGCTGGCCGTCCTTGAGCGCGGGGTTCGGCAGCGAGTAGTCCGAGAAGTTCGTCAGCTTGACCGTGACGTTGAGCTTCTCCTTCGCCAGCTTCGTGTACGTGCTCCAGTAGCCGAGCGACTTGTCCGAGACACCGATCGTGACGGTCTTCGGCGCGGCGTCGCCGGCGGCACCGGCACCGTCGCTGCCGGAGCGCAGGGCTCCGACGACCACGGCGACGACGATGGCCACGACGACGATCGCGGCGGCGACGATCCAGCCGATCGGACGCTTGCCCTTCGGCTTCTCGGGCAGTGCTGGGGCTGCGGACATGCTGGTGCTCCTCGTGGGCCGTGCGTGCGGGGGAGCCGCGGTGGTCCGCGGCGTGGAGACGAGTGTGACCTGCGCCCCACCGCCGGAGCGAGTTCCGTTCCGTCGTGTTACGCAGCACTCGACCCGTGCCGCGTGCGTCGCAGGACGCGTCCCGACACGACTTGGTTGACTCGGACCGTGCGCAGCATCGAACTCGTCCTCGGCCCGGAGTCGGACGCCGCCGTGCGGTCGGCCTGGCAGGCCCTGATCGACGCCGACCTGCCGAGCCTGGGACGACACCCGTCCCCGTCGAACGCGCCGCACGTCACCCTGGCCGCCGGGGAGACGCTGCCCGTGCCCGCCGGGTTCCGCACCTCGGTCCCGACGTCGATCCGGCTGGGCGGGCTGCTGCTCTTCCCCGCGGGCGCCGGCCGTTCGGTGCTCGTGCGCGCGGTGGTCCTCGACACGGCGCTCACCACCTTCCACGACGAGGTGCACGCGATCGCGCCCGGCGGCGTCGAGACGTCGGTGCCCGGGCACTGGTCGCCGCACGTCACGCTGGCCCGCCGGGTGCGCGACGAGGACCTGCCACGGGCGGTCGCGGCGCTGCGTGCCGTGGCGCTGCCGGAGACGCTGGACGTGGGCGGTGTCCGGCACTGGGACGGTGAGACGCGGACGATCACGCCGCTCGCGTTCACGTCGATCTGACCTCCGGCGGGGCAACGGCAGCGCTGCGCTGCGCTGCGCGGCGCTGCCTGCACTGCGCGGCGCTGCGCGGCCTGGAGGCCCGGGTCAGGTCCCGAGCACCCGCTCGCCGAACGCGGATGCGAACGTCCGACCCGGGTCGGCCCGGGCGACGAGGTCGCGGAAGTCCGCCAGCCGCGGGTACAGCGCGGCGATCGCCGCGTGGTCGAGCGAGCTCATCTTGCCCCAGTGCGGTCGGCCGTCGAAGGGCGCGAGCCGGGCCTCCAGGTCGGGCAGGACCGCGGCGACCTCGGCCGGGTGCTTCTGCCAGGTGAACGCGATGCAGAGGACGTCCTCGCCCTGGGTCGGGCTGAGCCAGAGGTCGTCCGCGGCCATCGTCCGGAGTTCGCAGACGTGCAGGTGCGGCTGGATCCGGTCCGCCAGTCCTCGGAGCGCGTCGAGGGCTCCAGCCGCGTGCCGGAGCGGGACGAAGTGCTCGCTCTGCACTTCGGACCCGTGGCTCGGGACCGACCCGATCGGGAAGTGCGGCAGCCGGTCCCACCACGGGCCGACGGAGCCGTCGCGCGCGGTCCGGTGGTCGTCACCGGGGGTGCCGTGCAGGCGGGGTGCCCCGGCCAGCACGTCCGGAACCGGCACGTCCTCGGCGCCGTCGGGCACGCGCGACTTCACCAGGACCTCGGTGATCGCGTCGCCGAACACCGTGTACGCGCACACCGAGTACGCGGCGGCGTGCACCTCGGCGACGTTCGCGGTGAAGGTGTCCCAGGGGATCGAGCCGTAGACGTCCTGACGCATCCGGTAGGTGGGCTCGACGTCGAGGGTCACCCGGGTCACGATGCCGAGCAGGCCGAGGTGCAGCACCGCACCGTCGAACCCGGGGTCCGTCCGGTCGATCGTCCGGGCGGAGCCGTCCGGACCGAGCACTTCGAACGCGCGCACGGCGGTGGCGAGTGACCCCAGCGCCGTGCCGGAGCCGTGGGTACCGGTCGCGACCGCGCCCCCGACGGAGATGTGGGGCAGTGATCCGGTGTTGTGCAGGGCGAACCCGGCGCGGTCGATGTCGGACGCGACGTCGCCGTACCGGGTGCCGGCACCGAGCGTCACCGTGCGGTGCTCGGCGTCGACGACCAGGTCGGTGGGGATCCCGGTCAGGTCGAGCAGGACGCCCGGGGAGTCTGCGACGTCGTTGAAGGAGTGCCGGGTGCCGAGTCCGTGCGCCCGTTCGGCGTCCGCCACGACCTGGGCGGCCTCGTCGATCGACGACGGACGGACGACCCGTTCGGCCGTGTACGTGACCGTGCCGGACCAGTTGAGCTCGCTCGTCGTCGACCGCATGGCGCCCACCCTGCCACGCAGTCCAGCGCCCGGTGCGAGCCGGGTGTGAGCCGGGCGCCGGTCCCCGTCACGGGGTCGGCGCCCGGCGGGGTCCGTCGGTCAGTGCACGGGCGGGGGCGTCGGTGCGCCCTCGGGCACCTCGGGTCGGCGGACGAACACCGACGCCAGGATGCCGAACAGCGAGATGATCGCACCGACCATGAAGGCGGTGCCGACGCCCGACGCGGTGGCCACCTGGACCCCACGGGCACCGGAGCCCTCGACGGCGGTGGCCGCACCGATCGTCAGCAGCGTGACGAAGAGGGCGGTGCCCGCTGCACCGGCGAGCTGCTGCGCCGTGCCGAGCACCGCGCTGCCGTGCGAGTACAGCTTCGGGGGCAGCCCGCCGAGCGCCGCGGTGAACAGCGGCGTGAAGGTCAGGGCCAGCCCGATGCTCAGCACCACGTGCGCACCGAGGACGAACCACACGCTCGTGTCGACGCCGACGGTGGAGAGCGCCCAGAGCACGGCGCTGACGATGATCGATCCGGGGATGAGCAGCACGCGCGGGCCGCGGCGGTCGTAGATGCGACCGACGATGGGGGAGAGCAGGCCCATCAGCAGACCACCGGGGAGCAGCAGCAGGCCGACCTGCAGGACCTCGAGCCCGAGGACGCGCTCCAGGTAGATGGGCAGCAGGATGAGCGTGCCGAACATCGCCATGAAGCTCAGACCCATCGCGACGATCGGCACCGTGAAGCCGCGGGTGCGGAACGTGCGCAGGTCGAGCAGGGCGCTGTCGGTGCGCTGCAGGCGCGTCTGCCGGACGATGAACACCGCGAGGGCGACGGCGCCGACGACCAGGGCGGTCACCGGGACGAGCGGACCGGTCGCGCCGGCTTCACCGATGCTGGACAGGCCGTAGACGATGCCGCCGAACGCGAAGGCGGAGAGCACCACCGAGACGACGTCGATCGGCGCCTTGCGCGGCGTCGAGACGTTCTGCACCTTGACCATGCCGAGGATGAGCGCCGCGATCGCGATGGGCAGCACGAAGCCGAACAGCCAGCGCCACGAGAAGGCGTTGAGGATCAGGCCGGAGATCGTCGGGCCGATCGCCGGTGCGACCGAGATGACGATGGAGATGTTGCCCATGATGCGGCCACGGTGCGCGGGGTCGACGAGGGTCAGGACCGTCGTCATGAGCAGCGGCATCATGATCGCGGTGCCGCTGGCCTGCACGATGCGGCCGATGAGCAGCACCGTGAACCCGGGGGCGAGCAGGGCGATCAGCGTGCCGACCGAGAACAGGCCCATGGCCCAGACGAACACCGGGCGGGTGTTGAACCGCTGCAGCAGGAACCCGGTGATCGGGATGACGACCGCCATGGTGAGCAGGAAGCCGGTGGTCAGCCACTGACCGGTCGCGGCGCTGATGTCGAGGTCGTCCATGAGCCGGGGCAGCGCCACGCCCATGATCGTCTCGTTGAGGATGACGACGAACGCGGAGACGAGCAGCAGCCCGATCACGAGTCGGGTCTCGGCAGCGGACGGCTGCGAGACGCTTCCCGTGCGGGGGGCGGAATCGACGGCCTGGGTCATGCGGGTGCTCCTGGTGGGTCACGACGGGTGGAACGGGTGTGGCGCAGGGCGCGCAGACAGGCCAACTCCCTGAGTGGATGGGATTATTCCGCTTCGCTGGCGACGTCCGCAGGTGGACGATCGGCGCCGCCCCCGACGTGCCCGTGCGACGTCGGGCGTGTCCGCTCAGTGCAGGATCGCGAACCCGTCGGCGTCCCCGTGCGGCACGACCGACCGCAGGGAGACGTCGGTCACGGTCGCCGACGGCGGCCCGGTGCGCAGGTACGCCATCAGCGAGTCGACCGCGACCGAGGGGCCCTCGGCCTCGACCTCGACCGTGCCGTCCCAGAGGTTCCTCGCGTAGCCGACCAGGTCGAGCCCGTCGGCCTTCCGAGCGGTCCAGTACCGGAAGCCGACCCCCTGGACGGTCCCCGACACCACGGCATGCACCCTCGTCACCGTCGTCATGCCCTCCACGCTAACCGCGGCGTGCTCCCGGGAGTTTTCGGCCCCGTGACGATCTGTTTCCGGCTCGTGACGAGCGCGCCGCGTCGGCAGTGATAGTGTCATCCCAACCCGAACACTTCGAGTCAGATTGACACTATCTTCCTCATGGACGAACCAGGCATCCGCGTCGCGGTCTCCACCGTGATCGTGGCGCTGCGTCCGCACCCCGACACCGGTGCGCCGGCGCTGTGGATGCCGCTCGTGCGTCGCGTCGCCGAACCGTTCGAGGGATCCTGGGCGCTCCCCGGCGGTTGGGTCGGCGACGACGAGGGGCTCGAGGACTCGGCGGCCGCCCGACTGCGCGAGACGACGAACGTCCAGCCGCGCTACCTCGAGCAGCTCTACGCGTTCGGCGACGTCGGACGCTCCCCGAGCCGGGTCGTGTCGATCGTGTACTGGGCGCTCGTGCACCCGGACGAGGCGAACGTCGTGCCCGACGACTGGAACGTCCGGTGGTTCCTGGCCGACGAGCACCCGCCGCTCGCCTTCGACCACGACCGCATCGTCGAGTACGCCCTGTGGCGGCTGCGCAACAAGATGTCGTACTCGCGGATCGCGCAGGCGTTCCTCGGTGACCGGTTCACCCTCGCCGAACTCCGCGGCGTGTACGAGGCGGTGCTCGGCCGAGCACTCGACCCCGCGAACTTCCGTCGGCAGGTCGAGAAGACCGACGCGGTCCTGCCGACCGACGAGACCACGAGCGGGGGCCGGCACCGTCCGGCTCGGCTGTACCGCTCGAACCCCGACCTGGCCTACGCGGACAACGGCCCGCTGCAGACCGGGGCCGATCAGCACCAGCAGCGGAACCGATAGGAAACCCCGTGTCCATCGCCACGACGATCGAGCTCATCTCCAACGGCAAGGCCGGCGGCAGCACCTGCACGCCCGACCTTGCGATGCCGACGTGGGACTTCGACTCCCGCCCCGGGTACGGCCCGGGATCGTCGATGTCCGACGTCATCCCGACGAGTGCCCCGCGCCAGGGCGTCCTGCCCGACGAGTACAAGACGGCCCCGACCGACGAGCTCCACGAGCGCATCGAGCGGGCGAAGGCCACCCTCGGCGACCGGGTCGTCGTCCTCGGGCACTTCTACCAGCGCGACGAGGTCGTCCGGCACGCGGACTTCCTCGGTGACTCGTTCCAGCTCGCGAACGCCGCCCTGACCAAGCCCGACGCCGAGGCGATCGTGTTCTGCGGCGTGCACTTCATGGCCGAGACCGCCGACATCCTGGCGCGCGACGACCAGCGCGTGATCCTGCCGAACCTGGCCGCCGGCTGCTCGATGGCGGACATGGCCGACATCGACAGCGTCGAGGCCGCGTGGGCCGAGCTCACCGCCGTGTACGGCACCGAGCCCGACGCCGACGGCCGCGTGCCCGTGATCCCGGTCACCTACATGAACTCCGCCGCCGACCTCAAGGCCTTCTGCGGGCGCAACGGCGGCATCGTCTGCACCTCGTCGAACGCAGCGACGGTGCTCGAGTGGGCCTTCGAGCGCGGGCAGCGCGTCCTGTTCTTCCCCGACCAGCACCTCGGCCGCAACACCGCGAAGGCGATGGGCATCAGCACCGACCTGATGCCGATGTGGAACCCCCGGAAGCCCCTCGGCGGCAACGAGACGAGTGAACTCGAAGCGGCGAAGGTCATCCTCTGGCACGGCTTCTGCTCGGTGCACCGTCGCTTCACGGTCGACCAGATCGACCAGGCCCGCCGCGAGCACCCGGGTGTGCGGGTCATCGTGCACCCGGAGTGCCCGATGGCCGTCGTCGACGCTGCCGACCACGCCGGCAGTACCGACCTGATCCGGAAGACCGTCGCTGCCGCCACCGAACCGACGACCTTCGCGATCGGCACCGAGATCAACATGGTGAACCGGCTCGCCGCCGAGTACCCGCAGCACACGATCTTCTGCCTCGACCCGGTCGTCTGCCCCT
This sequence comes from Curtobacterium flaccumfaciens UCD-AKU, assembly GCF_000349565.1. Lineage (GTDB taxonomy): Bacteria > Actinomycetota > Actinomycetes > Actinomycetales > Microbacteriaceae > Curtobacterium > Curtobacterium poinsettiae. The sequence continues at coordinate 280,581 of NZ_KB714631.1, forward strand.
GCTCGACGATGTACCGGATCCACCCGGGCTACCTCGCCTGGGTGCTCGAGGCACTCGTCCGCGGCGAGGTCCTCAACGAGATCGTCGTCCCCGCCGACGTGCAGGCCGACGCCAAGGTCGCGCTCGAGCGCATGCTCGCTGCGAAGCCCCGCGGCTGACACACGAGTCCGACCGAACGAGGGAGACCACCGTGCACGTCGTCATCGTCGGCTCCGGCATCGCCGGGCTGACCGCAGCGATCCGCGCCAGTGCCCTGCACGACGTCACCCTCGTGACGAAGGGGGCGCTCGCCGACAGCGCCACCGCGTACGCCCAGGGCGGCATCGCGGTGGCGCTCGGTGCCGACGACTCCGCGGCACTGCACCAGGCCGACACCCACGTCGCCGCGGCCGGCAGTGCCGACGCGCGTGCCGTCGAGGTCCTGTGCACCGACGGCCCGGCCCGCGTCCGCGACCTGCTCGCCCTCGGCGTGCCCTTCGACCGGTCGTCGGACCCGGCGACCCTCGACCGGTACGGCGACGACCTGGCCCGCGGTCGTGAAGCCGCGCACGGCCGGTGGCGCGTCGTGCACGCCGACGGCGACGCGACCGGGGCCGCCGTCGAGCGCACCCTCATCGCGGCACTGCACCGACGGCACGTCACGATCCTGGAGCGCACCAGCCTGACCGACCTCGTCGTCCGTGACGGGGCAGTCGTCGGCGCCGACGTCCTGGACCTGCTCGGAGAACCCCGCCGGCTCGACGCGGACGCCGTCGTCATCGCGTCCGGGGGAGCGGGGCACCTGTACCGCGAGACGACGAACCCCCTGGTGGCGACGGGCGACGGGGTCGCCGCCGCCTGGCGAGCCGGCGCCGTCCTCGCCGACCTGGAGTTCGTCCAGTTCCACCCGACGCGGCTGGCGGTCCCCGGCGGCGGCCTGGTGTCCGAAGCCGTCCGCGGTGAAGGTGCCGTCCTCCGCGACGCCGCCGGACACCGCTTCATGACGGACGTGCACCCGGACGCCGAGCTCGCCCCCCGTGACGTCGTCGCCCGCGGGATCGCCGCCGCGGTGCGCGACCAGGGCGGCGCACCCGTGCTCCTCGACGCCACCGGCCTCGACGCCGGGTTCCTGGTCACCCGGTTCCCCGGACTCACCCGGGCCACCCGCGCCGCCGGGTTCGACTGGACCCGCGAGGGCGTCCCGGTCGCACCGGCCGCGCACTACTCGATGGGCGGCATCGCCACCGACGCCGAGGGCCGCACCAGCCTGCCCGGACTCCTCGCCGTCGGTGAAGCCGCCTGCACCGGGGTCCACGGCGCCAACCGGCTCGCCTCGAACTCCCTGCTCGAGGGGCTCGTCTTCGCGGTCCGCGCAGCGGACGCGGTCGCCGCACCGCGACCCGGCCTGCTCCGCCTGCGCGGGGACGCCGGTCTCCACGTCACCAGCGTGCCCCGAGCGGCCGACGCGACCCCTTCCTCCCCCCACCTGCTCGGCCGTCACGCCGCTCCGCAGGCTCCGCAGGCTCCGCAGCGCGCCGGAACCGGCAGGCGTGGGCCCAGTCCGACCCGGCCTGGAGGCGCGACCCACCTCGACGACGCCGGTGCCGTCCGGCAGGCGGTCCAGTCCGTCATGACGGACCGCGTCGGCCTGCTCCGTGACGCCGTCGGGCTGGCGAGCGCGCGCCGCGACCTCGACGCGCTGACCGCGCCGACCGGCGGCGGCGTGCGTGAGCACGAGGACCGTGCGCTCCTCGACCTGGCCCGACTCGTCGCGCTCGCCGCCGAGGCCCGCACCGAGTCCCGCGGGGCGCACGCCCGCACCGACCACCCCGACACCGACCCCACCGCCCCGGCCTCGTACGCCTGGGTCGCCGACCGCACCGACGCCGGTCCCGACCAGCACGCCCACGAACGCGCCGACGGTTCCGCAGCCGTCCCGCAGGAGGTACCCGCATGACCACCGACCCCGGCACCATCCCGCCGCACGCGCTCCGTCGCGTGATCGAGACCGCGCTCGAGGAGGACGCGCCCTGGGGCGACGTCACCAGCGAGACCCTGATCCCCGTGGAGGCGACCGCGACGGCGACCCTCGGCGCGCGCGAGCCGGGCGTGCTGAGCGGCGGCGCGGTGTTCGTCGCCGTGATGCACGCCGTCGACCCGTCGATCCAGGCTGTGGTGCACGTCGCCGACGGCACGCACTTCGCGGCGGGCGACGTCCTCGCGACCGTGACCGGGTCGGCGCGGGCCGTGCTGCGGGCCGAACGGGTCGCCCTCAACCTGGTGCAGCGGATGTCGGGCATCGCCACGGTCACCGCGGCCCACGTCGCCGCCGCCGCGGGCACCGCTGCGCGGATCGTCGACACCCGGAAGACGACGCCGGGCCTCCGGGCACTCGAGCGGTACGCCGTCCGGTGTGGTGGCGGACACAACCACCGCACCTCGCTCTCCGACGCCGTGCTCGCCAAGGACAACCACCTGGCGGTGCTCCTGGCCGGCGGGATCGGCATCGGCGACGCGATCGCCCAGGCCCGCCAGCGGCTCGGGCACACCGTGCACGTGGAGGTCGAGGTCGACCGCATCGACCAGATCGAAGCAGTCGTCGCGGCCGGGGTCGACACGGTCATGCTCGACAATTTCACCCCCGACGATCTGGTGACCGGGGTCGGGATCGTCGCCGGGCGCGCGCTCGTCGAGGCCTCGGGAGGCGTGTCGCTCGACACCGTCGCGGCGATCGCGGCCACCGGCGTCGACGTCATCTCGGTCGGGGCGCTGACCCACTCGGCGCGGGCGCTCGACCTGGGGCTCGACATCGACGTCGCGGTGCCCGAGCACGTCGCGGTGCCCGTGCAGGACTAGTCGTGTTCTACCTGGACCGCGCTGCCACCACCCCGGTCCGCCGCGAGGTGCTCGAGGCGATGTGGCCCTACCTGGCGGGGGTGTTCGGCAACCCCTCGTCGACGCACGGGGTCGGGGACGAGGCCGCGCGAGGACTCACCGCCGCACGGGCCGCCGTCGCCGGGGTGCTCGGGTGCCGGCCCGCCGAGGTCGTCTTCACCACCGGCGGCACCGAGGGGGCGAACACCGCGATCAAGGGGATCGCCCTCGCCGCGCCCCGCGGTCGGCACGTGGTCACGAGCGCCATCGAGCACGAGGCCGTGCTCGAGAGCTGCGCCTACCTCGCCCGCTTCCACGACTTCGACGTCACCGTGCTGCCCGTCGGGCCGGACGGCCGCGTCGACCCGGCGGTGCTGCGCGCGGCGCTCCGCCCCGACACCACACTCGTCTCGATCGCGCACGCCGACAACGAGATCGGCACCGTCCAGGACGTCCCCGTGCTCGCCGCGGTGGCGCACGAGGTCGGGGCGCGGTTCCACACCGACGCCGTGCAGTCCGCGCCCTGGCTGCCGATCGGCCTCGGGACCCTGGGCGTCGACGCGCTGTCGTTGTCCGGGCACAAGCTCGGTGCTCCGAAGGGCACCGGCGTGCTCGCCGTGGGTTCCGGCGTCCCGCTCGAGCCGCTGCTGCACGGCGGTGGTCAGGAACGGGGCCGGCGGTCCGGCACCGAGGACGTGGCCGGAGCGGTGGCGGTGGCCACGGCGCTCGGGCTGGCGGCGGAGACGGTGCGGTCGGGGGCAGGCACGGCGACCACGGTGCGCGACGCGGTGCTCGACGGCGTGCTCGCCGCCGTCCCCGGTGCGTTCGTCTCCGGGTCGCGGGAGCACCGGCTGCCCGGGCACGCGTCGTTCTGCTTCCCGGGCGTCAACGGCGAGACCGTCCTGCTCGAGCTCGAGCAGCGCGACGTCGTGTCGTCGTCGGGCAGCGCCTGCGCAGCGGGCAGCACGGAAGCCTCGCACGTGCTCACGGCGCTCGGGATCCCCGAGGACGTGGCCCGGACCGGGCTCCGTCTGACGTTCGACGCGACGCTCACGGCCGGCGATGTCCCGTTCGTCGTGGGGGCCGTGGCCGACGCCGTGGCGACCGTCCGCGCCCTCGGCTGAGGTGTACTAGACGTTCTACTCCATCTCTGGGTACGTGTCCCCTCTTCTGCGGACAACCGATCTGCGTCAGAGTGTCGTCATGGCGAACGTGATGGTGGCCCGGACACGACGGGACGACCGCTTCCGAGCGGTGCAGCTCCTGCCGGCGCCGGCCACTCTCGTCGCGCTCGCCCTGGCAGCGCAGCACGACCTCGGCACGGCCCCGCTCGGGCTCATCGCCGTGGTCGGAGCGCTCGCGACCGCCGGGAGTGCCCTGCTCCCGATGGTCCGGCCAGCCGCCGCCCACCGGTCGATGCCTGCACCGACCGAGACGGACCGGTACCGAGAGGACACCGAACACCCTTGAGGTCCACCACCGTGCGGTTCCCCTGAACCGAGCCGCGCGGTGGACCCAGACCGGATGTCGACCCCCTGATCGGCGTCCGGCGCGGGGCGCGACGTTCCCCTGTCGTCGTGTCCCGCCGTACACCGCGATCCCGCCGTGGGTCGACGTCCGCACCCCTCCAGCGGCGTCGGTTCCCCTGCAGCCCACGGCGGGATCCGGTTCCCCGGTAGCGTCGTCGCATGCCCTCGTACCGCGTGACCCTGGCGATCGGCGCCCTCGCGCCCGGGACGGCACCGGACGCCGTCCTGCCCGCCGCTGCCGCCCTGGTGCGCGAACACGCCGTGGTCGAGGCCGAGGACGTCCGGCTGCTCCGTGGCGTCCCGTGCGCGGTCGTGCGCTTCGAGGCCGAGGACGACCGTGTCGCCGCGGCCGTCCGCGACGCCGCCGTCGACGGGCTGCGGGACGTGGTCGAGATCCGCTCCGACGTCGTCACCCGGCGCGAGGGCGGTCGCTGGATCCCGGTCGCCTGACGGTCTGGCGGTCGCCTGACCCTCAGACGGGGTGCTTCGCCGGCTCGGGGGTCCCCGGCCAGACGTAGTCCAGGTCGTCCGGCACGTCGGGGAACAGCTCCCGGTAGTGCTCCGGCGCCTTCTGCACGAGCTTCGACCGGTGCGAGACGTGCAGGGCCTCTTCGTCGTTCCACGGCGGGATCGGCACGTCGCCGCGCTCGTACACCGCCAGGTCCTCCGGCACGCGGCCCAGGTCGAGCAGGGTCTTCTCGAGACAGGTGTCTGCGTACCCGCGCTCGGCCCAGACGCGGCACGTGGCCTCCTGGTACGCCATCAGCGCCGGACGGTAGCCGCGCCACATCGCCGTCACCGGGTGGTGCTGCCAGCCGTAGTCCGGGAGCGTCAGTGCGCGCATCACCTGGAGTGTCTCGACCCGCTGCTTGCCGAGCCGCCGGTCGTCGAGGACCTCGGCGGATGCCCGGAAGTCGGCGTACGGCAGGAAGGTCTGCATGGCGCGGACGCTACCCCGACCGACTGGCACCCGACACATGTCGTCACGAACGTGCCGCCCGCCCCGGCAGCGTGTGAGCATCGACCGCATGAGCGGAGAACTGGTCGTCGGCGTCAGTGGCAGCCCATCGGACCCCTCGCGGACCTCGACCCTGGTCGCGGCGACGGTCGCCGGGCTCGCCGAGGAGATCGACGGCGCCCGGACCGAGACGATCGAGATCGGCCCGCTGCTGGCCGACCTCGGCGCGGCCTCGGGTCGCGAGACGATGTCCGACCGCACCCGCCGGGCCCTCGAGACGGTGGAGGCCGCGGACGTGCTCGTCGTCGGCAGCCCGGCCTTCCGCGCGGCCTACTCCGGCGCCTTCAAGCTGTTCTTCGACTGGGTCGGCCAGTACGACCTCGTCGACACGCCGGTGCTCCTCACCGCCACCGGTGGCAGCGACCGGCACGCCCTGCTCGTCGAGCACCAGATGCGCCCGTTGTTCGGCTTCTTCCAGTCCACGACGCTGCCGCTCGGGGTGTTCGGCAACGAGCGGGACTTCACCAAGCGCGAGGGTGGCTACGACATCGCGAGCGTCGACCTCGAGCTCCGCATCGACCAGGCCGTGCGCCGCGCCGTACCGCTGATCCGTGGCGGCTTCGCCACCGCAGGCCTCACCGACGTGCGGCGTCCCGCCGACTTCTGATCCGCGCGCGTGCGCCCGTCCTTCCGGGCGTACCCGGTGCTTCCGGGTGCCCCTGGTCGGAAGTTCCCATCAGGGACGCCCGGAACCACCTGGCATCGCGCGTGCGATTGGAAGGAACGGGCGCGACCCAGCGTGAGCAGCAGGCGGACGGGAGGCCCGTGGCGGCGCCGCCACGGGCCTCCCGGTCTTCTGTGGGTCAGGCGAGCAGGGACGCGACGTGCGCGACCGCCAGTCGGTAGCCGTCGGCACCCGCGCCGGCGATGACCGCCGTCGCGGCGGTGGCGACGTGGTCGACGTGGCGGAACGGCTCGCGCTTCCACGTGTTCGACAGGTGCACCTCGACGACGGGGACCCACAGGGCCTCCACCGCGTCGTGCAGTGCGACCGAGGTGTGCGCGTACGCGGCGGGGTTGATCACGACCGCCGCGAAGTCGTCGAGCGCCTCGTGCAGCCACTCCACCAGCTCGCCCTCGCGGTTGGTCTGGCGGAAGTCGGCCTCGAGCCCGTGCACCGCTGCCTCGGTGTGCACGATCGCCTCGATCTCGGCGAGCGTCACGGTGCCGTACTGCTCCGGGTCGCGGCGCCCGAGGATGTCGAGGTTCGGGCCGTTGAGGACGAGGATGCGCGACGCGTCGGTCATGGGCCGAGCGTAGCGAACCGGGGGAGCGATGCGCGGCGCGGACGATGCATGCGCGGGCTATGTGAACGGTCACAAACCGGTGTAACGTCTTCGTCCGGGTCGGCAGAGTTGTCGACTGCAACACACTGACGTGGAGATGTGAATGGTTCTCGCTGCAGCGAACGAAGGGATCCGGCTCGACTTGGGCTGGGTCGACTACCTGATGATCATCGTGTACTTCGCGGTCGTCATCGGGATCGGGTTCACCGCCCGCAAGCAGGTCCGGACGAGCATGGACTTCTTCCTGTCCGGCCGCTCGATGCCGGCGTGGATCACGGGCCTGGCGTTCGTGTCCGCGAACCTCGGTGCCACCGAGATCCTCGGCATGGCGGCGAACGGTGCCCAGATCGGCATGGCCACCCTGCACTACTACCTCGTCGGCGCCGTGCCCGCGATGGTGTTCCTCGGCCTCGTGATGATGCCGTTCTACTACGGCTCGAAGGTCCGCTCGGTGCCGGAGTTCATGCTGCGCCGCTTCGGCAAGGCGCCGCACCTGGTGAACGCGATCGCGTTCGCGGTGTCGAACGTGCTCATCGCGGGCATCAACCTGTACGCGATGGCCATCGTCATCGAGGCCATGCTCGGCTGGCCGGAGTGGCTGGCGATCATCGTCTCCGCGGGCTTCGTGCTCGTCTACATCACCCTCGGCGGACTCTCGAGCGCGATCTACAACGAGGTCATGCAGTTCTTCGTGATCATCGCCGGGCTCATCCCGCTGACGATCGTCGGTCTGCACCGCGTCGGCGGGTGGGACGGCCTGTCGAAGGCGATCACCAAGACCCAGGGTGTGCAGCACCTGCAGGCCTGGGCCGGCACCGGCTTCGGTGACGTCACCAACCCGATCGGTGCCAACTGGCTCGCCATCGTGCTCGGCCTGGGCTTCGTGCTCGGGTTCGGCTACTGGACCACCAACTTCACCGAGGTGCAGCGTGCATTCTCGGCGAAGAACATGTCCGCGGCCCGCCGCACCCCGCTCATCGCCGCGATCCCGAAGCTCTTCATCCCGGCCATCGTCGTCATCCCCGGCCTCATTGCCGCGGCCGTCGTGGGCAACCAGTTCGCGGACGGCACACTCACCTACAACGACGCGATCCCGAAGCTCATCCAGATGTACCTGCCGACCGGTGTGCTCGGCATCGCCGTGACCGGTCTGCTGGCATCGTTCATGGCCGGCATGGCGGCGAACGTCTCGTCGTTCAACACCGTCTTCACCTACGACATCTGGCAGCGCTACATCCGCCCGAACATGCCCGACCTGCACTACCTGAAGACGGGCCGCTGGGTCACCGTCGTCGGCGTCGTGGTCGGCATCGCGACCGCGTTCATCGCGGCCCAGGCGTCGAACATCATGACCTACATGCAGACGCTGTTCTCGTTCTTCAACGCACCGCTGTTCGCCGTGTTCATCCTCGGCCTGCTGTGGAAGCGCATGACGACGCAGGGTGCGCTGTGGGGCTACGTCCTCGGCATCGTGACCCCGACGATCACCTGGATCGCGTACCTGGTGAACCCCGACCTGTTCGCCACGGCCACCGCGGAGACCCTGTACGGCGCGATCATCTCGTTCGTCACCGTGCTGGTCGTCGGCTTCGTCGTCTCGATGCTGACCAAGCCGAAGGACGAGAAGGAACTCGGCGGGCTCGTCTACGGCATCGGCAAGATCGACCTGCACGGCGACTCGGTCGCGACGGACACCGCCTGGTACCGCTCGCCCGCGCTGCTCGGCACCGTCGCGCTCGTGCTGTGCGTCGTCCTGTACCTCCCGTTCCTCTGATCCGCGAAGGAGACCACTGCTCATGAGTGACACCACCACCCCCGGCGCGATGACCGAGGAGCAGAAGGCAGCCCTGGTCCGCTCCACCCGCCGGCTCGACCTGCGCCGCATCCTCGGCGGCCTGTTCGTCCTGTACGGCGTGATCACCACCATCGTCGGGATCGTGCACTGGAACACCGACCCCGAGAAGACCGGCGGGATCCACATCAACCTGTGGGTCGGGATCTCGCTGCTCGTCGGCGGCGGGTTGTTCTTCCTCTGGGACCGCCTGAACCCCGTGCCCGCCGAGGACATCATCGGCCAGGCCGAGGCCGAGGCACACCAGCGTGCCGCGGGCGAGGGGCGCGAGCTGGCCTGAGCCCGTCTGGCTCGGGCGTCCCCGGCCGACGCAGAACGACGAAGTCGCTGTCGCACGACAGCGACTTCGTCGTTTCCGCCCTCGTCGTCGGACGCCCGTACCGGTTGGTTCCCCCACGAAACGGTTGCGCGCTGATCCAGCTGGGTCCAGGTTGAGCGGAACGAAAGGAACCGCCATGGAAACGATGGTCTTCATCAACCTGCCCGTCACCGACCTCGAGCGCTCGAAGGCGTTCTACGAGGCGCTCGGGTACTCGATCAACCCGGCGTTCAGCGACGACACCGCGGCGTGCGTGGTGGTGAGCAACACGATCTCCGTCATGATCCTGACGACGGCGAAGTTCGCGGACTTCACCGACAAGACGATCGCCGGTCCGGACACGATCGAGGTCATCAACTCGCTCAGCGCACCGTCGAAGGAGGACGTCCACCGTGTCGTCGACGCCGCGGTGGCAGCCGGCGGCACCGAGGACCGCCCGGAGATGGACCTCGGCTTCATGTACCAGCGGAGCTTCACCGACCCGGACGGACACCGCTGGGAGTACGTGTGGATGGACGAGCAGGCGACGCAGGACGATCCGCCCGCCGAGTGAGTCCCGGGGTGTCGGCGGCGCCCGCCAGGATGGTCGCATGAGCACCGAGCCCGTCGACGCCCCGCCCGTGCCCGACCTCGTCACCGGTGACGACGGCCTGGCCCGGCCGGTCTGGGCGTCGTCGGACGACCTGCTGCGCGCCTACTACGACACCGAGTGGGGCATGCCCGTGCGCGATGAACGCGGGGTGTTCGAGCGGCTGTCGCTCGAGGCGTTCCAGTCCGGCCTGTCGTGGCGCACGATCCTGGCGAAGCGACCGGCGTTCCGTGCAGCCTTCGCCGACTTCGACGCCGACACCGTCGCGGCCTTCGGCGAGGACGACGTCGAGCGGCTGATGGCCGATGCCGGGATCGTCCGGAACCGCGCGAAGATCCTCGCGACGATCACCAACGCGAACGCCACGATCGCCCTGCGGCAGGACGGCGGGCTCGCCGGCTTCGTGTGGTCGTTCCGGCCGACGACCACGCCCGAGCCTCGGTCCTCCGCCGAGGTCCCGACGAAGTCGGACGAGTCCCTCGCGCTGTCGAAGGCGCTGCGGAAGCGCGGCTTCGCCTTCGTCGGGCCGACGACGATGTACGCCCTGATGGAAGCGCTCGGCATCGTCGACACCCACTTGGTCGGCAGCCACCGGCGCGGGACCTCGGGCGTCTGGAACTGACGGCCGAGCCCACGAGCACGAGAACGAGAGCGCCGGGACTATGGTCACGACATGGCCGACGAGATCCGGATCGCGTTCCTGCTGTTCCCGCACCTGACCCAGCTGGACCTGACCGGTCCGGCCCAGGTGCTCAGCCGCGTGCCCGGCGCGCGCGTCGAGTACGTCGCGGCGACGCTCGACCCCGTGCCGAGCGACTGCGGCCTCGCGCTCGTCCCCACCGTGACGATCCAGGATGCAGGCGCCGCGGACGTGCTGGTCGTCCCCGGCGGTGACGGTGCCTTCGACGCGATGCTCGACCCGGACGTCGTGGCCTTCGTCCGGCGCCAGGCCGAGGACGCCACGTGGATGACGTCGGTGTGCACCGGGGCCTTCGTGCTCGGCGCCGCCGGGCTGCTCGCCGGCCGACGCGCGACGACCCACTGGGCCTCGAAGCCGATGCTCGAGGCCTTCGGTGCGCAGCCGGTCGACGCCCGGATCGCTCGGGACGGCGCCGTCGTCACCGCCGCCGGGGTGAGCGCGGGCATCGACATGGCGCTGTGGCTCGCGGCCGAGCTCGCCGGACGCCCCGCGGCCGAGGCGATCCAGCTGCAGATCGAGTACGACCCGCAGCCACCGTTCGACCACGGATCAGCCGAGCGCGCCGACGCCGTCGTCATCGCCCGGGCCCGTGCAGCAGCCGAGGAATCGCGCGGCGACCGGGTGACCCGCGCCGCCGCAGCCGTCCTGCGCTGACGCGGACCTCCACACGGTCACGAATCCCCGCTGGTCTCCGCCGAGTGGTCACGACACGTCGTTCCGGGCGCGGCCAGCCGACACTTCGTGACCGCTCGGGGCCATGCAGGCGGGGGGGTGTGACCGGCGCCGCGCCCGCGGCTGTCCTGCGCTAGCGCAGCGGCTTCCGCATCTGCGCCGACGTCACCTGGTACCCGAGGGCCGCGTACAGCTCCTGCGCTCCCGTGTTGTAGCCGAACACGTTCAGCCCGATGCTCGTCGCACCGCGTTCGGCAGCGGCGCGGTGCCCGAGCTCGAGCGCGCGACGGGCGTGCCCGCGACGCCGGTGCGCCTCGTCGATCTCGACGTCGAAGACCCACCAGTCGGTGCTGCCCGTCGTGAACGGCCCGATCCAGAGCGACCCGACGACGGTGTCGTCCTGGTCGAGGACCTCCCACACCAGGTGGCCGTCAGCGGGGGAGCCGTCCGGGAACCAGCGGTCCCGCGACTGCTGCTCGTTCGCCTCGGCCTGCTCGCGGCTCTCGCCCGCCTGCATCCGCGACTCGACGTACTCGGCCATCGTGCGGTGGAGCCAGGCCGGGAGGCGCGTGGCCGGCATCGCGACGAGCCGCGTGTCGGTCATCGGTTGCCCTTGGAGCCCCGGCTCGGCTTGCCGCGCATCTTGCCGCGTCCGGGCGTGGGCCCCTTGCCGGTGTTGGACTTCTTGCCGGCGCCGGACTTGCCGCTGCCGGGTGACTTCGCCTTGGCCTTGCCGCCGGCGCCCTTGGACCCCGACGCACCCGACCCGCCGGACCCACCCGACGCGCCCTTGGCACCCGAGCCGGCCTTGGCGCCGCCACGAGCCGGACGCGAGTCGTCGTCGCCGTCGCGATCCGGGCCTCCTGGCTGGCGCGAGCTGTTGGCGGTCCGCCCGCGCACCACACCGATGAACTCCTCGGTGGTCTCGGTGGCGTCCTCGTCCCGCCAGACCAGCGCGATGCGCGTGCCCTCGGCGTCCATGAGCGGACGACCGACCAGGTCCTTTCGGCTGGCGGCGCGGAACAGCGACTGGGGGAGCACCACGACGCCGACGTTCGCCTCGACCAGGTCGAGCGATCCGTCGATGTCGGCGGGCACCGGGCCCGCGTCGATCACGTGGACCTCGGCGTCGGCGAGGTCGACCTCGGCGAGTTCGGCGAGGGGGGAGTCCTTGGGCATCGCGACGACGGCCGTCTCGGTCCAGAGCGGGATGGCGTTGTGCCGCTCGGACACGGGCATGCGCGCGAAGACCATGTCAGCCTCGCCCGCCAGCGTGTCGTCGACGTCGTCGGCACCGATCGGCCGCAGCCGGAGCTCGATGGAGGGGAAGCGATCCCGCCAGACACGGGCCCACTTTGCGGGGGAGACCCCCGGCACGAAGGCGATGGTGAGAGCCGCGGTCATGCAGACGAGCATAGGGGCCGTACCCTTGTCCTCATGGCGCAGGAACAGACCATGAAGCCCGAGACGGCTGCGAAGAAGCTCGGCATCTTGCTGACGGCCGCTCCGGAGTCCTTCCAGAGCGCTCCCCTCACGCGGACCGCCTTCGACGAGCTCCGGACCGAACCCCCGACCTGGCTCGAGGACCTCCGACGCGACGGCCCGCACCCGCGACCCGTCGTGGCGCAGAAGCTCGGCATCTCCATCTCCGGCCTGAGCCGCGCGGGGATCGACGACGCGCTGACGACGGCGGACATCAAGACGCTGCTCGAGCAGAAGCCCGAGTGGCTCGTCCGCGAGCGTGCGACGCAGGCCGCCGTGCACGCCGAGAACGCCCGCGTGAAGCAGGAGCGCGCCGCCAAGGCCGCTGCCCGCGCCGAGGACTGACCCCACTCCGCCGCACCGAGGACGCCCCACGTGCACGAGACCGTCGCCGACGCCATGCTGGTCGTGCCGCAGTTCGCGTCCGTGTGCTGCATCGTCGGTGACCGCTACCGGCCGCGTCCGGGCGTGATCGTGCCGGCGGGCGTGATGCTCGTCGCGATGCTCATGCCCGTCGTCGACGCCGGCGCCGTGTGGACCCTGTTCGCCGCCACCCTGCTGCTGTTGCTCGCACCGCTGCCCGTCATGCGTCGACGCCGCGCCGACGGCCGCCGTGCGGAGCCGATGGACGTGCACCGCGCGCTCTCCGCCGTCGTGATGGCGGGGATGCTGCTGATGGGCCACGCCTCGGGCGTCGCCGGTGACCACGCCGGGCACGGCATCGCGCTGTCCGCGGTGCTCGGTGCCGGCGTGATCGGCTACTGCGCCTTCAGTGGCTGGCTGCTCCGGTACGAGTGGGGGCGCGAGGACCGGCGAGCGGTCCGCAGCGGCGAGGTCTTCGCGATGACCGTCGCCGTGGTCGGCATGACCCTGGCGATGTAGCCCAGCCCGCGCCGGCAGCAGCGGCTGCGCCGGCAGCGACGGCGGGAGCGGGGCGTCAGTCGCGCGCGGCGCTGTCCGCCGGGGCGTCCGCCGCGTGCGTCACCCGCTGCTTGGCCGCCTGGATCGTGTCCTTCGGCACCGGCGGTACCCCGCGCCGGATCCCGCGCAGGCCGACGACGAACAGGATCGCGGTGAGGATCGCGAACGCCGCGAACGTGATCCCGGTCGCCGCCCACAGCGGCAGGGCCAGGGCCAACAGCGCCACCGCGAAGCCCGCCAGTGCGACCAGGGTCGTCAGGGCGAACCCGACGGCCACCCCGGTGAGCACCAGCCCGGTCTTCGCACCGCTGGCGCGCTCGCCGATCTCCCGCCGCGCCGAGGCGACCTCCTCACGTACCGCGCGCAGCACCGGCTCGAGGGCCTTCTGCACGAGTCCGGCGGTCACGGTGTCGCGGAACGACGGCCGGCCGGGTGCGGTGGTGTCGTCGTGATCGGTGCTGCTCATGAGGGTCTCCTGTCCGGGCGCGGCGGTCCGCGTCCCCTGACAGGACGCGACCGACCCGATGATCGTCACGCCGCCGCGCGTGCGTGCGGTGCGTTCCCAGGTTGTGCAACGGACGCGGAGGCCCGCCCCGCGTCGACGACGCAGGACGGGCCTGGCGGGGTGGCCGGGTCCACCGCGCTACTCGGTGACCTCCTCGAGGTCGTCGATCCCGCGGGCGGCGGCCGCTGCGCGGCGGGCACGCATCGACGGGGCGACGAGTGCTGCGAGCACGGCCACGACCGCGACCCCGGTGCACGCCCAGAACCCGATCGTGAAGGCGTCGTCGGTCGGCAGACCCTGCGGCGTGCTGTGCGAGGTGATGAGCGCGGCGATGACGGCGGTGCCGACGCTCGAGCCGATGGTGCGGACGACCGTGTTGGCGCTGATGGCCTCGCCGGTCTGGTTCGCGGGGACGCTCTCGATGATCGCGTTCGAGCAGGCGGCCAGGGCCATGCCGATGCCGATGCCGGTCAGGACGCCGGAGGCCACCACCTGCCACAGCTCGGCGTGTGCGATGGCTGGCAGCACGAACGCGGCGACGATGGCGAACCCGCCGATGAGCATCGGCGGCTTCGGGCCGACCTTGCGCACCAGGACGCCGGCGATCGGCCCGGCGACCACCATCATCACGACGGTCGGCAGCAGGAAGAGCCCGGCCTGGGTGACGTCCTTGCCGAAGCCGTAGCCGAGCGCCGTCGGGAGCTGCAGGAGCGTCGGGACGAGGACGAAGGTGCCGAACATCGCGAACCCGAAGACCAGTGCGACGACGTGGGCGGTCCAGACGCCGCGGACGGCGAAGAGCCGCACGTCGATGAGCGGCTCGGCGACCCGCAGCTCGACGAGGACGAACACGACCAGTGCGACGGCGCCGAGGACCAGCAGGCCGATGGTCTTGGCGTCGCCCCAGCCCCAGGTCTCGCCCTCGCTGACGGCGAGCAGGATCGCGACGAGCGACACCGCCAGGACGAACGTGCCGGCCATGTCGAGGCGTCCGGGCTTCCGCACCGGGGACTCCGGCATGCCGAAGACCGCCCCGAGCAGCGCGATGACGACGAGCACGGCGGGGAGCCAGAACAGCCAGTGCCAGGACAGGTGCTCGACGATGGGTCCGGCCGCGACGATGCCGACACCGGCACCGATCCCGAAGATCGCCGACAGCAGACCGATCGTGACGCTGACCTTCTCCTTCGGCAGCTCGTCCCGCACGATGCCGATCGACAGCGGCATCACGGCACCGGCGGCGCCCTGCAGTGCCCGTCCGACGATCAGCACGCCGAGGTTCGGCGCGAGCGCGGCGAGCACGGCCCCGACGAGCAGGATCGACAGCACGACGATCAGGACCTTGCGCTTGCCGATCATGTCGCCGAGGCGACCGAGGATCGGCGTGAGCACCGAGGCGGAGAGCAGGTAGGCCGTGAGCACCCAGCTCGTCGCACTGGTGGAGGCGCCGAGGTCCTGTCCGATGGTCGACAGCGCCGGGGCGACCAGCGACTGCAGGACCGCGAAGGACAGGCCGCCGAGGGACAGGGAGACGATGATCGCCGTGCTGTTCGGCCGGCGCCCGTTCGTGGTGGGGTGCGAGCCGGTCCGTAGGCTCTGCATGGTGTCGGTCATCGTGCTCCGTGTCCTCGTGGTCGATGGCGATGTAAACAACTGCTGACATCACGAGCGTACGCCGGAACGACCGCATGTCAACGCTTGCTTACATCCCTGTGAGGACCGCTAGGCTGCGCACCATGAGCAAGGACGCCGCGGCCACCCGACTCCTGCTCGTGCAGGCCGCCCGCCGACGGTTCGCCTTCGACGGGTACCGCGCGACGACCGTGCGCGAGATCGCCGGGGACGCCGGGGTCAACGTCGCCCTGATCAACCGGTACTTCGGGTCGAAGGAAGGGCTGTTCCGCGCCTGCCTCGACCGCGTCGTCCGTGACCTGGGCGCCGAGGAGACGAGCGAACAGGGGCTCGAGCGGGCGCTCACGGGGATCATCACCCACATCGTGCGGACGCCCACCGACGACGACTCGCTGCAGCTGATGCTCCTGCTCCGGTCCTCCGGCGACGACGGTGCCGACGCCATCCGCCGCGAGACGCTGCGTCGCTACGCCGAACGGCTCGCGGGCACCGTCGGCGGTGCCGGGTCCGACGCGCTGCTCGTCCGGGCCGAGATCGCGCTCGCGGTGGTGCTCGGGATGTCGATGCTCCGGCAGTCCACCGCGGTGGAACCCCTGGCATCCGCCGACGACGCCGTCGTGTCGGCGGCGCTCGAGGACGCCCTCCGCGCCCTGCTCGCGCCGCCGCGGTAGCGTCGAGGGGTGTCCGACCGACCCGCACGTCGCCCCGACCCCGCTCCGCGCCTGGACGAGGTCGACGAGCGCATCCTCTGGACCCTCGCCGCGGATGCCCGGATCCCGAACAACCGGCTCGCGGCCGCGGTCGGCATCGCACCTTCGACGTGCCTCGCCCGGGTCCGTGCCCTCGAGGACGCCGGGGTGATCCGCGGCTACCGGGCCGAGGTGGACGTCGCGCGCCTGGGGTTCTCGATCGAGGCGATGGTGTCCGTCCGCGTGCACGCCGCCGCTCGCCACGAACTGCGGGACTTCGCGAAGCGCCTGCTGCGGGTGCCGGTCGTGCAGGACGTGTCGTTCCTGGCCGGGGACAAGGACTTCCTCGTGCACATCGCGTGCGAGTCGACCGAGCAGCTCCGGGACTTCGTCGCCGACGAGCTCAGCGGTGACCCCTCGGTGGCGACGACACAGACGAACATCGTGTTCGAACGCCTCGTCGCCGACCGTGCCGCCCAGGGCCGCTCGTTCGACGAACTCCGGCGCTGGCGGGCCTGAGGCACGAACCCCGCGTCAGGGGCCCCGGGGCAGTAGCTCCGGGTCAGCGCTTCCGCGTCATCGGGATGTGCGGGATGCGGTCCTCGAGGTACTCGTCCCCGGAACGCACGAATCCGAAGCGGCCGTACCACTGCTCCAGGTGGGACTGGGCGCCGAGGGCGATGCTCGGCGAGCGCGACTCGGCGATCGCCGCCTCCATGAGCTGCCCGGCGAGTCCCTGCCCGCGGGCATGCTGCGCGGTGGCGACCCGGCCGATGCGCTCGGTGCCGTCGGGCTCGCGGAGCAGACGCAGGGTCGCGTCCACCGAGCCGTTGCCGGCCCAGAACTGCACCGTCCCCGGCTCGAGGTCGCGGCCGTCGATGTCGCCGTACGCGGCCTCCTGCTCGACGACGAAGACATCCTGCCGGAGCCGCAGGATCTCGTGCAGCGTGACGATGTCCAGGTTGCGGGTCGGAGCGTTGAAGATCGAGACCACGGACGGCCCTTCCTGAGTATTTCTTCCGAAACAGGGTGTGTTCCGGACCGGATCGGCGTACATTGCCGGTCAACCACTCTACGTGCGCAGCCGAGATCAGGAGGTGAGCGCATGGACAACCCGTTGCGCGCACCCTGGCGCGCCGCACTCCGCATCGTCCTGCTGGGCGTCGGGACCCTCGCTGCCCTCGTGCTGCTGTCCCTGCTGCTCGGCGCGCGCCCGGCATCCGCCGCCACGACGGCCCCGGCTGCTGCCGAGCAGCGCGGACTCGTCGGCAACGTGGTCGAGGGCGTCGGTGGCACCGTGCAGGGGGTGACCGGCGAGGTCGGCAAGGTCGTCGGCGGCGTGACGGACCCCGTCCGCAAGGCCGTCGTGCCGGCACCCGCGGCAACGGCACCGGCACCTGCTCCCGCAGCCCCGGCACCGGCACCGGCACCGGCAGCATCGGCGCCCGCTCCCGCAGCCCCGGTGCCTGCCGCGGTCCCCGCCGCCCCTGCTCCCGCCGCTCCCGCGCCTGCCGCCCCGGCCCCGTCGAGCCCCGCTCCGGCGCCTGCCGCCCCGGCTGCCCCGGCTGCCCAGCCGACCACGACCACGACCGCCCGCGCGGCCGACCCGGCCACGCGCCCGGTGCGACAGGTCGTCGACCACGTGAGCACCGCCTCCCGTCCGGTCACCGACGCCGTCGCGAACGTCCTGCGTCCCGTCACGGGCACCGTGGAACACGTCACCGGCGTGCGCCCCGTGACCGCCGTCGTCGACACCGTCGACGACGTGGTCGGCAGCGTCCCGGTGGTCGGGACGGTCCTCGGCGACGACACCCTCGGCACCGTCACCGGTCCGGTCACGGGCCTGGTCGACGACACGCTCGGCTCGGTCGGCACGACCGTCGGCACCGTCCCCGCCGTGGTCGAGGGCGTCGTCCCGTCCGTCGGCGGCGCCCTGCCAGGAGGCACGGATCCCGTCGTCGACGTCCCCGCACTCCCGGTGGGCGGCGGCTCGAACCCGCCCGCCGGGCCCGTCCCGTCGGCGCCGGTCGCGAACGCACCCGTCCGGCCCGGAACCGTCGCCACGCAGGGCGCCACGGTGCCCACCGCACCCGCATCGGCGCGTGTCGTCGCCGCCGGTGCGGTGGGCGACCGCGCAGCCGGACTCCGGCCGTCGGTGCCGGTCGACGTAGCCGCCACGACGGCCACGGTCGGTCCGGTCGTCACGGCCGTCGATGTGCAGGACGCGACCCTCGGCGGACACGCGCTGCTCGTCCCCGAGGACGGCGAGGGCCACGGGCTCCCGTTCGACGGAGCCGACGCCGGCGTGCTCGGTGGCAGTGCCTCCTCGACCTCCGGCGGCGCAGCAGCCGTCGGCATCGTCGGCTCGACCGACGACATCGTCTCCCTCGCCGCGGGGTCTCGCGGCACGCTCTCCGACGACGCGGTCCCCGCATCGGTCGTCGGCGAGCACGACGTCGCCCCTGACTGAGATCGGTGCGCCTGTCCGCCACGGCAGGCACGCACACATCCCGGCTGCGTCCGCGGTCGGTGACGATCTCGATCAGGGAGCACGACCATGAACAAGTACGTCTCCAGAGGGCTCTGGTTCGCCCTCTTCGTCGGCGGGCTCACGCTCGGCGGCACGGCTGCGGCGAACGCGGCCACGACATCCGGTGCCGACGGCACCGTCTCGGGCACCCAGGTGGTGCCCTCCGTGGACGCTCCGGTGTCCCTCGGCGGCAACGCGATCGGCGTGCTCGGTGACGCGGTGTCCACCGTGACCGGCTCGGCCGGCGCTGCCCCGGCCCCGGCGGCTGCTCCGGCGCCCGCCGCCGTGTCCCCGAGCACCTCGGGCGAGGACGGCACACTCTCCGGCACGCAGGTGGTGCCGGACGTCGCAGCACCGGTGACGGTCGGGGGCAACGCCGTGGCCGTCGGCGGCGACGCGGTCTCGACGAGCGCCCCCGCGGCTGCCCCCGTGGCTGCTCCGGCTCCGGCCCCGGCGCCGGCGGCTCCCGCTCCGGCTCCGGCTCCCGCTCCGAGCACCTCGGGGCAGGACGGCACCGCCTCCGGCACCCAGGTCGCCCCGACCGTGACGGCCCCGGTGACGGTGTCCGGCAACGGCATCGGTGTCCTGGGTGACGGCACGTCGACATCGACCGCCCCCGCGGCGACGGCACCGACGACCCCGACGGCTCCGGCCGCCGAGGCCCCGGCAGCGCCGACCACCTCGGGCACCGACGGACTGCTCTCCGGCACCCAGGTGACCGGTCTGGTCGACGTCCCGGTGACGATCGGTGGCAACGGCATCGGCGTCCTCGGTGACGGCAGCTCGACGAGCACGGCTCCGGCCGCAGGCACGAGCACGGGCACCGGGACCGCCGCGGCGGCCGGTGGCTCGACCTCGGGTTCGGACGGGACGGCCTCGGGCACGCAGGTGTCCCCGGTGGTCTCGATCCCGGTCACGGTGGCGGACAACGGCATCGGACTGCTCGGGACGGGTACCTCGACGAGCACGGCTCCGGCCGCAGGCACGACCACGGGCACCGGGACCGCTCCGGCCGCCGGTGGTTCGACCTCGGGTTCGGACGGCACAGCGTCGGGCACGCAGGTCAGCCCGGTCGTCGCCGTCCCGGTCACCATCGGTGGCAACGGGATCGGCATCGTCGGTGACGGCACGAGCACCGGCACGACGGCTCCGGCCACCGGTACCGGCTCCACGACATCGACGACCGGCGGCACGACCTCCGGTGACGGCGGTCTGCTCTCCGGCACGCAGGTGACCCCCGTGATCAGCCTGCCGATCACCATCGGTGGCAACGGGATCGGCATCGTCGGTGACGGCGCCAGCACCACCCCGGGCACCGGCACCGGCACGGACCCCGGCACCGACCCGGGTACTGACCCCGGGACCGACCCGGGCACGGACCCCGGAACCGACCCCGGCACGGATCCCGGCACCGACCCCGGGACCGATCCCGGCACCGACCCCGGGACCGACCCGGGAACCGTCCCCACCGGGACGGACCCCGGAACCGGCACCGAGCCCGGCACCGTGACCACCCCCGTGGGTGTGGTCGACGTCGTCGAGCCGACCCGGGCCTCCACAGCTGGCGTGGCGACCACCACGACCGCCGCCACCAGCGGGGTCCGGACCAGCGCCGGGACCGTCGCGGCAGCCGCCGCGGCCGGTGACGGCCAGCCGGAGCTCGCGTACACGGGAGCCGGCTCGCCGGTCCTGCCGGCAGGGTTCGCGCTCCTGCTGCTCCTCGCCGGAGTCGGCACGCTCGTGCTCCGTCGCCGGCACTGACCGCCGGGTGATCGAGGGGCGTCACACCGTGGCGCCCCTCGTCACCATGCCCGGGGGCGCCGACGGGCCGTGCGCGTCGAAACGTGTGGGCGCATCGGATGCGTGTGCATGTTCCGACGGAACGCTCGTCGATCGACTCGTGCATCGTCGCAGTGCGGACGCCCGCCGCCGGACGCGGACGCCGGACACCGCGGGTGCCACGTGCTGACCGCGCCCCGGGGGAGACGCCCGGTTACGACGGCGCTCACGAGCAGAGCGCGGCCGTCAGCGGCCTGGGGTATCGTTCCGACTACGCAAGCGCTCCGGGGTCGGTGGAAATCCGAGCCGGTGGTGACAGTCCACGAACTGACGACGGGTGCGAACCCGCCAGATGTTGACCCGGTGGAATTCCGGGACCGACGGTGAAAGTCCGGATGGGAGGCGCGCTGGGCGGACAGGACGACCCCACGACCCGTGGGGTGCGACCCGTCCGTCGATGCCGACGATCGTCGAACGCCCCCGGAGTCCCGTTGAGAGGACACCAGTGTTCACCGGCATCATCGAGGAACTCGGCACCGTCACCGCCGTCGAGCAGCAGGGCGACTCCGTCGCGCTCACCGTGCACGGCCCCGTCGTCGTGCAGGACGCCCGGCACGGCGACTCGATCGCCACGAGCGGTGTCTGCCTGACCGTCGTCGAGCAGACCCCCGAGACCTTCACCGCCTTCGTCATGAAGCAGACCCTCGACATGAGCGCCCACGGCACACTCCGGGTGGGGGACCGCCTGAACCTCGAGCGCGCTGCGTCGGTCGGCGACCGCCTGGGCGGACACATCGTGCAGGGCCACATCGACGGCACCGCCGCGGTGCTCGAGACCTCCGACGGCGACGGCTGGCGGCGTGTGCGGTTCTCGCTCGCGCCGGCGCTCAGCCCGCTCGTGGTCGACAAGGGCTCCGTCGCGCTCGACGGCGTCTCGCTCACGGTCAGCGCCGTCTCCCCGGAGGACACCCACCCCGACGCCGCCTGGTTCGAGGTGAGCCTGATCCCCGAGACGCTCGAGGCCACGACGCTCGGGCTCCGTGTGCCGGGTGACCGGGTGAACGTGGAGACCGACGTGCTGGCCCGGCACGTCCGCCGCATGCTGCGGCTCGACGCCGCGGCGCAGTCCCTCGAGACCGCCGCGCAGCCGCTCGAGACCACCGGATCGGAGGCCCGGTGATGGTCGCCGAGGCCGGCACCGTCCCGCAGGCGCTCGGCTCGTCGAGCATCGAGACCGCGATCGCGTCGATCGCGGCGGGCCGCCCCGTCATCGTCGTCGACGACGAGGACCGTGAGAACGAGGGCGACGTCATCCTGTCCGCCGAGCTCGCGTCGCCGGAGTGGATCGCCTGGACGGTCGCGCACTCGTCCGGGTTCATCTGCGCGCCGGTCAGCACCGAGATCGCCGACGCGCTCGACCTGCCGCCGATGGTGGCGCACAACGAGGACGTCCGCGGTACGGCCTACACGGTCACCGTCGACGCGGCCGTCGGTGTGACCACGGGCATCAGCGCCCACGACCGCGCCCGCACCCTGCGGGTCCTCGCCGACCCGGACTCGGTGCGCGACGACCTGCACCGACCCGGCCACGTGGTGCCCCTGCGCGCCCGACCGGGTGGGGTCCGCGAGCGCGCCGGGCACACCGAAGCAGCGATCGAGCTCGTCACCGCGGCCGGACTCCGTCCCGCTGCGGCGATCTGCGAGATCGTCGACGAGGACGGCAGCATGATGCGACTGCCGGCGCTCGTCGCACTCGGGGCGCGCGAAGGCGTGCCCGTCATCACCATCGCTGCGCTCGCCGAGTGGCTGGACGCGGCAGACCGGGCGGCGGCAGCGACTGCCGCGCCCACGGAAGGAACGAAACGATGAGCGGAGCAGGCGCGGCGGACCGCGACCAGGTCGACGGCACCGGGATCCGGGTGGCCATCATCGCCGGACAGTGGCACGACACGATCGCTGCGGGACTGCTGGCCGGGGCGCAGCGCGAGGTCGAGCGGCTCGGGGCGACGGCCGACGTCATCCCCGTCCCCGGCAGCTTCGAGCTGCCCGTGGTCGCGAAGACCGCGCTCGGCGCCGGTTTCGACGCCGCGGTCGCGCTCGGCGTCATCATCCGCGGTGGCACCCCGCACTTCGAGTACGTCTCGGGCGCCGCGACGACCGGGCTGACGCAGGTCGCGATCGACACCGGCAAGCCCGTCGGGTTCGGTGTGCTCACCCTGGACGACGAGCAGCAGGGCCTCGACCGTGCGGGGCTGCCCGGCTCCAAGGAGGACAAGGGCGCCGAGGCCGCCCACGCCGCGATCAGCACCGCGGTGACGTTGCGGTCGCTGCGCGTCCTGGCCTGAGCCGCTCTCGGCCTGACGCTCCACGCAGAACGGCCCCGCACCGGTGAGGTGCGGGGCCGTTCTGTCTGCGCTCGTCGAGCGGCTGCGCCCGCTAGCGCTTGCCGAACACGTGGATCGGCAGGAAGAAGGAGAGGCTCATCAGGAGCACACCCGCCATGAAGACGAAGGCCTGGCCCGACTCGACCTGGAAGGCGAACCCGAACAGGTACATCGACACCAGCAGCAGCAGGATCGAGAAAACAGCGGCGATGACGCGGCCCACGGGATACCTCCGGGTGTCGACGAGTGGATCGTTCCCCAGTCTATCCCCAGCAGGGGGTGTGCCGGTTCACGCGCCGGGTCGGGTCGCGATCAGACGGTCGACGACGGCGAGCAGGGTCTCCATGTCGACGCTGCCGCGCTTCGGTCGGACCTCGCTCGCGGCCCCGAGTGAGGCCTGGTGGTACAGCCCGTCGCCGAGGAGCTTGACGGCCTGCGCGGTCGGCTCGTCACCCAGGGCGTCGACGAGTGTCGTGAGCCAGGCGTTCTCGGTGTCGTCGAGGGTGCGACCCGCCTCTTCGTAGCCGGCCTGCTGCAGGCGGCTCGCGGCGAGCAGGGCGAGGTCGAGCTCGCTGCCGACGAACAGGCAGTTGCGGACGAAGTAGCGCGCGGCGCCGTCCTCGGCGTCCTGCATGCGCTCGACGTCGATCGCGGACAGGTCCGACAGCCGTTCGCAGAGCCCCTCGACCAGGGCGGCCTTCGAGCCGAAGTGGTAGAGCAGCCCACCCTTCGAGACACCGGCGCGCGCGGCGACGGCGTCGAGGGTGGCGGGGCGCTCGCCCTCTTCGCACACGATGGCGACGAAGCTGTCGAGGACACGGTCGCGGGCACTGGCCATGCCGAGAGTCTAGGAGCAGTTCCCGGGGGCGCGGACGCCAGCACGGCCGCAGTCGCCGTGAACGCTCACGAAGTGCCGTGTGCCCGTTGCTGATCGCGCCCGCAGGGGCTACGGTCGGAGCGACCGTGAAGGTTCACGAGACGACAAGGATCCGCATGTCAGCGCAGACGGCGAACACCGCCACTACTCCGACCCCGACCACCACGGACCGCCCCGGGTGGGCCGTCCTCGGCCCCGGCGGCATCGCCCGACGCTTCCTCTCGCAGCTGCCCGCCAGCGGGGGCGTCCTGGTGGCGGCCGGCAGTTCCTCGACCGAACGCGCACAGGTCTTCGCCGACGAGGCTGCCGGGTACGGGTTCGCCGACGTGACCGCCGGCACCTACGACGAGGTCCTCGCCGACCCGCGCGTCGACGCCGTCTACGTGTCGACCGTGCACACCGGGCACGCCCGGCTCGTGCTCGCCGCACTCCAGGCCGGCAAGGCCGTGCTGTGCGAGAAGCCCCTCGCCGTGAACCACGGCACCGCGATGGCGCTGACCGATGCCGCTCGCCAGGCCGGCCTGCCGCTCGTCGAGGCGTTCATGTACCGCTTCCACCCGCAGACCGCGGCGCTGGTCGACCTGGTCCGCGACGGCGTGATCGGCGACGTGACCCACATCGACGCCTCGTTCGCGTTCCGGACGGGGGAGCGCACGGGGCGGCTGTTCGACGTCGACACCGCCGGCGGCGGGATCCTCGACGTCGGCGGCTACCCGGTGACGATGGCCGCGGCGATCGTGCAGGCCGCCACCGGGGTCGCGGTCGCCGAGCCCGTGGACCTCACCGCCACCGGCACGCTCGGACCGACCGGCGTCGACGAGTGGACGGTGGCGCAGCTCACCTACAAGGGCGGGGTCACGGCCTCGGTCCGCACCGGCGTCTCCGTGCAGGACGACAACGCGGTGTCGGTGTACGGCACGCGCGGCCGCATCGTCCTCACCGACCCCTGGACGCTCGGCGACGACCCCACGATCGAGATCCGCACGGTCGACGAACCCCCTCGTTCGCTTTCTTTCGCGGGAGAGCACCCCTACGCCCGAGAGGCCGACGCCACCACCGACGCCCTGCGTGCCGGTGCGGTCGAGGCAGCGCAGATGACCATCGACGAGACCCTCGCCACCGCGCGCACGCTCGACCGGTGGCGCGCGGCGATCGGCCTGCGCTACCCGTTCGAGGCCGAGTCCGCCGACATCCCGACGGTGTCCGGCCGACCGCTCGCCGTGCAGGACGGCAACCCGATGCGGTACGGCGAGGTGCCGGGGGTCGGCAAGCGGATGTCCCGCCTGGTGATGGGCGTCGACAACCAGCCCGACCTGGCCCACGCCAGCGCGATCTTCGACCTGTTCGTCGAGCAGGGCGGCAACGTCTTCGACACCGGGTACATCTACGGCGGCGGGGTGCTCGAGGGTCGGCTCGGGAAGTGGATCCAGAACCGGGGGATCCGCGAGGACGTGGTCGTCATCACGAAGGGGGCCCACACCCCGCACTGCGACCCGGAGTCGATCACCCGGCAGCTGCTCGAGAGCCTGGACCGACAGGGCACCGACTACGCGGACATCTACATGATGCACCGGGACAACCCGGACATCCCGGTGGGGGAGTTCGTCGACGTGCTCGACGAGCACCGTCGTGCCGGCCGCATCCGCGTCTACGGCGGCTCGAACTGGACCCCCGCACGCTTCGACGAGGCGAACGCCTACGCCCGGGCCAACGGGAAGCACGGGTTCGAGGTCCTGAGCAACCACTTCGGTCTCGCCGAGGCGTACGACGTGCCGTGGGACGGCTGCGAGCACGCGACCGACGCCGCGTCGAAGGCCTGGCTCGAGGAGCGCCAGGTCCCGCTGCTGCCGTGGTCGTCGCAGGCCCGCGGCTTCTTCACCGGCCGCGCGACGCCCGAGGACACCAGTGACGCCGAGCTCGTCCGCTGCTACTACTCGGACGACAACTTCGAGCGGCTCCGGCGTGCACGCGAACTCGGGGAGCAGTTCGGCGTCCCGGCGACGGCGATCGCCCTGGCGTACGTGCTCCACCAGCCGTTCCCGACGTTCCCGCTCTTCGGACCCCGTACGATCGCGGAGGCCCGGTCGTCCATGACCGGCCTCTCCGTCGACCTCACCCCGGAACAGGTGGCATGGCTGGACCTCCGCGCCTGACCCCGGGCGGCCGCGCGACGATCATCGACGTCGCCGCGGCCGCCGGGGTGTCCCGGCAGACCGTCACCCGCGCGATGAACGGCATGTCCGGCATCAGCGCGGCGACCAAGGACCGCGTGCTCCAGGCCGCGGCGGCGCTCGACTACCGGCCGTCGCGGTTCGGCCGCGGGCTCGTCACCGGCGGCGACCACCAGCTCGGACTCGTCGTCAACGACCTGCGGAACCCCTACGCCCCCGCGCTCGCGTCGGCGGTGCTCGGCCTGGCCGCCGCTCGCGGGTGGAACGTCATGCTCGCGGACGTCGGGCTCGCGAGCGACTCGGACCGGATGGTGGAGTCCCTCGGCGCGCAGACCGACGTCGTGATCGGCTACCTCGGGTCCCGGGCGCCGGAGTGGATCGAACGGCTCGGCTCGGTCCCCGTCGTCGAGCTCGACCCCTCGGGCCCGGTGACCCGCGCCGCGGTCCGGATCGACCCGACCGCCGCGATCGAGGACCTCGCCGACCACCTCGTCGACACCGGGGTGAAGCACCCCGTCGTGCTCGACGCCGCCGCCGACGGTGTGCCGAGCCAGCGGGGGGAGCGCATGGTCGCGGCACTGCGGCACCGCGGGTACCTGCCCGACCTCGTCATCGCGTCCGTGCCCACCGCCGAGGCCGGTGCCGAGCAGACCGAGCGGATCCTCGCCGAGCACCGCCGTGTGGACGCTGTCCTGGCGTTCAACGACGTCCTGGCCCTCGGCGTGCTGTCGGCCTGCCGTCGTGCCGGCGTCGACGTCCCCGGTGACGTCCGCGTGGTCGGTGTCGACGGCCTGCCGCTCGGCACGCTCGTCGCGCCGACACTCACCACGCTGGCCGTCGACCTGGACGAGGTCGCCGGCCAGGCCCTCGACCTCGCGCTCGGCATGCTCGCGGGCGAGCTGCCGCGCTCCGGCGCGGCCGTGGAGCGCATGGTGCGACACCGGTTGCTGCTCCGCGAATCGGCGTAGGTCCGGGAACGCGACCAGAGGACGGCCCGACGGCAGACGGCACGACCGCCACGGGCCTCCCGGCCGTCGTCAGTTGCACTTGCAACCAAAACCGTCCGGACGGTACACTAACGGAGTCCTGACGGGGCGCGTGTCCATCCCGCGTCCCGTCTCGTCTGCCCCACGTACCACCCGCCGTCGACCTGGTCCGGCTCGAAGTCCCAGGAGTCCGCCGTGTCCGCACTGCTCACCAGCCCCGTCGCCACCCGCGTCACCGGGAGCCGCGCCCGACGGTTCCTGGCGCTCGCCGTGCTCATGCTGCCGGTGCTGCTCATCTCGGTGGACAACACCATCCTGAGCTTCGCGCTGCCGTCGATCAGCCGCGCGCTGAACCCGGACGCCACCACGCAGCTCTGGATCGTGGACGCGTACCCGCTCGTGCTCGCCGGACTGCTCGTCGTCATGGGCAGCATCGGCGACCGGATCGGCCGCAGGCGGATCCTGGTGATCGGCGCGACCGGCTTCGCCCTGTTCTCGGTGGCCGCGGCCTTCGCGACCGACGCCTGGATGCTCGTCGCGGCACGGATCGCGATGGGGGTCTTCGGCGCGATGCTCATGCCAGCCACGCTGTCGATCATCCGCAACGTGTTCGTCGACGCGGGGGAGCGGCGGATGGCGCTCGCCGTCTGGTCGACGATGTTCGCCGCCGGCAACGCGCTCGGCCCGCTCGTCGGTGGCGCCCTGCTCGCGCACTTCCACTGGGGCAGCGTGTTCCTGGTCGCGGTGCCGATCCTCGTGCTCATGCTCGTCGGTGTGCCGTTCTGCGTGCCGGAGTCCCGCGACCCGCTGCCCGGGCCGGTCGACCTGCCGAGCATGTTCCTGTCCCTCGGAGCCCTCGCACCGATCGCCTGGGCCATCAAGTCCGTCGTGCACCCCGAGGAGCGGGGCCTCGCGATCGCCATGCTCGCCGTCGGTGTCGTCTGCGGCATCGCGTTCGTCCGCCGGCAGCTGCGGTCCCGCACGCCGATGCTCGACCTGCGGCTGTTCCGCAGCACGGCCTTCACCGGCAGCGTGCTGATGAACCTGGCGGCGATGTTCTCGCTCACCGGGTTCCTGTTCTTCATCGCCCAGCACCTGCAGCTCGTGGCCGGGCTCGATCCGTTCGCGTCCGGCGTCGTGCTGATCCCGGGGTCGGTGCTGACCATCGTCGCCGGGCTCGCGGTCGTGCCGGTCGTCGCCCGGGTCGCACCGCGGTGGGTCGTGTCGGTGGCGCTGCTGTTCTCGGCGGCGGCGTACGCCCTCGTCGCGGTCCTCGGACACCACGCGTCCATCGCGGCCCTGGCGTTCGCGTTCGTGCTGCTCGGCATCGGCATCGGGGCGTCCGAGACGGTGACGAACGACCTCATCATCTCGACGGCACCGGCGGACAAGGCGGGTGCGGCATCGGCGATGTCCGAGACGGCGTACGAGATCGGTGCCGTGCTCGGCACCGCGGTCCTCGGCACGATCCTGGCGACGACCTACCGGGCGCACGTCGTGGTGCCCGACGGGTTGTCTTCGTCGGCGCACGTCGCGGCACAGGAGACCCTCGGTGGCGCGGTCGCCGCGGCCGGTCAGCTCGGTGGTGGCGCCGGGCAGGCACTGCTCGAGTCGGCACGGGCGGCGTTCGACTCCGGCGTGACGATCACCGCGGGCGTCGCGGCGGTGCTCATGGTCGTGGCGGCAGCGGGTGCGCTCGTCATGCTCAAGCGCCGCTGAGCGGGCGCGGAGTCGTCGCCACGGCGCGCCCGGCCGTCCCCGAACCTGTGAATCGTTGACCTCAACCAGGGTTCAGGTCATACGTTGGGTGACAGCCGCCGAGTGACGGCAGCCCCTCCCGAAGGAACGACCACGATCACCATGCCCGACGAAGCACCGGCCACCATCGCCGACGTGTACAAGTCCGCGTTCCGCGGGCACCCTGCCGGCGTCGCCGTCATCACGGCCGAAGGCCCGGACGGACCGACCGGCCTCACCGCGTCGAGCGTCGCGAGCGTCGCCGTCGACCCACCCGTCCTCGTCTTCTCGCTCTCCACCAACTCCGGCTCGGCCGGGGTCGTGCTCGGTGCGCCGATCTTCGTCGTGCACCTGGTCGACTCCCTCGGGGTCGCACTGGCCAAGCGCTTCGCCTCGACGGGCAGCCCGGCGGCCGACGACCCGATCTGGGGCACCCTGCCGTCCGGCGACCGCTACCTGCCGAGTGCGGCGAGTGCCCTCCGCTGCCGACCGCTGTCGACGACCCCGATCGGCAGCTCGACCGTCGTCGTCGCCGAGGTGCTCGACATCATCGTCGGCGCCGACCGTGGCGAGCCGCTGGTCTACCACAACCGGGAATTCCACTCCCTCACCGATCGTTCCCGGCTCTCGTGAGCCGCGGAGCCGCGTCCACAACCCACTGATCGAAAGGACCTCACATGGCTGAGTACACCCTGCCGGAACTGCCGTACGACTACGCCGCGCTCGAGCCGCACATCAGCGGCAAGATCATGCAGCTGCACCACGACAAGCACCACCAGGCCTACGTCACCGGTGCCAACACCGCGCTGCAGCAGCTCGGTGAAGCCCGTGAGTCGGGCAACTTCGGTGCGATCAACAAGCTCGAGAAGGACCTCGCGTTCCACCTCGGTGGTCACGTGAACCACTCGATCTTCTGGACCAACCTCGGTCCGGACACGAAGGTCCCCGAGGGCGAGCTCGCCGCGGCGATCGACGAGTTCTTCGGTTCGTTCGAGCAGTTCCAGGCGCAGTTCGCCGCCGTCGCGAACGGCATCCAGGGCTCCGGCTGGTCCGTGCTGGCCTGGGACACCGTGGGCCAGAAGCTCACCACGTTCCAGCTCTTCGACCAGCAGGGCAACATCCCGTTCGGTCTCGTCCCGATCTTCATGCTCGACATGTGGGAGCACGCCTTCTACCTCGACTACCTCAACGTCAAGGCGGACTACGTCAAGGCCGTCTGGAACATCGTCGACTGGGAGAACGTCGCCGCTCGTTTCGAGAACGCGAAGTCGCAGCGGTTCGTCACGCTCTGATCCGCGTCGGCGGGTCGCCACGGTGACGACCTGACGAACGGGAGGCACGGTGCC
>NZ_KB714631.1:310556-324330 GCF_000349565.1 Curtobacterium flaccumfaciens UCD-AKU
GGCACCGTGCCTCCCGTTCGTGGTCCCGGGGCGCTCCGGGCCGGGCGCGACTGCCGGGGACGCGATCGGTTGGTCGTGGGGACGCCGCCACGCGGGCTCAGCGCACGGCGTCGCGGCCGGGCGCACCGGCGGCGAGGTCGTGGGCAATGCGACGCAGCGCGGCGTCGACGTCGGTCTGTGCACGGTCGACCAGCGCGCTCCACTGGGCTCCGCGTGCGGCCATCACCGTGCGTTGGGCAGCTCGTTCGGCGAGGACGGGGTCGGCACCGTGTTCGCGGCACCACGCCCGGATGGCCGCGACGTGGCAGCGGTGCGCACGGCGCTGTCGGTCGCGCCCGTCGAGGGACTCGACCGATCCGAGTTCGAAGGTGAGTCGTGCGGCCAACGCGCGGTGCGGGTCGTCGAGTCCGCCGAAGGTCGCGACCAGGTGATCGGCGAGGGCATCCACATCGGATGCCGGATCGAGCGCCGTCGCCGGGCGGTTGGCCGCGAGGTGCTCGACGACGGAGTCGATCAGGGCGTCCCGCGAGCCGAAGTGGTACACGACGGGGTAGGCGCTCGTCCCGAGCACACGGCCGAGGCCCCGGACCGTGACGTCCTCGATCTTGGTCTCGACGAAGTGGTCGACCACCTTCTCGAGGATCGCGGGTTTGCGGGTCGGGTCGGGCTTCCTGGGCATGGCATCTCCGTCGTCGTGGCGGTGGTCGCGCGACCGTTCACATACTAGCATCGGTATATCAGTTTCGGGAGCGGACCTGACGGGAGGCATATCCTTGGTGCACCCTCCGTTTCCACCGATAGAAACGGAGAAATACTCGTTTCCAAGTACACTGTTGCGGATGTCCATGCCGTTCGAGCGCGCTCTGCCGCCGTCACGGCCCGAGGGGACCCCCGCTGGACGGGTGGTCGCGGGCCGTCGCCGTGGCGCCGGAAAACGCTTCCTGGTCGTCGGCGACGTCCTGGACGGCGTCCTCGTGCACACCACCGCGCACCGGATCGGGGTGCACGACCCGGCAGCGCAGATCCGCCACCGTCCGACCGGGGCCGGCGGCAACACGGCCACCTGGCTCGGCTGGCTCGGGGCCGAGGTCGACGTCGTCGCCCGGGTCGGGGTCGACGACGTCTACCGGCACGAGCGTGCGCTCGAGGACGCCGGGGTCCGAGCCCACCTGCGCTACGACGCGATGACGTCCACCGGCGTCGTCGTCTCCGTCCGCAACGACCACGGCCGCACCGCGATGTCCGATCCGGCTGCGAGCGGGAAGATCAGCGCGGCCGACGTCCCGCCCTCGTTGGTCGCACGTGCTGACATCGTGCACCTGACGGGTGCCGCCATGCTCGGCGGCGGGGTCGACCGGCTCGCCGC
Source organism: Curtobacterium flaccumfaciens UCD-AKU (assembly GCF_000349565.1). Classification (GTDB taxonomy): domain Bacteria; phylum Actinomycetota; class Actinomycetes; order Actinomycetales; family Microbacteriaceae; genus Curtobacterium; species Curtobacterium poinsettiae. Next base: position 311,923 of record NZ_KB714631.1, read on the forward strand.
ACTCGTCGCGTGTGCCCGGACAGGGCCGGCGCGCGTCGCGGTGGACCCCTCGTCGGTCGCGGTGATCGAGACCGTCGGCGCGGACCGGTTCCTCCAGGCGCTGCGGGGCGTCGACGTGCTCTTCCCCGACCAGCAGGAGGCGCTCGCCCTCGGCGGAGGGGACGACCTCGACGCCGCGGTGCGCCGGCTGACCGAGCACGTCCCGCTGGTCGTCGTCACGGCGGGGGCGGACGGCGCACTGATCGGGCGCCGGGGGCGGAGCGTCCAACGGGTCCCTGCGACGCCCGCGACCGTCGTCGACACCATCGGCGCCGGGGACGCCTTCGTCGCCGGGTTCGTCCGCGCCTGGGCGACCGACCCGGTGCGGGTCGGTGCGGCGGCACGCGAGGGCACCCGGGTCGCCGCTCGGGCACTCGGTTTCGTGGGCGGTCGGCCGCCGGTCTGAGCGACCTGAGCGACCTGGGTGATCTGCGTGATCTGCGTGATCTGCGCGATCCGACCGGCGGTGCTGCCTGCGGGTCAGCGCTCCGACGGCTCGGCGACCACGTTCAGGGTCTGGACGAGTCCGGCACCCACGGGTGCGAGCCGGATCTCGACGCGCAGCCGCCCGCACGCGCCGGGCATCCACCAGCGCAGGTGCGACGGTGCGGAAGAGGACTCGGCCACCGGTGCCGCAGCGAGGTCGGCGTCGACCTCGGACACGGCCTGGGCGACCGCGCGCCGTCGACGGTCGTAGGGCACGTCCATCGCCACGTTGGGCGTGCAGATCGCGTCCGCCAGGTCGTCGCGCCAGTCGGCCAGGAGGCGCATCACCGCGGCCTGCGCGGCTCGCGTCGCGCGGCTGGTCACCGCCGCCCCGGTGCTCGGTCCGGTCGCCGCGGGTGCGTCCGTCGTCAGCGCCGCCCCGAGCACGAGGTCGTGCGCCTGCTGCGCGGCAGCGGAGACCTTGGCCTGGGTGGCGTTCTCGAACGCGACGACCCCGAGGCCGTCGCGCACGGACCACCGCATGTGGGCGGAGAAGCCCGGGTAGCCGCCGGAGTGGGACACGAGTTCGCCGAAGCGGTCGTCCTGCTCGACGAACAGCCCGAAGCCGTACGCGGTTGCGCGGGGCGAACCCGGGACAACCGACGGGGGGACGACCCGCATCGCCTGCTGCATGAGCCGGCGGTCGGCGGGGGAGACCGGACCGGGTTCGGGCGCGCCGGAGAAGCCAGAGCCGAGGTGGGTCGCCCAGCGAGCCAGGTCGCGCACGGTCGAGAACAGTCCACCGATCGACGAGAACGCGCCGGGCCCGGTCATCGGCAGGGGTTCCCAGTCGCCCTCGTGCCCGCGGACACCGGTGACCACGAACCCGCTGGACTCGTCGGCGCGGAACACCGTGTCGGCCAGTCCGAGGGGACGCAACACGATCTCGCTGGCGGCCTGGGTGAAGGGCTGCCCCGTCACGACGGCGACGACCCGGCCGAGCAGTGCGTACCCCAGGTTCGAGTACGCGAAGCGGGTGCCGGGCAGGGAGTCGAACAGCAGGCCAGCACGCAGGACCTGGTCGAGCTCGGCGTCCGAGATGGACTCCTGGCGGTCGGCCCAGGGATCGTCAGTGGGGAACCCGGCCGACATCGTCAGCAGCATCCGCACCGTGGGGACGGGAGAGTCCGGGGCCGGCAGGGCGACGGCGTCGAAGGCCGGCACGAAGTCGGTGATCGGGGCGTCGAGGTCGAGCAAGCCCCGGGCGACGAGCGTCAGCAGGGTCGCGGCCGTGACGCTCTTGGTGCACGAGGCGATGCGGTACACGGTGTCCGCGTCCGGCCGCTGACCGTCACCGCGGTCGCCGTGCCCGCCGGAGGCGACGAGCCCGGAACGGTCGAACACACCCCACACACTGCTCGGCGCGATGCCCTGGTCGACACGAGCGCGGAACAGCTCGTCGACCTGGTCGACGACCGCAGCCACCGCGGGGTGCGCATCGTTCGCGAGCGGCGCATCCTTCACGAGCGGCGCATCCGCTCGTAGGCGTCCAACGCCCGCTGGCGTGACGCCTTCAGGTCGACCATCGGCTCGGGGCGCAGCTCGTCGGCGGGAACCCAGCGGTGGACGTACTCGCGGTGCGGGTCGAACCGCTCGAGCTGCCGATCGGGGTTGAAGACACGGAAGTACGGTGCGGCGTCGAAGCCGGAACCCGCGACCCACTGCCAGTTCGCCGCGTTGTTCGCGGGGTCGGCGTCGACCAGCGTGTCCCAGAACCACTGCTCCCCGACGCGCCAGTCGACGAGCAGGTTCTTCACCAGGAAGCTCCCGGCGGCCAGCCGCACCCGGTTGTGCATCGCACCGCTGTGCCAGAGCTCGCGCATGCCGGCGTCGACCAGGTCGAAGCCGGTCAGGCCCTGTCGCCAGCGCTCGAGCTCGGCTTCCTCGGGGTCACGCCAGGGGAACGCGTCGAAGTTCCGACGGACGTTGACGGTGGCGATGTCGTCGCAGTGGAAGTACTCGTTCCAGTTGAACTCACGCCATGCCAGCTGCCGGAGGAACGCCGAGGCGTTCTGGCGCTGCGCGGGCTCGAGCCGCTCGTGCAGGCGGTGCCACACCTGGTACGGGCTGATCTCGCCCCACCGCAGGAACGGGGAGAGGCTGCTCGTGGCCTCCATCGCGGGCTCGTCCCGCTGGTCGTAGTCCTCGAGCGCGTGCTCGACGAAGTGCTCGAGCTGCTGCCGGGCGCCGTGCTCGCCCGGGGTCCAGGCGTCGCGGAGCCCACCGGCCCAGTCGGGCTCCGTCGGCAGCAGCGCCCAGTCGGACAGTGCGTCACCGGTGACGTCGGCCGCAGCGGGCAGGTCGTCCGGGTCCGGCAGGGGGTGCCGTGGCTCGGGCAGTGCCTGGACGGCGTTCCAGAACGGCGTGAACACCTTGTACGGCTCGCCCTGGCCGGTGAGCACCGTCCACGGTTCCCAGAGCAGGTTCGCGGCGAAGCTGTGCGCCTCGATGCCGCGATCGTGCAGTGCGCCCTTGATCCCGGCGTCGATGTCGCGCTCGACGGCGCCGTACCGACGGTTCCAGTACACGGCGTCCGCGCCCGTCTCGGCGACGAGCTGGTCGATGGTCTGCGCCGCGGCACCGCGTCGCAGGACCAGCCGGGAACCCCGCTCGCACAGGTCGGCGTCGAGCGCGGTCAGGGAGTGGTGCAGCCACCAGCGGCTCGCCGCACCGATCGGACGGAGTCCGGGGGACTGCTCGTCGAGGACGACCACCACGGTGACGTCGCCGCCGTGGTCGATCGCCGCACGGAGCGCCGGGTTGTCGGACAGCCGAAGGTCGTCACGGAGCCAGACGATCGCGCCGGTCACACCGTCGCCGAATCCAGCGTGGTGACCGCTCGGGGCGTCGACCGCCGGCCCGGTGCCGTGCCGACTGCCAGCCGGAGCTTGGTGCAGAGTTCGGTGAGGGTGCGGAGCTCGGGGTCGGACAGGCCGGCGCCCACCTGCTGGGCGATGCTCGCCGCGTGCTGCACGGCGACCTGCCGGTAGACGTCGAAGCCGTGCGGGGTCAGCGCCACGATCACGCCGCGGGCATCGGTGGGGTCCGGCTGCTTCTCGACGATGCCGCGGGCGAGCAGTCGGTCGACCAGGCGGCTGACGCTCGGCTGGGTGAGCAGCAGGTGCCCGGTGAGGTCGCGCATCCGGCAGCGTCGACCGGGCTGGGTCGACAGGTTGAAGCACACGTCGTACTCGTTGAACGAGATCTCGTCGCCGGGGAAGTCCGCGTTGAGACTCCGCATCACGGCGACCTGGGCGCGGAACAGCGCTTCCCAGGCGGCCACGGCGGTCGCCTTCTCACTGCGGCGTGTCTCGCTCACGTTCGCGTTCCCTCCGGTCGTCGGACTGACCACACTACCGACGGGCTCCGACAGGAGCCGGGCGACATGCACGAGGGCCGGCCACCTGTCGGCGACCGGCCCTCTCCCTTGCACCAAGAGTTTCCTGCAATCACATTCCGCAGGCGGTGCCACAGCAAACACCGTCTGCACCACCGACTGTATAACGAAGCGGTAACGGGGCGCCAGCCTCTCCGGGCCCGGTTCGCTGCGAGTTCACCAAGAGCAGTCGGAGCGTTTCAGAAGAGGTCGGGTGACGGGGTCGACGCGTACCGCACTGCGACGTCCGCGTGCCGGTCGAAGCGGTAGCCGACGCCGCGCACGGTCCGGACGATCTCCTCGAAGGCGCCGAGCTTGGAGCGGAGGCGACGGACGTGCACGTCGATGGTGCGCTCGTTCGGGGTCTCGTCCTCGCCGTCGGACCACAGGCCCTCGATGATCGCGGAGCGGTCGACGGTCTGGCCCTCGCGGAGGACCAGGAACTGCAGGAGCTCGAACTCCTTGTAGGTCAGGGGCGCGGCTTCACCGTCGAGGGTCACGCGCTTCCGGGAGATGTCGATGACGACGCCCGTCTCCTCGGGTTCGGGCTTCTCGGCCTGCTTGCGGGCGGCCACCGCGGAGCGGTCCTGCAGCGCGAGGCGGACGACGTCGACGTCGCGGCCACCGGAGTGCTCGGCGGCGACGGCGACGGCCGCGTAGGTCTCGGACGACGGGACGAGCTGGGCGGTGAGTGCCTTGAGCTGCTCGACGACCGCGGCCAGGGTCGTGCCGGCGGCCGCGGCCTTGGCTTCGTCGATGCCGACGTACAGGGCGAAGCCGCGAGCCTCGGTGCCCTCCGGCAGGGCGCGGTTCCGCTGCGGCGCGACCACCGGGCTCGTCGGCGCGGTGGCCGGTCCGCTCGCCGCCGGGGAGACGGGTCGCGGGCGGATCGGCGTCACGGTGCCGAGGTCGGTCGGGGTCGGTACTGAGCGGAGCGCGGTGCGGGGCTGGGCGATGGTGAGCGACATGGTGGTTCTCCGGGCGGTGTGGCCGGTGCGCGGGTGGGCGGCGGCCGGTGTCGAATGCGTCATCCCGGGTACGGCGGTACGCCGATGTGCCCTGCGGTCCTGCTGCGGACCGGGGCCGACCCGGGGGAACGGGAGACAGACCTCGTGACGTGGTGCGCGTCGCCGACGGTGTCCGTCACCCGGGGATCACGCTCGCGCGACGGGGGTGGTGTCGCGGGGGATCCGGCTGGAACGGGTGCCGATCAGGCACACATTCGACAACGCATGACCGACATGGTCGGCATCATCGTGCCGACGGTTCCCACTGCCCTGCGGAGGAGCACGCCTCGGAGAGGACGCGGGTGGACACGGTTGCAGTCATGTGACGAGTATCTGCGGTATACCAACGCGGTGTCAACCGTCCGCACGGACGGTGCGGTGAGCGCGACCGCACGGACGACAGGAGGCGCGGTGCCGACCGGCACCGCGCCTCCTGTCCGTGGGGTGGTCGCTACTCGGCCAGGCCGTAGAGCCGGTCGCCGGCGTCGCCGAGACCCGGGACGATGTAGCCGTTCTCGTCGAGCTTCTCGTCCAGCGCGCCGAGGACGATCGAGACGTTGCGGTCGCCGACGGCCTGCTCGACCATCGCGAGGCCCTCTGGCGCGCCGAGGATGCACACGCACGTGACCTCCTGCGCACCGCGGGCGAAGAGGAAGTCGATCGCAGCAGCCAGGGTGCCACCGGTGGCGAGCATCGGGTCGAGCACGAAGCACTGGCGCCCGGTCAGGTCGTCGGGCAGGCGCTCGGCGTAGGTCTGCGGCTCGAGGGTCTCCTCGTTGCGGGCCATGCCGAGGAAGCCGACCTCGGCCGTCGGGACGAGCTTGACCATGCCCTCGAGCATGCCGAGTCCGGCACGGAGGATCGGGACGACGAGCGGGCGCGGCTTGGCGATCGCGACGCCCATGGTGTGCGCGACCGGTGTGTCGATCGGCGTCGCCGTGACCCGGACGCCCCGCGTGGCCTCGTACGCGAGGAGCGTGACGAGTTCCTCGGTCAGGGCGCGGAACGTGGGGGAGGGCGTCGTACGGTCGCGGAGCACCGAGAGCTTGTGGGTGATGAGCGGGTGGTCGGCGACGTGGACTCGCATAGGGTCGAGCCTAGCGTGCCGTCGACCGTCAGGAGGTCCCGTGGAGGAGCCCGCAGCCCGCCCGTTCGTCCCGGCGATGGAGCGCGCGCTCGACGAGGCTCGACGGTGCCTGGAGACCGACGACGTGCCGGTCGGCGCCGTGGTGCTCGACCGCGACGGGGCCGTGGTCGCCACCGGCCGGAACGAGCGCGAGGCGCGGCAGGACCCGACCGCCCATGCCGAGGTCCTCGCACTGCGTGCCGCCGCGGCGGTGACGGGGGACTGGCACCTCGAGCAGCACACGCTCGTGGTGACGCTCGAACCGTGCCCGATGTGCGCGGGCGCGGTCATGGCCGCGCGGGTGCCCCGGGTCGTGTTCGGCGCGTGGGACCCGAAGGCCGGTGCCAGCGGCAGCGTCTACGACATCGCCAGGGACCGCCGGCTGCCGCACCGCTCCGAGGTCATCGGCGGGGTGCTCGAGGCGGCCTGCGCCGAGTTGCTCGACGACTTCTTCAGTCCGCGGCGAGGATGACGATCGCCTCGGTCGGCGGCTGCGGACCGGTGCGCAGGACGTCCGGCTCGACGTAGATCACCCGGGCGATCGGCACGGCGCTCCGGACCCGCTGCTCGACGGTGTCGATCCCCGCGGCGACGTCACCGAGCCGGCGGTCCCCGTCGACGGCGACCTTCACGCCGACCATGAGCTCGTCCGGCCCGAGGTACAGGGTCTTCAGGTGGATGATCGCGTCGACCTCGGGGCCGTCGAGCACCGCCTGCTTGATGCGCTCGACGTCGGCGGCGGTGGCGCCCTCGCCGACGAGCAGGCTCTTCGTCTCGATGCCGAGCACCACTGCGACGGCGATGAGCAGCGCCGCGATGAGCATGGTGCCGATCGCGTCGAACACCCCGTTGCCGGTGATCGCGGTCAGGCCGACGCCGAACAGGGCGAACACCAGGCCGAACAGGGCAGCGGTGTCCTCGAGCATCACGACGGGCAGCTCCGGGGCCTTCGCGCGGCGGACGAACTGCACCCAGCTCTGCGAGCCCTTCTGCGGCCGGGCTTCCTTCAGGGCGGTGCGGAGCGAGAAGCCCTCGAGCCCGATGGCGATGACGAGCACGACGAGGGGCAGCCACCAGTTCTCGAGCGGGTGCGGGTGGGCGAGCTTCTCGATGCCCTCGTAGAGCGAGAACACACCGCCGACCGAGAACAGGATGATCGAGACGACGAACGCGTACACGTAGCGTTCACGGCCGTAGCCGAAGGGGTGCTCTTGATCCGCGGCGCGTCGGGCCTTGCGGCCACCGAGCAGCAGCAGGAGCTGGTTCGCCGAGTCGGCCAGGGAGTGCACACCCTCGGCCAGCATCGACGCGGAGCCGCTGATCGCCGCCGCGATGAACTTCACGATCGCGATGCCGATGTTGGCACCGAGTGCGGCGAAGATCGCCTTCGTGCCTCCGGAAGCGCTCACAGCTGTCCCCTTCTCGTGGTCTGCGACACGATCCTAGGCGGGTGGCGTCGGTAGGGTCGGGAGCATGACGATCGACCTGCCCCGCACCGCCCTGCTCGGGGTCGGTTCCATGTCCGGCGCGGTCCTCGACGGCCTGCTCGCCGCGGGACTCGACCCGGCCACCGTGACCCTGACAACCAAGTCCGAGGCATCCGCAGCGGCCCACCGTGAGCGCGGTCTCGACGCCACGGCGAGCGACACCGACCCGGACGCCAACCGGGCGGCGGTCCGCGGAGCCGCCCTCGTCGTGGTCGGCGTGAAGCCGTACATGATCGCGGACCTGCTCGACGAGGTCGCCGGTGTCCTGGAGCCCGGCGCCGTCCTGGTCAGCGTCGCCGTCGGCACCACCACCGCGAGCATGGAGGCACGGGTGCCCGCCGGTGTCCGGGTCGTCCGTGCCCTGCCGAACACCCCGATCGGCGTCGGCCACGGCGTCACCGGCATCAGCGCGGGTACTTCGGCCGACGCCGAGGCCGTCGCGCTGGCGTCGTCGGTGTTCACCGCCTCGGGCCAGGTCATCGAGGTGCCCGAGTCGCAGCTCGACGCGCTGTCCGCGGTGTCCGGCTCCGGACCCGCCTACGTCTTCCTGCTGGTCGAACAGTGGCAGCGTGCCGCCGAGGAGCTCGGGTTCAGCCACGAACAGGCGGCGACGATGGTGCAGGGCACGGTCCGGGGCGCCGTCGAGTTGCTCGGGCGCTCCGGCCGCGAGCCCGCCGACCTGCGCCGTGCGGTCACCAGCCCGAAGGGCACGACGGAGCGTGCCGTCGCGGTGCTGCAGGACGCCGACCTTGCGGACACGCTGCTGCGCGCGTCGCGCGCCGCGATCGCACGTGCCGAGGAGATCGCCGCGTCGTAGCGCAGCGCCGGGGTGCGGTGCGGACGCTGCCCCTCCCTCGCAGGCTCGGTCGGCGCGGCCCGCGTGCCGCTGGCGCGGCACCGCTGAGCGGGCCGCGCTATTCGTACGCGGCGAAGCGCTCCAGGTCGCTCTCGGAACCCGAGACGATGATGACGTCGTCCTCGCCGATGACGCTGTCCGGCGTCGCCGGCACGAACGGGCTGCCGGGCGGCTTGATGCCGAGCACCGTCAGGCCGAAGCGGGTCCGGATGACCGTGGTGGCGAGGTCCTTGCCGCGGACCGCGCGCGGCGGGAACATCTTGACCACGGCGAAGTCGTCGTCGAACTCGATGAAGTCGAGCATCCGGCCGGAGACCAGGTGCGCCGTGCGCTCGCCGGCCTCGCGCTCCGGGTAGACGACGTGGTTCGCGCCGATGCGGGACAGGATCGTGCCGTGCGACCGGCTGATGGCCTTCGCCCAGATCTGCGGGACGCCGAGGTCGACCAGGTTCGCCGTGATCAGGACGCTCGACTCCAGGTCACTACCGGTGCCGACGACGGCGATGGCGAAGTCCTGTGCGCCGATCTGGCGGAGCGCGTCGATGTCGGTGGCGTCCGCCTGCACCGCGTGAGTGACCCGGTCGGACCACTTCTGCACCAGCCCGGCGTCGGTGTCGACGACCAGCACCTCGCGGTCCTGGCGTTCGAGCTGGCCGGCGGTGGCGGCACCGAAGCGACCGAGCCCGATGACCAGGACGGGAGCGTCGTGACTGATGGCACCGTGCTGGTGCGACGAACGGGTGCGGTCAGCCAACGATCGGCCTCTCCTCGGGACGGCGGAACAGTTGCCGGCTCTGGCTGGCGGCCAGGGCAGCGGCGATGGTCACTGTACCGACCCGGCCGAGGAACATGGTGGCGGCGAGGACGTACTTGCCCGGTTCGGGCAGGTCCGCGGACACACCGGAGGACAGGCCACTGGTCGAGAACGCCGAGATCACCTCGAAGAGCACGCGGTCGAGCGAGTCGTCGGTGATCTGCAGGAGCACCACCGTCGCAACCGCCACGATCGTCGCGCCCCAGAGCACGATGGCCACCGCGACCCGCAGGACGTCGCTCGGGATGCGGCGGCCGAAGGCCTCCATGCTCTGACGACCGCGGGCCTCGGCGACGGCGGCCAGGAACAGCACCGCGAGGGTCGTGACCTTGATGCCGCCAGCGGTCGAGGCGGACCCGCCGCCGATGAACATGAGCATGTCGGTGACGAGCAGGCTCGAGCCGTTGAGCTGGTCGAAGTCGACGAGCGAGAAGCCACCCGACCGGGTCATGGTCGACAGGAAGAGCGCCTGGAACGCGGTGCGCCCGGCGCCTTCCTCGCCGAAGGTCGTCGGGTTCGAGGCCTCGAGCGCGATGTAGACGGCCGCGCCGCCGAGGAGCAGGACCGCGCTCGTCGCCAGGGTGAGCTTGACGTGGATCGGCCAGCGGCGCGGGGTGCGCAGCTGCTTCGTCAGGGCACGGATCACCGGGAACCCGATGGACCCCGCCACGACCCCCACCATCAGGAGCGACAGGAACCAGTAGTCGTGGGCGAACGGGTCCAGGCCGTCGGCGTTGGGCGAGAACCCGGTGTTCGTGAAGGCCATGGCCGCGTAGTAGAAGGAGTCGCCGACCGCGGTCCAGAACGGGATGCCGGCGATGAGCACCGACGGCAGGAGCAGCAGCCCGAGGACGATCTCGATGGACAGCGTGCTCACCGCCACGGTCGCGAGCAGGGTGCCGACCTCGCCGAGCCGGACGGCCTGGCCCTCGGGCACGGCGCCGTGGTGGGTGCGGAGCGGGTTCGAGTCGCCGGCTGCCATCAGCTTGGCGCGCAGGCCGAGCTTGCGGGTGACGAACAAGCCGAGGATCGACGCGAAGGTCAGCACGCCGACGGCGCCGATCTGGGTGCCGATGACCACCAGGACCTTGCCGAACACCGACCAGTGCGTCGCCATGTCGACCGTGGACAACCCCGTGACGCAGACCACCGACGCGGCGGTGAACAGGGCGTCCGCGAAGTGGGTGCTGCTGCGGTCCGCCGTGGCCCACGGCGTCATGAAGAGCACCGTGAACAGGAAGATCAGCGCGATGAACACGACGATCGCCAGCCGGGACGGCGACGAGCGGAGCACCGTCGCGATCCGGCTCGCCCGTCGTCGGCCGACACCCACGTGGTGCGGGATCGGCTCGGTTCGGTCGAGCATGCGTATGCCTCCGAGGACATGGGCCGGGACGGTTCGTCATGGTACATCCGTGGCGCCCCGGCTAGCCTTGCCACCATGGCCGACATCTTCTCCGTCGTGGCGGACCCGACCCGGCGCGAGCTGCTCGGCACCCTGCTGTCCGCCTACGGTTCGGACGTCACCGGCGGGGAGCTCAGCGTCGGCCAGCTCGTCGAACGCCTCGGGGTCAGCCAGCCAACGGTGTCGAAGCACCTGCGTGTCCTGCGTGACATCGGTCTCGTCACCAGCCGTGAAGAAGGGCAGCACCGCTACTACCGACTCGACCCGGAGCCGCTCGTGCGCCTGGAGGAGTGGGTCCTGCCGTTCACGGGGGCGGTCGACGCCGACGGCACCCCGGCCACCACGGCGTGGACGCCGGACGGCCAGCCCGTGTCGATCCGCCGGAACGGTGCGGCCGGCAAGGCGACGGTGGAGGTCGGCACCGAACTCGGTCGCGTCATGGCGGAGGCGTCGTACCGGGCGACCGCCGCGATCTCCGGGGCGCAGCAGGGCTGGGAGCGCGTCGTCGACCGCAGCCGCAAGCGCTTCACCCGTCGGGGCGACGAGGACTGAGTCCCGTCACACCCGCCGGTGAGCACCTGGCGAGGGTCGGTGCGCGCTGCTCGGACTGATCCTGGACACCGGGTCGCACGCGCCTCTACAGTTGCCACTGACCACACAGGTCACACCACTGGCGTGCGCAGCGCGTGCGAGCCCCGAAGGCGGACCATGACCGGCAGTTTCGACGATGTGCGCTTCCTCACCGTCGCTGAGGTCGCCGAGATGATGCGCGTCTCGAAGATGACCGTCTACCGGATGGTGCACGCCGGGGAGCTCCCCGCGATCCGCTTCGGCCGCTCCTTCCGCGTCCCCGAGTCAGCCGTCGCCGACGTGCTGCGCGGTGGTGTGGCGGACGTCGGCTGAGCGCGCGTTCGACATCACAGCGGGCAGCCGGTAGACTCGGGCAGGTTGATTTTCCGCGGTCTCTTCGGCCCGGTGTCCGTACATCAGCATCAGTCCGAGCGAGGTCCACATGGGTTCTGTCATCAAGAAGCGTCGTAAGCGCATGGCGAAGAAGAAGCACCGCAAGCTCCTTCGCAAGACGCGTCACCAGCGACGCAACAAGAAGTAGATCCTCAACAGGTCTGCGCAGGTCGAAGGACCTGCACGAGAAGCCCCGGTTCGCCGGGGCTTTTGCGTTCCCGGGCTACGCTGGGACCATGCCCGCAGTGACGTTCCTGACGAAGCCCGGATGCCACCTGTGCGACGACGCCCGGCCCGTGGTCGAACGCGTCGTCGCCGACCACCCGGGGGTCACCCTGCAGGAACGCTCGATCCTCGACGACGACGACCTCCGCCAGGAGTACGCGGAGGACATCCCCGTGGTGCTCATCGACGGGCGCGTCCACAGCAACTGGCACGTCGACGCCGACCGGCTCGCACGTGCCCTCGAGAAGGCCGGTTCCCCCGCATGATCTCCCACGTCGTCGCCTGGACCCTGCGCGAGGACCTCGACCGCGCCGCGTCCATCGCCCGGATCCGTGAGCTCCTGACCGGCCTCACCGGCACCATCGGGTCGATCCGTTCGCTCGAGGTCGTCGAGAACGTCGCCTACCCGGAGAAGAACAGCGACGTCGCGGTCGTCGCCACCTTCGACGACCTCGCCGGACTCGACGAGTACCAGGTGCATCCGGCGCACCAGGCCGCGGCGGCCGAGATCCGCGACCTGGTCACCGCGCGGGCCGCCATCGACTGGCAGAGCTGAGCCGGGCCTCCCGTCCCGCCCCGGCGCTGCGTGCGTTGCGTGCGTCCAGTGAGCAGAAGAGGTCGCCT
>NZ_KB714631.1:324450-348271 GCF_000349565.1 Curtobacterium flaccumfaciens UCD-AKU
AGGCGACCTCTTCTGCTCACTCGCTGGTGACTACGGGGTCAGGCGCGTCGGGCCACGGAACAGGTACGTGACCTCGCGGATCGACGGCTCACCGAGCATGAGCATCAGCACGCGCGCGAGGCCCATGCCGAAGCCGCCGTGCGGCGGGACGCCGTAGCGGAAGAAGTCGAGGTACCAGCCGAGCTCCTCCGGGTCGAGACCCTTCTCGACGGCCTGCGCCTCGAGCACGTCGACACGGTGCTCGCGCTGGGCACCCGTGGAGATCTCGGCGCCGTTGAAGATGAGGTCGTAGCTGTTGGTGACCGACGGGTCGCCGGGCTTCCGCATGTGGTAGTACGGCCGGATCGAGGCGTCGTACTCCGTGACGAAGACGAACTCGGAGCCGTGGTGCTCCTTCGCCCAGGCGGCGACGCGGCGCTCGCCCTCGGGGTCCAGGTCGCCGTCGGCGCGGACGACGTCGTAGCCGCTGTCGGCGACGATCTTGCGCGCGTCGGCCAGGGTCACGCGGGGGAACGGCGTCGCGGGGACCTGCAGCTCGAAGCCGAAGACCTCTTCGATGTCCTTGCCGTACTTCTCCTTGACGGCGGTGATGCCGGCGACCAGGACCGCTTCGTGCATCGCCATGACGTCCTCGTGGGACTCGATCCACGAGAACTCGGCGTCGACGCTGGTGAACTCGGTGGCGTGACGGCTCGTGAACGAGGGGTCGGCGCGGAAGGCGTCGGCGATCTCGAACACGGCACCGAAGCCGGCCGGCTGCGCCATCTGCTTGAAGTTCTGCGGCGACTGGGCCAGGTAGGCGGTGGTCTCGAAGTACTCGAGCTGGAACAGTTCGGCGCGCGACTCGGACGCCGACGCCATCAGCTTCGGGGTGTGGATCTCGATGTAGTCGCGGTCGACCCAGTACGTGCGGAACGCGTGCTCGAGCGTCGTCTGGATGCGGAAGATCAGGTTCTGCTTGCGGTTGCGCAGGTCGAGGAAGCGCCAGTCGAGACGCTTGTCGAGCGACGAGTCGTCGGCGATCGGGGTCTCCGGGATCGCGGCGCTCACCACCTGCAGCGCACCGATCTTGACCTCGAGCCCGCCGAGCTTCACGCGCTCGTCGTGCTTCAGCGTGCCGGTGACGTGCACGAAGGTGCCGTGCGCCAGGCCGGAGATCTCGTTGGTGGTCGCGAGCGCGGACTGTGCGGCGTCGTCGCCGTCCTCGGCCTCGCGCGTCGCCGGGTTCACGAGCTGGACGGCGCCGGTCTCGTCGCGCAGCACGACGAACTGCACCTTCTTCTGGTCTCGGACGGTCTCGACCCATCCGGCCACGGAGACGGGACCGTCGGGGAGGGCTGCCAGGTCGGCGATGCGGGTGCGTTCGATCACGGTGGTCGAGTCTAACCGCCTGCGTCCGGGGGCGTGGGCGGCAGCGCTCCTCCCTCAACAGGGCCGCCCGCGTCCGGCGTTCTCCACCGATGGCCGGGAGGCCCGTGGCGGCGTGCGAGGACTCCCTAGCGTTGTCGACGTGGCCGGGTCGCGGGACGAGAGGGGGACCGGGTGGGGACGGGGACGGGGGAGCTCGCGACCTGGCCGCCTGCGGCGGTCGCGGTGGTGGTGGCGGCGCTGTGCACTGCGGCGTTCACACTGCTCGCGGCGTTCGTCGGTGGGCTGTGGGCGGTCATCCGGTGGCGGCGGGACGTCGGGCGGGAGCAACGGGACCGCTACTGGGCGCGGTTGACCGTGGTGTTCGACCTGATCACCGCGGCCGAGGTCGGGCGTCGCGAGATCGGCCGGAATCTGGCGCAGGCGATGTACGACATGCAGAAAGTCCCCGCCGGAGAAGAACCCGCTGCAAGGGTGTTGGCGGAACTGTTCATCGAGAAGAGGAGACAGTGATGACGACTCGTCTGCGCCGTGCCTGGCGAGAGCTGGTGCGGAAGGAGGACACGGTTCCCGTGGAGCGGCCGTACATCGGTCCTGCGCCGGGCGAGAGCCCGTGGGACTGGGCGCAACGCGGGGCGATCGACTGGCAGCTCCATGTCGAAGAAGGGGAGCTGAAGCTCGAACTCGAGCGGCAGCGCATGCGTGCCAGGGTGCTCGCCGAAGACGGCGCGACGTCAGGGGAGCGACGCGCGGAGTGACCCGAGGGTGCCGATGAACTCCTCGGCCATGCCGGCGCGCTCGACGAGCTTCGCGTGGCGGGTGCGGGCGTCGTCCAGGTACGCATCGAGACGTGCAGCCAGCGCGGGTTCGTCCTCTGGGTCCTTCGCCGCGAGGGCGTCGACCACACGGAGCAGCTCGGCCATCTCGTCGAGCGTGAACCCGAGCGGCTTCATCCGGCGGATCACGAGCAGCCGTTCCAGGTCCTGCGCGGTGTACACCCGGAACCCGCCGGTGGTGCGGCCGCTCGGCACGAGCAGCCCGACCTCGTCGTAGTGCCGGATCGTGCGCAGGGACATGTCGGCGCGGTCGGCGAGTTCGCCGATGTGCATCGTGTCGGGGACGTCGCTGGTGCTCACGGAGCGCGACTCTACCCTCACGTGAAGGTAGAGTTCCGAACGATGTCCGTGATCACACACGCGCCGACGGCCCCGAGCGTCCTCGCCGCCCTCCGCTCGCCCCGCATGCTCACCCGGGAGGTCCTGGCCGGCATCGTCACCGCGCTGGCCCTCATCCCCGAGGCGATCTCGTTCTCCGTCGTCGCCGGCGTCGATCCCGCGGTCGGCCTCTTCTCGAGCGTCATCATCGCGATCGTGATCTCGATCGTGGGCGGTCGACCCGCCATGGTGTCCGCCGCCGCCGGTTCGGTGGCGCTCGTCATCGCGCCGCTCGTCCGACAGCACGGGATCGAGTACCTGGTGCCCGCGATCGTCCTGGGCGGTGTGTTCCAGCTCCTGCTCGGGTTCCTCGGGGTGGCGCGGCTGATGCGCTTCATCCCGCGCAGCGTCAACGTCGCGTTCGTGAACGCCCTGGCCATCCTCATCTTCACCGCCCAGCTGCCGAACCTGCTCGGCGACGACGTCCCGTTCATCGTCTGGCCGCTGACGGCACTCGGCATCGCGATCATCGTCGGGTTCCCGTTCCTGACGAAGGCGATCCCCGCGCCGCTCATCGCGGTGGTCGTCATCACCGGCATCACGATGGTGTTCAGCGTGGCCGTGCCGACGGTCGGCGACGAGGGGGCACTGCCGACGGCACTCCCCGGCTTCAACGGCATCGTGACGCCGTTCAGCTTCGAGACCCTGCAGATCATCGCGCCCTACGCGTTCGGCGTCGCGATCGTCGGCCTGATCGAGACGCTGCTCACCGCGCAGCTCGTCGACTCCATCACCGAGACCGGGTCGAGCAAGTGGCGCGAGTCGTGGGGCCAGGGCGTCGCGAACATCGCGTCGGCGTTCTTCGGGGGGACCGGTGGGTGCGCGATGATCGGCCAGACGGTGATCAACGTGAAGACCGCGGGCGCCCGGACGCGCATCTCGACCTTCACTGCCGGCGTCTCGGTGCTCGTCCTGACGATCGTGCTCCACGACCTCGTCGCCCAGATCCCGATGGCGGCCCTGACGGCGGTCATGCTCATGGTCTGCGTCGCGACCTTCGACTGGCACAGCATCCGGCCGCGCACCCTGCGGCGGATGCCGCTCGGTGAGACCGCGGTCATGCTCATCACCGTCGTGGTGGTCGTCGTGACCGAGAACCTCGCCACCGGGGTGCTCGTCGGTGTGGTCGTGGCGGCCCTGGTCTTCGCCCGACGGGTGGCGCACGTGGTGACCGTGGTGCGCGAGCCGGTCGACGACCGCACCGTGCGGTACCGGGTCCGCGGGGCGCTGTTCTTCGCCTCGTCGAACGACCTCGTCACGCGGTTCTCCTACGCAGAGGACCCGGAGCACATCATCATCGACATGGCCGACGCCCACGTGTTCGACGCGTCCACGGTCGCGGCGCTCGACGGTGTCGAACAGCGGTTCGCCAAGCACGGCTCGACGGTCGAGGTGGTGAACCTCAACACGGGGTCGATCGCGCTGCACGGACGGCTGTCCGGAGAGCTCGGCGGCTGAGTGCTTCCGCATCCGGTGAATCTCCTGAGGGGGCGGTGGGAACCGCGGGCGACCTACACTGGAACCCATGCCCGCGACCCGTCTCCACCTCGTCCGGCACGGAGAGGTGCACAACCCGGGCCGCGTCCTCTACGGCCGGCTCCCGGGCTTCGGGCTGAGTGACCTCGGCGCGCAGATGGCCGAGGCCTCAGCGACCGCCTGGAAGGACGCTGGCATCGACGTCCGTCGGGTCGTCGCGTCCCCGCTGCAGCGCACGCAGGAGTCCGCCGCGCCCTGGTCGGCGGCCTACGGGCTCGACGTGACGCTCGACGAGCGGCTGATCGAGCCGACCAACCGCTACGAGGGGCAGCCCCCCGGGTTCACGAAGCGCTCGCTCGGCCGTCCGGCGGAGTGGCCGTGGATCGCGAACCCCCTGCGCCCCAGCTGGGGCGAGGCGTACGAGTCGATCGCGAACCGCATGCTCGCGGCGATGACCACGGCGTGGGAGAGCGTCGACGAGGGCGACGTCGTCCTGGTCAGCCACCAGCTGCCGATCTGGATGGTCCACCGGAAGCTCGCGGGGGAGCCCCTGTGGCACGACCCGCGCAAGCGTCGCTGCGACCTGTCGAGCATCACCACCGTCGAGCGTGTGCCCGCCACGTCGAGCGGTCGGTTCACCGAGGTCGGGTACGCGGACCCCGCGCAGGAACTGCGCGCGACCGCCGTCGACGAAGGAGCAGTGTGAAGACCACGACCAGCAGGAAGCGCATCGCGACGATCGCGGCGACGGTCGTCGTGGCCGCCCTCGCCCTGGCGGGGTGCTCGACGGACAACAGCGACCTCGCGAAGCAGTACGGCAACGGCACGACCCAGAACTACATCTCCGGCGACGGCGCGGTGACCGAGGTCTCCGCGAAGGACCGCACCGACCCGGTGACCTTCCGGGCCGAGGACTCGAACGGCGACACCGTCTCGTCGAAGGACCTCCGGGGCAAGGTCGTCGTCCTGAACTTCTGGTACGCCAGCTGCCCGCCCTGCCGTGCCGAGGCGAAGTACCTCAACGAGGTGCACGACGAGTACGCCGACTCGGACGACGTCGCGTTCATCGGCGTCAACGTCCGCGACGAAGCAGCGACCGCGGCCGCCTTCGAGCGCACCTTCGACGTGCAGTACCCGACCGTCCTCGACCAGCGCACGGGCACGATGCAGCTCGCGATGTCCGGGCAGATCGCGCCGAACGCGGTGCCTGCGACGATCGTCCTCGACACCAAGGGGCGCGTCGCTGCCCGCGTCCTCGGTGCGGTCGACGGCACGGGCATCCTGAAGACCCTGGTCAGCGACGAGCTCGACGCCGGCAAGGCCTCCTGACCCGTGGCCTCCAACCCCTTCGCCGACGCGATCCTGAGCGGCCAGATGGCCGTGGCGCTGCCCGTGGCGGCGCTCGCCGGGCTCGTGTCGTTCCTGTCCCCGTGCGTGCTGCCGCTCGTGCCGGGGTACCTCGGGTACGTCGGCGGTGTCGCCGAGGGCGGGCAGCGTCGGGGTCGTGTGGTGCTCGGTGTGCTGCTGTTCATCGTCGGGTTCACCGCGGTGTTCGTGGCGTACACGACGGTGTTCGGGGCACTCGGCTTCTGGCTCGTCCGCTGGCGTGACCTCATCACGCAGGTCCTCGGGGTCGTCGTCATCGCGATGGGCCTGGTGTTCGTCGGACGGTTCACGTTCCTGCAGCGCACCATCAAGCCCAGCTGGACCCCCGCGACGGGGCTGCTGGGCGCACCGCTGCTCGGCATCGTGTTCGGCCTCGGCTGGACGCCGTGCCTCGGCCCGACCCTCGCGGCCATCAACCTGCTCAGCGTGCAGTCGGGCAGTGCCTGGCAGGGCATGTGGCTCGGTGTGGCGTACTGCCTCGGGCTCGGCATCCCGTTCGTCCTCGTCGCGCTCGGCGCCGGCTGGGCCACGGGAGCCATCTCGGCGGTGAAGCGTCACATGCGCACCGTCAACATCATCGGAGGAGCGATCCTGATCGTCATCGGTCTGCTCATGGTCACCGGAATCTGGTCGGCCGTCATGTCGAGCGTCGGGGCGGTGATCCAGAGCTTTGTCCCCGCGGTCTGACCCGAACGAGCACATCCCGACGGGTGCAGGCGACGGAGCCGACACCGCTTCGGACCCGCAGCGACCGTCCGACCACGTCGACGGCTCCGGCCCCACCGACGGCGGCGTCAACCAGCCGAAGCTCGGCTTCGTCGGGTACCTCCGGTTCTTCTGGCGGCAGCTGACGAGCATGCGCACGGCGCTGTTCCTGCTCATGCTGCTGGCCCTCGCGGCGATCCCGGGTTCGCTCGTGCCGCAGCGCACCGCCGACCCGAACGGCGTCGTGCAGTACAAGGCGGACCACCCGCAGCTCTTCCCGGTCCTCGACAAGCTCCAGGTCTTCGACACCTACACCTCGGTGTGGTTCTCGGCGATCTACCTGCTGCTCTTCGTCTCGCTCATCGGCTGCATCGTGCCCCGCACGAAGCACCACTGGCAGGCCCTGCGCACCCGTCCGCCGAAGACGCCCGCGCGTCTGACGCGACTGGCGGGATTCCGCACCGTGGCGGTGCAACCGGACGCGATGATCGACGGCACCACCGGGATCGACCCGGCCACGGGCCTCCCGTCCGCCGAGCAAGCGGTGACGCGCGCGATGGCGATCCTGAAGCGCTCCGGGTACCGCGTCGAACGGTTCGGCGACTCGGTGAGCGCGGAGCGCGGCTACCTGCGCGAGACCGGCAACCTGGTGTTCCACTCGGCCCTCGTCGGGGTGCTCCTGGCGGTCGGTGTCGGCGGTGGCTTCGGCTTCACCGGTCAGCGTCTGCTGGTGGAGGGCCAGACGTTCTCCAACGTGCTCGGCTCGTACGACTCGTTCAACCCCGGGCGCTGGTTCCAGCAGACCGACCTCAAGGGCTACAACCTGACCCTCGACAAGTTCGTGACGAAGTACGAGGAGCGGAACCTCGACGCCCTCGGCCAGGCGCTCGACTACTCGGCCACCGTCACGAGCACCGAGAAGGGCGGCGAGCCGAAGACCAGCCGTCTCGGCGTGAACGACCCGCTGCACGTGGGTGGCACCAACGTCTACCTGCTCGGCAACGGCTACGCGATGCAGGTCACGGTGCGCGACGGCGACGGCAACGTGGCGTTCAAGGACGTCGTGCCGTTCCTGCCGCAGGACGCGAACTACACCTCGCTCGGCGTGATCAAGGCCCCGGACGCCAAGCCGGACCAGCTCGGGATCCGCGGGTTCTTCTACCCCACCGCGGTGAAGAACGCGAGCGGTGCCTACACGTCCTCGTACCCGGACACCGAGAACCCGCTCCTGACGCTGCAGGTCTACACCGGTGACCTCGGCCTCGACGACGGCGTGCCGCAGAGCGTGTACACGCTCAACACCGGCGGGCTGAAGCAGATCGCCGGCACCGACGCATCGACGGCGAGCCTCGCGCTGAAGCCGGGGCAGACGAAGAAGCTCCCGGACGGTGCCGGGTCGATCACGTTCGACGGCGTCAAGCGGTACGTCTCCCTCGACGTGCACCACGACCCGTCGCAGCTGTGGGTGGGCGGGTTCGCCCTGCTCTCCACCCTCGGTCTGCTCACCTCGCTGTTCGTCCCGCGCCGTCGCGTCTGGGTGAAGGTCGTCCCGCGCAAGGACACGCAGGGCGGCGAGTACGACCTCGAGTACGCCGGCCTCGCACGCGGCGAGGACCCGAACCTCGAACGGGCCGTCGCGGACATCGCACAGCGCCACACGTCGGACCTCGGAGTTAGGATGCAAGTCCGAGCGGAACAGGAATCTAGCGGAATCTAGGCGGTATCAGCGCCAGGAGTCCGCGAGGAGTCCGCAGAACCCATGGAGGACGTCATCAGGTCCGCAGCAGCGGCCCGGGTGACGTCCTCTGCTGTTCCCCACAAGTGGCTGTAGGTGTTTAGGGTCGTCGATGCCTTCGCGTGACCGAGGGCGCGCTGCACCGTCACCACGTCCGCACCGTGAGCGATCAGCCCGGACGCGTAGTAGTGCCTCATGTCGTGCGGGGTGAACCCGCTGACGCCTGCAGCTTCGAGCGTCTTGTTCCAGTGCCACCGCAGCGAGTCCGGGTTCGGCGGACGGCCTGGCAGGATCCACCCGTCCTCGCCGTGCACGCCCCTCGCGACGTGCTCGGACAGCATCGTCACGAGCGCGTCCGGTAGGTACACCACGCGTTCGCTGCCGTGCTTCGGCGGGATGATCGACAGCGTTCCCGGCTCCTTCTGTACCTGACGGGACACCTGCAGGGTGCGCTTCAGGAACGCGATGTCGCCCTGCTGCACGCCAGCAATCTCACCGATACGCAGACCGGCGAATCCCGCAAGCGCGACGAACGGTCGGAACCAGTCCTCGGCCGCGTTCACGATCGCGCCAACCTGCTCCGGTGTCGGGATGACCATGGCAACCTCGGCGCGACGAGCGCGGGGGAGACGCACGCCAATCGACGGGTCGACTGTCAGCACCCGATCGGCCATCGCCGCGCGGATGACCGTACGGACGTTGCCGACGCGCGTCTTGATCGTCCCCGGCGCAAGCCGACCCTGCATGTCCTTCACCCATGCCTCGACGTGCGAGCGCCGCAGCTTCCCGACCTCCACCATGTCGAACGTGCAGTCGTTCATCGTGATGTTGTACGAGTCGCGGGTCGACGACGCCCAGATCTGACGGGGCGACCAGTCTTCGTAGAATCCCCGCAGCGTCGTCTTTCGCTCGGCCGGTGTCGTCCACGTGCCCTGTTGCCGCTTCGCGAGCTCCTCGACAACCCAATCTTCGCCGGCTGCCTTTGTCCGGAAGTGCTTCGCGTGCTCGCGGCGCTTGCCATCGTCATCGAGGTAGTCGTACCGCGCCCGCCATTGACCGTTCGGCCGCCGCTTGACGCTGGACATCTAGTCGCTCGATCCGGTCGCGGGGGGAACTTCGGGAGCGCCCTCCCATGCTTCGCGAAGCTCTGAAATGACATCCATCTCGATGAGCTCAGTGAGGCGAGCCAAGGTGGCCTCTCGCTTCTCCTGCTGATCGCGTGTGAGGTCGGACTCGTCGAAGTCGAGGATCCGGTCCCGAGACCGCTTGGCGATCTGCCAGTTCCACTGCGCACCTCGGACTCGCTCGCGCACCTCGTCCAGGTAGTCCAGCGACATGTCGATCGTTTCGTTGACATGTGCAAGCGCGCGGTCGAAGCGGGCAGTGCTCGTCATCTCGTCGACGGAGGTGTTGAAGATGCGTGCGTAGGCGAGTGCCTCGTTCATCCTGGTCGGCCGCTGCAGCTTCTCTGTTCGCGAGACGGTCATCGAGTTCGCGTAGTCGATGCCCTCGCGAGACAACGCATGAGCCATCTCGCCAAGGGTCCAGCCGCGCTGCTCGCGTCGTCGCGCGGCCTCCTGGGCAAAGGCAATTTCTTGAGGGGAGTACTTCTCGTCGTCCACAACTGGCACTCTCTCACACCAACGTGCTTGACAGCCAACAGATCTGTGATCACACTGGTGTGACGTAACCAAAACGAAATCGTTAGGAGTGATCGTGACCAAACTGCTCACCATCGAGGAGGCCGCGCCCCTCGTTCGCAAGTCGCAAGCTGCAATGCGCTGGTGGATCCGCCAGGCATCCTGCCCGATCACGGTCGCCAAGATCGGCGGCCGACTGTTCATTCGGGAAGCCGACATCGAGGCGTACATCGAGGCGCAGTTCTCGGAGGCGCCATGAGCTACGGGCAGACGTTCCGGAAGATGCGCGAGGACTTCGGTGTCAGCACCATCGATGTCGCTCGGCAGATGGGCCACAGCGACCGCCTGATCTCGATGATCGAAACCGATCGGCTCGTGCCCACCAAGAGCCTCGCAGCGAAGGCGACGCGCGCCCTCGTGGAGGCGCACAAGAAGAAGGCCCCCGGGTACCCCGCTGTTGGCGCAGCGGACCAGGAGCCCTCACAGACCGAAACCAACCGCCAGGAAGGAAACGACCCAATGGACATCATGGTGCACGAAGCCGCTGACATCGAGTGGCACGAGATCCCGAGGGACGCCACCGTCGTCCTGCCCTGCTCCATCGCCGGCTGCAGCAGCCACCGCGGTGAACACATCCTCAAGTGGGGGGACTCGTTCCACCACACCGCCTTCGAATGGCGCGAGGACATGGAGTGCCAGGTGTCCGTCGACTACTACGAGCACGTGGAAGACGACTCGCCAGAGGCCAACGCTTGGCGCGTCAACGGCCTTCTCGGCGACGATGACAAGCCGCTGACGCCGGAGCGTGTGAGCGCCTGGATGGCGAACTACAACAGTGCCGTCTGCCTCGCTGCGGAACTCAACGCTGGCGAGCCGAGCTACTGATGTCTGAGTGGGCCATCAAGTCGGCCGAAAGTCGACGTGGAGCACCCGACTGGTTCACCCGGCAGGCGCGGGAGGACGAAGTGCGATGGGCAGTCGCCCGCGGGCTTTCCGACAGGGAGATCGCCAAGTCGATGGGGCTTTGCGATCGGACCGTGCTTCGCATCCGACGTCGCCTCGGTTTGCCCAACATCTACGGCAAGCGGCCGGCAGCGAAAGTCGCCTGATCGCACTGACAACTTCAAACGGAAGGAGGTGAGCGCATGACCGACGCCCGGTTCCCCGAGCGCTACCTCAGCGACCGAAAGGTGCTGCGTCTCTCAGCGGACGAGTTCCGCGGGTGGGCGTTCGCGACCATCTGGTCTGTGTCCAACCGGACGGACGGGGTGATCCTCAGTGACGAGCTGCTGCTGGTCCCATTCATGAAGGTCGAGACGGCGCAGAAGCTCGAAGCGTGTGGCTTGTGGGTCGCCAGCGAGGACGGATGGTCGATCGCGGACTTCCCGGACACGCAGACCAGCCGGCACGACCTCGAGGTGCTCGACAACATGCGTCGAGCTCAGCGGGAGAAGAAGCAGCGCCAACGGGCCGCGAAGGCCGGTGGATCTGCGGACTCCCCTTCCTTCTCGGATGTACCTGGGGACAGTACCGGGGGACCGTCCCCGGGGACGTCCCGGGGACGTGTCCCCGAGGACAGGACAGGACAGGAAAGGACAGGCAGGGATCAAGCGAAGTGGTTCGTGAACGACGAAACCGGCGAGATCACTGAACCTGCACCTTCCGTCCCTGCGTCCTCAGTGACCACCTGGGATGTGGCACCGATCGGTCGGAGCTGCACCGTCTGCGGAACTTCGATGGCCGACTACCCGGACTCGATGAGGGTGTGCGCTTCCCAGGACGACGAGCACACGAAGTACAGGACACAGAACGGATGGGCCGCATGACCGTGACCCGCCCCACGAGCAGGAAGAACCCCATGGCACAGCAGCAGTCCGCATCGACGAAGTGGCGTGAACGCGCGCTCAAAGCTGAGGAAGAACGAGACGCCGCTCAGGAGAAGTACGAAGGTCTCCTCGACCAGTTGACCGTCGACCTTGCCGATGTGCTCACCGAGCGTGGACGCATGGAGGGCCCCGTGATGCAGCAGTGGCTCTCCGACCGCGGCTTGGTCCCCGAGGAGGACACCGATGAGTGACAACGAGAACGACGACCTGATCCGCGCCACCATCGATCTCGCTCGAGTCGTCGGCGCAAGCAGGGGAGTGTTCATCGAACGCGACGGGGTCCCGATCGGCGTCACCGACATCGGCACCGTCGGGGTCCCAGCCTTCATCCTCGCCCTCCGCGCCGCCGCACACGCCACCAGCTCCGAAGCCCTCACCCGAGAGGTCTCCGAAGCCCTGGCACAGCTCGACGCCGAACACGACATCGCAGAAGTCGTCCACATCCTCTTCGGCAGCATCGTCGTCCTCGCACGCAGCTACCTCGCGCCGGCGTACGAACGACTCGACGCCGCCGGCGATGACCTCGGCGACGCCACCAGCCGACAGTGGGCGATGCTGCGCCGCGCGCTCGCCGAAGACGACCCCAAGCCGACCAGCTGAGCACCGCATGCCACGGCAGCCCGAGAACCTCGTCGTCGGCTCGCACGGGCCCGAGGTCACCGTGACCGGCAGAGTCGCCGCCTACCTGCTCCGGCACGCCGGCCTCGACGCCTACCGGCGTCAGCACCGCGGCGAAGACCCCGAGGTCGACAACACGTTGGTCGCGCTCACCGTGGTCGCACTCAACTGGCGCAGTTCCGCTACCGGAACGCGAGAGGCAGCGACCCCGGAACTCGATCACACTGCGGACTGGATGAGCACCCGGCAAGCAGCCGAAGCCCTCGGGCTCTCGGACCGCGGCATCCGGAAAGCAATCCAGGAACACCGGCTGCACGCCGTACGCGTGGGACGCGCCTGGCGCGTCGACCGCGAACAACTAGCCCAGTACACCGAACGAACGGACAAGAGATGATCACCCCAGAACTCGAAGCAGAAGTGCACGGCCTCCGCGCCCAGGCCGCCGAGATCCAGAAGGACTACGGCCGGCAGCAGAAGAACATCGAGAGCGACGGCAACCTCAGCGATGCCGGCAAGACCGCCGAGCTGGCTGAGGCCAAGGCGCAGGCCAAGGCCGAAGCAGGGCAACTCCGCGACAAGGAGGTTGCTCTGGTGAAGGGCCGGATCCGCAGCCTGCAGACCAAGCTCGACGCGAAGATCGGGTACGGGGCAACCGACATAATCGCCTTCCGCGACGCGCAGGACCGTGCAGAGCGAGTGGCGGACAAGGACGTGGCCGCTCGGCTGATGGGCCAGGCGCTCCGAAGCAACGACCGCACCATGGCGCACGCGCTCTTCCGCAAGGCATCCGAGAACGGATGGTCGGAAGCGGTGATGCAGTTCGCCGCCGAGAACCCCGACTCCGCAGCAGCGGCCGAGGAGATCGAGAGCCTCGAGAAGGTACTCACCTCCGGCGGCTTCCAGCGCACGCTGTCCTACATGATCGCCTAGGGCAGGACGAGCATGACGGACACGCAACCGCCGACCCCCGCCGAACTGCAGGCCCAGCTCACCGAGATGCAAGGGCGCCTGGCGGACGCCGAAGCACAGACGCGAGAAGCGGAGCTCGGCACACTCCGGGCCCGCATCGCAGGCGAGCACGGCATCAAGACGGAGTACCTCGACTTCCTCACCGCAACCGACGAAGCGACGCTCCAACACCAGGCCGAACGCCTCGTCGCACTCGGAGGCGGACAGACCTCGCAAGCTCTGCTCGGCAACGTGGCACCACGTGAGGGCGCTACGACAGTGACCCACTCGAAGAACTCACCCCGAGAGGTCAAGCGATTCGTCAACGAGCTCTTCGATCGCGACCCCGACCTCAACTACTCATGACCCCACCCGGGGGTCCCCCCTCGCCGCACCTGGAAGTACCACAGGGGATAGGCGTCATCTCTCCCCGCTCAGAAAAACGAAAGGCCGGAACATCGTGACAGCAGTCAAGTCCTCGCCGAAGACGTTCACGGAGGCCGACGTCGACCGGATCGTCGCCCGCCGGCTGGCGCGGCAGCCCGCACCCGCGGGCACAGAGGCCGATCGCAACGAACCAGCGATCGGGTCAGCTGCGGACAACACGCTCGTCACGGCGATCACCGGCACCCGCCGGCAGTTCCTCGAAGCCAGCCGTCGCCGCATCGCCGAAGAGATCGACTCGGGCAAGGTCCAGGCGTACGCCCTCGCCAGGCTGATCGGTGAGATGGATCGCATCGATCTCGAGCTCCGGACAAAGACCGTCGACGACGAGCTGACTGAGGGTGATGAAGTCGAGGACGGCCCATTCGACTACAACAACCTCTGACCACCTCAAGGGAGCAGCAGGCACCAGTTTCGGTGCCTGCTGCTCCCTCGTTTTCCCCTGAACTCGGGTAGAATTAGGGGTGACGGAAACCACTGCCGAACACGTCGCGGGTGGGTCAGACAGCATCGCTGTCCGGCCGGAGGACAACCCCTAGCAACTCCCGGGGGAAGCGCTAGGAAGCGTGTCCTCCGTTGCCCAACCGCACCGTCAAAACGTCCCTAGTAGCCGAAGTCTCCGGCTACATCTCCGGTTTCGACCAGGCCGCGAAGAAGACCCGCGAGCTCGGGTCCGAGACCGAGAAGCTGGGACAGAAGCGTCAGGCGATCGTCGGGGTCGGCGCAGCCATGACAGCGATGGGTGCCGTCGCGGCCGCTGCCGTCGGCCTCGCGGTCGCGAAGTACGCCGAGTTCGACGCAGCGATGTCGTCCGTGCAGGCCGCGACCCACGCCGCCTCGGACGAGATGGGGCTTCTCCGCGATGCCGCAGTCGACGCCGGTGCGACGACGGTCTTCACCGCCACGCAGGCCGCGAACGGCATCGAGGAACTGTCGAAGGCCGGTGTCAGCACCACGGACATCCTCGGCGGCGGGCTCGCCGGCGCGCTCGACCTGGCCTCCGCCGGTGAGCTCGAGGTCGCCGATGCTGCGCAGATCGCCGCGACGGCGATGACGCAGTTCAACCAGAAGGGAACGGAGGTTCCGCACATCGCGGACCTCCTCTCCGCCGGTGCCGGCAAGGCGCAGGGCAGCGTGAAGGACCTCGCGCAGGCACTCAACCAAGGTGGCCTCGTTGCGTCGCAGGCGGGGTTCTCCATCGAGGAGACCACGGGCACCCTCGCCGCGTTCGCGTCCGCGGGTCTCCTCGGCTCCGACGCGGGTACGTCGCTGAAGACCGCGATCATCGCGCTGCAGAACCCGTCCGACAAGGCGCGCGGGATCATGAAGCAGTACGGCATCGACGTGTACGACTCGTCGGGCAAGATGCTCTCGTTCGGTGGCATCGCCGCACAGCTGCAGGGCAAGCTCGGCTCGCTGTCCGACGAGCAGCGGAACGCGGCACTCGCGCAGATCTTCGGGAACGACGCGGTCCGCGCCGCGAACGTCCTCTACGCCGAGGGTGCTGACGGGATCGCCGAGTGGACCGGCAAGGTCGACGACCAGGGGTACGCGGCCGAGACCGCTCGCCTGAAGCTCGACAACCTCAAGGGTGACGTCGAGAAGCTCGGTGGCGCGTTCGACACGGCCCTGATCCAGTCCGGGTCGGTCGCTAACGACAGTCTCCGTGGTCTCGTCCAGACTGCGACCGGTGCCATCGATGTTTTCAACTCGATGCCTCCGGGGCTGCAGGGCGCGGCGCTTGGGGTCGCAGCCGTCACGGCCGCCGTGGGTCTCCTCGGCGGCGGCGCACTGCTCCTCGTGCCGAAAATCGCTGAGGCGAAGCTGGCACTAACCACGCTGGGCATCACCGCGCAGACCACCCGTACGCGCCTGAGTACCGCCGCAACGTTCCTCACCGGCCCGTGGGGTGTCGCGATCGGCGGTGCCGTCGCGGCGGCGTCGCTGTTCATCAGCGCTCAGGCGCAGTCCGCCGAGTACACGGTCCGACTTCGTGACTCGCTCGACCAGACCACCGGCGCGATGACCACGAACACCCGTGAGCTCGTCGCGAACGCTCTCGCCGCGAAGACGTCGATCTTCGGCGTCGAGGTGTCCGGGTCCTCCGCCTACGACAAGGCCAAGCGCCTCGGGCTGTCGCTCGACACCGTCACGAAGGCTGCGCAGGGGAACACCGCCGCCTACAAGGAACTCCTCGCGGTTCAGGACGACATCCGCTCCACTGACGACAACGAGTACGTCACGAAGAAGTACGGCGAGGGACTCTCGGCGGCATCTGGTGACATCACCGAGCTCGTGCAGGCTGTCCAGAAGCAGCGCGGCGAGATGAAGTCCGCAACTGAACAGCAGCAGCAGCTCAGTGAGGCCCACGACAAGGGTTCCGACTCGAGCGACACCGCGGCGTCGTCCGCGAGCTCAGCAGCAGAAGCGTTCCAGGCAGAGGCCGACAAGGCGACCGATCTCGCGACCGAGATCTCAAACCTGGTCAGCGAGTTCGACAAGCTCAACGGGGCGAACCAGGACGCCATCAGCGCGAACGCTTCCTACCAGGAGGCGCTCGCCGGCCTGTCCGACCAGGTCGCCGATCAGCGGAAGAACACCGAGGGCTACACGACGTCCCTCGACGAGAACACCGCGATCGGCGCGAGCAACGCCAACATGCTGTCCGAGCTCGCTAACCGGGCGCAGGAAGCGGCGGAGAAGCAGTACACCGTCGACCAGTCGACGATGAGCTCGAAGGACGCCGCCGACAAGTACGCGAGCACCCTCGCGAAGCAGCGGCAGAAGTTCATCGAGTCCGCGACCGCTGCCGGGTTCAACGCCGGTGAGGTGAAGAAGCTCGCCGACCGCGTGTTCCAGCTGCCGTCCGAGAAGCAGATCAAGATTCTCGCGAACACCGACCAGGCGAAGACCGCGCTCGCGGACTTCATCCGCCAGTACGACGGCCGCGTCATCCGTATGAACACGATCAACAACGTGCAGCAGGTGGTCTCTGGCTCCGGTGTCACCACGCAGCGCGCGGTGCAGGCAAACGGCTCCGTTCTCGACTTCTACGGCGAGGGCGGCTTCAGCGAGAGCCACGTGGCGCAGATCGCTGCAGCCGGCACGATGCGCGTCTGGGCTGAGCCCGAGACCGGCGGGGAGGCGTACATCCCGCTCGCCGCGTCAAAGCGGACCCGGTCCCTCGCGATCTGGGAGGAGACCGGCCGCCGACTGCAGGCGTTCGCGGACGGCGACGTGCGCGGCGGCACCCCGACGTACGTGCCCACTCCTCCGCAGATCGTCTACGCCCAGTCCCCGAACTTCGCCGGCAGTGGCGGAACGACCGTCTTCGAGCCGCACTTCGAGTCCTCCGGCAACCAGCGGCAGGACTTCGACGACGCCTGGTTCCAGTTCAACACCAAGATCCGCGGCGCTCGCTGACCTGCAGCCCCGCTCACGACAAGGAAGAGGCAACATGCAGCCCTACGCAAAGGTCCCGTGGTCGGAACTGCCGAGACCCGACGATGTGGAAGTCCAGCCCGTAGGCGGTGAGGGACTCTACTTCCGGCGGCGACTTGCGCCGCTTGCCGCCAGCGCATTCGGATCCGGAATCGCCTGGCTCGGCGACTCGATCACCCGCGGCCTCGGCGCGACCAACAAGGGCGACTCCTGGCCCGGCGTCATCGCTGGGACCAGCGTGGCCGTGGCCGGCGACAGCATCCCGACGTACGCCATGCTCTACTCAGGCGGGAAGCTGGCGAAGACAGTCAACGCCGGCGTCAGCGGCGACACCACCGCGAAGATGCTCGCGCGCGTCAAGAAGGACGTCATCAACTACAACCCCGCGGTGTGCGTCGTCCTCGGCGGCACCAACGACTCCGCGACACCAGTGCCCGTCGACGACTTCGCCGCGAACATCACGGGGATCGTCACCCAGCTCCGAGCTGCGGGCATCGTCCCGGTGCTCTGCACCATCCCGACCATCAACTCGACGGCGCAGCGGCCGGTGATCGTGAACTACAACACGTGGCTCCGCCGGTACTGCGCCGTGCAGGGCATCCGGATGCTCGACTTCTACGCCCTCACCGTCGACCCCGCGACCGGGAATCTGCTGCAGTCCACGATGGGCAACACCGACGGCACGCACCCGGGCAACATCGGCAACGCGCTGCTCGGGAAGTACGCCGCCGACACGCTCGCGCCGCTCGTGGGAGCAGCGACCATCCCCGTCGCGTCGGACAACACCGACACACTGAACCTCGTGCCCGACGGCCTCAACTACGGCTCCGTGACGAACGGGCTGGCAGCCCCGTGGGGGGTGTTCGGCTCGCTCCCGACTGGCGCGACTTCCTCCGTGGTCACAGACCCGCTCGTGCCCGGGAAGATGCAGCAGCTGTCGCTCTCCGCCACCACCAGCGGGGCGACGCTGTACAAGCGGATCACGCCAACCCCCGGTCGGCGCATCGTGATCTCGGGCACGGTGACGAAGACCGCCGGCGCGGCCGGTCTGCAGGCCTACTTCAACACGTCCAATCAGACCGACACCTACAACCAGCTCCTCGATATCACCGAGGCAGTCACACGCGGCAAGTTCTCGACCGAGCTCGTCGTCCCGGAGAACACGAACAGCATCGACCTCAAGATGTTCGTCCAGCCCGGCACCACGACATTCGCCATCGGACAGCTCACCGCCTACGACCTCACCGCGCAGGCGGTGCTGTAGTCCCGAGGCCGGGATGCCGTCGGCTGCTTCATCGCGGCCGACGGCGTCGGCTTCGCCAGGTCTCACTCGACGTCCCGGAACCGCTGCCACCGGCCACCGGCCACCTCACCTTCAAACATCATGCGGCAAGCACGACCCCGACCAGGGAGCACGGCGCTCGCTGGGCCGAGTGGTTCAATCCTCGGCGGGTTGCTGCAGCGCTTGCGCGACAGCGGCCTCTGTAGCTTCGATCAGACGATCCACGTCGCGGTCATCCGACAGGAGCCGAGGGAGGCCAACCGCGAGGGATGCGAGAATGTCGCTCACGGCCTTGGGGTCGCTCGCGTGTATAGCTGTCCCGTACGCCCCAATGACTGCATCGATGTATCGCCGGTCTTCTGTGTTGGCGATGGCGCGCAGGACGTTCAGGCGCGACATGACGTTTGTCACTGGGCGCACCCGTTCCAACGGCTTGGCGCTGTCCGGCTCTTCGTCGTTGGCTCGTTGATCGAGAAGCGCCGCGACAGCAGGTTCAACGGTGCGGAAGAGGTGGTCCCGGTAGCGGGCACGCGCTGCGTCTTGGTCGCGCTTCTGCTCGTCGTTGCGCACCTGCTTGGCGAGGGCGTGCGTACGCGCCGCGACGACGATCGCACCGACACCGACGAGGATTCCGCCCACGCCGGACAGACCTGGTGTGCCTACGTCCCTCCACCACTCGTACGAGATCCAAAGGGGGTGCCAGTCGGTAGTCGTCAGCATCACCGGCTGACCGTAGCGCGCGAGCGGGGCCAGACGCAGTCTGAATCGCTCCGGTCGATAGTTCTAGGTAACTGCGGCCCAGACGGGGCTGCCTGCAAGGAGGACACGATGGGTCGGGACAACGAGTGGGACGAGTGGGTGCGCGACTACTACGAAGGTGAGGACGGCGACGCGGAGTCTTCAAGCGACTGACGCCAGGCAGCTGGCCCCTCGAGCCATCGGCGCTCGAGGGCTCTTCCGCTACGTTGACGCCATGACCGACGATCAGATCCCGAACCAGCTCGACGACGAGACCATCGCGCGCCTCCGAGACGGCAGCTCTACTGCCGCGGACGAGATCGCGAAGCGCGAATCCTGGCTAGCCGTCGCGCGGGACTACGGCGACAGCAACCGTGCCGCTGTACTCGAAGCTCAGCTCGAACAGCTCCGGCGCGGCTGAACCTCGTACTCGGTGTCGCGGACAGCAACACCCCCTCGGGCTCCTTCGGGAGGTCGAGGGGGTCTTTCGTTTCGCCGGACTAACCTGCAGCGGCTTCCGCAGCTGTCGGCTCGTCGGCACTAGAGGACTCCCATCGGTTAAGTCCGTAGCGCGCCAGCATTAGGTCAACGCACTCATCAATGGTCCGCGACTTGTAGACAACCCCGAGGTCCAGTACGTCGTGCACGATGGGCACGGTGGTCGTGTTCTGCGTACTCGTCTCTACCAACCGCCCGGCTCGTTCAGAGAGGTGCACAGCAGCAACGATGCCGAGCAGGAACACCCGAGAGCCGAACACCACGCCGGTGCGGGTGTTGAACCAACCCTCATCAGCGATGAAGACCGGGCTTCCACTCGAACCCGGGAACACCGATGCATCAATGAGGAAGGTCGGGCGGCCCTCGTAGTCATGCTGAAGGAAGGACGCTGTCGTCCCGCGGCGGATCACGGGGAAGAAGTTTTCCTTGTCGTAGATACCAGCCGGGTACCCAACGAAGCGAACGTCTTCGACAGCGTTCAACTCAGCGATCTGTTGGAGCGAGGGCACCTGGCTGCTATTGATCGACTTGAAGTAGACCGGTGCGCTGTCCTTCTTCGCTTGCTCGAAGACGGCTTGAAGTGGCATCACGGTCACGTCAATGTCTTCTTCTGGGTGCGGCTGAAAACCGCCTGCGGCAAGCTCGGTGACGTCCATGCGGTACGCCTTGCCAAGCAGGTGCCCGCCACTTGCGTCGGCCCTCAAGAAGTAGAGCGATACCGACTCGGCACCTTCCACCACGTGCTTGTTCGTGACCAGGAAGTGTGCTGTCTCGTCTGGCGACGTCGGGACCGCATAGATGAACCCAGTCCCGGTCGCCATCGCACCACCCGACAAGTGCGCTTCGATTCGGACGGTTGAGTAGAACAGCTGTTCGAACAGCGTCTCAGTACCTGCATCGCTCACGGATTTCCCCCTTAGTGCCTACGAGATTCTGGCATTCGCTCATCGACGGCGCTACCCAGCTGAGAGGAAACCCGGACGGCGTCGCGCCACACCCAGGTGCACTCGACCGCCTGCCCGAACCCCCACTCGACGAGCACCGCCTGCTCCGTGTACGCAATGACGCGCGCCTCGACCTCGAGCGAGCGATCGGGGAACATCACCCACGCCAGTACTGGATCCGGCTCTGCGAGGTCGTAGACGGGGCCACCGTAGGCCGCCTCGGGCAGGCTGAGGGCTGGTCCGAGTGACCACCTATCTCGTCGTCTACGGGCCATTAGTGCGTCCGCGAGTCGAGGGCACGCCGCGTCGCCCTGTCACGAGATACGAGTACCTGCTGCAGCCGGCCTTGCCAGGCGGTCTGCACGAGCACCGCGTTATCTGACTCAGCCGCAGCGAAGCACTTGAGGTGCAGTGTGCCTACGTTCACGAACTCGATGTCAGCCCAGACGGGTGTGACCGTATCGAGCGTTCGGAGATGGCCAGCTGCCCCTGCTTCGAGCATCACAGGCTGGTGCAAGGTGACGTCGGGATGCTCCGGGGGAGCCCACTTGTGCTCGGGCATGATCCTGATGTTCCGGACTGCCACCGACAACCCCTACCGTCACCCGCGTTGGGGCATGCGACATAGCTGAGCAGTCCTCTATGTTCTGCTTGTGACCGACAAGCTCCCGCCCAACCCGCCACTGACACACGGCAGAGCGGACCCCACGTTCAAGTTCTTCATGTGGGTGTGCTGCGGCTTCCCCGTATTCGGCGGGGTTGCGATCGTGCTGGTTCTGGCTATCTCTGCAGCCTTCAATGGCGGTTCGTCATCGAGCGACAACACCGTCGAGGCGCAGATCGCTTGCGAGAGCAGAGTCAAGGACGCGTTGAAGTCGCCGTCAACCGCTGACTTTAGCGATGACGTTACGGGTTCGGGCCCCTACACCGTCACGGGGACCTTCGACTCCGAAAACAGCTTTGGGGCCATGCTCCGCTCTGAATTCCAGTGCACGGTGAAGGTGACCGGCGACCAGACGTTCACGACGATCGACTACTTGCGCTGATAGCGTCCGTCACCCGATGCTCGTCGGGCTTAGCGGTATCGAGGTGACTCCTGCGACAGCGACCGCAGCCACCGCAGCCCTTCTTCCTGCGTGATGATCGGCTTCCGTCCGGCCCGTGTCGGGTACGAAGGCAGAAGGTCCCCGTTGTCAATTGCCTTGCGGATCGTATCCACTGACAGGTCTACGGCTTTGGCGAAGTTGGGGATCGAGTAGGCGAGTCGATCGGTGCAGGATGGCTCGAGCTCGTGCATGTGCCCATGGTCCACCGCGCCGAGCCATAACGCCATAGTCAAATTTGACGTATCAGGCGCAAATCTGATCGACCACGAGCAGCCTTCCAGACGTCAAAGAAACCCCCGACCCCTTAGACGTGCGCAGCGTTGATCGAGGGGACACGTAGGTTACGCGGCATGGACGAGCAAGCGTTGACGGTGGCCGAGCTCGCAGCATGGCTGCAGATCTCCGAGTGGAAGGCGCGGGAACTGGGAAAGGACCCCCTGTTCCCGTCCTTCCGCAACGGCAACCAGCACCGCTTCTGGCCCTCCGAGGTCAAAGCCTGGACTCAGCAGCCACGGGATCCGTGGAAGCAGTCGGCGCAGTCTCTCGGACGTCGCCGCAAGAGGAACGGTGACGCGGCATCGCAGCTTAGGCAGATGCAGTCCTACTCTGCAGGAAGTGCGGCACCAGTCCGACGTCGCCTGGCCACCCGGTGACGGTAGCGGGGAACCACCGACAGACCAGGAACAGCGGCGACGCCGGGGTCAAACTTCGGAGATGCGGACCAAGCGCTCGATCTCGCTCGCGTGCCAGGCAATCAGAGTGCGTACGTCGGTGCGCTGCTGAGGCAACCCGTTTGAAGCGAGGCAACGTTTGCACGTCAGTGGCTCGGTTGTCTCGAGCAATCGACTCGCGCCGGCTTTCGGGCCGCAGAACGTCGAGTAGCTTTCGCCGTCCGAATCGAGCCGCCAACCGTCGATCAGCACGCCAGCGTGCACAGTGGCTGAGTCTGGCTGGCGCAACCGCACAAGGCCGGGCACCCTAGCGACGTCGAAGGGTTCCCATCTGCCGATCCGTCGAGCCTCTACGAGCCAACCGACCGACACCGACTGACGCATCAAGCTCAGCTGTTCCGCTGCTGCGACAGAACCGCTCAGCTCATTGCGCACTCGATACTCGTACCGCTGCTCTTCGTCCTGCATGCGAACACCCTGCCAGCACACCCGTCAGTCCGCGGCGAGTCCGCAGAAGCGCCACGAATCGACTCCCACGGCCGTCCCGTGACACCATGAAGAGCCGCGCAGATTCAACGATCACACCTCCCGACGGCACCTGGCACTCATGCCGGGGGAGTTAGGATGCCCCAGTGAACGACATGACCACGAACCTCGCGACCTACTCGGTCGTGCTCACGTACTCCGCGATGGCGGTGTACGTGGTCGCGTTCATCTCGTTCGCCCTCGACATGGCCAAACGCTCCGGCGAGGTCACGGCCGCCGCGAAGAACGCGGGCGCCGACGACAGCTCGGCGGGTGCGGCCAGCGCTTCTTCCGCACGCGGGGCGAAGACCGTCGCGACCGTCCGTGGCGGCACCGTCGTGCTCGAGCAGGTCGCCGCGCCGCCAGCGGGCGGTTCGTCCGGCCGCAGCACGAAGTTCGAACGTGTCGGCATGGCGATGACGATCCTCGCGCTCGTCCTGCACGTCGCCTCGGTCGTCCTCCGCGGCATCGCGGCCGACCGCGTCCCGTGGGGCAACATGTTCGAGTTCTCGCTGACGGGCACGGCGCTGATCACGCTGATCTTCCTGCTCGTGCAGTTCTGGCAGAACCTGAAGTTCCTCGGCGTCTTCATCACGGGCCTGACGATCATCCTGCTCGGCATCGCGACGGTGAACTACTGGGTCCCCGTCGTCCCACTGCAACCGGCCCTGCAGTCGTACTGGCTCGTCATCCACGTCTTCGTGGCGATCTCCGGCACCGGGTTCTTCGCGCTCGGAGCAGGGCTCGCGGTGGCGCAGCTCGTGCAGACGTACCGCCAGGGCCGCACGGCCTCCGGCAAGCTCCGCTTCATGGCGACGCTGCCGGACGCCGACCGGCTCGAGGTCCTGACCTACCGCGTCCTGCTCGTCGGCTTCGTCCTCTGGACCTTCACCCTGATCGCCGGTGCGATCTGGGCCGAGCGTGCCTGGGGTCGCTACTGGGGCTGGGACACGAAAGAGGTCTGGACCTTCATCATCTGGGTCGTCTACGCGGGCTACATCCACGCCCGTGCGACCCGCGGCTGGCGCGGTGCGCGGTCGTCCTGGCTGGCCTTGATCGGCTTCGCCGCGGTGATGTTCAACTTCTCGGTCGTGAACGTCTTCTTCAAGGGCCTGCACAGCTACTCGGGTCTGTGAACCACGCGGCTCGCTGATGCGGCCCTGGTCGCGACCACGGCCGGACGGGAGGCGCGGTGC
>NZ_KB714631.1:348280-385128 GCF_000349565.1 Curtobacterium flaccumfaciens UCD-AKU
CCGCGCCTCCCGTCCGTCGTTCGGTCGCGTCCACGGACAAGAAGACGCCGTCGTGTCGGCTGGACGCCGCGTCCTCGGCGAGACGCCGCCGTTCCCGGCGGCGTCTCGCCGACTCGGCGGCGCCGAACGGAGACGACGGCGTTCTGCGGAGACGACGGCGTTCTGCGGAGACGACGGCGTCTTGCGGAGACGGCGGCGTCTTGCGGTGACGACGGCGTTCTGCGGAGACGACGGCGTCCCGCGCCCGGAGCTACTCGGCAGCAGCTGCGGCCAGCACGGTGTGCACACGTGCCACCCGCTCGCGCCACCACGCGGTGCGTTCCGGCGACGCGGCGTACCGCTCGACCATCTCCGCCGCGACGTCCACCCGACGCACCGGCACGCGGCCGTCCACCGGCAGCAGGGGCTCCGCCGTCACGTCCCCGGCGAACATCGCCGCCGTCCCGAGGCCCGCGGCGTACCCCGGGGTCATCGCCGCGGCGGCCAGGAACGCCCCCATCCCGAGTCCGACCGACGTGTCGAGCGCACTCGAGACGACGCACGGCAGCCCGGCGTCGGCGATGACCGCGCCCGCCGCGGTGATGCCCCCGAGCGGCTGGGCCTTGACCACCAGGACGTCGGCTGCGCCGGCCCGGGCGACCGCGAGGGGGTCGCTCGCCTTCCGGACGCTCTCGTCCGCGGCGATCCGCACCCCGAGGCCGGCGATCCGCGTCCGGAGCTCGGCGAGCTCGGGCAGCGTGGCGCAGGGCTGCTCGGCGTACTGCAGGTCGAACGGTGCGAGCCGCTCGAGTGCCGCGGCTGCCTGCTCGACGCTCCACAGCCCGTTCGCGTCGACGCGGACGGAAGCATCGGACCCCATCACCCGGCGGACGGCCGCGACACGGGCGACGTCGTCGTCGACGGTGGTGCCGGGCTCCGCGACCTTGACCTTCGCGGTGGCGCAGCCGGGGTAGCGGGCGAGCAGGTCGGCGACGTCGTCGGCGGCGATCGCCGGGACGGTGGCGTTGACCGGCACGGAGTCGGCGGCCGGCTCGTGGTCGGTCCACCCGAAGTCGACGGTGGCGCGCAGCCATGCCGCTGCCTCGGCGTCGTCGTACTCGACGAACGGCGAGAACTCCGTCCAGCCTGCGGGGCCGCGCAGCACGACCGCCTCGCGCGTGGTGATGCCGCGGAACCGCACCCGCATGGGCAGGGCCACCACGTTCGCGTCGGCGAGGAGTTCGGCGAGGTCGGGGAGCACGTCCGCCATCCTCCCACCGCACCCAGGTCGCCCGCCGGTTCCTCGGAGGGGACCGCCAGGGCAGGGCACTAGCATGCATCGGTCGGCTCCGGTCGGCGAGGGGAACGACCCGGAACGAGGGAGGCTCGGTGGCGGTGGATCCGCGGCAGCGCGCAGCACAGCAGCGGGCAGCACAGCGCCAGGCCGACCCGTCGAGCGCCGGCGCTCGTCCGGCAGCCCGTCCGGCGTCTGCAGCCCGTCCGAGCGCGGATGCCCGACCCGCGGCGAACCCGTCCCGAGCGACGGCGCGTCCGACAGCCGGGTCCGACGACTTCGCCCGGCTCATGCAGCGCAACACCGTCGACGTGCGGCAGGCGGCCTCCAAGAAGCGCCGCAACCCCGTCGTCGGCAAGATCGCCCTGGGCCTCGCCGTAGTGTCCGCTGCGGTCGACGCCAGCGCGTTCGCCGTGTTCATGGGCGGTGACACGAACTTCGCGTTCGGCATCTGCTTCGTCGTCGTGTTCCTGACGCTCATCGCCGCCGTGCTCGGGTTCGTCGCCGCCGTCGGATCCTTCGGCCGCTGGTACGGCGCCATCGGGGTCGTCCTGGCGTTCTTCGCGAACCCCGTGATCCTCATCGTGATCATGGTGTTCGTCGCGCCGGAGCTCCTGACCGACATGGGCGCCTGACCCGGCAGACGCCCGGCGGTACGTTGGGGGCATGGCTGCTCCCGTCTCCGACCTGTTCGACCCCGACGTCTGGACCACCGCTCCGATCGCGGAGCAGTTCACCGACATCACGTACCACAAGCACGTCTCCAAGGGGATCGTCCGTGTCGCCTTCGACCGTCCGGAGGTCCGGAACGCCTTCCGCCCGCGCACGGTCGACGAGCTCTACCGCGCCCTCGACGACGCACGGCAGGACCCCCGTGTCGGTGTCGTCCTGCTCACGGGCAACGGCCCGAGCCCGAAGGACGGCGGGTGGGCGTTCTGCTCCGGCGGCGACCAGCGCATCCGTGGACGGAGCGGCTACCAGTACGTCGGTGACGAGGGTGCACCGCCCGAGGGCGTCGACCCCGCGGCCGCGCAGGCGTCGATGGGGCGGCTCCACATCCTCGAGGTCCAGCGCCTCATCCGGATGATGCCCAAGGTCGTCATCGCGGTCGTCCCCGGCTGGGCCGCCGGCGGTGGGCACTCCCTGCACGCCATCTGCGACCTCACCATCGCGAGTGCCGAGCACGGCAGGTTCAAGCAGACCGACGCCGACGTCGGCTCGTTCGACGGCGGGTACGGCAGCGCCTACTACGCCAAGCAGATCGGGCAGAAGTTCGCCCGCGAGGTCTTCTTCCTCGCGCAGGAGTACTCCGCCCAGCGCGCCTACGAGATGGGTGCGGTGAACGCCGTGGTCCCCCACGAGGACCTCGAGCGTGAGGCGATCCGCTGGGGCGAGATCGTGCTCGGCAAGTCCCCGACGGCGATCCGGATGCTCAAGTACGCGTTCAACGCCGTCGACGACGGCATGGTCGGTCAGCAGGTCTTCGCGGGCGAGGCGACGCGGTTGGCGTACGGCACCGACGAGGCGGTCGAGGGTCGCGACTCGTTCCTCGAGAAGCGCGCTCCCGAGTGGACCGCGTTCCCCTG
Organism: Curtobacterium flaccumfaciens UCD-AKU; assembly: GCF_000349565.1. Classification (GTDB taxonomy): domain Bacteria; phylum Actinomycetota; class Actinomycetes; order Actinomycetales; family Microbacteriaceae; genus Curtobacterium; species Curtobacterium poinsettiae. The sequence goes on from NZ_KB714631.1 coordinate 351,140, forward strand.
GCACTACTGATGCCCCGTCCGCTGGTCGCGACCGGTACGTCGGACCCGTCGGCCGTGCTGCGCGCCCTGGAGGCAGCGCTCGCCGGCGGCCCCGCGCTGCTCCCCGTCGCCGAGGGGGCTCCGGCGCTGCCGAAGGCACCTCCGGCCGAGGTCCGGCAGGCGGTCGCCCTGGTGGTCGAGACGAGCGGGTCCACCGGGACCGGTAAGCGCGTGGCGCTGTCGTCCGAGGCGCTCCTCGCCGGTGCGGCGGCGGCCGACGCGGCGCTCGGTGGTCCGGGGCGCTGGGTGCTCGCGCTGCCGACGCACTACATCGCCGGCCTCAACGTCCTGACCCGCTCGATCACCGCCGGCACCGAGCCCGTCGTCGTGGCACCCGGGCACTTCGCGGCCGCCGCGTTCACCGAGGCGGCCGAACGGCTCGTCACCGGTCCGGCCGCGCCCCGTCGGTACACCTCGCTGGTGCCGGTCCAGCTCGCCCGGGTCCTCGACGACCCGGACGCCACCCGCGCCCTCGCCGGGTTCGACGCGGTCCTGGTCGGCGGACAGGCGACCCCCGCGCCGCTCCGGCAGCGCGCGCGCGACGCCGGGGTCCGGATCGTGACGACGTACGGCGCGAGCGAGACGAGCGGTGGGTGCGTGTACGACGGCGTCCCGTTCGGCACGGTGCGCACCGCGCTGGTCGACGACGAGCTGCACCTGGCCGGGCCGATGCTCGCCGAGGGGTACCTCGACGACGACGACCGCACGGCGTCGGCCTTCGTCGAGCGGGACGGGCTGCGGTGGTACCGGACCGGGGACACCGCGACCCTGTCCGGCGGGGTCGTCCGCGTGCTCGGACGCCTCGACGACGTGGTGATCTCCGGTGGCGAGAAGGTCCAGCTCGGGGCGGTCGAACGGCTCGTCCGGGGGCTGTCCGGGCAGCAGAGCGCCGTCGTCGTGCGGCGCTCGGCGGGGGAGTGGGGCGAGGTCCCCGTCGTCGTCACCGAGCAACCGCTCGACCCGGACACCGTGCGTGCCCACGTCGGAGCAGCCCTCGGCCGTGCCGCCCGGCCGGCCGACGTGGTCCTGGTGGACCGGATCCCGATGCTGACGTCCGGCAAACCCGACCGGCGGGCCGTGCAGGCGCTCGTCGACCCGGCAGGGCCGTAGGGGCGAGCCGGCGGGCGCCGCATCGGCAATAAGATCGGTGCTCGTGGCACGAACGAAGAACTCGACGCAGAAGCAGGGCCGGTCCGGCAACCCGGCGAAGGCCGCTGCCCCCGCCCGCACCAAGCGGAAGGCGACCGCACGCGACTGGATCGGCGGCGCGCGTCTGCGCACCCTGACCCTCGGCGTCGTCCCGGTCGTGCTGGGCACCGCCGTCGCGTTCGTCGACAGCGGTGAGCCCGGGGACTTCGGCGACTACCTGGCGAAGGGCAGCCACCTCGCCATCGCGCTGCTCGCCCTGGCCGTGGCGCTGTTCCTGCAGATCGGCGTGAACTACAGCAACGACTACTCCGACGGGGTCCGCGGCACCGACGAGTACCGCGTCGGACCCGCACGGCTCACGGGTGCCGGGCTGGCCAAGCCCCGGACGGTGCTCACGGTCGCCCTGACGTTCTTCGGCCTGGCAGCCGTCGCCGGCCTGGTCATCGTGCTGCTCACCCAGCTGTGGTGGCTGCTGCTCGTCGGGGCCGCCGCCATCGTCGCCGCCTGGTTCTACACGGGCGGCAAGAAGCCGTACGGGTACAACGCCCTCGGCGAGGTGTTCGTGTTCGTGTTCTTCGGACTCGTCGCCGTGCTCGGTACGCAGTTCGTGCAGATCCGCGAGGTCACGCTGAGTGGCTGGGCAGCTGCGGTGGCCGCCGGGTTCTTCGCCTGCGCGGTCCTGATGGTGAACAACATCCGCGACATCGACGAGGACCAGCTGGCGGGCAAGCGGACACTCGCCGTGGTCGTCGGCCGTCCGGTCGCCCGCGTGCTCTTCGGCCTGTTCCTGATGCTGCCGTACGTCGTGCTGCTCTGGTTCGTGCTGCTGTACTTCCGCACGGGCTTCACGTACTTCTCGCTGCTGCTGGCGCTGCCGGCCCTGGCGATCGGGGTGTCGTCGCGGAAGCCCCGCGAGCTCATCACGGCGCTGCAGCTGTCGTCGTTCGCGTCGCTCGCCTTCGGCGTGGTGCTCGGGATCACCCTGGCCGTGCAGCCGTAACCGTTCCGGCTCCGACCTGACGACCCCGTGCCCGGGGTCGGTCGGTGTCGGCGTGCCCGGGGTCAGTCGGCGTCGGCGTCCCGGCGTGCTTCGTGCCGGTCCGCGTCGGACACCGGACGGACGACGGGAGCGGCCGCGGCATCCGAGTCGGCGGCGTCGACGAAGTCGTCCTCGAAGTCCGAGTCGGCGTCGCGCTCGGGGACGCCGCGGCGGTTCGCCAGGCTCAGGGCGACCTGCGTGCGGAGTCCGGACAGTGCGATGTACGAGATGAGCAGACCCACCAGGGCGGCGATGATCGTCGCCCAGTACCACTTCAGCGGCGTCAGGAGCAGGAGGAGCACGAGCGCCACCACGAAGATGCCGAGCCGAGCCAGGGTGTACAGGAGCCACGCTTTCACACGGTGAGTCTACGGAAGCGCCGACCGGCAGGGGCATCACAGGGTCGCGACCTAGACTTCACCGCATGGTCCGCTTGTGGTTGATCGTCGTCGTGGCCGCCGTTGCCTTCACGGTGTACGCGGCCATCGACTGCGGCACGATGCCCCGTCAGCGCATCCGTTCCCTGCGTCGCGGTGTGTGGCTGCTGCTCGTGATCATCCTGCCCGTGCTGGGCGGCGTCCTGTGGTTCCTGCTCGGTCGCACCCCCGCGACGGACCCCGGTGCATCCGCCCGGTACCGTGGACCCGAAGACGACCCGGACTTCCTCGGCACCACGCCGGAGCCGGGCGACACCCTCACGGACAAGGACCAGGACGACGCGACCCTCCGAGACCTCGAAGACCAGTTCCACGAGCGCGACGACGACGGCCGCACCGATCGCTGACGGCCCCGCCGGCTCGGGCAGCCCGGCGACCGACACCGCGCTCGCGCTCCTGCAGGAACTCGTCCGCGCCGGCGTCACCGACGTCGTGGTCAGCCCCGGTTCCCGGTCCCAGGCACTCGCGCTCGCCGCGGTCGCCCTCGAGCGTGCCGGCGGACTGACCGTGCACGTCCGGTTGGACGAACGGACCGCCGGGTTCTTCGCGCTCGGGCTCGCGGTCGAGACGCACCGAGCCGCCGCGGTCGTGACCACGTCGGGCACCGCGGTGGCGAACCTGCACCCCGCCGTGCTCGAGGCGCACCACTCGGGCGTGCCGATGATCGTGCTGAGTGCGGACCGCCCCGACGAGCTCCGCGGCATCGGGAGCAACCAGACCACTGTGCAGCCGGGGATCTTCGGCGAGGCCGTCGCCTTCGTCCGCGACGTCGAGGCCCCGTCGGCGCACGGCGTCGATGCCTCGGTCCGCGACACCCTGCGCGCCCTCGCCCGACAGACGGTCGCCGCCGCAGCCGGGCACACCGGGCAGCCGGGGCCCGCACAGCTCAACGTCGCGTTCCGTGAGCCGCTCTCCGCCGGGCTCACCCCGGAGCACGTCACCGCCGTCCCCGACGACGAGATCGACCTCGCCTTCGCCACCCGCCGCGCCCACACCGGTCTCCCGGTCGCCGAACTCACCCCGGACGACGAGCCGGCCACCGTCGTCATCGCCGGGCACGACGCCGGCGAGGAAGCTGAGCGGATCGCCTGGGAACTCGGGGCGCCGCTCCTCGCCGAGGTCTCCAGCGGCGCGCGCTTCGGCCGCAACCTGGTCGTGGCCTACCGTGAACTCCTGCGCGACGCGGACCACGGTGGCGCCGTCCGCCGCGCCGTCGTGCTCGGCCACCCGACCCTCAGCAGAGAGGTCCCCGCGCTCCTGCAGCGCGACGGGGTCGAGACGATCGTCGTCCGCGGACCGGCGGCCGACCCCTTCGACCCGGGGCGTGCCTCCCGACCGGACGCCGCGACCACCTTCGTGTCCGACGTCCGCGTGACGGGCCGCACCCGCCCGGAGCACCGTGCGTGGGTCGGCCGCTGGGTGGGTGCCAGCCGACGGATCCTGGGGGACGGCGACGCCGGCCCGGACCTCGACGCCAAGCGCTCCGCCGACCGCGCCGAGCGGAACAAGTTCCTGCGTGACGAGGTCGCGCTCCGTCGCCGACCCGTCGACCGGGCCATGCTCGCCGACGCCGTCTGGGGGGTGACCTGGCCGCACGACCGCCTGGTCCTCGGCGCCTCGCAGCTCATCCGCGAAGCCGATGCCCGGGTGCTCGGCAAGAAGATCCGGGTGCACGCGAACCGCGGACTGGCCGGCATCGACGGCACCGTCTCGACCGCGCTCGGCATCGCCGCGGCACTCGAGCAGTCCTCCGCCTCGGTGGGCACCACGCGCGTGCTCCTCGGCGACCTGACGCTGCTGCACGACCTCGGCGCGTTCGTCACCGGCACCGAGGAACGCACCCACCGGGTGCAGGTCGTCGTCGGCAACGACCACGGTGGCGCCATCTTCCGCGGGCTCGAGGTCGCGAAGACCACGCCGGACGCCGACATGCGCCGGATGATGTCGACCCCGCAGCACGTCGACGTCGAACGGGTCGTCACGGGTCTCGGGTGGGAGTACCGCCGGGCGGCCACGTGGGGCGACCTCGAACGGGTGCTGACGGACCCCGCCGAGCGCGTCGTGATCGAAGTACCGCTGGCCGACTGACCGGCCACGGGTGCCCCGGCCACGCTTCGACCCTGTCTCCGCGCGGCCCCTGGGTGCTTCAGGCCAGGGCGTCGGTGATCGGTCGGAACTTCAGGGCCGTCTCGGCGACCTCGCGCTCGGGCTCCGAGCCGGCGACGATCCCGGCGCCCGCCCAGGCGCGGACGCTGCCGTCGTCGTCGATCCGTGCGCTGCGCAGCGCGAGCATCCACTCACCGTCGCCCGTCGCGCTCATCCAGCCGACCGGCCCGGCGTAGCGACCGCGGTCGACGCCCTCGAGCTCGGCGACGAGCCGCACCGCGACGTCGGTCGGGGTGCCCGCGACCGCGGCCGTCGGGTGCAGCGCGTCGGCGACGTCGAGCGAGGTCGTGTCGGGCGGCAGCGTCGCCTGCACGTCCGTCGCCAGGTGCCACAGGTTCGGCAGCTGCAGCCGGAACGGTTCGGCGTCGGCGCGCAGGTCCGTGGCGAGCGGTGCGAGGGCCGCGAGCAGGCTGTCGATCGCGAAGGCGTGCTCCTCGACGTCCTTGGCGCTGCTGGCCAGGGCCTCGGCGGCGGCACGGTCGGAGACCTCGTCGGTGCCCCGTGCGGCGCTGCCGGCGAGCACCCGCGCGGTCAGCCGCGTGCCGTCGGTGCGGGCGAGGGTCTCCGGCGTGGCACCGACCAGCCCGTCCACTGCGAAGGTCACGCACTGCGGGTAGGCGGCGGCGAGGTCGAGCAGGACGGCTCGTCGATCGGCCCCCGACGGCAGCGTGCCGACCAGGTCGCGGGCGAGCACCACCTTCTGGGCGCTCCCGGCCACGATGCGGCGGACGGCCTCGGACACGTTGGCGGCGTAGGTGGCTTCGTCGATCTGCCCGGGACGCAGCTCGACGGAGACGTGCGGTCCGACCCGGGGGACCGGGACCGAGGTCCGGGTGAAGGCCAGGGGCTCCGCGCCGGCCGTGGTGTCGATGGCCGTCAGCCAGGCCTTGCCCCGACGGCGGCCGAGGACCACCCGGGGCACGATGAGCACGCTCTCGTCGGCGGAGTCGTCGGCGAACGCGAACGACCCGAAGGCGACGAGCCCCGAGCCGCGCAGCTGGACGGGGTCGTCGACGACGGCGGTCGCGACGACACTGCGCCAGAGCGCGGCCGCGTCACGCATCCGGTCGGGGCCGGTGAAGGTGAACCGCAGCGCCTCACCGATGCCGACGATGCCGTCGCCGTTCCGGACGAAGGCGAGGGGTCGATCGCGGAGCGTGTGGCGGAGGACGGTGCCCGGGTCGTCGAGGATCCGGGTCGAGACCGTCAGCGGGGGCGCCGCCGTGGTGGTTCGGGTCACGGCTCCGATGCTACGCGCCGATCCCGCACCGCCCGGGTGGCTGCGAGTCCGGTGAACGCTCGGTCGGGACCTCTAGGATTGACCACGTGAGCAGAGCGGACCTGAACAAGCGCCCGGACGAGGTGGCGGCGATGTTCGACGACGTCGCGGCCAAGTACGACCTCACGAACGACATCCTGTCGGCGGGCAACGCCCCGCTGTGGCGTGTCGCCACCGTCCGCGCGGTCGACCCCCAGCCCGGCGAGAAGGTCCTCGACATCGCCGCGGGCACGGGCACCAGCGCGGCGGCCTTCGCCAAGAAGGGCGCCGAGGTCACCGCGCTCGACCTGTCCGCGGGCATGATCGCCGTCGGCCGTGAGCGTCACCCCGAGATCACCTTCGTCGAGGGCGACGCCGAGCAGCTGCCCTTCGACGACGACACGTTCGACGCCGTCACGATCTCGTTCGGACTGCGCAACGTCAACGACCCGAAGCAGGCGCTCGCCGAGATGCTCCGCGTCCTGAAGCCCGGTGGCCGCGTCGTCATCTGTGAGTTCTCGACGCCGCCGCGTGCGCTGCTGCGCTTCGGCTACGGCACCTACCTGAAGCGCGTGCTCCCGGGCATCGCGCGGCTCTCGAGCAGCAACCCGGCTGCCTACCGGTACCTCGCCGAGTCCATCGACGCGTGGCCCGACCAGCAGGTGCTGACCCAGTGGCTCCGCGGTGTCGGCTTCTCGGTGGTCGCCTACCGCAACCTGACGGCCGGTATCGTCGCACTGCACCGTGGCCGCAAGCCCGTCGCCGACACGGTGCGCGAGTCCGCGGCACGGCGTGCGAAGGCCCGCCGTGACCACCAGAACACCGGCGAGCAGCCGCGCGTCGACCCGGCCGCCGACTGACCGGTCACCACCCCCGAAGACGGAGCAGCACTTGAATCCGAGCGTCCCGGTCGCACGTCGCGCGCCGAGCCTGCGCGCGTCGCTGGGCATCGGCGAGCGGTTGTTCGCCACGCCCGCCGACCGTCGCTTCATCTCCGCGGTCGACGACGGGCTCGAGCTCGTCGAGCAGGGGCTCGAGGACGCCATGCGCTCCACCGACACCCTCGCCGACACCACCAGCCGGTACCTGCTCTCCGCCGGGGGCAAGCGCATCCGTCCGACGCTGACGCTCCTCATCGCGCAGCTCGGCGACGGCGTGACCGACGCCGTGGTCAAGGCCGCGGTGAGCATCGAGACCACCCACTTGGCGTCGCTCTACCACGACGACGTCATGGACGAGGCGCCGGTGCGCCGCGGGGTCCCCGCCGCGCAGATCACCTACGGCAACAACGTGGCGATCCTGACCGGCGACCTGCTCTTCGCCCGCGCCAGCCTGATCACCGCGGACCTCGGCACCGAGGGCATCCGGATGCAGGCCGAGACGTTCCAGCGCCTCTGCATGGGCCAGCTGCACGAGACCACCGGTCCGCAGTCGCACGACGACCCGCTGGAGCACTACATCCAGGTGCTCAGCGACAAGACCGGTTCGCTCATCGCCACCGCCGCCCGCGCCGGTGTGATGTTCTCCGGTGCCGACCGGGCCTACCTCGACGCCGTCGGCACGTTCGGCGAGAAGGTCGGTGTGGCCTTCCAGCTCGTCGACGACGTCATCGACCTCGCCCCCGCGACGGACAAGACCGGCAAGATCGCCGGCAACGACCTGCGCGCAGGCGTCGACACCCTGCCGATGCTGCAACTGCGGCGGATGGCCGTGACGGACCCCTCGGCACAGCACCTGGTCGAGCGCATCGAGCGCGACGTCAACGGCGCCCCCGACGACGTGGTCGACTCCGCTCCGTACCAGTCGGCCGTCTCCGCCCTCCGTGAGCACGAGGCCACCGCAGCGACCCGTGCGGTCGCCGTCGCCTGGGCCCGCGAAGCCGTCGACGCCCTCGCTCCGCTGCCCGACGGCATCGTGAAACGGGCGCTCACCCGCTTCGCGGACTCCGTCGTCGACCGAAGCCGCTGAACACCCCTCCCGACACGGCACGCCCACCGCGGCACGGTCGGGAGGCACCCCCGGGAACCCCCACCCGAACGAACTGGAGACGATCAGTGCCCACCCTCCGACTCGCCATCGTCGGCGCCGGCCCGGCCGGCATCTACGCCGCGGACATCCTGCTGCGCGAGGCCCGCGGTTACGACGTGTCGATCGACCTGTTCGAGCAGCTCCCGGCGCCCTACGGCCTGGTCCGGTACGGCGTCGCCCCCGACCACCCGCGGATCAAGGGCATCATCAACGCCCTGCGCGACGTCCTCGACCGCGGGGTCGTCCGGCTGTTCGGCAACGTCCGCTACGGCGAGGACATCACCCTCGACGACCTCAAGAAGCACTACAACGCCGTCGTCTTCTCGACGGGTGCGATCAAGGACGCCGACCTCGACATCCCCGGCGTCGACCTCGACGGCTCGTACGGTGCAGCCGAGTTCGTGAGCTGGTTCGACGGCCACCCCGACGTCCCGCGCACCTGGCCGCTCGAGGCCGAGAGCGTCGCGGTCATCGGCGTCGGCAACGTGGCCCTCGACGTGTCGCGCATCCTGGCGAAGCACGCCGACGACCTGCTGCCGACCGAGATCCCCGCGAACGTGTACCAGGGACTCAAGGCCTCGCCGGTCACGGACGTGCACGTCTTCGGCCGCCGTGGCCCGGCGCAGGTGAAGTTCACACCCCTCGAGCTCCGTGAGCTCGGCGAGGTCCGCGACGTCGACATGGTCGTCTACGACGAGGACTTCGACCACGACGAGGCATCGAAGACCGCGATCGCGACGAACAAGCAGGTCATGGTCATCAACCGTGTCCTCGAGCAGTGGCGCACGCGCGAGGTCGGCCAGGCCAGCCGTCGGCTCCACCTGCACTTCTACGCGAAGCCGATCGAGTTCGTCGGCGACGAGCAGGGCAAGCTGACCGCCATCCGTTACGAGCGCACCCGTCCGAACGGCGAGGGCGGCGTCGAGGGCACCGGCGAGATCCGCGAGATCCCGATCCAGGCCGCCTACCGCGCCGTCGGGTACTTCGGTTCCCCGCTGCCCGGTGTCCCGTTCGACGAGCGGCACGGCGTCATCCCGAACCACGAGGGCCAGGTCCTCGACGACGACAACCAGCAGATCCCCGGTGTGTACGCCACCGGCTGGATCAAGCGTGGTCCGGTCGGGCTCATCGGGCACACCAAGTCCGACGCCATGGAGACCGTGCAGCACATCGTCAACGACCAGGCGAGCTGGTGGACGCCGGAGGACCCCTCGGACGAGGCGATCCCGGCCCTGCTCCGCGAGCGCGGTGTCGAGTACACCGACCTCGAGGGCTGGCACCACCTCGACACCCACGAGCAGGCCCTCGGGTCGATCGACGGCCGCGAGCGCATCAAGGTCGTGCCGCGCGACGAGATGATCGACGTCTCGCTCGGCCGCGTCGACGCACCGACGAGCTGACTGCCGTGACCGACACGCGCCCCGTCCCGCCCACCGCGGTGCGGGGCGCGTCTGCGTCGGGGGTCCGGTTGCAGGGCGTCGACGTGGCGCGCGCGATCGCGCTGCTCGGCATGGTGGCCGCCCACGTCGGCGCCATCGCGGAGCAGCTCGAGTGGACCGACCCGGCGACCTGGACCGCCGTCGCCCACGGCCGCCCGTCGACCCTGTTCGCAGTCCTGGCCGGTGTCTCGATCGGCTTGACGAGCGGCCGCACGGACCCGCCCGGCCCGCCGACGATCGGACGGATCCGCGCCCGGCTCGCGATCCGTGCGGTGGTGGTGGTCGTCATGGGCTTCGCGCTGATGGCGCTCGACACCCCGGTCTACGTGATCCTGCCGACGTACGGGGTGCTGTTCCTGCTCGTGGTCCCGGTGCTCCGCCTCCGGCCGGCGGCGCTGCTCGGCATCGCCGCCGTCTGCGCGCTGCTGTCGCCCGTCGCCGCGCTGGCGATCGCCCCCGCCTACGCGGATGCGGGCATGGTCGGTGTCCAGCTCGGCCTGGTCTACCCCGTGGTCACCTTCCTGGCGTACGTCCTGGTGGGGCTCGCGGTCGCCCGGGTCGGCCTGGAGGACCGTGGCCGGCAGGTCGCGCTCCTCGTGTCCGGCGCACTGGTCGCCGCCACCGCGTACGTCGCGGGCTCGTTCCTCGCCCCGCTGCCGGACGACGCGGCCCTGGCGTTCCCCGGCGTGCCGTACGCGGGCGAGGGCTCGACCCCCGGCCAGGCGCTCGCCCAGCTGTTCCTGTCTCCGCGTGACCACTCGTCGTCGGTCGTCGACGTGCTCGGGACGGCCGGCGTCGCGGTCGCGCTCATCGCGCTCTGCGTCCTCGTGTTCGACGGCCGCGGGCGGGTCGCCGAGCGGATCGCGTTCCCGCTCGCCGCTGTCGGGTCGATGCCCCTGACGGTGTACTCGGGGCACCTCGTGGTCCTCGCGACGCTGCCGACGTACCCCGAGTCGGCCGAGGCCTGGGGCTGGTTCGCCCTCGGCTCGGTGGTCTTCGCGATGCTGTGGCGGCGGTTCCTCGGCCGCGGCCCGCTCGAGCGGGTGGTGGGAGCCCTGGCGTCCCTCGTCCCGCTGCGCTGAGCGCACCTGGCGGACCCGCGCCGGCCACGGAACGCTTACCGCACCGTGCAGGGTTGTCCGTTCGCCGCGGGCTTGCTCGCAGGGTGCCCCGCTGTCGCGACGCACGGTGCGGCCAAGGTCGCACCGTGTGGAGGACGACGCACGGTGCGCGACGGAGGCGACCCGCGCCTCCCCTTCGCACCGTGCGTGGTTGGTTGTGCGACGCGTGGTGCACGGCATCCTGAACCGGCCCCGAACGCCACGCACGGTGCAGGGTTGTCCGTTCGCCGCGGGCTTGCTCGCCGGGTGCCCCGCTGTCGCGACGCACGGTGCGGCCAAGGTCGCACCGGGTGGAGGACGACGCACGGTGCGACGGTGCGCGCCGCCACGGTGCGCGCTGCGACGCTGCGACAGCGTCGGCTACTGCAGCGCCGCCGTGAGCCGCGCGACGTTGTCGAGCACCTTGGAACGGCGCGGACGGTCGACCCACTCGTCGAGCGTGAGTTCGAAGCTGTGCTCCTTGTACGCTTCCTGCACCTCGCGCAGGGCGTCGACGAAGCGGTGACCGCGCACCATCACGGAGACCTCGAGGTTCAGGCTGAACGAGCGCATGTCCATGTTGCTCGAGCCGATCACCGACACCTCGTCGTCGATCGTGAAGTGCTTGGCGTGCAGGATCGTCGGCGCGCGGTAGAGCCAGATCTTCACGCCGGCCCGCAGGAGTCCCTCGTAGTAGGAGCGCTGCGCGTGCCAGGTCATCGTGTGGTCGCCCATCTCGCCGACGAACAGTTCGACCTCGACCCCACGCTGCGCCGTCGTGGTGATGGCGTAGAGCATCGAGTCGTCGGGCACGAAGTACGGCGAGGTGATCGACACCTTCTGCTGTGCGGAGTAGAGCAGCGCGTTGAACAGGCGCAGGTTGTTCTCGCCGTCGAACCCCGGTCCGGACGGCACCACCTGGCAGTCGAGCGCGTCGCCGCGGTCGGCCCGCTGGACGGGGTCGCTCTCACGCAGCAGCAGCTCGTCGGTCTCGCTGTACCAGTCGGTGACGAACAGGGCGTTGAGCCCGGCGACGACCGGCCCCTCGAACCGGGCGAACAGGTCCTTGTAGACCATGCCCTTCTCGACGTGGGACCTGATGTCGTAGGAGGCGTCGATCAGGTTCTGCGAGCCGGTGAACGCGACCGAGCCGTCGAGCACCATGATCTTCCGGTGGTTGCGGAGGTCGGGACGCTGGAACTTGCCCTGCAGCGGCAGGAGCGGGAGCATCAGGTGCCACTCGATGCCCGCCTGGTCCATGAACGCCAGGGTGTCCTTGTACCCCGGGTACCCGCGGCTGGCCCAGTGGTCGAGCAGGAACCGCACGGTCACACCGCGGGACTGCGCCCGCGCGAGCGCCTCGAAGAAGGGCCGGGTGGTGTCGTCGAGCGTCGCGATGTAGAACTCGACGTGGACGAAGCGGCGGGACTGGTCGATCGCCCGGGTCATCTCGGCGATGGACTCCTCGGAGTCGGGGTAGAGCTCCGCCGAGTTGCCCCCGACCAACGGCATCGCTCCGAGCTCGCGGTTCAGCCGTGTGACGCTCTCCAGCCACGCCGGCCACGGGTGGTCACGGCGGACCCGCTCGATGCCCTCGGTCTGCTCGAGGATGTACGCGTTGATCTCGGTCTGCTTCTCGCGTCGGGCGCGCGGGAGCTTCGTCGACCCGATGACCAGGAAGACGATGAAGCCGATGTAGGGGATGAGGAAGATCGCGAGCAGCCACGCCGTCGCGGTCTGCGGCTTCCGGTTGATCGGGACGTAGATGATCGAGAAGACGCGGATCGCCAGGTCCAGCAGGACGAGCAGGACGGTGATGACGACGGTGAGCCAGTGCTCCACGGGGTGCCGGTGTCGGGTGTCGTTCGCAGGGGCCGCGGGTCAGCGGAAGTTGATGAACTGCAACGGGACGTCGAACTCTTCACCCTTGAGGAGCTGGATCGTGTTCTGCAGGTCGTCACGGCTCTTCGACGAGACGCGGAGCTCGTCACCCTGGATCTGGCTCTTCACGGTCTTCGGGGCGTTGGCACGCAGGAACGCACCGATCTTCTTCGCCACGTCCTGCTCAATGCCGTTCTTGAACTTGACCTCGATGCGGTACTCCTTGCCCGAGGGGTACGGGTCGCCGGCGTCCAGGCTCTTCAGGCTGATGTTGCGCTTGATCGCCTTGCTCTGCAGCACGTCGAGGACCGCCTTGGCGCGCTCTTCCGAGTTCGCCTTGATCAGGACGTCCTCACCGCTGAACGCGACCGAGGCGTCGGCACCCTTGAAGTCGTACCGCTGCTCGATCTCCTTGGCCGCCTGGTTGAGGGCGTTCTCCGCCTCCATCTTGTCGACCTTGCTGACCACGTCGAAGGAACTGTCTGCCATGCGGAACAGCCTAACGGCGGACAGGAGGCCCGGTTCCGGTCGCGCGGATCGGCTGACGGTGGTCACGACCACCGTCAGCGATCCGCTATGCTTTTGTGCGCGCCTTCGGTTGGTGATCACACCGGCTGGGTGCGCATGGCAAGTTACCCAAGCGGCCAAAGGGATCTGACTGTAAATCAGCCGGCGTAGCCTTCGGGGGTTCGAATCCCTCACTTGCCACCATCTGATCGGCCCCGTCCGCTGCGGACGGGGCCGATGGTGTTTCCGGGAGGATGGGTGCATGGCCTCCGACCTCACCCCCGCCCAGTTCGCCGACCTCGCCGAGTCGATCGCCCGTGACGCCGCGGCGCTGGCCGCACGGCGCCGCGCCGAGGGGGTCGAGGTCGCGGACCGGAAGTCGAGCATCGTCGACGTGGTCACGGCCGCTGACCGCGAGGTCGAGGCGCTCATCCGTGCCCGCATCGCCGAGGCCCGTCCCGACGACGCCTTCCACGGCGAGGAGTCCGGATCCGCGTCGGGGGCCTCGGGCATCACGTGGGTGGTGGACCCGATCGACGGCACGGTCAACTACCTGTACGGCAGCGACGAGTACGGCGTGAGCATCGGTGTCGTCCGCGGCGGGGCCGACCCGATGACCTGGGAGCCGATCGCGGGCGTCGTCGTGGCACCGGCGACGGGCACCGTCTTCCGCGCGGCCGCCGGACAGGGCGCGACGCGTGACGGGGAGCCGTTGTCCGTCGCCGCGCCCGGGTCGCTGGCGGAGACGCTCGTCGCCACCGGGTTCGGGTACACGGCAGACCGTCGTCGCGAGCAGGTGGCGGTGCTCGCCGGTCTCATCGGCGAGGTGCGGGACATCCGCCGTGGGGGAGCGGCGTCGCTCGACTGCTGCGCGGTCGGGGCGGGGACGGTGGACGCCTACTACGAACGCGGGATCAACCCGTGGGACATGGCGGGCGGGGCCCTCGTGGCACAGGAGGCCGGCGCGACCATCCGCATCTGGGAGGCCGGGGGGACCCGCTCCTTCCTGTTCGCGAGCCCCGCCGTCGCCGACGAACTCGAGGCGCTGGTGCGTCGGCTCGAGGCCGGTGCGCTCGAATCCGTGCCGGCCTGACGACCCGCCGGGCACCACCTCCGGGGGTCCTGGGTGGACATGACCACGACTGGCGACCTGGGACGTCGCCTGCTAGCGTGCTCAGGTCCCGTTATCTGCTCGTTACCAACGAGTGGGCCCTTCTCCGATCAGGATCGCCACCGCACGCATGCCCCGTACTCCTCTGTCGTCCGCTCCCACCGACGGTTCCGTCGACGCCGCCACCCCGGTCGTCCACCAGACCCGACGCGCTCGGATCGAGGCAGAACGAGCAGCGGCCAAAGGCTCGACCACGGCGCAGGACTCGACGGGTCCGAGCTTCGACGACGTCATCGGAGCGGCCACGCCGGGGACCCCTGCGGCCCCCGTGTCGCCGATCGACTTCGCGCCGGCATCGCCTGCGCGCCCGGCCTCGCGCATCCAGACGCCGCCGGCACCCACCTCGCCCGACGTGCAGGCGCAGTCCGTCGCCCCCGTCGTTCCCGTGTCCGAGCCCCGCCGCGTGGCCGGTCAGGTCCCCGCCTCACGCCGCCGCAACGGCCGGACAGCCACGACGGCCCCGGCCCCGGTCGACCGCGCGACGCGCCACATCCCCTCCACCAGCACACCCGTCGCAGCGCCGACCCGGAAGCGGGGCGCGTCGTTCCGCCGGTCGGCCTCGCGCGTGACCGCCGTCGGTGCCCTGCTCTTCGCGGCCGGCCTGGTCGTCTCGACCTCCCTGCCGGCGCAGGCCCTCTGGGTGCCCGAGTCCGGGTCGACCGCGGCTCGTGCCACCTCCGGTGGTGCCACCCAGTCGATGCAGGTCGGGGCCGCCGCCGACGGTTCCACCGCCCGAGACCAGTTCACGGTGTCCGACGCCACGCAGTACGCCAACGTCGACTCCTCGAGCTTCACGAACGACCCGACGGGCACGATCCAGTGGCCGTTCCTGACCGGCGTCCCGATCACCTCGGGCTTCGGTGGCCGCCAGGTCGCCGGGTGCTCGTTCTGCTCGACGAACCACATGGGCGTCGACTTCGCACCGGGTGAGGGCACCCCGATCGGTGTCATCGCCGCCGGCACCGTGATCAAGGTGCAGGCGAACGACGGCGGCTTCGGCAACGACGTCTGGGTGGAGCACGACGTCGACGGCAAGCAGTTCGTCAGCGTCTACGGCCACATGGAGGACAACTCCTTCAAGGTGGTCACCGGCCAGCACGTCGAGGTCGGCGACATCCTCGGTCTCGTCGGCAGCACGGGCAACTCCACGGGCCCGCACCTGCACCTCGAGGTCCACGTGGACGGAGTCCCGGTGGACCCGCTGGCGTGGCTCAAGGCCAACGCGAACTAGCGGCCCACGACGCGGCACGCCCGGGCGTCTCGTCCGGTTCCGGAGCAGCGTCGGAGGTCTGCTATCCTCGTGTGGTGCCGTTCGCGGCACATCGCCCCGATAGCTCAGTGGTAGAGCACCTCCATGGTAAGGAGGGGGTCGTCAGTTCAATCCTGACTCGGGGCTCCGACCCGGTGCGCACGCCGCTCCGGATCTCTGGCGGGGTAGCTCAGTTGGTTAGAGCACACGACTCATAATCGTGGGGTCGCGGGTTCAAGTCCCGCCCTCGCTACGCGCAAGGCCCTCTCGTCCAGGATCACCTGGGTCAGGGGGCCTTCTCTGTTGGTGGCGGCGCACACCCCTGCTGCGCCGCCCGACTGTCCGACTGCCCGACCGCCCGCTCAGTCCACCGCTGCTTCCGCGTCGGCATCGACGTTCTCCTGCGCGGCGAACTGGGTCCGGTGCAGCTCCTCGTACCGCCCACCGGCGGCCAGCAGCTCGTCGTGTGTGCCGCGCTCCACGATCGAGCCGTCCTCGACCACCAGGATCAGGTCCGCGCTGCGGATGGTGGAGAGTCGGTGGGCGATCACCATCGCGGTCCGTCCCTCGAGCGCCTCGCCGAGTGCGGCCTGCACGGCGGCCTCGGACGTCGAGTCCAGCGCTGCCGTCGCCTCGTCGAGGATGACGACGCGCGGCTGGGCGAGCAGGAGCCGCGCGATGGTCATGCGCTGCCGCTCACCGCCGGACAGCCGGTAGCCGCGTTCTCCCACCATCGTGTCCAGCTGGTCGGGCAGGGACCGGATGAGCGGTTCGAGACGAGCGCGACGGACGGCGTCCCACACCTCGTCCTCGGTCGCCTCGGGCCGCGCGAACCGCAGGTTGGAGCGGATGGTCTCGTGGAACAGGTGGCCGTCCTGCGTCACCATGCCGAGGGTGTGCCGCATCGAGGCGAAGGTGACGTCGCGGACGTCCGTGCCCGCCAGGCGGACGGTGCCGCTGTCGACGTCGTACAGGCGCGAGAGCAACTGCGCGACCGTGGACTTGCCCGCACCCGACGTCCCGACGAGGGCGACGGTCTGGCCCGGCTCGATCCGGAAGGACAGCCCGTGCAGGACCTCCTCGCCGCCGCGGGTGTCGAGCGTCGCAACCTCCTCGAGCGAGGCGAGGGACACCTTGTCGGCGGACGGGTAGGCGAATCGGACGTCGTCGAACTCGACGGACACCGGCCCGTCGGGGATGGTGACCGCGTCCGGCTGCTCCTGGATGAGCGGTTCGAGGTCCAGGACCTCGAAGACGCGCTCGAAGCTGACCACCGCGCTCATAATCTCCACCCGGGCGTTCGCCAGGCTGGTCAGCGGCGCGTACAGGCGGGTGAGCAGGAGCGCCAGGGTGACGACCTCGCCGGTGTCCAGCCGCCCGGCGAGCGCGAGGAAGCCGCCGAGCCCGTACACGAGCGCCAGGGCGAGTGCGGAGACGAGCATCAGTGCGGTGAAGAAGACGAACTGCAGCATCGCGGTCCGGACCCCGATGTCGCGGACGCGGGCAGCGCGGACGCGGAACTCCTCGGCCTCCTCGTCGGGCCGACCGAACAGCTTGACGAGGGTGGCGCCGGGTGCCGAGAAGCGCTCGGTCATCTGGGTGCTCATCGCGGAGTTGTGGTCGGCGGCCTCGCGGCGCAGTGCGGCCAGGCGGCTGCCCATCCGGCGCGCGGGGACCAGGAAGAGCGGCAACATCACCACGGCGAGGACCGTCACGAGCCACGAGGTGCTGAGCATGACGATCAGGGTGAGGACCAGCGCCACCAGGTTCGTGACGACGCCGGACAGGGTGCCGCTGAAGGCCTGCTGCGCACCGATCACGTCGTTGTTCAGGCGGCTCACGAGCGCGCCGGTCCGGGTGCGGGTGAAGAACGCGATCGGCATCTTCTGCACGTGGTCGAAGACGGCGGTGCGGAGGTCCAGGATCACGCCCTCGCCGATCCGTGCCGAGTACCAGCGTGTCGTCAGCGACACGGCGGCGTCGGCGACGGCGACCAGGGCGATGACCACGGCCAGCCGGACGATGGTGGCGACCTCGCCCCGGGCGACGATGACGTCGACCACCCGTCCCGCGAGCACCGGCGTCGCGACGGCGAGGAAGGCACCGACGACGGAGAGGGCGATGAACACCAGCAGCTTCGCCCGGTACGGCACCGCGAATGTCAGGATCCGTCTAACGGTCGCGCGGGAGAACCCGTGCTTGCCGCCCTGCGCGGACGAGATCTTGTACAGCGAGCTCCAGGCAGCGCTCTCCATGCTCATGGCGGTTCCTTTCCCGGGCCCCGCGCCCAACCTAGATGGCCGACGGGGTCATCGGTGACCGATCCGGGCACGGTCCGCCGGGCGGCCACGTGCTGCAGCCCGCTACCGGGTGCGGTGGGAGCCGGTGTCGGTCCGCGTCGCGAGCACCCCGGCGGTGCGGAACGCGTCCTCGACGGCGGCGGTGACCTCGTGCCAGGCGGCCCGACGCCGGTTCGCTCCGATGCTGCCGCCGGACACGGCCGTGCCGTGCCCGGCCCGGCGCAGCGAGATCGTCGTGGTGGCACCGTCCACGACGGTGGACAGCTCGTACCGGCGGTACTCCCGGGCCGGCTGCACGAGCGCGCCGAGCAGGATGGTGAGCGCCCGGCTGCCTGCCGTCGCGGTCATCGTGCCACCGGTCGACTCGACGTGGTGACCGGTGCGGCGCAGCGCGGCGGCGGCGACCTCCATGGCGGTGCACCGGTCGCCCGTGTGCACGGCGAACTCCGTCGTGGTGTCCATCGGCCCTCCCCGTCCCGAACGAACGCGTGCCGAACGGCACGCACCGATTCCCCCGAATCGGTCTCAGACAGTCTAACTGATGCGTTCTCATGGACGACAGTGCGGCCCGAGCGCCAGACGGACCCGCCCGGACGGACCCGCCCGGACGGGCCTTCAGTAGACTGCCGTGGTGTCAGTGAACCCCGAGCTCGTCGGCAGGACGTTCCCGCCGGCCCAGCCCTACCTGGTCGGCCGCGAGAAGGTGCGCGAGTTCTCTCGTGCGGTGTTCGCGACCAACCCCGTCCACCACGATCCGGACGCCGCCCGCGCCGCCGGGTACGCCGACGTGGTCGCACCCCCGACGTTCGCCGTCGTCGTGCAGGAAGCCACGCTCGCGCAGCTCCTGAACGAGCCCGACGCCGGCATCGACTTCTCCCGCGTGGTCCACGGCGAGCAGTCCTTCACCTACGACCGTCCGATCGTCGCCGGTGACGAGCTCACCGCGACCCTGACGGTGACCAGCGTGAAGACCCTCGGCGGCAACGCGATGGTCACGGCCCAGAGCACCATGAACGACGCCGACGGGGAGCACGTCGTCACGGCGACCTCCACCCTCGTGGTCCGAGGAGACGACGCATGACCGCCGCACCCGCCACCGCGCTCGAGGTCGGCACCGTCGTCGCCGAACGTGCCGTGCACCTCACCCGTGATTCGCTCGTCCGGTACGCCGGCGCCTCGGGCGACTTCAACCCGATCCACTACCGCGACGACGTCGCCGCCTCGGTCGGTCTGCCCGGCGTCCTCGCCCACGGCATGCTCACCATGGGGATCGCCGTGCAGCCGGTGGCCGAGTGGCTCGGCGACAGCGGCTGGGTCGCGGGCTACGGCGTCCGTTTCACGCGCCCCGTCGTCGTCGACCCGGAGCAGGGTGCCACGGTCGGCATCGTCGCGAAGGTCGGCACCGTCGACGAGGACGGCCGTCCGAAGC
Organism: Curtobacterium flaccumfaciens UCD-AKU; assembly: GCF_000349565.1. Classification (GTDB taxonomy): domain Bacteria; phylum Actinomycetota; class Actinomycetes; order Actinomycetales; family Microbacteriaceae; genus Curtobacterium; species Curtobacterium poinsettiae. Next base: position 370,332 of record NZ_KB714631.1, read on the forward strand.
GCATCGACCTCACCGTGACCGCCGCCGGGCAGACCGTGCTCGGCAAGGCGCAGGTCACGGTGGTGTTCCACTGACCGTGTCCGAGCCGGTGCTCGCCGACCTGACGACGCTCCGCGTCGGCGGGCCCGCCACCCGGCTGCTGACGGCGACGACGACCGACGAGCTCGTCGCCCACGCGACCGACGCCTTCGACGACCACGAGTGGCTCGTCCTCGGCGGCGGCAGCAACCTGCTGGTCGCCGACCAGGGCTTCGACGGCACCGTCGTGCTGGTCCGCACGACGGGCGTCGACGCGGACCGCGACGCCGACGGCGTCACCGTCCGCGTCGCCGCCGGTGAACCGTGGGACCCGTTCGTCGCCACGACCGTCGCGAACGGCTGGACCGGCCTGGAGGCCCTCAGCGGCATCCCGGGCACGGTCGGTGCGTCCCCGGTGCAGAACATCGGCGCCTACGGGGTCGAACTCGCCGACGTGCTCACCCGCGTCGAGTTCCTGGATGCGGCCACGGGGGAGCGGGCGTGGGTCCCGGCAGCCGAGCTGGCGCTCGGCTACCGCACGTCGACCCTCAAGCACGGTCGGCGCGGTGTCGTGCTGACGGTGGAGTTCCGGCTCGGACTCGCGGGGGAGCACGGCGTGCCCGTGCAGTACGCGCAGCTCGCCGGTTCGCTCGGTGTCGACCTCGGCGCGCTCGTGCCGCCCACGACCGTCCGCGACGAGGTCCTGCGGCTGCGCGGTTCCAAGGGCATGGTGCTCGACGGGGACGACCACGACACCTGGAGCGCCGGATCGTTCTTCACGAACCCGATCGTCTCGCCCGCGTTCGCCGAGACCCTGCCAGCTGATGCTCCGCGCTGGCCCGCGGGCGACGACGTCAAGCTCAGTGCGGCCTGGCTCATCGAGCACGCCGGCGTCCACCGGGGGTACGCGGTGCCGGGTTCGCGCGCGGCGATCTCGTCGAAGCACACCCTCGCACTGACGAACCGCGGCGGGGCGACGGCCGCGCAGGTGGCCGAGCTCGCCCGGTACGTGCAGGTGAGCGTCCTGAACCGCTTCGGTGTCTCGCTCGTCCCGGAACCCGTGGTGGTGGGGGACCTGCTCGGCTGAGCGTCCGCGCGACGGGACCGACGAGCACGACGCTCCACGGGCCTCCCGGAACGGGAAGAACGGGCCACCTCGACGAGGTGGCCCGTTCCGTGTCCGGCAGTGTCTACGCGAAGAACTCCGCCAGTCGGGCGACGCCCTCGGCGATGTCGTCGTCGCCCAGCGCGTACGACAGACGCAGGTAGCCGGACGGACCGAAGGCCTCACCGGGGACGACCGCGACCTCGGCGTGCTCGAGGATCAGGTCCGCCAGCTCGAGCGTGGTCGTCGGGGTGGCGCCGGCCCATTCGCGGCCGAGCAGTTCGGTGACGTCCGGGTAGACGTAGAAGGCACCCTGCGGGGTCGGCGTCCGGAACCCCGGGATCGCGTTGAGGCCGTCCACGATCGACCGACGTCGACGATCGAAGGCCTCGCGCATCGCGGCGACGGGTTCCTGGGGACCGGTCAGCGCGGCGATCGCGGCACGCTGCGACACGTTGGAGACGTTGGACGACAGGTGCGACTGCAGGTTGGAAGCGGCCTTGACGGCGTCGGTCGGGCCGATGAACCACCCGACGCGCCAGCCCGTCATGGCGTAGGTCTTCGCGACGCCGTTCACCAGGATCGTGGTGTCGGCCAGGGCGGGGACCTCGGCCAGGATGCCGGCGAAGCGGACGCCGTCGTACACCAGGTCCTGGTAGATCTCGTCGCTGATCACCCAGATGCCGTGCTCGAGCGCCCACTCGCCGATCGCCCGGGTCTGCTCGGCCGAGTACACCGCGCCGGTGGGGTTCGACGGCGAGCAGAACAGCAGTGCCTTGGTCTTCGGGGTGCGGGCTGCCTCGAGCTGCTCGACGGTCACCAGGTAGTCCTGGTCGCTGCCGGCGAAGACCTCGACCGGCTCGCCACCGGCCAGGCGGATGGCCTCGGGGTAGGTGGTCCAGTACGGCGCGGGCAGCAGGACCTCGTCACCGGCGTCGACGATGGTCTGGAACGCCTGGTACACCGCCTGCTTGCCGCCGTTCGTCACGATGACCTGCGACGGCTCGACCGTGACGCCGGACACCCGGGCGGTCTTGTCGGCGATGGCCTGCTTCAGTTCGGGCAGGCCGGTGGCGGGGGTGTAGCGGTGGTTCTTCGGGTCCTGCGCCGCGGCGACCGCGGCATCGACGACGTGCTGCGGGGTCGCGAAGTCGGGCTCGCCGGCGGCGAACGAGATCACCGGGCGCCCGGCGGCCTTGAGCGCCTTGGCCTTGGCATCGACCTTGAGCGTCGCGGACTCGGCGATGGCGGCGATGCGGGACGCGATGCGCGGGTGATCGGCCGACGCGGTGGCGAGGGTGTCGGGGGACACGTGGGCGGTGGACTCGGGGCCTGGGGCTGCGGTGCTCACGGGGCTCAGCCTACCGGCGCGGCACGCCGTGGAAGGGGTCAAGTGGACACCGTGTGACGGACTCCCGTAGACTCGTCCACCGGAACGCGGATCGGTGACGAACCGTGTTGCGAAGGGCGGTGGCTCAATTGGTAGAGCAGCGGTCTCCAAAACCGCAGGTTGCAGGTTCGAGTCCTGTCCGCCCTGCAACTCTGGAAGGGTAGAAGTTGGCGAGCAAAGACATGGAGACGACGGCGGACGACGTCGTCGCCCAGGCGAAGCAGGACCGGGCCGAGCGCCGCGGGCCCATCGCTGCCATCGTGCTCTTCATCCGTCAGGTGATCGGCGAGCTGCGCAAGGTCGTGACGCCGACCCGCAAGGAACTCTTCAGCTACACGGGTGTCGTGCTCGTGTTCGTCGTCGTCATGATGATCCTGGTGTCGATCCTCGACTTCGTGTTCGGTCTCGGCGTCGGGTACGTCTTCGGCAACGGGCCCACGGCCTGACCCCGACGTCGGTTGCCGTGCGCAGCCGTTCCGAGGAGTACGGTCGCCCGAGACGGCGTCGAGCGTGACGGCGTCGATCGTGACCATGACCGACCGCCAACCCGACCCGAACCACCGAACGGAAAGAATCGACTGTGTCTGACAACTCCCGCGATGACATCGACCTCGCGACGGCTGCCGAGCAGTCCTCCGAGGTCGAGGAGAACCAGGAAGGCGACGTCGAGACCGGCGAAGGACGCTCCGTCGAGTCCGCTGAAGAGCGTGCGATCTCGATCGAGGGCGACGACGACGAGTCGCTCGGCCTCAGCTCCGAGCCCGACGACGGCACCGTCGACGCCGGCCTCGACGAAGCGCTGACGGCTCTGCAGGAGTCCCGCGACCCCGAAGCCGACGCCGTCGTGGACGACGCCCTCGAGATCGACTCCGCCGACGAAGCCGAGGCCGCCGTCGAGGCCGTCGAGGATGAGGAAGAAGTCGAGCTCGAATCCGAGACCGCCGCCGAGGCCAACGAGACGCTCGCTGCCGACGAGGCACTCGACGCCGAGGACGAGGACGACGAGCCCGCCGAGGTCGACCCGTACGAGGCCTTCAAGGCCGAGCTGCGGATGAAGCCGGGCAAGTGGTACGTCATCCACTCCTACGCGGGCTTCGAGCGCCGCGTGAAGTCGAACATCGAGAACCGCATGGTCTCGATGTCGATGGAGGACTACATCTACCAGGTCGAGGTCCCGATGGAGGACGTCGTCGAGATCAAGAACGGGCAGCGCAAGCTGGTCACCCGCGTCCGGATCCCCTCGTACGTGCTCGTCCGCATGGACCTCAACGAGGACTCGTGGTCGGTCGTCCGCCACACCCCGGGCGTCACCGGCTTCGTCGGCAACGCCCACAACCCGACCCCGCTCCGCTTCGACGAGGCGTTCGGGATGCTCAAGTCCCTGGTGCAGGTGGCCGAGGCCGCTCCGACCAAGGGCGGCGCGAAGGGCAGCGGCTCGCTGCAGGCACAGCCCGCAGCCGAGGTCGACTTCGAGATCGGCGAGACGATCACCATCAAGGAAGGCTCGTTCGCGGGTCTTCCGGGTTCGATCTCCGAGATCAAGCCGGAGAGCGGCAAGCTCACCGTCCTCGTCTCGCTGTTCGAGCGCGAGACCCCGGTCGAGCTCAGCTTCGACCAGGTCACCAAGCTCTAGCGACCACCACGCTGTAGCGATCACCGAGATCGACTACACTGAACGGGTTTGGGCCCGCGCGCCTCGTGCGAGCGGGCCTTCACCGCTGTCCGGAACGGCCGGACCAGCGGGAGAGTGCACGGATCCCCGTGTGTTCGATTCCAGGAGGAAGACAAGTCATGGCACCGAAGAAGAAGGTCACGGGCCTGATCAAGCTGCAGATCAACGCGGGAGCCGCCAACCCGGCACCCCCGATCGGTCCGGCGCTCGGTCAGCACGGCGTCAACATCATGGAGTTCTGCAAGGCGTACAACGCGGCGACCGAGTCGCAGCGTGGCAACGTCGTGCCGGTCGAGATCACCGTCTACGAGGACCGTTCGTTCACGTTCGTCCTGAAGACCCCGCCGGCCGCCGAGCTCATCAAGAAGGCTGCTGGTGTGCAGAAGGGGTCCTCGACCCCGCACACGGTCAAGGTCGCGAAGATCTCGATGGACCAGGTCCGTCAGATCGCCGAGACCAAGCAGGCCGACCTGAACGCCAACGACATCGAGCAGGCCGCGAAGATCATCGCCGGCACCGCACGCTCGATGGGCATCACGGTCGAGGCCTAAGCACCGATCGGGCTCCGGCCCACCACCAGACACCTTTCCGTGGGAGAGCCTCGCCGGCTCGCCAACCACGTATCTCGCAAGGAGACCACCATGGCGAAGAAGTCCAAGGCCTACCAGGCCGCGGCCGCGAAGATCGAGGCCGACAAGTTCTACACCCCGACCGAGGCCGTCGCCCTGGCCAAGGAGACCGGTTCCTCGAAGACCGACTCCACGGTCGAGGTCGCGCTCAAGCTCGGCGTCGATCCCCGCAAGGCCGACCAGATGGTCCGCGGCACGGTCATCCTGCCGCACGGCACGGGCAAGACCGCCCGCGTCATCGTCTTCGCGACGGGCGCGGCTGCTGAGGCCGCCATCGCCGCCGGCGCCGACGAGGTCGGTGGCGACGAGCTCATCGCGAAGGTCGCCGAGGGCTACACCTCGTTCGACTCCGCCGTCTCGACCCCGGAGCTCATGGGCAAGGTCGGTCGTCTCGGCAAGGTGCTCGGCCCGCGTGGCCTCATGCCCAACCCGAAGACCGGCACCGTGACCCCGAACGTCGCGCAGGCAGTCAACGACATCAAGGGCGGCAAGATCGAGTTCCGCGTCGACAAGCACGCCAACGTGCACTTCGTCGTCGGCAAGGCCTCGTTCACGCCGGAGCAGCTCGACGAGAACATCTCGACCGCGCTCGAGGAGATCAACCGCCTCAAGCCGTCGTCCTCGAAGGGCCGTTACGTCATGAAGGGCGCCGTCTCGACGACCTTCGGTCCCGGCATCCCGCTGGACGTCAACAGCATCTGAGTCCACTGACTCGTGGAAGGACCCTCACCGGCAACGGTGCGGGTCCTTTCCGCATGTGGGGCGCGTGTCCCGATAACGTGGTGTGGTGCGCACCCTCGTGAACTCGCTCCGGCTGATCGCCGTCATCGCCATCGTCGTCGCGGTCGTCGCGCAGTGGCTCGAGAGCGCGAAGTCCCCGACCTACTCGTTCTGGAACTTCTTCGGCTACTTCACGATCCAGTCGAACCTGATCATCGCCGTGGCCCTCGCGGTGACGCTCGTCGCCGCGGCACGTCGCAAGCGGGCGGACCTCGCCGTCTCGGTGCTCCGCGGTGCCGCCACGGTGTACATCGCGACGACGGGCATCGTCTACAACACGCTGCTCACGGGCGCGAACGTGTCGGCCTCGGTGCCGTGGTCGAACGACATCGTGCACAAGATCATCCCGGTGTACGCGGTGCTCGACTGGCTGCTGTTCTCGGACCGAGCACGGCTGCTGCTCCGGCACGTGTGGTGGTTCCTGCTCTACCCGGCGGTCTGGACCACCGTGGTGCTCGTCCGCGGTGCGACCGACGGGTGGGTGCCGTACCCGTTCCTCGACCCCGCGCAGGGCTACGGTGTCGTCGCGATCTACGTCGTCGGGATCGCGGTGTCGATCACCTTGCTCGGGATCCTGGTCGTGGGGATGAGCCGGTTGCGGCTGGTGAAGGTCTAGCTGGTGACGGTCCAGCAGACGGTCCAGCTGACGGTCTAGGAGCGGAAGCCGCGCAGTTTGTCGAGCACCAGGTCGGCGAGCTGCACCAGCCCCCGGATCTGGTCGTCGTCGCGGTCGACCCAGCGGCACTCGGGTTCGTCGGCCACCGGGACGAACCCGTCGTGGCGTTCCCACACGAACAGGGTGCGGTCGGCGCCGAGCACGTACTGCTGCCACCAGATCTGCCGGAGGTAGTGCCGGGGGATGCTCCGCCAGCCCTTGCCGGTGGTCTTGATCTCGGCGAGCACCACACGGGACGACTCGTCGACCCCGACGCCGTCCGGGGTGGCGAGGTGCGCGCGGTTCGCGGCGGCGTGGAACAGGTGCGCCGAGGGCTGGATGCCGTGGGTGGCGGCCACCCAGGCGGCGATGACCGGTTCGCGGTCCTTCCCGTGCTCGGTGAACGCGTTGCCGGAGAACCGGGAGCCGTAGCGCTTCTCGGTGACGACGGCCTCGACGGCGCGCAGGGAGGCGAGCCGGGCGACGTCGGTGGCGGTGATGCCCATGGCGCGGGCGCGGAGCCACGCGACGCGGTCCGAGGAGTGCGCGACGATGCGCTCGGTGTGGCCGCGCAGGGCGGTGAACGCGTCACGCGCGGCCGGGACCGGCGTACCGGGGGCGGGATACGCCTCCAGACCGGGGTCCAGGTCGCCCCACAGGGTGGGCTGCACGATCGTCACCCCACGATTGTCCCCCCGACCACCGGCAAGACCGAAACCGACGCGCTCACGCGGCGGGCGGGTGTGCGTCAGGAGGCCAGTTCGCGGCCCTCGGCGAAGGCGACGAGCTCGTCGACCCCGGCGGGGGAGAGGGCGTAGCCGATGGCGAGGGCCGCGGCACCCTGCAGCGCTGCGAGGGAGCCCGCACGGGACTGCACGATGACGAGGTGCTCGCTGGCGAGGGGCATCGAGCGGGAGTAGACGACCTCACGGACGCCGGCGAGCAGGTGCTCACCCGCCTGCGTGATCGATCCGCCGAGCGCGATGACGGACGGGTTGATGAGCGAGATGCACGTCGCCAGCACTTCGCCGATGTCACGGCCCGCCTGCCGGACGGCGTAGATCGCGTCGAGGTCCGATCGGTTCACCAGGTCGATGACGTCGGCTCCGGTGTGCACGTCGTGCCCCTTCGCGCGGAGGGCCCGGGCGATGGCCGGACCGGAGGCGACGGCCTCGAGGCAGCCGGTGTTGCCGCAGTGGCAGGGGACGTCGCCGGCGCGCGAGACGCGCACGTGCCCGATGTCCCCGGCGGTGCCCTGGGCGCCGCGCTGCAGCCGGCCTTCGGACACGATGCCGGAACCGATGCCGGTGGCGACCTTCACGAACAGCAGGTGGTCGATGTCCGGCCAGCCGTGCTCCCGTTCGCCGAGCGCGGCGATGTTCACGTCGTTGTCGAGCAGCACGTGGGCGGCGATGTGCTGGCGGAGCCACGAGGGCACGTCGAAGCCGTCCCAGCCGGGCATGATCGGCGGGTTGGCCGGTCGTCCGGTGGAGAACTCGACGGGTCCGGGGACGCCGATGCCGATCGCGATGACGTCCTGTCGGTTGCGCCCGACCTCGGCGAGCAGGTCGTCGATCGTCTCGACGAGCCACGACAGCGTCGGCACCGGGCCGGCCGCGATGTCGATCCGGGCATCACGGGTGGCGAGCGGTGCCGCGACCAGGTCGGTGACGGCGACGCGGCCGTGCGACGCACCGAGGTCGGCGGCGATGACGAGCCGGGCGCGGGGCTTCAGCGCCACCTGGGCGGGCGGACGGCCGCCGGTGGAGACGGCGGTGTCGACGGCACCGACGAGTCCGATGTCGATCAGGGAGTCGAGGCGCACGCCGATGGTGGAGCGTGCGAGTCCTGTCAGTGCGGCGAGCTCGGCCCTGGTGCGCGGCACGCCGTCGCGGAGGATCTGGAAGAGCTCGCTCGTCCCGACCGGAGGCGACGCTGCCGTCCGGTTCAAGTCGACCATGTGGGGAGTGAAGCACACATCGTTCGCGCCACGCAATGAAGTCCGTCGACATTCCTTCGACTTCTGCTTGACCGCCGACAAAAGTGCTCGTAGTGTGACGATCGGTCACTGACGACCGCACCATCTCGACGAGGAGAACCCTGGTGACCCAACCGCTCTCGGTCCAGCTCTACACGGTCCGCGATGCCCTCAGCGCCGATCTGCCCGGCACCCTGCAGCGCATCGCCGACATCGGCTACACGAACGTCGAGGCCTTCGGCTTCGTCGACGACGCCGACGAACTCGCCGCCGCCCTGCGGATCGCAGGCCTCGCCGCCCCGAGCGGCCACGCCCGGCTGCTCGACGCCGGCGAGCAGGACCTCGAGCGCATCTTCCACGCGTCCACCACCCTGGGGTTCGGGACGCTCATCGACCCGCACATCGACGAGGCTCGCTGGACCACCCGCGAGGACGTCGAGGCGATCGCCCGCGAACTCAGCGCGCTCGCCCCGCGGGCGGCCGACCACGGTCTGGTGCTCGGCTACCACAACCACGCGTTCGAGTTCTCGAACCGCATCGACGGCGTCAGCGCCTACGAGGTCTTCGCCGACGCCCTGTCCGACGACGTCGTGCTCGAGCTCGACACCTACTGGGTGCAGGTCGGCGGGGACGACCCGGTCGCGGTCATCGGCAAGTACGGCGACAAGGTCCGGTTCCTGCACGTCAAGGACGGCGACGGCTCGCACGACGACAAGCAGCAGGTCGCCGTCGGCAACGGCATCATGCCGATCCGCGACATCATCGCCGCCGCACCCGACGCCCTGCACGTCGTCGAGCTCGACGACCACGACGGTGACGTCCTCCAGGCCGTCGCCGACTCCTACACGTTCCTCGAGGGGGCCCGCGCATGACCGACACCACGACCGCCGCTGCGACGGCGACCGACAGCACGCTGCGCACCGGCCCGGTCGGCGTCGGCGTCATCGGCGCCGGGGTCATCTCGGACCAGTACCTGTCGAACCTCACGGTCTTCCCCGACGTGACGGTCCGCTTCATCGCCGACATCGACCTGCCGCGCGCTGCCGCCCAGGCCGAGAAGTGGGGCGTCCCCGGCTCGGGCACCGTCGAGGAGCTCCTGGCCGACGACGACATCGAGATCGTCGTGAACCTGACGATCCCGGCTGCCCACGTCGAGGTCGCGCTGCAGGCCCTGGCCGCAGGCAAGCACGTCTGGGGTGAGAAGCCCTACGCCCTCGACCGTGCCAGCGCCGCGGAGCTCCGTGACGCTGCGGTCGCCGCGGGCAAGACGGTCAGTGTCGCCCCGGACACGTTCCTCGGCGCCGGCCTGCAGACCGCGCTCCGCACCATCCGCGAGGGCCGCATCGGCACGCCGCTCAACGGCCTGACGCTGTTCCAGAGCCCCGGCCCGGAGTCGTGGCACCCGAGCCCCGAGTTCCTCTTCGCGTACGGCGCCGGTCCGCTGTTCGACATCGGCCCGTACTACATCACCACCCTCGTCCAGGCGTTCGGACCGGTGAAGAAGGTCACGGCGACGGCGTCGAAGTCCCGCGCCACCCGCACCATCGGCTCCGGACCGAAGGCTGGCACCGAGTTCCCGGTGGACGTCCCGACGAACCACTCGGCGCTCATCGAGTTCGAGAACGGCGGGAGCGCGCAGAGTGTCTTCTCGTTCGAGTCCGACCGGGGCCGGACCGGCTTCGTCGAGATCGCGGGGGAGACCGGCACCGTCGTGTTCCCCGACCCGAACAACTTCGACGGCGGCACCGAGCTGTACCTGCTCGGTGCCGAGGAGCCCGAGACGATCCCCGCGGTCGGCTCCACCTCCTCGCGCGGCACCGGCGTGGTCGACCTGGCCCGCTCGCTGCGGGCCGGCGAGACGAACCGCGTCCCCGGTGCGCTCGCCTTCCACGTCCTCGACGTGATGGTCTCCATCGCCGAGGCAGCAGAACGTGGCGAGGCGGTGCTCGTCGAGAGCACCGTGTCGCCCTCCCCGACCCTCCCCGAGGGCTGGGACCCCGCGGAACGCACCCTGGCCTGACCGCCGGGGTGCTGCCCGCAACCCACAGCAGCACCCGACCAGCACCATCCGCAGCACCAGCTCCACCTCTGCACCATCCCTGCACCATCTCAACGACGAGAAAGTAGAGAGTCATGCGCACTGCCATCCGCGCACTGGCCATCACCGCGGCCGCCGCACTCACCGTGACCGGCCTCGCAGCCTGCTCCTCCGGATCGTCCGGCGGCGCCGGCGACTCCAAGACGCTCACCTACTGGGCGTCCAACCAGGGCACGTCCCTGCAGAACGACAAGGAGGTGCTGACCCCCGTCCTCGAGAAGTTCACCAAGGAGACCGGGATCAAGGTCGACCTCCAGGTCATCGGCTGGAACGACCTGCAGAACAAGATCCAGACCGCCGTCACCTCGGGCCAGGGCCCGGACGTCGTCAACATCGGCAACACCTGGGCGACCTCGCTCCAGGCCACCGGCGCCTTCCAGGAGTTCGGTGACGCCGAGATGAAGGCGATCGGCGGCGCGGACAAGTTCGGCAAGGTCGCCCTGTCCACCGGTGGCGCGCCCGACAAGACGGTCACGAGCGTCCCGCTCTACGGCCTCGCCTACGGCCTGTACTACAACAAGAAGATGCTGTCCGACGCCGGCATCACCCCGCCCACCACGTGGGAGGAGATGGTCTCGGACGCCGAGAAGCTGACCAAGGGTGACACCTACGGCTTCAGCCTCGCAGGCGGTTCGTACACCGAGAACTCGCACTTCGCGTTCATCAACTCGGCGCAGAACGGTGGCGAGTGGTTCGACAAGGACGGCAAGCCGACCTTCACCTCGAAGGCCAACGTCGACGGCATCAAGCGGTACCTCGACCTCATGCAGGACTCGAAGGTCGCCAACCCGTCGAACGCGCAGTACGACAACGCGACGCAGTCCACCACGGACTTCGCGAAGAAGAAGGCCGCGTTCATCCTCAACCAGAACAACGCGAACGCGACCATCGAGTCGCTCGGCATGAAGTCGTCCGAGTACGGCGTCGTGGCCCTGCCCGCCCCGAGCGGTGGCGAGCAGATCGCCTCGTTCCCCGCTGGCATCAACCTGTCGGTCTTCAAGAACACGAAGAACAAGGACGGCGCGCTCGAGTTCGTCAAGTACATGACGAGCATGGACACGCAGACGACGCTGGACAAGCCGTACTCGGCCCTGCCGGTGCTCGCCAAGGCTGCTGACTCCGTCACGGACGAGCAGACGAAGACGTTCCTCGACATCTACAACAACAAGGCGAAGCCGCTCCCGCTGGTGCCCGCCGAGGACCAGTTCGAGTCCACGGTCGGCAAGGCGATGAACGACATGTTCGCCAAGATCGCGACCGGTTCCAAGGTCTCCGAGGCCGACATCAAGTCGGCTCTGCAGACCGCTCAGGACCAGGTGTCCCAGGCCGCCGGTTGATCCACCCTGGAGGCCCGGGTCGCGTCCGCAGGACGCGCCCGGGCCTCCAGCCCCTGACGTTCCAGAGCCGACCACCCGTCGGCCGTGAGGCACACGCCCCACGCACCCCGCGCCTCCCGGCTGCCACGGCACGCGCGGACCGCACCTGCACGCCCCTCCTGCCGAAAGGCCCCACCAGATGTCCACGACGGTCCTGCCCGACTCGGAGCGCATCGACCTGACGCACACGAAGGCCCCGACGATGTCGGGCCGTCCGCCAGGTCGCAAGCGCAAGACCCACTGGCTGCCCTACGCGCTCGTCGCGCCGGCCATCCTGTTCGAGCTGCTCATCCACATCGTCCCGATGCTCACCGGCATCTGGATCTCGTTCATCCAGCTCACCAAGTACTTCATCGCGAACTGGGGCGCCGCGCCCTTCGCCGGGTTCCGGAACTACCAGGTCGTGGTCGACTTCGACCAGGCGATCGGCCGCGGGGTCCTCAACTCGTTCCTCATCACGTGTGCCTTCACGGTCCTCGTGGTCGGGCTCTCCTGGACGTTCGGCATGGCCGCAGCCGTCGCGCTGCAGAAGCCGTTCGCCGGACGCGGGCTCTTCCGCACCCTGTTCCTCGTGCCGTACGCGCTGCCGATGTACGCCGGCGTCATCACCTGGAAGTTCATGTTCCAGCGGGACTCGGGGGCACTGAACCACCTGCTGGTCGACCAGCTCGGACTGTTCGGTGGCAACGCCCCGTTCTGGCTCATCGGCAACAACGCCTTCGTCGCGGTCGTCGTCGTGGCCATCTGGAAGACCTGGCCGTTCGCGTTCCTGATGCTGATGGCCGGCCTGCAGTCCGTGCCGAACGACGTGTACGAGGCCGCCTCGGTCGACGGCGCGAAGCCGTTCCGCCAATGGCGCTCGATCACGCTGCCGATGGTCCGTCCGGTCAACGTGACGCTCGTGCTCGTGATGTTCCTGTGGACGTTCAACGACTTCAACACCCCGTTCGTGCTGTTCGGCTCGACCGCGCAGCCACCGGCCGCGGACCTGCTGAGCTTCCACATCTACAACGCGTCGTTCATCACCTGGAACTTCGGTTCCGGCGCCGCGATGAGCGTCCTGCTCCTGCTCTTCCTGCTCGTCGTCACCGGCATCTACCTCGCCGTGACCAACCGGAGGTCCGTCCGTGCGTGAGACAACTGGCGCCAAGTCCTTCAAGATCATCACACTGGTCGTCCTGACGCTGTTCACGGTCGTGCCGCTCTACGTGATGATCACCACGGCCATCAAGCCCCTCGGCGACGTGCAGGACAACTTCACGTGGATCCCGTCGCGGATCACCTTCCAGCCGTTCATCGACATGTGGTCGACGGTGCCGCTCGGCCGGTACTTCATCAACTCGCTCGTCGTGTGCACGGTGGCGACGGTGTTCTCGCTGATCATCGCGACGTTCGCCGCCTACGGTGTCTCGCGCTGGAACTTCAAGGGCAAGAGCACCTTCACCACCGCGGTGCTCTCCACCCAGATGTTCCCCGGCGTGCTGTTCCTGCTGCCGCTGTTCCTGATCTTCACGAACCTCGGCAACACCCTGGGGATCCAGCTCGTCGGGTCGTGGCTCGGGCTGATCATCACGTACCTGACGTTCACGCTCCCGTTCTCGATCTGGATGCTCGCCGGGTACTTCGAGACCATCCCGCGCGAGCTCGACGAGGCCGCGATGGTCGACGGTTCGGGTCCGATGGGTGCCCTGTTCCGGGTCATCCTGCCGTCGGCCCGTCCGGGTCTGGTGGCGGTCGGGATCTACTCGTTCATGACGGCCTGGGGTGAGGTCCTCTTCGCCTCGGTCATGACGAACGGGCTCGGTTCGACCCTGGCGGTCGGTCTGCAGCAGTACTCGACGCAGACGAACGTGTACTGGAACCAGGTCATGGCGGCGTCGCTCGTCGTGTCGATCCCGGTCGTGGCCGCGTTCCTCGTGGTCCAGCGCCAGTTCGTGGCCGGCCTGACCGCGGGCGCCGTGAAGTAGGCGGAGCCCCTTTCCGCAAGACACCGGTGTTCACGCTCGACACCCCCGCATCACGCGGTGCGCAGCGTGAACACCGGTGTTCTGCCGTTCCCCACCGACCCCGACCACCCGACGACCGACAGGATGGAAGCATGAGCGACGAAACCCGGGGGCGGCAGCTGCTGCCCGGACAGACCAGCCGCGTGCACGTGTACGACGTCGGGTCACGGACCGCGCGGCTCGTGTTCGAGTCGGCAACGGTGCTCGTCGAGGCGCCGAACGTCCTGGACGCCGACACCCTGGTGCTGAACGGTGACGGCGACCTCTGGCTGCTGCGGTTGCCGTCGGCCGACAGCGGCACCGTGCTCGACGAGACCGCGCTCGTGCCGGTGCCGATGGACGGCGTCGACGAGATCAACAACGACCACGTGCTCGAGCCGTCCGGCACCTCGATCGTGGTGAGCGCCCGCGACGGCGAGCTGTACCGGGTCCCGTTGCCGGACGGCGGCCCCGCGACCCGGATCACCGACGTCGCCGCGGCCCTGCCGACCAAGCGGAAGTTCTACCTGCACGGCATCGCCCCGGGCGGCAGCGCGCTCGCCGCGATCGTGGGTGAGCTGTCCGAGGACGGCGTCTGGACGACCGACGTCGCGATGGTCGACCCCGCGACCGGTGAGCCGACGTTCGTCACGCGGGACGAGCACGCCGACGACGGCTGCACGATCACCGCCGACGGCACGCTGCTCTGGAACACCGAGCGCTTCACACCGGGGACCGCGCAGCTCGCGTCACTCCGGCCCGGCGCCGACGACCCCGTGCGGATCACGAACGACGAGCGGGTGAACTGGTTCCCGCACCTGTCGCCCGACGGCGCACACCTGCTGTCCCTGTCGTACGAGCCCGGCGTGCAGGGCCACCCGGCCGACCACCGCGTCGAGCTCCGGCTGCTGCCCGGCTCGCTCGTCCGCGGCGCCCGGATCGCCGTGCAGCCGGAGACCCTGGTAGCGCTCGACGGCGGGCAGGGGACGGTCAACGTGCCGCCGTGGGCGCCGGACTCGACGTGGTTCGCGTACTGCGACTACCCGGTGGCGCGGTAGCGGGAGCGCCGGGGGGATCGGCGGCGTCCTCACGCGCTGAGCGACAGTCCACG
>NZ_KB714631.1:385262-425504 GCF_000349565.1 Curtobacterium flaccumfaciens UCD-AKU
CGTGGACTGTCGCTCAGCGCGGAACGCGGACGGACGCCCCGCGCCTGCCCGCGCACCCGCCTGCCCCGCTAGACCTCGCACACCTGCCCCTGCTTGATGTGCAGGCGCCGCTCGGCCCGCTTCGCAACCCACGAGTCGTGCGTGACGATGACGACGGTCAGCCCGCGCTCCCGCCACTGCTTCTCGATGAGCGCCATGATCTCGTCGCGGGTCGACTCGTCGAGCGCACCCGTCGGCTCGTCGGCGAGCAGCACGCTCGGGTTCTTCACCAGCGCCCGGGCGATCGCCACCCGCTGCTGCTGTCCGCCGGAGAGCTCGGCCGGCAGGTGCTCCATCCGCTCACCCAGCCCGACCTCGCGGAGGGCAGCCACCGCACGCTCGCGGACCTCGGTCCGGGACCGGTTCGCGAGCGACCCCGCGAACGCCGTCTCGACGTTCTCGAGCGCCGTCAGCGTCGGGATCAGGTTGAAGCTCTGGAACACGAAGCCGATCTCGGTCGCGCGCAGGTCGGTCAGCGCGCCGTCGCCGAGCTTCGCCACGTCGCGGTCGCCACCGAGGTGGATCGACCCGGCACTCGGCCGGTCGAGCGCTCCGAGCATCTGCAGCAGCGTCGACTTCCCGCCGCCGGTCGGCCCCTGGACGGCCACGAGCTGCCCCTGCGGGATCGTCAGGTGGACGTTCGTCAGGGCGGTGACGGTCCGGTTCTTCTGCTGGTAGGTCTTGCTGACGTTCGTCAGCCGGTACATCGGACTGGAGGCACGGCGCGCCTCCGCCTCGCCGGTCGCGGTGTCGGTGCTGGTCACGGGTGCTCCTGTCGTCGGTTCGGTCGTGTCGGTGCGGCCGGGCATCAGGCCACGCTCCGGAGCGCTTCGGCCGGACGGAGCCGGCTCGCACGCCAGCCGCCGAGCGCGCCGGCGATGAGCCCGCCGAGGATCGCCAGGCCGATCGCCAGCAGGACGATCTCGACGGTCACCGGGGCGTGCAGCACCACGTCGGTCGTCGACGCGGTGCTCGCGCCGCCGCCGAAGCCACCGGCCGGTGCACCGCCCGTCGTGCCGCTGCCCGCGGCCGCGGTCGCTGCGCCGCCGGGCATGCCACCGCCGCCACCGGCACCCCCGCCGGTCGTGCTCGAGGCGCTCGCCGAGATCGTCGGGCTGATGACGTTCACCACGAGGATGCCGATCAGGCCGGCCGCAGCGCCGAGCACGCCGCCGATCAGGCCCTGCACCAGGGACTCGCCCGCCACCTGTCGGGTGATGCGGCCGTTCGACCAGCCGATCGCCTTGAGGGTCCCGAACTCGCGGGTGCGGCGGGTCACGCCGGAGATCGTGAAGAGGATCGCGATGAGGAACGCCGCGGCGAGCACGACGATCGACAGCCACGTGCCGAGGTTCGCGACCAGGCTCGACGCGGTGCTGAGCGACCCGGACACGCTCGAGGCCAGGTCGGCCTCGGTGGAGACGGTGGCGCTCGTCAGCTTCGCCTGCAGTGCGGACTTGATCGTGCTGACGTCGGACGAGGACTCGGCCGACACGTAGATGGAGGTGACCTTGCCGTCGAGGTCGGCCAGCGCCTGCGCGGTGTCGAGCGGGATGTAGGTGTTCGAGCCCGTGGTTGAGGCCGAGCCGGTGGAGCTCACGATGCCGATGACGGTGAAGTCCGTGCCGCCGATGTCGACCGTGTCGCCGACCGCCTTCGACTCGCTCTTCGCGTACGACGCATCGAGCACGACGACGTCCTTGCCCGCGTCCTTCGCGGCGAAGGTGCGCCCCTTCGTGAGCTCGGTGCTCGTGAGCGGACCGACCGTCGCGCCGGACACCGGGATGCCGGTCACCGTGAACGAGTCGACGCTGAACGACCCACCGCCGAACCCGCCGCCACCGCCGGTGTCCCCGCTCGGTGGGCCCTGCTGGGTCGTGCTGTCGCTGCTGGAGTCGCTGCTGCCGTCCGTGCTGCTGTCGTCGGTCGACTGCTGCTGGACCTGGCCGGAGAACGTGCTGTTCTCGAGGGTCAGGACACCCGTCGCGGCCTTGACGCCGTCGGTGCTCGTGATCGTCGACAGGTTCGCGGCGTCCAGGGTGCTCGTACCGCGCGCGACCGCGAGCCGCGACTGCGACAGGTCGGTCGAACCGCTGTCGTCGTCGCTGTCGCCCCGGCTGCCGAAGTCGAAGCTCGGACGCCCGCCGTTCGTCGACGCCGTCGCGGTCTTGGTGACGGTGATGTCGGTGCCGACGCCGTAGACGGACTGCAGGACGCTCGACTGCGCTGCCTGCACGCCACCCGAGATCGACGACACGATCACCACGAGGGCGATGGCCAGGGCCATCCCGATCGCGATGATGACCGTCTGCTTCTTGCGGTTCGTGAGTTCGCGCCTGAGGTAGGTCAGGAACATGGTTCTCCTCGGTGGTGGCCGGCTGGGGTCACCGGCCGCGCAGAGCACGCGGCGGGGCCGACGGAGGAGAACCTAGGCAGCGTGGTTGTGGCGGTCACTGCTGCTTCCGATGAACCGCGTAAGCGCCCCCCGGCAAAGGATGACACGTGATATTCTGGATGCGTGGCGATCGTGCGGAGTGGGGTGTTCAGCATCGCCGCGACCGCTTTCCGGGCCTCCGTGCAGATCGTCTCGAACGTCGTCGTGGCACGCGTCTTGGGGCCGGACGCCTACGGGGTCGCCGCGGCGGTGCTCGCGCTCGGTGTCGTCCTCGAGCTGGTCCGCAACAGCGGGTTCGCTGCGGTCGTCCTGCGTTCGGGTGCGCTCCCGGCGGACGTCCACGTCGCACTCCACCGAGCGAGTTCCCTGACGGGTGTCCTGCTGGGGGCCCTCGTCGCCGCCGCCGGTCTCCTCGTCCTCCGGGTGCTGCCGTCGTCGCCGTCCGGCGGGCTGCTCCTGGCGATCGCAGTGGCCTTCCCGCTCGCCGGCCTCGTCGCCGTCCCGATCGCCTCGATGGTGCGCCAGCACGAGATGGGACGGGTCGCACTCGTCGAGTCGATCGCCGTGGTGCTCGGTTCCACCCTGTCGATCGGTCTCGCGCTCGTCGGCGCCGGACCCGTCGCGATGGTGGCGCAGGTGGTGGCCCTGTGGATCGTGATCACGGTCGGCGTCGTCGTCCTGCGCCGCGTACCCCGCGGCACCGCAGCACCGTGGCGTTCGGTCCGCACCATGGCCGCGCTCGCGCGGGACGTGTCCTTGGTCCAGCTGGTCTCGCTCGTCGCCAGGGCAGGGGACCGCGTGCTGGTGGCGGCGCTCTTCGGCCCGGCGGCGTCCGGCTTGTGGGTCCAGGCGGTGCAGCTGATGACCCTGCCGCTGGACCAGATCGGGGCGGCTGTCCAACGGATCGCGGTCCCGGCGATGGCGGGCGTCGACGCCGTGGTGCTCCGTGAGCGGTTCCGGCGACTCGTCGGCACGGTGACGCTCCTGGCGTGGCCGGTCCTCGCCGTGCTCGGGGTGCTCGCCGGCCCGATCGTCCACCTGCTGTTCGGTGACGACTGGCTCGGCTCCGCGGCACTCCTGCCGTCCCTCGTCGTCGCGGGCGGGGCGCAGGCGCTCGGGTTCGCGGCCGTCTGGTACTTCATCGCCAGTGGCCGCGCCGGGCGGCAGGTCCGTTGGGCGCTGGTCACCCAGCCGGTCCTCGTCGGCGCCCTCGTCGTCGGCACCGTCTGGGGGCCGCAGGGCATGGCTGCCGCGTACGCGGTGGCCTGCTCCGGGCTCGTGGTGCCGGCCTTCCTGGTGGCGACGAAGGGATCCGGTCTGCGGTTGCGCGACCTCGGACTCCCGGTCCTCCCCGCGGCCGCGGCCACGAGCGCCGCGGTCCTCGTGTCGGCCGTGGTCCGAAGCGGGTTCGGTGCTGATCCGATCGGCTCCGTGCTCGTGCCGGGCATCCTGGCAGCACTGGCGGCACTGCTCGTCGCCCTCGTCTTCCCCGACGTCCGATCGGCCCTGCCCCGTCGGCGCCGACGACCTCCCCGTCCCCGTCCCAGGAAGGCGCTCGCCCGTGGCCCGGTTCCCTGATCCCGTCCCCCCGGTCCCACCCGTGCGGACGGCTGTCATCCCCGCCGCCGGTCGCGGCACCCGACTCGGTCGCCTGACGCAAGCGATCCCGAAGGAGCTGTTGCCACTCGGCGACCGGCCGGCGCTGGACATCGTGGTCGACGAACTGATCGGCGCCGGGATCGAGCGCATCGTCCTCGTCACCCGGCCGGACAAGACGGCCTTGAACGACTACGTCACGGACGTCCTCCGGCCGGACGCCCGAGCCCGGGGTGTCGAGTTGGAGACCTGTCTCCAGACTGCCGGGCCGGGCAACGGGGGAGCGATCCTGTCGGCTGCGACCCGCGTGCGCGATGAGTCCTTCCTCGTGCTCTGGGGTGACGAGGTCGTCTTCGGTGAGAACCGCAGCGCCGTCGTGCTCGACCGTCACCGCAGGACCGGACTGCCCGTCATCGCTGTCGTGCGTGCTCCGCGTGCGGCGCTCCGACGCTGCGGTGTCGCTCGTGTGGACGCCAGCGGGAGGGTCGTCGAACTCGTCGAGAAGCCGGTCGACCCGCCCGTCGACGGGCTCGCTTCGGTCGGTGGGTACGTGGTCACGCCAGCGGTGCTCGGAGCGCTGCGCGCCGTGGCCCCCGCGGCCGACGGGGAGCTCTACCTCAGTGCTGCGCTCGGCGCGCTCGCACTCGACGGGGGCGTGCAGGCCGCACGGATCCACGGCGACTGGCACGAGACCGGGTCGATCGACGGCTACACGACCGCGTTCGCCGCAGCGGTTGCCTTCCGCCGTTGATATTTCGCATGTGTAATGGGTATGCTGGTCGTCGACACCGAACGAAGGACAGCCATGCTCACCACCACAGCCCCTGACCTGCGGGCCGCCGCGCAGATCGTCGAGGCGTACTCCGTCCAGGTCGACCGGTTCGCCCGTCGGTTCCCCGTCGACGAGATCGCGCGCATCGCGGCCGTGCTCGTCGACGCCCACCGCGACGGACGCTCGGTCTTCGTCTTCGGCAACGGGGCCTGCGCGGCGTTGGCGAGCCACATGGCGGCCGACCTCGCGAAGAGCCTGGCTCCGTCCCGTCAGGCCGACCCGCTCGCTCCGGTCGCCGAGCGGCTGCGGATCCTCGCCCTGACCGACAACGCCGCAATGATGACCGCCGTCGGCAACGACTTCGACTACGACGACGTCTTCCTCGAGCAGCTGCGGGTCCTCATGCGCACCGGGGACGTCGTGTTCGGGCTCAGCGCCTCCGGGGGATCCGCCAACGTGCTGCGCGCGCTCGACTTCGCCCGCGACCGCGGCGCCGTCACGCTCGCCTTCACCGGGGCGATGCAGGGACTCCCGCCGATCCTCGACCTCGTCGACGTCGCCGCCGTGGTGCCGTCGTGTGACATCGACGTCATCGAGGACTTCCACGTCGCGTACCACCACGCGCTCACCCGTGCCTTCGTCGCCGGCGTCCAGGTCGCCCGCTCGTGATCATCGCCCGCTCCCCGCTCCGCGTCTCCTTCTTCGGTGGGGGCAGCGACCTCCCCGCGTACTTCTCCGAGCAGCCCGGGTGCGTGGTCAGCACCACGATCGACCTGGCCGTCGAGACCGTCGTCCGCCCCCGTGCACGTGGTGGGATCCGCGTCGTGACCGACGGCGTGCAGACGGCGGACTCCCCGGCAGCCATCGAGCACGACTTCGTGCGCGAAGCCCTGCTGCACGACACCCCGGCGGTCCCGGTCGACGTCTCGATCCACTCCGACGTCCGGAGCTCCGGGACCGGCCTCGGCACCTCCGGCGCGGTCGTCACCAGCCTGGTGGCGGCGTTGGCGGCACTCCGCGGTGCCGACCTCGAGCCGAGCGCGCTCGCCGCCACTGCCAGTGAGATCGAGATGATCCGCTGCGCGCGTCCGGTGGGCCTGCAGGACCAGACCGCGTCCGCCCACGGGGGACTCCGTCGCTACGACTTCGGCACCGACGGCTCGACGGTCGCGACGCCCATCGACATGCCGGAGCGTGCCAGGCAGGACCTCGAATCGTCGCTCGTGCTGGTCGACACCCTGATCGGGCGGGACGCCGGACAGCAACTCGGCCGCCAGTCCCGCACGATGTCGCGGCCGGGCGGAGCGCGGGACCGCGTGACACGGATGGTGGAGCTCGCCCGGGTGATGGGCGACGAGCTCGCCGCCGGTCGCACCGACTCGTTCGGCCCGGCCCTGCACGAGGCATGGACGCTCAAGGCCGCGGTGCTCGGAACGACGGCGAGCCCCGTCGTCGAGCTGTACGAGCACGGACGCACGCTCGGGGCCACCGGCGGGAAACTGCTCGGTGCTGGCGGTGGCGGGCACATGCTGTTCGTCGTGCCCCCGTCCGAGCGTGCTGCGTTCGTCCGGGCCCTCGGCCCCGAACGCGTCGTCCCGTTCGCCTTCTCGGAGACCGGGACGCGTGTCCGCGTCGCGTGACCGCCACCGGTCGTTGGAACGGCTCTCCGAACGGCCGCTCGACGGCGTCGATGCACTGTTCCTCGACCGGGACGGTGTGCTCATCGTCGACCACGGACACGTCGGGTCGCTCGACCGCACCGAGCTCGTCCCCGACGCCATCGAATCGGCTGCTGCGGCCTGGCACGACGGCATCCCGGTGGTCGTCGTGACGAACCAGAGCGGCATCGCCCGGGGCTGGTACGACTGGTCCGGCTTCGACACCGTGAACGGGCGCATCCGCCGAGCCATGCAGTCCCACGGCGCGGACGTCGACGTGATCGTCGGGAGTGCTCGACTGCCCGGTGACCCGGACCCGTGGCGGAAGCCCGGACCCGGCATGGTCCTCGCGGCGGCAGCGACGTTCGGCATCCGGCTCGCCGGGTCCTGGATCGTCGGTGACCGTCCGTCCGACCTCGCCTGTGGTCGGACCGCCGGCCTCGCCGGCGGTGTCCTCGTCGGCGACCTCCACGCCACGGGGGTGACCCCCGCTGCCGGGATCACCACGGCGGCCACGATGATCGGCGCGACGGCCGGCCAACGGGAACCCGCACGATGAGCGGCGTCGCACCGCAGCCCACGGTCGGCGTCGTCATCCCGGTCGGACAGCGCACCACCGTCGAGCTCGGCCCCCAGTTCGCAGCGCTCGCCCGGCAGACGTGGACCGGACCCGTCGAGATCGTGGTCAGTTGCAACGGTGAACCCCGTCACCTGGTCGACGCGCGCATCGCTGCAGAGGAGTGGCCGCGCGGCTGGACGGTCCGCTCCATCGACTCGTCCGCGATCCGAGGCGCTGCCCCGGCGCGGAACGCCGGTTGGCGGGCACTCCGCTCCGACATCGTGCTGTTCTGCGACGCTGACGACGTCGTGGCGGACACCTGGATCGCGGGGATGGTCCGCGGGCTGGCCGATGCCGGTGTCTGCACGGGGCCGCTGCTGCACGACGCGCTCAACGAGCCGTGGATGTGGGAAGCGCCCGAGCAGGCGTGGCCGATCGTGCGGTTCGGGCACCTCCCGCACACGTCCGCTGCCAACCTCGGCATGCGGCGCACCGTCCTCGAAGCCGCCGGGGGCTTCGACACGTCGCTCGGTGCCGCCGAGGACATCGACCTGGCATGGCGTGCGACCTACCTCGGGTTCCCGACCCACTTCGAACCGTCCGCATCGGTCCAGTACCGACTCCGCCGAGGCACCCGGGAGCTGTTCCGGAACAACCGGCACTACGCGCGCTGGGACCGTGTCCTCGTCGACAAGCACCGAGCGCACGGCGCCGCCTGGCGTCCCCGCGAGGTCCTCCGTCACCTCCTGGCGACCGGATGGGCGCTCGTGGGCGCACCGTTCGGCCGGCGGCGACGACGTGCTGCGGCGATCCGCCTCGGGACGGTCGCCGGCTGGGTGGAGCGGTTCACCGGCCGACGCCCCACCTCCACCTAGGACGGTCAGCCGACGTCGCCGTACTGCTGGCGCAGGTGTTCGGCGTACCCGCCCGGGGTCCTGCCGGCGAAGCGCCCGCTCGTCACCACCGGCAGCTCGACGGTCGCGTCCACGCGGAACCCGAGCGCTCGGGCCCGGGTGACCAGGCGGGCGTCCTCGTGTTCGGGGACGGGGTCGAACCCGCCGAGCGTGACGTACGCCGCGGCGAGCACGCCGAGGTTGGCGCCGTGCACGTGACCGAGCGCGGCGCCCGGCGGGTGGGCCCGCGTCCACCGGTCGAGCACCGCGGGTGCCAGGTCGTCCGGGTCCGGGACGACGGCGCCGACGAGCACCTGCGCGCCGGATGCCAGTGCGTCGGACTGCTGGACGAGCCACCGCTCGTGCACGCGCGAATCGGCGTCGGTGTGCGCGAGCCACCGAGCCACCGGGTCGCCGTCGTGCGCTCGCAGCGCGTGCGTCGCCCCGATGGACCGTGCCCGACCGACCCCGACCCGGTCCGTGGTCAGGACGTCGACCGGGTACCGATCGACCACGGCAGCGGTGTCGTCCGTGCAACCGTCCAGCACCACCGTGATCGCCGCGTCGACCCCGGGCCGCTCCGTGGCGAGCCGGTCGACCGCCACCAGGAGCGATCCGAGGCACGCGGCGATCCGGTCGGCCTCGTCGTGCGCCGGGACGACCACGTCGATGCGCGGTCGGTGGTGGGGCACGGTCACCGGACGATCCCCTCGGCCCGGGCCACCGAGGTGACCGCCGGGCCGGGCAGCACACTCAGCACGAAGTCCGCTTCCACGTGCCGGAGCAGGGCGGGACGCGGCCAGCGTTCGGTCAGCCGCGCGTCCACCGCGTCGCCGCTCGACACGGCCTCGTCGTCGGGGTGCCGCCAGTGACAGGCGACGAGCACGCCGTCGTCGTCGAGCGAGGTGAGCACGCGGTCGATCGTGGCGTCGAGGTCGGCCGGGGACAGGTAGTACCCGACCTCGGACATCACCACCAGGTCCCAGCGGCCCTCCGGCCACTCGGACGGCAGGGCCGCCTGCAGGAACCGCGCGGTCGGGGCACGGCGGGCGGCACGCTCGAGCGGTGCCGCCGAGATGTCGGTGCCGAGCACGTCGTCCGCGCGTTCGGCCAGGGCGGCGGTCAGGACACCGGTCGCACAACCGAGCTCGAGCGCCGAGCGGAAACGCGGGCGGGGGAGCGCCGCCAGTGTCACGGCCCGCTTGCGCTGCTCGTACCAGGACCCGTCGAAGTCCCACCCCTCGGGCTTCCGGTCGTAGTGCGCGTCGAACGACTCGCGAGACCGCGACGCGGCGGACTCCGGCACGAAGAACCACTCGGTCGTCCGCAGGTGGTGTGCGGCGTGCCGGTCGTCGACGATCGCCTCGTCGCCGACCGCGGGCGAGAGCGGCCGGGTCTGCGACGGGTAGGCATCGAGGGCGGCACGCTTCCGGGCGACGAGGTCCTCGGTCAACGGCAGCGCTCGAGCGCGGTCCCACGGGGCGACGGTGCGCTCCGGCTCGTCCCAGTGCCACGCCCAGATCGGGTACGCGAGCAGGTCGACATCGGGGGCGCTCGCCGCGGCGGCCTCGGTGACCTCGCCGGCGATGCGGTGGTCACGGTGCCCGTCTCCAGGCCACGGTGCGACGAGGAGCACCGGGTGCGCGGCCGCGGCCAGCGCCTGGTCGACGGCCTCCGTCACGCGGTCGCGGTGTTCGCGGGTCGTGCCGTCCGGGATCCCGACCGAGGTCGACGTGACGTCGGGGTGCAGGACGCGCACGGCCGCAACGAACTCCGCGTCGCGTGCGGCGGCGAGCGCCTCCGCGGTCGTCGTGGGGGAGTCCGGGTGCGAGCGCTCGCCGCGGGTGAGGAGCAGCACGTGCACGGGGGTGCCAGCCTGCGCAGCCGCCGCGATCAGGCCACCGGCACCGAGGGTCTCGTCGTCGGGGTGCGGTGCGACGACGAGCACGGACCCGGTGTCGGCCAGGTCGATCGCCGGTGCGTCCACGCCGTCGAGGAACCGTGTCCACGCCGCCGGGTCGGTCCCCCGTTCGCGGTGGTCGAAGTTCACCACGCGACACCGCCGCGCTCGAGCACCATCCGGCCGATGCGGGCGAGGTCGCGTGCGCCGTGGTCCTGCAGGACGTAGAGCTCGAGGTCGGCGACCCGCGCGGCGACGGCGGCATCGGCGGTCAGCGGTGCCGGGCCGATCGTCGCGACCACCCGTTCGCGCACCGCGTCGACCGACCGGCGCACCCGCGATCGCACCGTCTGGGCGAGCAGCCGCCAGTCGGTGTCGTCGGAGGCCGGGTCGGAGCCGTCGATCCGGGCAGCGGCGTCGGCGAGGGCGTCCTCGGCGTCGGCGAGGTCGGCGACGGTGGCACCGAGGGCCGCCTGCAGCAGCTCGGACTCCGGGTGCGCGGCCGCGGCGTCGCGGAGCACCCGTGCAAGCCCGACCGCGCCGCCCCACCAGCAGGCCGCGACACCGATGCCGCCCCACGCGAAGCCCGGACGCTCCAGGTACCAGCCGGGGGCGCCGACGGGCCGTGCCCGGACACCGTCGAAGTCGACCGGTCCGCTCGGCACGTCGGGCATGCCGCGTGCGACCCAGGCCTCGTCGTGCAGGGTGACTCCCGGCTGTCGCAGGTCCACGGCGACCAGGACGCGCTCGTCACCCAGGTGCGCGGTGACCAGGGCGTGCGAGAGCGTCGAGGCGAGCGAGCACCACGGCTTCCTGCCGTGGAGCAGGACCGTGCCGTCGTCCTGTGGTGCGGCGTCGAGCCGCAGCCCCGGGCCCTCGGCTGCGAAGACGCCCCACGTGGAACCGTCCGGGGCGTCGGCCCCGGCCTGCGCCAGGATCCCGAGGGCGTCCAGGTGCGGTTCGACGGTGCGGGCAGTGGCGACGTCCGCCGCGGCGACCGCGGCGAGCGTGCCGAAGAAGCCGCCGGCCGTGCCGGCGGACAGGGGCGGGGTGGTGGCGGCGACCGCCTGCGCGACCGCCAGGCGGTCCGTCGGTGTCGAGCCGGGCCTCCCGGTCGTCCGTTCGATCCGCGCGGTTTCCAGGTGCCGGGCCGACGACGGCCAGGCTGCAGATCGCAACATGCTCCCAACGTACGGAGCGTCGGGCCGTGGACGTGTCCTCGATCCACAGAACGCACTGGGCCGGGCCACAGACGACTCATAGGAACTTCTCGATACTCGAAGACGTGACCATCTCCCAGCCCGCAGCAGCCCCGCGCCTCACACGTGCCGACGGAACCCCGTTGCGCATCCTGGTCGTCGACGACGAAGCCAGCCTCACCGACCTGTTGTCCATGGCGCTGCGCTACGAGGGCTGGGACGTGAAGAGCGCGAACGGCGGGCAGGACGCCCTGACGACCGCGCGGGAGTTCAAGCCCGACGCGATGGTGCTCGACGTGATGATGCCCGACCTCGACGGGCTGCAGGTGCTGAGCCGGCTGCGGCAGAACAACGACGACACCCCGGTGCTGTTCCTCACCGCCAAGGACTCCGTCGAGGACCGGGTCACCGGACTCACCGCCGGTGGTGACGACTACGTCACGAAGCCGTTCTCCCTGGAAGAGGTCGTGGCGCGTCTGCGCGGGCTCATCCGCCGCTCGCAGATCTCGATCTCCGAGGCCGGAGACTCACGCATCGTCGTCGGCGACCTGGTGCTCGACGAGGAGTCGTACGAGGTGCACCGCGCCGGCCGGCCGATCGAACTGACGGCCACCGAGTTCGAACTCCTTCGCTTCCTGATGCGGAACCCCCGTCGCGTGCTCTCGAAGGCGCAGATCCTGGACCGCGTGTGGTCGTACGACTTCGGCGGCAAGTCCTCGGTCGTCGAGATCTACATCTCCTACCTGCGCAAGAAGATCGACGCCGGCGAGACGCCGATGATCCACACGGTGCGCGGCGTCGGGTACGTCATCAAGCCGACCTCGTGACCCTGCGGCGTCGGCTCGTCCTGAGCATCGTCGCCCTCGTCGTCGCCGTGAGTGCGGTGATCGGGGCGGGGAGCATCATCGCGTTGTTCTCGATCCAGCGCTCCGCGATCGACGAGCAGCTGCAGTTCGCCACGAACCGTGCGCAGCGATCCGTCGAGCAGCAGGGCGGGAGCGGGCCGGGTCTGGACATCGGCCGCCCGTCCGGACAAGCGTCCGGGACCCTGACGGTCTACTTCCTCAACGGGGACGTCATCGTCGGGAGCGTGCTGGACAACGCCGGGGGGATCGAGCGTCTCTCGGCGCCGGTGGTCGCGCCGCTCGGCGGGGTGCACGTCGACGGGCGTCCACACACCATCGACCTCGGCGGTGACCTCGGTCGCTACCGGGTGACCGCGGCGACCGTCGGGCCTGCCGTGCTCGTGGTCGGCCTGCCGATGGCACCCGTCTACGAGAGCGTCTGGAAGCTCCTGGGCGTCGTGCTGGTCGTCACCGGACTCGCACTCCTCGCCGCCTCACTGGTCGCCGCCCTCGTGGTCCGGCGCTCCCTGCGGCCGCTCGACCGCGTCGCCGAGACCGCCTCCACCGTCGCGCGCATGCCGCTCGACCGCAGTGACGCCCTCGACGGCGTCCGCGTGCCGGACACCGACCCCCGCACCGAGGTCGGCCGGGTCGGCAGCGCCTTCAACCGGATGCTCGGGCACATCGGCAGTGCGATGCAGGCGCGGGAACGCTCGGAGCAGAAGGTGCGGCAGTTCGTCGCCGACGCCTCGCACGAGCTCCGGACCCCGCTCGCCTCGGTGCGCGGGTACGCCGAACTCACCCGGCGCATGGGCGGCGACCTGCCGAAGGACGTCGTCTACGCGATGAGCCGCATCGAGTCCGAGTCCATCCGGATGACCTCGATGGTGGAGGACCTGCTGCTCCTCGCGCGGCTCGACGAGGGCCGCGAGATCCAGTTCGCCGAGGTCGACCTGACCGGCCTGGTGCTCGACGCCGTGAACGACGCCCACGCCGCCTCACCCGAGCACCCCATCGAGGTCGACGTCCCACCGGAGCCGGTCACCATCACCGGGGACGCCGCACGCCTGCACCAGGTCATCGTCAACCTCGTCACGAACGCCCGGACCCACACGCCCGAGGGCACCCGCATCACGGTCGGGCTCGCCCCGGTCGACGGCGGCGTGGACCTGACCGTGCGCGACACCGGCCAGGGCATCGACCCGGAGTTCCTGCCGAAGCTGTTCGAGCGGTTCGCCCGTGCCGACAGCTCGCGCTCCCGCACGGTCGGGTCGACCGGGCTCGGGCTCGCCATCGTCGCCGCGGTCGTGCAGGCGCACGGCGGGCGGGTCGAGGTCACGAGCGAGCCCGGGGACACGGTGTTCACGGTGCACCTGCCGCGCGACCCCGCTGCGGCTGCTGCCGCGGCGGGGTCGGTCGCGTCGTCGTCGTCGTCGGCCGAGCCGGCCGAGGGGGCCGGGTCCGCCGACTGGTCGGCGACGCCCGCTGCGGTGGACCGCACCCACTGACGGAGGGGAGGCGCGGGGCGGGCCCGCACCGCGCCTCCCGACCGCTGTTTGGTCTCGTCCACGGCATCTGCTACTGTTCTCGAAGCCAAAGACCGCCGGATGTCGTGCTGCTTGCAACGTGTTTGTGAACATCGTGACCGAAGGTCCTCACTCGTGAGGCATCCCGCGCAGGTGTTCCGAACCACTCCCACCATCTGGTGAGAGCAGCTCCGAGCCTCTGCGCCGGAGCTTTTTTCGTTCGTGGACCTGGGGCTGCCGGCAAGACCCCCAAGGAGAACCATGGCGAACAAGGAAGCTGCGGTCGCCGAGCTCACGGAGTCCTTCCGTAGCTCGAACGCCGTTCTGCTCACCGAGTACCGCGGTCTCACGGTCGCGCAGCTCAAGGAGCTCCGCAACTCGATCCGTGAGCACGCCACGTACGCCGTGGTGAAGAACACGCTGACCAAGATCGCGGCGAACAACGCCGGCATCTCGTCGTTCGACGACGAACTCGCCGGTCCGTCCGCTCTCGCCTTCGTCCACGGTGACACCGTCGCCGTCGCGAAGTCGCTGCGTGCATTCGCCAAGGCGAACCCCGAGCTCGTGGTGAAGGGCGGTTACTTCGACGGTAACCCGCTCACCGCGACCGAGGTGGACAAGCTCGCCGACCTCGAGTCCCGTGAAGTGCTGCTCGGCAAGCTCGCCGGCGCACTCAAGGCCTCGCTGTTCGGTGCTGCGTACCTGTTCCAGGCACCCCTCTCGCAGGCCGTCCGCACCGTGGACGCCCTTCGCGAGAAGCAGGAGTCCGCGGCCTGATCAGGCTCGCGTTCATCAACCACACGTACTAGCTAGTAGTAGGAGAAAATCATGGCGAAGCTTTCGCAGGACGAGCTCATCGAGGCCTTCAAGGAGCTCACGCTCATCGAGCTCTCGGACTTCGTGAAGAAGTTCGAAGAGGTCTTCGAGGTCACCGCTGCTGCCCCGGCCGCTGCTGCCGCTCCGGCCGCCGCTGCCCCGGCCGAGGCCGCTGAGGAGAAGACCGAGTTCGACGTCATCCTCAAGTCCGCTGGTGACAAGAAGATCCAGGTCATCAAGGAGGTCCGTGGCCTGACGTCGCTCGGCCTCGGTGAGGCCAAGGCGCTCGTCGAGACCGCCGACGCCAAGATCCTCGAGGGTGCGAACAAGGAGACCGCCGACAAGGCGAAGGCGACCCTCGAGGCCGCTGGCGCCACGATCGAGCTCGCGTAGTCTCGACCGTTCCGGTCACGAAGGCCGCTGCCCCTCGGGGTGGCGGCCTTCGTCGTGTGCGGGGTGGGGGCTGTGTGCGGCACCTTCGCCGAGACTCGGCTGAGCGGACACTTTGCCGGCCGCTGGAGCGGGAAGTTGTCCGTTGAGCCGAGACTCGATTGTCGCCGATGCTGCTCACGGAGTGATCAACACCCCGTGCGAACGGAGCAGCGCACGGAACCGGTCGAGGCTCTCGAGGTGCCACCAGGTCACTCGGATGACGGACCGAACTTCTCGGTGGGTACGGATGCGGTCCTCCCGGCGCTTCTCCTGCCAGAGGACCTCGCTGGGATCGCGACCTGCGAGCATCTCGCGGTCGACGTACTTCTGCTTGCCATCGAACTCGACGACGACTCCGGCGTCGGGCAACCAGAAGTCGACTCGGTCACGGAACCCGTTCGTGATGAACTCATGCTGCGGGTGGATGTTGGTCACTCCCAGTTGCACGAGTCGGATCGAAAAGTAGGACTCACCGGGTGACTCGTGTGCCGGATCGAGCGCGGTGGCGACGAGCCGAGCCCTCCGGCCACCGCGCGATGCGGGCGGCGGCAGGTGCTCCTCGAACACTTTCCTGTCGATCGCCTTCATGCGCACTGCATGGTCGATGGCCACGGCGGCGACCGCCGGGTCGCACGTTCGCGCGACGGCCACCGCCGTTCCGAGCGCATCGACCACAGGGACGCCGTCGAATCGACTGGGGCCGAGGCACAGGCCAGCGGGGTCGATGCCGTGTCGAATGAGCCCGACCCGGTGTTCGACACCGACCAGCTTCCAGTCGACGACGTGGATCCGCGCCGGAGCCGGTCCGATCAACGGCCAGCCATGGATGAGTGCAGCCGTGACGTGCGAGAACGCGCTGGTCGGACTCAGGTCAGGAGCGAGAGCCCAAGCCATGGCGAGGTGCTTGTCCGACGTGTCGAGTGCATCCCACAGCCGCTTGTCGAGGTAGACACCCGCACGGAGCCGGATGACTCGCCCAGCGGCATGGAGCCGTCGGAGTTGTCGTGCTCGCGATGGATCCGACCGCTCGGCGCGGAGGAGATCGGGGCGTGTCCGGTGAAGCTGCATGATGCGAGTGTGCGGACTCGGATGTGCGCTGTGTGCCCTCCGGCGGGATCTGTGGAGAGCGCAGGTGCACGACTGTCCCGAGGGATGTGCCGAGTCTCGTCTGGGCAGACACTCTCGCGCTTTCGTGAGCCGTAGAGAGTCCGCTTGGCCGAGACTCGCGGGCGGGCGGGCGGGGCGGGGTGCGGCCGCGGCGCGGCCGCGGCGGGGCAGCGGGGCGCGTCAGCGCAGCGTGCTGTGGCGGCGGCCGTAGGCCAGGTAGAGCAGGGCGCCGGCGACCATCCAGATGCCGAACGCGATCCAGGTGGTGGCGCCGAGGAACACCGCGAGCAGCACGCAGCTCAGGGCGCCGAGGATCGGGACGACGGGGAACAGCGGCACCCGGTACGAGCGCTCCAGGTCGGGCTGCGAGCGACGGAGCACGATGACGGAGACGTTCACCAGGGCGAAGGCGACCAGGGTCCCGATGCTCGTGGCGTCGGCGAGCTCCCCGAGGGGCACGAGCGCGGCGACGATCGTCACGGCGATGCCGATGATCAGCGTGTTCGCGATCGGGGTGCCGGTGCGGCGGGAGACCCGGCCGAAGACCTTCGGAACCAGGCCGTCGCGGGACATCGTGAGCAGGATGCGGGTCTGGCCGTACAGGACGGTGAGCACGACACTGGCGATGGCGACGACCGCCCCGATCGAGAACACGAGGGCGACGAGCGGCTGCCCCGTGACGTCGACCACGATGCGGACGAGCGACGCCTCGGACGACGAGAACGCCGTCCACGAGCGGGCCCCGATGGCGGCGATCGCGACCAGGATGTACAGCGCCGTGATGAGCGCGATGGAGCCGATGATCGCCCGTGGCAGGTCACGGCGGGGGTTCTTCGCCTCTTCACCTGCGGTCGAGGCCGCGTCGAAGCCGATGTACGAGAAGAACAGCCGTGACGCCGCTGCGGTGACCCCGGCGGCGCCCATCGGTGCGAGCGGCTCGAAGTTCTGCGCCCGGAACGCCGTGAACGCCACGACGAC
Source organism: Curtobacterium flaccumfaciens UCD-AKU (assembly GCF_000349565.1). Taxonomy (GTDB): domain Bacteria; phylum Actinomycetota; class Actinomycetes; order Actinomycetales; family Microbacteriaceae; genus Curtobacterium; species Curtobacterium poinsettiae. The sequence continues at coordinate 401,978 of NZ_KB714631.1, forward strand.
GAAGAAGACCAGCAGGGCGATCTTCACGACCACCATGACCGTGTTCACCCAGGCGCTCTCGCGGGCTCCTGGCAGCAGCACTGCGGTGGCGAGCAGGACCAGGACCGCGGCGGGCAGGTTGACCACGCCGCCGTCGACCGGGGGAGCGGCGAGCGCGGTGGGCAGGTGCAGCCCGAACACGCGGAGGGTCTCGTCGACGTACTCGCTGGCACCCACGGCGACCGCGGCCACCGAGACGGCGTACTCGAGCACCAGGCACCAGCCGCAGATCCAGGCGATGCCCTCGCCCATCGTGGCGTAGGTGTACGAGTAGCTGGACCCCGAGGTGGGGACGGCACCGGCCATCTCGGCGTACGACAGCGCCGAGAGCAGCGCGGCGATCCCCGCGACGACGAACGAGATCCAGACCGCGGGACCGGCGAGCGGGACCGCGGTGCCGAGGACGACCAGGATGCCGGTGCCGAGCGTGGCCCCGACGCTGATCATCGTCAGCTGCCAGACCCCGAGCGACCGACGGAGCGGTTCACCGTTCACCCCGCGGGAGGCTTCGGCCTGCAGCTGCTCGATCGGCTTGCGGCGGGCGAGCTGCGCCCCCAGGGACGTGGGACGTGACGGCGCGGACGACATGGGACCTCGGTGGTGCGGGGACGGGGACGGCACATGCTCGCACGCCCCCTGAACGGGGTCAAATACTGCGGTGCTGTGGAGAGGACGGTCGATGTCCGAGCGCGGGGCTACGGTGGCTCCATGAGCATGGGACACAGCGGGCGGGGTGGTGGTCCGCGCGGGAGCGGACGCATCTCGAGCGGTGACTTCCGCGCGCAGAAGGCCGCCAACGCCGAGGCGCCGAAGATCCCGCACCTGGTCCGTCGCATCGCCGCGCTCTTCGAGCCGCACCGCCGGGCGATCGGGCTCACGATCGTCCTCGTGCTGGTCGGCGCGGCCATCTCGGTCGTGCCGCCGCTGCTCACCCAGCAGGCGTTCGACCGCGGGCTGTTCCCGCCGTCCGGCCGCCCCGACGTCCCGGTGCTGGTCGAGCTCGTGTCCGCCATGGTCCTGCTCTGGATCGCGAGCGCCGGGGTCGGCGTGTGGCAGACGTACCTGACCGCGACCGTCGGCAACAAGGTCATGGGTGCGATGCGGATGCGCCTGTTCGCGCACCTGCAGCGGATGGAACTCGCGTTCTTCACCCGCACCAAGACCGGCGTCATCCAGTCGCGCCTGCAGAACGACGTCGGTGGTGTGGCGAGCGTGCTGAACAACACGATCTCGTCGGTGCTCGGCAACACCGTGACCGTGATCGCCGCCGTGGTCGCGATGCTGCTGCTGAGCTGGCAGATGACGCTCGTCGCGGTCGTCCTGCTCCCGCTGCTCGTCATCGCGCAGCGCCGGGTCGGGCAGGTGCGAGCGCGGATCGCCGGGCAGACGCAGGAATCGCTGTCCGACATGACGGCCATCACGCAAGAGGCCCTGAGCGTCTCCGGCATCCTGCTCGCGAAGAGCTTCAACCAGCAGGCCAGCGAGACCCGCCGCTACGGGGACGAGAACCGCAACCAGATCACCCTGCAGGTTCGGCAGCAGATGTCGGGGCAGTGGTTCTTCGCCATCGTGCAGATCTTCCTGTCGATCATCCCGGCGATCATCTACGTCGTCGCCGCGTACCTGATCATCGGCGACGTCCCGATCACGGCCGGCACGATCGTCGCGTTCACGACGGTGCAGTCCCGCCTGCTGTTCCCGACGGTCGGGCTGTTGCGCGTGGTCCTCGACCTGCAGACCTCCGGTGCGCTCTTCGCCCGCATCTTCGAGTACTTCGACCTCGAGCCGGCCATCACGGACTCGCCGACCGCGCAGCCCGTGGACGAGTCGAAGGTCGGCCACGTCGCCTTCGAGGACGTCGTCTTCACCTACCCCGACGGTGAAGCCGACAAGCCGACCCTGCGCGGGGTGTCGTTCGAGCTCCACCCCGGGCAGTTCGCCGCCTTCGTCGGGCCCTCCGGCGCCGGCAAGACGACGGTGTCCTACCTGGTGCCCCGGCTGTACGAGGCCACCGAGGGGTCCGTGCGGTTCGCCGGCCAGGACGTCCGCGACCTGGTGCACGAGGACCTCATGCGGCACGTCGGCATCGTCAGCCAGGAGACGTACCTGTTCCACGCCACGATCGGCGAGAACCTGCGGTACGCCAAGCCCGACGCCACCGACGACGAGCTCGAGCGAGCGGCCCGCGCGGCGAACATCCACGACACGATCGCGTCGTTCCCGGACGGCTACGACACCGTCGTGGGGGAGCGCGGCTACCGGCTGTCCGGTGGCGAGAAGCAGCGCATCGCCATCGCCCGGGTCATGCTCAAGGACCCGCCGGTGCTCGTCCTCGACGAGGCCACCAGTGCGCTCGACTCCATCTCCGAACACGTCGTGCAGACGGCCCTCGACACCGCGGCGGCCGGTCGGACCACCATCTCGATCGCGCACCGGCTCTCCACGATCCGCGACGCCGACGTCATCTTCGTCCTCGACCACGGCCGGATCGTCGAGCAGGGCACACACGACGAACTCCTGGCCCTCGACGGCACGTACGCGCAGCTGCACCGGCAGCAGAACACGACGGCGGACGTCGTCCGCCCCTGACGGCGGTGGTCCGGACCGGGTGCCGGACAGGAGGCCCGTGGCGGCGTCCGCGCGGGCCTCCCGTCCGCCGCGCAGCGCGACGCGCGGGCCTCCCGTCCGCCGCGCAGCGCGACGCGCGGGCCTCCCGTCCGCCGCGCAGCGCGACCAGGGCGGGGCAACCGGCGGGGCGATCAGGATGCGTTGTCCGCGCACGACACATCCCAGCGCGACGCGGGGACCGCGTCCTAGACTCCATGCCGTGCGTTACGCGAACTCCGTCGTCGACCTGGTCGGCGACACCCCGCTCGTCAAGCTCAACCGGGTGACCGAGGGGGTGCGGGCGACCATCCTGGTGAAGGTCGAGTACCTGAACCCCGGTGGGTCGTCGAAGGACCGCATCGCCACCCGGATCATCGACGCGGCCGAGGCCTCCGGCGACCTGCGTCCCGGCGGCACCATCGTCGAACCGACCTCCGGCAACACCGGCGTCGGCCTGGCCCTGGTCGCACAGCAGCGCGGCTACCGGTGCGTGTTCGTGCTGCCCGACAAGGTCGGCGAGGACAAGCGCAACGTCCTGACGGCGTACGGCGCCGAGATCGTCGTCACCCCGACCGCGGTCGCGCCCGAGGCCCCCGAGTCCTACTACTCGGTGTCGGACCGGCTCGTGCAGGAGATCCCGGGCGCCTACAAGCCGAACCAGTACGCCAACCCGAACGGTCCCCGCAGCCACTACGAGACCACCGGTCCGGAGATCTGGCGCGACACCGAGGGGCAGATCACCCACTTCGTCGCGGGCGTCGGTACCGGCGGCACGATCTCGGGCACCGGACGGTACTTGAAGGAGGCGTCCGGCGGCGGCGTCCGCATCGTCGGGGCCGACCCCGAGGGCTCCGTGTACTCCGGCGGTACCGGTCGTCCGTACCTGGTCGAGGGCGTCGGCGAGGACTTCTGGCCGAGCGCCTACGACGCCGGCGTGCCGGACGAGATCATCGCCGTGTCGGACGCCGACTCCTTCGCGATGACCCGTCGTCTGGCGCGCGAAGAAGGACTGCTCGTCGGCGGGTCGAGCGGCATGGCCGTCGTCGCGGCACTCCGCGCCGCCCGTTACCTGACCGAGGACGACGTCGTGGTGGTGTTGCTGCCGGACGGCGGACGTGGGTACCTCGGCAAGATCTTCAACGACCGGTGGATGCGCTCGTACGGGTTCGCCGAGACCGACGACGAGCGCACCGTCGGCTCGCTCATCGCCGGCAAGGACGGCCGCCTGCCCGACCTGGTGCACGCGCACCCGACGGACACCGTGCGCGACGTCGTCGACATCATGACCACGTACGGCGTCTCGCAGATGCCCGTGCTCAACGCGGAGCCGCCCGTCGTCATCGGCGAGGTCGTCGGTGCCGTCGAGGAGAAGGCACTGCTCGAGCAGGTCTTCACCGGTACCGCGAAGATGTCGGACGCCCTGTCGGACTTCGTCGGCGACCCGCTGCCGCTCATCGGCGTCGGCGAGTCGGTGTCAGCGGCTCGTCGTGCGCTCGAGTCGGCCGACGCGCTCCTCGTCGTCGCGGACGGCAAACCCGTCACCGTGCTGACCCGGCACGACCTCCTCACCTACCTCTCCGAGTAAGGAACCACCGAGCATGACCGAGTTCAGCACCCGGGCCGTCCACGCCGGCCAGGAGCCCGACGAGACCACCGGCGCCGTCATCCCGCCGATCCACCTGACGTCGACCTACGTGCAGGACGGCGTCGGTGGCATGCGCAACGGCTACGAGTACTCGCGCGCCGGCAACCCGACGCGTGACTCGCTGCAGGTGCTCCTGGCCGACCTGGACGGTGGCGTCGCGGCGTCGTCGTTCGCGTCCGGGCTCGCCGCCGAGGACGCCCTGCTCCGCGCCGCGCTGGTCCCCGGTGGCCGCGTCGTGATGGGCAACGACGTGTACGGCGGCACCCACCGCCTGGTGAGCCGGCTGCACGTGCCGTGGGGCGTCGAGCTCGTCGTCGTCGACATGAGCGACCTCGACCAGGTCCGGGCAGCGCTGCAGGGCGCACCGGCCACCACCGTGCTCTGGGTCGAGACGCCGACGAACCCGCTCATGAAGATCGCCGACATCGCCGCGCTCGCGACCCTCGGGCACGAGTCGGGCGCGCTGGTGGTCGTCGACAACACCTTCGCGTCGCCGTACCTGCAGCAGCCGCTGTCGCTCGGCGCCGACGTCGTCGTGTACTCGACCACGAAGTACCTCGGCGGACACTCCGACGTCGTCGGCGGCGCCGTCGTGCTGGCGGACGAGGAGCTCGCGGCGAAGGTGCAGTTCCTGCAGTTCGGCGCCGGTGCGATCTCGTCGCCGTTCGACGCCTACCTGACCACCCGTGGCATCAAGACGCTCGCCGTGCGGATGGAGCGGCACTCGCGGAACGCGCAGGCCGTCGCCGAGGCCCTCGTCGTCGCGCCGGGTGTCGAGCGCGTCTACTACCCGGGCCTGCCCGACCACCCGGGGCACGACGTCGCCGCCCGTCAGATGCGCGGGTTCGGCGGGATGCTCTCGGTCGCCCTGTCCGGTGGTGCCGAGGCCGCCAAGCGGTTCGCGGAGTCGACGGAGCTGTTCGCCCTGGCCGAGTCGCTCGGCGGTGTGGAGTCGCTCATCGGGTACCCGAGCGAGATGACCCACGCGTCGGTGAAGGGCACCGAACTGGCCGTGCCGGAGAACGTCGTGCGGCTGTCGGTGGGCATCGAGGACGCCGGTGACCTGGTGGCGGACCTGGAGCAGGCGCTGACGCGCTGACGAGGGACCTGCTGACGCGCTGACGCGCTGACGCGGGACCTGCTGCCGCGCCGACGCGCTGACGCGCTGACGCGGGACCTGCTGCCGCGCCGACGCGCGCCCGCGGGACCTGCTGCCGGGCCGACGCGCGCCCGCGGGACACGCTGACGCGTCGTCGGCGGCCGCCCCTACGATGATCGGGTGAGCACGACGGCGTCGCGGACCAGCCTGTTGAGCGGGCCGTACGCCCTGGCGACGATCGGCATGGTCGCGATCGTCGGCGTCGCGGCGTTCCAGAACCTGGCGATGACGACGATCATGCCGGTGATCAGCCGCGACCTGGACGGCGAGACCCTGTACGCGCTCGCCTTCGCCGCCCCGCTCGCCGCCGGGGTGCCCGGCATGGTGCTCGCCGGCAACTGGAGCGACCGCGCGGGCGGCCGGATCGTGGCCTGGGTGTCGGCGGTGTTCTTCGCGGTGGGGACCGCCGTGGTGATGCTCGCGCCGACCATGGAGGTGTTCCTGGCCGGGCGGCTCATCGAGGGCTTCGGCGCCGGGGCCATCGACGTGGTGCTGTACGTGCTGGTCGCCCGGATCTTCCCCGCGGAGCTGCACGGACCGGTGTTCGCCGGGTTCGCCGCCGCCTGGGTGGTACCGGCACTGATCGGCCCTGCCCTGGCCGGCATCGTCACCGACACCTGGAACTGGCACTGGGTGTTCGCCGGGGCCCTGGTGATCGCGCTCGCCGCGTTCGTCCTGCTCGTGCCGACGCTCGGCCGGCTGCACCCTCCGGCGGCGGCGCTCCGCCCACCGTGGCAGCGGGCCCGGATCAGCTGGTCGGTGGCCGCGGCCGTGTCGATCCTGCTGCTCAACGTCGCGCCCGACCTGACCCCGTGGGGCATGGTCGCAGCCGTCGTCGTCGGGCTGGTCGGCACCTGGTTCGCCTTGCGGCCGCTGCTGCCGACCGGCACGTTCCGGGCCGCGGCCGGGTTGCCGTCGGTCGTGCTGCTGCGGGGGCTCGTCGCCGCGTCCTTCTTCGGGAGCGAGGCGTACGTGCCGTTCCTGCTGCAGGCCGAACACGGGCTGTCACCGTCGGCTGCCGGACTCGCCTTGACGGTGGCGGCGATCAGCTGGGCCGCGTCGAGCTGGGCGCACGGCCGCCTGGGGGAGCAGCGGCTCACCGCCCGTCGGACCTTCGGGGCCGGACTCACACTCGTGCTCGTGAGCCTGGTCGCAGCGCTCGCGGTGGCCACGTTCGACCTGTCGTGGTGGGTGCTGGTCGCCGGCTGGTTCGTCGGCGGCGCGGGCATGGGAGCGATCTACCCCCGCGCGTCGATGCTGACCCTGCGCTTCTCGGGCGAGGGCGACGACGGGTTCGCGAGCTCGGCCCTGACGATCGCGGACGCCGCGGGCAGCGTGATCGGGCTCGCGGTGACCGGCCTGCTCTTCACCGCGACCGGCGGAGCCGACGGGACGGTGTCGTTCCCGCTGGTGTTCGCGGCGATGATCGGCTTCGCTGGCGTCGCGATCGCGGCCGTCCGAAGGCTCGGTCCCGTGCCGGCACCAGCGACGACGGCCTCGGCGGGCCCGGGCGGAGCCGTGTCGTCGTCGCAGGGCCCGGCCGCCGGGTAGCGTGGCAGACCGGACCGAAGAGGAGACACCGTGCTGCGCATCGTCGCCGTGACCGTCGCCCTGGCGGCGGCCCTGACCCTGGCCGGGTGCCAGGGGACGACGTCGGCTGCCCCCACGCCGGTGCAGAGCACCGACCTGACGAGCTCCGACGGGGGCTTCGACCAGCAGGCAGTGATCGGTGTCGTCCTGGTCCACGACGACGCGGCCCTGGCCGACCGGCTCCGCACCGACCTGGCCGACGCCGGGTTCCGGCCCGACGTCCGCGTCGCTCCGGCATCGGGTGCCGCTGCATCTCAGCGGACCGCGGTCGCCCAGCTCGTCCGCAAGGGCGCCAAGGCCCTGCTCGTGCACCCCGCCCGGGCCTCTGCACTGACCGGCGTGGTCCAGACCGCCCACGACGCCGGGGTCGTGGTGGTGTCCCTGGGGGAACCGCTGCCCGCGACCGGCACCGGTGGCGACGGGGTGTCCGCCGACTACCGCGTGCCGTCAGAGGGCGACGACGCGGCCACCGCGGCGGCGGCGGTCCAGGTCGTGCAGTCCCTGCAGCGTGGTGAGAAGCCGGAGAGCGAGCCCACCGACGGCGAGACGGCCGACGCCGAGTAGGAGCAGTCCGCTCAGCTCCACCACGCCGGGAACGACAGCGTGATCGTCTCCACCAGCGCCTTCCGCGACCGTCGGGGCCCGGCGAGCCAGGCCTCGATCGCCCCGACGAACCCCTGCGCCACGAACCCCGCGGCGACGTCGTCGAGCAGGTCGGGCCGACGGGCGGGGTCGAGCTCGCGGATGTGCAGGGCGCTCGACACCGTGAAGTGCTCGACGAGCAGCCGGTGCAGCGAGGCGTCGTTCGGGTCGGGGAGGGCCTTGCCGTAGATGTCGCGGTGCGTCATCACGTGCTCGACGACGGCGTTGATGCCGCGCCGGGTGATGGTCGCGAGTTCGTCGGCTCCGGCGCCGCGGTCGGCGGCGGCCCGGCGGTCGTCGGCGTCCTCCTGCCGGATGCGGTCGAGCTCCGGTGTCAGGACGTCGGCGAGCAACGACCCGGGGGAGACCGCGTGCGAGTAGAACGTGGCGCGGTTGATCCCTGCGGCACGTGTGACGTCGGCGACGGTGATCTCCGAGACCGGTCGGTCTGCGGCGAGACGCAGGATCGCCTCGCGCAGTGCTGCTGTGGTGTGCAGGATCCGGGCATCCACCATGACGCCCACCCCCTTCTGATCCGCTTCACCCGGAAGGCCCCCGAGCAGTCCGACGCTACCGCATGGTCCGCGCGCGGCAGCGGGACAGCACGAGCCGCTTCACGCGGGCGGCCGGCACCGGCGGCGCCGAGCACACACGGGCAACCGTAGGATGGTTCCGCGGACGAATCGATTCGATCGGCCCGCGATCACCCTCCGCCCCCTCATCGTCGAAGGACTCCTGTCTCGTGACCGCGCCCGCCACCACCGGTTCGCTCCGGGTCGTCCTGCACCCGGGAGACTCGCTCTCCCGCAGGCAGCGGCTCGTCTACGTCTTCGTCCTGGGCGCCCTGACGGCGCTCGGTCCGTTCACGATCGACCTCTACCTGCCGGCGTTCCCGGCGATCAAGGACCAGTTCGGCGTCACCGACGGCGCGGTCCAGCTGACGCTCACCGCGACGACGCTCGGCTTCGCCATCGGGCAGCTCCTGGTCGGCCCGTGGAGCGACAAGGTGGGCCGCCGCCTGCCGCTGATCATCGCGACGACGGTGCACATCGCCGCCTCGATCGGTGCGGCGACCGCACCGGACATCGAACTGCTCGCGGTGTTCCGCGTGCTGCAGGGCATGGGTGCCGCGGCCGGTGGTGTGGTGGCGATGGCGACGGTGCGCGACCTGTTCGGCGGCAAGCCGCTGGTGCGCATGTTGTCCCGGCTGGCGATGGTGAACGGCCTCGCGCCGATCCTCGCGCCGCTCATCGGTTCGCAGATGCTGCAGTTCACCAGCTGGCGCGGCATCTTCGTCTTCCTCGCCTGCTACGGCCTCGCCGTGGTGATCGCCTCGGTCCTGCTCATCGTCGAGACCCTGCCGCCGGCCCGCCGGCACGAGGCCGGGCACTCCACCATCGGCCAGCGCTACAAGGCGCTGTTCTCCGACCGGATCTTCGTCGGCGTCGCGCTCATCGGCGCGATGGTGTTCAGCGGCCTGTTCTCGTACCTCAGCGCGTCGCCGTTCCTGTTCCAGCAGGTCTACGGTCTCGACGCGCAACAGTACGGACTGCTCTTCGCGGTCAACTCGGTCGGGGTCGTCCTCGGTGTGCAGATCTCGTCGCGGCTCGCCCAGCGTGTCGGTCCGCAGTGGATCCTGGCGTGCTCGACCGCGACCCTGCTGCTGGCGTCGCTCGCGATCATCGTCCTCGACCAGCTCGGTGCCGGTCTGGTCGGCGTGCTCGTGCCGCTCTGGTTCTTCATCGCCGCGTGCGGGTTCTCGTTCCCGCTCGTCCAGGTCATCGGTCTCGCCGCCCACGGGAAAGAGGCGGGGACCGCCGCCTCGGTACTCGGCGCCCTGAACTTCGGCGTCGCCGGGCTCATCTCGCCGGTGGTCGGCTGGCTCGGCATCACGACGGCCAGCCCGATGGCGATCGTGATGGCGTCGACCGCCGCCGTCGCGATCCTCGTGCTCTGGTTCGTGGTCCGCCCCAGGACGGTCCCCGCGCTCACGCACTGACCCCGAACCGCTGCGGGTCAGACTCCCTAGGCTGTGCCCATGAGCGACGCGACGGAGCGGGCACGGGCGGCTGCCGAGGCAGCGAGGCAGGCTGCCGACGAGGCACGTCGGCTCGCCGACGAAGCGGTGCTGCGCGCCGAGGAGCTCGCCGCCGCCCTGACGGCGGAGGAGCAGGCGAGCCTGACCGCCGACGCGGAACCCGCGGTCGTCGGGTCCCCGCCACCCACCGGCCAGGAGGCGCGGCTCGCGCCCGACGCGGAGCCCACCGCTCCGGTCGCACCGGTTCCCACCACCCCTGGCGCGCGGGTCGACGCGACCGCCCCTGCCGTGGCGGTCGACGCGACCGCCCCGAATCCGGTGGCGACGACGGCGACCGGCACCGTGCCTCCCGTCCGTGCCGAAGCCGGCCCGCTCGGACCGGACGCGGTCGCCGCGATCCGCGACGGCTACGCCGTCGACGGCGGCGCGATCGAACTCGGCGCCCTGGTCAACGGTGCAGCTGTGCCCGACGTGCAGATCCGGATCCCGCTCGCGATGCTGAACCGGCACGGGCTGGTGGCGGGGGCGACCGGCACCGGCAAGACCCGGACGCTCCAGGTGCTCGCCGAGCAGATCGCGGCGAACGGGGTGCCCGTGTTCGCCGCCGACGTCAAGGGCGACCTGTCGGGTCTGGCCGTCGCGGGGCAGGCGAACGACAAGCTCCTCGACCGCACCGCGGGCATCGGTCAGCAGTGGCAGGGCGTCGCGAGCCAGGCCGAACTGTTCTCGCTGGGCGGGCAGGGCACCGGCGTGCCGATCCGTGCCACCGTGTCGGGCTTCGGACCGCTGCTGCTGTCGAAGGTGCTCGGGCTGAACGACACGCAGGAGTCCTCGCTCGGGCTGGTGTTCCACTACGCCGCGCAGCAGGGCCTCGCGCTGGTGGACCTCGACGACCTGCGGAGCGTGCTGACGTTCCTGGTGAGCAACCAGGGCAAGGGGGAACTCGCCGAGCTCGGGGGCCTGTCGAAGCAGACCGCCGGGGTGATCCTGCGCGAGCTCGTCACCTTCGCCGACCAGGGTGCCGACCAGTTCTTCGGCGAGCCCGAGATCGACACACAGGTGTTCCTGCGGACGGCGGCGGACGGGCGGGGGATCGTCAGCCTGCTCGAGGTGCCCGGTGTGCAGGACCGGCCGGAGGTCTTCTCGACGTTCCTGATGTGGTTGCTGGCCGACCTGTTCAACGAGCTGCCCGAGGTCGGCGACCAGGAGAAGCCGAAGCTCGTGTTCTTCCTGGACGAGGCGCACCTGTTGTTCAGCGGTGCGTCGAAGGACTTCACCGAGCAGATCGTGCGGACCGTTCGGCTCATCCGGTCGAAGGGCGTCGGGGTCTTCTTCGTGACGCAGACCCCGAAGGACGTGCCGAACGACGTGCTCGCGCAGCTCGGATCGCGCATCCAGCACCAGCTCCGCGCGCACACGCCGGACGACGCGAAGGCGCTCCGGGCGACGGTGTCGACGTACCCGACGAGCGACTACGACCTGGGGGAGGTGCTCACGTCGCTCGCGACCGGTGAGGCGATCGTCACGGTGATGAACGAACGTGGTGCTCCGACCCCGGTCGCGTGGACCCGGCTGCGCGCACCGCAGGGGTCGATGGACCCGATGCCGGCCGACGAGATGGCCGCCCGGGTGCAGGCCTCACCGCTCCTGGCGACCTACGGCACCCGCGTCGACCCGGACTCGGCCCGCGAGGTGCTCGCGCGTCGCATGGAGGCCGCGGCCGCCGAGGCCGCTGCTGCTGCCGAAGCCGCCGCTGCCGACACCGCCGCGGACGCGTCGGCGGTCGAGGCCCAGCGGGAGTTCGAACGGCAACAGCGGGAGTTCGAGCGTGCCGAGCGGGCGTCGGAGTCGCGGCGTTCCGGTCGGACCGGTGGTTCCGGTCGGACGACCCGGCCCGGGACGCGGCGCTCCGCGGACGACCCGCTGACCGATCTGCTCGGCGCAGGGCTCGGCGGGACCATCGCGAAGGAAGTGGTCCGGGGGATCTTCTCGACGCTGCGGCGGCGACGCTGACCGATGCCGTGCGGCTGGTTCAGCGGGCGTCGAGGCCGGCGAACTCGACGGCGAGCAGCCCGCCGACGACCAGCACGACGAGGCCGCCCACGAGCAGGAACACCGCACGCTGCTCGTACCAGGCGCGGCTCGTCGGGTACCGCTTCGCGAAGGTGCGGACCGAGACCGGCCGAGCGTCCTCGACGACCTGCACGCCGAGCGCGTCGACCACCCGGTCGAGTCCGTCGTCGCCCCAGACGTCGGCCCGGAGCCGGAACAGGTGAGTGCCGATCCGGTCGAACGCGACGAGTTCTCGCACGGTCCGGTCCACCGACGAGCCGAACGTCGTGGCGAGGACCAGGCTGTGCACGCGGTCACGGGGGATCCGGCGGTGCGCGGTGAGCACCCCGCGGATCGTCACGCCGTCGTCGTCGATCCCGATGAACGCGGTGTGCAGCCGGACGAACACGACGCCGACGGCCGCGGCCATCGCGACGACGATGCCGGCGAAGACAGCCCAGGTGCGGAACGGGAACGAGACCCAGACCAGGGCGACGGCGAGCGGCACGGCCGAGAAGGCGATGCTCAGCGCCGTGGAGCGGACGAGCGAGCGGCGCGGGCGGAGGACCGTGTCGAAGACGGACAGGCGAACGGGCACGGCCGCCGGCACGGTGGTTTCCCCCATGGCGCGTCTCCTCGTCCCCTCGGGTGTTCCGGGCACGCTGACCAGCACGCCTTCCGAGCGACGCCCCTGCCGCTCGATGCACCGCGGTCGGCTCGTCCCGGAGCCGTTCGCTCGGCCAGCATAGGCGACCGACGGGTATCGGGGACAGCCCGTTCCACCCCTGATCAGCGTTTCCCGGCCAACGCAGGGGCACCAGGGCACGTGCTGGTCCGCCGGGTGGGGGACCACTGCGCCTGCGGAACGACGAAGGACCCACACCGAGCCGGTGCGGGTCCTTCGTTCGTGCTGTTCGTTCGCTGCGGAGAATGGGGGATTCGAACCCCCGAGGGCTTGCACCCAACACGCTTTCCAAGCGTGCGCCATAGGCCACTAGGCGAATTCTCCTGACACCGTCTCGCGACGGCGACACCCAATGGTACAGGTTCTGCGCGGTGCTCACGACCGCGTGTCGTCGGCGCCGGTGCTCCCAGATGTCGTGACACGTCCGGCGACTACCCTGGGCGTCGTGTCGACCCGCATCTACATCACGTCAGCAGAAGGGCACACGGGCAAGAGCACCGTCGCCCTCGGTGTCCTCGAGACCCTCGCCCGGTCCGTCGGCCGCGTCGGCGTGTTCCGGCCCGTCGCCCGCTCGGTGGTCGAGCCCGACTACGTCCTCGAACTGCTGCTGCAGCACACGGCCGTCGGCATCTCCTACGACGACGCCGTCGGGGTCACCTACGACGACGTGCACGCCGACCCCGAGGCGGCGCTCGGCACCATCGTCACCCGGTTCGCCCAGGTGGAGCGGCAGTGCGACGCCGTCGTGGTGCTCGGGTCCGACTACACCGACGTCGGCAGCCCAACCGAGCTGTCCTTCAACGCGAAGGTCGCCGCGAACCTCGGCGCCCCGGTGCTCCTCGTGCTGGGTGGCCGCGACGCCGCCGAGCGTGCGGCCCGCAGCCCCGAGGGCATGGCGCAGGTCGCGGACGTCACGACCAGCGAGCTGCGGGCGGCACACGCGCAGCTGTTCGGCGTCGTGGTGAACCGCGCCGACCCGGACGCCCTCGCCGCCATCGTGACGAGCGTCGAGCAGGCCGTGCACGACGACCACCCCGACGTCCCGGTGTGGGCGATCCCCGAGGACCGCGTGCTCGTCGCCCCGACGGTCCGCGCTCTGCTGCAGGCCACCGGTGCCACCCTGGTGCGCGGTGACGACGCCCTGCTCGACCGCGAGGCACTCGGCACCGTGGTCGCGGGCATGAGCATGGAGAACGTCCTGCCCCGGCTGATCGAAGGCGGCATCGTCGTGGTCCCCGGTGACCGGAGCGACGTCCTCATCGCCACGCTGCTCGCCAACCAGTCCGAGACCTTCCCGAGCCTGGCCGGCGTCATCCTGAACGGCGGGTTCGAGATCGCCCCGCAGGTGTCCCGGCTGCTCGAGGGCCTGTCGAGCTCGCTGCCGATCGCGCAGAACGACCTCGGAACGTACGACACCGCCCTGCGCATCACCCAGACCCGTGGCCGTCTGGCCGCGGACTCGCCCCGGAAGGCCGACCTGGCGCTCGCGCTGTTCGAGCAGCACGTCGACGCCGAGGCCCTGCGCGACCGCCTGCAGCTCGCCCCCTCCGGCGTCGTCACCCCGCTGATGTTCGAGCACGGTCTGCTCGACCGGGCCCGCAGCTACGGCAAGCGCATCGTCCTGCCCGAGGGCGAGGACGACCGCATCCTCCGCGCCGCCTCCACCCTGCTGCAGCGCCAGGTCTGCGACCTCACGATCCTCGGCGACCCCACCGCCATCCGCACCCGGGCGACCGAGCTCGGCCTCGACCTCGAGGCCGCGCAGCTCGTCTCGCCGTTCGACCCCGAGCTGCGCGAACGCTTCGCCGAGGAGTACACCCGGCTCCGAGCCCACAAGGGGATGTCGATCGAGCTCGCCCGCGACACCGTCACCGACGTCTCGTACTTCGGCACGATGATGGTGCAGCTCGGGCTCGCCGACGGCATGGTCTCCGGCGCGAAGCACACCACGGCGCACACCATCCGGCCGTCGTTCGAGATCATCAAGACGCGTCCGGACACCTCGATCGTGTCGAGCGTGTTCCTGATGGCGCTCGCCGACCGCGTGCTGGTCTACGGCGACTGCGCGGTGATCCCGGACCCGACGAGCGAGCAACTCGCCGACATCGCGATCTCCTCCGCCGAGACCGCGACCCAGTTCGGCATCGACCCGCGCGTCGCCATGCTCAGCTACTCCACCGGCGACAGCGGCTCCGGCGCCGACGTCGACAAGGTGCGCGCCGGCACCGCGTTCGTGCGGGAACGCCGCCCCGACCTGCTGGTGGAGGGCCCGATCCAGTACGACGCCGCAGCCGACCCCACGGTCGCGTCGACCAAGATGCCGGACTCCCCGGTGGCCGGCCGGGCGACGGTGTTCATCTTCCCGGACCTCAACACCGGCAACAACACGTACAAGGCCGTCCAGCGCTCGGCCGGTGCCGTGGCGATCGGCCCGGTCCTGCAGGGTCTGCGCAAGCCGATCAACGACCTGTCGCGCGGCGCCCTGGTGGGCGACATCGTGAACACCGTCGCGATCACCGCGATCCAGGCCGGCACCGCGACCGACGCGGCCTGACCGCCCGACCCGCACCGCGCCTCCAGGCCCGACAGAAAGTGACCACCCCGTGACCGCAGCCCTCGTCGTCAACTCCGGCTCGAGTTCGTTCAAGTACCAGCTCATCGAGCTCGAGGACGAGCGCACGCTCGCCTCCGGCCTCGTCGAGCGCATCGGCGAATCCGCCGGGGCCTGGAAGCACACCAACGCGCTGACGGGGGAGTCGTCGTCGAACGACGCCGCGTCGGTGCCCGACCACGCGGCCGGGTTCCAGGCGATGATCGACGCGTTCGCGAAGGTCGGCCCGTCGTTTGACGAGCACCCGCCCGCCGTCGTCGGCCACCGCGTCGTCCACGGCGGCACCACCTTCGACCGCGCGACGGTCGTCACCGACCAGGTCGAGCAGCAGATCGAGGACCTCAACAGCCTCGCACCGCTGCACAACCCCGCCAACCTGGAGGGGATCCGCGCCGCGAAGCAGGTCTTCTCGGACGTCCCGCACGTCGCCGTGTTCGACACCGCGTTCCACCAGACGATGCCGCCGCACGCCTACACGTACGCGATCCCCGCCGACCTGGCCGCCGAGTACGGGATCCGCCGCTACGGCATGCACGGCACCAGCCACAAGTACGTCTCCGAGCAGGCCGCGGAGTTCCTCGACCGGCCGCTCGCCGAGCTCAAGACGATCGTGCTGCACCTGGGCAACGGCGCCTCGGTCGCGGCGATCGACGGCGGGAAGTCCATCGAGACCTCGATGGGGCTCACCCCGCTCGAGGGGCTCGTCATGGGCACCCGCTCCGGCGACCTGGACCCCGCGGTCCTGATCCACCTGCACCGCGAGGCCGGGATGACCTTCGACGAGCTCGACACCATGCTCAACAAGCGGTCCGGCCTGCTCGGCCTGACGGGCAGCGGCGACATGCGCGACGTGCAGGACGCCGCCACCAAGGGCGACGAGCAGGCGGAGGCGGCGCTCGCCGTGTACCGCCACCGCATCCGTCGCTACGTGGGCGCCTACACGGCACAGCTCGGCGGGCTCGACGCGGTCGTGTTCACCGCGGGGGTCGGCGAGAACAACGCGCTGCTGCGGCGCCGCGTGCTCGCGGGGCTCGAGCACCTGGGCATCGAGGTCGACCCGGACCGGAACGAGCTGGCGTCCCGGGACGCCCGCCGCATCTCGACGGACGGCTCGCGGGTCGCGGTGCTCGTGATCCCGACGAACGAGGAACTCGAGATCGCTCGGCAGTCGGCTGCGGTCGCGCTCTGAGGGGTGCCGCCGAGGCGTGCCGCCGAGGCGTCGCACGTCGCGGTGTCGCGGCGGCACGGTGCGGTGTTCGTCGGCTGGTGCGGGGTTGCCTGCTGGGTGCGCGCTTGCAGCGCGGCACGGGGCGCGCAAGTCCGCACGGGTTGAGCAAGTGCGCACGGTGCGGACGGGAGGCGCGGGGTGGGTTGGCTGCGTGCCTCCTGTCCGTCGGTGGGTTGCGTCGCGGCGGCACGGTGCGGTGTTCGTCGGCTGGTGCGGGGTTGGCTGCTGGGTGCGCGTTTGCGGCGCGGCACGGGGCGCGGAAGTCCGCACGGGGTGAGTAGGTGCGCACGGTGCGGACGGGAGGCGCGGGGTGGGTTGGCTGCGTGCCTCCTGTCCGTCGGTGGGTTGCGTCGCGGCGGCACGGTGCGGTGTTCGTGGGTGGGTGCGGGGTTGCCTGCTGGGTGCGCGTTTGCGGCGCGGCACGCGGCGCGGAAGTCCGCACGGGGTGAGCAGGCGCGCACGGTGCGGACGGGAGGCGGGGCGGGTTGGCTGCGTGCCTCCCGTCCGCCGGTGGGTTGCGTCGCGGCGGCACGGTGCGGTGTTCGTCGGCTGGTGCGGGGTTGGCTGCTGGGTGCGCGCTTGCAGCGCGGCACGGGGCGCGCAAGTCCGCACGGGGTGAGCAGGCGCGCACGGTGCGCGGCCCGGCACCTTCGGCGAGGAGCTCGCACGGGGTGACGAAGCGCGCACGGTGCGGGCCGCACCGACGGGTCAGGTGAGGGCGTTCAGCGCCGCCGGGATCGGGGTGTCGCCGCTGGTGAGCTCGAACTGCACGCCGACCGCGGCATCGTCGAGCAGCGCGTGCAGGACGACGGTCGCGACGTCCGCACGGGGGATCGAGCCCCGTGGCACCGTCCGGCCGACGTCGACGGTTCCCTGCGGGGGAGTGTCCAGCAGCCCGCCGGGACGCACGATCGTCCAGCGGAGGCGTCGAGCCCGCAGGTTCGCGTCGGCCTCGGCCTTCGCCCGCAGGTAGACCTGGAACACCGCGGCGTCGTCCTGGGCGGGCACGACCGCGAGCTGGGGGTCGTAGGTGTCGGCCGCCATCGCCGAGATCATCACGTAGCGCTCGATGCCGGCGCGCTCGGCGGCGTCGGCGAGCAGGATCGCGCCGTCGCGGTCGACCGTGAGCTTCCGTTCGGCGCCGCTGTTCGGTCCGGCACCGGCGGCGAAGACCACGGCGTCCACCCCACGCAGGCGCAGCGCCAGGTCGTCGTCGCCGAGCTGCTCCAGGTCCGCGACGATCGCACGGGCCCCCTGTTGCTCGACATCGGCCACGTGCGCGGGGTTGCGGACGATGGCGACGGCGTCGTGGCCGGCGTCGGTGATCTGGCGGGCGAGGAGCAGGGCGATCTGGCCGTGTCCTCCGGCGATGGCGATCTTCATGTGTTCGAGTCTGCCCGTCGCGTCCGGTAGACTTCTCGGCGGCTCCTCACGTGACGCCATCCAGGCCAACTCCCCCAGGGCGGAAACGCAGCAAGGGTAACCAGGCTCTGGCGGGTGCGTGAGGAGTCTTCTTCGTTCCCGGAGGGTAACCAGGGCTGCGCTGATCTCGTGTGCGGGTGCGTGAGGAGTCTTCTTCGTTCCCGGCCTGAGCTCCGCTCCGGCCCGGCCCGGCCCGGGCCGACACCCCCCCCCGTTCGGGAGGGCCAGCCCACTTTTTCGGCGTCACGTGCGGACACCAACCTGATCGTGTGTAAAGATTCCGCTCAGGAATCCCCAACCAGGATTCCGACCCTCCACCGCCTCACCAGCGGAGGAGCCACCACCGCCTCACCAGCGGTGGATTCCGAGGATCAGGTGGCGGGCGTGCCCGCCAGGAAAAGAGACACGCATGCGCAGGCACGCGTCGCTGCCCGGTACCCCTGTACCCACCGCAGCGGACGAACGGACACGACGGATCACCCGCGCCGGCGGCCCAGCTCGAGGACGAGCGACGGACCACCGGCGGCTCCTCCTGCGCGGCGGCGTCGTCGCCACGGTGACGGCGCTCATCGCCGCCACCGTGGCGATCCAACCCGCTGCGGCCGCCCAGACCGACGTCGTCGAGGCTGAGGGGCTGCTGCTCAGCGGCTCCGGCATCGTCGACGCCGATGCGGTCGCCGAACTCGGCGGCGCGTACTCGGCTCGGGGCGCCACCTCGGGCGGCGGCACCACGAACCAGCCGCTCAACCTGACGGCGCTCGAGGCCGTCGGGGTCGACCTCGGCAACGACATCGACCTGCTCGGTCAGAACGGCATCCTGACCCTCGGCGTCGACGGCCAGTACGCCACGACCTCGGCGACGGGTGCGACCGCGTCGTCCGGCCTGCTCACGAACGACGGCGGCATCGGCGTCGGCACCGGGGCCGGCACCGGCGCCGCGACGCTCGACCTCAACCCGCTGTTCTCGCGCGTCGGTGCCGACACCACGGTGCTGTCGAACGCGCAGCTGCGGGTCGGCGCCCTGGCGTCCCGGATCCAGGCGACGCGCGGCACCACCGTCGAGACGACGACGGACTACCGGATCGCCGGCGCGGACCTCGACCTGACGAGCCCGGCGGTCGCCGGGCTCAGCACCGCGCTGCGGGCCGACCTGCGGACACTGTCGTCCTCGGTGAACTCGGCCGTCGGCGCGAACGGCGCACTCTCCGGCACCACCACCGCCCTGACCGCCGACATCCAGCGGCTGCTCCGTGGCACGGCCCTCGGCCTGGTGAACGTCAACGGCACGAACGTCACCGCGACGGTCGATCTCAACCTCGACGACACCCTGACCCGGGTCCTGCAGGAACCCCTGACCGACGGTGCCGTGACGATCACGCCGGCGACGGGCGCGATCACCGTCGACCTCGACCAGCTGACCACGTTGAACGGCCAGCCGGCGAACACGTCGGTGCTGACCGAGGCCGCAGTGGACTCGATCAACCGGAGCATCACGACGATCCTCGGTACCCAGCTGCCGACGGCGCTGCAGACCGCGGTCGTGAACACGATCAACTCGACGGCGGTCCGGGTGAACGTCACCGCGAACATCACCGCTGCCGGCCTCTCGCTCGCCGGACTCGCGCTGCGCGCGGACACCACGCTCGGCGCCCTGGCCGGCACGGCGCCAGCCACCGCCACCGTGACCGCGACCGGTGGGCCGCTCGGGCTGAACGCCCTCGGCACGCTGCTCGCCCCGGCGGTGAACACGATCGTGGTCCCGGCGCTGCAGACCATCGTGCGTCCGCTCGTCACGGGCGCCGCCCTGACGAACCTCGGCGCGACGCTCACGGCGACGACCTCGGCCGTCTCCACCCTGCTGCGCCCCGTGGTGCTGCTGCTCCGTCAGGTCGTCGACCTCACCGTGAACGCGCAGGACACCACCGGCTTCCGCGACCCCCGCGGGTACGACACCGGATCGCGGAGCGTGCACGCCCTGCGGCTCTCCGTGCTCCCCGGGGTGAACGTCGCCACCGTGGACCTCGCCACCTCGACCGTGCGCGCCACGGCGTTCGCGGCTCCGACCATCACGGCACCCACGGCCGGACAGCAGTTCCCCGTGCCGTCGGCGACCTCGACCCGCAGCGTCGACGTGAGCGGTGCCGGCGAGCCCGGTGCGACCGTGGCCGTCAGCCTCGGCGGGGACCGGACCGGCACGGCGACCGTCGCTGCCGACGGGACCTGGACGACCACCATCACCGCCGTCCCCACCGGTTCCTTCACCGCGACCGCGACCCAGACGGTCGGCGGCATCACGGCGGGCACCGCGACGCAGGACTTCTCCGTCGTCGCACAGCGCGCCCTCACGATCACCACCCCGACGACCGGTCAGACCTTCACCACCACGGGGGAGAGCGCCCCGGTCACCCTGACGGGCACCGCGACGCCGAACGCGACCATCAGCATCGACCTGGGCGGCGGCGTGACCGCGACCGGGACCGCGGACGACGCCGGCGCCTGGAGCGTCACCGTCCCCGAGGTCCCCATCGGCGACCAGACGGCGAGCGTGACGCAGACCGTCGGCGACACGACCTCGGCACCCGTGACGCGGTCCTTCCGGGTCGCTGCCGCGGCCGGCCTGACCGTCGACACCCCCACGCCGGACCAGGACTTCCCGCTCGCCGGTGACACCCGGTCCGTCCCGTTCTCCGGCAGCGCACAGGCCGGAGCCCGCGTGGACGTCGACCTCGGTGACGGCCTGACCGCCACCACCCGCGCGAACGCCGACGGCACCTGGTCGACCAGCGTGACGGACGTCCCGGCCGGGGAGTACTCGGCCGAGGTCACGCAGACCCTCGGCGGCACGACGAGCGCTGCTGTCACCCGCGACTTCACCGTCACGGCAGCGCCCGCGCTCACCATCGACGAACCGACCGACGGCAGCACCATCACCGTCGCGGACGCGACCTCGACCACCCCGGTGCGGGTGTCCGGCTCGGCCGCGCCCGACGCGCGGGTCACCGTCGGGATCGGCGGGTCCTTCACCGCCGCGGTCACCGCCGACGAGGACGGTGCCTGGACGACGACCTTCGCGGACGTCCCGGTCGGCGAGCGGACCGTCACCGCACTGCAGACCGTCGACGGCACCACCTCGGGTCCGGTGGAGTCCACCTTCACCGTCGAGGCCGGGGACCCGCTGGCGATCACAGCGCCCGAGGACGGCGACGTGGTCACCGTGCTCGACGCCGACACGACCACTGATCTCGACCTGGCCGGCACGGCCGAGGCCGGCGCCCGGGTGCGGGTCTCGCTCGGCGACGGGCTGACCGCGACCACGACGGCCGTTGACGACGGCACCTGGACGCTCACCGTTGCCGACGTCCCGGTCGGTCGGTACACGATCTCGGCGACGCAGACCGTCGGCGGGACCACCTCGCCGGCCGTCCGCCAGGTCGTCACGGTGCAGGCGGGCGCCCCGCTCGCCGTCACCGCCCCGACGCAGGATGCCACCGTCACGGTCGCCACCGACGACTCCGTCGTCGACGTCACCGTGCGGGGCACCGCGCAGCCCGGCGCCCGCATCGAGGTCGTCCTCGACGACGGCGATGCGGTGTCCACCACCGCGAACCCGCAGGGTGCCTGGTCGGTGGTCCTCGCCGACGTCGGCACCGGCGACCACACCGCGACGGTCACCCAGACCGTCGACGGCGCGACCTCGGAACCGGTCGGCCGTGACTTCGCGGTCGAGGCCGGCGACGAACTCGTCATCGTGGCACCGGGTGACGCCCAGCAGGTCCCCGCCGGCACCGGCGGGCAGGCCAACGTGGTCGTCCGCGGCACCGCGGAGCCCGGCGCGACCGTCACCGTCACGATCGACGAGGGCGACCCCGTCGAGGTCGTCACGGACACGGCCGGGAACTGGGAGCTCCCGACCACGCAGCTCGGCATCGGCGAGCACACCGTCGAGGCCATGCAGACCGTGAACGGCACCGAGGGCCCGGTGGTCACGCGTGACTTCACCGTGGTCCCCGGCAACGCCATCGTCATCGACACCCCGGCGAGCGGCGCACGATTCGTCGTGATCGACACCGACGCCACCGCGACCGTCCGGATCACCGGCACGGCCGAGCCCGGCGCCGCGGTCACCGTCTCGGTCGGACCCGGCACCCGGTTCACCACTACGGCGGACGACGACGGGCAGTGGGCGGTCGACGCGACCGGTCTCGCCCCGAAGGGCCTGTACACGGTGTCGGCCAGCCAGGAGGTCGAGGACGTCGTGACGAGCGCCGTCCCGATCACCTTCGAGGTCGTCACGGCCAACGCGCTCACGATCACCGGCCCGGACACCGACCCGATCATGGTCGCCGGCCCCGACGTCGAGCGCGACGTCACGGTCACCGGTACCGGCCAGCCCGGTGCCGCGGTCACGGCGACCCTCGCCGGGGCCGAGGACCAGCGGACGACGGTCGGCGCCGACGGCACGTGGTCGGTCACGTTCCCCGACCTCGGGGTCGACGTGCACCAGGTCGCGGTCACCCAGACCCTGGCCGGCAGTGTCTCCGACCCGCGCACCTCCGACCCGGTCGAGCGCACGGTGACCATCGAGGCCGCCGCAGCGGTCGCCATCACCGCACCGGCCACGGACGTCGTCCTGTTCGTGCCGGATGCGGACGCGACGCGCGACGTCGTGGTCACCGGCTCGGCCGAGCCGGGCGCGCCCGTCACGGTGCGACTCGGCGACGCCGAGGCGACCACCACCGCGGACACCGACGGCGACTGGACGGTCACGTTCGGTGGGGTCGGTGTCGGCACCCCGACGCTGACCGCCAGCCAGACGGTCGGCGGCACCACCGCCTCCAGTCCGGACCAGACGGTCACGGTGCGGGCCGGAACGGCGCTCGCCATCGTGACCCCGGAGGACGGCGACGTCCTGACGGTCGCCGACACGTCCGGCACCGCCGACGTCGAGGTGACCGGTCGGGCGCAGCCCGACGCCGAGGTGACGGTCCGGCTCTCGACCGGCGAGACCGAGACGGTGACCGCGGACGAGGACGGCCGGTGGGAGACCACCTTCCGGGACGTCCCGGTCGGCGACCACCGCGTCACCGCGACGCAGATCGTCGGCGGGCAGACGTCGACGCCGGTGACCGCCGCCGTGTCGGTCCGCGCCGGAGCCCCGCTCGTCGTGTCCACCCCGCGGGGTGCCACCACCGTCACGGTGGCGGACGACGACGCCACCACCGGGGTCGACTTCGCGGGCACCGGTGAGCCGGGTGCCACCGTCACGGTCGACCTCGGCGACGGTGGGACCGCCACGGCGACCGTGGACGAGGACGGCCGCTGGTCGACCACGGTCGAGGACGTGCCGACCGGCTCGTTCACGGCCTCGGTCACGCAGACCGTGAACGGCACCACGAGTGCGGCGGTCGACCGACCGGTGTCCGTGGTCGCCGCTGCCGACCTGGTCATCCGTGAGCCCGGCGACGACCCGATCACGGTGGCCGACGGCGACGCGACGACGACCGTGACGGTCGCCGGTGACGCACAGCCGGGCGCCACCGTGACGATCACCGTCGACGACCGCGACCCCGTCGAGGTCACGGCCGGTGACGACGGCTCGTGGAGCGTCGACGTGCCGGACCTG
Source organism: Curtobacterium flaccumfaciens UCD-AKU (assembly GCF_000349565.1). Classification (GTDB taxonomy): domain Bacteria; phylum Actinomycetota; class Actinomycetes; order Actinomycetales; family Microbacteriaceae; genus Curtobacterium; species Curtobacterium poinsettiae. Next base: position 425,319 of record NZ_KB714631.1, read on the forward strand.
GGCGTCGGCGAGCACACCGTCGAGGTGACGCAGACCGTGGACGGCTCGACCTCGACCACCCCGGCCGAGACGACCTTCGAGATCGAGGCGTGCGCACCCGTCGTCATCACCGAGCCGACGGCCGACCAGGAGTACACGGTCGCCGACGGGGACGGCACGACGACGGTCGACGTGGCGGGAACCGCC
>NZ_KB714631.1:425638-430585 GCF_000349565.1 Curtobacterium flaccumfaciens UCD-AKU
GACGTGGCGGGAACCGCCGAGCCGGGTGCGACCGTCGTGGTCGACCTGGGCGACGGTCGCAGCGAGTCGACCACCGCGGACGACGACGGCGCCTGGAGCGTCTCGGTCCCCGGCGTGCCGGCCGGCACCACGACCGTCAGCGTCACGCAGCGCATCGACGACACCGAGTCCGCGCCGGTGACCGTGGACGTCCGCGTCCTCGTCGCCGACCCGATCACGATCGCCACCCCGGCGGACGGGACCACGATCCGGGTCGCCCAGCGCGACTCGCTCGCGACCCTCACCGCCGCGGGTGCGGCGGAGGCCGGTGCCGAGGTCCGTGTCACGATCGACGGCGGCGACGCCGTGACCGTGACGGCGACCGACGCCGGAACGTGGAGTGTCGGGCTGCCGGACACCGCCGTCGGTGCGCACACGATCCGTGCGACCCAGACGGTGGACGGCTCGACGTCCGCGCCGGTCCGCAGCACCTTCACCGTGGCACCCGGCGCCGCGTTGACGGTCACCGCCCCGGCGGACGAAACCACGTTCACCGTGCCGAGCACCGACCCCACCGCGACCGTCCCGGTCGGCGGCGCAGGCCAGCCCGGCGCGACGGTCCGCGTCGTCCTCGACGACGCCGACCCGGTCGCGGTGCGCGTCGGCACCGACGGGCGGTGGGAGACCACGCTCGTCGACGTACCGGCGGGGGACCACACGCTCGTCGTCACCCAGGTTGTCAACGGCACGACGTCCGACCCGATCGAGCGCGACGTGACGGTCGTGGTCGCCGCCGCGGACGCGATCGTCGTGACGGCCCCGGCCGACGGCGCCGACTACCGCGTGCTCGGCGGTTCGACCGATGTCCGCGTGACGGGAACCTCGGCACCGAACGCCGCCGTCTCGGTCCGCATCGACGACGGCGCCGCGGTCACCACGACCGCGGACGACGACGGCGCGTGGTCCGTGACGGTGCCGGACGTCGCCGAGGGGTCCCACACGGTCACCGCCAGCCAGACGGTCGACGGCGTCACCACCGACGCTCCGCAGGTCGGCTTCACCGTGACGGCCGTGACGCCGGTCGTCATCTCGAGCCCGGCCGACGGCCAGGCGTTCCCGACCACTGGGTCGTCGACGTCGGTCCCGGTGAGCGGCACCGCCGAGCCGGGGGCGACCGTCACGGTCGACATCGACGGCCGGACCGCCTCGACGACCGCCGGCGACGACGGTTCGTGGACGGTCACGATCGGTGGCGTCCCCCTCGGGGACCACACCGTGTCGGTGACGCAGACGGTCGGCGGTCGGACCTCCGACCCGGTCGCGGTCGACGTCACGGTCGTGGCCGCACAGGCGACGGGCATCGTCATCACGAGTCCCGACCCCGGGCAGCTGATCCCGGCGGACGGCTTCGGTGACACCGGGTCGTTCACGGTGACCGGTCAGGCCACCCCCGGCGCCGCGGTGACGGTGACCCTGTCCACCGGGCAGGTCCGCACCACCACGGCCGACGACGAGGGCGCGTGGAGCGTCGTGTTCGAACGCGTCCCCGAGGGTGAGTGGACGATCGGTGCCACGCAGTCCGTGAACGGCACGGACTCGGCGGCGCCCCGGGTGCCGATCGTGGTCGACACCCTGGACCCGCTCGCGGTCACCTCGCCCATGCCGGGCGAGCAGCAGATGGCGGACGAGGACGGCTTCCACGACCTCGTGGTCACGGGGACCGCTGAGCCCGCTGCGACCGTCACGGTGCAGCCGATGGGCCGGGACGCGGTCGCCACCACGGCCGACCGGGGTGGCGAGTGGGAGGTCATGGTGACGCTGCCGGTCGGCGTCCACATGCTGCGGGTCACCCAGACGGTCGGTGGCTCCACCTCGCAGGCGCAGATGGTCCGCGTCGTGGTCATGGACGACTCGGTCGACCCGGAGGAACCGGGCACGCCCGGGACCCCCGGAACGCCCGGCACCCCTGGAACGCCGGGGGCACCCGGTCTGCCCGGTACACCGGGGACCGGCGGCGGCGGCGGCACGGGCACCGGTACCGGCACCGGGAACGGCTCCGGCACCGGGATCGGTGGCTCCGGCAACGGCACCGGTGGCCTCGCCTGGACCGGCGCGGACGTCGTCCCGATCGCCGGCACCGCGGCGGGCCTGGTGGCCCTCGGGTTCCTGCTGCTGGGGCTCTCCCGCCTCGCCGGCAGCCTCCGTCGCCGCACCCGCGGCTGAGTCCGCCACCCGCGTCACACACCGCGCCTCCCGCCCGTCGGCCAGACGGACGGGAGGCGCGGTGTCGTCCCGGCGCTCGGCCCGCCGCCGACGGGTGGTCCGGCCCGGCGGGACGACCTGTGGACGGGCACGCGGGTTGTCGGTCGTGACGGCTACCCTTGTCGCGTGGTCACCGCCCTGTATCGCCGTTACCGGCCCGAGAACTTCGCCGAGCTGATCGGGCAGTCGCAGGTCACCGACCCGCTCCGCACGGCGCTCCGCACGAACCGCGTCAACCACGCCTACCTGTTCAGCGGGCCCCGTGGCTGCGGCAAGACGACCTCGGCCCGCATCCTCGCGCGCTGCCTGAACTGTGCCGAAGGTCCGACGGACACCCCGTGCGGTGTCTGCCCGAGCTGCGTCGAACTCGCCCGCGACGGCAGCGGATCGCTCGACGTCATCGAGATCGACGCGGCGAGCCACAACGGTGTCGACGACGCACGTGACCTGCGCGACCGTGCCGTGTTCGCCCCGGCCCGCGACCGCTACAAGATCTTCATCCTCGACGAAGCGCACATGGTGACGCCGCAGGGCTTCAACGCGCTGCTCAAGCTGGTCGAGGAACCCCCGGAGCACGTCAAGTTCATCTTCGCGACGACCGAGCCCGAGAAGGTCATCGGCACCATCCGGTCGCGCACCCACCACTACCCGTTCCGGCTCGTCCCGCCCGCGGTGATGCTCGAGTACATCGAGCAGCTCTGCACGCAGGAGTCCGTCTCCGTGGCACCCGGCGTCCTTCCCCTGGTGGTGCGCGCGGGTGGCGGGTCGGTCCGTGACACCCTGTCGCTGCTCGACCAGCTGATGGCCGGCAGCGAAGACGGTGCGATCGCCTACGAGCGTGCCGTCGCCCTGCTCGGCTACACCGACGCAGCCCTGCTCGACGACGTCGTCGACGCCCTGGCCGTCGCCGACCCGGCTTCCGCCTTCGCCGCGATCGACCGCGTCGTGCAGACCGGGCAGGATCCCCGCCGCTTCGTCGAGGACCTGCTCGAGCGCCTGCGCGACCTGATCGTCGTGGCGGCGACGAACGAGAGCGCCGCCGCCGTCCTGCGCGGCGTCTCGCCGGAAGAGCTCGACACCATGAGCCGCCAGGCCGGGGTCTTCGGTGCGACGGGGCTCTCACGCTCCGCCGACATCGCGAACCGTGCCCTCACCGACATGACCGGTGCGACCTCGCCCCGGTTGCACCTCGAACTCATGACGGCCCGGATGCTCGTGCCCGAGGCCGACGACACCCAGCGCGGAGCCCTCGCCCGGGTGGAGCGCCTGGAACGTCGCGTCGGTGTCGGTGACGTCGGTGGACACGACGCCGGTGGGCACCAGGTCGGCGCCGGTGAGCAGTCCGCTCCGGCCGTCGCCGCTGCACCGCGTCGTGAGCAGCCGGCGGCCGCGGCTCCCGCAGCTCCTGCTCCCTCCCTCGCTCCGACGCCCGCTCCGGCACCGGCTGCGGCTCGCACGACGGCCCCCGAGCGCCCGGCTGCACAGCAGAGCGCGCCCCGGGCCAATTCCGGGGCCGTTGCTCGCGACGCCGCGGCGTCCTGGGCCGCGGTCGCTCCGAGCGCTCCGGAAGGGCCCGCGCAGACGCCGACCTCGACCGGGGCCTCGAAGCCCCAGGACGCGAAGTCGGCGGCCGAGCCGGTCAGTCCGTCGTCCACCGGTCAGGGCACGACGATCGGCGACGAGCCCGCCGTCCGGACCGTCGGTGCCGTCGGCTTCCAGCAGATGCGTGACTCCTGGCCGCAGATCGTCGAGCACGTGCAGCACGCCAAGCGTTCGGCGTGGTCGGTGGTCGTCACGGCGCAGGTCACCGCGCTCCGCGACGACGTCCTGACGCTGACGTTCCCGAGTCAGCAGGACGTCGCTTCGTTCAAGGAGATGTCCGATCCCTCGGCCAGCGTCAGCGAACTGCTGCGCGCCGCCATCGTCGACGTGCTCGGGCTCCGCGTGAAGTTCGTCGCCCGCGGGCCGGGTCAGCAGCAGCGTCCGCAGCAGCAGCAGCAGCAGCAGTCGGCTCCGGCCCAGCAACCTGCTCCGGCGCAGCAGGCTGCGCCGGCCCAGCGTCCGGCTCCCGTTGCCCAGGCCCCCGCCGCCGCGGCACCGGAGTCCCCGGCGCCGAAGTCTGCTGACGCGCCTGCGCCCGCGACAACGGCTGCTCCGGCGCCGGAGTCGCAGGCAGTGCCCGCTGCAGCTGCGGAGCCGGAAGCAGCCCCTGCGGCAGCAGCGGTACCCGAGGCTGTGTCGGAACAGCAGGCGGCGAAGGCCGCGCCGGCACCGGAGGCCGCGCCGGCCCCCGGAGCACCGACCTCGCCCGCGCCGCAGCGTGACGCGGCACCCGCCGATCCCACCCCTGCTCCCTCGGGCGCACCGGTGACCGACTGGGCGGTCGCGACGATCCCCGCCAACGACCCCACCGCCGACGCCGTCCCGGAGTCCGTCGAGCCGAGCTGGGCAGCACCGTTCGGCACCGCACCGGCGTCCGCACCGGTCGCCCCCGCCGAGACCACCACGACGGAGCCGACGCAGCCAGCAGCACCCGCGCGACCTGCTGGTGCCACGGGTGGGCAGCCCGACCAGCCGACCAGCCCGGGGCAGCAGGCGGCGTCTGGAGCGGCAGCCGTGCCTCCCGGCGGTCCCGTCGTGCCGGGCGTTCCCGTCGACGACTACCCGCTCGACGACGAACCGTACGACGACGGCGCACCGTTCCCC
>NZ_KB714631.1:430682-475064 GCF_000349565.1 Curtobacterium flaccumfaciens UCD-AKU
GACGGCGCACCGTTCCCCGACCCGGGGATCGGTCGCGGCGCGGCGACCGCAGCCGCCGCGCCGGCGGCCCCGGCGCAGCAGGCCGCGCCGCAGCGCGCGTCCCAGCCGTCGGCACCTGCCGCCGCTGCTCCGCGCACCGCGCCGCCCGCGCGCCGCGCGCCGGTCGCGGGTCGGTACGGCGAGGCGGTCGTGCGTGAGATCCTCAACGCTCAGTTCATCGAGGAGACCGCCCTCCACCAGGACGGTGCCTGATGTACGACGGGATCGTCCAGGACCTCATCGACGAGTTCGGCCGCCTGCCCGGCATCGGCCCGAAGTCGGCGCAGCGCATCGCCTTCCACATCCTGCAGACCGAGTCGTTCGACCCGAGCCGACTGTCCGAGCTGCTCGCCGACGTCAAGGAGCGGGTCCGCTTCTGCGAGATCTGCGGCAACGTCACCGAGAACGTGCAGTGCAGCATCTGCCGTGACCCGCGTCGTTCGCCCGCCACCATCTGCGTGGTGGAAGAGGCGAAGGACGTCGCGGCGATCGAGCGGACCCGCGAGTTCCGTGGGCTGTACCACGTGCTCGGCGGGGCGATCAGCCCGATCGACGGCATCGGCCCGGACGACCTGCGCATCCAGCAGCTCATGACGCGCCTGGCCGACGGCACCGTGGCCGAGGTCATCATCGCGACCGACCCCAACCTCGAGGGCGAGGCGACGGCGACCTACCTCAGCCGGCTGCTCGTCCCGATGGGCATCCGCACCACGCGGCTCGCGTCGGGGTTGCCGGTCGGTGGCGACCTGGAGTACGCCGACGAGGTCACGCTCGGTCGTGCCTTCGAAGGCCGCCGCGTCGTCGGCGGCTGACCCCCACGCAGGATCCTTGCGTCGGGGCCCGCTCGCACGCAACATCCCCGAAACACCCTCTACCATTGTGAGACCGCGTGACCTCGCGGTGTCGCCGTCTCCGGGAGTACCAGCCAGTGGCCTTGATCGTGCAGAAGTTCGGTGGTTCATCCGTCGCGGACGCCGAGAGCATCAAGCGCGTGGCGAAGCGGATCGTCGAGACGAAGAAGGCCGGCAACGACGTGGTCGTGGCGGTGTCGGCGATGGGCGACACCACCGACGAACTCGTCGACCTGGCGCACTCCGTCACGCCGATCCCCGCCGGCCGTGAACTCGACATGCTCCTGACCGCGGGGGAGCGCATCTCGATGGCGCTGCTCGCGATGGCGATCAAGAGCCTCGGGGTCGAAGCGTCGTCGTACACCGGCAGCCAGGCCGGCATGCTCACCGACGCCCAGCACGGCAAGGCCCGCATCGTCGACGTCACCCCGAAGCGCGTGCGTGAGGCGCTCGACTCCGGCCACGTCGCGATCGTCGCCGGGTTCCAGGGCTTCAACCGCACCACGGGCGAGATCACCACGCTCGGTCGCGGCGGCTCCGACACCACGGCCGTCGCCCTCGCCGCAGCGCTCGACGCCGACGTCTGCGAGATCTACACCGACGTCGACGGCATCTTCACCGCCGACCCCCGTGTCGTGCCGAAGGCCCGCAAGGTCGACCGCGTCACCAGCGAGGAGATGCTCGAGCTCGCAGCCTCGGGTGCCAAGGTCCTGTACATCCGCGCCGTCGAGTACGCCCGTCGGCACGGGGTCACGCTGCACGTCCGGTCCTCGTTCAACAACAACGAGGGCACCATCGTCTACAACCCTGCCGAGGGGGAAACCGTGGAAGAACCGATCATCACCGGGATCGCCGGAGACCTCTCCGAGGGGAAGATCACCGTCGTGGGGGTCCCGGACCAGCCGGGCAAGGCCGCTGAGATCTTCACCAACGTCGCGCGCGCCGGGGCGAACATCGACATGATCGTCCAGAACGTGTCGGCTGCGTCGACCGGGCGGACGGACATCTCGTTCACCCTGCCGAAGGACCAGGGCCAGACGGTGCTGACGGCACTCGAGGTCGCGAAGGCCGACATCGGCTACGAGAGCATCCAGTACGACGACCAGATCGGCAAGCTCGCCCTGGTCGGCGCTGGGATGCGCACGAACGCCGGTGTCTCGGCGCAGCTCTTCCGCGCCCTGCACGACGCGTCGATCAACATCGAGATGATCTCCACGTCCGAGATCCGCATCTCGGTCGTGACCCGCGCCGACACCCTGAACGAGGCGATGCGGGTCGTGCACAGCGCGTTCGGCCTCGACGCCGACGCCGAGGCCGTCGTCTACGCCGGCACCGGCCGCTGACGCCCGCCGGCTCGTTGATCCGCTGAACCACCAGGAGCACCGCATGACCACCCTCACCGTCGCCGTCGTCGGCGCCACCGGCCAGGTCGGCGCCGTGATGCGCCGCCTGCTCGAGGAGCGCGCGTTCCCGGCCGACCGGGTCCGCTTCTTCGCGAGCGCTCGTTCCGCCGGCACGACGCTGCCGTTCCGCGGCGAGCAGATCGTGGTCGAGGACTCCGAGCTCGCCGACCCGTCCGGCATCGACATCGCGCTGTTCTCCGCCGGGGCCACCGCCTCGCGGGCCCTGGCGCCGAAGTTCGCCGCTGCCGGGGCGCTCGTCGTCGACAACTCGAGCGCCTGGCGCATGGACCCCGACGTCCCGCTCGTCGTGAGCGAGGTGAACCCGCACGCCATCGACCAGGCGCCCAAGGGCATCATCGCGAACCCGAACTGCACGACCATGGCGATCATGCCGGTGCTCAAGGTGCTCGACACCGAGTCCGGGCTCCGTCGCCTCGTCGCCACGACCTACCAGGCGGTCTCCGGCTCCGGGCTCGCCGGCGTCGAGGAACTCCTGGGCCAGGCGAAGGCCGCCCTCGAGCAGGACACCGCTGCGCTGACGCACGACGGATCCGCCGTGACGTTCCCCGAGCCGGTCAAGTACGTCCGCCCGATCGCGTTCGACGTCGTGCCGCTCGCCGGCAGCATCGTCGAGGACGGTCTGGGCGAGACCGACGAGGAGAAGAAGCTCCGCAATGAGAGCCGGAAGATCCTCGAGCTCCCCGACCTGCTCGTCGCGGGCACGTGCGTGCGCGTCCCCGTGTTCACCGGTCACTCCATCTCGGTGCACGCCGAGTTCGAGCGTCCGCTGTCGCCCGAGCGCGCGACCGAGATCCTGTCGAGCGCGCCCGGCGTCGAGCTGTCCGACGTCCCGACCCCGCTGCAGGCCGCGGGCCAGGACCCGGCGTTCGTCGGCCGCATCCGCGCCGACCAGTCCGCGCCCGAGGGCCGCGGCCTGGTGCTGTTCGTCAGCAACGACAACCTGCGCAAGGGCGCCGCGCTCAACGCGGTGCAGATCGCCGAGACCATCGTCGCGCGTCGCTCCGTCGACGCGTAGCGCGCGCCGAGCGCGACCAGCAGACGGACGGGAGGCCCGTGGCGACACCGCCACGGGCCTCCCGTCCGTCTGTCGGGGGACGCCGGTAGGATCGACGGGTGGCAGAGAAGCAGGTGGACCCCATCGACGTCGTCCTGATCGGCGGAGGCATCATGAGTGCCACGCTCGGGGCCATCATCCACAAGCTCGAACCGAGCTGGAAGATCCGCGTGTACGAGCGGCTCGGCACGGTCGCGCAGGAGTCCTCGAACCCGTGGAACAACGCGGGGACCGGGCACTCGGCGCTGTGCGAGCTGAACTACACGCCCGAACTGCCGGACGGCCGCGTCGACATCGCGAAGGCGGTCACGGTCAACGAACAGTTCCAGGTCTCGCGACAGTTCTGGGCGCACCTGGTCGAGACCGGCGTGCTGCCGGAACCGACGAACTTCATCAACCCGACGCCGCACATCTCCTTCGTCTGGGGCGAGGCCAACGTCGCCTACATGCGTGCGCGGTACGAAGCGATGCGCGACCACCCGCTCTTCGCCGGCATCGAGTTCTCCGACGACCCCGCACAGATCCGGCAGTGGGCACCGGCGCTCATCCCCGGTCGCAAGAAGGACCAGCCGATCGCTGCGACGTACTCGGCGGCCGGCTCGGACGTCGACTTCGGGTCGCTCACCCACCAGCTCTTCGACCAGCTCGAGCTCGACGGCGTCGAGATGGAGCCCTCGCACCAGGTCACCAACCTGACCCGCTCGAAGGTGTCCGAGGGCTGGGTGCTCAACGTCCGCAACGAGATCGGTCGGTCGACGCAGCGGATCGCCGCGAAGTTCGTCTTCGTCGGCGCCGGTGGTGGCGCCCTGCACCTGCTGCAGAAGTCCGGCATCCCCGAGATCCGCGGCTACGGCGGTTTCCCGGTGTCGGGGGAGTTCCTGCGGACCGACGACCCCGAGGTGGTGCAGAAGCACTCGGCCAAGGTCTACGGCAAGGCGAGTGTCGGTGCCCCGCCGATGTCGGTGCCGCACCTCGACACCCGCATCGTCGACGGTGGTTCGTCGCTGATGTTCGGCCCGTACGCCGGGTTCAGCCCGAAGTTCCTGAAGCAGGGATCGGTGCTCGACCTGTTCCGCTCGATCCGACCGCACAACCTCCGCCCGATGCTGAGCGTGGCGTTCTCGAACTTCGACCTGGTCCGCTACCTGGTCGGTCAGCTCCTCGCCTCGAAGCGCACCAAGTTCGAGGCGCTCCGTGACTTCATGCCGAGCGCCGAGCCCGAGAACTGGCACCGCATCACGGCCGGGCAGCGCGTCCAGGTGATCAAGCCCGACAAGGACAAGGGCGGCGTGCTCCAGTTCGGCACCGAGGTCATCACCGCCGCCGACGGCTCCATCGCGGGGCTGCTCGGGGCGTCACCGGGTGCGTCGACGGCCGTGCCGATCATGCTCACGATGCTGCACCGGTGCTTCCCCGACCGGTGGGACGGCTGGCAGGACGACGTCCGCGCCATGGTGCCGACGTACGGGCAGGACCTCGGTGACGACCCGGAGCTGGCCGACGCCACGCTCGAGCGCACGGCGAAGGTGCTCGGCCTGCACCACTGAGGCCTGCAGCGATCCGCTCCGGCTTGCAGTCCGTTCGAACGTGTGTTCGAATGACGACATGCGGTGGAGTGGACAGGCGATCGACGCGGAGCAGAGCGACGCGCTGCCCGGGATGGAATCGAACAGCGGGTTCGTCCGGAGCGTGACGACGCCCGAGTTCACTGGGGTGACCTTCCACGAGGTCCTGGCGAAGAGCGCCCTGAACCGGGTGCCGAGCGCAGACGGGTCCGGCACGTACGGCTGGACGATCAACCCCTACCGCGGGTGCAGCCACGCCTGCGTGTACTGCTTCGCCCGCCCGACGCACACGTACCTGGAGTTCGACGGCGGCGCCGACTTCGACCAGCAGATCGTGGTGAAGACGAACGTCGCCGACGTGCTGCGTCGTGAGCTCGGCAAGCCCACGTGGGACCGCCACCCGGTGGCCCTCGGCACGAACACCGACCCGTACCAGCGGGCCGAGGGACGCTACCGGCTGATGCCCGGGGTGATCGAGGCGCTGGCGGAGTCGCGCACCCCGTTCAGCATCCTGACGAAGGGCACGCTGCTGCGGCGCGACCTGCCGCTCCTGGCCGAGGCGGCGAAGGTCGTGCCGGTGGACCTCGCGATGTCGATCGCCGTGTACGACGACTCGTTGCAGCAGTCGGTCGAGGCGGGCACCCCGACGACGTCGGCGCGGCTCGCGACCGTGCGTGCCATCCGTGACGCGGGGCTCGACTGCTCCGTGTTCCTGATGCCCGTGCTGCCCTACATCACCGACACCCGGGCGCACCTCGACGACGCCGTCGGTCGGTCGGTCGCGGCCGGAGCGACGAGCATCACGTACTCGGCGCTGCACCTGCGGCCGGGTGTGAAGCCGTGGTGGTTCGAGTGGCTCGGCCGTGAACGGCCCGACCTGGTGCAGCGGTACCGCGCGATGTACCTCGACAACACCTACGCACCCAAGGACTACCGGCGGTGGTTGTCGGAGCGCATCCGGCCGATCCTGGCGGCGCACGGGGTGGGGCTCGGGCGGGTGGACCCGGCCACGGGGTCGATGGGGTTCTCGGGGCCGCGTGCGCTGCCGCCGGGTGTGCCGGACGGCCCGCCGCAGGAGCAGTCGGTGCCGACGGTCTCGCCGCTGAAGCGTGCCGACCCCGGGTTCGACCGACGGTTGCTCCGGCCCCAGGTGTCGCAGACGCTCTTCTGATCGGTGATCCGCCGGGCGCTGGCCGGTCCACGTTCGGGGGACAGCAAGACCCGAGGTCGGGTGGCTATCATCGAGCGGGTCGCCGTACGGCCCGGGTTTCGGGGTACACGGCCGCTGCTCCGGTGGTTGGATCGTGGACGGCGCCCTCGCCACCCGAAAGGACTCACCTCGTGCTCGGCATCCCCACGCACCTCGCGCCGCGAGTGAACGCGTGGTCGACCGTGCGCGCCTTCCACGCCGGCGCCGTCGGGTCCCTGGTGGCCGCGGTGATCACGCTCGTGCTCTACGGCCTGTCCGAGCCCGGGGTGCAGGTGGTCGGCACCGCGCTGGCGGTCGTCCCCATGCTCGCCATGATCGGCGTGCACGTGCAGTTCGGCACCCGGCTCTCGGCGATCGCGTTCCTGGCGGTCGGCGGCGTCTGCGCCTGGTGGTTCGCCGTCGGGGTCCAGCAGCAGGTCCCGACCGGCTGGGTGACCTCGTACCTGATGTCCCTCGTGGTGATCCCGCTCATCCTGGTCGGGGGAGCCGGTGCCGTGCCGCGCCGCGTCGTGCTGTGGTCCTTCGTGGGCTTCCTGACCGGGCGACTCGCCACCTGGATCGCCATCGCGCAGGACGGTGCGCCGCCCCGGCCGCTCATCCTGGCCTGGATCACCCTGGGCTTCGTGGTCTCGCTCGTGCTCTTCACGACTCGCAGCACGGGACGGAGCGAACGGGTGCAGCCCGAGCTCCTGCGCTCGGCCCGCGAAGAGCACGTCTCCGCCTACCGTGCCGGGGTCGAGGCCGAGGCGTCCGCGATCCTGCACGACACGGTGCTCAACCACCTCGGTGCCATCGCGCTGGCACCGGACGGTCCGATGGACCCGCACCTCGCCGAGACCGTCGACGCGGACGTCGCGGTGCTCACCGGCAAGGGCTGGCTCGCCCCGGCCGCCCGTCCGCGCCCGGGTGCGGCGGCCGAGACGTTCGGCAGCATGGTCGACGAGCACCGTGCGCTCGGACTCGACGTCACCGTGTCCGGTGACACCTCGGCGCTCGACCGCCTCGACCAACGCGCACTGTCGGCGATCGTCCGGGCCGTCGCGCAGTGCCTGGCGAACGTGCGGAAGCACGCCGGCACCGACGCAGCCGAGGTCAGCGTGTTCGACGACAGTGCGTCCTGCACCGTCATGGTCGTGGACGACGGTCGTGGGTTCGACGAAGACGCCACCGGCGCCGACCGGATGGGGCTCCGCGGGTCGGTCCGCGACCGCATCGGACGGGTCGGGGGTGACGTCCAGATCTGGTCGTCGCCGGGTTCCGGGACGAGCGTGATGATGACGGTGCCGTACGTGCCGGTCACCGGTGCCGTCACCGTGCCGGCCGCCGCCGACGACCGAGGGGCTGTGCGGTGACCGCGGTCCGTCCGGGCCGGGCGACCCGCCCTGGTCCCCGCCGCACCGCGCAGCAGTACGACCCGCTCGGCGCGATGGGGTCCCGCCCGCTCGTCGTCGTGCTCGGGGCGGGCAGCGTCGTCTGGGCCCTGCTCGTGTCGATCTTCGACCGCGACGTCGTGGGCAGCCCCACGCTGAGCGCCCTCACGGTGCTGCTCGTCGCGGCCTCGGCGGTGGTGGTGTTCACCGCCTCGAGTCCGTTCCGCGCGCCGTTCCCCCGTTGGGCCTTCATCGCACACGTCGGGTTGCTCGGCCTGGCCTCGGTCGCGAGCATCGCCGCGCAGTGGGGGCCGGACCGCAGCGCCCTGAACGACTTCATGTCCCTGCTCACCGCGACGGGCATCGTGATGGTCGCCCCGTACCGACCGTGGACCGACCTGACGATCGGCGGGCTCGTCCTGGCCGCGGTCAACGCCGTCGCCTGGGGGGCGGGCGCAGCGGAGTTCCCGCACGAGGTGCCGGTCGCCGTCGCGGCGTTCCTGGCCGCGGCCCCGACACTCGTGCTGACCGCTGCTGCGGCGGTGTTCGCACGGACCTTCGCGGGGCTCGCCGAGCGGGTGCAGATCCGTGCCGGGTCGTACTCCGTCGCTCGCGCCGAGCGGGACGGCATCGCGGCGAGCGTGCAGCAGGACCATTCGACCATCCTGTCCCGTGACGTCGCCCCGTTCTTCGCCGAGCTCCGCACGCGCGACGTCATCACCGACGCCGACCGTGCCCGTGCGCGTGCGATCGCCGACGGCATCCGGGCGTCGATGGTCGCCGACGCGGACCGCACCTGGTTCGAGCTCGCCGTCCGGGTGGACGGCGGTGCAGCACCGCTGGTCGACGACCCCGACGGCCTCATCGCGACGCTCGACACCGACCAGCGGACGGTGGTCCGCACCTTCGTCCGAGCGGCCCTGCGCGCCTCGACGGTCGACCCCGCCGGGTTCCGGACGACGGTGCGACGAGCCGACGCTGCGTCAGGCTCCGCGTCAGGCCCCGCGTCAGGCCCCGCGTCGGGCCCCGCGTCGCCGGCTGGCGCGCCGACGCCGGCCACGCCACCAGCCCGCGTGGAGGTCGTGATGGAGCTCGCCGTCGCGGACTCCGACATCGGCATCCACCGCACCTTCGACCCGTACTTCGCCGTCCTCCGCGTGACGTTCCCCGACCTCGACGTCGCAGTCCGTCCTTCCGCCCTCGCACTAAGGTTCTCCTATGACCAGCACTGACCCGAACAGGCTCTCGGAGGGGTCGCCGTCCCTCCCGAACCCGGGAGCACGACGTGTTCGGTTGGCCATCCTCGACGACCACGAGGTGCTGCTGGACAGCCTGTCGAGCTGGATCGCGGTGAACGCGTTCGACTTCGACCTGGCCCTGACCGCGCACACCTGGCTCGAGATGGTCCACAGCGACAGCTTCCCGACCGACCTGGTGTTCCTCGACTTCCAGCTCAAGGAACCCGTCTCCATCGAAGCCCGCGTGCGCACCTGCCGTGCCGCCGGGGCGAAGGTGATCGTGCTCTCGAGCGTCGACAGCCGTGAGTCCCGCGACCGCGCCCTGGCCGCCGGCGCCGCGGCGTTCCTGTCGAAGTCGCTGCCGATGCGCGAGGTCATGGACGTCGCGCGCGAGATCATGGGCGTCGCCCGCGAGACCCCGCAGCCCCGCGAGTGGCGTCCGCTGCCGACGGGGGCCACCGCGCACCAGCGGCCGAAGCTCAGCGCCGGTGAGGAAGAGGCGCTGCGGCTCTACGTGTCCGGCTACTCGACGAACGAGGTCGCCGCGCAGATGAACGTGCAGTACGAGACCGCGAAGACCTACCTGCGTCGCGTGCGCGAGAAGTACAGCAAGGTGGGCCGCCCCGCCTCGAAGAAGTCCGACCTCATCCGTCGGGCCGCCGAGGACGGGTTCCTCGCGTAGTGGCGAAGCTCTACTTCCGCTACGGCGCGATGAACAGCGGCAAGAGCACGGGCTTGCTGCAGGCCGCCTACAACTACGAGGAGCGCGGGCACCGGGTGCTGCTCGCCAAGCCCGCGGTGGACACCAAGGGCGACCGTGAGATCGTCTCCCGCCTCGGCGTCACCCGGACCGTCGACATCGTGTTCTCGCCGGATGCCGACGTCCGCGACGCCGTCACCGCCGCCGGAGCCGTCGACCCCGAGTCGGACCGCCTGGACGGCATGGTGCGTCCGGTCAGCTGCGTGCTCGTCGACGAGGCGCAGTTCCTCACCCCGCGCCAGGTCGACGACCTGCTGCGCATCGCGGTCCTCGACCAGGTCCCCGTGATCACCTACGGCATCCGCACGGACTTCCGCACCGAGGCGTTCCCCGGCAGCGCCCGCCTGCTCGAGGTCGCGCACTCCCTCGAGGAACTCAAGACCATCTGCCGCTGTGGCCGCAAGGCGGTCTTCAACGCCCGCACGGTCGACGGCCGCTTCGTCTTCGACGGCTCCCAGGTCGCGATCGACGGTGTCGACGTCGCCTACGAGTCGCTCTGCGCCAACTGCTACCTGACGGAGTCCGGCGGCCGCCTCGACGGCGCCTGACCGCTCGTGCCGGCTGGCGACGACACGACGTCGGATTCGTCGAGTGGTCGCGTCCCGTCGATGATGCGCCCTGATCGTGTCCACTTGCCGGTCACGACACCCCGCTTGGGTTCGCCGCGCGGTCACGCCGCGTCGGCGGTGCGCCCGTCGAGCGACCGTCCGTGACCGGTCCGAAAGGCGCGCGCGGCACGTCGTGACCGCTCGGCGTCCGAGACGGAACCGAAGGCCGGCCGGGAGGCGCGGCGCGGCCCCGCCACGGGCCTCCCGGCCGTCGCATCGCGCGTCCAGGGCACGCCGCGTGCGTCAGCCGAGTGGTCGCGGACTGTCGGTGCCGCAACCTCCAAGCGTCACCTGGTGACCGGTCGGCGGCGGTGCGGCGGCATGTCCTGACCGGTCGAGGTCCCGGTGCCGCGTGGAATGCAGGTGCGCCGGAGCGCGTTGGTGACCACATGACCGACGACACCCTGCACCTGTCCGTCCTCGACCTGGCCACCCGCGAGTACGGCCAGTCCAACACCGAGGCCCTGCAGGGGTCCATCGACATGGCCGTGCACGCCGAGCAGCTCGGGTACGAGCGGTTCTGGGTCGCCGAGCACCACGGGATGCCGGGCATCACGTCCTCGGCCCCGGCGGTGCTGCTGAGCGCCGTGGGCGCGGCCACCTCGACGATCCGCATCGGATCCGGTGGCGTCATGCTGCCGAACCACGCGCCCCTCGTCGTCGCCGAGCAGTTCGGTACCCTCCGTGCCCTGTACGGCGACCGGGTCGACCTCGGGCTCGGGCGCGCTCCCGGCACCGACGGCGCGACCGCCATGGCGCTGCGCCGAACCGACCGACTCGACGTCGACGACTTCCCGCAGCAGCTTGCCGACCTCATCGGCTTCTTCACCGGGATGGACGAGGCGAACCCGCTGTCCCGCATCCGCGCCGTGCCCGGGTACGGGGACGTGCCGGAGTTCTGGCTGCTCGGGTCCTCCGGCTACAGCGCCCAGGTCGCGGGTGCGCTCGGCATCTCGTTCGCCTTCGCCCACCACTTCGCGTCGGACAACACCGAGGCGGCGCTCGCCCTGTACCGCGACTCGTTCCGTCCGTCGCGCTTCCGGCAGACGCCGAACGCGCTGATCGGCGTGCAGGTCGTCACCGACGAGGACCCTGCCGTGATCGAGGAGCAGAGCGCGCCGGGCATGATCTCCTTCATCCGGATGCGCTCCGGCCGGAAGCCCGAGCCGGTGTCGATGGACGAGGCGCGTGCGTACGAGTTCAACGACCTGGAGCGTCGGTTCATCGCGGCTCGCACCGAGCGTCAGGCCTACGGCAACGCCGAACAGGTCGCGGAGAAGATCAACGCGCTCGTGGCGTCGACGGGGGCGAACGGTGTGATCGTGTCGCCCGGCGCTGCGCAGGCGCGGTACCGGCACCAGGCGCTCGACGTCGTGGCCGGGCTGCACGCCGCCGGCAAGCTCGTGCCCGCGGGTGCGTCAGCTGGCGCCGGGGCGTCGTCCGTCGGCTAGTCCGGGTTCGTTCGTCGAGTGAGCAGAAGATGTCGGGCCACCGCTCGTGACTCGACTTCTTCTGCTCACTCGTTCGTGTGGTGCCTCAGGTGAGCAGGCCCAGGCGCGTGGCTGCAGCGACCGCCCCGACGCGGGACCCGACGTCGAGCTTGCGGAAGACGTTGTAGACGTGCCGCTTGACGGTGCCGATCGCGAGTTGCAGGTCGGCGGCGATCTCGGCGTTGGTGCGCGCGGCGGCGAGGAGTCGCAGGACCTCGAGCTCGCGGTCGCTCAACGGTGAGCCGGCACGGGCCTCGGTGACCAGGTCGACGGGGAACGTGACGGGTGCCGCATCGGCCTGGGCTGCCCGGGCGATGCGGTCGACGAGTTCGCGGCTCGGGGTGTCCTTCGTGACGAAGTCGACCGCACCGGCGTCGAGCAGGGTACGACGGAGAACGGCGTCGCGGTGCATCGTGAGCACCACGACGCGGATGTCCGGGCGGGTGCGGCGCACGGTGGCGATCGTGGTGCGCGCCGGCGGGCCGTCGAGCTCGACGTCGAGGAGCAGGACGTCGATGGCGGCGGCCTCGGGGGAGTCGAGGACGTCGGACGGTCGTTCGCCGTGTGCGACGACGCGGATCGTGGGGACGGCGGCCAGGATCGTGGCGAGTCCTTCGCGGAACAGCCGGTGGTCGTCGACGATGGCGACGTGGGTGACGGTCACAGGGTGCCCTTCGGGATCGTCAGGCGGACGGTGGTGCCGGTGCCCGGGGAACTCTCGACGGCGAGCCGAGCGCCGATCACCGCGGCGCGCTCGCGCATCGTCTGCTGCCCGAGGCGGCCGCCGGCGTCGCCCTGCACGTCGAAGCCCGGGCCGTCGTCGGCGACCGTCACGACCACGGCGGCGGCGGACCACGCGAAGCGCACCGAGGTCGTCGAGCCCGGGGCGTGCTTGCTGCGGTTCGTGAGCGCCTCGAGCAGGATCGTCAGCGCTTCCTCGGCCTGCCAGTTCGGCAGCGCAGCGGGCGTCCCCGTCGACTCGATGGACAGCCGGTCGTCGTCGGGGAACAGGTCGCGCACGTGCCGTCGGAGCGCATCGTCGAGCAGGGCATCCCCGACCCGGGCGTGCAGGCTCACCGCGAGGTCCTGCACGTCGCCGAGGGCGCTCCGGAGCAGCCGTGCGGCGTCCTCGAGCTGGTCGGCGCGCTCGTCGGACGGCGGGTCCGTCAGCAGGACGAGGTCGAGGCGCTGCAACCCGGCGAGGATGCCGTGGGCGACGCGGTCGTGCAGGTCCCGCGCGATCCGGGTGCGGGAGTCCAGGTGCGCCGTGGTGAGGCGTTGGCGCAGTGCCTCCGTGTACGCGACTGCCCCGGCCGGGAACCGGCTCCAGATGCCGGCGTGCAGGGCCCTCGTGGCCCGCAGGACCTCGGCGGTGGACGTCGCACCGACCTCGTCGACGAAGACCGGCAGGTAGGCGTCGAACAGCATCTCCGCCGCGAGCATGGCACCGGCCGGGTGCTGCGCCTGCTCGGCGTGCAGACTGCCGGTCGCCAGGTGGTCGGGATCCAGGTAGGCGTTGCTCACCACGCTGGCCTCGGCTCCAGCTGCGTAGCGCTCGTGCGCCTCGGCGATCATCGACGTCACGTTCTCGACCAGGTTCTGCGTCAGCACCGGGTCGTCGGCGATGTCGGGGAACTGCGCGGCGATCTGCGCGAGGAGGGCAGTGAGTCGATCGGGGATGTCCATGACGGTCGCGAGCGTATCGGCCGTGGTGCCGCGCGGATGTGTCGCACGCCGCACGATGGGCCACCGGACACATCGCCGCGACGATGAGCGCCCCGATCACGGACGGAGTCGGACCTCGACCCAGGGGGCGGCGACCACCGCCCACACGGTGTCGCCGCGCTGCATGCCCGATGCGTTGACGGACTCGTCGCCGAACGAGCTCGCGCCGAACGAGCCCTGCCCGGTCGTGTACATCTTGACGTTGACGTTGACGTTGACGTTGACGCGGTTGCCGTCACGGCGGAGGTCCGTAATCACCGTCACCGGGAACGATTCCGTCGTCCGGATCTCCTCCGGAGTCGTGTCGAGCAGGAGCAGCGTTGACCCGGTGCGGTCACGTTCTCCATCGGAGCGTCGTCCAACGGCCCGTGCGGAGCCTCTGACTCTGAACATTTTTTTAGGGGGGAGCCTTGGAAGGCCTCAAGCATCCGCAACGGGCGTTGGGTCCCTGGCCTGACCGGCCACGAGCCGGACGGGGTGCGGCGCCCGGTCTTCTAGGAGCATGCAGGCTTCCACGTCCTCGCGACGTCAGGGGTGAAGTCTGACCTGTTCCCATGGTTCGGGGAACACCTCCAGCACTGTGCGACCGCAGGTCGTGCCGCGCGCCGAGGCGCCCCCACCGGGCTCCGCTGTCACCCGGGCGCACCCGAAAACGTTGATCGCCTCGTCACCGAACCAACCGGTCTGGCGTGACCCGTGGCCGGTGGTGAACAGCTCGAGCTCGAGTCGGCCACCGGTTGAGTGCAGCGCGGTGATGGCCGTCGTCGGGAAGGGCTCGGTCGTCCGGATGTCTTCGGGGTTGGCGTCCGGGAGGAGCAGCGTGTAGGCCTCGCCAGCTATTACCCGACGGCGCAGCTCGGTGAGGCTCCCACTCTCGTCGGCCACGACCGCCACGCGCTCCCGCACCTGCCGTGCGGCGTCGTCCATGTTAGAAGTGACCTTCGCCTCAGCGCTGCATCCTGTCACGGACAAGAGGAATGCGAGGGCGAAACCAGCCCTGGCGGAACGAGCCTGCGATTGAGTTGTCAATAGCGTCCCCTGAGTGTGTCCTGCAGGACGGTGGCGTACAGCCCTGTGCCGACGGTATTTGGGTGGAAGCTCTGCTGCGACACACCCCACTGCACGTTGTCACCGGGCCAAGGGAAGTCGACCAAGGGCTTGTCCCCGTTCCAAGGGGTACCCCCATTCTTCGCGTCGTACTCTACGAGGCCGTTGATCGCAGGGCTGCTCGAACAGATGTTCCGGCCGGAGAAGGTGGTCTTGGGGTCGCCGAAGTAGACGGCATGTCCCGCTCGGTTAGCCCGTGCTGCGGCGGCTTTCACCGTCGCGTTGAGGTGTTCGGCCGCGGCATCGAGCCACTCTTGGTCGACGGCCTTGATGCTCACGCAGGAAACGCCGTTCGAGAACATCGGCGGGTACCCGAGGATTGCGATCTTCGCATTGGGCGCGGCTTGCTGGATCGAGGAAAGTACCTCAAGGACCTTGTCTTCGGACGCGTCCGTGAGGTCCTTGGTCTTGTTCTCCAAGCTCTTGCCGTTCGATAGCTGTGGGAGCTCGCGGCATGGGGTCTGAAGCTTGCCCGCGACGACGCACTGTCGGACCACGTCGGAAAACCCGATGTCGTTCCCACCGATCGTGATCGTGACGAGGGTCGTGTTCTCGTCCAGGTAGCCCTGTTCGATCTGCGGGAGTTCCCTGGTCTTCGTGCCTCGCTCTCCGGCCGCATTAGCGCTGACATCGGCTGCGACAGCGCCGCTGCAGGCGATGAAATGGTAGTCGAGTGTGGGGTCATTCGCGTCAGCCCGGGCACCAATGGACATCGTCGACGTTGAGACGGCTGCCTTGCGCGACCACGACGCATCCGAGCGGTGGCAGGCGTTCCTGGAACGCTCCTCGGTGCCGAAGTTGTCTGTCTCCGCGTAGTAGGGGTTGCCGTTCTTCGTGCCCCGCGCGCCCTCACCCGAGGAAAACGAGTCGCCCATGCTGACGATGATGTCCTTCGGCTTGGCGCTGAGTGGCTCGAACGCGACCGCATCCCAGGCGATGTCGTCGAGGTAGTCTTCTCCGTCAGCGGTCAGATTTGTCAGTGTGACCTTCGGCGTGCCACTGAACTGGAAGACACCGATGGACCGCCACGTGTTGGCGTAGGTCCGTTGGGGGAGCGCACGACTCACCGGCTTCCCGTCCCCGCGGTCCACCTGGTAGACGGCTTGCTGCGTCCAGGCGGCATGGTCCGGAGTATGGACGTAAACGCGTCCCCACTTCCCAGCCATCGATTCGCCGAGGTTCCATGTCCCGCTGACTCGGGACGGGTAACCAGCGGCGTCGGCCCTCGTATGCGTGAAGAAGAAATGCCCGTTGAAGCCGCCGCCGAGCTGATGCGTGTCGATCTTCGATGGGTATGACCCGTCGGAGGCACGACCGAAGTCGAACCGGAATGATCCTTGCGACGCGACGGGGCTCCCGCATGCTGGGTTCACGGGCTTCTGGGACATAGTCGAACTCTCGACCGAGAGACTGAGGTCGTCCACGATCTTTGCCACGGACGGCAGCTCGGCGGTCCTCGCGCAGGCCGGCGGGAAGCTCGGCGACTTGCCGACGGACGCGCTTGCCTCGGTCATATAGGACGATGCCGGCGAGAAGCGGTGGAACGCGACGCCGCAGGTGGTCGCGCAGTCCTGCTTCCAGACCGCCTTGGCCTCCCACCAGCAGTGCGAGTCGACCCGGGTGCATCCGGGAGCGGCGCCGGTGTTGCACGCGTTAACCTTCGGGTTGCAGAAAGTATCCAGCGGAGGCTTCACCTTGCTGCGGTTGCGCGGGCCTTCCACATCGCCACCGTTCCACGATGCAGTCCGAAACCCACCGACCTCCTCAGGGCCACCGCGCGCCGTCTGTCGTTCGATCAGGCCCTGGGAGAAGGCGGCGAAACCCATGACCTTCTCGGGGTACGGCCAGTTCTGCGGCTTGGAGGCGTCGGACGGACGTCCGTCCAGGAAAGGTAGTCGGTTCTGCGGGTAGTTGGGGTTGCCCGGGTTGTTCGACCAGCCGAGACCCTCATACCCCTTGTCATCCGGGCCCTGGTAGCCAGTGTTGTAGATCCACACTGCCCCGAACCAGTTCTCGATTTTCGAGGGGTCGTTGTTGTTGATCGTGATGCCCTTGGCCTGGAGCTGATTCCACTTGGCCGCCAGCATCTGCTGCGCACGTGCGATGTTCGCCTGGTAGTCCACCGCGACCGCCTGCTGCTTCGCTGCGGGCATCGCCGGGTTGTTCGCCGGCGACGAGCTCGAGACGCGCATCCCGTCCGTGATCTGGCCCACGCCGTACCCGCAATCGGCATTGTCGAACGCGACCTTCCAGAACGAGGCCTCGCTGGTCGAGGCGTCGCGGTCAGTACCGTAGAAGTTCCCGATGAGCGGGTTCCCGGTCTCCCCGGGGCTCGTGTATCTCGATGCTTGCCACAGGTTTGACTCCTGCATGAGGACGCCCAGCAGCACCTGATCCGGGATCTGGCCACCGCCCGTCAACGCGGTGCGGGGAAACATGCCCTGTGGCGTGTACGCGGACATCGCGAGGTTACGCCAGTTCGCCGGTCGTGCTTCGGTGAGTTCGCCGCGCACGGCCCGGTTCACCGCCCACTCCACCTGCCGTGGCATAGGTTGTGCGGCCTGCATGCGGACGTCGTTCCGCGCGACAGCACAGGTGCGCTCGGCCTCGGCTGGGTTGCTCGCCGAACCGACAGTTGTCGCGGCGAGACCGGTGGCTGCCGCCGGCGTGACGCGAGCGGTGCGCGCGGGAGTTGCGACGGAGCGGCGCGGACCGTCGATGCGGGTGCCGTCGATGCTCTGAGTGACTGCTGGGACCCCGTCAGGAGTCGTGGTCGCGCGGACCTCCGCGGTTGCCCCGCTGGCAGTGCTCGTGAGTGGGACAACTACTTGCGCCCCGCCGTTCGTTTCGAGAGCCTCCGGAGTCTCGGAAGCTACCGCTCCCTCGGTGGACAGTTCGCTCGTCGGGGCGACATCAGGAGCGAAACGCAGTGAAGTGTGTGTGGCCGAGCGTCGGTCGTTCGATGCGCCCAATACCCACGTGCGACCCGCAGCGTCGGAACGGACGCCGACTCGATTGACCGTTCCGGACGCAACTACTTCCGGTGTGGCAGGTCCGGACGGATCGACGGCGTCGTGAAGCCGCCGGACCGTGGCGACGTCGCCCTTCCGGTCGATCCAGGAGAGGGCACCGTCCTCGGCGAGGGAGAGGTCGTACGCAACACCCTGCGTCTTCACCAGCGACCGAGCGCCGTCCTCGCTGATGTCCAGGATGCCGTGAGGGCCAGCGGCGAGCACGCGCCCGCCTTCCTGTGCGATCGGCGAGGTCACCTGACCATCGACTGCGACGTCGAGGAGATGCCGTCCGGTCGCGGCGTCGGCGGCACCGATGTGCGTGCGGATGCCGTCGAAGCGTGAGAACGCCACGGTGCTGGTCGAACTGCAACCAGGGTTGAAGTACGCCATCGAGTAGCCCCGACCGAGCGACTGGACAGAGCCGTCTGCGGTGTCGACGATGGCGGCCCATCCACCCTCGTTAAACGCGTGGTCGTCGTTCGTGAACTCACGCGGCCCGTAAACCACGCCGACGTACTCGCCGTTCTCAGTGACGCACGTGTTCCCGATCCACTGGTCGGTCTCAACCCCCGGCACTGCAAGCGTGGTCAATGTTTGCATCGCGTACCCGCTCTTCGCCGTGCCCCGCAGTACCGAGAAGCCGTCGGCATCCCCGGTGGAAGTCACCACGGCGTCGGTGCTCCGCTTCCAACTCTTCCCGGAAAATGAGTCACGGGATCGCTCGGGTAGCGCCGAAGGTGCGGCTGCGCTGCTGTCGCTGCGCGGGACCGGGAGATCCGCGGATGGATCCGCGACGGCTTGCGCCGTATCGGGCTGCAAGGTGAGCGTACTCACGGTGATGGCAGCGACCAACGCAGCGGCGTATAACGATCGAGTCGAGCGCAAGATTTCCCCCAGGTTAGCGGTGTGAATCCGCTGTGTATTCTCCGATGCTCGCTCACGCTAGCGGCGCGCAAAGCGCGATGTCTGTCCTCTCTTCGGCGGACGGTACCGCGGTTCTATTTGCGAAGGGCTCGAGGTCAGTCGACGAGCGCGGCGGGGTCATTACATCGACCAAAGGGCGTCGCAAGCGAGCTTCTGGTGAAGCGCGAATCTTCGGTGGCGCAGACCCCCCGGAGGCCTCGTCGTGATGCGGCGAGTGATCGGGGGACAGGAGAGTCCTGCGAAGAACCGACAGCGCACTTCCTCGGCCGTTCACTAGGTTGAGCCCAGGAAAACGCAAGGTTGAGCGGGGAAACCTTTCCCGCACCGTTGCCGGGCCAGGGGGTTGGCGTGCAGAAATCGACGAAACTCATGTTCGCGCTCGGAGCGCTGTTGGTCGTCGCGGTCGGGTTCAGTGCGGTGCGTTCACAGGAACGCTCGGCCGCCGAGGCTGCTCCATCAGCCCAGCCGTCGATCATCACTCAGCACGACGTTACGGGGGCATGGACAGCTGCCACTGCCGCGATCCGGCAGCCGCTGCCCAATGGCATGGAGTTCCAGACGGACCCGCCGCCCTTCTTTGACGACGAAGCGAGCGGCCCTGAACCGGTTTACTCGCCGATGCTTCCTGCGCAGATCGCAGCTCGGTGGTGGCGTTGCGCCTGGATCGACGCGTCGCTGCACCCCGGATCCAGTAGGGCGACTGTCGCGCCGGAAGAAGCTCGTTCGGTGGTGGACGAGTGGAACGACATGCCTGGCATGCGGGGGAACGAAGCGTTCGTCGACTACGACGCGCGCATGGCGTCGGCAGCTCGCGAAGCGGGCAAGACCCCATTTGCCCTCGAATACGAACTCGACTGCGGGAAGTTAGTTTACACGCCGGAGTCTTAATCGCCGCCCCGCTGGGCGGCACGATGAGCCGTTGGTGCTCGTCGACGGCATCCCGCTGTTCGCGGGCCAGAGCATCCGCCAATCGAGCGGTTGGAAGGTGTCGGAGCCACTGCTCCGACGCCTAGTACAAGAGGTATCGCTCACCAGTGCTACCTCGACCATCACCTAGGGGAAAACATGTTCAAGAAATTCGGCCGTCGTTCGGCAATGATGACGCTCGCCGCCATCGTCGGGACGCTCGGCCTCGTACTGACGGCGGCTCCGGCCCAGGCAACCACCACCACGCTCAGTGGGCCGATCTCCGAATGCAACTTCACGCTGAAGTACGGCGTCGCGCGGACGAACAGCAACGCGCAGAACGCGGTCTCGTTCCGTCCGACGAACACCGGTGGGTGCGGAGCACCGCTGACGCTTGCTCTCCGCAACTCTTCCGGTTCGACTTTCGCTCGTGGGACGGCGAACTCTGGCAAGACCGTCGCCATCAAGGCTGACAACGGCAAGTACTGGGTGGGAGCGGGAACCTTCTACATCAACGCGGGCATCAATGGTGCTTGCGGTTCGTCGACTTGTGCGCAGGGGCATTCCTGGTCGGCTTCGTTCACCTACAACGTGCGCTGGACCCCCTGATCTGATGCGTGCGGTGCTCCTACGGCGGCCGACACAACGCCGGCGGAACGCCGCACGCACCGAGCACAGGGGAGCCGATCATCGCTACTGCAGCCCGCGAGAAGAGGTTCTCCGACTGATCGCAACGGATCCGTCGAGTGGAGTCTCCTGGGCAACCAGTCGGTGCCCCTCGATGCCCTATGGGTCTCGAACTTCAGCCATGCAAGCGAAGGCCCCGATCCTGATGGATCGGGGCCTTCGCTGTCCACTGTCTCAACACAGTGTCGGGGTGACAGGATTTGAACCTGCGACCTCCTCGTCCCGAACGAGGCGCGCTACCAAGCTGCGCCACACCCCGCGGTGTGATCACTCCGTACCGGAGCAACCAGACAATACTATCCGATGATCCAGGGTGCTCACGACCATCCGGCGAACTCCCGGGCGCGTCGGTTCAGGAAGCCCGTGCGGTGAGGGTGACCACGACGGCCTCGGGTCGGCAGGCGAACCGGACGGGCGCGTAGATCGAGGTGCCGAGGCCGGCCGAGACCTCGAGCCACGACCAGTGGTTGCGGTGCTCCCACTTGTGCAGCCCGCTGGCGTACCGGCGGGGGAGGTCGCTGTTCGTGACGAGCGCACCGACCCCGGGGACCGCGACCTGGCCGCCGTGGGTGTGACCGGCGAAGATGATGTCGGCGCCCTGCGTCACGAACGCGTCGAGCACGCGACGGTAGGGGGCGTGCGTGACACCGATCGCGACGGGCGCGGGGCCGTCCTCGTCCTCGGACCACGGCACGTCACTGCGCATCTCGTCGACGTTGGTGGGCAGCAGGTCGAGGCGGTCCCAGTCGCGGTGCGCGTCCGAGGTGCCGAACAGCTCGAACCGGGAGCCGCGGAGCTCGATCGCGTGCGCCTGGTCGTTCAGGTCGAGCCAGCCGAGCGACTCGAAGAACGCCGTCTGCCGGTCGATGTCGAGACCGACGGGCTCCGCCGCCTTGTGCATCCGGCTCGGGCCCGAGAAGTACTTGAGCGGGTTGCGCGGGGACGGCCCGAAGAAGTCGTTCGACCCGTAGGCGAACACCCCGGGGACCCCGCGGAACGGCTCGAGCGCGTACTCCACGGCAGCGTTCGCGGTCGCGTGGCCGAGGTTGTCGCCGGTGTTCACGATGAAGTCCGGCTCGACCAGGCTCAGGTCGCGCAGCCACTGCTGCTTGTCGGCCTGCCACGGGGCCATGTGGATGTCGGACAGGTGCAGGACGGTCACGTCACGGGAACCCGGCGGGAGCACCGGGACGGTCTCCCACCGGATCCCGAAGCGGCGACGTTCGACGAGCGAGCCCCACGCTGCCGAAGCAGCCCCGACGGCCGCGCCTGCAGCGAGGACGCCGAGTGCGGCGCGGCTGCGGGTCACTTGCAGTCCTTGGGCGCCTTGCCGTCCTTGTCGCCGTAGAGCTTGATCCGCACCTGGTCGTCCTTGTTCGCCGTGGCGCTGATCGCCGGGTCGACCGCGGCGACCTTGCAGGTCTTGCCGCCGCCGCCCTTGGCGTAGTCATCGGTGATGCTGACGTTGGTGAAGCCGGCGTCGTTCAGGGCCGAGCGGGCATCCCCGAGGGAGTTGCCGCCGATCTCCGGAACGGTCGCCTGGGTGCCGTCCGACGTGTAGACGGTGACGCTCGAACCCGAGGACAGGAGCGCACCCGCCGCCGGGGAGGTGGAGGTCACGGAACCGGGGTTCCCCGGGCCGGGGCGTGCTCCGCCGTCGACGTAGGTGAACCCGGCGCCCGAGATCGCCGCGCGGGCCTCGTCCGCCGTCTTGCCCTGCAGGTTCGGCAGGGCCTTGGCGTTGCCGCGGATCGCGGTCTGCTGTGGGTCCGTGAACGGGCCAGCGGGGTAGATCGCGTTGATCGGGGTCATGGCCTCGCGCCACACCTTGGCGCGGTCTCCGGCGTACGTACCGCCGACACCGTTGCTGTAGTGACGGAGGTTGTTCTTCTTACCGTCGGTGTTGCCCTGCCAGTAGGCGGTGGCGACTCGCGAGCTCGCACCGACGAGCCAGATCTGGTCAGCCTCGTCGGTGGTACCCGTCTTGCCGAACAGCTGGGTTCCGTCGGGCGTCTGCGCGCCCACTGCCGTTCCGCTCCTGATCGTGCCCTTCATCGCGTAGATGGCCGCCTGGGCGAAGGCCGGATCGACGGCCTGCTGGCAGTCCTTGGTCTGACCGCCCAGCTTCTTGCCGGACGGGGAGGTGATCTCGTCGATGGCGATCGGCTTGCAGTAGATGCCGTTGTTCGCGACGGCGGCGTAGGCAGCTGCCATGGTCATCGGAGCGATCTCGTTCGTGCCAAGGATCGCGGAAGGGTTCTGGTACTGGAGCTCTCCGCCGTCCGCCCGGTGGACACCGAGCGACTGCGCGATGTCACGGATGTCGCAGAGGTCGAGCTTCTGGGCCATCGAGGCGAACGCACCGTTGATCGAGCCAGCAGTGGCTCCCATCACGCTCCAGTTGCCGCCCTCGCCCGGAGCGTCGTTCGACACCGGGAAGGGGGTTCCAACGGTTTCCCCACAAATGGTCCAAGGGGAAATGGTCCGTTCCGCGCCGCTCACGGTTTCGTTCAAGCCGTGTCCGGCCTTGACCCAGTCGAGCAGGGTGAACAGCTTGTACGTTGAGCCCGTCTGGAAGCCGCCCGAGCTGCCGTACTTGTAGTCGACGCTGTAGTTGATGCTGGTCGACGTGGGTGCGGACTTCAGCGACTCGTCGAAGTCCTTGTTCTGCGCCATCGTGATGATGCGCCCCGAACCGGCCTCGATCGAGTTGAGCGTCGACCCCAGGGCCAGGTTCGTCTCGGCCTTGTTGTCGTAGGTGTTCAGCAGGCGCTTCTGCTCGGCGTTCAGATCGATGTTCAGCGTCGTCTGGATCTTGTAGCCGCCGTTGCGCCACGCGGTGTCGCGGGCCTTCTGCGAGGAGCCGAGCTGCGACATCTCGAGCACGACCTTCTTGGCGTAGTCGCAGAAGAACTGCGAGCCGTCGCCGACCGAGGACCGGCACCCCTGCGAGGGCTGCGTCAGGTGCACGTAGTCCGCCGGCTTCGACAGGCGGGCCTTGCGGTACTCGGCCTCGGTGAGGTTCTTCTGGGCGTACATCGATCGGAGCACGACGTTGCGTCTGGCGACGTTGGCGTCGTACTTCTTCGGGTTCGACAGGTTGCGCGCCTCGGGGTACTGCACGATCGCGATGAGCGACGCGGCCTCGGCCGGGGTCAGGTCGGTGGCGCTCTTGTTGTAGTAGTGCTGCGCCGCGGCCTGGACGCCGTACGTCTGGTCGCCGAAGTAGGCGATGTTCAGGTAGGCGGTGAGGATCTCCTTCTTGGAGTACTTCTTCGCCAGCCCGATCGCGAGCTTCATCTCCTCGAGCTTGCGGGGGATGGTCTGCTCGACGGCCTCGTTGTAGGCCTTCTCCTGCTCCTTCTTGGTGGGGAGGTTCAGGGCTTCGTTCATCTTGATGTTGCGGACGAGCTGCATGGTCAGCGTCGACCCACCGCCCGAGTCGCCGAGGCCGCCCGCGATGCTGCCCACACCGGCGCGGATGAGCGACGTCATGTCGACGCCGCCGTGGTCGTAGAAGCGCTTGTCCTCGCCGTCGATCGCCGCGTTCTTCAGCTGGTCGCTGATCTGGTCGAACTTCAGCTCTTGGCGGTTCTGGTCGTACAGGGTCGCGAAGTGCACGGACTTGCCGCCCGAGTACGCGTACAGCTCGTTGCGCTGCGGCAGGTCACCGATCTCGATGTACTCCGGCAGGGACTCGAACACGCCGATCGTGGACGTCGTCGTGACACCGGCGACGGCGATGGCCGGCGTGACGCCGATCGTGACGAGCAGGCCGGCGAGGGCACTGAACCCGACGAATCCGATGAAGGCGCCGACTGCTGAGACGGGCTTGGTCCGCGATGCAGACGTCTTCTGGGCAGACATAGGATGCAGCCTAAACGACACCCCCGACTGAAAGGCTGGCAAGGAACCGCATGACTCGCTGGGAGTACTTCACCACGCCGCTGATGATCCACAACACCACCGCGATCCTCAACAACTACGGGGACGAGGGTTGGGAGCTGGTCCAGATCGTCACCGGACCCGAGGGTGGCCTCGTCGCCTACCTGAAGCGCCCCAAGGCCGACGCATGACCGTCTCGGACCGAATCGCCGAACTCGGCCTGACGATCCCCGCGGTCGCCGCGCCCGTCGCCGCCTACGTGCCCGCCGTCGTGACGGGCCAGTACGTCTACACGGCGGGTCAGCTGCCCTTCGTCGACGGCACCCTGCCCGTGACCGGCAAGGTCGGTACCGACGTCGACGCGGAGACCGCTGCCGCCCAGGCACGCGTCGCCGCGCTGAACGCCCTGGCTGCCGTGCAGTCGGTCGCCGGTTCGCTCGACCGCGTTGCCCGGGTCGTCAAGGTCACCGTCTTCGTCGCGTCGGACCCGTCGTTCACCGGCCAGCCCGGTGTCGCGAACGGCGCGTCGACCCTGGTCGGCGAGGTCTTCGGCGACGCCGGCGTCCACGCGCGGAGCGCGGTGGGCGTCGCGGTGCTCCCGCTGGACGCACCGGTCGAGGTCGAGCTGGTGGTGGAACTGACGTCCTGACGGACCGTCAGCAGTGAAGCGAACGCAGGTGGGGCCTCCCGTCCGACATGGACTGGAGGCCCCACCTGCGTGACACGGACTACATGAGTTCCGCGATGGTCGCCATGATCGTCGGGTCGGCCAGCGTCGTCGTGTCGCCGATGCGACGGCCCTCGGCTGCGTCGCGGAGGAGTCGCCGCATGATCTTGCCGGAACGTGTCTTCGGCAGTTCCGGCACGATGACGACCTGGCGCGGCTTCGCGATCGCGCCGATCCGCTTGCCGACCCAGTTGCGGAGCTCTGCGGCGGCGGTGTCACGGTCGACGTCGGCGGCGGCCTCGGCGGTCAGGATGACGAAGGCGACGACGGCCTGCCCGGTGGTCTCGTCGGCGGCGCCGACCACGGCGGCCTCGGCGACGCCCTCGTGGCCGACCAGGGCGGACTCGATCTCAGCGGTGGACAGGCGGTGTCCCGAGACGTTCATGACGTCGTCGACGCGACCCTGCACCCAGATGTCGCCCTCGCCGTCGAGCCGCGCACCGTCGCCGGCGAAGTAGCGGCCGGGGAACCGTGACCAGTAGGTCTCGACGAAGCGGTCCGGGTCGTTCCAGATCCCGCGCGCCATCGAGGGCCACGGCTCGGTGATCGTGAGGTAGCCGCTCTCGCCCGGTTCTGCGCGGTTGCCGTCGTCGTCGACGATCTCGGCGACGATGCCGGGCAGTGGTGTCTGCGCGGCACCGGGCTTGAGCTTCGTGACGCCGGGCAGGGCGGAGATCATGATCGCGCCGGTCTCGGTCTGCCACCACGTGTCGACGATCGGCGTGCGGTCGTGGCCGATGACCTGCCGGTACCACTGCCACGCCTCGGGGTTGATCGGCTCGCCGACGCTGCCGAGCAGGCGGAGGGTCTCGAGGCTGCGGGCCTCCGGGATCTGCCGGCCGGCCTTCATCGCCGCACGGACCGCGGTGGGCGCGGTGTACAGGACGGTGACGCCGTACGCGTCGACCAGGTCCCACCAGCGGCCGGGCTTCGGCTCGTCCGGCGTGCCTTCGTAGAGCACCTGGGTGACGCCGTTGGTGAGCGGGCCGTAGACGACGTAGGAGTGACCGGTGATCCAGCCGATGTCGGCGGTGCACCAGTACACGTCCTTCTCCGGGTGCATGTCGAAGACGTTCTTGTGCGTGTACGCCGCCTGGGTCAGGTAGCCGCCGGAGGTGTGCACGATGCCCTTCGGCTTCCCGGTCGTGCCCGAGGTGTACAAGATGAACAGCGGCGTCTCGGCGGGGAACGCCTGCGCCTCGTGGGTCGGTGCCGCCTTCGCCAGCTCCTCGTGCCACCACACGTCGCGGTCGTTCCACGCGATGTCGTTGCCGCCGCGCTTGACGACCAGGACGTGCTCGACCGTGTCGGTGCCCTCGCCGGTCAGCGCCTCGTCGACTGCGGGCTTGAGTGGTGAGACGGCACCGCGCCGCCACCCGCCGTCCGCGGTGACGACGAGCTTCGCGCCGGCGTCCTCGATGCGGGCACGGAGGCTCTCGGCACTGAACCCACCGAAGACGACCGAGTGCACGGCGCCGATGCGGGCGACGGCGAGCATCGTCACGACGGCCTCGGGGATGAGCGGCAGGTAGACGACCACGCGGTCGCCCTGGCCGACACCGAGGTCGGTGAGCATGTTCGCGGCGCGCTGCACCTCGGCGGTGAGCTCGGCGTAGGTGATCCGGCGCGTGTCGCCCGGGGCACCCTCAAAGTGGATCGCGACACGGTCGCCGTTGCCCGCCCGCACGTGCCGGTCGAGGCAGTTCTCGGCGACGTTGAGCGTGCCGTCGGCGAACCACTTCGCGAACGGGGCGCCGGACCAGTCCAGGGTCTGCGTGAACGGGGTGCGCCAGTCGAGCAGGGAGCGGGACTGTTCGGCCCAGAACGCCTCGCGGTCGGCCGATGCTGCGTGGTGGAGGTCCTCGCCGGCGACCGCGTCGGCCACGAACTCGGGTGGCGGCGCGAACGTCGCTCCGTCGTCGCCTCGGGGGTCGGTCTGGGTCGGAGTGGACATCGATGTCCTTTCGCGTCGTTGCGGCCTCTGGTGGCATCCGTCGCCGGTGCCTGCGTGCATCCGGAGACTACCCCTCGGCCGGGTCGGGGTGCGGCACGCCCGGAGGTCGTGTCCGGGGTTGCCCCGGAGGGGTGATCGTGGGGTACAGTAGTTCTCGCTGGACTCGTTTCCGGCGGCATCGAATCGGATTCCCCCCAATCCCTCGATGTCAAGGCGGCACCTGTTCCCCCCAACCGGTGCCGCCTCTTCTGTTTCCCGGGGTCTGACTCGAGCATCGGCCGCTCGTCGGGCTCTGGCATGTGCCCCGATCCGCACAGGGACGCCGGTCGCGTGGACAGACCGGTCCATGCTCGTGCATGCATTCTGCATGTTCTTGCGTAGCAGGTGCTACGTCCAGTCCGGACGCCGGGAGCAGGGGTGGTGGGTGATCCTGGTGGCCTCGGTGTCCGATCATCGACCGGGGTACGGCTTTCCGTTTCGGGGGACAAACCGGTCCATTGGTGGGGCAGCTCGGTGTTGTCCACAGAAGTGGGGACCGGCCGATCGGCGCCCTCGAGCGTTCCCTACCGTCGGCGGTATGCCACTCCACCGTGCTCCTCCGCTTTCTCCGCTTGCTCGTGGTTCGTCCGCGTCCACGTCGGCGTCGCACGCGCTGACGTCGTCTGCGTCTGCGTCCGCGTCGGCAGCGCTCTCGCCACCGCCCCCTCCTTCCGCCCCGTTCCTGCCCGGCGCCGCACCGCCGGCACGTCGCCGTGCGGCCGTGGTCGTCGAGTTCGAGGAACTCGCGGCCCTGGTGGCGGACGCCGCCGTGACGGACGTCCTGGTGCTCGGCGGCGTGGGGACGTGGGTCGACCGCGGCACCGGACTCGAAGCCGTCCAGCCTCGGCTGACCGAGACGCGTGCCCGCGAACTCGCGACCCGTCTCGTCGCGCTCGGTGGTCGTCACGTCGACGAGACCACGCCGTGCGCGGACGTCCGGCACGGTGACGGTGTCCGGGTCCACGTCGTCCTGGCCCCGGTGTCCGTCGGGGGCACCGCGGTGTCGATCCGACTGCCACAGGTCCACCGACCCTCGCTCGCCGCCCTCGAACGCGGCGGGACCTTCGCGTTCGTTCCGCGGTCGGTCGTCGAGGACGCCGTCGCCGCGCGCCGGAACGTCCTGGTCACCGGTGCGACCGGCAGCGGCAAGACCACCCTGCTCGCGGCGATGCTCGGGAGCGTCCCCGTCGACGAGCGCATCGTGACGGTGGAGGACGTCGCAGAGCTCCGGATCGCCCACCCGCACGTCGTCGCGCTCGAAGCGCGGCAGGCGAACGCCGAGGGGGTCGGCGCGCTCGGTCTCGACCGACTCGTGCGCGAAGCGCTCCGGATGCGGCCCGACCGGATCGCCGTGGGGGAGTGCCGTGGCGCCGAGGTCCGCGAACTCCTCTCCGCGCTGAACACCGGGCACGACGGCGGAGCGGGCACGGTGCACGCCAACGGCATCGCCGACGTCGCTGCGCGCCTCGAAGCACTCGGAGCGCTCGCCGGCCTCGGTGCCGAGGCGCTGGCCCGGCAGGCCGTCAGCGCCTTCGACCTGGTCCTGCACGTGGAGCGACGAGCCGGACAGCGGCGGCTCGGCGGCGTGGGCACGTTGCACGTCGGTCCGGACGGGAGGCTCGAGGTGCGCCAGGTGGACGGGCTGCGGTGAGCCGACACACCGCTGACGGCCCCGCTCGGGTGGCGGGGGTGCTCGACCGGGTGGCGACGCTGGTCGCGGCGGGTGTCCCGCCGCCGCGAGCGTGGCAGCTCGTCGGCGGGCTGCCCGGCGCCGGCGGACCGGCCCAGCAGGACGTCACCGTCGTCCTGCGCGTCGCGGACCGGACGGGAGCACCCGTCGCCGAGACCCTCCGCGGGCTCGCCGGCGCGCTCCGGCGCGCCGCCGCCTCGGACCGCGCGATCCGGGTCGCCCTGGCCGGTCCGCGGACGAGCGCCCGCGTCGTCCTCGCGCTGCCGCTCTTCGGGTTGGGCCTCGGGGCGGCCTGGGGTGCGGGCGCCGTCGAGGTCCTGGTCGGTTCGCCGGCCGGCTGGGTGTGCTCGGGCACCGCCGCAGCCCTCGTCCTCGCCGGACGACGGTGGACGGCGCGGCTGGTCCGTTCCGCGACGCCCGACGGCCATGTCCCCGGGGTGCTCCTCGACGCCTGGGCCGTGGCGGTGGCCGGAGGCGGATCGTGGACCACCGCCGGGCAGGCCGTCGCCGAGGCGTCCGCCGCAGCTGTCCCACCCGCGGGGGACGTCGATCGTCTGCGGGAGGTGCTCGACCTCGCCCGGCGCGCTGGGGTCCCCGCCGCGGGGCTGCTCCGACGCGCTGCCGAGGACGTCCGCGACGAAGCCGCTGCCGACGGGCTCGTGGCGGCGGAACGCCTGGCCGTGCGCCTGGTGCTGCCGCTCGGGGTGTGCGTCCTGCCGGCGTTCGTGCTCGTGGGGGTGGTGCCCGTGGTGGTGGGGGTCCTCTCCTCCACGGTGGGCGGATCGGGGTGACCTCTCCACAGATGCGGTCGGAACGCCGTCGTCGCCACCGCAGCCCGGACAGGCTGGTCCCACCGAACAGAAAGGACGGACTCCATGAGCACCACGTCACCTCCCGACCACCGCATCCGTCGGGCCATCCGCCACCGTCGCCAACGTTCCCTCGTCGCACGGTGGCGCGCCCGACTGCGCGACGACCGGGGATCGGCCACCGCCGAGTACGCGGTCGTCATCCTCGCCGCCGTGGCCTTCGCCGGAGTGCTCGTCGCGGTGATGCGCTCGGGCGAGGTCCAGACCATCCTCACCGACCTCGTCCGTGGCGCGCTCTCGCTGTGAGCGTGGCTCGGTGACGGTCGAGTTCGCGGTGGCGCTCCCTGTGGTGGCCCTCGTGCTGACCGCGCTCGTCGCGGCGGTGCTCGTCGTCGATGCGCAGGGTCGGCTGCAACTCGCCGCCGCCACCGCGGCGCGGGCGATCGGTCGCGACGACGACTCCCAGGGGCTGTCCGCGGCCGAACGGATCGCCCCGGGGGCCTCGATCGTCGTCCGGGCCGACGGCGACCTGGTGTGCGTCGACGCCACGCGCGGCGGGACCGGTCCCTTCGCGGCGCTCCCGTTGACCGCGACGGGGTGCGCCGTGGCCCGAGGGGGCTGACGTGGTGCGTCCCGACGGTCAACGGGGCTCGGCGACCGTGCTGCTCGTGGCGGTCCTCGGCGTGGGGGTCCTCGTCGGGTCGACGGCGCTCGCCGCAGCCGGCCACCGCACGCAGGCCCTCCGCGCACAGGGTGCCGCCGACGCCGCGGCCGTCGGGACCGCTGCGGCCGCCACCGGGCTGGTCCCGGGGGAGCCGTGCGCGGTCGCCACCCGGATCGCGACGGCGAACGGGGCCACCCTCGACACCTGCGAACTCCTCGCCACCACGGCCCGGGTCCGCGTGGTCGTGGGCACCGGTCCGTTCGTCACCGGCGCGCTCGCGGTGGCCGGTCCGGCAGGCAACCCGCCCGAACACTATGTGTATGGTGTGCCTGTCGGCCCGCGGTCACCGATGTCCCGGTCGACCCGGACACGCTCGTGGACAGGGCCGATCAGCACCATCGATCAAGGAGACACGTGCCAGGCACGAAGAAGCTCGTGATCGTCGAGAGCCCTGCGAAGGCGAAGACGATCGCGCAATACCTCGGTGACGGATACGAAGTCCAGGCCTCTGTCGGACACATCCGCGACCTCGTCGAGCCGAAGAACCTGCCGCCCGAGCTCAAGAAGGGCTCCCTCGGCAAGTTCTCGGTGGACGTCGACAACGGCTTCGAGCCGTACTACGTCGTGTCCGACGCCAAGAAGAAGACCGTCTCCGAGCTGAAGCGCGCCCTGAAGGACGCCGACGAGCTCTACCTCGCAACAGATGAAGACCGCGAGGGCGAAGCCATCGCATGGCACCTGCTGCAGGTCCTGAAGCCGAAGGTCCCCGTCAAGCGGATGGTCTTCCACGAGATCACGAAGGAGGCGATCCAGCGCGCGCAGGAAGCCACCCGTGAGCTCGACACCGCCCTCGTCGACGCACAGGAGACCCGCCGCATCCTCGACCGTCTCTACGGGTACGAGGTCTCGCCGGTCCTGTGGCGCAAGGTCGCCCCCGGACTGTCGGCCGGCCGTGTGCAGTCCGCCGCCACCCGTCTCGTGGTCGACCGTGAGCGCGAGCGCCTGGCGTTCGTGTCCGCCAACTACTGGGACCTGTCCGCCCGGTTCGAGAAGGCCGGAGAGTCCTCCTTCTCCGCGCGACTCGCCCGGATCCACGGCACCCGCGTCGCCTCCGGCCGTGACTTCGACGACCGCGGCGCGCTCAGCGGCGACGTCGTCCGCCTCGACGAGGCCGCTGCCGCGTCGCTGACGACCGTCCTCGAGCGCGCCGGTGACGCCACCGTCCGCAGCGTCGACTCGAAGCCCTACACGCGACGCCCGGCCGCTCCGTTCACCACGTCGACGCTCCAGCAGGAAGCCGCGCGCAAGCTCCGTCTGTCGCCGCGACAGACCGCCCGTGCCGCGCAGACGCTGTACGAGAACGGGTACATCACCTACATCCGTACCGACTCGGTCTCGCTCTCGAAGCAGGCGATCGACGCGGCCCGCAAGCAGGCGGCCGACCTGTACGGCTCGGCCACCGTCCCCGACAAGCCCCGCCTGTACGCGAGCAAGAGCAAGAACGCGCAAGAGGCGCACGAGGCGATCCGTCCCGCAGGCGACTCCTTCCGCACCCCGCAGGACCTCCAGGGCACCCTGACCGGTGTCGAGTGGCGTCTCTACGACCTCATCTGGAAGCGCACGATCGCGTCACAGATGGCCGACGCCAAGGGTTCGACCGCGTCGATCGTGCTCGGCATCGCCTCCGCCGAGTCGGTGGAGGGCATCGCGTCGACCGCGAACGGCACCGACGCCGAGTTCACCGCCTCCGGCACCGTCATCACCTTCCGCGGCTTCCTCAGCGCGTACGAAGAAGGCCGCGACGAGGACCGGCACGAGTCCAGCGATCGCGCCGGCCAGGACGTCGCCCTGCCGAACGTGGCCAAGGGCGAGCACCTCGCCGTCACCGACGTCGAGGCGAAGGGGCACGACACCACCCCGCCGCCGCGCTTCACCGAGGCGAGCCTGATCAAGACGCTGGAAGAGCTGGGGATCGGACGCCCGTCGACCTACCCCACGATCAGCCCGACGATCATCGACCGCGGCTACGTCTCGCTCCGCGGCACGCAGCTCGTGCCGAACTGGATCGCCTTCAGCGTGGTGCGCCTGCTCGAGGAGTACTTCGGCGAGCTCGTGGAGTACGACTTCACCGCCGAGATGGAAGAAGACCTCGACCGCATCGCCCGCGGCGACGCCGACCGGGTGGACTGGCTCAAGGGCTTCTACTTCGGTGGCGGCGACGACGACCAGCGCGGCCTGCGGACGGTCATCGACAACCTCGGTGAGATCGACGCTCGCGAGATCAACTCGGTCGAGCTCGCTCCGGGCCTCACGCTCCGGATCGGTCGGTACGGTCCCTACATCGAGGTGCCGAGCGACGACCCCGAGAAGCCCCGGCGCGTCAACGTCCCCGAGGACCTCGCTCCCGACGAACTGACCGTCGCGAAGGCGAAGGAACTCGTCGACGCTCCGGTGATCGGCGACCGCGTCGTCGGCATCAACCCGGAGACCGGCAAGGAAGTCCTGGCGAAGGACGGCCGCTTCGGTCCGTACGTCACCGAGCGCGCCCCGGAGCCCGAGCCCACCGTGGACCCGAAGACCGGCGAGGTCGTCGAGTCGCCTGCACCGGCAGAGGCCCCGGCGGACGAGGCGGCTGCTGCGACCGCGACGAGCGAGACGGCGACAGCGACGGCGAAGAAGGCCCCCCCGAAGAAGGCCCCCGCGAAGAAGACGACGAAGAAGGCCGCGGCTCCGAAGGAACGCACCGCTTCGCTCTTCAAGTCGATGGACCCGCAGACGGTCGACCTCGAGACCGCGCTGAAGCTCCTCGACCTGCCCCGCGTCGTCGGTCAGGACCCGGAGACCGGCAACGACATCACGGCGCAGAACGGCCGGTACGGTCCGTACCTGAAGAAGGGGACCGACACCCGGACCCTGCCCGGCGAGGACGCGATCTTCGACATCGACCTGCCCGGCGCACTCGAGCTGTTCGCACAGCCGAAGTACGGCGGCCGCACCGCCAGTGCCGCGCTCAAGGAGTTCGACGCCGACCCGGTGTCCGGCAAGGCGATCAAGATGAAGGACGGCCGGTTCGGTCCGTACGTCACCGACGGCGAGACGAACGCGACCATCCCGAAGGGCGAGGACGTCGAGGCCGTCGACCACGCCCGCGCCGTCCAGCTCATCGCGGACAAGCGCGCCAAGGGGCCCGTCAAGAAGAAGACCCCGGCTCGTCGGACGGCGGCCAAGAAGAAGTGACCGGTCGCTTCATCACGCTCGAGGGCGGCGACGGCGCGGGCAAGACGACCCAGGCGGAGCTGCTCTCGGCGTGGCTCGGTGCGCACGGCCGGACGGTGGTGCGCACCCGCGAGCCCGGTGGCACCGACCTCGGCGTCCGGATCCGCCAGATGGTCCTGCACGAGCGGGGCCACATCGCGCCCCGGGCCGAGGCGCTGCTGTACGCGGCTGATCGCGCCCAGCACGTCGAGACCGTCGTCCGTCCGGCGATCGCACGCGGTGACGTCGTGCTGCAGGACCGCTACATCGACTCGTCCGTCGCCTACCAGGGTGTCGCGCGGGGGCTCGGCGCCGAGCAGGTCCGCTCGGTCTCGGAATGGGCCGCCGACGGCCTGGCACCGGACCTCACGATCCTGCTCGACCTCGACGTCACGCTCGGGCGTGCCCGGGTGGCCGCGGCACGGGGGGACACCTTCGACCGCCTCGAATCCGAGGCCGCGGCGTTCCACGAGTCCGTCCGGCAGGCGTTCCTCGCCATGGCGGACGCCGAGCCCGCACGCTTCCTCGTGGTCGACGCCGCAGCTCCGACCGATGCCGTGCAGGACGCAGTCCGTCGCGCGGTCGCCCCGCTCGTCGGGATCGACGCAGCGTGACGGTGGTCACTGACAGGATGGTCCCGTGAGCGTGTGGGACGGCCTGACCGGGCAGGAAGAAGCGGTCGCATCGCTGCGCAATGCAGCCGAGTCGACCGACGGTACCGGCGGCATGACCCACTCGTGGCTCATCACCGGCCCGCCCGGGTCCGGTCGGTCGAACGTGGCGACCGCCTTCGCGGCTGCGCTCGTGGGCAACGGCCCCGACGACGACCACACCCTGCGGCAGATCACCGCGAAGACCCACCCCGACGTCTCGGTGCTCACGACCCAGCGCGTGATCATCACGATCGACGAGATCCGGCAGCTCGTCACCTCGTCGTACTACTCGCCGTCGGTCGGGCGCTACCGCGTCGTCATCATCGAGGACGCCGACCGCATGACCGAGCGGACCTCGAACCTGCTGCTCAAGGCGCTCGAGGAACCACCGGAGCGCACGGTGTGGATCCTCTGCGCGCCCAGTGAAGCCGACCTGCTGCCGACGATCCGGTCGCGCGTCCGTTCGGTCCGCCTGCGTGTGCCCGGCATCGAGTCCGTCGCCGACCTGCTCGTGGCCCGGACCGGTGTCGACCGTGCTCTCGCGATGGACGCCGCTCGTCAGGCGCAGAGCCACATCGGCATGGCGCAGCGCCTGGCCACGAGCGAGCCGGCCCGTGATCGTCGACGCCGGACCCTGACCACCGTGCTCGGTGTGCGGAGCGTCGGTGACGCCGTCATGGCTGCCGCCGAGCTCCTCGCCGTCGCCGACGAAGACGCCAAGTCCATCACCGAGCAGCGCGACTCGGAAGAACGCGACGCGGCCCTGCGCTCGCTCGGTGTCGAGCCGGGCGGGACGATCCCGCCGGCACTCCGGTCGCAGCTCCGTGCGCTCGAGGACGACCAGAAACGCCGAGCGACCCGGAGCCTGCGCGACGGGCTCGACCGGATCCTGGTGGACGTCTCGTCCCTGTACCGCGACCTGCTCCTGATGGGGCTCGGTGCTCCGGCGGAACCGGTCAACCTGGCCATGCGTGAGCAGCTCGAGCACGCACTGCCGACGACCCCGCCCGCCGCCGCGCTCCAGGTGCTGGACGCCGTGGCCCTGGCGCGTCAGCGCATCGCTGCGAACGTCGCGGCACTGCTGGCCCTCGAAGCGCTGCTCGTCACGATCGCACGCGCCCGCCGCTGAGGCCGGGCATGCGAGAATCACGGCATGCCCGACGCTGAACCCGGCCTGCGCGAACGGAAGCGCCGCGCCACCCGGCGCGCCATCCAGCAGGCTGCGCTCCGGATCGCCATCGAGGACGGCCTCGGCGCGGTGACGGTGGACGAGATCTCCCGCCGTGCCGACGTCTCGCCCCGGACGTTCTTCAACTACTTCCCGAGCAAGGAACAGGCGATCCTCGGCGACGACCCGCAGCTGCCGGACGACCAGGCGTTGCAGACGTTCGTCGCCGGGGGGCCGAACGGTGAACTGCTCGCTGACATCGGCACCCTGCTCGTGCACTCCACGCGCGAACTGATCGAGGAACGTGGACTCATCGAGGAGCGGCAGCAGGTCCTCCGCGCCAACCCGGAGCTGTTCAGCCGGCGGATGGCGTCGATGAAGGAGTTCCAGGCGGAACTGCAGGCTGCCGTCGCACGTCGGCTCGAGCGCGCCGACCCCGAGCTCGCCGCGGACGCCGATGCGCTCCGTCGCCGCGCCGGTCTCGCGGCCATCGTCGCCCTCGCCGCCCTGCGCCACGCGTGGTGGGAGTGGTCGGGTTCCGAGGCCGGAACCCACCTGGTCGACGAACTCGAACGGTCCTTCTCCGAGCTCGGCGTGCTGGTTTCGCGTTCACTCGTCTGAACCTGTATAGTCATTGCTCGTGCCACTCCGGACATGGAGTGTGCGCCGCCTTAGCTCAGTCGGTAGAGCGATTCACTCGTAATGAATAGGTCGTCGGTTCGATTCCGACAGGCGGCTCCGTGAACACCCCGGTCAGGCCTGCTCGAAGTGGCTCTGACCGGGGTTTTCGTATTCCGGACGAAATCCGTGTCCCTCACCCGAGGGACAGACCCCTGGCGTTCGCGCGGACTAACCTTGTCCGCGATACGGGGGACACCATGACCGAGCGCCAGCTCATCGCACCGACGGCAGTGACGCCGTGTTGAAGCGTGTGCTGGTCGTCGTCCTGGTCGCCGCCACCGCCGGAGCGCTTGCGATGACCGCAGCGGCCGTGCCCGAGTCGCGGGCGACATCTGCGTCGACCGCGTCGCCGGGTGCCCCATCGTCCGCGACGCCGACGGGGTCCTCGACCGGGCCGGCGTACCTGGCCGACCGTGAGCCGACCTTCTCGGAAGACTTCGACACCCCCGCTGCGGCCGGTGGTCCCTTCGCCGAGACGTACCGGAACTCGTGGCAGCCCTACCCCGACGGCGCCGGCGGCAAGTACTACTCGGACGAGCTCATCAGCGCGCACGACAGCTACCTGGACGTCGCGTTGGACGGTGAGCGGGGCGCCGCCGGCACCTTCGGCACCCCCACCGGCGCCTGGTCGCACGTCGGCGGCACCTTCAGCATCCGTGCGCGGGCGACCGGGGGCGACGGCAACGGGATCGCGGTGATGCTCTGGCCGACGTCCAACGCCTGGGCGGACGGCGAGCTGAACTACCCGGAGGGCCAGTTCGACGGCTCCCCGCGGGTCTTCCACCACTCGATGCTCCAGGGACTCGAACGCCGCACCGAGCACTACAACACCCGGGTGTCCTGGAACGACTGGCACACCTACACGACGGAGTGGGTGCCGGGGAAGATCATCCGGTACTACCTCGACGGCAAGCTCGTGTTCACGGTGCCGCGGAACGTGCCCACCACCCCGCACCGCTACATGTTCCAGATCGGCAACTGGGGCGCCCCGGGGCACGTCCAGATCGACTGGGTCCGCACTTACGACGCGGAGTGACCAAACCCCCCGGACGGGGGCTCCGAATCAGTCCGGTCGTACGACCCGACACCCGTGTGCTCGCGTCGATGACCCGAACCTCGACGCGGGTGCGCGGGTGGGGCCGTTCCCCGTTCTGGGGCTGCCCGTCGTCGTCGGGGCGGTCCACGATGAGTGGGAACCCGTTCCGTCGTCACCGAGAGGTCGTCATGCTGCTGTCCCTGGTCTACATGAGCGCGGCGAACCAGGTGTTCGACCAGGAGCTGCTCGACGCGTTGCTCGAGCACGCGCGGGAGCACAACACCGCGTCCGACCTGTCCGGCCTGCTCGTCTACAAGGACGGCCGGTTCATGCAGCTGCTCGAGGGTCCCGAAGCGGCCGTGCTCGAGACCTACCGGCGGATCACCGACGACCCGCGGCACACCGAGATCGGCCTGCTGGTCGAGGAGCGCATCCACACCCGGCGCTTCGGCGAGTGGAAGATGGCGTTCCACCGCGAGGTCGATGGCGACCTGCCCGACGGCTTCGACACGTTCCTCGCCCAGGGCGACGCGAGTGCGGACACCAGCCGCGCGCGCGAGCTCCTGCGCTGGTTCCGGAACCACCCGCTGGCCGCTCCCGACGCCGCGCTCGGCAAACACCGCCGCTGACGCACGGCACCGGCCGCACCGCGCAGCAGCCCAGCACCGCGCAGCACCGGCAGCCCCGCGCAGCAGCCCAGCACCGCGAGGCGCCACCGCCGCGGCGCTGGTAGACAGGACCCATGACGGTTCGCTGGGGAGTCATCGGTACAGGCGGCATCGCACGCTCCTTCGTGGGTGACTGCACCGCGGCAGGCGTCGTGTTCACGGCTGTGGGCAGTCGCACCGGCGCGCACGCCGAGGCCTTCGCCGCCGAGTTCGGCGTCGAGCGGGCGCACGGGTCGTACGCGGACCTCGTCGCGGACGACCAGGTCGACGCGGTCTACGTCGCGACCCCGCACGTCCGGCACGCCGAGGACGCCCTGCTCGCGATCCGCGCGGGCAAGCACGTCCTGGTCGAGAAGGCCTTCACGATGACCGCGGCCGAGGCCCGGACGGTCGTCGACGCCGCGAGGCAGGCGGGTGTCGCGGTGATGGAGGCGATGTGGACGCGGTTCCTGCCCCAGATGGCGATGATCCGCGAGGTCGTCGCCGAGGGCCGCATCGGCCGCCCGATGGTCGTCGAGGCGACCCACCACCAGGCCCTGCCGACGGACCCCGACCACCGGCTGCGCGACCCGGCACTCGGTGGGGGAGCGATGCTCGACCTCGGGATCTACCCGGTGTCCTTCGCGGTCGACGTGCTCGGGGTGCCGACAGCGCTGGTCGCGGCGGGCACGCTGAGCGAGCAGGGCGTCGACGAGCAGATGGGCCTGGTGATGACGCACGAGGGCGGCGCACAGTCGGTGATCCACTTCGGCATGGACCTGCGCAGCCCGAACACGGCGTCGGTCATCGGCGAGACCGGCCGCATCGACATCGACTCCACCTGGTACACGCCGACCACCTGGCGGATCCGCGATCGAGACGGCGTCGTGGTCGAGGAGTTCGACGGTCGCGAGGAGCTCGCCGGCTACGCGCACGAGGCCCACGCCTTCGAGTCGATGATCACGTCCGGCCGCCACGACGGCGGCCCGATGGACCCGGCCGAGACGGTCGCGATCATGGCCGTGCTGGACGAGGCACGTCGCCAGGTCGGGGTCCACTACCCGGCCGACGGTCCCGCCACGGCGCCCTGATCCGGCTCCCGTCCGCCACGGATCCCGCATCCGGCCTGGAGGCTCCTGCCGCAGTTCCGTAGGATCGGTCGAGATGTCCGAGCAGCAGCCCACCCCGCCTTCCGTCCCGGAGCGGTTCCGCGCCGCCGTCGCCGCGGTGCGTGCCTCCGCGGCGCGACGCCCGGTGCCCTGGATCGCGGGTGGGCTCGCGGCGCTCCTGGTGGTCGGCTCCGGTGGGGCCGTCGCCGTCGCGGCGGCCACGACCTCGGACTCCCGGTCGGCCGCCGCGCCGAGCCCGACCCGGAGCGGGTCCTCGGCGCCGGACTCGACGACCACCACGAAGCGCCCGGCGACGAAGCCGTCCCCGACCCCGACCGCGGCCGCCCGTGCGGTGCCGAAGGACCTGGCCGGCCCGTCCGCACTCCGGACCTGTTCGATCGCCACCGCCGCGTCGGCGAGCGGCCTCGGTGACTTCGAGGGGTACGTGATGGACGCGAAGACGGGCAAGGTCCTGTTCTCGAAGAACGGGGAGCGGGCTGCCCAGACCGGCAGCGTCATGAAGACCCTCACCTCGGCGACCGCGCTCTCGGTGCTCGGGGGCGACCACCGCATCCCGACGACCGTCGCACGGGAGTCCGCGAACACCGTCGCCCTGGTCGGCCACGGGGACGCCACCCTGTCCGCCGGTGGTGGCACCGTCTACCCGGGCGCCCCGACCCTCGCGCAGCTCGCGCAGCAGGTGAAGGCCAAGGTCGGCGACACCCCGATCACCACGATCGTCACCGACGACTCCTACTGGAGCGACGCCGACGCCTGGGACCCCACGTGGCCGGTGTCCGAGCGCACCATCGGGTACCAGCCGGAGGTCACCGCGCTGATGGTCGACGGTGACCGGGCGAACCCCGCCGCGGCGACCTCGCCCCGGTCGGAGGACCCCGTCGGTCGTGCCGGCGCCGCGTTCCGGACGGCACTGGCCAACGCGGGCGTCGCGGGCGCGGGCTCCGCGCAGATCGTCAAGCGTGCGACCACGGGTACCGAGACGATCGCGACGGTGAACTCGCAGCCGGTGTCGACGCTCATCGGGCAGATGATCCCGAACTCGGACAACACCCTGGCCGAGATGCTCGCCCGGATCTCGTCGAAGGAGTCGGGGTCGAACGGCTCGGCGGCCTCACTGACATCGGTGTACCAGTCGGCGCTCCGCTCGTACGGCCTCGACCCGGCCGGCATCACGATCAAGGACGGCTCGGGCGAGAGCGCCGCGAACGCCGTGTCGCCGGAGTTCGTCGCGCACCTCATGGT
The DNA here is from genome assembly GCF_000349565.1 of Curtobacterium flaccumfaciens UCD-AKU. GTDB lineage: Bacteria > Actinomycetota > Actinomycetes > Actinomycetales > Microbacteriaceae > Curtobacterium > Curtobacterium poinsettiae. The sequence goes on from NZ_KB714631.1 coordinate 470,235, forward strand.
GCAGGTCGCCTCGGGCGCGAAGGGCCTCGGGACGCTCGCGAACGCCCTGCCGGTGTCCGGGCAGTCCGGCACCCTCGCCAGCCGGTTCACCGGGGCGAACGCCGTCGCGCGCGGCAAGGTGCACGCGAAGACCGGCTGGATCGACAGCGCGAACACCCTCGGCGGCTACATCGACGCTGCTGACGGCTCCCGGTTGACCTTCGCCTTCTACGCCATCGGTTCACCACGCGCGGCCGCCCTGCCGGCACTGGACGCGGTGACGGCCGCCACCTACTCGTGCGGGAGCAAGCTCACCGGCTCCTGAGCCGACGGGTGTTGGATGGATCCATGGCAAGAGCACTGCTCGTCGTGGACGTCCAGAACGACTTCACCGAGGGCGGTGCGCTCGCGGTCACCGGGGGAGCGGCGCTCGCGGAGCGCATCACCGCGTTCCTCGGTCGGCACGGGGACGAGTACGACCTGATCGTGGCGTCCCGTGACTGGCACCACGGCGACGACGACAACGGCGGGCACTTCGCCGGACCCGAGGGACCCGACTTCGTGGACACCTGGCCGGTGCACTGCGTCGCCGGCTCGCCGGGTGCTGACTACCATCCCGATCTCGACACCGCTCTGGTCGACGTCGAGGTCTTCAAGGGCCAGGGCACGCCGGACTACTCGGCGTTCCAGGCCCGGACCGAGGCGGGTGTCCCGCTCGCCGCAGTACTCGCCGAACGCCGCGTGCACACGGTCGACGTCGTCGGGATGGCGACCGACCACTGTGTCCGGGCATCGGCACTCGACGCCCGTGCCGCGGGCCTCGACGTCGCCGTGTACCAGGACCTGGTGGCCGGCGTCGACGCTGAGCGCAGTGCCCGGGCGCTGGACGAGATCCGGGCGGCCGGCGGACACGTCGACCGCAGCGACATGGACGAGGGCCTCGCGAACCCAGGAGGAGCACGACTGTGACCGAAACCACCACGAACGACACCCCCACCACCGACGCCGCGGACGACGCGCGTCTCGTGACGACCGTCGCGGACGAACACGTCCGCGTCCAGGGCGTCCCCACCGGCCTGTTCATCGGCGGCACCTGGCGTGCCTCGTCGAGCGGGTCCACCTTCGCCGTGCACGACCCGTCGACCGGCGCCGTGCTGGCCGAGGTCGCCGACGCCAGCGCCGAGGACGGCATCGCCGCGCTCGACGCCGCGGCCGCAGCGCAGGAGTCCTGGGCGGCAACGGCCCCGCGCACGCGTTCCGACATCCTCCGCCGGGCCTTCGACCTGGTGCACGAGCACACCGACGACCTGGCGGCCCTCATGTCGCTCGAGATGGGCAAGCCCCTGGCCGAGGCCCGGGGTGAGGTCGTCTACGGCGGCGAGTTCCTGCGCTGGTTCTCGGAGGAGGCCGTCCGCATCACCGGCGACTACCGCACGAACCCCGAGGGCACCGGCCGGGCGATCGTGCTGAAGCGTCCGGTCGGCCCCGTCTACGCCATCACGCCGTGGAACTTCCCGCTCGCGATGGCGACCCGGAAGATCGGCCCGGCGCTGGCCGCCGGTTGCACCGTGGTCGCGAAGCCTGCCGACCTGACCCCGCTGACGACCCTGTTCCTGGTCGAGCTGTTCCGCCGCGCGGGGCTGCCGGACGGTGTGCTCAACGTGATCCCGTCGAGCGACGCCAAGGGACTGTCCGGACCGATCATCGCCGACCCGCGCCTGCGCAAGCTCACGTTCACGGGCTCGACCCCGGTCGGGTCGGCACTGCTCAAGCAGGCGGCCGACAACGTGCTCAAGACGAGCATGGAGCTCGGCGGCAACGCCCCGTTGCTCGTGTTCGACGACGCCGACCTCGACACGGCTGTGGACGCCGCGATGCTCGCGAAGTTCCGGAACACGGGCGAGGCCTGCACCGCTGCGAACCGGTTCTTCGTGCAGGACGGCATCGCCGACGCGTTCGTCGCAGCCCTCACCGCGAAGGTCGACGCACTGCGCGTCGGCCGGGGCACCGAGGACGGGACGACGCTCGGACCGCTCATCGACGACCGCGCCGTGGACAAGGCCGCCGGGCTCGTCGACGACGCCGTCGGCCGGGGTGCGCGGCTCGTCACCGGCGGACACCGGATCGACCGTCCGGGCACGTTCTACGAGGCGACGGTGATCGACGACGTGCAGCCCGGCTCGGAGATCATGACGACGGAGATATTCGGACCGGTCGCGTCGGTCACGCGCTTCAGCACCGAGGACGAGGGCATCCGGCTCGCGAACGACACCGAGTACGGCCTCGTCGCCTACGCCTTCACGACCGACTTCCGGCGTGGTCAGCGGCTCGCCGAGCGCCTGGAGACCGGCATGCTCGGCCTGAACACGGGCGTCGTGTCGAACGCGGCGTTCCCGTTCGGCGGCGTGAAGTCGTCGGGCCTCGGTCGTGAGGGGGCACACGAGGGCATCGAGGAGTACCTCGAGACCGTCTACGTGCTCACCCCGGACCCGTTCGCCGCCTGAGCCTGCGCGTGGTCCCACGGTGCGGCCGCGGTGGACGCGGCCGCACCGACGCTCACACCAGCAGCTGGTGCTTCGCCAGGTCGCGGTAGAGCGGGGTCGACTGCACGAGCTCGGAGTGCGTGCCGCTGCCCACGACGCGGCCGCGCTCGAGCACGACGATCACGTCGGAGTCGACCACGGTCGACAGCCGGTGGGCGATGACGAGGAGCGTGCGGTCTTCGGCGACGGCGTCGATCGCGAGCCGCATCTTCTGCTCGTTGACCCCGTCGAGGGACGACGTCGACTCGTCGAGCAGCAGGATCGGGGGAGCGGCGAGCAGCGCACGGGCGATGGCCAGGCGCTGCCGTTCCCCGCCGGAGAGCATCACGCCGTCCTCACCGACCTGCGCGTCGAGGCCGCGGGGGTCGCGGTGCAGGACCTCGCCGAGGTTGACCGCCTCGAGCACGCGGACGCAGTCGTCCTCGGTGGCGTCGGGCGACCCGAGCAGCAGGTTGGCGCGGATCGTGCCGGCGAGCACGGGTGCGTCCTGCTCGACGTAGCCGATCTGGGCACGGAGCTCGTCGCGGTCCATGCCGCGCACGTCGATGCCGCCCAGGCGGATGACGCCGTCGGTGGGGTCGTAGAACCGCTCGATCAGCGCCAGGGTCGTCGACTTGCCGGCACCGGACGGACCCACGAGTGCGACGCGCGACCCGCGCGGCACGCGGAACGACACGTCGTGGAGCACCACGTCGTCGACCGGTCGCTCGTCGTCGACGCGATCCGGGCCTCCTGGGTGATCCGCGGCGTCGGACGCGACCGCGCCGTCGGCACCCGAGGCGTCCGCCTGGCCGCGGTACCGGAACGACACGTGCTCGAACGCGATGGCGTCGTCGGTCGCGACCGCCGCAGCCGGCCGGACGGACGCGTCGTCCTGGGACTCGGTCGGCAGGTGCAGGATCTCCTCGATGCGGCCGAGGGCGCCGAGCGCCTGGGCGACGGCGACGACCGCGCCCATCGCCTGGCCGAGCGGCATGATCATCATGAAGAGCAGCAGGATGAACGTGATGAGCGTCGCGATGGTGATGGTGCCGGCCGCGACCTGCGCGCCGCCGACGCCCAGGACGGCGATGAACGCGACCTGCATGACGATGCTCGCGACGGGGACGACGAAGGCGGACATCTTGGCGATGTCGAGCCCCCGCTTGTACGCCTCGGTCGCGTGGCCGTCGACCTCGTGCACCTCGCGCTCGGTCGCGCCGGCTGCACGGATGGTGCGGACCGCGCCGATCCCGCGTTCGACCGCGGCGGTGAGGTCGCCGACCTTCTCCTGCGCGCGCTTCGACGCGACCCGGATGCGACGGCTCAGTCCGCCGACGACGACGATCGCGACCAGGACGATGACCACGACGATCACGAGCAACAGCGGGTCGATGACGGCCATCGCGATGACGGCGCCGACGAACGTCAGCGCGCCGCCGATCGACTCGATGAGCCCCTGGGTCAGGACGGCGCGCAGGAGCGTGGTGTCGCTGCCGACGCGGGACACCAGGTCGCCGGTGCGGCGGGTGTCGAACTCCGAGATGGGCAGGTTGAGGATGCGCGCGATGAGCTTGCGGCGGGTGGAGAGCACCACGCCCTCACCCGCGCGCTGCAGCAGGAAGTGCTGCACGCCGTTCAGCACGCCCGCGATCATGACGAGCCCGACCAGCAGCCACACGAGCGTGCTGAGGGTGTTGCCCTGCTGCACCGCCGTGATCACCTGGTTGACCAGCAGCGGCTGGGCGAGCGACGCCCCCGCGCCGAGGACGCTCAGCACGATGATGACCACCATCGCGGGCTTGTTCTCGAACAGGTAGGACAGCAGGCGACCGAACGTGGCGCGGGGGCCGTCGGAGGTCTTCGGGCGTGCGAAGGGGAAGCTCATCGTGCTCCTAGTTTCTGCCGTACTTCTTGTGCACTGCCTGTCGGCTGACACCGAGCAGCGTCGCGATCTCCTGCCACGATGCGCCGGCGGTGCGTGCACGGCGTGCGGCGAGTTCCTCGGCCCGGTCGAGCTCACGACGCAGCTCCCGCACGCTGGCGAGGGCGGAGAACGGGTCGTCCCCCGAGGCTCCGGCCGCGAGGCTCGTGATGGTCGGTCGGTCCACGCCTGTCAACGTACATTGACGCACCGACACTCGTCAATCTGGGTTGACGAGTGCCGGGTGAGGTGCGCAGACGCCGGCGTCTTCGTTCGACGCCGCCACGCGCGCGAGACGCCGCCGGATTCGGCGGCGTCTCGGCGGGCTTGCGGCGCCTTGCCGGTACGACGGCGTGTTGCGCAGGGCGGGGGCGCGAGGCACGCACACGACGGACGGGAGGCCCG
>NZ_KB714631.1:475135-481143 GCF_000349565.1 Curtobacterium flaccumfaciens UCD-AKU
CCGCGCAACGCTTCGCGTCGCTGCTGAGCGGGGGCCTCCCGTCCCTCAGGTGGTCGCCGATCAGGCGTCGGCGATGTCCTTCGACTTCGTCTCGCGCACGAAGAGCAGCGCGACCAGCGTCACGACCGCGGCGATCGTCAGGTACAGGCCGACGAAGAAGATGTCGCCGTCCGGCCGCCAGAGCGCCAGCGCGACCGTCGGCGCGAGCGACGCACCGAGGATCGACGCGACGTTGTAGGCGATGGCCGAGCCGGTGTACCGGACGTTCGTCGGGAACAGCTCGGGCAGCAGCGCACCCATCGGGCCGAAGGTCAGACCCATCAGGGAGAGCCCCACGATGAGGAACGTCACCACCGTGATCGGCCCGCTCGACGCCGCGAACCAGAACTGGAACGTCAGGCCGAACAGCGCGATGCCGATCGTGGTCGGGATGAGGGTCTTGCGGCGGCCGAACCGGTCGGCGAGCAGGCCCGCGATCGGCGTGAAGATCCCGAAGAACACGACGCCGATCATCAGCAGCGTCAGGAACTCACCGCGGGAGTACCCGAGACCGACCTTCGGCACGAGCGCGCTGTTCACGGTGCCGGTGGTGCCGTACTGCAGGGTGAACGTCGTCAGGAAGTAGAAGAGCACGTAGGTGGCGACCATGCCGAAGGTGCCGACGATGACGGCCTTCCACGAGGTGCGGAACACCCGGCCGAGCGGGACCTTCGCGACCGTGCCGGACTCCTGCACCCCGCGGAACACCGGCGACTCGACGAGCTTGAACCGCACGTACAGGCCGATGATGACGAGCACCGCGGACAGCAGGAACGGGATGCGCCAGCCCCACGCCTGGAAGTCGGCGTTCGGGGAGCCGTCGGCACCGGCGGGCATCGCCGCGTTGATGGCGATGAACAGGCCGTTCGCGAGCAGGAAGCCGATGGGTGCGCCGAGCTGTGGCATCGAGCCGAACACGCCGCGCTTGCCCTTCGGCGCGTTCTCGGTCGCGAGCAGCGCCGCACCGGACCACTCGCCGCCGAGGCCGACTCCCTGGGTGAAGCGCATCACGGCGAGCAGGACCGGAGCCCACACCCCGACGGTGTCGAACGTCGGCAGGCAGCCGATCAGGAACGTGGCCGTGCCCATCACGAGCAGCGACGCGACGAGGGTGGTCTTGCGGCCGATCCGGTCACCGAAGTGCCCGAAGATGATCGACCCGACCGGCCGGGCGAAGAACGCCAGGGCGAAGGTGACGAACGACGACAGCTGCGAGGCTGTCGGGTCCTCGTTGGGGAAGAACAGCGTGGGGAAGACGAGCACTGCGGCGGTGGCGTAGACGTAGAAGTCGTAGAACTCGATCGACGTGCCGACGAGGCTGGCGATGACGACGCGGGAGCGCGGGTTGCCGGCGGGGGCCGGAGCGGAGGTGGGCGTTGCGGGTGCCGGAGCGGCGGTCATGACAGGGCGGGGTCTTCCGTGCTGCGTGCTCCCGGGGAGAGCACGAGGGTCCGGACGGCGGACACCGATCGGTTCGCGCGGGGTGGCGCGGGCGCCGATCGGGTGCGTTCGGCTGAGGGGGACCGCTTGTGACGGAAGCCCGATCATACGACAGATGTCGTCTGGCTGCGAATCAGCCCAGAGTCAGCTGGTCGCGGCCGTCCGTTGCCCGTGCGCGCTCAGGCGCCGGCGCCGGCCCCGGCTTCGAGGTGCTCGGGCAGCTGGTGGCCCATCCGGTCGCGCTTGGTGTCGAGGTACCCGGCGTTCTGCGCCGAGATGCCGACGACGAGCGGCACGAGGGAGTCGACGGTGATGCCGTGCTCCTCGAGCTGGCGGCGCTTCTCGGGGTTGTTCGACAGCAGCCGGACGCGGGTGATGCCGAGGTCGGCGAGGATGCCCGCGGCACCGCCGTAGGCACGGGAGTCCGCAGGCAGCCCGAGCGCGAGGTTGGCGTCGAGCGTGTCGAGACCGTCTTCCTGCAGGCGGTAGGCCTTGAGCTTGTTGATGAGACCGATGCCGCGGCCCTCGTGCCCGCGCAGGTAGATCACCACGCCGCCCTCGGCCGCGATGGTGTCGAGCGCCGCGTCGAGCTGGGGGCCGCACTCGCACTTCAGCGAGCCGAAGGCCTCGCCGGTCAGGCACTCGGAGTGCACGCGGACGAGCGCGCCGTCGGCGGGCAGCGAGCCGTCGGGCAGGGCGCCGATGATGGCGACGTGCTCCGCGCTCGTGACGAGGTCGCGGTAGGCGCGCATCTGGAAGGTGCCGTGGGTGGTCGGCACGTTCGTGGACACCTCGAAGTGGACTGGGCTCCCCGGCGTGGGCGAGGTCAGCGCGTCGGTCATGTGGTGCTCCGGTCGTTCGTGGGCCCGTCGTTCCCGAGCCCGGATGTCGCGTCGTGCTGCCGCTGCAGCTGGTGGTCGTGGTGCTGTGTCCGCTGCGGCCGGGCTCGGACCAGCAGGTCGGGGCCGAGGCTGGTGGTCGATAGTACGTCCAACCGGCGACGGTCGGAGATGCTTCCCACGCCCAGGTCGCCGAGGGCCACTCGGGGACCGCCGAGCAGGACCGGGGCGATGTACACGAGGTACTCGTCCACGAGTCCGGCGGCGATCAGCGCCGAGGCGACCGTCGGACCCCCTTCGACGAACACCGAGTGCACGCCGTGCCCACGCAGGGCTCCGAGCGACGTGGCCAGGTCGTGTCCGGGCAGGGCGATGAGTCCGCGCGGGTGCCGGCGGACCGCGGCGTCGTCGGGCACCGGGCGGTCGCCGAGCACCACGGCGAGCGGCTGGTCGGCGAGCAGCTCGCCGGCGTCACCGCGGGCGGTCAGACTCGGGTCGTCCGCCAGGACGGTGCCGGTGCCGACGAGGATCGCGTCGTGGGCGGCACGCTGCTCGTGGACGTGCTGGCGGGCGGCGGCGCCGGTGATCCACTTGCTCGTGCCGTCGGCAGCGGCGGCACGCCCGTCGAGGCTGGACGCCCACTTCACGGTGACCCACGGGCGACCGAGCCGCACCGACAGGAGCCACCGTTCGAGGAACGCTTCGGCCTGGTCGGCCAGGACCCCGGAGACGACCTGGACCCCCGCTGCGCGCAGTCGGTCGGCGCCGCCGTGCACGTCGGCTCCGGGGTCGTCGATCGCGTACACGACCCGGGCGACTCCGGCGTCGAGCAGTGCCACGGCACAGGGGCCGGTGCGACCGACGTGGTTGCAGGGCTCGAGGGTGACGACCGCTGTCGCGCCGCGGAGCAGCGCCGGGTCGACCTTGGCCATCGCGTCGACCTCGGCGTGCGGGGTCCCGGCACCCTTGTGCCAGCCCTCGGCGAGGACCTCGCCGGTGGGGGACAGGATCACCGCGCCGACGCGTGCGTGGTCGCCGACAGCGGGTCCGAGGGCCGCGAGTTCGAGCCCGCGGCGCATCGCTCGGACCTCGGTGGGTCGTGCCGTGTCGCTCACGGGCCGAGCCTACCGGCGGCATTCGGGTGACGCGTCACCATGGTTGTGAGCGTGTTCAGACGACGGGCCACGGGAGGTCGGAGGCAGGTGCGCCGTCGGCGCGTCGGAGCGCCGTCCACGCCGCCGTGAGGCCCCCGTCCCGGTCCGGCACACGGGCTTCGCCGCGGCCCGTGTACGAGAACCCGGCCGCACGGGCGACAGCCGCCGACGCCGTGTTGCCCTCGTAGCACTCCCAGTAGACGTCCGGGGCGCCCTGCTCGAGCGCCCAGTCGACGACGAGCCGGACGGCGTCGTGCATGATCCCGGCGCCGCGCGCGGACGGCGCGAGCCAGAACCCGAGGTCGCGGCCGGCGGTGCGGTAGCTGATGATGCCCGCGAGCCACGTCGAGCCGGCGGGCCTGATCGCCCAGGTGTACTCACGGTCCGAGGCCCAGCCCGGGCCGACGAGCGCGTCGACGAAGGTGCGGGCGTCCTGTTCGCGGTACGGGTTCGGGACCGTGGTCCACCGGACGATCTCCGGGTCCTGGCAGGCTTCGGTGATCGCCGCGGTGTCGGCGCGGGTGGGCAGGTCGAGCCGGACGCGCGCCGACTCGAGCGTGACGGGCTGCACGCTCAGCCGCGCGACCGCGGGACGAACCCGATGCGGTCGTAGACGCGGGCCAGGGTGTCCTGCGCGATGGACTCGGCACGGTCGGCACCGACGGCGAGCAGGCGGTCGAGCTCGGCCGGGTCGTCGAGCAGTTCGAGCGTGCGGGCGCGGACCGGTTCGAGCTCGGCCACGACGGCGTCGGCCACCTCGCCCTTCAGGTCGCCGTAGCCCTTGCCGGCGAACGACTCCTCGAGCGCGGCGATCGACGTGCCGGTGAACGCCGACAGGATCGACAGCAGGTTCGTCACACCGGGCTTGGCCTGGCGGTCGGCCCGGATCTCGCGCTCGTCATCGGTGACGGCCGACTTGATCTTCTTCGCGGTGCGCTTCGGGTCGTCGAGCAGGCGGATGAGGCCGTTCTCCGACGCTGCGGACTTGCTCATCTTGTTGGTCGGGTCCTGCAGGTCGTAGATGCGCGCGGTCTCGGTCAGGATCCGCGCCTCGGGCGTGACGAAGGTGTCGCCGAACCGCGAGTTGAAGCGTCCGGCCAGGTCGCGGGTCAGCTCGACGTGCTGTCGCTGGTCGTCACCGACCGGCACGACCTTGGTGTCGTACAGCAGGATGTCGGCGGCCATCAGGATCGGGTAGGTGAAGAGCCCGACCGACGCCGCCTCGGCGCCCTGGCGCGCCGACTTGTCCTTGAACTGGGTCATCCGGCTCGCCTCGCCGAAGCCGGTCAGGGTGTTCAGCACCCAGGCGAGCTCGGCGTGTGCGGGGACGTGGGACTGCACGAACAGCGTCGCCTTCGACGGGTCGATGCCCGACGCGATGTACTGCGCGGCCGTGGCCCGGGTGTTCGCACGGAGCTCGGCAGGGTCCTGCGGGGACGTGATCGCGTGCATGTCGACGACGCAGTAGATGGCGTCGTAGTCGTCGAGCAGAGTCCTCCACTGCATGAGTGCCCCGACGTAGTTGCCGAGGTGCAGCGAGCCGGCGGACGGCTGGATGCCCGAGAAGATGCGGGTCTTGGTCATGGTGGTGCTCCGGTGCGTCAGGTGAAGCGAGAGAAGAGAGGTCAGAGTTCGTAGTCGACGACCACGGGGGCGTGGTCGGACCATCGCTGGTCGTACGCCGCAGCGCGGTCGACCGTGTACTCCGTGACCTTCGCGGCAAGGTCGGGCGTCGCCATCTGGTAGTCGATGCGCCAGCCCGTGTCGTTGTCGAAGGCCTGACCGCGCCACGACCACCACGTGAACGGCCCGTCGACGTCACCGGCCTGGGCGCGCCCCACGTCGACCCACCCGAGGCCGGGACCCGTGGAGCCGTCGGCGCCCTCGACGGGCTCGCCGTCGGCACCGAAGAACCGCGAGAAGTAGGCACGCTCGCGCGGCAGGAAGCCGGCACGCTTGACGTTGCCCTTCCAGTTCTTGATGTCGCGCTGGTCGTGCCCGACGTTCAGGTCACCGACGACGACCGCGAGCGGGTTGTGCGCCCGGAGTGCGGGCAGCCGCTCGGTCATCGCGTCGAGGAACTTCCACTTCTCGTCCTGCTTGGGGGTGTCGACCTCGCCCGAGTGCACGTACGTCGAGACGACGGTCACGGTGGTGCCGCCGATCTCGTAGTCGGCTTCGAGCCACCGGCCGGCGGAGTCGAAGTCGTCCGGTCCGAGCGCGACGCGGTGGATCTGCGCCGAGTGTCGGGACGCGATGGCCACGCCGGCGCGACCCTTCGCGGTCGCCGGGTCGTGCACGATGTCCCACTCGTCGCCGAGCAGCGCCGTCAGGTCGTCGCTCGACGCGCGCACTTCCTGCAGGGCCAGCACGTCGACGTCACGGGTGGCGAGCCAGTCGCCCATGCCCTTGCGGAAGGCGGCGCGGACGCCGTTCACGTTGACGGATGCGAGGCGCAGGCGTGTCATGCAGAACACCTTATCGGCGGGTGCCGACAGCCCTGGACGCCCCCGACGGACGGACGGGAGGCACGGTG
>NZ_KB714631.1:481270-491226 GCF_000349565.1 Curtobacterium flaccumfaciens UCD-AKU
GGAGGCACGGTGCCAGCTGGCACCGTGCCTCCCGTCCGTCTGGTGGTCGCGTGCAGGACGCGACCTGCGCGATCAGGCCGCGTCGTGGTCCGTCCCGAGGAACTCGACCAGGCTGTCCGCGGTGGTCTCGGCGTCGTCGCCCGAGACGGTGAGGGTGACCTCGTCGCCGTGCTCGATGCCGAGTCCGAGCAGGGCGAGGATGCTGCCGGCGTTCCCGGACTTGTCGCCCTTGGCGATCGTGACCTGGTGCCCCGACGCCGTCACGGTCTGGACGAAGAGGGAGGCGGGGCGAGCGTGCAGGCCGGATGCGCTGGCGACGGTCACGGTGCGGGTGGCTTCGGACATCGATGTACTCCTGTCGACGGGTGGTTGGCTCATGCTAGCGAGCGCTGGGTGGGCGGGAACGGGGCACGGTCAGGCTCGGCCGGGCCAGAAGACCTCGGTGCCGGCGGCCTCGACCTCGCGGACCAGGTCGAGGTTGACGGCGGGGTCGGTGATGATCGTGTCGATCGCGGCGAGCGGGGCGACGCGTCCGAACTCCTCGCGGCCGAACTTGGTGTGGTCGGCGAGCAGGATGCTCCGCCGTGCGGACTTGATCATCGCGCTCTTCACGGCGGCCTCGGCCACGTTGTGGGTCGTCAGGCCGCGCTCCGGCGTGATGCCGTTGATGCTGATGAAGGCGACGTCGACGCTGACCATGCCGATGAGCTGGTGCGTCCACGTGCCGACGCCGGCCAGCGAGTCGCTGCGGATGTTGCCGCCGAGCAGGTGCAGGTCGAGGCCCGGGCGGTTCGCGACGGCGGTGGCGACCGGCAGCGAGTGCGTGACGACCGTCAGGCCGCGGTCGGTCGGGAGCATCTCGGCCAGGCAGATGGTCGAGGTGCCGGCGTCGATCATGATCGAGCCGTTCTCGGGCAGTTCCGCCAGGGCGGCCTCGGCGATGACCATCTTCTCGGTCTGGTTGATGCCGCCGCGGTCACCGACGCCGGGGTGCAGGGTGATGCGCTCGACCGGGATCGCCCCGCCGTGCGCGCGCCGGACGAGGCCGCGGCGCTCGAGGCTCGTCAGGTCGCGGCGGATGGTCTCGGGCGTGACGGCGAGCAGCTCGGCCAGGTCCTTGACGTCCACCCGGCCCTGCGCGCGCGCCTGCTCGACGATGCGCTGGTGGCGTTCTGGTGCGTACATCGGACCTCGTCGTCTCGGGTCGGAACGGAACGGACATGTTCGGGCGCGACATCCGTGATGTCGGTGCCGTCGGTCGATCCGCCAGACGCAAACGGGCATCTGTTTCTGTATTTTTATCCCCGGATGTGTTTGTTTGTCAACGCTGATCGGGGTAGTGTGCTGATCAGCCGCACGGGCGTGGTCTGTTCCCGTGCCGCGTGCACCGAACGATCCACCCCACCGCAAGCGCGTGTGAGATGAAGGAGTCTCGAATGTCCGAACTGCTCGGCACCGGCGTCGGCCGTGGCGTCGCCCACGGCCCCGTGCTCCGGATGGCTGACCCGCTCGGCGAACCGTCGAAGGATGCCCTGGTGGGTTCTGCGGACGACGCGAAGCAGGCCGTGCACGACGCACTCGCCGCCGTGGCGGACGACCTCAACAAGCGCGGACAGCTCGCCGGTGGCGACGCCCAGGCCGTGCTCGAGGCCCAGGCGCTGATGGCGCAGGACCCGACGCTGCTCGACGACGTGCACGCCCGCATCGACGGCGGCACGAACGCCGAGCGTGCCGTGTACGAGGCCTTCGCACAGTTCCGCGACCTGCTCGTCGGCATGGGCGGCTACATGGGGGAGCGCGCGGCCGACCTCGACGACGTCGCCCAGCGCATCATCGCCAAGCTCCGCGGCGTGCACGCCCCCGGTGTCCCCGAGTCGGACACCCCTTTCGTCCTCGTCGCCCGCGACCTCGCACCGGCCGACACCGCCCTGCTCGACCTCGACAAGGTCCTGGCGCTCGTCACCCGTGACGGCGGCCCGACCTCGCACACCGCCATCCTCGCCCGTGCCAAGGGCATCACCGCAATCGTCGGTGTGACCGGTGCGGACGACCTGGTCGACGGCCAGTCCGTCGTGGTCGACGCCATCGCCGGCACGGTCGTGACCGACCCCGACGCCGCACTGGTCGCGGACGTCGAGCGCCGCATCGCCGACCGCCTCGCCGCCGCAGCGGCACCGCTCACCGCCGGTGCCCTCGCCGACGGCCACGTCGTGCCCCTGCTCGCGAACCTCGGCAGCCCCGCCGACGCCGCCGGCGCCGTTGCTCTCGGTGCGGAGGGCGTGGGGCTCTTCCGCACCGAGTTCCTCTTCCTCGACTCGCCCAAGGCCCCCACGGTCGACGAGCAGACCGAGTCGTACCGCCAGCTCCTCGCGGCGTTCCCCGGCAAGAAGGTGGTCGTGCGTGCGCTCGACGCCGGCGCCGACAAGCCGCTGCCGTTCCTCACCGACAAGGACGAGGAGAACCCCGCCCTCGGGCGCCGCGGTCTCCGTGCCCTGCGGAACCACCCCGAGGTCCTGCGCGACCAGCTCACCGCGCTCGCCCAGGCCGACGCCGCGACCGAGGCCGACCTGTGGGTGATGGCCCCGATGGTCGCCGACGCTGAGGAGACCGAGTACTTCGTCACCCTGGCGCGTGAGCTGGGCATCCGCACCGCGGGCGTCATGGCCGAGGTGCCGTCGCTCGCGCTGATGGCCGACCAGGTGTTCCAGAACGCCGACTTCGTGTCGATCGGCACGAACGACCTGACCCAGTACACGATGGCCGCCGACCGCATGCTCGGCACCGTCGCGTCCTACCAGGACCCGTGGCACCCCGCCGTCCTGCGCCTCGTCGCGCAGCTCGGCACCGCGGGCGCGACCGCCGGCAAGCCCGTCGGGATCTGCGGCGAGGCAGCAGCCGACCCGCTGCTCGCCGTCGTCCTGGTCGGTCTCGGCGCCACCACCCTCTCCATGACCCCCGCGGCCCTGGCCGACGTGCGCGCCGAACTCGGTCGCTACACGCTCGAACAGGCCCGCGAGATGGCGACGGCGGCACTCGCCGCGAGCACGGCGGCGGCCGCGAAGTCCGCTGCCGCGTCCGCGGTGCACGCCGCCTGACCCACCACTCCCAGCACCACGCAGCAGCTCCACCACACAGAAAGTCACCGCACATGACAACGTCGTCCGTTGCAGCGCCCGACGCACCCGCGAAGTCGCGGGGCGGCGCACGCGTCGCCGTTCAGAAGTTCGGCACGTTCCTCTCCGGCATGGTCATGCCCAACATCGCGATCTTCATCGCGTGGGGCATCATCACGGCCTTCTTCATCGAGACCGGGTGGACGCCCGTCGGGATCCTCGGCGGGTTCGGTGAGACGAACGGCATCGCCAACATCGGCGTCGTCGGCCCGATCCTGACCTACCTGATCCCGCTCGCGATCGCCATCCAGGGCGGCCGCATGGTCTACGAGACCCGTGGTGCCGTCGTCGGCTCGATCATGACGATGGGCGTCATCCTCGGGGCCAACGCGGGAGAGAAGAACCCGACCACGATGATCCTCGGCGCGATGATCTGCGGTCCGCTCGGCGCCTACCTCATCAAGCAGATCGACCGCATCTGGGACGGCAAGATCAAGCCCGGCTTCGAGATGCTCGTCAACAACTACGCGGCCGGTATCCTCGGTTTCGCGTTGGCGATGGCTGGTTTCTTCCTCCTCGCTCCGGTCTTCAAGGCCATCGCGAACGGCCTCGGCACCGCTGTCGACTTCCTCGTCCAGCACTCGCTCCTGCCGATCGCCAGCGTCATCATCGAGCCGGCCAAGGTGTTCTTCCTGAACAACGCCATCAACCACGGTGTGCTCGACCAGCTTGGCGCAGACCAGGTCAAGGAGTCGGGCAAGTCGATCCTGTTCCTGCTCGAGGCGAACCCCGGCCCCGGCCTCGGCCTGCTGCTCGCCTTCACCTTCTTCGGTGTCGGCATCGCCCGTTCGACCGCTCCCGGCGCGATCATCATCCAGTTCTTCGGCGGCATCCACGAGATCTACTTCCCGTTCGTGCTGCAGAAGCCGATCATGTTCATCGCCGTCATCCTCGGTGGTGCGACCGGTGTCGCCACCAACGTCGCTTTCAAGTCCGGGCTCGTCGCTCCGGCGTCCCCGGGTTCGATCATCGCTGTACTCGGTGCGACAGCGAAGGACAGCTTCGTCGGGGTCATCCTCTCTGTTGTCCTCTCCGCTGCGGTCACCTTCGCGGTCGCGACCTTCTTCCTCCTCGCCAGCCGCAAGCGTGACCTTGCTTCCGGCAACGGTGGCGACATGAGCGCCGCGATGGCGAAGCTCCAGGCCAACAAGGGCCGCGACGTCAACTCCGCGACCGCCGGCCTGCTCGGCAACAACTCCCCGGCCAACGAGGAAGAGGCCGAGGCCTCCCTCGGCGGCGTCGGCTCGGCGAGCACGGCGACGGCGACGAAGGTCCAGAACCTGGTCTTCGCCTGCGACGCCGGCATGGGCTCCAGCGCCATGGGCGCCAGCGTCCTGCGCAACAAGATCAAGAAGGCGGGCATCGAAGGGGTCACGGTCTCCAACAAGGCGATCGCGAACCTGTCCGGTGACGAGGACCTGATCATCACGCAGGAAGAGCTGACGGACCGTGCGAAGCAGAAGAACCCGAACGCGCAGCACGTGTCGGTCGGCAACTTCATGAACGCGCCGCAGTACGACCAGGTCGTCGAGCAGCTGAAGAACCAGTAACGCCACAACCAGTAACGAAGTGCAGTATCGGAGGGGACGGGGCTGACCCGTCCCCTCCATCACGTCCTCAACACAAGGAGAACCCCCGATGCCCGTCCTGCAGGAGAGCCAGATCCGCATCCACACCGAGGACACCGCGCCGACCAAGTCGGAGGCGATGAAGGAGGCGGCCGAGATCCTCGAAGCTGCGGGCGCGGTCACGGCCGACTACTACCCGGCGATGCTCGAGCGCGAGAAGAGCGTGTCCACCTACATGGGCAACTTCCTCGCGATCCCGCACGGCACCAACGACGCGAAGGACGCCATCAAGTCGTCCGCCCTGTCGTTCATCCGCTACGCCAGCCCGATCGACTGGGACGGCAACCCCGTGCGCTTCGTCGTCGGCATCGCCGGCGTGAACAACGAGCACCTCGACATCCTGTCGAAGATCGCGATCGTGTTCTCCGACGAGGACGAGGTCCAGAAGCTCACCGACGCCGCCGACACCGCCGCGATCCTGGCGATCCTCGGCGAGGTCAACGAGTGAGCACCAGCACCGCCGTCCACTTCGGCGCCGGCAACATCGGCCGTGGCTTCGTCGGGCTCCTGCTCCACCAGGCCGGGTACGAGGTCGTCTTCGCCGACGTCGCCGCCCCGCTCATCGACGCCCTGGCCGCAGCCGACTCGTACACCGTGCACGAGGTCGGGTCCGGCGCCCAGGACCACGAGGTCACGGACTTCCGCGCACTGAACAGCGCGCAGGACGAGGACGGCGTGGTCGCCGAGATCGCGACGGCCGCGATCGTCACGTGCGCCGTCGGCCCGAACGTCCTGAAGTTCATCGCCCCGGTCATCGCACGCGCGCTGGTCGCCCGTGACGCGGACGCCGCACCGATCGCCGTGATGGCGTGCGAGAACGCCCTGAACGCCACGGACCGCCTGCGCGAGTTCATCGTCGCTGCCCTGCCCGAGGACGGCCGCGACGCCGCCCTGGCGAAGGCCGTGTTCGCGAACACCGCCGTCGACCGCATCGTGCCCGCGCAGCCCGAGGGCGGCGGACTCGACGTGACCGTGGAGACCTACTTCGAGTGGGCCATCGACCGCACACCGTTCGGTGGGAACGAGCCGGAGATCCCCGGCGCGCACTACGTCGACGGCCTCGCCGCCTCGATCGAGCGCAAGCTCTTCACGGTCAACACCGGACACGCCACCGTCGCGTACCACGGCTTCGTCGCCGGGGCCGACAAGATCTCGGACGCCATCGCGATCCCCGCCGTGCGCTCCGAGCTCGAGTCCGTGTTCGCCGAGACGAGCGATCTGCTGGTCCGCCGGCACGAGCTCGACCCCGAGGTGCACCGCGCCTACGTGCAGGCGATCATCGGCCGGTTCGAGAACCCGCACCTGCCCGACACGGTGACCCGCGTCGGCCGACAGCCGCTCCGCAAGCTGTCGCGTGACGAGCGGTTCGTCTCGCCCGCCGCAGCGCTGGCCGAAGACGGCACCGAACCGACCGCGCTGCTCGACGCGATGGCCGCTGCGCTCCGCTTCGACGTCGCGGACGACGAACAGAGCGTCGAACTGCAGGCCCTCCTGGCATCGGACACGTCGGACGCCGACGTGGCCACGCAGATCACCGGTCTCGGTGCGGAGCACCCGCTGCACGCCGCGTTCGCCGACCGGATCCGGTCCGCACGCGCCTGACGACGTCAGCACCGACGAACGGGAGGCCCGTCACCAGCTGGTGACGGGCCTCCCGTCCGTCCCGGGGCCGCGACGCGTAGCGTCGCCCGCATGACGAAGTACTGGGTGGCCCCACGGTTCGGCGGCAGCGAAGTCCTGGAGTACGTCGACACCGAGGTGCCGGCGCCCGGCCCCGGCGAGGTCACGATCGCCGTCCGCGCCGCCGGCATGAACCCTGCTGACACGAAGCACACCCGCCAGGGCGACCCCGCGGACCTGCCGATCGCCGTCGGGTACGAGGTCGCCGGTGTCCTGTCCGCCGTCGGCCTCGACACCGAGATCGCGTCCGGCGGGGGAGTGGTCGGCGACGAGGTCCTCGCCTTCCGCATCAGCGGCGGGTGGGCCGAGTCGGTCACGGTGCCCGCGGCCGACGTCTTCGCGAAGCCCGCCGCGCTCGGTTTCGCGGAGGCCGCCAACCTGCTCCTCGCCGGCTCGACCGCCGCCGACATGCTCCGCGTCACCCGCGCCGAGGGGCGCGACACCGTCCTGGTGCACGGCGCCTCGGGCGCGGTCGGCGTCAGCCTGCTCCAGCAGCTGCGGCTGCTCGGCACGCGCGTCATCGGCACCGCGTCGGAGCGTGGTGCGGACGTCGTGCGACGCTTCGGTGGCGAATGGGTCGCGTACGGCGACGGCCTGGAGGCGCGTGTCCGTGATCTCGCACCCTCCGGCATCGACGTGGCACTGGACTGCGTCGGCACCGACGAGGCCGTCGACGTCTCGCTCGCGTTGGTCGCGGACCGGTCACGGATCGTGACGATCGCCGCGCAGGCGCGGGCCGCATCGGACGGCATCGCCGCCGTGGGTGGGGCACAGCCGGCCAGCAAGGCGTTCCGGGACTCGGTGCGGCAGCGGCTCATCGACCTCGCCGGTGCCGGAGGGCTCGAGGTCCCGGTCGCGCGGACGTTCCCGTTGTCCGAGGCGAAGGCGGCGGCGGAGTTGCTGGAGTCCGGGCACCCCGGGGGCAAGCTCGCCCTCCTGCCCTGACGCGAGATCGAGCCGGGTGTCGTCCCCGCGGATGACGCTCGCCGGCTCGGGGGAGTGCCACACTCTGTGTGGACCGACAGCCCACGCCGGAAGGAACGCACGCATGAGTGACCAGTACCCACCCAGGGACCCGTACGGGCAGCAGCCGGGGCAGTCCGGCCAGCAGCCGTGGGGGCAGCCGGGGCAGCAGCCTCCAGGGCAGTACGGACAGCCCGGTCCGGGTCAGCCGAGTGGTGGGAGATCCGAGCCGCCGCTCTGGGCGCCCTGGTACGGCATCCCCTTCCCCCAGGCGTTCCTGCGGTTCTGGAAGAAGTACGTGCGCTTCGACGGTCGGGCCAGCCAGTCGGAGTACTGGTTCTGGGCGCTCTGGTACCTGATCGGGTCGGCGGCCGCCGGCATCATCGGCAGCGGGTTCGACGTGTTGCCGTTCGTCAACGACGGCTCGGACGGACTCGGCAGCCTCTGGAGCCTCGCCTGCGCTCTCGGGTTCATCGCGTTGACCGTGCGCCGGCTGCACGACGTGAACCTCAGCGGCATGTTCGCGCTGTTCTTCATCATCCCGCCCATCGGCATCCTGTTCTCGTTGATCATCGGCCTGATGTCGACGAACCCGCAGGGGCAGCAGTACGACCGGCCGCAGCAGGGGTAGCGCGGCGGATCGGCCCTGCCGCCCGCTCGGGAGTTCTGGTTGACTCGGACGTGTACATCAGCCAACACTCGAGGGGGACCACGTGAGCGACCAGTACCCGCAGGATCCGAACAACCAGCCGAACGCCCAGTTCGGTGGCACGCCGCAGTACGGCCAGCAGCCGCCGACCGGGCCCGACGGGGAACCGCCGCTGTGGGCACCGTGGTACGGGATCTCGTTCGGCAAGGCCGTCGGCCGCTTCTTCAAGAAGTACGCGACCTTCAGCGGTCGCGCCAGCCGGAGCGAGTTCTGGTGGTGGTACCTGGCCAACGGGATCATCGGCATCGTCCTCGGCATCCTGTACGGCATCGGCATCGCCACCTCCGAACGCTCGACCGTGTCGATGTCGACTGCGACGTCCACCAGCGTCCAGTCGACCGTCACCGAGCCGTCCGCCCTCTTCGTCATCGTCGGCATCGTCGCCCTGCTCTGGGGCCTGGCGATCATCGTCCCGACGCTCGCCCTCGGCTGGCGCCGACTGCACGACGCGAACCTCCCCGGTGCGCTGTGGATCATCGCGCTCTTCGTCGGCATCGTCGGCATCGTCTTCGGTCTGCTGCCCTCGAACCCGCAGGGCGCGCGGTACGACCGTCCGCAGGGTGTCCGATGACCGAGAGCACGCAGCAGTGGACGCCCGCGGAGCAGACCGGTCAGCCGACCGGCGCCGCGGGCGTCCCGCCGCGATGGGCTCCGTGGTACGGCATCTCGTTCCCGAAGGCCATCGCCCGCTTCTTCGCGAAGTACGCCACGTTCAGCGGTCGTGCGAGTCGGAGTGAGTTCTGGTGGTGGTTCCTGGCGAACACGATCGTCACCGGGGCCCTGGTGACCATCGGCGCCGTCATCCGCCTCACCACGCTCAACGCCCGGACGGTCGACTACTACGGCACTGCGTACCAGGTGGTGGACCCGGTCCCGCCGATCTTCTGGGTGGTGCTCGTCCTGCTGGTGCTCTGGGGCCTCGCGACCCTGGTGCCGTCGCTCGCCCTGGGCTGGCGACGCCTGCACGACGCGAACCTGTCCGGTGCACTGTGGATCATCGCGCTGTTCATCGGCGTCGCCGGTGTCGTCTTCGGACTGCTGCCCTCGAACCCGCAGGGCGCGCGGTACGACCGTCCGGACACGAGCCGATGAGCAACGACGGGACGCCGCAGTGGGGCCAGCCGGGCGGCGACCAGCCGCAGGGGCAGCCCGGGTACGGGCAGCAGCCGGGCTACGGGCAGCAGCCTGGGTACGGGCAGCAGCCTGGCTACGGGCAGCAGCCGGGCTACGGGCAGCAGCCTGGGTACGGGCAGCAGCCGTACGCCCAGCCCTACGCCGACCCGTACCCGCAGTTCGCGCAGCCGATCCCGCTCGGGCCTGACGGCGCCCCGCCGCTCTGGGCGCCGTGGTACGGCATCGGGTTCCTCGATGCGTTCACGCGGTTCTTCAAGAAGTACGCCCGGTTCGACGGGCGCGCCAGTCGGAGTGAGTTCTGGTACTTCGTCCTCGCCAACGCCATCGTGACCATCGTGTTGTTCGGCGGGTTCTACGCCGTCCTGTTCGCGACGGTCGGGGCGAGTAGCGGCGTCGACGAGTACGGCAACCCCACGGGGAGCAGCGCTCCGTCGCCGTTCGCCTTCGTGCTGCTCGGCCTCTCCTTCCTGTGGTGGCTCGCCACGATCGTGCCGGGCATCGCGCTGGGCTGGCGTCGCGTGCACGACGCGAACCTGGCAGGCCCGTTCTGGCTGATCGCGCTGTTCGTCAGCGCGGCTGCGATCGTGTTCGGCTGCCTGCCGTCGAACCCGGCCGGCGCGCAGTACGACCGCCCTGACCTGCGGTAGCTCCACGAACGAGAACAGCCCA
>NZ_KB714631.1:491351-532264 GCF_000349565.1 Curtobacterium flaccumfaciens UCD-AKU
TGGGCTGTTCTCGTTCGTGGACGGTCAGACCACCCGGAGACGGACGAGCGCGCCGTCGACGACCAGGTCGCGCACGGTGGCGGACGGGTCGGCGATCTGGAAGCGCAGGGCACCGCCCGGCTGCTCGAACCACGGCTGGACGAAGCGGACGTTCACCAGGAACGGCCGGTCGACGACGTAGCGGTGCGTCTCGGGCGACGAGGTCACGTGCGGCGGCAGCGAGCGGCTGGGCAGCGGGGTGTCGAGCGGGTGGAGCAGGTAGCCGTCCGGGCCACCGATGCGGTCGACGGGGACGCCGGCCGGGATCTGGATGGTCAGGCCCTGTTCGCCCGCCTGGGAGACCTGCTGCGCGAGCTGCGGGTAGGTCGACGCCGCACGGTCACGGAGCCCGTCGAGCTCGTGGCGGGGGATGTCGCGCGGCTGCGGGAACGGACGGTTCAGGAACCGGCGAAGCATCTCCACCGCGTCGTCCTCGCCCGTCGCCTGCGCGAGCCGACGAGCCGTGCCGTAGTCGACGACCTCGAGCGCGTAGTCGGAGGCGTCGGTCTGGACGATGCGGAGCGCCCCCTCGACCGGCGGTTCGTGCAGGGTCTCACCGGGGAGCTGCACGTACCGGGTCGTGTAGCCGAGCTGGTCGAGGATGGGGCGGGTGTCCGCGAACGTCATGGTCGGGAGCCTATCGGTCGGCGTGGTGCGGAGCTTGGACGGAGCCGGGACTACGCCCGACCCCGCATGATCGCCTGCTTGACCTCGGAGATCGCCTTCGTCACCTGGATGCCGCGAGGGCACGCGTCGGTGCAGTTGAAGGTGGTCCGGCAGCGCCAGACGCCTTCCTTGTCGTTGAGGATGTCGAGACGGACGTTCGCGGCGTCGTCGCGGGAGTCGAAGATGAAGCGGTGGGCGTTCACGATCGCGGCGGGGCCGAAGTACTGCCCGTCGGTCCAGAACACCGGGCAGGACGACGTGCACGCCGCGCAGAGGATGCACTTCGTGGTGTCGTCGAAGCGGGCGCGGTCGGCGACCGACTGCACACGCTCCTTGCCGGGCGTCGGGGCCGACGAGGACTGCAGGAACGGCTGCACCTCGCGGTAGCTCTGGAAGAAGGGCTCCATGTCGACGACGAGGTCCTTCTCGAGCGGCAGGCCCTTGATCGCCTCGACGTAGATCGGCTTCGAGACGTCGAGGTCCTTGATCAGGGTCTTGCACGCCAGACGGTTCCGACCGTTGATGCGCATCGCGTCGGAGCCGCAGACACCGTGCGCGCAGGAACGGCGGAAGGTCAGCGACCCGTCCTGCTCCCACTTGATCTTGTGCAGGGCATCGAGGATGCGGTCGGTCGGCAGCATCATGACGTCGAAGTCCTGCCAGCGCGGCTCGTCGTCGACGTCGGGATCGAAGCGACGGACGATGACCGTGACCGAGAAGGATCCGGGAGGGGCGTCCTGCACGGTGTCGGTGCGGGGTGCTTCGGAGACCAGGGTGTCGGTCATCTCAGTACTTCCTCTCCATCGGCTGGTACCGCGTGATGACGACAGGCTTCCAGTCGAGCGTGATGTGGTCGTCGGCGAGCGACGAGTGCGGGTCGCCCGTCAGGTACGCCATGGTGTGCTGCATGTAGTTCTCGTCGTCGCGCTTCGGGTAGTCGTCGCGCATGTGTCCGCCGCGGCTCTCCTTGCGGTTGCGTGCGGAGTAGACGACGACCTCGGCCAGGTCGAGCAGGAACCCGAGCTCGACGGCCTCGAGCAGGTCGGTGTTGAACCGCTTGCCCTTGTCCTGCACGGAGACCTGCATGAAACGGTTGCGCAGTGTGTGCAGGGTCTCGGTGACACGGGCGAGCGACTCGTCCGTGCGGAACACCTGCGCGTTCTTGTCCATCTCCTCTTGCAGTTCCTTGCGGAGGGCAGAGACGCGCTCGGTGCCGGTGGAGGCGCGGAGCTGGTCGAGCATGCCGCGGACGCCGGCAGCCGGGTCTTCCGGCAGCGGGAGGAACTCGGCGGTCTGGACCCACTCGGCGGCGTTGTTGCCCGAGCGCTTGCCGAAGACGTTGATGTCGAGCAGCGAGTTCGTGCCGAGACGGTTCGAGCCGTGCACGGAGACGCAGGCGCACTCGCCGGCGGCGTACAGCCCGGGGACGACGGTGGTGTTGTCGTACAGGACCTCGGCCTTGACGTTCGTCGGGATCCCGCCCATCGCGTAGTGCGCGGTCGGCATGACGGGGACCGGCTCGACGACGGGGTCGACACCGAGGTACGTCCGGGCGAACTCGGTGATGTCCGGCAGCTTCGTCTCGAGGACCTCGGCACCCAGGTGCGTGCAGTCGAGCAGCACGTAGTCCTTGTTCGGACCGGCGCCGCGACCTTCTGCCACTTCCTGCACCATGCAGCGCGCGACGATGTCACGCGGAGCGAGGTCCTTGATGGTGGGGGCGTACCGCTCCATGAAGCGCTCACCCGAGGCGTTCCGGAGGATCGCGCCCTCACCGCGGGCACCCTCGGTCAGCAGGATCCCGAGCCCTGCGAGGCCGGTCGGGTGGAACTGGAAGAACTCCATGTCCTCGAGCGGCAGGCCCTTGCGCCAGACGATGCCGACGCCGTCGCCGGTCAGGGTGTGCGCGTTCGAGGTGGTCTTGTACATCTTGCCGAAGCCACCGGTCGCGAAGACCATCGCCTTGGCGTGGAAGACGTGGAGCTCACCGGTCGCGAGCTCGAACGCGACGACGCCGGCCGGCTGCTGGCGGGTGACGCCGTCCTCGCCGACGACGTCGACCATGATGAGGTCGAGTGCGTAGAACTCGTTGTAGAACTCGACGCCGAGCTTCACGCAGTTCTGGAACAGCGTCTGCAGGATCATGTGCCCGGTGCGGTCGGCGGCGTAGCAGGCCCGGCGGACCGGGGACTTGCCGTGGTCGCGGGTGTGCCCACCGAAACGACGCTGGTCGATCTTGCCCTCGGGCGTGCGGTTGAACGGCAGGCCCATGTTCTCGAGGTCGATGACGGCGTCGATCGCCTCTTTCGCGAGGATCTCGGCGGCGTCCTGGTCGACCAGGTAGTCGCCGCCCTTGATCGTGTCGAAGGTGTGCCACTCCCACGAGTCCTCTTCGACGTTCGCGAGGGCTGCGGCCATACCGCCCTGCGCCGCACCGGTGTGCGACCGGGTGGGGTAGAGCTTCGAGATGACGGCCGTCTTCGCCTTCGGGCCGGCTTCGATCGCGGCTCGCATGCCCGCGCCTCCGGCGCCGATGATGACGATGTCGAACTGGTGGTGGTGGACGGTGGTCTCGGTCACAGGGGTCTTTCCGTAGACGGTGGGAACGCGGGCAGCAACGGTGGTGGTGCTACTGCGCCGGGCAGAAGGACGGCAGGTCGGCGGCAGCTGCGCCGGCGGGGCACGGGTCGAAGGTCCAGCAGACGAGGAGCCCGAGCACGATCAGCACGACGCAGGCGGCCAGGATCGCGATGAGGAGCGTCTTGCGGATGCCCGGCTTCGACACGTAGTCGTTGACGATGGTGCGCATGCCGTTCGAGCCGTGGATGAGGGCGAGGACCAGCATGAGCGAGTCCCAGATCTTCCAGAAGGGGTTGGCCCACTTGCCGGCGACGAAGGCGAAGTCGATCTGCTTGACGCCCTCGCCCGCCACCATGTTGACGAAGAGGTGGCCGAAGATCAGCACGACGAGCAGGACGCCCGAGGCGCGCATGTAGATCCAGCCCCACTTCTCCCAGTTGGTGGTGCTCCGGGCGGCCGCTGCCGAGCGGGGAGGTTCGACGATCTGCGTGGTCATGTCCGTGCCCCTCAGTTGAAGTCCGCGACGAGGTTCATGAGCTGGCGGGGCAGGAAGCCCGCGATCGCCACCGCCCACAGGACCATGACGATCCAGAACATGGCCCGCTGGTACTTCGGGCCCTTGGACCAGAAGTCGATCAGGATGATCCGCAGGCCGTTGAACGCGTGGAACACGATGGCCATCACCAGCGCGATCTCGCCGAGGTTCATGATCGGGGTCTTGTACGTGCCGATGACGGCGTTGTAGGCCTCGGGGGAGAGCCGCACGAGTGCCGTGTCGAGGATGTGCACGAGCAGGAAGAAGTAGATCGCGACGCCCGTGATGCGGTGGAGGACCCACGACCACATCCCGATGGATCCGCGGTAGAGCGTGCCCTGTGGCGTCCGAGAAGCCCTGGGCGCTTCGATCGAGACGTCGGGCACCGCCGTCGCCGTACCCCCGCCGGTGTGCTCAGCCATGAGCTCGTCCTTCCATAGGACGGGCTCGCCCGATCGGCGAGCCCTTGCCGTTCGTGTTCGTGTGGAACACGACCCATCCTATGCGCGAGCGCTGACCTTCTCGTCCCGACCTGCCCGGAGGCCCCGTCCGACGGGCGGCGCGCCGATGGTCCGGGCCGTGTCGTGGTGGTCGAGGAGCTGGTCGCCGACGGCCTCCCACGTGGTCCCCTCGACGCGGAGCCGACCGGCCGAACCCATCCGGTCGGCCAGGGCGCGGTCGTGGTGCAGCCGCAGGACGGCGTGCCGCAGGGCCTGGGGTGCGTCGGCGTCGTAGAGCTCCCCGTCGAGCCCCGGGGCGACCAGGTCGAGCGGGCCGCCGGACGCCGGTGCGATCACCGGTAGGCCGGAGGCGTGGGCCTCCTGCAGGGTCTGCCCGAAGGTCTCGGCCGGACCGGTGTGCACGAACAGGTCGAGTGCTGCGTACGCGTCGGCGAGGGCGTCGCCGCGCAAGGGGCCGGTGAAGGTGACGTCGAGGTGCCGGAGCCGCCGCTCGAGCATCGCCCGCGACGGACCGCCGCCGGCGACGACGACCCGGATGCCGGGGACACCACCGAGTTCGGCGAGTCGCTCGACCTCCTTCTCCGGGGCGAGCCGACCGACGTACCCGACGATCGTCTCGCCGTTCGGGGCGAGCCGGCGGCGGAGCGCGCGCACGTGCCCCGACGTCCGGCGTGCGGGGTGGAACAGTTCGGTGTCGACGCCGCGACCCCAGCGGGCGACGCGCGGCACGCCGTCCTCGGCGAGCATCGCGGCCGTCGCGCTCGACGGGGCGAGCGTCAGCGAGGCGCCCGCGTGGATGCGTCCGAGGATCTTCCGCACCAACGGGACGGTCGCGGTCAGGCCGTTGCGGCGGGCGAACCCGGCCACGTCGGTCTGGAAGACGGCGACGGAGGGGATGCCGAGCCTCCCGGCCGCCGTGATCGCGCGCCCACCCAGCAGGAACGGACTCGCGGCGTGGAGCACGTCGGCGCCGGAGGCGGCGAGGATCGTGTCGAGCACCGGGTGGGGGAGCGCCACCGGGAACTGCCGGTAGGCGACCGCGGGGACACGGTGGACGTCGAAGGAGCGGTAGCGCTCGACGGCGCTGCGCGAGCGGAACTGCGCGAGTCCGGGGGTGTCCGGGGCGATCACGACCGCGCGGTGACCACGTCGTTCCAGGTGGTCGAGGACCGCCAGGACACTCGTGGTCACGCCGTTGAGGGTGGGCAGGAAGCTCTCGGTCACGACGGCGACGGTCCGGGGGGACGTGCCGCGCTCCACGCTGCGTGCGCTCATGGTGCTGCCCATGCTCCGGGCGTGACGTGACCCGACGGGGCCGACGACGTGAACGGGACGCGCGCGCCGGGTGAACAACGCGACGCCCTCCGGTGCGGACGCCGGACGGCGTCCTGCGGGAGGCCGCATGCGGGAATCGTGCGGAGACCACCCAGGATCCGCCCGGCGGGGGCGGTACGGTGAGCGCGTGGCTGACGCTCTCGAAGACTTCTACGCGATCATCCCCGCAGGGGGCATCGGATCGCGCCTGTGGCCGTTGTCGCGCGCGGACGCACCCAAGTTCCTGCACGACCTGACGGGTTCCGGCACCTCGCTGCTGCGGCAGACCTGGGACCGCCTGGCGCCGCTCGCCGGCGACCAGCGGATCATGGTCGTCACCGGCCGTGCGCACCGCGTCGCGGTCGAGTCGCAGCTGCCCGGCGTCGAGGACCACAACGTGGTGCTCGAGAGCGAGCCGAAGGACTCGACGGCGGCCATCGGCCTGGCCGCGGCGATCCTGGTGCGCCGCGAGCCCGACGTCGTCATCGGGTCCTTCGCGGCCGACCACGTCATCGGCGACGCACGCGGTTTCCGCCGTTCGGTCCGCGAAGCCGTCGCCGTCGCACGCGCCGGCTACGTCACGACCATCGGCATCACGCCGACGGAGCCCGCGATCGGCTTCGGCTACATCCACGCGCACGGCGACACCCTGGACATCGAGGGCGCACCGACCGCGCACGCCGTCCGGTCGTTCGTCGAGAAGCCCGACCTGGACACCGCCCGCTCGTACGTCGAGCAGGGCACGTACCTGTGGAACGCGGGCATGTTCATCGCCCGCGCCGACGTGCTGCTCGAGGAGATCGGCCGGAACAACCCGACGCTGCTGGCCGGCATCAACGAGCTGGCGGACGCCTGGGACACCTCGGCGCGCGGCGCGGTCGTCGACGCGGTCTGGCCAACGCTCGAGAAGATCGCGATCGACTACACAGTCGCCGAGCCCGCTGCTGCTGCTGGTCGCATGGCCGTCGTGCCCGGCGACTTCGACTGGGACGACGTGGGCGACTTCGCCTCGCTCGCCAAGCTGCAGTCCGGTGGGCGACCGAACAACCTCGCGGTGCTCGGGGACGGCGCGCGCATCCTGGCGGACTCGTCGAGCGGCATCGTGATCTCGCACAGCCAGCGACTCATCTCGCTCATCGGCGTCGAGGACATCGTCGTCGTGGACACCCCGGACGCCCTGCTCGTCACCACGAGCGCGAACGCCCAGCGGGTGAAGGGTGTCGTGGATGCCCTGAAGATCAGCGGCCGGGGCGACGTCCTGTAGCGCTCCACCGACAAACCCCTCGAACTGGGGGTGAGCGGGCGGCCCCGCGTTACGGGCGCGTTTCGGCGGGGTCGCGATCCCGTAACCGATCCACGGGACCCCCGCAACGGGTCCTGTACCGACCCGACGGTCGTGTACTGTCGCCACGATCGCCCGGAACGCACGTGGTCCGGGCACGCTCCCCGGAGGAACCAACCCGTGACATCTCGTACCCGACAGGTCGTCCTCAGCGGCCTCGCGCTCGCCGGCACCGTCGCCGTCCTGGCCGGCTGTGCCTCGGCGCCGTCCACCACCGAAACGGCGAAGAAGACCGACTTCCGCCCCTGCATGGTCTCCGACGCCGGTGGGTTCGACGACAAGTCGTTCAACCAGCTCGGCTACGAGGGCATGAAGGACGCCGCCAAGGACCTCGGCGCCACCTACAAGGAAGCCGAGTCCAAGGACGCCACCGTCTACGACTCGAACATCGAGCAGCTCATCGGCCAGAACTGCAACCTCGTCGTGACCGTCGGCTTCAACCTGGCCGACGCCACGAAGAAGCAGGCCGCTGCGAACCCCGACACCGACTTCGCGATCATCGACGACAACTCGATCGACGCCAAGAACGTCAAGCCGATCACGTTCGACACCTCGCAGGCCGCGTTCCTCGCCGGCTACGCGGCGGCGTCGTACTCGAAGACCGGCGTCGTCGGCACCTTCGGCGGCATGCAGATCCCGACCGTCACCATCTTCATGGACGGCTTCGCGGACGGCGTGAAGTACTACAACGAGCAGAAGGACAAGGACGTCAAGGTCGTCGGCTGGAACGTCGACACCGGCAAGGGTTCCTTCACCGGTGGCTTCGAGGCCGGCACGCAGGCCAAGTCGGTCGCGCAGACGCTCCTCGACCAGGACGCCGACGTGATCCTGCCCGTCGGTGGCCCGATCTACCAGTCCGCTGCCGAGGCCATCAAGGACGCCGACAACGGTTCCGTCCTGATCGGCGCGGACAGCGACCTCTACGAGGCCGACCCCCGCTACAAGGACATCGCCTTCACCTCGGTCGAGAAGGGCATGCGCCCGGCCGTGAAGGACGTCGTCGAGCAGGCGGCTGACGACAAGTTCTCGAAGGAGCCGTACGTCGGCACCCTGAAGAACGACGGCGTCGGCATCGCTCCGTTCCACGACTTCGAGTCCAAGGTCGACAAGGGCCTGCAGGGCGAGCTCGACGACGTGAAGGCCGGCATCATCGACGGCTCGATCAAGGTCAAGACCCAGTCCTGACCCGGTGAACGCGGGCGGGGGAGCATCCCTCGCCCGCGTTCTCGTGCGCCCAGGTGGCGCACCCCAGACCGTGCATCCCCAGGGTGCACCCCAGACCGTGCACCCAAGGGTGCGCGCCAGACCGTGCTTCCGCAGGGTGCACGCGACACCGTGCGCCCGCGTGGCGCGCGCGAGACAGAAATAGACTCCCGAACATGAAGCTCGAACTCCGCGGCATCACCAAGCGGTTCGGCGCCCTGGTCGCCAACGACCACATCTCGCTCACCGTCGAGCCGGGTGAGGTCCACTGCCTCCTGGGTGAGAACGGCGCCGGCAAGTCCACCCTGATGAACGTCCTGTACGGCCTGTACGACGCCGACGAGGGCGAGATCCTGCTCGACGACGTGGTGCAGGACTTCGACGGCCCCGGTGACGCCATGCGCGCCGGCATCGGCATGGTGCACCAGCACTTCATGCTCGTGCCCGTGTTCACGGTCGCCGAGAACGTGATGCTCGGGCAGGAGCAGACGACCTTCGGTGGCCGTCTCGACCTGGCCGGTGCCCGCAAGCGCGTGCAGGAGATCTCGGACCGTTTCGGGTTCGACGTGGACCCGGACGCCAAGGTCGAGGACCTGCCCGTCGGTGTGCAGCAGCGCGTCGAGATCATCAAGGCGCTGTCCCGCGATGCCTCCGTGCTGGTGTTCGACGAGCCGACGGCCGTCCTCACCCCGCAGGAGACCGACGAGCTGATGGGCATCATGCGCCAGCTCCGCGAAGCCGGCACCGCCATCGTCTTCATCACCCACAAGCTCCGTGAGGTGCGCGAGGTCGCCGACCGCATCACGGTCATCCGCCTCGGCAAGGTCGTCGGCGAAGCTTCGCCGACAGCCACGAACAACGAGCTGGCCGCGCTGATGGTCGGCCGCGCCGTCTCGCTCGTGGTCGACAAGGAACCCTCGACCGGTGGCGACGACGCCCTGGTCGTCGAGCACCTCACCGTCACCGACCCGTCCGGCATCGTGCTCGTCGACGACGTCTCCTTCACGGTGCGTCGCGGCGAGGTCCTGGCCATCGCCGGGGTGCAGGGCAACGGGCAGACCGAGCTCACCGAGGCGATCATGGGCCTCGAGCCCGCGCACGGTGGCCGCATCACCCTGGACGGCAAGGAACTCACCGGCCGGAGCGTCAAGCAGGTGCTCGACGCGGGCGTCGGCTTCGTCCCCGAGGACCGCAAGGAGGACGGCCTGGTCGGCGAGTTCACCATCGCCGAGAACCTGATGCTCGACCGCGCCGACCACGCCGAGTTCGTCCGCGCCGGCACCATCCGGTCGGCGGAACGTGACGCGTTCGCCGACGAGAAGATCGCCGAGTTCGACATCCGGACGCCTGGTCGCACCACCGCTGCCGGTCGGCTGTCCGGCGGCAACCAGCAGAAGATCGTCCTGGCGCGCGAGCTGAGCCGCGAACTGCGGCTGTTCGTCGCCGCGCAGCCCACCCGCGGCATCGACGTCGGCTCGATCGAGTTCGTCCACAAGCGCATCGTCGCCACCCGCGACACCGGTGTGCCGGTCATCGTCGTCTCCACCGAGCTCGACGAGGTCGTCGCACTGGCCGACCGCATCGCCGTGATGTACCGCGGCGGCATCGTCGGCATCGTCCCCGCGACCACCCCCCGCGACGTCCTCGGCCTCATGATGGCCGGGGAGATCCCTGAAGGAACGGAGCTGGCCGCATGACCGGTTCGGCCGGCGAGATCCACGCCACACCCACGACCGGAACGGAGCTGGCAGCGTGACCACCCCACCGCCAGACAACACGCAGCAGCCGGCCCCGGCGGCGAACGACACCGCCGACGCCCCGCTCACCGACGACCGTCTGCAAGAGGTCGAGTCGACCCCGCACCTGATGACGGACTCGGCAGCGGACACCGAGCGCCGCAACGGCGCCGGCGGCGACCGCTGGCACGCCGCCCTGCAGGGGATCCTGAACGGCTCCGTGCTCGTCACGGTGCTCGCCGTCGTCCTCGCGCTGGTCGCCTGCGGCATCCTCATCGCGGTGACGGACGAGAACGTCCGTGCCACCGCCGGGTACTTCTTCGCCCGCCCGACGGACATGCTCCAGGCGGTCGGCACCGCGGTCGGCGGCGCGTACGCCTCGCTGTTCCAGGGCTCGGTGTTCAACTTCGGCGCGGACTCGTTCCAGCAGGCGATCGGGCCGCTCACGCGCTCCGTCGACTACTCGGTGCCGCTCATCGCCGCGGGCCTGGGGATCGCGCTGTCGTTCCGCGCCGGACTGTTCAACATCGGCGGCCAGGGCCAGATCCTGATGGGGGCCGCGGCCGCCGGGTGGGTCGGGTTCTCGTTCGACGGCCCCGCCGCGGTCCACATCCCGCTCACGATCCTCGCCGGCATCGTCGGCGGCGCCGTGTGGGGTGGCATCGTCGGGGTGCTGAAGGCCCGGACGGGTGCGAACGAGGTGGTCGTCACGATCATGCTCAACTACGTCGCGCTCTACCTGGTCAGCTACCTGCTCCGCACCCCGGGCCTGCTGCAGGCCCCGGGCAGCAGCAACCCGATCTCGCCCCCCACGAAGGACAGCGCCCTGCTGCCGCAGCTCTTCGGAGTCCGGTACGGCGTGGACCTGGGGTTCATCGTCGCGATCATCGCGGTCGTCGTGGTCTGGTGGCTCGTCAACAAGTCGTCCCTCGGCTTCCGGTTCCGCACCATCGGTGAGAACCCCCGTGCCGCCCGCGTGGCCGGCATGAGCGTCCCGTCGCTGACCATCTGGGTGATGCTGATCTCCGGTGCCCTGGTGGGCATCGCCGGCGCCTACCAGGTGCAGGGCGCCGTCACGTCGGGCTTCACCTCGGGCATCGACGCCGGCATCGGCTTCGACGCCATCACGGTGGCCCTGCTCGGCCGTTCCAAGCCGTGGGGCGTGTTCTGGGCGGCCATCCTGTTCGGCGTGCTGAAGAACGGTGGCTACGCCATGCAGGCCGCCAACGGCATCCCGATCGACATCGTCGGGGTCATCCAGGCCCTCATCGTCCTCTTCATCGCGGCGCCGCCGCTCGTCCGCGCGATCTTCCGGATCCCGCAGCCGGGCGCCCGCAAGCGCACGAAGACGAACAAGACCAGCAAGAAGGCGGTCGCCGCATGAGCACCCTCAGCCCCACCGCGGCCCCCGCATCGCCGCTCGCGGACCGCCCGCTCGAGACCACCAGGAGCTGGAAGCTCCCGATCGGGTACGGCGTGTTCACGCTCATCGCGATCGTGCTGTTCGGCCTGCTGCCGCGTTCCGGCACCACCACGTTCCGCCTGGCGAACGCCGGTGACTTCTTCGCGCTGCCGAACGTCCCGTTGCCCGCGCTCGGGACGGGCATCGTCGTCATCGTCCTGCTCGCGATCCTGACGGTCTACGCGTTCATCGAGACGCGTGCGCTGCGCCGGGTCGCGCTGTGGGTCACGTCGGTCTTCGCGGTGGTGTTCGTCGTCGGGTTCCTGACCTGGGCCGCCGCCGGTTCGTCCCTGCCGATCCCCGGCCTGCTGCTCGGCGCGCTGAGCCTGAGCGTGCCGCTCGTGTTCGGTGCCCTCGGCGGCGTCATCTCCGAACGGGTCGGCGTCGTGAACATCGCGATCGAGGGCCAGTTCCTCGCCGGTGCGTTCAGCTCCGCGATGGTCGCGTCGATCACCGGGTCGCCCTGGGTCGGCCTCGTCGCCGCGCTCGTCGCCGGCATGCTCGTGTCGTTCGTCCTCGCGGCGTTCAGCATCAAGTACCTGGTCGACCAGGTCATCGTCGGTGTCGTCATCAACGCGTTCATCTCCGGCCTGACCGGCTTCCTGTACTCGCAGGTGCTCTCCCCGAACGAGGAGACGCTCAACATCGGCATCCGGTTCCCGAAGGTCGAGATCCCGCTGCTGCACCAGATCCCGGTCATCGGACCGGTGTTCTTCGAGCAGACCGTCGTGGTCTACCTCGCCTACATCGCCGTCGCGGTGGTCACCTTCGGGCTGTTCAAGACCCGCTGGGGGCTGCGGCTCCGCGCCGTCGGCGAGCACCCGCAGGCCGCCGACACGGTGGGCATCAACGTCACGAGCACCCGGTTCTGGAACGTCTCCCTCGCCGGTGCGATCGCCGGTCTCGGCGGGGCGTACTTCACGCTCGACGCGGTCGGGCCGTTCACGAAGGACATGACCGCGGGCGCCGGCTACATCG
The DNA here is from genome assembly GCF_000349565.1 of Curtobacterium flaccumfaciens UCD-AKU. GTDB lineage: Bacteria > Actinomycetota > Actinomycetes > Actinomycetales > Microbacteriaceae > Curtobacterium > Curtobacterium poinsettiae. Next base: position 503,668 of record NZ_KB714631.1, read on the forward strand.
CCCTGGCCGCCGTCATCTTCGGCCGGTGGGACCCGATCAAGGCGACGCTCGCGGCGCTGCTGTTCGGCTTCGCGTCGAACCTGCAGAACACGCTCGGAGCGATCGACTCACCCGTGCCGAGCGAGTTCCTGCTGATGCTGCCGTACGTGGTGACGATCTTCGCCGTGGCAGGCCTGGTCGGGCAGTCGCGCGGCCCCGCCGCGTCCGGCAAGCCCTACATCAAGAGTTAGTTCCCTTCCGCAAGACACCGGTGTTCGTGCTCCGCACCGCGGTTCGCGGGTGTTCGATCGACGAACACCGGTGTTTTGCGGACCACCCACCGGCCTGGAGGCACGACACATGACCGACACGCACGCTGCGGGTGACCAGGGGGTCACCGCCACCGACCTGACGGACGCGGCCACGGGCCTCCCGGCCGACGACGTGGACTGGGGCGCCCTGCGGGACGCCGCCACGGCCGCGATGCGGCGCGCCTACGCGCCGTACTCGTCGTTCCCGGTGGGCGCCGCGGCGCTCACCGACGACGGCCGGATCGTCTCCGGCTGCAACATCGAGAACGCGAGCTACGGGGTGACGCTCTGCGCCGAGTGCTCCCTCGTGTCGCAGCTGCACATGACCGGCGGCGGCAAGCTCGTCGCGTTCACGTGCGTCGACGGCGACGGGGCGACCCTGATGCCGTGCGGGCGCTGCCGCCAGCTGCTGTTCGAGCACTCCACCGAGGGCATGCTCCTCGAGACGCTCTCCGGCATCCGCACCATCGACGAGGTCCTGCCGGACGCCTTCGGGCCGCGCACCCTCGCCACCTACCAGCAGGAGCACTGACATGGCAGTCGAGCCGTTCGACACCGTCGACCTCATCCGTACGAAGCGCTCCGGCGGCGCGCTGAGCACCGCCGAGGTGGACTGGCTCGTCGACGCGTACACCCGCGGCTACGTCGAGGACCCGCAGATGGCCGCGATGGCGATGGCGATCTTCCTGAACGGCATGGAGCGGCGCGAGATCAAGGACCTCACGCTCGCGATGATCGCGTCGGGGGAGCGGATGTCGTTCTCGTCGCTCGGCAAGACGACGGTCGACAAGCACTCCACCGGCGGGGTCGGCGACAAGATCACCCTGCCGCTGGCACCCCTGGTGGCGTCGTTCGGTGTCGCCGTGCCGCAGCTGTCGGGCCGCGGACTCGGGCACACGGGCGGCACGCTCGACAAGCTCGAGTCGATCCCCGGGTGGCAGGCGTCGATCTCGAACGACCGCATGATGCAGGTGCTGCAGGACGTCGGCGCGGTCATCTGCGCCGCCGGGTCCGGGCTGGCCCCCGCGGACAAGAAGCTCTACGCGCTCCGCGACATCACCGGCACCGTCGAGTGCATCCCGCTCATCGCGTCGAGCATCATGTCGAAGAAGATCGCCGAGGGCACCGGTGCGCTCGTGCTCGACGTCAAGTTCGGGTCCGGCGCGTTCATGCCGACGTACGAGGCGTCGAAGGAGCTCGCGCAGACCATGGTCGACCTCGGCAACGACGCCGGGGTGGCGACCTCGGCGCTGCTGACCGACATGGAGGTCCCGCTCGGGCTGACGATCGGCAACGCGCTCGAGGTGCGGGAGTCGGTCGAGGTGCTCGCCGGTGGCGGACCGGCCGACGTCGTCGAGCTGACCGTGGCACTCGCGAGCGAGATGCTGACGCTCGCCGGACTGCCCGACGCCGACCCCGCTGCGGCACTCGCCGACGGCCGGGCCATGGACACGTGGCGTCGGATGATCGAGGCGCAGGGCGGGGACCCGTCCGCGGCGCTGCCCGTCGCCCGGGAACAGCACGTCGTGACCGCGCCGACGTCCGGGGTCCTCACGCAGCAGGACGCGCTGCCGTTCGGCGTCTCGGCCTGGCGGCTCGGAGCCGGTCGTGCCCGTGCGCAGGACCCGGTGCAGGCCGGTGCGGGCATCGAGCTGCACGTCAAGCCGGGGGACACCGTGACCGAGGGGCAGCCGCTGTGGACGCTGCACTCCGATGACACGTCGCGGATCCCGCGCGCGCTGGAGTCGCTCGAGGGGGCGTGGGCGATCGGCTCGGCGGACTCTCCCGCCGCAGCACGTGGTCCGATCGTGCGCGAGCGCATCGGGTCCTGAACCCGGGCACCCGGCCGACCGGAGGCTCCCTGCACAGCTGTGGGGAGCCTCCAGTGTCTTCCGTTGTGGGTTGTGCACAGGTCCCTGCGCGGCGGCGGTGACCACCGATAGCCTGGGGGAATGAGCGCCGACGCCCCGACCTACCGCCTGCCCGACGCTGGGGCGGTCATCAACGACCTGCCGAAGGTCTCGCTGCACGACCACCTCGACGGCGGCCTGCGTCCCGCGACCATCATCGAGCTCGCAGCATCCGCGGGTGTCACGCTCCCCACCACCGACCCGGAAGAGCTCGGGCAGTGGTTCGCCGACCAGTCGAACTCCGGCTCGCTCGTCGAGTACCTGAAGACGTTCGACGTGACCACGTCCGTCATGCAGACCGCACCGCAGCTCACCCGCGTCGCCCGCGAGTTCGTCGAGGACCTGGTCACCGACGGCGTCGTCTACGGCGAGGTCCGCTGGGCGCCGGAGCAGCACCTGCAGGGCGGGCTGACGCTCGACCAGACGGTCGAGGCCGTGCAGGCCGGCATCGAGGAAGCCGTCGACGCCGCCGGTGGGCGCATCCGTGTCGGCCAGCTCGTCACCGCGATGCGGCACGCCGACCGGTCGCTCGAGATCGCTGAACTCGCCGTCCGGCACCGCGACGCCGGGGTCGTCGGCTTCGACATCGCCGGTGCCGAGGCCGGGTTCCCCGCCTCGAACCACCGCGCAGCCTTCGACCACCTGGCCTCCGAGCTGTTCCCGGTCACCGTCCACGCGGGCGAAGCCGACGGACTCGCCTCGATCCGCTCCGCGCTCGTCGACGGCCGGGCGCTCCGCCTCGGACACGGCGTCCGCATCTTCGAGGACGTCGCCCTGTCCGACGCCGGTGACGGCTCGACGCTGGCCTCCCTGGGCGAGGTCGCCTCGTGGGTCCGTGACCGTGAGATCCCGCTCGAGGTCTCGCCGTCGTCCAACCTGCAGACCGGGGCGATCGCCGCGTGGGGCGACGACCTCGCCGACCACCCGTTCGACGTGCTCTACCAGCTCGGCTTCCGCGTCACGGTGAACACCGACAACCGCCTGATGAGCGGCACCTCGCTGTCGAAGGAGCTCGCACTGCTCGCCGGCACGTTCGGCTACGACCTCGACGACCTGGCGGCGTTCCAGATCAACGCCGCGCTCGGCTCGTTCCTGCCGCTCGAGGACCGCGAGGAGATCATCGCCACCATCACGGCCGGGTACCAGGAGGCCTGACGCATGGGACTGCCACCGCTGCCGGACACCGCCGTCCTCCTCGGTGCGGACGCGCCCGCATGGCGTGACGCGATGCGCCTGGTCGGCGGTGCGCTCGTCGCGTCGGGCGCCACCACCGACGAGTACACCGACGCCATGATCGGCATGGTCGAGGAACACGGGCCGTACATCGTCATCTCGCCGGGGCTCGCGTTCGCGCATGCCCGGCCCGGTGGCGCCGTGGTGCGGGACGGACTCGCGGTCGTGACGCTCGCATCGCCGGTGGCGTTCGGCCACCCGCACAACGACCCCGTCCGTGTCGTGTTCGGGCTCGCGGTGGCCGAGGTCGGCACCCACCTGGAGTCGATCGGCGAGATCGCGAACCTGTTCAACGACGCCACCGTCACCGGGCGGATCGCGGCGGCGACCACGGCGGACGAGGTCCGCGCGATCATGGGGGTCTCCGCGTGAAGATCGTGACCATCTGCGGGGCCGGCATCGGGTCGAGCGGCATCCTCAAGGTGAACGCCGAGAAGGCGCTCGACACCCTCGGGCTGTCGGCGTCCGTCGTCGCTGCGGACGTCGCCTCGGTGCGGGACGTCTCCGACGACGCCAACGTGATCCTGACGAGTCAGGAGTTCGTCGAGGCGATCGGGGACACCTACGCCGAGGTGATCGTGATCAAGAACCACTTCGACCAGGGCGAGATCACGGCGGCGGTCGACCGGGCGCTCGGCGAGCACTGAGCGCGTAGTGCGCCCTTTAGAGTTGGGGCATGAGCACCGAGAACCCGCTGAACGACCCCGCTGCCGACCCGTTCGAGGTCGCGCGGGATGCCGCCGCCGTCATCGCTGAACAGTCCGGCATCGAGCGGCACGACATCGCCCTGACCCTCGGTTCGGGCTGGGGCAAGGCCGCCGACATCATCGGTGAGACCGTGTCCGAGATCCCGGCCGACCAGGTCCCCGGGTTCAGCGCCTCGGCCGTCCCCGGACACTCCGGCACGATCCGGTCGATCCGCCTCGCCGACGGCCGCCACGCGCTCGTCATCGGCGCCCGCACGCACTACTACGAGGGTCACGGCGTCCGCCGGGTCGTGCACAGCGTCCGCACCGCCGCGGCGACGGGTGCCTCGGTCATGGTGCTGACCAACGGTGCCGGTGGCATCAAGGAACACTGGACGCCCGGCACCCCGGTGCTCATCAGCGACCACATCAACCTGACCGCCGACAGCCCACTCGAGGGCGCGACGTTCATCGACCTGACCGACCTGTACTCGGCGCGCCTGCGTGAGATGGCCCGGACGGTCGACCCGTCGCTCGACGAGGGCGTGTACACGCAGTTCCGCGGCCCGCACTACGAGACCCCGGCCGAGGTCCAGATGGCGAAGGCCATCGGCGGGCACATCGTCGGCATGTCGACCGCGCTCGAGGCCATCGCTGCCCGCCAGGCCGGCATGGAGGTCCTCGGGTTCTCGCTCATCACGAACCTCGCCGCCGGCATCCAGAAGACGCCGCTGTCGCACACCGAGGTGCTCGAGGCGGGCAAGCAGGCGGAGCCGGTGATCGCGGACCTGCTCGCACGCGTCGTCACCGCACTCGGGCAGCCGGCGTCGTGAAGCTCGACCTCGACCGGGTGCTCGGCACCGCGCGGGCGTGGCTGGCGCAGGACCCCGACCCGGAGACCCGCGACGAGCTGGCCGCGGCGATCGACGAGGCCGCCGACGGTGACGGTCCCGCGGTCCGGGCGCTCGCCGAGCGGTTCGACGGGCGACTGCAGTTCGGCACCGCCGGACTCCGCGCCGAGCTCGGCTGGGGCCCGCTGCGGATGAACCGCGTCGTCGTGACCCAGGCGGCGGCGGGGCTCGCACGGTTCCTGATCGAGACCGGGCGTTCGCCGAGCGTCGTCATCGGCTACGACGGCCGGGTGAACTCGGACGTCTTCGCGCGCGACTCCGCCGAGGTCATGCGGGGTCTCGGACTCGAGGTCACCCTGCTGCCCTCGGCCCTGCCGACGCCGGTGCTCGCGTTCGCCGTCCGGCACCTCGACGTCGGTGCCGGCGTCATGGTGACGGCGAGCCACAACCCACCGCGGGACAACGGGTACAAGGTCTACCTCGGACAGGACGACGACGGTTCGCAGATCGTGCCGCCCGTCGACGGCGAGATCGCGGACGCCATCGACGCGGTCGCCGCTGGTTCGGTCGCCGATCTGCCGCGCGGCACCGACTACACCGTGGCGACGTCGGCCCTGGTCGATGCCTACGTGGCCGCCACGGCCGCGATCGTGCCCGCTCCGGCGCTCCCGGTCGACGAGCAGCCGAAGGTCGTCTACACGGCCATGCACGGCGTCGGGTGGGAGACCGCGCGTGCGGTGTTCGCCGCGGCGGGGTTCGCCGAGCCGGCGGTCGTCCCGGAGCAGATCGATCCCGACGGTGCGTTCCCCACGGTGTCCTTCCCGAACCCCGAGGAACCGGGCGCGATGGACCTGGCGATCGCCCGCGGTGTCGCCGTCGGTGCCGACCTGGTGATCGCGAACGACCCCGACGCCGACCGGCTCGCGCTCGCGATCCCGATCGCCTCGGACGCCGGTGCGCCGTCGTACCGTCGGCTGTCGGGCAACGAGGTCGGCTGGTTGCTGGGGTGGCGGGCCGCTGCACGGGCGTCCGAGTCCGGCGCGACCGGCACCCTCGCTGCGTCGATCGTCTCGTCGCCCGCGTTGGCCCGGGTGGCTGCGCGCCACGGGCTGGAGTACCGCGACACCCTGACCGGCTTCAAGTGGGTGTCGCGGGTGCCCGGGCTGCTGTTCGGCTACGAGGAAGCCCTGGGCTACCTGGTCGACCCGTCGGTCGTGCGCGACAAGGACGGCATCTCGGCGGCGCTGGAGCTGCTGTCGTTGGCGTCGGACCTCGCCACGGCCGGATCGTCGATCGCCGGGCAGCTCGACGCCTTCGCCGCCGAGTTCGGGGCGTTCGCCTCGGGGCAGGTCGCGACCCGGGTCGACGACCTGTCGCGCATCGGCGAGGTCATGACGTTGCTCCGGTCCACGCCGCCTGCGTCCCTCGGCGGCCTCGACGTGCACACGGTGACGGACTACTCGGACGGGGTGCAGGGCTTCCCGCCGTCGGACATCCTGCGCTACGACCTGGCCGGCGACGCACGGGTGATCGTCCGCCCGAGCGGGACCGAGCCCAAGGTGAAGGTCTACATCGACACCGTCGCGAACACCCCCGCCGAGGCCCAGCGCCTGGTCGACGCCATCGCCGACGCCGTGCGCCCCTTGGTGTCCTAGGGCGGGGTGGGCTTCCGCTCGTTCGCGTCGCGCCCTGCTCGCGCCCTGCTCGTTCGTGTTGCGCCCCGCTGCGGGCATTGCGCCCCGACTCTTCGGGGCGCAACGCCCGCAGCGGGGCGCGTTGCCCCGCGGCCTGTCCACAGATCGCGCGGACCCCGCCCACGGTGGCCCGTGCGTCGCGATCATCGGAGCATGGACCACGACCCCATCTCGACCGTCGGCCTCGGGCAGGACCCAGGTCGTGCGTCGGCGATCCGCCGCGCAGCGGATGCCGGCGCCCTCGTCCGGGTGCACCGTGGCACGTACGTCGGGTCGGGTGAGTGGGCGTCCATGACGGGACGCGAACGACACCGCATGCTCGTGCGGAGTGTGCTCGCCGGCGGGAGGGGCTCCGTCGTGGTGTCACACCGGTCGGCGGTCGCCATGCTCGGACTTCCGTGGATCGGGGTGTTCGGCGAGCGTGTCACGGTGACCGATCCGTCCCGGGACCGGGGCCAGGTCAAGCGGAGCATCCAACGCGTCGGCAGCGCCGGTCGGCGACCGTCCTCCGTCCAGGTCGACGGCGTGCCCGTCACGACGTTGACCGAGACGGCGGTCGACGTCGCCCTCCGCGAACACCCGTGGCGTGCCATCGTCGTGCTCGACGCGGTCCTGCGGCGCGGCGTCGAGCGGGCGACGATCCTCGAAGCACTGGGGAATCGCCGTGCTCGGGGGCATCGACGCGCGCGGGAACTGGTCGAGCACGCGGACCCGCTCGCCGAGTCACCGGGGGAGAGCATCACACGATGGGGTGCGCACGTGCTCGGCGCTCCGGACCCGGTGCTGCAGCAGGAGTTCCGGCACGACGGCATGCTCCGCGACCGGGTGGACCTGTGGTTCGCGGAAGCCGGGGTGATCGTCGAGTTCGACGGTCGGGTGAAGTTCGACGACCCGCGGCGAGGGCGGACAGCGGCAGACGCCCTGGTCGACGAGAAGCGCCGTGAGGACCGTCTCCGCCGCCGCCGTGGGGTCAACGGCTTCGCACGGGTGATGTGGTCGGACGCGATGCCCGCGGGGCAGCTCCCACGGATCCTGCACGACGCTGGGGTGCCGCTCGGTCCGGACTGGGGTGCCGCCTGGCGTCATGCTGCGAGCCGCGCCCTCTGATGGTCATCGCGCCCCGAAGAGTCGGGGCGCGATGACCGCAGCGGGGCGCGGCTCGAGCGGACGGGAGGGAACCCGCGCGCTACGCGAGCTCGAGCAGCACGTGACCGGACGAGACCGTCTGGCCGACCGGGGCGTTCAGCCCGGTGACGACACCGTCCTTGTGGGCCTGCACGGGCTGCTCCATCTTCATGGCCTCGAGCACGACGAGCAGGTCGCCCTTCACCACGGTGTCACCCTCGGCGACCGCGAGCTTCACCACGGTGGCCTGCATGGGCGACGCCACGGACGACCCGGACTTCGCCAGACCGCCACGGACGGCCGACGAGCGGCGCTTCGGGGGAGCGGTGGGCCCGGCGGGACGACGACCGGCGACACCGGCACCGGCAGCACCGCCACCGACGATCGACGGCATGGTGACCTCGATGCGCTTGCCCTGCACCTCGACGACGACGCTGTCGCGCGCAGCCGGGGCCGGCAGTTCCTCGGGGGAGCCGCTCCACGCCGGGATCTCGTTGACGAAGTCGGTCTCGATCCACTGCGTGTACACCGAGAACGGCGCGGAGTCGTCGGTCGCGAACGCCGGGTCGGACACCACGGCACGGTGGAACGGGAGCACGGTCGGCAGGCCGGTGACCTCGAACTCGGCCAGTGCGCGTCGGGAACGCTCGAGCGCCTCGGCACGGGTGGCGCCGGTGACGATCAGCTTCGCGAGCATCGAGTCGAACGAGCCGGACACGACGTCACCCGCGACGACACCCGAGTCGACGCGGACGCCGGGGCCGGACGGTGCGTTGAACGCGTGCACGGGGCCGGGCGCGGGGAAGAAGTTGCGGCCCGGGTCCTCGCCGTTGATGCGGAACTCGAACGAGTGTCCACGCGGTTCCGGGTCCGAGTAGTCGAGCACGCCGCCCTCGGCGATGCGGAACTGCTCGCGCACCAGGTCGATGCCGGTGACCTCTTCGGACACGCAGTGCTCGACCTGCAGGCGGGTGTTCACCTCGAGGAACGACACGGTGCCGTCGGCGCCGATGAGGAACTCGCAGGTGCCGGCACCGACGTAGCCGACCTCGCGCAGGATCGCCTTCGACGACTCGTACAGCGCGGTCTGCTGCTCGGGCGTCAGGTACGGCGCCGGGGCTTCCTCGACGAGCTTCTGGTGGCGACGCTGCAGCGAGCAGTCGCGGGTGGAGACCACGACGACGTTGCCGTGCTCGTCCGCCAGGCACTGGGTCTCGACGTGGCGCGGCTTGTCCAGGTACTTCTCGACGAAGCACTCGCCGCGACCGAACGCGGCGATCGCCTCGCGCGTGGCGGACTCGAACTGCGAGGCGACCTCGTCGCGGGTCCGTGCGACCTTCAGCCCGCGGCCACCGCCACCGAACGCCGCCTTGATGGCGACCGGCAGGCCGACCTCGTCGGCGAACGCGATGACCTCGGAGGCGTCCTTGACGGGCTCGATGGTGCCGGGAGCGAGCGGCGCGCCGACCTTCTCGGCGACGTGGCGCGCGGAGACCTTGTCGCCGAGGCGCTCGATCGAGTCCGGCGACGGTCCGATCCAGACGAGCCCGGCGTCGATGACGGCGCGGGCGAAGTCGGCGTTCTCGGCCAGGAACCCGTAGCCCGGGTGCACGGCGTCCGCACCGGAGCGGCGGGCGACCGAGATGATCTTGTCGATGACCAGGTACGTGTCGGCGCTCGTGGTGCCGTTCAGCGCGTAGGCCTCGTCGGCGAGGCGGGCGTGCTGGGCATCGCGGTCCTGGTCGGCGTAGACCGCGACCGATGCCTTGCCCGCGTCGCGGGCCGCGCGGATGATGCGGACGGCGATCTCGCCGCGGTTCGCGATGAGGACCTTGCTGATACGGGGCATGACACAGCAGCGTATTCGTGCGGCGTGCGTGCGTTTTGACTGACGCCCACAAAGAAGCACCCGGATCAGGTGCGGATGTCTACAGTGCCCACAGATCGTGCCAGTCGATGCCGAAGCCACGCAGGAGCATCGAGCGCAGCATCGGCAGGGACATCCCGATCACCGCGGACGGTGCCCCGTCGATCCGCGTGATGTACGCGGCGGCCCGGCCGTCGATGGTGAACGCGCCGGCGACCTCGAGCGGCTCGCCGGTCGCGACGTACGCGTCGATCTCGTCGGGGGACACGTCGTCGGCGAAGGTCAGCACCGCGCTGTCGACGGCGACCACGCGGTCGCCGTCGGCGGCCAGCGCCGACCCGCCGGGGGCGACGTCGCCGAGCTCGGGGACGCCGGCGGCGGACGTGACCAGGGACCGGACGGGAGGCACGGTGCGGGCCGGTCCCGTGCCTCCAGGCCGTCCCGTGGTCGGCTCCAGGTCCGGGCGCCGGTCGTCCCGTCGCCGGTCGATCACGCAGTGCCCGCTCCACAGCGTGCCGCCGCCGGCGGCCAGCATCTGCCGCCAGCGCTCGCGCGCGACCTCCGGGTCGTGCGGCTTGCCGTACAGCTGCCCGTCGACCTCGAAGGCGGAGTCGCCGCCGAACACGACCCCGTCGACCGGCGACCCGGCCACCGTGGCGTCCGCGACGGCCGACGCCTTCGCGACGGCGAGGAGCGAGACGAGTTCCGGACCGGTCAGGTCGCGGCCGAGCGATGCCGCGGCGTCGGCGCCGACGGCGTCCTCGTCGACCCCGGGGGACACGAGGACGGGTTCGATCCCGGACTGGGCGAGGAGTGCTCGGCGGGCGGGGGATGTACTCGCGAGGTACAGACGCATGGGACCATCTCACCATGGGTGAATCCGTCGGCACGCTGCTCGAACTCGACGTCACCGGGATCGCCCACGGCGGCATCTCGGTGGCACGGCACGAAGGACGGGTGGTCTTCGTCTCGGACGCGATCCCCGGGGAGCGCGTCGTCGCCCGGGTGACCGAGGACCGCAAGAAGTCGTTCTGGCGCGCCGACACGGTCCGTGTCCTGACGCCGAGCGAGCACCGCGTGGACCACGTCTGGCCCGAGGCCGCGCTCGAGCGTGACCCCGAGACGCGCCCGGGTGGTGCCGAGTTCGGCCACATCGCCCTCGCACACCAGCGCACGCTGAAGCACGACGTCCTCGTCGACTCGTTCGCACGCTTCGCACGGATGGACCTCGCCGAGGTGCTCGGCCACGACGTCGTCGTCGAGGCCGCGCCCGGCGACGACGCGGCGAACGGGCTCGGCTGGCGCACCCGTGTCCGACTGCACGTCGACGAGCAGGGCACCGCCGGCCCCTTCGCCGCCCGCTCCCACTCCGTGATCCCGGTCGCCAGCCTGCCGCTCGCGACCCCCGTCGTGCAGCAGAGCGCCCCGCTCGGCCGTGGTGCGCTGCCGGGCTCGTCGGTCATCGACGTCCTCGCGCCGAGCGGTTCCGAGGGGGCACGGCTCGTCATCGACGACCAGAAGCCCACCGTGGTGACCGAGGTCGTGGGGGAGCGCACCTTCCAGGTCGACGACAACGGGTTCTGGCAGGTGCACCGTGCCGCCGCTTCCGTGCTGACCGAGGCCGTGCAGGACCTGGTCGACCGCGACCGCCTCGACCCCGAGGGCACCCACCTCGACCTGTACGGCGGTGTCGGTCTGCTCGCCGCCGCACTCGGCGACCTGGTCGGCCCGAAGGCGCGCATCACGAGCGTCGAGAGCGCCGCCCGTGCCACCGAGCACGCGCAGGAGAACCTGTCCGAGTGGCTCGGCGCACGTGCCGAGACCGGCCGGGTCGACCGCTGGCTGACGAACACCGTGGCCAACGCCTCGCGCGCCGAGAAGGACCGCTTCCGCGCCGGCACGGTCGTGCTCGACCCGCCGCGCTCCGGCGCCGGGCGGGACGTGGTCGTGCAGATCGCCGCGCTCCAGCCGGAGCAGGTCGTCTACGTGGCGTGCGACCCGGTGGCACTGGCACGCGACGTCGCGACGTTCGCCGACCTGGGGTACCGGCTCGAGGCCCTGCGGGCCTTCGACCTGTTCCCGCACACCCACCACCTGGAAGCCGTCGCGCGCCTGGTCCCCACGCGCTGAGGGCCGGGGCTCGTTCGACCGCCGTTCCTTGCGTGTCGGGGTGTCCACCAATAGGCGGACCGACCAGCGTGGCGCGGCCGAGAAGCCCCGCACCTGAGTCCGGGCTGGGTATCCTGGGTCGTTGATGGCACTCCGGTTTCAGGGGCCGGCGTCGCGCATCGGAACGAGAGGCCACAGTGGCAGCAGGAACGACAACCACCAGCACCGAGACGTCAGGGGCGGCCACCAGGCCGGTCCGGGTCGCGATCGTCGACGACCACGAGTCCGTCCGACTCGGGATCCAGGCGGCGTGCCAGAACGAGGGGTTCGAGGTGGTGCTCACCGCCGCCAGCGTCCCCGAGTACGTCCAGAACCTCGACGGGCGAGAGGTCGACGTCGTCGTCCTCGACCTGTCCCTCGGTGACGGCTCGACCGTCACCGAGAACGTCAAGGGCGTGCAGGGGACGGGATCGGCGGTGCTCGTGCACTCCATCGCGGACCGGGTCGCCAACGTGCGTGAGGCGCTCGCAGCAGGGGCTGCCGGCGTCATCCCGAAGTCCTCCGCCACCAAGACGGTGATGGCCGCGGTCGCCACCGTCGCACGGGGCGACGTGCTCAACAACCTCGAGTGGGCGAGCGCCATCGACGCCGACCGTGACTTCGCGAAGGCGCAGCTCGGCCGCCGCGAGCGCGAGATCCTGCACCTCTACGCCTCGGGGCTCCCGCTCAAGCTCGCCGCCCAGCAGCTCGGCATCGGCTACTCGACGGCGCGTGAGTACCTCGACCGGATCCGGGTGAAGTACGTCGAGGTCGGCCGCCCGGCCCCGACGAAGGTCGACCTGCTGCGTCGGGCCGTCGAGGACGGGATCCTCCCGGGGCTCGACTCGGGCATCGACCCCGACGGCGACGGTCGCTGACACGGATGGTCACCGCGGCTGAGCCGGGGCGGACGGCCGTCGAACCGGCACCGTTCGGTGCCGATCCGGCGCGCAGCGTCCGCGCCTCGATCACGCAGGCATCGGTGGAGCGGGCGTTCGCGATCCTTTTGGCGATGGCCGCGATCGGGCTCGGCATCGTCGACGCGCCGGCGGTCGTGCAGCAGCTGCCGTACCTCGACCCGTTCTGGGGGCCGACGCTGATGCTCGCGCTCGCGGCGTCGTTCGTGCTCATCGGCGTAGCGGCCTTCGTGCAGCGGGTCGCCCAGATGGCGCAGATCATCTGCGCGCTGCTGTTCCTCGTCGCGCTCGTGACGTGGACGGCGACCGTGCAGGAGCCCATCCCGTCGTCGCAGCAGCCGTGGCCGTGGTGGTTCTGCACGGTCGGCTGCACGGCGGCGGCGATGGGCTTCGCCACGTGGCGTGCGACGGTCTACACCGCGCTCGTGCCGGCGGTGTACGTCGTCGTCCGGCTCAGCCCGCTCGGCGGCGACGTCGGCGTCCTCGCGGTGCTGCTCGACGGGGTCTACACGGCGCTCCTCAGCGGCGCGGTGCTCGTCATCGCGGTGGTGCTGCGCCGCGCGGCCACGGCGGTCGACACGGCGCAGTCCACGGCCGTGCGGCGGTACTCGCTCGCCATCCGGGAGCACGCGACGGAGGTTGAACGGGTCCAGGTGGACGCGATCGTGCACGACAGCGTCCTGACGACGCTGCTCTCCGCTGCACGTGCCGACACGCTCGAGGCCAAGACCCTCGCGGCGAGGATGGCCCGGAACGCGATCGACCACCTCGAGGCCGCGGCCACCGACGGCCCGGGTGACGTCGAACCGGTCGCGCTCGGGGAACTCCGGGCGCGCATCCGCGAGGGGATCGGCGCCCTCCCCGCGCCTGTCCGCCTCGTCCCGACGACGACCGGGTCGGTCCGCCTGCCCGCGTCGGTCGCGGACGCGCTGGCCTCGGCGGCGCTGCAGGCCGCGGTGAACAGCGTGCAGCACGCCGGCGACTGCGACGTCTCCCGCTGGGTCAGCATCGAGCAGCAGGGGCAGGGCGTGCGCGTCGAGGTCGGCGACGACGGCCGCGGGTTCGACGTCGCGGCCATCCCCGCTGAACGCCTGGGGGTCCGCCGCTCCATCGTCGAGCGGATCGCGACCGTCGACGGGCACGCCGAGGTGCACACCGCGCCGGGCGAGGGCACCCGCATCGTGCTCACGTGGTCGCCGGCTGCGAGGACGACCGCATGAAGGTCTCCCTGCCGGCGAGCATCGCCCTCGGACTCGCGTCGCTGTTCTCCGTCTACCACCTGGTCCTCGCCGCGGCCACGCTCCCGCGGGTCGACCAGGTCGCCCCGATCATCGCCTGCATGGCGCTCTACGCCGCGGCCACCGGCCTCGCACTGTTCGTCCCCGGCAAGATCCTGCCGGTCTGGACGGCCTGCTTCTCCCTCGCCACCGCGATCGTGATGCCGGTGATTGCCGCCCCGGTCGTCGTCGAGGGTCGCGGACCCGGCTCCGCCACCTGGTGGATCGCGGCGATCGGCACGCTCATGGTCGTGCTCGTCGTGCGCGGCCGGGGTCCGTTCGCGTGGGCCGGCGTGCTGTTCCTGACCGTGTACACCGTCGCCTGGGCCGGCCTCGGCTCGCTCGGCGGTCTGGGCGTGGTCGGCAGTGTCGCCTGGGTCGCGATCGCCACCGTCTTCGCGGCCGCGATGAGCCGCGCCATCCGCAACACCCGTGAGCTCGTCCTCGCCGAGCAGGAGACCGCCGACTGGCAGGCTGCGCAGGACGCCCACGTGTTCGAGCGGCAGTTCCGGCTGAGCCAGACCACCCGGATGGCCCTGCCGATGCTCCAGCGCATCATCGACTCCTGCGGGGACCTGGACGAGGCCGACCGTGCCGAGTGCCTGCACCTCGAGCAGGCCATCCGTGACGAGATCCGCGGCCGGTCGCTGCTGTCGGACGACGTCCGCGACGAGGTGATGCGCCTGCGTCGCCGCGGAGCGACCGTCCAGCTGCACGACGACGGCGGGCTCGACGACCTGGACGCCCCGGACATCCGTCGCATCCACGCCCGCGTCGCCGAGGCGCTGCGGCAGGCCCGCGACGCCGACAACGTCATCGTCCGGACCGTCGGCGAGGGCTCCGACTCCGCGGTGACCGTCGTCGGGCTCCGCCTCGACGTGGCGGCGAGCGAGTCGGCCGCGCTCGGAGCGAGGCTGGACGACGACGACGGTGACGAGGACGACTCCGTCGCGCTCTGGCTGGAGATCCCGCGGCACGAGCCGGCGTAGCGCACGCTGCGCGCGGCACGCTGCGCGCGTGTTGCGACGATGCACCACGTGATCGACAGGTGGATCGTCGCGAACGTGGTGCGCACGGTGCTGCGGACGCGCGTGGTGCGCCGGGCGTGCGGGCGGCGGTGGACGCGATGGGGGACAGCCGGGAGGCCCGTGGCGGCCCCGGCACGGGCCTCCCGGCCGTCACGTGGGTGCGCCGGGCTGGCGCGTGCGTGGAAGCGACCACGTCGCTGTCGTACGACAGCGACGATGCCGTTCCGCATCGGCTCGGTGTCGCCCCCCGCAGCCGCCGCAGCACCCGCCACACGCCCCGGAAACGGGGAACGGGCCGGTCGGATACCGACCGGCCCGTTCACGACCCGAGGCTGAGCGACAACCCGAATGTCGCCCTGCCTCGCAGCGGGCGGTGGCTTCGTACCCTAGTCGGCCACCGTCCTGCGATGTCTTTCGTTGAAGGACACCGAACACCAACTACTATGCCCACGCACCAGCTGCGTGTCAGTCGTCATTATGGGGGACAATTTCGGCATTTCCGGTCCGCATCCGCAGATCGTGTCCCCCGAGCGAGGGGATACCGACCGGGAAGTGCGCCCCGTGACCGTCATGATCGGCCGCGCACCGAGGGGTACATCAGCGGAGCGATCGACCCCAGGCGCCCGGTCCGTCCTCGAGCGGGCGGCGGAGCCCCCGAGCCGCCACGTCCCAGCCGGTGCGCGGTTCGACGACGACGGCAGCGCGTCCGGCCGCCGCGGCCTCGTCGGCCTGCCGCTGCAGGACGGCCACGACGGCGGCGAGCTCCTCGGGGGTGGGTTCGCCGGAGACCACCCGGACGTCCGCCACCGAAGCGGGCTCGTCCGAGGGCACGGGTGCTGCGTGGCGTCCCATCAGAGCGGGATGTTCCCGTGCTTCTTCGGCGGCAGCGTTGCACGCTTGCCCCGCAGCGACCGGAGGGCCTTGATGACCGACACGCGGGTGGCGTGCGGCTGGATGATGCCGTCGAGCTCACCACGCTCGGCCGCCAGGTACGGCGACGCCACGTTGTACGTGTACTCGTTGGCGAGCTTCGTCCGGACCGCGGCGACGTCCTCGCCGGACTCCTCGGCCCGCTTGATCTCGGCGCGGTACAGGATGTTGACGGCGCCCTGACCGCCCATCACGGCGATCTCGGCGGTCGGCCACGCGAGGTTGATGTCGGCGCCGAGCTGCTTCGAGCCCATCACGATGTACGCGCCGCCGTAGGCCTTGCGGGTGATGACGGTGACGAGCGGGACGGTGGCCTCGGCGTAGGCGTAGAGCAGCTTCGCGCCGCGGCGGATGACGCCGGTCCACTCCTGGTCGGTGCCGGGCAGGTAGCCGGGCACGTCGACCAGGGTCAGGATCGGGATGCCGAAGGCGTCGCAGAATCGCACGAAGCGGGCGGCCTTCTCGCCGGCGTCGATGTTCAGCGTGCCGGCCATCGCCTGCGGCTGGTTCGCGATGATGCCGACTGTGCGGCCCTCGACCCGGCCGAAGCCGATCAGGATGTTCGGCGCGAAGAGCGGCTGGACCTCGAGGAACTCACCGTCGTCGACGATGTGCTCGATGATCGTGGTGACGTCGTACGGCTGGTTCGTGGAGTCCGGGATCACGACGTCGAGCTCGTGGTCGGCGTCCGTGGTCTCGAGCTCCGGGGCGACGTCGTACGCGGGCGGGTCGGACAGGTTGTTGTCCGGCAGGAACCCGATCAGCGAGCGGGCGTAGTCGAGCGCGTCGGTCTCGTCCTCGGCCATGTAGTGGGCCACACCGGAGACCGCGTTGTGCGTCTGGGCGCCGCCGAGCTCCTCGAAGCCGACGTCCTCGCCGGTGACGGTCTTGATGACGTCCGGACCGGTGACGAACATGTGGCTGGTCTTGTCGACCATGATCACGAAGTCGGTGAGGGCGGGGGAGTACACCGCACCGCCGGCCGCCGGGCCCATCACGATGGAGAGCTGCGGGATGACGCCGGAGGCCTGGGTGTTGAGGCGGAAGATCTCGCCGTACTTGCCGAGCGCGACGACGCCTTCCTGGATGCGGGCGCCGCCGGAGTCGAGGATGCCGATGATCGGCACGCCCGTCTTGAGCGCGTGCTGCATGACCTTGATGATCTTCTCGCCGGCGACCTCGCCGAGCGACCCGCCGAAGACCGTGAAGTCCTGCGCGTACACGGCGACGTTCCGGCCGTGGATCGTGCCGACGCCGGTGACGACCGCGTCACCGTAGGGGCGCTTGGCGTCCATGCCGAACGACGTGGTGCGGTGCCGCACGAACTCGTCGAACTCCACGAAGGAGTTCGGATCGAGCAGCTGCTCGATGCGTTCGCGAGCGGTGCCCTTGCCCTTCGCGTGCTGCTTGGCGATGGCGGATTCGCCCGCGGCGGTCACGGCCTCGTGGTACCGGTCGCGGAGGTCGGCCAGCCGGCCGGCCGTCGTCGACAGATCGGGGGTGTCTCCTGAAGTCACCCGCTCACCCTACCGGCGGGTGGGACGCTGCCGGTTGGAGGACCCCCACGGTTCCTGCCCGTACATTTGCGTGCATGTCCACATCCCCGTCGCCGTCGTTCCCCGCCAGCAGCGAGGCGGTCCGGTCGACGGGCGCGACCATCACCGCCCCCGCCGAGACCGGGTCCACCAACGCGGACCTGCTCGCCGCAGCGCCCGAGCAGCAGCACGGGAGCGTCGTCGCGACCCTGCACCAGACCGCGGGGCGGGGCCGGCTCGACCGCACCTGGACCGCTCCGGCCGGTGAGACGCTCGCCGCCAGCGTGCTCGTCCGCGCCGACCTCGACGACCACGACCGCGGCTGGCTGCCCCTGGTCGCCGGTGCGGCGATGCGCGACGCGATCGCGTCGGTGCTCCCCGCCGGCGCGGACGTCGTCGTGAAGTGGCCGAACGACGTGCAGGTCGGCGGGCACAAGGTGTGCGGGATCCTCTGCCAGGTCGCCGCCGACGGCAGCGTCGTGGTCGGCGCCGGCGTCAACCTGACGATCCCGGCCGACCGGCTGCCCACCCCCACGTCCACCTCGCTCCTGCTCGCGGGCGCGGCCGACGACGCACCCGCCCTGGCCGACGCGGTCCTGTCCGCGTTCCTGCGCTCCGTCCTGGAGGCGGTGGCCGGCCTGGTCGCGGGTGGTCACGCCGCCGAGACGGTCCGGACCCACGTCCGCGCCGCGTGCGGCACGATCGGTCGCCGCATCCGTCTCGAGCTGCCGGACGGCAGCGTCGAGGAAGCCGACGCGACCGGCATCGACGACGCCGGTCGCATCACGATCCGGGACCAGGCGGGGCGCACCAGGGGCGTCGCGGTGGGGGACGTCACCCACCTGCGGTATGCATGACGGCATGACCGCCGAGCCCCCGCCCGAACGTGTCGTCGCACGCCTGCGACCGCACGCCCGTCGGCTGGTGCGCCCGGCGGTGTTCGTCGTGCTCGTCACCGCGGCCGGCGGGTTCGGCTTCGGCGTGTTCCAGGCCCAGCTGGCGTGGCTGAACGCCGTCGTCGCGCTCGTCGTCCTGGTGCTCGTCGTGTTCGGCGGCGCGGTCCCGCTGTTCCGCTGGATGTCGGAGCGGTACGTCGTCACCACCCGTCGTCTGGTCGTGGTGGGCGGCCTCGGCACCCGGACGCGGCGGGAGCTCCTGCACTCCCGCGGCTACGACGTCACGGTGCGGCGTCGGGGCCTGCAGGGCCTGTTCCGCTCCGGTGACGTGCTGGTGTTCCCCGGGGACGACCCGGCGGTGGTCCTCGCCGACGTGCCGCACGCCGACCTCGTCGTCGCCGTGCTGCACGACCTGGTGGAGGCGTACGAGGCCAGGCGTCGGCACCGTGAGCCGGACTGGGACGAGATCGTCGGCGGTCCGGACCGTCCGCCGTGGGGCGACGTGCGGGCCTGACCGCGGACGCCGCGACACCCCCTGGGGAGCAGTGGTGAGACTTCGGCGAGAAACCGGTACCGTCTTCGACGTGCGTATCTCTGTCATCGGCTGCGGCTACCTCGGTGCCGTGCACGCCGCCTCCATGGCCAAACTCGGACACGAGGTCGTCGCTGTGGACGTCGACCCCACCAAGATCGAGCGGCTCGCTGCCGGCGAGGCCCCCTTCTTCGAGCCCGGCCTGCCCGAGATCCTGACCGAGGCCCTCGAGTCCGGTCGGATCCGCTTCACCACCGACATGGCCGAGGTCGCCGGTGCCGGCGTGCACTTCCTCGCCGTCGGCACCCCGCAGGGCCCCACCGGCGCCGCGGACCTGACCTACGTGAACGCCGCCGTCGCCGCGCTCACCCCGCACTTGGCCGCCGGCGAGTTCGTCGTCGGCAAGTCGACCGTGCCCGTCGGCACCGCGGCGCGCCTGGCCGCCGAGGTCAGCGAGGCCGTCCCCGGTGCCACGCTCGTCTGGAACCCCGAGTTCCTGCGTGAGGGCTTCGCGGTGCAGGACACCATCGCGCCGGACCGCTTCGTGTACGGCGTGCCCGACGGTGCGGCCGGCGAGCAGGCCGTCGCCGCCCTCGACGAGGTCTACGCCGAGGCACTGTCCACCGGCACGCCCCGACTCGTCGTCAACCTGCCCACCGCCGAGCTCGTGAAGATCAGCGCCAACGCGTTCCTCGCCACGAAGATCTCCTTCATCAACTCGATGGCCGAGATCGCCGAGGTCGCCGGTGCCGACGTCACGGCGCTCGCCGACGCGATCGGCCACGACGCCCGCATCGGCCGCAAGTTCCTGAACGCCGGTCTCGGCTTCGGTGGCGGATGCCTGCCGAAGGACATCCGCGCGTTCCAGGCGCGGGCGAACGAGCTGGGCGTCGGGGAGTCCCTGGCGTTCCTGGCCGACGTCGACGCCACGAACCTGCGCCGTCGCGCGCACGTCGTCGAGCTGGCGCAGGAGCTGCTCGGTGGGGTCGTCAGCGGCAAGCGCGTCGCCGTGCTCGGCCTGGCCTTCAAGCCGAACTCC
This sequence comes from Curtobacterium flaccumfaciens UCD-AKU, assembly GCF_000349565.1. GTDB lineage: Bacteria > Actinomycetota > Actinomycetes > Actinomycetales > Microbacteriaceae > Curtobacterium > Curtobacterium poinsettiae. The sequence continues at coordinate 523,626 of NZ_KB714631.1, forward strand.
GACGACGTCCGCGACTCGCCGGCACTCGACATCGCCGCTCGCCTGCACGAACTCGGCGCCGTCGTCTCGGCGTACGACCCCGAGGCCGTCGTCACCGCGCGCCGCGTGCACCCCGAGCTCGACTACGTCGAGAGCGCTGCCGAGGCGCTGGGTGGAGCGGAGCTCGTGCTCGTGCTGACCGAGTGGACCGAGTTCCGCGAGCTCGACGCGACGGCCGCTGCCGCGCTCGTTGCGTCGCCCGTCGTCATCGACGGCCGCAACTGCCTCGACCGCGAGGCGTGGACTGCCGCCGGCTTCACGTACCGCGGCATGGGGCGCTAGCCGCGACCGACAGGAGGCCCGGTGCCGGTCCGTGGGACCGGCACCGGGCCTCCTGTGCGTTCATCGCGTCGTCAGCCGATGGCTGCGCGCAGCACCGCGCGGTACCGCTCGCCGATCCGTTCGGTGGAGAACTCCGCCGCCGAGACGACGGCCTGCTCCTGGTAGCGCGTCCGCGCCGTGTCGTCGGTGAGCACGCGCTGCAGTGCCGCGCGGAGTGCCGGGACGTCGCCCGGGGGTACGAGCACGCCGGACACGTCGTCCTGCACGACGTCCCGGATGCCGGGCAGGTCGCTCGCCACGATCGCGGCGCCGACCGCCGCGGCCTCGAGCAGGGTCACCGGCAGGCCCTCCTGGTCGCCGTTCGCCGCCGGGATCGACGGAACGGCGACGACGGTCGCCGAGGCCAGGGTCTCGAGGACCTCGGTGCGGCCACGCTGGCCGAGGAACGACACCGGCAGCCCTGCAGCCTGCTGCTCGAGCTGGGTCCGGTACGGGCCGTCACCGACGACGGTGAGCCGCCACGGCACGTCGTCGCCCAGGCCGCGGAGCGCCTCGATCAGGTTGCCGAAGCCCTTCTTCTCGACCAACCGCCCGACGGCGACCACGTGGTGCTCCTGTGGCGCGACGCGCGCGCGGGTGTCGCGGGCCGGGCCCAGGTCGACACCCATCGGGATCACGGTCGAGCGTGACTCGGGCACGCCCCACTCGGTCAGCCGATCACGCATCTCGGAGTTGACGGTGGTGACGTGCGCTGACCGCCCGAAGATCCACCGCTTGAGGCGGACGAGGGGAGCCGCACGGAGCGCGTAGATGTCCCCGCCGTGGGTGGTCACGACGACGGGCACGCCCGGAGCGGCCAGGGTCGCGACGAGGGCCTGGGGGATGGCCCAGTGCGCGTGGATGACGTCGGGCCTCGCAGAACGCACCACGCGCCGCACGGCCAGGTACTGCGCGAGCACCAGGGCGGGCACCTGCACGATGCGGGAGCGGCGTTCCTTGAGGTTGTCGAGGATCGCGCCGTCGGCCAGGTCCTCGAAGCGACGCGGGAAGTACGGGTAGCGACGGACCGCGACCTCGCCGATGCGCTCCTTCGTGGCACCGCCGGGCACGCGGGGCGTGAGGACGAGGGTGTCGAACTCGGTCGCCTCCTGGTGGGCGAGGTCGAGCACGAACGCCGGCACCCCGTCGTCCGGTCGGGCCGGGAACGTCGAGCCCAGGACGAGCAGGCGGGGGCGTCCATGGGGGGAGCGGGCGGAGCGAGTGGTGCGGGACATCGTGCCTTTCCGGGGGTGGCGGGGGACGGTCCGGTAGGCTCTCACCCCGTGCGCGTACTGATCCACAATAGCGATTCGCCCCACAACCGCGGGGACCGGGCGATCCTCGCCGGCAACGTCGAGCTCGTCCGCCGCCGGTGGCCCGACGCCGAGATCGTGTCCCTGTCCCAGTACCCCGAGCGGGACGCCGCGTGGTTCGGGATCCGGTTCCTGCCGGTCTCCCCGTACAGCACGGGCATCGGCGACCTGTTCGCCCTGCTGCGTGCCGCCCGCGGCGCCGACGTGGTGCTCTGGGGTGGCGGCGAGATCCTGAAGGACTACACGAACAAGCTCGGCCTCGTGTACTGGTTCGGCAAGATGCTGCTCGTCCGTGCGGTCAACAAGAACCTCGTCGGGGCGTTCCAGGGCATCGGCCCGACCACCGCCGGGGTCAGCAAGCGCCTGATCCGCGCCACCGTCGACCTGTGCAGCGCGTTCGCCGTCCGTGACGACGAGTCCCGCGAGAAGCTCCTGTCCTGGGGCGTGACGACGCCGATCGTGTCGTCCTTCGACCCCGCCGTCGTCGGGACGGTCACCCCGCCCGACGCCGAGGTGCTCGAGCGGCTCGAGCGCACCACCGGCCTGACCGCCGAGCAGCTCGACGGCTCGATCGGCTTCGGCGTCCGCCGCTGGTTCCACTACAAGCGCAGCGGCTGGATCCCGTTCCGGTTCCTGCCGAAGCGTTTCCGCCAGACCGGTGTCGACAGCGACAAACTCGTGACCTACCGCCAGGCCGTCGCCGACCTGGCCGACCGCGTCATCGACCGCTGGGACGCCGACGTCGTGTTCTACCCGATGCACATGGAGGCGTCCGAGGGTGACGCGGCGTTCGCCCGCGAGGTCATCGCGCTGATGCGGCACGCCGACCGCACCCACGTGGTCGAGGCCGACGAGTTCTCGCCGTCCGAGTACGCCGGGCTGATGTCCCGCAGCCGCCTGTTCCTGGCGAGCCGCCTGCACTCGGCGATCGTGGCGACCATCGCCGGGGTGCCGGCCGCGGTGCTCTACTACGTCGACAAGGGTCGGCTGTTCTTCGAGCAGATGGGGCAGCAGGCGTACTCGAAGCCGATCGAGGCCGCGCTCGAGCCCACGTTCGTCGACGACGTCACGGCGCAGCTCGAGGCGCTCGACGCGGACCGCGACACGGTCCGTGCGCAGCTCGCCGAGGGCGTGTCCCGCATGGCGACCGCACTCGACGCCGACTTCGCCGAGGCGACGCGCGACGTCCGCTGACACGACGGGCGCGAACGCGCGCCCGTGACGGACAGGAGGCCCGTGGCGACACCGCCACGGGCCTCCTGTCCGTCGTGCGCGCGGTGCGGGCTGCGCTGTCCGGTGCTGGGCCGTCCGCTCCGTGCGCGCTTGAAGGCTCGCTCGGAGCGAGCAACGGCGCACGGACTGACCAGGTGCGCACGGTGCAGCCGCGTGCCTGACGGGCGTCAGCTCGTCCGGGAGGCGAAGCGCTTCAGGTAGGTGATGTCGTTGCGGTAGACGTCCTGGTCGCCGGGGAGCGTGCCGCTGGACGCCCACTGCCAGAAGGTCCACTTCGACCAGCTGCGGCCGAGGGTGCCGGGCGTGGTGAAGTCCTTCACCGGGTAGATCGCGACGAACAACGGGTTCTTCGAGAACTGGTTGCTGTTGTTCGTGCAGCGCTTCCACCAGTCGGTCGTGGTGTAGATCGCGGGGTACCGACCCGTCTTGGCGACGACCGTCCGGTTGAAGTCCTTGATCCAGCTGCGCATCGACGACCACGACTTGCCGTAGCAGGTGCCCTGGGCGGCGCTGCCGTACTCGATGTCGAGCAGCGGCGGCAGGGTCTTGCCGTCCTTGCTCCACTGGCCGCCGTGCGCGAAGAAGTAGTTCGCCGTCGCGGCGCCGCTCGCCTGGCTCGGCTGGGCGTAGACGTAGCCACCGCGGTACAGGTTGCGCTGCTTCGCGGTCGCGTACTGCTGCTTGTACGTCGAGCTGACGTACGAGGTGCCCTCGGTCGCCTTGACGTACACGAACCGGGCGCCGTTGCCGTACGCCTGCCGGAAGTTCACGCTCGGCTGCCACGCGCTGATGTCGAAGCCCTGCACCCGGCCCGGGGGCGGACCGCCGGCGGAGGCGGCAGCGGCGGAGGAGCTGAGGGCCTGCGCGCTCACGCCGCCGGACAGGGCGTCGGGCGAGGCGGTCGTGACGTGGGACTCGCCGGCGTGCGCGGCGATGCCGGCACCCATGGTGTGGTTGCCGGTGCGGTCCATCTCCGCGATGGACAGCTGCTCGCTGGGTGCCTCTGCCGCCGGCGCCGCAGCCGACGTGCCCGCCGTGGGGGCCGGTGCCGCGGTCGCGGGGTCGGTCGTGGTGACGCCGACGGCCGGGCCGCTGGCGAAGGTGATGGCCCCGGCGACGACGGCGGCGGTGCCGAGTCCGAGGAGTCTGCTGATCGGTGCGCGCATGTGGTCTCGTCTTCCCTGTCGAGATGCCGTGGGCCTGATCTCCCACGCCGAGGTCCGAGTGATGCTACCCGGCCTCGGCGACACATGTCCGTCAGGCGCACACGGGCGGCACCCGCCGCGGTGGGCTACCGCCGCGGTGGGCTACCGCCGCCGGCGCGGCGCTGTGTCGGTGTCGTCGGTCTCGACCTCCGGCAGGCGCCCGCGCGAGGCGACCTCGCGCGTGGCGTGCTTCTGCCGGCGGTTGAGGAAGTTGCGCTCGACGAGCCACCACATCCCGACGCAGATGGCCAGGGTGACCGGGATCACCACGAAGACCATCAGCAGGAACTGCCACTTCGGGTACAGGCCCATCGGCAGGAGCAGCAGGTTGCCGAGTCCGAGCAGCGGGCTGTGGAAGAGGTAGACCGAGTACGACACGAGGCCGGCGAGCACGAACGGCTTCCAGGCGAAGAACCGTGCCAGCCAGGTGTGCTGCCCGGACACGGCTCGGCGTCCCATCCAGGTCAGCAGGATGCCGGCGAAGATGCCGAGGACGACCTCGGACGGCCAGGTCTGGTGCTGCCAGTAGTCGCGGTTGCGGAAGAAGACGAGGAGCATCCCGACGAACATCGCGGCGACGAACACGCCGCCCTGCCACCGCGGGCCGCCGAGCTTCGAGGCGTTCAGCTTGCCGGTCAGGTGCTCGTCACGGGCCTTCACGGTGAGTTCGGCGGCCAGCATGCCGACCGCGAAGAGGCCGACGAACCACGGGTGCATCCACGAGTAGCGGCTCTCGGAGCCCATCCACATGCCGATCAGGACCAGCGAGGACGCCGTCGCCCAGCCGCCGAAGACCTTCCAGAGCGGCAGGATCAGCAGCGGCATGAGGAAGTAGATCTGCCACTCGACGGCGACCGTCCACATCGGGCCGTTGATCTTGCCGATGTACTGCGGGAAGAAGTCGTGCACCAGGAAGAAGTGCGTGAGGAAGGTTCCCCACCCCATCGGCAACTTCGTGTCCCACTGCGTGCCACCCGGCTGCCCCATCACGGGGACGAACAGGATGATGAGCGCGAAGACGACGAGCGACGCCCAGTACGGCGGGATGATCCGTCGTGCGCGGCGCCAGATGAACTTCCAGAAGCCTCCCGGCAACCGGTAGCGGTCGAACCGGGTCACGACGGGGAGCATCAGCACGTAGCCGGACAGCACGATGAACAGCGGGACGCCGAGGTAGCCCCACCCGATGAACGGACGGAGCCACGGCAGCTCGGTCGGACCGGTGCCCCGCATCCCCGTGAAGAGGTACGCGTGGTAGAACACCACGGCGAGGGCGGCGAGTCCGCGGAGACCGTCCAGGTACGGGAACTCGAGACGGCCCCCGGCTCGGGGAGCGGCGGCCCTCGGTTCGGCTGCGGTTTCGGCTGCGCGGGTTTCGGTGGCCAACGAACGTCCTCGTGGTGGTCGGAGCGGGGTCCCCGGCAGTCTCCCACACGCCGAGCGTCCCTCGCGATCCGGCCCGGTGCGGTCCGACAAGCGATCGGATGTCATGATGAAGCACGTGACCGTGACGACGCCCGCAGCACCGCAGTCCGCCCACGAGCCCGTTCGAGGCCGTTCGGGGACGGCTTCCCGACGGTACCGGCACCTGGTCGCACCCCTGCTCCTCGCGGTCCTCACGGTGGTCGGCGTCGTCCTCTGCGCTGCGGTGGCCTACCACAACCGTCTCGGCGTCACCAACGTCGACGGCATCTCCTACATGGGCATCGCGCGCGAGTACGCGAACGGCTGGCTGCCCGATGCGATCAACGCGTACTGGTCGCCGCTGGTCTCGTGGATGATGGCGCCGTTCGTCGCGCTCGGCCTCGGCCTGCAGACGGCCTTCGCGATCGTCAACTGCTTCGCCGCGGCCGTGGTGCTCGGCATCGGCGGGTGGCTCGTCTGGTCGCAGAACCACCGCATCGTCCCGGCCCTGGTCTTCATGGTCACGGCGATCCCCGCGCTGATGAGCGCCGTGCCGGTGCAGACCCCGGACCTGCTCGTCGTCGCGTGGGTCGTCGGGTTCCTCTGGGCACTCCGGTGGGCCGACCAGGCGCTGCACGGATCGACGCGGGCGCGGGTCGTCTCCGGGGCCGTGCTCGGTGCCGTCGCAGCCCTCGGCTACTTCACCAAGCTGTTCCTGCTGCCGGTGGCCATCGGTGCCGTGATCCTCTGGCTGCTGCTGCGCGTCTGGTCCGCCCGCCGTCGCCACGAGCCCGTGCGGCACTGGTGGACGGCGCCCGTCGCGACGATCGTCGTGTTCGTCGTCGTCATCGCCCCCTGGGTCGGTGCCCTGACCGCCAAGTACGACACCGTGACGCTCGGGTCGTCGCTGTCGGTCAACATCGGTTCGAAGTTCGACGACGGCGGTCGAGCCACGGACTGGCCGTTCCTGCCGGTCCCGCCCAACGACCACGCCTTCTCGCCGAACGAGGACTTCACCCCGTCGGTCTACAAGCAGGGCCCGATGGACAACCCGGACCCCGCCGTGGTGCCGCCGGCCACCTCGTCGTCCAGCGACGACACCGCGCCGAAGGTCACGAAGGAGTCCGGCATCGCCGCCCGCGCCGGCTACTACCTGCACGAGCGCATGCTCGCCCTGCCGTACTACCTGCAGAAGATCAGCACGTTCGCCCCGTTCGCGGCGCCGATCGCGCTGCTCTTCGCCGCCGCACTCGTCATCGGTGTCGTGCGCTTCCGCCGCTACGCCTTCACCTGCATCGTCGCCGCGACGACCCTGGTCTACTTCGTCGGCTACGGCATGATCACGTCGTCGTCGAGCGGCGGCGGCAACGCGCGCTACTACTGGCCGCTCTTCTACCTGACCGCGATGATCGGTGCGCTCATGCTGCCGGCGGTCTGGCGACTGGTGCGCCGTCGTGGCGTGGTGCGGACGATCGTCGCGTGCCTGGCGATCGCCGTGGTGCCCCTGGCGTCGTACACGCAGAACTGGCTCGGATCGCCGGCGCCGTTCTACCCGTCGGTCAACCGGACCGAGCCGCTGCGCGTCCTCGGCCCGACCCGGGTGCCGGAGATCGTCCGGCTCGCCGACCAGATCCGGGCGAGCGGCGCGCTCCCCGAGGACGCCACCGTCATCGGGTCGAACTACCGGTCGCTGGCGTCGCTCGCCTTCCTGACCGACACGCGTGTGTACGGTCGCTCAGGTCAGGGGTACACCTACCAGTCGGACGCGATGCGCAAGCTGTTCCTCGACCAGGGCGTGCAGTACTTCGTGCAGTTCGACGCGGCCACCGCCCCGGCGCGCGACTACTCGGCGGCCGGCAAGGTCGTCGGCACGTACAACGCGACGATCTCGTGCAGCACCGACCGGTCGACCGACCCCGAGGTCCCCTGCCGCGTCCAGGTCATCAAGCTCGCCCGGTAGCGCGAGCGACGGGGCGAGCGAGGGCCGCAGCGGCACCGCAGGGAGCGGCCCGCCCCACCGTCTACCATGACCTGAGCCCGAGACCTGAGCAGGAGACCCGTTTGTCCGTCAGCACCAGCGACACCCCCGCGCCCGAGGGGAAGCGTCCGTCGAAGCGACGACGGTTCCTCGGCAAGGCGATCCCGATCGTCTTCTACGTCCTGCTCGCGGTGTTCCTCGTGCTGTACGTGCGCGGCGTCGACTGGGGGCAGCTCGCCGGACTCGACTGGCAGTGGTCGTGGGTGGCCCTCGCGACGGTGATCAGCCTCGGGTTCCGCTACTGGGGCGTCGGCATCTGGTTCTACCTGCTGCGACGACTCGGTGCGACCGGGCTGAAGGGCAGTGGCGTCACCCTGACCTACGTGTACGCGAAGTCCTGGATGGGCCGCTACATCCCGGGTGCTGCCACCTGGATCATCGGCAAGGTCTACTTCGCCTCGAAGCACGGCGTCTCGAAGGCCCGTCTCGGTGTGAGCGGCCTGCTCGAGGGTGCCCTGCAGATCGCCGCGACCCTGGCCCTGGCGCTCGTGCTGCTGCTCATCGACCCGCGCACCCACAACCTCGACCCGTGGCTCATCGTCCTGATGATCGCGGCGTTCGTCGGCTGTGTCGTCTGCCTGATCCCGCGGGTCTTCGTGTTCCTGATCGGGATCGCGCTGAAGATCCTGCGCCGCAAGCCGCTCGAAGCCGACGTCCGCCCGAACCTCGGCACCGTCCTCGGCGGGGCCGGTCTCTACGTCGCCGGAGCGGTGCTGTCCGGCACGGCGTACTACTTCATCACCCTCGGGGTGTACCCCTCGCTGAAGATCACCGACGCGGCCTTCGTGATCGGTGCCGCCAGCATGGCCTCGGCGATCAGCATGCTGGCCGTCTTCGCGCCCGGCGGGCTCGGTGTCCGCGAGGGCGTCCAGGCCCTCCTGCTGGCCCTCGTGATGCCGGTGCCGATCGCCCTCGTGGTCGTCGTCGTCACCCGTGTCTGGAGCCTCGCGGTCGACGGACTCTTCCTGCTCTGCGCCGCGGCCCCCACGTGGTTCCGGCGCGACCGGCCGACGGACGACCCCTCCGCGGTCGAGGGTGGCGTCCCCGCCGCCTGACGCGGCAGCGAGTGTGCAGAAGACGTCGGGT
>NZ_KB714631.1:532421-597270 GCF_000349565.1 Curtobacterium flaccumfaciens UCD-AKU
GACCCGACGTCTTCTGCACACCGGGCGGCCGTGGCGCGCCTGGCGACGGACGGGAGGCCCGTGCCAGCTGGCACCGGGCCTCCCGTCCGTCTCGCAGGGGCGTCCAACCCGCGCCGTGCGCCGTCCGCCGAGTGGTCACGAAGTGTCGCCTGGAGACGCTCCAGACGACGGTTCGCGACCCCTCGGGGCCGCGCCTGCGGCACGTCGTGCCCGCCCGGCGCTCCGCGGCCGGGCGTGTCAGCGGACGGGAACCGTCGTCGACAGGGCGCGACGGTCGGCGCGCGCGACCTGCACGACCGAGGCGACGAGGCCCACCGCGACCAGCGCCACGACGACCACGAGCACCGCGGGTGGCACCGGGCCGATCTCGGAGTAGCGCAGCAGCCCACGCCCCGTCACCGGGAACACCGCCGCGTTCCAGAACCAGGCGGACGCCACCGCGAAGCCGTACACGCCCACGGCGGGCAGCACGACGGCCAGCGCCAGCGCGACCCAGGCGCGTGCCCGGCCAGCCGGTACCAGCCGCCGCCACGCGAGCGCGCTCAGCACGATCAGGCAGACGATCGCGGGGAAGTAGTACCGGCCCTGGGTGGCGGCGACCTCGGTGGTGGTCAGGTACGAGTGCGCGCTCGTGCGGTTCTGGATGCCGATCAGGAGCGCCGGGAACACCGCGAGGCAGAGCGCCGTCCGCAGGTCCGGGCCGCGGCGGAACGCCCAGCCGACGAGCACCACGAGGGCGACCAGGGTGAGGACGGCGGTGAGCAGATCGCCGATCGTGACCTGTGCCCGGCCGCCGAAGCTGCCCCAGAACGTGCGGGCGAGGGTGCCCCAGCTGACGTCGAGGAAGTGCCCGAGCGTGGGGCTCTCACCCGGCGGGAAGTCCTTCGGGGGCCGCATGGCCGTGTAGCCGTTCGGCTGGATCCGCCCGTACGACACCAGGTTGTGCAGCCACCACCACGCGCCGACGCCGCCGGAGACCGCCATCGCGACGACCGAGCGCACGATCCGTTGCCGCAGGGACAGCACCCCGGCGCCGGCGAACAGCACCACCACCGCGACGAACGGCACCGCCGGCAACCCCGTGCCCTTGATCCAGACCAGGGCCCCGAGGACCGCAGCCAGTGCGATCGTGGTGCGCCAGCGGGTGTCCCCGGTGAGCAGACGCGTGGCGAGCCAGACGACGATCCCGGCGACGAGCAGGACGGGGGCGTCGTTGGAGAACGACGAGCCGATGGACGCGAGCTCGGGCGTCGCGAACACGGCGAGGGCGCCGATCAGCGCGGCGCGGGGGCTGCGGGTCACCCGGCGCACCGACGCCCAGGCGAGCAGCGGCAGCGCGGTCACGGCCAGCACGTCGGCCAGGCGGAGGGCGATGAACGCGTGGTCCCAGCGGAGCTCGCCGAAGTCGACGGCACGGAGCACGGCGGCTCCGGCCAGGTAGGCGGTCGGCGGGTGCTGGGTCATCTGGTTGACCGTCGCCGAGGGGCCGGGGGCGTTCTGCAGCAACTCGCCCACCGTCGACCACTCGTCGGACGGCTTCGTCGCCTGCTCGACCTTGGCGGCCTGCACGGCGTTGGTGACGAACAGCTCGCCGGGGGCCGCCCACGCGTCGCCGAGGGCGAGGTGCACCGAGGCGTCGATGTGCGCGGTCTCGTCGGGCGCTTCGAACACCGGGACGATCAACGCCCACGCCACGAGCCACAGCCCGAAGGTCGCCGTGATCACCGCGATCGCGACACGTTCCCAGCGCGCGGTGCGGGGTGGAGCAGGGGTGGTGGTCGTCTCGGCCGTCACCCCACCGATCCTAGGTCAGGCGTCGTGGGGGACCCGCGGCCCGTCGGACACCGACTCGTCGGCGGTGGCCGGCTGCGTGGCGGTGCGCTCGGGGTGGTAGACCCAGACCTTGTAGAGCCAGAACCGGAAGACCGTGCCGAGCACGAGCCCGACGATGTTCGCGACGTTGTCGGCGAGCACCGAGGTGAGCCCCATGGCGTAGTGCGAGACCCCGAGGCAGGCGAGGGCGATGACCATGCCGCCGAGCGAGACGACGACGAACTCGACACCCTCGCGGGTGGCCACGGCGCGACGCTGCTCACGGAACGTCCAGTACCGGTTGCCCATCCAGTTGACGAAGATCGCCACGACGGTGGAGATGACCTTCGCCCAGAACGGGCCCGAGTGGACGTCCTCGGGGTTCAGGACGGTGATGCGCAGCACGTTGAACACCGTGGTGTCCACGACGAAGCCGACGGCACCGACGACGCCGAAGCGTGCCAGCTGGGCGATGAGGCGCCGCACGAGCCCTCCAGGATCCGTAGAGTTGTGACCGGTCGTCCAGAGCACGACCCGAACAGCGATTGTAGACAACGCGTTCCCACCGCGCGGTGGGAGCGCCGGAAGGATCACACAGCATGGCGTTGCGCGTCGGGGTCATCGGTGGGGGACAGCTGGCACGGATGATGGTGCCGGCCGCGGTCGAACTGGGGATCGACATCCGGGTGCTCGCCGAGGGGCCGGGCATGTCGGCGAGCATCGCCGCCACCGCCGAGGGTGACTACCACGACGCCGCCACGGTGCTCGAGTTCGCCCGACAGGTCGACGTCGTCACCTTCGACCACGAACACGTGCCCCAGGACGTTCTGCGCACGCTGGTCGACGCGGGCGTGGCGGTCCACCCCGGCCCCGACGCGCTGGCCGTCGCGCAGGACAAGATCACGATGCGTCGCCGGCTGAGCGACCTCGGCCTGCCGGTGCCCGACTGGGCGGCCGTGCACGACCCCGACGAGCTCCGCGGGTTCCTGGCCGACCACGGTGGCCGAGCCGTCGTCAAGACCCCGCGGGGCGGGTACGACGGCAAGGGTGTCCGGGTCGTCTCCGACGCCGCCGAGGTCGACGACTGGTTCATCGCCGTGGCCGAGGCCGGCGGCGACCAGGCCCTCCTGGTCGAGGAGCTCGTCCCCTTCACCCGCGAACTCGCGCAGTCCGTGGCACGCCGCCCCTCCGGGCAGGTCGTCGCCTGGCCGCTCGTCGAGACCGTGCAGCGCGACGGCGTCTGCGCCGAGGTCATCGCTCCGGCCCCGGACAGCGCCGGCCGGATCGCCGACCTGACCGAGTCGATCGCCGTCCGCATCGCCGAGGAACTCGGGGTCACCGGTGTGCTCGCCGTCGAGCTGTTCCAGACCGACGACGAGCGCATCCTGATCAACGAGCTCGCGATGCGTCCGCACAACACCGGGCACTGGACCATCGACGGCGCCACCACGAGCCAGTTCGAGCAGCACCTGCGTGCCGTCCTCGACCTGCCGCTCGGTGCCACCGGCTCGTTCGCCCCGGCGTCCGTCATGGTCAACGTGCTCGGCGGACCCGCCGACGGCGACCTCGCCGCCCGGTACCCAGCCGCACTCCAGGCCTTCCCCGAGGCCAAGTACCACTTCTACGGCAAGGCGCCCCGGGCCGGGCGGAAGATCGGGCACGTCACGGTGCTCGGTGACGACGTCGACGACGTCGTCTACCGCGCTCGCGCGGCCGCTGCCCACTTCGACGACTGAGGTCGCGTCCTCGACGTGACCGGATGACGACACGGGACGCACTTGTCGGCCGGTCTGCGGACACCCCCTCGGGTGGCACCCGCTCGGGAGGCTGGTGGGGGACGGGAACGCGTGTTCTCCTGGAGCAGTCAGGGAACACACGTCCAGGGGAGTCTCCATGCGCCGCCGTCCGCGCCGTACCGCCGTCTGCGCCGCCGCAGTCGCCCTCGTCGCTGCCGTCGCCGGCCTGCTGCCGACCGCGACCGCGTCGGCAGCGACCTCGGCTTCCGCCATCCGCTCGGCGACGTCCGCGTCGCTCTACGGCGCCGGGCCGTACCGGTCGCCCACGAGCGAGGCGGCGAAGGCCCAGACCGCCCTCGCAGCCACCGATCCGGCCGGTGCCGCGGCGGCCGGGACCATCGCCCGCTACCCCGTCGCCACCTGGCTCGGCGACTGGACGCAGGGGACACAGCTGACCAAGACCATCAGCACCGCCCTGACCGGGGCCGAGCAGTCCGGCACCACCCCCGTGTTCGTGCTCTACGCGATCCCCGACCGTGACTGCGGCGGGTACTCGGCCGGCGGGTTCGACGAGCGTTCCTACGACGACTGGGTCGACCAGGTCACCGCGGCGCTCACCGGGCACCGTGCAGCCGTCGTCGTCGAACCGGACTCGCTCGCGATGCTCAGCAACGCCAAGTGCAGCACGGCGCTCGACGAGCAGCGCTACCGGATCCTCTCCCGCACCGTCGCCGGCCTGACCGCTGCCGGGGTCCCCGCGTACCTGGACGCCGGCAACTCGAACTGGGTGCAGCCCGCACTGATGGCATCGCGACTGAACAGCGCGGGGGTGCAGCAGGCCCGCGGCTTCTTCACGAACGTCGCGAACTACTACCCGACCGCCCAGGAGCAGGCGTACGCGCAGAAGGTGTCCGCCGCGACCGGGGGTTCCCACTACGTGATCGACACCTCGCGCAACGGGCAGGGCTGGCGCGGCACGTGGTGCAACGGACCCGGCGCCGGGCTCGGTACCTCGCCCCGGGTGGTGTCCGACGGCACGGCGCTCGACGCCCTGCTGTGGGTGAAGACCCCCGGTGCGAGCGACGGCACCTGCAACGGTGCCCCGGCCGCCGGCAAGTGGTTCTCGGCCTACGCACAGGCCCTCGTCGCGAACGCCCGCCTGGGGGCACCCGCTGCCGACATGACACCCCGTGGGTCGCTCGAGGCCGTCGCCGGCACCGGCGGCGGCGTCCGCGTGTCCGGGTGGGCCTACGACGAGGACGACCCCACGCAGCCCGTGCGGGTCCGTGCCACCGTGGACGGGGCCGCGGCCGGCGTCGCCACCGCCGGGCTCGACCGTCCCGACGTCGACGCCCGTGCCGGTGTCGGCGCGACCCACGGTTTCGACGTCGTGCTGCCCACCGCGGCCGGCGCTCGCCGTGTCTGCGTCACCGCGGTGAACATCGGCGCCGGATCGGACACCGCGCTCGGCTGCTCGACCGTCCGCGCCTACCGGCACGACCCCTACGCCGGGCTCGAGTCCGCCACGGCCGTGGCCCGCGGCATCGCCGTGCGCGGCTGGGCGTTCGACGGCGACGCGGTGACCGCGGCGACCCGGGTGGCGATCACGGTCGACGGCAGACGGGTGACGTCACTGGACGCCGGCCGGAAGCGTGCCGACGTGGACGCGACCTGGGGCTCCGGCCGTTCGCACGGCTTCGCGGGCACGGTCCGGGTGGCGGCCGGCAAGCACACGGTCTGCGCGGTCGCGCACAACACCGGGACCGGAGCGGACCGCACGGCGTCAACGTGCCGGACGGTGCGGGTGCGCTGAGGCGGCGCTCGGCGTCCGGTGCGAGGTTCCGGGTGCGAGAGGATGGACGCATGCCGCGTGATCTCGTCCGCCGGGTCGCCCGACGCCTGCGCCGTGTGCTCGTCGGGGCCCCACCGCAGCCGGTGCCCCTGCCCGTGCTCGGGTACGTCGTCGCCGGCGGTGGGGGCGCGCACCCGGCCTCGGCACACGTCCGTGTCGTCCGGCGCACCGAGCACCTGGCGTCGAGCGGCACCGCCGAGGCCCGTCAGGTGGACCCGGCCGCGTTCGTCGACGGCTCCGACACGACGCCGTACGCCGCACTCCTGGTGCAGCGTGACATCCTGCCGCGTGACGACGTGCAGCCCTTCCTGGCGGCCGCCGCGGCCCGGGGGATCCGCGTCGTGGCCGAGGTCGACGACGACTTCTTCACCGATTCCGGGCGCGAACGACTGGCCCGTGCCGAGTACGACCCCGACCGGCTCGCCTCGATCGACGCCCTGGTGCGGGGTGCCGACACCGTCGTCGTGAGCACGCCCGAACTCGCCGACGTCGTCCGTCCGGTCGCGCGGGACGTCGTCGTCGTGCCGAACGCCCTCGACCCGGAGATCTGGACCGCCGGCCCGACGGACGACGATGACGACGAGCGCCCCGAGGGGGAGCACCGGGTGCTGTACATGGGCACGCTCACCCACGCCGCCGACCTCGAACTGCTCCGTGACGTCTTCGCCGACCTCGCCACTGCGGACGGCACCCCGGTCCGGCTCGAGGTCATAGGCGTGACGGACGAGGGCGGCGCGGACTGGTTCCGCCGGGTCGTCGTCCCCGACGGGCACTACCCGGCCTTCTCCCGCTGGCTCGTGGCGCACCGGGAGCGCTGGCGAGCGGGTGTCGCACCCCTGCGCGACGAGGAGTTCAACCGCGCGAAGAGCGACCTGAAGTTCCTGGAGTACACCGCGCTCGGACTGCCCGCCGTGGTCTCGGACCGGCCGTCGTACGCGGTGGCACGGGCGCACGGCGCCGTGGCCGTCCCGGATGACGTCGGAGCGTGGCGGGACGCCGTGCGGACCGCTGTCGAACGTGGCCGACCGGACGAGCGCGCTGCGCGCTGGGTCGCCGAGGACCGCACGATCGGCCACGACGGCGACACCTGGCGGCGGGTCCTGCTCGGCTAGGCTCGTCGCGTGACCGACACCGCCGCACCCGCACAGCCGCTCGTCTCGATCATCATGGGGTCGGACTCCGACTGGCCGACCATGCGGGCCGCGGCGGAGATCCTCTCCGAACTCGGCATCCCGTTCGAGGCGGACGTCGTGTCGGCGCACCGCACCCCGGACAAGATGACCCGCTTCGCCCGCGCCGCCGCCGAGCGCGGCATCCGGGTCGTCATCGCCGGGGCCGGCGGCGCAGCACACCTGCCCGGCATGGTGGCCTCGATGACCACGCTGCCGGTGATCGGCGTCCCGGTGCAGCTCGCGCGCCTGGACGGCCTCGACTCGCTGCTCTCGATCGTGCAGATGCCGGCGGGCATCCCGGTGGCGACGATGGCGATCAACGGTGCCGCCAATGCCGGTCTGTTGGCGGCGCGCATCATCGGTTCCTCGGAGCCGGCCGTCGCCGCTCGGCTGACGGAGTACGCCGACGGGCTCGAGCGCCTGGTCGAGGAGAAGGCTGCGCGCCTCCGCGACGCACTCTGACGGGCAGGGCGGCGCGGGGCAGGGCGGGGCCGCGATCGGGTCCAGGGCCGCGCTACGGTAGCGGGATGCGCCGCGCCGTCCCCGTCCTCGTCCTCGCCGTGATCGCCGTGGTCGCCGCGGTGGTCTGCGGGTTCGCCCTGCACGCCGCCGGTCCGTTGAACCCGGTGTCCGGCTGGTTCGGCCCTGCTGAACGGGGCTTCGTCTCGACGAAGTCGCAGTACGACTCCATGCTCACCTCGGTGCACGTCGCCGAGGTCGCGGCCGTGGTCGTCGTCGTCGCGGTGCTGGCAGCCGTCGTGGTCGCGCTCGTCATGCGTCGTCGTCGCGCCCGGCCCTGATCGGACGGCGCAGACGACGACCCCTGCTCGAGTCGACGGGGCTCCCGGTCGCGCCACGCGCTCTGACCAGGACTCCCAGCCGACGGTTCGGTCATCGTGCAAGGCCCGCGCACTGGGGGTACGCAGCTGTGTCAACCCCCGGACGCACATCGTGGACAGCAACTACCGTGAACGCCGGGCAGCCGAGATCCGGTCGCCCGGCACCCACACCGAACGGGTGCGAACCGTCACGTCAGGGAGTGACCGAGCCCATGCAGGAACGCGCCACCAGGAGAGCCGCACTCGCCGTCGTGCTCCTCGGAGCAGCACTCGTCGCCGGCCCGCTCGGCCAGGGGACCGCAGCGACCGCCAGCTCGGCACCGCTCGGCGACGTCGGGAAGTTCAAGCAGACCTTCCGCGAGCAGTTCAGCACCCCGGCCAGCGCCAAGGGGGCCTTCGCGAAGCAGTACGCGAGGTCGTGGCAGCCGTACCCGGACGGCACCGGCGGCATGTACTACTCGGGGTCGCAGATCAGCTCGCACCACGGGTACATGGACGTCAAGCTCGACGGCAAGCACGGCGCCGCCGGCACCTTCGGCACGCCGACGGGCGCCTGGGGCCACAAGGGCGGGAAGTTCATCGTCCGCGCCAAGGCGACCGGTGGTGCCGGCAACGGCGCGGCCTTCATGCTCTGGCCGTCGTCCGACCGCTGGGCCGACGGGGAGATCGACTACCCCGAAGCCAACTTCGACCAGCAGCCGATGCTGCACCACCACTCGATGATCGCGGGACAGGAGGCGAACGCGGTGAGCGTGGGCACCGGTGTCTCCTGGCGGTCGTGGCACACGTACTCGATCGAGTGGATCCCCGGGAAGTCCGTCCGCTACCGCCTCGACGGCAAGGTGATCAAGACGGTCACCAGCCATGTGCCGAAGACGGCGCACCGGTACATGTTCCAGGTCGGCGACTGGGGCGACGCGGGGCACCTGTACATCGACTGGGTCAGCACCTACACGTACAAGGGCTGACGCGGTCCGACCGTCAGAGGTCGGCGTGCAGCTGCCAGGTCTCCGCCGCGGAGTCCGACCAGTCGTACATGCGTGCGCGGTCCGGACCCGCCACCGCCAGTCGGCTGGCCAGGTTCGGGTCGTGCACGACCTGGTAGACCGCCTGGGCGAGTCGTGCCGGGTAGGACTCCCGCGGCGACCGGGCGACGGTGACCCCGGCGTCCGAGGCGACCTCGGCCACGGCGGGGTCGTCGGAGTGGATCACCGGGGTACCGAAGCTCATCGCCTCGATCACGGGCAGGCCGAACCCCTCGGCGAGGCTCGGGAACACGAACACCGTCGCGCGGTCGTAGACCACCGCGAGGTCTGCGTCGTCGATGCGGCCGAGGACCTTCACCCGGTCGCGTGACAGGCCCGCACGCTCCGCGGTGCCGTACACGTCGACGTCTCCCCAGCCGTCCGGGCCCGAGATGACGAGGGGGATGTCGGCCGGAGCGTCCGGGTGGGCCATCGCCTCGATCAGGGAGGCCAGGGCCTTGCGGGGCTCGAGCGTGCCGACCGCGAGCACGTAGCGGTCGGGCAGGCCGAGACGTTCCGCGCGCAGGTCGGCGTCGACGGGCAGCCGGAGGCGTCCGCTCGGGGCGCCGCCGATGACGCGGAGCCGGTCGTCGAAGCGGTGGATCTCGTTCAGGGCCCCCGCGACGGCGTGGGTCGGCACCACGACGGCGTCGGCGTGCTTCCACGCTCGCTTCACCATCGCCTTGTGGAAGTGGACGCCGCGCGGCGTCAGGGTCTCGGGGTTGGTCCACGGCACGACGTCGTGCACGGTGACCACGGTCTGCCGACCCGGGTCCTGGAAACGGTCGTGCTTGACCAGTGGTGCGAGCACGCTCGGCGCGTGCACCATGCCCTTCGCAATGCCGCCGACGAACCCGCCCTGCCAGGCGAGCGACAGCTCGCGCCGCGGCAGCGGGAGCCGCTGCAGGTCGGACAGCCCCGGCAGGAGCGTCCGCAGGTGCGCCATCTCGTCGGACCCGACGGCGGAGACCACGCCCGCGACCTCGCACCCGCTCGGCGCGTGCTCGACGAGGTGCCGCGCCAGTTCCTCGGCGTAGCGCCCGATGCCGCCCGGCACGGGAGCGACGATCTGGTCGACGATGACGTGGAGGGTGGTCATGGTGCTGTGCTCCTCGTCGTGGTTCGTGGACCGGTGGTCCGTGGACCCTGGTCAGGGGCCGAGAGCCGGCCCCGCGCTCGGCTGCCCGACACTACCAGGGTGGTCCCGGCGCCCCCTGGGCGCGGTCGGTGGGCGGTCTGGAGGCGCGGGTCGGGTTCCCGACGTACCGGGACCGACCCGCGCCTCCTGGCCGAGAGCCGCGCCTACGCGGTCAGCGCACCCGCCGCGACGGCGGCGTGCAGCGCCTCGCGCCAGTCGCGCATCGGCGCGAGGCCGGCGCGCGACCAGCCGTCGTGGCCGAGCACGCTGTACGCCGGACGCGGTGCCGGACGGACGAACGCCGCACTGTCCGTGGGCAGGACGCGCTCCGGGTCGAGCCCGAGCTCGCGGTAGATGGCCTGCGTGAAGTCGAACCAGGACCCCTGGCCCGCGTTCGTGCCGTGGTAGATGCCGGCCGGGGCGTCCCCGTCGACGAGTTCGACGATCCGGGCGGCGAGGTCGCCGGTCCACGTCGGCTGGCCGACCTGGTCGGTGACGACGCTGACGGTGTCGTGCGAGCCGGCGAGCCGGAGCATCGTCGCGGCGAAGTTCGGCCCGTGTGCGCCGTAGATCCACGCGGTGCGGACGACGTACGAGGTGTCCGGGGCGATCGCGCGCACCAAGGCCTCGCCGGCGGCCTTCGTGCGGCCGTAGGCGTTGATCGGGTCGGTCGGGGCGTCCTCGGCGTAGGGCGCCGTGCCGTTGCCGTCGAACACGTAGTCGGTCGACACGGTGACGAGCTTCGCGCCGTGGCGGACGGCGGCCTCGGCGAGGAGCTTCGGCCCGGTCGCGTTCACCGCGTGGGCGTCGTCCTCGTGGTCTTCCGCGTCGTCGACCTTGGTGTACGCGGCCGAGTTGACCACGACGTCGTGCCCGGCCACGGCGGCGTCCACCGCGGCCGGGTCGGTGATGTCGAGGTCGGCCCGCGACAGCGCGGTGACGTCGCGGCCCGCGAGCGCGGCCTGGAGGTCCTGGCCGAGCATGCCGGCCGCTCCGGTGATGAGGTACCTGGTCACGGTGTGCCGGTTCAGCTCAGGGCCGCACGCTGCTTGAGCGGCTCCCACCAGGCGCGGTTCTCGCGGTACCACTGCACGACGTCGGTCAGGCCCTGCTCGAACGGGACCTGCGGCTCGTAGCCGAGCTCGGCCTGGATCTTCGAGATGTCGACCGAGTAGCGCAGGTCGTGCCCGAGTCGGTCGGCGACGCGGTCGACGTACGACCAGTCCTTGCCGGTGGCGTCGAGGAGCAGCTGCGTGAGCTCCTTGTTGGTCAGCTCGGTGCCGCCGCCGATGTTGTAGATCTCGCCGGCGCGGCCGCGGGTCAGGACCATCGCGATGCCGCGGGTGTGGTCGTCGACGTGCAGCCAGTCGCGGATGTTGTTGCCCTCGCCGTACAGCGGGACGTGCACGTCGTCGATCAGGTTGGTGACGAACAGCGGGATGACCTTCTCGGGGAAGTGGTACGGGCCGTAGTTGTTCGAGCAGCGCGTGATCGAGAGGTTCAGCCCGTGCGTGCGGTGGTAGCTGCGGGCGAGCAGGTCGCTGCCGGCCTTCGACGCCGAGTACGGCGAGTTCGGCTCGAGCGGGCGTTCCTCGTCCCACGAACCCTCGCTGATGGAGCCGTAGACCTCGTCGGTGGAGACGTGCACGAAGCGCTCGGTGCCGTGGCGGAGTGCCGCGTCGAGCAGACGCTGGGTGCCGACGACGTTGGTCTCGACGAAGATGCCGGAGTCGCGGACCGAGCGGTCGACGTGGGACTCGGCGGCGAAGTGCACGATCGCGTCGACGGTCGGGACGACCTCGTCGAGCTTCGCGGCGTCGCGGATGTCACCGTGGACGAAGGTGTAGCGGGGGGAGTCGGCGACCGGAGCGAGGTTCGCTTCGTTGCCGGAGTAGGTCAGCGCGTCGTAGACCACGACCTCGGCGCCCTCGAGGCCGGGGTACGCGTCCTCCAGCGTGCGGCGGACGAAGTTCGAGCCGATGAAGCCGGCTCCTCCGGTGACGAGGATCTTCACGAGGTCTCTTCCTTTGCGTTGTCGACGGGGACGCGGATGGCGGCACCGGCGGGGTCGTCGGATCGAAAGCCGATTGTACGGGGCCGAGGCTCAGTCGGCCGTGGGGGCACGTCGACGTCGACGACGGCCGACGACGAGCACGGTCACGGTCGTGAGCACGGCGATCCCGACGGTCCCGCCCGTGACGAGCCACCCGGCGGTGAGCCCGGGCACCGAGTAGGACAGCCGGACGGTGTGCGAGCCCCGCGGGACCCAGACCGCGCCACCGGCGTTGTCCGCGGCGACGAGGTCGGTCGGCTCGCCGTCCACCGTGGCGTGCCAGCCCGGACGCCGGAGCGAATCCGCGACCACGAGCCAGCCGCCACCGGTCGCGTCGACGTCGGCGACGGTCTCGCTCGGGGCACTCGGCCGCAGCCGGACCACGGCGTCACCCGTCCGGTCGGCCCGGTGGCCGGTGGAGGTGCTGAGGACGACGGTGTCGTCGGAGAGCGCGTGCCCGGCGAGTGCCGCGAGCCGGTTGTCCGTCGACGCGAGCACCCGTTGGTCGGACGCCCACCGCACCCGGTCGAGCGCCGAGCTGCGCTGGTAGATCGTGGCGTCGCCGGTGTGCACGACCGACACGCCCTGGCCGGCGACGGGCCGGACGGTGTCCAGGACGGCCTTCCCGCCGGTGCCCGTGCCGATCGCGACCGGCTGCGACTGCCCGGTGACGGTGATCTCGGCGTGCCACTGCACACGCGACGGGATGCTCGACCCCGCGACGGCGACGTTGCGGGGGCCGCCGAGGGCGGGCACCCAGCTCTCGGTCTCGGCGAGGGTCTTCCCGGTGCCGTCCGCGACGATCGCGACGGTGAGGGTCATGCCCCGAGCCGACGTCGTGAGCTGCGGCGGGCCGGTGAGGGTCACACCGTTCACGGGGCCGGAGTTGCTCGGCCCGTCGACGGACGGTCGCCTCGTCGTCAGGTCGGTCCACCCCGTACGGCGGGCGCCGGCCTCGGGGGTCCCGGCGATCGGGGCGGAGGGGTCGGCGACGACGTACTTCGTGGCGACGCGGTCGAGGACGGCGGAGTCGACCAAGTGGGTCATCTCGTCGGGCGCGAACGTCAGGTACGTGGCCGTCGGGTACGTCGTCGGGTCGACGGTCCGCATGAGCTGCTTCCACTCCCGCGTCTGGAACGCGTGCCCGGTGGTCGAGCGGATGCCGTAGTACGAGGCCGACCCGGGCAACGTGGCGGTGCCGGCGGTGGCGAAGCGGTCCTGGGCGGACACGTGCTCCTGCAGGTAGTCGATCGCCGGCGACGACGGGTAGAACGTCGAGTTCGGCGCGATGGGCCACCAGCGGACCGTCGCGGCGACGGCGGGCACGCAGACCGCAGCGACGATGCCCATCGCGGCGGCGATCCGGAGCGCACGGATCCGCACGAGCCACGGAACGAGGACGAGGACGGCCGTCCCGGCGCCGACGACCCCGGTGACGAGGACGAGGAGCTTGGTCCGGTGCAGCACGTCGGCCGGCACCGTGTCGAGCGCCAGCGCCGTCTGCAGCCCGACCGACGCGGTGAACAGCACGACGAGGACGACCGTCGCGATCCGGCCCGCGCGCCGGAGCGGCGTGGCACGGCGGAACCGTGCGAGTTCGTCGCGCAGCGTCTCGGGCTCGACGACGCGTCCGAACCCGATGCCGGCGAGCACCGCGGCGAAGAAGCCCACGACGACACGCGCTCGACCGATCGGACTCGAGTCGAACACCGGGAGTTCCCGGACCGCGGCCAGGAGCGGGCCGCCGAGGAACACCAGCACGACGCTGAACGCCAGCAGCGACGCGACGATCGGCACGACACCGCGCTGCCGACGCCGGACCAGCGCGGCGTCGGCGTCGCGCGCCGGTGCGGTGGTGGGCGCTGCGTCGACGGCGGGCGCTGCTCCGCCGGCGGACGCTGCGTCGCGTCGACCCGGGCGGATCAGGACGGCGGCGGCGATGAGCACCACCGCGGCGATGCCGATGTACGAGTACTCCTCGACCGGGTTGCGGAGGCCCCACGCGCGGCCGGTGCTCGCCAGCGACGTGATGTCCGGGATCCAGGAACTCACCAGGGGCGCGGACCCGATGCCGGCACCGCCGCGCTGACCGCGACCGCCGAAGTCGACGACGTTCGCGGCGCTGATCGCGAACGGCACGAGTTGCCAGGCGGCGAGCAGGACACCGAGGACGATCCCGCCGAGGGCCATCCCCGCACTGACGAGCACCTGGCGGAGTGCGCGGTGGGCCACGATCGTGCGGGCCAGGAAGAAGAGGCCACCGACGAAGAGCCCGTAGCCGACGATCGCCGGGAAGCCCCCGAGCAGCATCGCGGTGACGACGAGGCCGACGCTGAACAGGTCGCGTGCACGGAGCTCGACGGCGGCCCGGTCGATGGCCCAGAACAGCAGCGGCAGGAAGGCGGCCACCCGGGTCTGCGGCCAGTTCGACCACGCGACCATGAAGCCGGACGACGCGAAGACGAGCGAGGCGATCGGCCACGCGGCCCGCGGGACGCCCCACCGACGCAGCAGCAGGGACATGCCGGCCGTGATCGCGACGATCTCGAGGAGTTTCACCGCGCCGGCCGCGGCCGAGAACGGCAGGATCCACCAGGGGAGCGACAGCGGGGACCACGCCCCGGAGTTCGGCACGCCGCCGAGTTCGACGCCCCCGGCGACGTACGGGTTCCATGACCCGAACACGCCTTCGTGCGCGAGCTTGACCAGGAGCGTCGTCTGGGGTGTGACGCTGTCGAGGGTGTCACTGCTCAGGATGTTCGTCGAGTTCCGCAGGGTCTCGAGCGACTCACCCCACGGGGTGTACCGGCTGAGCATGCCGGTGTTCAGGAACGTGCCCTGACCGATCAGCGCGGGCCCGATGGTGCAGGCGATGAACGCCACGAGCGCGGCCCAGGCGACGATCTCGACCCAGGACGAAGGGCGACGGAGCCAGAGCGCGAACCGCGTTCGGCCCTTCAGCATCGCCGACGCCGGGTCAGTCGCCATACCGCTGCAGTTTCTGCAGGTCGAGCTGCTCCTCGGCCAGCGTGCGGTTCAGGCGGGTGAGGTCGGCCACGACGCCGATGACGATCGACAGGAGCGCGGTGATGAGCAGGACGACACCGAGGATGATCGACTGCAGGTGGTTGCCGCCGGTGTGCATCGCCAGGAGCACCAGGTACCGGATGAGCGGCCAGAGTCCGAGTGCTCCGAGCACCGCCGCGACCCAGAGGAACAGCGCCATCGGCCGGTACATCAGGTAGACGCGGGCGATCGCCGAGCCGGACTCGAACATGTGCTGGAAGATGTTGTTGAAGAGCCGCGACTCGCGGGTCTTCGGGTTCGTCGTGATCGGCACCGACGCGATCGCCAGGCGCTTGTACCCGGCCTGCACGATGGTCTCCATGCAGTAGCTGAAGCGCGTCACGATGTTCAGGCGGATGAGCGAGTACTTCGAGTACGCGCGGAACCCGCTCGCCGCGTCGGGCAGGTCGAGCCCGGCCGCACGGCTCGCGACCCACGAGCCGAAGCGCTGCATGGCCTTCTTGAAGCCGGAGAAGTGCTCGATGGTGCGCGTCTGCCGGTCGCCGATGACGATCTCGGCTTCCTTCCGCAGGATCGGCTGCACGAGTTCGGCGATCTGTGCCTGCGGGTACTGGTTGTCCCCGTCGGTGTTCACGACGATGTCGGCACCGTGGAGCAGCGCGTAGTCGACGCCGTCACGGAACGAGCGGGCGAGGCCCATGTTCGTGGTGTGGTGCACGAAGTGCTTGACGCCGTGCTCCTTGGCGACCTCGACGGTGCGGTCGGTGCTGCCGTCGTTGATCACCAGGATC
Source organism: Curtobacterium flaccumfaciens UCD-AKU (assembly GCF_000349565.1). GTDB lineage: Bacteria > Actinomycetota > Actinomycetes > Actinomycetales > Microbacteriaceae > Curtobacterium > Curtobacterium poinsettiae. The sequence continues at coordinate 547,867 of NZ_KB714631.1, forward strand.
TCGATCTCGTCGATGCCGTCGATCTCCCGTGGGATGGAGTCGATGACGCTGGCGAGGGTGTTCTCCTCGTTGAGGCAGGGGATCTGGACGAATAGCTTCACGGGCTCGCTTGGTCTCGTTTCGGGAGTCGGCAATGCGCAGAACCATGACAGCCTATGCGAACTCACGGCTTGCTAGGCTTCCACGGTGCAGATCCGCGAACTGAAGATCCCTGGCGCGTGGGAGTTCACGCCCGTCCAGCACGGCGACGCACGAGGAGCATTCCTCGAGGCGTACCGCGCCGACGTCCTCGAGGAGACCGTCGGTCACCCGCTCGACCTCCGCCAGGTGAACATGTCGATCTCCGCGGCCGGTGTCGCCCGCGGCATCCACTACGCCCTCGTCGCACCGAGCCAGGCGAAGTACGTCACCGCCGTGCGCGGGGCGTTCATCGACTACATCGTCGACATCCGCGTCGGGTCCCCGACGTTCGGCCAGTGGGACTCGGTCCGCATCGACGACGTCGACCGCAAGGCCGTCTACCTGTCCGAGGGGCTCGGCCACGCGATCGTCGCGCTCGAGGACCAGTCGACGGTGAACTACCTGGTCAGCGCGCACTACGACCCCGAGCGCGAGAAGGGGATCACCATCCTCGACCCGACGGTCGGGCTCGACCTGCCCGAGGGTCTCGGCGAGCTGGTGCTGTCCGAGAAGGACACCAGCGCCCCCACCCTCGAAGAAGCCGCGGCCCAGGGGCTGCTGCCGACGTACGAGGAGTGCGTCGCGTACACCGAATCGCTCCGGACGAAGAAGTAAGGGGAAAGCGATGAAGGGCATCATCCTCGCCGGCGGTTCCGGCACGCGCCTCTGGCCGATCACCAAGGGCATCAGCAAGCAGCTCATGCCGATCTACGACAAGCCGATGGTCTACTACCCGCTGTCGACCCTGATGATGGCGGGCATCCGACAGGTGCTGGTCATCACGACCCCGGAGTACAACGACCAGTTCCGGGCCCTGCTCGGCGACGGCTCGGCGTTCGGCATGGAGATCGAGTACGCCGTCCAGCCGTCCCCGGACGGTCTCGCCCAGGCCTTCGTCATCGGTGAGGAGTTCATCGGCGACGACAGCGTCGCGCTCGTCCTCGGCGACAACATCTTCCACGGCACCGGCCTCGGCACGAACCTGCGGAAGAACACCGAGGTCGACGGCGCGACGATCTTCGCGTACCACGTGGCCGACCCGAAGGCGTACGGCGTCGTGGAGTTCGACGACGACTTCACCGCCGTCTCCATCGAGGAGAAGCCGGCCGAGCCGAAGTCGAACTACGCCGTCCCCGGCCTGTACTTCTACGACAACAAGGTCATCGAGATCGCCAAGACCATCGAGCCGAGCGCCCGCGGGGAACTCGAGATCTCGACGGTCAACGAGCGCTACCTCGAGGCCGGTGAGCTCGGCGTCCAGGTCCTCGACCGCGGCACGGCGTGGCTCGACACCGGAACGTTCGAGTCGATGATGCAGGCGTCGGAGTACGTGAAGGTCATCGAGGACCGTCAGGGCTTCAAGATCGGGTGCATCGAGGAGATCGCCTGGCGCAACGGCTGGATCGACGACGCGCAGCTCGCCGAGCTCGCCGCGCCGCTGGTCAAGGGCGGCTACGGCGTCTACCTCCAGCGACTCCTCGGCGTCTAGCACCGCCCGTGGCCTCCGGTTCCGGGTGGTTCGGTCGCCGTCGTCGCGACGCGACGGCTGCCGACCACCCCGACCGGGAGGCCCGTCCCGCGCCCGCGACGACGGCTGAGGTCGTCCGCGTGGCCGGGTTCCCGGACCCGCTGCCGCGGCTGGACCACGACGTCACGGTGCTCGTGACGACCCGCTCGGACCGGCACGCCGAGGTCGCCCGGCTGGTGTCGGTCGCCCACGATGCCTTCGGTCGTGGCGCTGACGTCCGGGCCGTGAGCTACGTCGCCGATGCGTCGCCGGTCGACCCGTTCGGGCGTCGCCTGCCGTGGGTGCGGACCGTGCCCGTGGACGGCATGGGGTCCGCGATCAACGCCGGCCTCGCCGCCGGGGTCGGACGGGTCCTCCTGCTGGTCGACACCTCGGTGACGATCGATGCCGGCGGTCTCCTGGCACTCGCCGAGACCGGAGTCCACCGCCTGGTGCAGGCCTCGGTGCGCACGGCGGACGGTTCGGCGAGGAACGGTGCACTGCTCATCCGTCCCGGCGCACTCCCGTGGTCGGACGACCGTCCGTTCGGCACGGGGGACTCGGTGTTCGGTGCCGATCAGCCCGTGCTCGCTGTGCCCCGGGCCGCGATCGTCCCTGTGCCCGTGCTCACGGACGAGCCGACGACGCTCGTCGGGTGGACGCACGCGTGCGCTGTGCGCCAGCGACCGCAGTCGGGTCCCACGATCCTGGTGGAGGACGTCGGTGAGACCGTCCGACTCACTGAACCCGGGCGGACGATCGACGCCGCCACCGTGGACGCGTTCTCGGCCTGGCGGGACGCGAGACGGGACTCGGTCGACGGCCGGGGTGCTGCAGTCTCCGCCGGGCCGCCGTTGCCACCGTGGGGAGCGCGCCCGGTGACCCCGGTCCGTCAGACGCCTCGTCGCGCCAGCGATACGCTCGCCTGGTCGCTGAAGATCGCCGCGCCTGCCGGGCCGGAGGGCGACGGGTGGGGCGACGTGCACTTCGCCGCCGAGCTGGCCGGTGCCCTCGAACGCCTCGGGCAGCGCGTCCGGATCGACCGGCGGGACGCCCACGTGCGCGACGACGATGCCGACGACGACGTGACGCTGGTGATCCGCGGGCTGGATCGGGTGCCGCCGAACCCCGCCTCGGTGAACCTGCTCTGGGTGATCAGCCACCCTGATGACGTCGCCGACACCGAGCTGCGGTCGTTCGACGTCGCCTTCGCGGCCGGTCCGGTGTGGGCGGCTGCCGCGGCCGATCGTTCGGGCGTGCCGGTCCGGACGCTGCTGCAGGCGACCGACCCCGCGGTGTTCCACCCGGGCTCGCGGGCGGCGACGAGCCCCGATGCCGACCGCGTGGTGTTCGTCGGCTCGACCCGCGGCGCCGCACGCCCCATCGTGTCCGACGCGGTCGGGCTCGGTGCCGACCTGCGCGTGCACGGTCCGGGGTGGGACGAGGTCGTCCCCGCGGAGTCGCTCGGCGAATCGTCGCTGACCCGGCCCGAGGTCGCGGCGGCCTACGCCTCGGCGCGTGTGGTGCTCAACGACCACTGGCCGGACATGGCCGCCGGGGGCTTCGTGTCGAACCGGGTGTTCGACGTGCTGGCGTCCGGGGGAGTCGTCGTCACCGACGAGGTCGCCGGGCTGTCCGACGTGCTCGACGTGCCGACGCTCGCGGTCGCGCGCTCCCGCGACGAACTCGCCGCGCTGCTGGACCCGTCGTACGCCTGGCCGACTGCTGCCGAGCGGGCCGTCGTGGCCGAGTACATCGCCGCCGAGCACTCCTTCGACGCCCGTGCCGCCGTCCTGCTCGAGGCAGCTCGAACCGAACGCACCCGCCTCCGCTCCTGACCCGACTCCTCGCGAACCAGGTTCCGGCGCGGGCGGGGTTCGGCTCAGGCGGGTCAGGCGGCGCGGTGGGCGACAGGGAGTTCGGCGCCTGACGGGTCCGGTTCCGGTGGGAGCGTCGGGCGCCAACTACGTCGGAGCGCGCCGAGTAGGAGGAACCAGTCGATGACCGGGAAGGCGCCGAAGAACGCCATCCACGCCGGGGTCCCGATGTCACGGAGCCGCCGTGCGCCGAGTGCCAGGTTCGGGATCGCGGTGACGATGCACCACGCGAAGAGCACCCACTGCGACGGGGAGCCCTCGGCGAGGATGCGCCATCCGTAGTCGCTGCCCTCGAGGATCAGGACGGACTGTCCGATCCCGAGGAACCCGGGGGTGTTCTGGAAGTCGGTCATCGAGTCGTCGGCGCCCCGGACACCGGTGATCATCGGCACGAGGGTGAGCACGAGCCAGACCACGAGCAGGTCGGCCCCGCGTGCCCACCAGAACTCGGCGCGGCTCGCACGGCCGCTGCGGAACGTGAAGGCTCCGGTCCAGTAGCGGCGGGCGGCGTCGATCGGGCCGCAGCCGAGCCAGGGTCCGGGATCACGTTGCACGGCGCCGAGCCTAGTGGCGCCGGGTACCCGCAAGACACCGGTGTTCGCACGTCGAACACTCCCAGATCGCGGTGTAACACGTGGACACCGGTGTTTTGCGACCTGGGCGACCTGGGCGACCTGGGCGACCGGGGTACCGGTGGGCGGGGGCTACTTGCGCGTCACCCAGCGGGCGCGGAGCGACAGGCCTGCGTGCAGGGCGACCCGCAGGGGCCAGAGCCACCACGCCCGGTACTTCCGCGACAGGAACCGGTACGCGCTCCGGTGGTGCTCGATCTCCATGCGGCGGCGGTTGGACGACGTCGAGTGGGCACCGGTGTGGGTGACGACCGACGACGGCACGTACACGTTCGCCTGGCCGGCACGACCGATGCGCTGCCCGAGGTCGACGTCCTCGAAGTACATGAAGTACGACTCGTCGAAGCCCCCGAGCTGGCGGAACAGGTCGGTGCGGATGAGGAAGCACGCACCCGAGAGCCAGCCGGCCTCGCGTTCGACGACCTTCGTGGTGGACCAGTACCGCTGGCTCCACGGGTTCGCGGGCCAGAACCGCGAGAACGCCGCGTGGCCGAGGCCGGTCCGGAGCGAGGGGAGCTGCCGGGCGGACGGGTAGGTCTCGCCCTGGTCGTCGAGGATCCGGGGGCCGAACGACCCACCGGACGGCATCCGGTCGGCCGCGGCCACGAGCTCGTCGATCGAGCCCTCGCCGAGCACCACGTCGGGGTTCGTCACGAGCAGGAACTCCGGTCGCACGTCGGGCAGTACGTCGTCGAGGGCGCTCAGGGCTGCGTCGATCCCGCCGCCGTACCCGCGGTTGCCGCCGGAGGACACCACGACGGCGCCGTAGGACTCACCGATCGCCCGGAGCGCGTCGATGTCGGCCGAGCCGTTGTCCGCGATGACGACGGCGACCGGGTCCTTCGAGGCGCCGGCGACGCTCGCCAGGAACGGCCGGATGGTCTCACCGGTGTTGTAGGTGACCGTGAGCACCGCGACCCGGATCACCGCGTCCTCCCACCGACGGACTCGTACGCCTCGACGTGCACGGCGGCGGTGGCGTCCCAGGTGAACTCGTCCGCCCGCGCCAGCGCCGCCGCACGGTGCGAGGCCACGAGCGCCGGGTCGTCGAGCAGCGCTGTCATCGCGGCGGCCAGTGCCGTCGCGTCGGGCTCGGTGTAGACGGCCGCGTCGCCACCGACCTCGGGCAGCGACAACCGCCGGGTGGTCAGGACGCAGGCGCCGGAGGCCATCGCCTCGACCACGGGCAGGCCGAAGCCCTCGCCCAGGGACGGGTAGACGACGAACTCCGCACCGCCGAGGAAGCCGGCGAGGTCCTCGAGCGGCAGGTACCCCGCCTCGATGACGTGGTCGGTGGGCTGCAGGGCGTCGAGGCGTGCGATCGCGGCCTCGTCCCAGCCGCGCGCCCCCGACAGGACCAGCCACGGCGTGTCCGCGCCGCCGGCCGCCCGCGCGGACCGCACCGCGGCGTACGCGTCGAGCAGCGCGGTGACGTTCTTCCGCGGTTCGATGGTGCCGAGGAACGCGATCCACGGAGCGCCCTCGGGCAGGGTGGCGGCGATCCGGGCGTCCTCGACCGCGGCGACGTCGGGCTCGTGGAACACCGTGCGGTCGACGCCGAGCGGTGCGACCCGGACGTCGGCACGGATGCCGCGGACGACCCGCGCGGCCTCGGTCGCGGTGGCCGCGCTCGGCACGATGACGACGGGCCGGGTGCGCAGCGAACGACGGCTCCACCACGTGAAGAAGGTGCGCTTCAGGCGCGAGTGCCACTCGGGGTTCGAGAAGAACGTGGCGTCGTGCAGCGTGACGACGGACCCGCCGCGCCAGCCGAACGGGAACGTGTAGTGCGGGGAGTGCAGCACCCGCGCACCGAGCCGACGGCCGAGTGCCGGCAGTCCGGTCTGCTCCCACAGGAACCGCAGCGGTACCGAGTCGGTCCACGCCGGCGCCGTGTGCACGGTGGCGTGCGGTGCGAGCGAGCGGAAGTGCGCGGCGTGCACGGGACGGACGACCAGGTGGACGTCGAGCGACGGGTCGCTCAGGTGCGACACGACCCCTTCGACGTAGCGTCCGACGCCGCCGAGCGCCTGCGGTACCGCGGTCCCGTCGACGAGGACGGTGAGCTGCGGCACGCGTGGTTCCTTCCGGGCGGGGGCGTCGTGGCCGTGGCCGTCGACGGGGGAGTGTCCAGGATAGCCCGCTGCGCTCATGCGCCCGGGTCCACGCGGCGGCGCGGGACGGACGCGCGCCGGGTCTCGCGCAGCCGGCGCGCGAGGTGGACCGGCAGGGTCCCCGCGACGTCCGCGAACGCTGCCAGGACGAGCCGCGCCTCCCGGCGGGTGCGACCGGAGGCCAGCCCGCGCAGACCGCGGCCCAGCGTGCGGACGCTCGCCCGCGCGACGGTCGGCCAGGGGGCGTGCCAGAGGGCGACGACGATGCGGTTGCGGGCGTTCCGGAAGACGAACAGGTCGCTCTGCACGCCGGACGACGCCGAGTGGTCGTGCTCGACGACCGCGTCGGCGGCGTGCTCGACGCGCCAGCCGCGGCGGCGGAGCCGCCAGGCGAGCTCGGTGTCCTCGTAGTACATGAAGAGCGACTCGTCGAGCAGGCCGACGTCGTCCAGGGCGGTGCGCCGCAGCGCGGAGGCGCCGCCGGAGAACCCGAAGACGTCGACGTCGGCGACCCGGTCGACGGGCGCGAACCAGTCGCGGTCCATGCCGTTGCCGTCGCGGTCGACGCGGACGCCGGTCGAGTTGAGCCGGACCTCGCCGTCCGCCGACGGCGTCCAGCGCCGCCCGTCGTGGTCGCGCATGACGCGCGCATCGGGTGCTGGTTCCGCACCGGCCGGGAGGACCGTCCAGCGTCCGGCGAGCACGATGCGGCCCGTCACCGCCGCGACCTCGGGCCCGGCGTGCGCCAGGTGGTCGCGGAGCGCCGCGACGAAGCCCGGCGCGGGCACGGCGTCGTTGTTCAGGAGCACGACGACGTCGGCGTCGGTGTGCCGGATGCCGGTGTTGGCGCCGGCCGCGAACCCGCCGTTGTCGTCCCGCGCGACGACGGTCGCGTCCGGCAGTGCCTGGCGGAGCACGGCGACCGAGTCGTCCGACGACCCGTTGTCGACGACGATGACGTCGTCGGCGGTGCCCTCGTCGAGCACGGCGCGGACGGCCGCGGTGGTCAGGTCGGCGCGGTTCCAGTTGACGACGACGACGGCGGTGCGCAACGTGTCGTCGGCTCGGGGAGCGCCGACTGCACGGGCCCCGGTGTCGCCGTCGACCGGGGTCAGTCGAGCTCCTCGACCGTGGGCTGCGCGTAGACGGTGCCGACGGCGTTGCCGAACGAGGGGACCTCGAACGAGTCGCACTCCGGCATGTCGTGCAGGTGGCGGCCCGCGGAGTCCATCATCGACACGTTGATGAAGTACTTGCCGGTGCCGAAGGCGGTGTCCGCGATGCGGAGACGGAGCTTCCGGCGGCCGTGCAGCGGGTGCAGTTCGAGGCCCATGATGCCGGTGGTGGTGCCGTAGACGACCTGGCCGCCGGCGTTGTTGATCTGGACTGCGGCCTCCCAGTCGGCGATGCCGTCCAGGTGCTCGAACTCCATGTCCACGACGAGGTCGTCGCCGGGCATGACGTCCGCGCGGGGCTCCTTGCCGTCGACGTGCACGCTCGCCCCGAGGACCTTGCCGCGGCCGACGGCGACGTCGGTGCTGAGCTCGCCCTGGCGGCGTTCCTCGAGCACCTCTCGGAACATGCTCACCGCCTGCACGGGGTCACCGTCGTGCAGCACCTTGCCCTTGTTGAGCAGGACGACGCGGTCGCACATCTCCTGCACCTGGCTGAGCGAGTGCGTGACGATGATGATCGTCTTGCCGGCTTCCTGGAAGGTGCGGATGCGGTCGAGGCACTTGCGCTGGAAGGCCTCGTCACCGACCGCCAGGACCTCGTCGACGAGCAGCACGTCGGGGTCGGTGTGCACGGCGACGGCGAAGGCGAGCCGCACGTACATGCCCGATGAGTAGAACTTCACCTGGGTGTCGATGAAGTCCCCGATGCCCGAGAACGCCAGGATGTCGTCGAACTTCTCGTCGGTCTGCTTGCGGCTGAGGCCGAGCAGGCTCGCGTTGAGGTACACGTTCTCGCGGCCGGACAGGTCGGGGTGGAACCCGGCGCCGAGCTCGAGCAGCGCGGCGAGGCGACCGCGGCGGGACACCGTGCCGGACGTCGGCTGGATGATGCCGCCGATCGCCTTGAGCAGGGTCGACTTGCCGGAGCCGTTCTGACCGATCAGTCCGACGGTCGAGCCGGCCTGGATCGACACGGTGACGTCGTCGAGGGCCCAGAAGTCCTGGCGGTGCTTGCGCCCGGCGCGACCGAGGGTGACGATGCGCTCGCGCAGGGTGTTGTCCTTGCGCACCGTGAAGCGCTTGCGCACGTGGTCGATGACGATGACGTCGGGACGGTCGGCGGTGTCGCCGGTGGTCGTCGGGGCGACGGGGGTGCTGATGGCCATGGTCTAGAGCTCCTGCGCGAAGTTGCCCTGCAGGCGGGAGAAGATCCGCTGCGCACCGATGAGGCAGAAGAGCCCGATCACGAAGGCGATCCCCAGCCGCAGCATCAGGTGTTCCGGGTACGTGACGTCGGCCGGGTCGTGCAGCCAGATCGCGTTCTGCAGGCCGAGCACCGCCAGCGTCAGCGGGTTGTTCGTGTACGCGGTGATGAGCCAGTCGGCGTTCACCGTGGCGACCACGCGCGCGTAGGAGTAGACGATCGGCGAGGCCCAGAGCAGGACCATCAGGCCGACGTCGATGACGAACTGCACGTCGCGCAGGTACACGTTGAGCGCGGACAGCACGAGACCGATGGCCGCGCCGTAGACCAGGATGACGGCGAGCGAGGGGATCAGGTAGACCAGGCCCTCGTGCCAGGGGAAGACCCCGATCACGACCGTCGCGGCGAGCAGGATCGCGAACTGGATGGTGAAGTTCACCAGGGCCGCGCCCACACTGGCGAGCGGGAAGACCTCGCGCGGGACGTAGACCTTCTTGATCAGCCCGGAGTTGCCGACGATCGAGCCCGTCGACCCGGCGACGATCTCGCTGAAGAGCGTGTAGGCGGTCAGGCCGGTGAAGACGTAGATGGCGAAGTTGTCGATGCCGTTGGCGGCGCCGAGGACCTTGCCGATGACGAAGTAGTAGATGAGCAGCTGGGTCAGCGGGCGCACGAGCGTCCAGACGAACCCGAGTGCCGAGTCCTTGTACCGGGCCTTCAGGTCACGTCGGACGAGCATGCCGAGCATCTCGCGCTGCCGGAAGACGTCGCGCAGCTCGCGGAAGGTTCCGCGGAAGGCGCTCGTCGGAGCGCCGATCACGACGAGGGGTTCCTTCGCGAGCGCGGTCATGCGGGCTTGGTCGACCATACGTCTCTTCGTTCGTGGGGGCAGGACCGGAACAGCATACTCACCGGGCCCGCGTGGCGGGGTTGGGCGACGGCCGTCGTGCACCCCGAGTGGGGGTGATTCCGGCCGATCCAACCCTCAACCTTCACTTTCGAGTTACCGTTGTTGCAACCCGGACCCTTGTCAACATCCTCAGGACGGCCCGTCAGCATGCTCCTCGCATCCAGGCCGATCGCTGCGTTCGCGGTGGTCGGTGCACTCAGTCTCCTCGTGGCCGGTTGTTCCGGCGGTGGCGACGACGCCACCCCGTCGCCGTCGGCCTCCGCCACGCGCACCACGAGTGCGACCCCGACCGGCGACGCCTCGGCGACCGCGGCACCCACCGGAGTGGCCCCTTCGCCGACCGACGGTGCGTCCGGCGACGGCGGCACCGACTCCGGCGCCGGCGACGACGACACCCCCGGTCCGTTCCCGGGCAGCGGCGCGACGAACCAGCCGGACACCGACCCGTCGGAGTTCCCGGCCACGGCCGTCGTGACCTACGCCGGCTGGGACACCGGCTCGAAGACGCTCCAGGCCGGCGGCCTGGTCTCCGGCACCACCGACACGAGCGGGAAGTGCACCTTCACCGCGACGAAGAACGGCGTCACGCGGAAGGCCACGAGCACCGCGCAGGCGAGTGCCTCGTCGGTGAACTGCGCGCAGGTGTCGTTCCCCGCGGCGAAGGTGCCGAGCGGCACCTGGTCCGTCACCCTGACCTACGCCATCGGCTCCGCGTCGACGACGTCCGACCCCCTGACCGCCGAGGTCCCGTGATGCGCCCCACCCGTTCCCCCCGTCCCGACAGCGATGACCGCCCCGTCCGGCGGTCCCTCCGCAGCTCCCTCGCGCTGGTGGCGTCCCTCGCCGTCGCGGTGAGCGGTCTGACCTTCGGCACGGTGCTCTCGGAGCAGACCACGACCCGGTCGGCGTCGGCCGCCGTCGCCTCGGACTTCGACCCGGGCAACATCATCAGCGACGCGAACTTCTACAACGGCTCGGCCATGAGCGCCGCCGCCGTGCAGTCGTTCCTGACGAGCGTCGCACCGAACTGTCGCAAGGCCTCGGGTGGGCCCGCCTGCCTGAAGGACTTCTCGCAGAAGATGAGCTCGATCGGCGCGGTCTCCGGCCGGTGCAAGGCCATCGCCGGCGGCACCAAGAGCGCCGCGACGATGATCGCCCAGGTCGGTGCCGCGTGCGGCATCAGCCAGAAGGTGCTGCTCGTGCTCCTGCAGAAGGAGCAGGGCATCGTGACGACGTCCTCGCCGACGTCCTACATGTACCTGCACGCCACCGGCTTCGCGTGCCCGGACACCGCCCCGTGCGACCCGGCGTACTTCGGCTTCGGCCAGCAGGTCTACGCCGCGGCGCTGCAGTTCAAGCGGTACCAGGCGACGCCGACCTCGTGGGCGTACCAGGCGGGCCGGACGAACTCGATCCTGCTCAACCCGAACGCCGCGTGCGGCCGCAAGTCCGTCTACATCCAGAACCAGGCCACCGCGGCGCTCTACATCTACACGCCGTACACGCCGAACGCCGCGGCGATGTCGAACCTCTACGGCAGCGGCGACGGCTGCTCGGCCTACGGCAACCGCAACTTCTGGCGCATGTACACCGACTGGTTCGGCGCCTCCAGCGGCAGCGGCAACCCGGTCGGCAACGTCGATGCGGTGACCGCCACCGCCACCTCGACCCTGACGGTCCGGGGATGGGCCGCCGACCCCGACACGACGAACCCCCTGCGCGTCGCGTTCTACGTCGACGGTGACGGCGCGAAGACCATCACCGCCGACGCGAACCGCAGCGACCTGGCGGGCACCCTCGGGGCGAACAACACCCGGCACGGGTTCTCGACGACCCTGACCGGGCTGAGCCTCGGCAAGCACAACGTCTGCACGTACGCCATCAACCAGGGCCGCGGCGGCAACACCCTGCTCGGCTGCTACACCCGCACCGTCACGAGCGAAGCGCCGAAGGGCGTCCTCGACTCGGTGACCGGCGGCGTCGGCACGATCTCGGCGAGCGGCTGGGTCCTCGACCCCGACTCGTCGAAGCCCGGCTCGTGGAAGATCCTGGTCGACGGCGTGAGCAAGGCGACCGGCACGGCCGACACGACCCGCACCGACGTGGCGAAGGTCTACCCGGGCGTCGGCAGCACCCTCGGCTTCTCGAAGACGATCGGTGGGATGTCCGCCGGCAAGCGCGCGGTGACGCTCTACGTGGTGGACAAGCCCGGTACGAAGTACGTCAAGGTCGCGTCGAAGTCCGTCGTCGTCGACGCCCCCACCACCGGCAAGACCGGCAAGACCGGCAAGGTCCGCGGCTCGTACGACTCCGTCACCGGCGGCGTCGGCACGGCCACCGTGCGGGGCTGGGCGATCGACCCGGACGTCTGGGACCCGGTCAAGTACAAGATCCACGTCGACGGCGTGAGCACGAACAGCGGTGTCGCGGACGCCACGCGCACCGACGTCGCGGCGGACCACCCCACCTGGGGCTCGGACGTCGGCCTGACGCTCCGGCTCACCGGACTGAAGGCCGGCAAGCACACCGTGCGCGTCTACTTCCAGGACCTGCAGGGCGGCAAGTACGTCAGCTTCGGCACCAAGTCCGTGACCGTGACCGCCGCATCGTCCGCCGAACCCGACGCGTCGGGGACGACGGGCAAGACGGGCAAGACGGGTTCGGTCAAGGGCGCGTACGAGTCCGTGACCGGCGGCGTGAACAGCGCCACGGTGCGCGGCTGGGCGATCGACCCCGACGTCTGGGACCCGGTGCAGTACAAGATCCACGTCGACGGTGTCGCCATCGCCCCCGGAGCCGCGAACGCGAAGCGGACCGACGTCGAGGCCGTGCACCCCGCCTGGGGTTCCGACGTCGGCCTGTCCCTGAAGATCCCCGGGCTGACCGCCGGCACCCACTCGGTGCGGGTGTACTTCCAGGAGCTGCCGAGCGGCACCTACAAGAGCTTCGGCACGAAGAGCGTGCGGGTCACCGACCCGCCCACCACCGGCAAGACGGGCAAGACCGGTTCGGTCAAGGGCCTGTACGAGTCGGTCACCGGCGGCGTCGGCACCATCACGGTCGCCGGCTGGGCCATCGACCCGGACGTCTGGGACCCGGTCGGCTACAAGATCCACCTGGACGGCGTGGCCGTCTCGCCGGGCACCGCGAACGCGACCCGGACCGACGTGCAGGCCGCGCACCCGGACTGGGGGTCGGACGTGGGACTGTCGCGGAAGTTCACCGGGCTGAAGAAGGGCACGCACACCGTGCGCGTCTACTTCCAGGACCTGCCGAGCGGCACCTACAAGAGCTTCGGCACCAAGACCGTCACCGTGCAGTAGACGGTCACCACGACGGACGGGAGGCCTGGTACCAGCTGGTACCGGGCCTCCCGTCCGTCTGTTGGTCGCGTCGACCGCCGTCAGCGGCGTGCGCGCCGCGCCATCAGACCGACGCCGTGCAGCAGCCGGTACTCGGGCGAGCGCGTGAGGCCCTCGAAGCGGGCCGCGATCTGGTCGCGCTCCGCCTCGGCCCGGCGGCGTGCGGTGTCGTACGCGCCGACCTGCTGCTCCGACGCGACCAGGCGTGCGTTGATGTCGTGCACGCCGGACAGGTGGACGTCGCGGTCGTGCTCGGCCTGCCGGAGCGTCTCGCGCTGGGCGGTGGCCCAGCGCAGGAACGCCCCACGCTCGCCGCTCCGACCCGAGGCGGCGGCGACGGCGGCGTCGAGCGACGGGCCGACCTGCTCGGCACGGGTGCGGAACGAGTGCCGCTCGAGCACCACGGCGCGGAGCCGGGCGACCAGGGCCGTGCGCTCGTCGCGGGGCATCGCGAGCACGCGCTCGAGCGAGTCGGCGTCGTCGAACACCGGCACGTCGGACAGGCCGAGCTCGTCGAGCCCGAGCGCGCAGTCGGTGACGGGCAGCGCGCCGGACGCGAGCGACTCGTACAGGCGGGAGTTCAGGGTGCCGTACTCGGCGGCCGGCTCGATCACGTCGTCGACGACGAAACCGGCTGCGCGGTAGACCTCGGGCAGCGCGAAGTAGGACACCGCTGGGCGGAGCTCGACGCCGGCCGAGGCCTCGACGTGGTCGACGTTCGCGGCGAACCAGACGATCGGTTCGGTCGGGGCGACCTCGGCCAGGACGTCCTGCACGCGGCGGCGGACACCCCAGAAGTTGACGGTGGTGACGGCGCGGTCGGTACGTTCGCGCGGTGCGGTGGCGTCGGTCGTGAACAGCTCGGTGTCCACGCCGATCGGGACGACCTCGACGGGGCCGCTGTAGGCCGCGGCGACCGCGTCGCGGGCGGCCTCGGACGAGGTCCAGACGGCGTCGAACTCGTCCAGGTACGGCAGGGCTGCCCACTTGGCGGTCCAGTTCCGCACCCACGCCACCAGGGCGGTGCCGGCGGGGACGTAGCCGGGCACGAAGGACTCGATCATGCTGACCACGACGGCGGTGTCGGCGGGGAGTTCCTCGCCCCAGCGCGCCAACGGCCACATCGCCACGCCCCAGCCCTCGGCCCGGAGTGCCCGCGCGAGGCCGAGCGCGACGAACAGGTCGCCCTTGCCCTCGGCCGGATCGGCGGTCGAGACCGCGAAGCGGATCGTGCCGCGGGGGCCCTCGGCGTGCTCGTCGGCCGCGAGGGCCGCGTAGTCCTCGCGGAGGGGGGAGGGCATGGGGGTGCTCGGGATCACAGCGGTCACGCACGCCATTCTGCACGAATCCGCAGCGGCGGCAGGGAGTCGGTGGGCGCGCCTTGTAGGGTGTCATCGGCCCGCGGCACCCCGCTGGCCGAGCCACCTACCCGCGCCCGGTGCGCGGCAGCTGCTGGAGGAACTCGCGTGACAGAGCGCAAGCCGGGAGTCGTTTCCGTCATCCTCGTGAACTACAAGGGCACGGACGACACCCTGACGAGCATCGCGGAGCTCCGCAAGCAGGACTGGCCGCAGGACAAGCTCGAGGTGATCGTCGTCGAGAACGGTTCGGGCCCCGAGCACCTCGGTCGGCTGAAGGCCTCGTCCCTCGACTTCACCCTGATCGACGCTGGTGCGAACCTCGGGTTCACGGGCGGGTGCAACCTCGGCGTCGAGAAGTCCTCCGGCGAGGTCGTGGCGTTCCTCAACAACGACGCCCGTCCGGACACCGGCTGGGTGCGCGAGGCCATGGCCACGTTCGCCTCGGGTGCCGACATCGGTGCCGTCGCCTCGAAGGTCCTCGACTGGGAAGGCGTCAACGTCGACTTCACCGAGGCCGCGATGACCTGGTACGGCATGGGCTACAAGCCCTTCGCCGGGTCGCCGGACACCGGCCGGTGGGAGAGCGAGACCGACGTCCTGTTCGGCACCGGCGCCGCGATGTTCATCCGCGCCGAGCTCTTCGAGCAGCTCGACGGCTTCGACGACCGCTACTTCATGTTCTACGAGGACGTCGACCTCGGCTGGCGGCTCAACCTGCTCGGCTGGCGCTTCCGGTACCAGCCGAAGTCCGTCGCGTTCCACAAGCACCACGCGTCGATGAACAAGTTCGGCGACTTCCGCGAGACCTACCTGCTCGAGCGCAACGCACTGTTCACGCTCTACAAGAACCTCGGTGACGAACAGCTCGCCGCGGCGCTGCCCGGTTCGCTGGCGCTCGCCGTCCGCCGTGCCGTGGGCCGCGGGGAGCTCGACTCCACCGAGCTCGACCTGCGCAACCCCGGCGACGACAGCGTCCCCACCATCCCGGTGCCGAAGACGAGCATGGCGGGCATCTACGGCGTCGACCAGTTCGTCGAGCAGCTGCCGTCGATGACCGAGTCCCGCCGCCAGATCCAGGCGACCCGTGTCCGGTCCGACCGCGAGCTCCTCCGCCTGTTCGGCAACCGCGACGAGCCCGCGTACCCGATCGAGAACTACCTGGCCGGCTACGACAAGATCGTGCACTCCCTCGGCGTGCTCGAGGTCGGCACCCGTCGCCGCATCCTCATCATCACGGGCGACTCGATCGGCGCGAAGATGGCCGGTCCGGCGATCCGTGCCACCCAGATGGCGAAGCAGCTGGCATCGGAGCACGACGTCCGCGTGGTCAGCCTCACCCGCTCGTCGCCGATCGACCCCTCGTACGAGGTCGTCACGGTCCCGCACCGCCACCCGCGCCAGATGGTCGAGCACGAGGGCTGGGCCGACGTCATCATCGTGCAGGGCCACGCGCTCCGGCTGTTCCCCGTGCTCGAGTCGACCAGCAAGATCCTGGTCGTCGACGTCTACGACCCGCTGCACCTCGAGCAGCTCGAACAGGGCCGCAGCGACGACGTCGACAAGTGGAACCGCCAGATCCTCGACGCCTCGGACACGCTGAACCACCAGCTCGAGCTCGGCGACTACTTCATCTGTGCCTCGGAGCGTCAGCGGATGTTCTGGCTCGGGCAGCTCGCCGGCTCCGGCCGCGTGAACGCCCGCACGTACTCGCGTGACGCCGACCTGCGCTCGCTCATCGGCGTCGTGCCGTTCGGCCTGTCCTCGACCCCGCCGGTGCACGACCAGCAGCGGGTCAAGGGCGTCGTGCCGGGCATCGGCAAGAACGACAAGCTCGTCGTCTGGGGCGGGGGGATCTACGACTGGTTCGACCCGATCACCCTGGTCCGCTCGATTGCCCGGCTCGCCGAGCGCCGTCCGTCGGTCAAGCTCTTCTTCATGGGTGTGCAGCACCCGAACCCCGACGTCCCCGAGATGGACATCGTGGCGAAGGTCCGCGCCGAGGCGGACGCCCTCGGGCTCACCGGCAAGCACGTGTTCTTCAACGACCAGTGGATCCCGTACGAGGAGCGCGGCGCCTACCTGCTCGAGGCCGACGCCGGCGTCTCGACGCACTACGAGCACCTCGAGACGACGTTCTCGTTCCGCACCCGCATCCTCGACTACCTGTGGGCACGTCTGCCGATCGTCACGACGGCCGGCGACTCGTTCGGTGACCTCGTCGCGGAGCAGAAGCTCGGCATCGCGGTGCACGAGCAGGACGTCGACGGCCTGGCGACCGCGCTCGAGACGGCGCTCTTCGACAAGAAGGCCCGCACCGAGTTCATCGGCAACGTCGACCGTGTGCGCGAGCAGTTCACGTGGGAGAACGTCCTCGCCCCGCTCGTCGAGTTCTGCCGGAACCCGATCCGCGCTGCGGACAAGTCGGTGCGCGACACGACGTCCTCGATCGAGCCGCACAAGATGCGCGTCCGCGTGCCGGAGCGCAAGAAGCTCTCCGGTGTCCGCTACGACCTCGGTCGCGCCGTGCACTACCTGCGCACCGAGGGCCCCCGCAGCGTCGCAGGCAAGGTGAAGCGGCGCCTGAACCGGTGACCCCGGGGGACACCGCCGCCCTCGTCATCGTCCCGACCTACGACGAGGCCGAGAACATCCGCGCGATCACGGCCGCCGTGCTGGCGGCGGTGCCCGGTGCCCACGTGCTCGTCGTCGACGACGGCAGCCCGGACGGCACCGGGGACATCGTGCGGTCGCTGGCCGCCGCTGACGACCGCGTGCACCTGCTGCAGCGCCCCGGCAAGGCCGGGCTCGGCACGGCGTACGTCGCCGGCTTCCGGTGGGGTCTGGAGCGCGGCTACCCGCTGCTGGTCGAGATGGACGCCGACGGCTCGCACCCGGCCGACCGGTTGCCGGCCATGATCGACGCCGTGACCGCGTCCGAGGACGTCCTGCTCGCGATCGGGTCCCGCTGGGTGCCGGGTGGCTCGGTCGTCGACTGGCCGCTCCGACGCCAGGCGCTCAGCCGCGGGGCGAACACCTACGCCCGCCTGGTGCTCGGCCTCGACGTGCGCGACATCACCGCCGGGTACCGCGTGTACCGCTCGTCGGCGATCGCGCGGATGGACCTCGGGTCGGTGGACTCGAAGGGGTACTGCTTCCAGGTGGACATGACGCTGCGCGTGGACGCCCTCGGCGGCCGCATCGTCGAGGTGCCGATCCGGTTCCGCGACCGCGTGCACGGGGTCTCCAAGATGAGCCGGTCCATCGTGGTCGAGGCGATGCTCCGTGTCACCCGGTGGGGTGTGCAGCGCCGTCTCGGTCGCCGCACGCGCCCGTAGCGCGAGGCCCGGAGCGCGCGATCGCTTCGTGCACAGGAACGGTCGGGTCCCGTCCGCCGGGGCGACCACTCCTGCTCACGATGCGCGCGCCCGGAACGTTCGGCGTGACGGCCTGGAGGCGCGGTGCGGGGCCGCCACGGGCCTCCGGTCCGTCGCTACACGCGCGGCAGGTGCCGGCGCCACGAGCGCCGCCGCGCGGCGATCACGAGCACCGTCACGAAGAACATCAGCCCCGCACCGTGCAGCAGGTAGCTCTCCGCCGTGCTGGTGACGGCGAGCAGCACGAGCACCGCGGCCGGCCACACGTACGCCACCCCGGGGAACGTCGTCGCCGTCACCCAGGCCCGCGCGAACGCGAGCAGCGCCGTGATCCCGAGGATGAGCGTGCCCGCGAAGCCGATCTGCAGCCAGGCGTCCACGAAGGCGTTCAGGCCCGAGGTGAAGCGGACGCCGGCGGGGTCGATGAGCGTCACGTACGGCACCACCGGCTCGGTCGGCCAGGTCCCCACCCAGCCCCAGCCCTGGATCGGGTAGCGCTCCACCAGGACCCGGATCTGGGACCACAGGTCCGTGCGCGTCGCGGTGCCGCCGGCCGCCCCGATCTCGGCGAGCAGCCGGTGCCGCGCGAGCACCCCGACGGCCAGGGTCAGCAGGACGACCGCGCCGAGGACGCCGTTGACCACCGGTCTGGTCGCCGGTCGCGCGTGCCGGAGTGACCAGAGCGCCAGTGCGGTGACGGCGAGTGCGATCATCGCCAGGCCGGTGATGGGGGACTGCACGAGCATCAGGGCGATGACGGCGAGCGAGGTCGAGGCGATCGCGCGCCAGAGCGTGACGGACCGGGTGAGGAACTCGACC
Organism: Curtobacterium flaccumfaciens UCD-AKU; assembly: GCF_000349565.1. Taxonomy (GTDB): domain Bacteria; phylum Actinomycetota; class Actinomycetes; order Actinomycetales; family Microbacteriaceae; genus Curtobacterium; species Curtobacterium poinsettiae. Next base: position 566,382 of record NZ_KB714631.1, read on the forward strand.
ACGAAGGTGACCAGTGCCATGGCGGCGATGAAGCCCATGAAGTTGCGTGTGCCGCCGATGCCCTGGATCGGGCCGCCGTACGCGATGTCACCGCGGATGCCGAACGCCGGGAACGGGACGTCGAGCACCAGGCCGGACAGGACCTCGAGCCCGAGGGCGGTCACGAGCAGGATCCGGAAGGCGTCGCCCGAGGCCCGGATCACCTGCACCAGGTCGCGGCCGAGCGCCAGGTACAGCCCGAGGCCGATGAAGAACACGGTCTGCACGAGCCCGCGGAGCGCGAACCAGGAGTACTCGCTCCACAGCACGCTCAACGCGCAGTAGCCGACGAAGGCCAACAGCGAGAGGGGGAGGACCCCGTGCCACTCGATCCGGTAGCGCTGTCCCAGCAGACTCAGCCCCGCGAGCACGAACAGCGTCACGAGCACCGCCCAGGTCCCCGCCTGACCGACGAGTGTCTCCACCGTGGGCTGGCCGAACCCGAACAGCACGATGACCGTCGCGAGCGCCTGGCTGAACCGTCCACCGGCCGAGAAGCCGATCCAGGCGGAGAGGTACCGGCGCCCGAGCACCTGTCTGCTCACCCGGCCGTCCGTCACGCGTCCATCTTGGCGCACGACCTTGTGACGAGCACACCACATCGCGGTGTGGCTGTATCGACGATGCGCGATGAGCGATCTATCCTCACCGAATGGACGTCGCGCGCAGGGTCGTCGGCGTCCCGCTCGTCGCGGTCCTCGTCGGCCTGCTCACGACCGCACTGGCCTGGTACCGCCTCGGTCCGGTGGCGCGGAACACCGTCTGGGCCGAGGACGGCGGCGTGTTCCTGCGCGAACGGATCGCGATGGGGCCCGTCGACACGCTGCTGCACGCCTACGCCGGCTACCTGCACCTGCTGCCCCGGCTCATCGTCGACCTCGGCTACGCGCTGCCGCCCGAACGGTACGCGCAGGTGGTGGCACTGGCGTCCTGCGCGGTGGTCGGCGGGGTCTGCGCCCTGGTGTTCGTGCTGTCCCGCGACGTCGTCCGCCCGTGGCCGTTCCGGCTGGTGCTCGCCGCCGTCCCCGTCGTCCTGCCGCTCGCCCCGTACGAGATCAGCGGCAACGCGGCGAACCTGCACTGGTTCCTGCTCGTCCTGGTGCCGTGGGTCTTCACCTTCCGCAGCCGCTCCTGGTGGGGCGCGGGCGCGCTCGCCGTGGTCGCTGGTGTCGCCGTGCTCACCGAACCCCTCACCGCACTGTTCGCGCCCCTGTTGCTCCTCGCGTGGACGCCCCGAGGCCGAACGCCCGGCTCATCCGGTCGGTGGTCCGCGCTGCCCGTCACGGTCGTCGTGGTCGTCGCCCTGGCCGCGCAGGGCGTCACGGCCCTGACGAACCCGCGTGCCCTCGCCACGGGGTCGCCGGCGGTCGTGGACGTGCTCGCCGGGTACCTGCTGCGTCCCGTGGCGGGTGCCTGGGGTCCGGACCTCGGCGCCGCGCTGACGGCGGTGGTGGAGCACGGCTGGGCCGTGGTCCTGGTCCCCGCCGCCCTGCTGCTGGTCGTCCTGGTGGCGGCCGTGGTCGTCGGGCCGACAGGCACCCGGTGGATGGTCACGGCACTCGCCGCCGGTTCGGTCGCGGTGTGGTGGGTGGCCGTCCTCGCCAACCACGGTGCCGGCGTCCGCTGGTCCGCGCCGGTGAGCGCGATGGCCGCCCTGCCGCCGCAGCGCTACGCCGCCGCTGCCGGCCTGCTGCTCGTGAGCGCCGCGGTGGTCGCCGCCGCCGCGCTGGTGGACGCGCCCCGCTGGTCGCGTGTGGCGGCACGGACAGGAGGCGCGGGTCGCCTCGTCGGTGCGCTGGCCGGTTGGTGCGTGGTCACCGCCGTCGTCGCGTCGGCCGTGCTGCACGTCGCGCCGGCGGACACGCGGCGCAGCGACGGCCCGGTGTGGGCCGGGCAGTTGCCGGCGGCGGTCGAGGCGTGCGACGCGGACCCGTCGCTCGAGGTCGCCCGGGTGCGGTCGAACCCGTGGTCGTCCCCGGTGGCGTGCTCCTGGCTGTCGCGCTGAGGGAGCGCCCGGGTCAGCGCGTGCCGGCCCAGCGGAACTCGCGCTTGGCCAGCGGCGTGCGGGGGCCGTCGCCGGTGGACACGGGTTCCTCGCCGGTCAGCACGATGCGGGTCTTGATCGCGAGCAGGGCGAAGAGCACCCAGTTCCCCTGGTAGAGCAGGCGGGACTCGGCGACGGACTGCACGAGCAGCGCGACGACGACCAGGAGCGGCAGGAGCGACACCGGGTCGAACGACCGCGGACGCAGCGTGGCGTCGTACCCGATGCGGGTCGCGCAGGCCCACGAGCGCGACAGCGTCGTCACCACGTAGATCGCGAAGAGCACCAGGCCGATGATGCCGGTCTGCATCCAGACGTCCAGGTAGGCGTCGTGGGCCTGCAGGTAGGTGACACCCTTGCGGTGCGCCAGGTCGGCGAGCGTCGGGATGCCGGGCCACCAGTACCCGATCCATCCCCAGCCACCCACGGGGTGCTGGTCGATCAGCCCGAGCACCTTGCCCCAGATCTCGCCCCGACCGGTGGCGTCCGAGCCCTTGCCGAGCAGCTCGGAGACCGGACCACGCAGCACGGCCGCGGCGACGGCGACGACGATCGCGCCCACCGCGAGCAGCAGGTAGCGCGGGGTGCGGCGCTCGGTCGGCACACGGCGCATCCACACCGCGACCAGGGCGACCACGGCGACCACGAGGGCAGCGGCGATGACCGTCGACGAGCGGGTGAGGACGAAGCCGAGTGCGGCGACGAGGAGCCAGCCGATCGCTTGGTTGCGGCGGATCCGGCCCTCGGCGAACTGCACGGCGACCACGATCGCGACGAGCAGGGCGACCATGGCGAGCAGGTTCGCGTTGCCCGGCAGGCCCTGGATCCGACCACCGGTGAAGAGCTCGGCGCGCGAGAAGTAGAACGCGTCGGGGACGTCGCGGTCGCCGTAGTCGGTCCAGATCGGCGCGATCGGGTGGCGGACGAACACCGCGACGACGGCTTCGAACAGCAGCGAGAGCATCAGGACCCAGCGGAGCGCGAGGCTCATGGCGTCGGTGATCCGCCGCCACGTCAGGGTCGAGGCGATCGTGAACGCCACGGCGGCGCAGATCACCTGCACGGTCAGGCTCGAGATCGTCGCGAACCGCCAGTGCGACCAGACCAGCGTCACCAGGCACCAGCCGAGGAACGCCCAGAGCGCCCAGGGGGTGCGGACGAGCGGCGGCTTCGCCCGGACCAGGATCGTGGTGCCCCAGGCGGCGACGAGGGCCCAGAGGACACCGGCCCCGACCCAGGTGAGGGTGTTCGGCACGGCGTCGCCCGCGAACAGCACGAACAGGGTCGTCGCCCCGAAGGCGAACGCCTCGCGCTCCGGTACGGCCCCGCGCGCCAGCGGCCAGGTGTTCGTCACGACGCCAGGGTACCGGCCGGTCGCCGTCCGCAGGACTCCCTCGGCGGCGCCGGTAGGCTCTGGCCCATGTTCCTCGGCATCACGAACACCCCCCGCGACTACGCCTGGGGCTCGGTCACCGCGATCCCGGAGCTCCTCGGCCGCACCGTCACGGGTGCCCCGCAGGCGGAGCTCTGGCTCGGCGCCCACGCCGGCAGCCCCAGCGTCGTCGTCAACCCCGCCATGGTGGGCGGAGCCGACACGCTCCGCGACTGGATCGCCGACGAGCCGGAGACCGCCCTCGGTCCGGACCGCACCGACCTGCCGTTCCTGCTCAAGGTGCTCGCGGCGGCCGCACCGCTCTCGCTGCAGGCGCACCCCACCCCGGAGCAGGCGGCGGAGGGCTTCGCCCGTGAAGAGCGCGAGGGCATCCCGCTCGACGACCCGGCTCGCAACTACAAGGACCCGTTCCCGAAGCCCGAGCTCGTCGTCGCGCTGAGCGAGCGGTTCGAGGCGCTGAGCGGCTTCCGCCCCGTCGAGGAGACCCTCGCCGAGGTGCGCGTGCTCGACGCCGGCACCGGACGGCTCGGTCCGCTCGAGGTGCACCTGCTGCACGGGCTCGAGGACACCGTCCGCTGGCTCGAGACCGCCGACGAGTCCGCACTCGCCGTGGTGCAGGCCGCGAGCGACCTGGCCGTCGCCCTCGACGACGACCTGCTCACCCCGAACACCGCGACCGTGCGCGACCTGGCGACCAGCTGGCCGGGCGACCCCGGCACCGTGGTCTCCCTGCTCATGCACCGTGTGACGCTCGGTGCGGGGCAGGCGATGTACCTGCCCGCCGGCAACATCCACGCGTACCTCGACGGGCTCGGCATCGAGCTGATGGCGCCGTCGGACAACGTGCTGCGCGGCGGGCTGACGCCGAAGCACGTCGACGTGCCGGAGCTCCTGCGGGTGCTCGACTTCACCGCGTACCCGGCCCCGGTCCTCGAGCCGGAGCGCATCGCCGGCGGCGTCGACCGGTTCGCACCGGACGGCGTCGGCTTCGCGCTGCTGCGGGTGGACGGCGACGGCCGCCCGGCCGGCCTGAGCACGGGCGGGGTCGCGCCGCTCGTCGGACCGTCGATCGCGATCTGCACCGAGGGCGTCGTCACGCTCGTCGGCGCGCAGTCGGCCACCCTGCTCCGCAAGGGCGAGTCGTGCTTCATCACGCCGGACGAGGGCGACGTGACCGTCGAGGCGGACTCGTCCGACGGCATCACGTCGACGGTGTTCATCGCCACCGGCGCCTAGGACCGGCGCCCAGGACCGGCGCCCAGGACAGGCGTCCTGGCCGGGGACGCCGTCGCGGAACCGGCGCGGAACCGCACGCGGCGGCGCGGACCCGCACACCGCCACCGTGGCGTCGCCGACGTCCGCTAGCGTGGCGAGCATGAGTTGGCTGGTCACCGGCGGTGCCGGGTACATCGGGTCCCACGTCGTCCGAGCACTGCGCTCGGCCGGCATCGACACGGTCGCGTTCGACGACCTCTCGAGCGGCTTCCGCGCGTTCGTGCCGGACGACGTGCCGTTCGTCGAGGGCACGATCCTCGACGGGGAGCTCGTGGCGCGCACCCTGCGCGAGCACGAGGTCACCGGCGTGGTCCACGTCGCGGGGTTCAAGTACGCCGGCGTCTCCGTCGAGCGCCCGCTGCACACCTACGAGCAGAACGTCACCGGCATGGCGACCCTGCTCCGCGCGATGGCCGAGACCGGCGTCACCAAGGCGGTCTTCTCGTCGAGCGCGGCGGTCTACGGCACGCCGGACGTCGAGACCGTGGTCGAGTCCACCCCGAAGAACCCGGAGTCGCCGTACGGCGAGTCGAAGCTCATCGGCGAGTGGCTGCTGCGCGACATGGAGGTCGCCGCCGGATTCGCCACCACGTCGCTCCGGTACTTCAACGTCGTCGGCTCGGGGGAGCCCGACCTGTACGACGCCAGCCCGCACAACCTGTTCCCGCTGGTCTTCGACGCGCTGCTCGCCGGCCGGACCCCGCGGATCAACGGCGACGACTACGCCACCCCGGACGGCACCTGTGTCCGCGACTACGTGCACGTGGCCGACCTGGCGCACTCGCACGCCGTGGCCGCACGGAAGCTCGAGGCCGGGGAGCCGCTCGAGCGCGCCTACAACCTCGGCAGCGGCGACGGCGTGAGCGTCCGGCAGATCATGGACGCGATGGCTGCCGGCACCGGGATCGCCTTCGACCCCGAGATCGCACCGCGGCGCCCCGGCGACCCGGCCCGCATCGTCGCGACCGGCGAAGCCGCCGCCCGAGACCTCGAGTGGGCGATGCGGCACTCCCTGGACGAGATGGTCTCGAGCGCGTGGGAGGCCCGCCGCAGCGCCTCCTGAGCGCCTGAGGACGAGTCAGTTGTCCCCCGGAAGGCCCACCCGAGCGGCGCGACACGCCCAAACGGGGGACATGACACGCTGGAGCGGTCAGTGCCTTCTATGATCCGCGACTTGACTCAGGCGAATGACACCGCTGTAATTACAGGCAACGGCCGCAAGAGTTGGGGTTCGTTGTCGAGGCGGCAGGGGTGATCAGGGTGAACGGTTCCGAGTTCCACGCCGGAGTTCCGGAGGACTGGCACGTCGATCCCGTGGCGCTCGGCGTCCCCGGGGTCCGACGTCCCGAGGCGGACGACGAGGAGAACCCGCTCGCCTGGCAGGTCGACTCGCTGTGCGCACAGACCGACCCCGAGGCGTTCTTCCCCGAGAAGGGCGGCTCCACGCGCGAGGCGAAGAAGATCTGCACCTCGTGCGAGGTCCGGGCGCAGTGCCTCGAGTACGCGCTCGAGAACGACGAACGCTTCGGCATCTGGGGTGGCCTCTCCGAGCGGGAACGCCGCAAGCTGCGGAAACGGGCGTAGGAGCGTCCACGGCGCGCCAGCGCCGTGCGACTGCGGCCCTGAGGAGCCTGCGACGAAGGCGCCGGAAGGCCACCGCCTCCGCCCGCCCCGCACCGCGCGGTGAGCGCGTCCACAGCTTCACGGCGCGCCGCCGTCCGCAGCCGGCACCGCGCCTCCAGACCGTAGAGTGACGCCCGTCATGCAGCCCAGAGTCACCGCGATCCTCGTCGCCGCCAACGGGGCGGCCCACCTCGACCGGACCCTGGACGCGCTCGCCGCCCAGACCCGCCACCCCGAGAACCTCGTGGTCGTCGACGTCGGCACGACCGACGGTTCGACCGCCGAACTGTCCTTCGGTGGGTCCGCGCAGCTCGTCCGCCTCCCGGCGGGCCGGTCGTTCGGTGACGCCGTCCGGCAGGGCGAGCGCAGCGCGCCGCCCGCCGCGACCGACGAGCCGGTCGACGAGTGGCTGTGGATCCTCGGCCACGACAACGCGCCGGCACCGACCGCGCTCGCCGACCTGCTGGGCGCCGTCGAGATCGCGCCGTCGGTCGTCGTCGCCGGTCCGAAGCTCGTCGCCGACGACGATCCGTCGCTGATCCGCGCGTTCGGCGAGAGCATGACCCGCTTCGGCCGCTCGATCGTCCTGGTGCAGGACGAGCTCGACCAGGGCCAGCACGACCGCAACACCGACGTGCTCGGCGTCACCGCCGGCGGCATGCTCGTGCGTCGCTCGGTCTGGAACGAACTCGGCGGCTTCGACCCGGCACTGCCGGACGTCGACGCGGCGCTCGACTTCTCGGTCCGGGTCCGCCTCGCCGGACACCGCGTGGCCCTCGTGCCCGAGGCCAGGGTCACCAGCGCCGGACCGATCGAGGAGTTCGGGCGCAAGCGTGTGTCCGAGGCGCGGCGCGTCCGGATGCACCGGCAGGCGCAGCTGCACCGTCGGATGACGTACGCCCCCATCGCGCTCGTCTGGCTGCACTGGCTCACGCTCGTGCCCTTCGCGGTCGGCCGCGCCCTCGGGCACCTGGTCGCGAAGCACCCAGCCGCCGTGGTCCCCGAGCTCTCCGCCGCGTTCGCGGTCGCGTTCGGCGGCGGCACGGGCCGTGCACGCAAGAACCTCGCCCGCACGAAGCAGCTCGGCTGGGCGGCCGTCGAACCGCTCCGGGTGAGCTGGCGTCGGGTGTACGAGCACCGCACCACCTCGCGCGACGTCGAACTCGCCCGCGTCGAGGACGCCCCGATCGCCCGGGCGTCGTTCCTCGGCGACGGCGGGATCTGGGTGGTCCTGGCCGCCGCGGCGCTCAGCGTCGTGACGCTCTACCCGCTGCTCGGCTCGCCGGCCCTGACCGGCGGGGGACTCCTGCCGCTCTCCGCGACCCCCGGTCAGCTCTGGCAGAACGTCGGGTACGGCTTCCACTCGCTCGGCACCGGCTTCACGGGCCCGTCCGACCCCTTCACCGCGGTGCTCGCCGTGCTCGGCTCGATCGTCTTCTGGTCGCCGTCCACCGCGGTCGTGCTCGTCATGCTCGTCGCGTTCCCGCTGTCCGCCCTCGGTGCCTGGTTCGCGGTCCGCAAGGTCACGACCCGCACCTGGGTGCCGGTCATCGGCGCGTCGCTCTACGCCATCGCCCCGTCGCTCGTCGGCGCGGTGACGACCGGGCACCTCGGCGCCGTGATCGCGCACCTGGTCCTGCCGTGGCTGTTCGTCGCCGTGCTCGAGGCGCACCGCTCGTGGGCCTGGGCCTCGGGTGCGTCGCTGCTGTTCGCCGTGGTCGCCGCCTCGGCTCCGTCGCTGCTGCCGGTCCTGCTGATCGGCTGGCTCGTGGCGCTGCTGGTCGGCTGGCGCCGGGCCCACCGTCGCGTGTTCATCCCGGTGCCGACCGCGGTGCTGTTCCTGCCGCTGATCCTGGCGCAGGCAGCACGCGGCAACCTGCTCGCCGTGTTCGCCGACCCCGGGGCGCCGTCCGCGACCCGGGCACCGTCCGCCCTGCAGCTGGCCATCGGGCAGCCCCTGCCCGACTGGAGCGGCTGGCTGCCCGCGACCTCCGGGCTGACGCTCGTCGTCGGGGCCCTGCCGATCGTGATGGCCGTCCTGGCCCTGCCGGTCGCCGTCGCCGCGATCGGGGCGGTGCTCGGCCACCGCTGGGCGGTCGCCGGCTCCGCGCTCGTCATCGCGCTCCTCGGCTTCGCCACGGCCTTCGCCGCCACCCACGTCACCGTCACCGGTGTCGGTTCCACCACCACCATCGTCTGGCCCGGCAGCGGGTTGTCCGTGTACTGGCTCGCCCTCGTGGTGGCGGCGTGCATCGGCATCGACGTGCTGCCGAAGGCCGCACCGGTCACAGGGCTCGTCGCGACGGTGCTCGCCGGGATCGCCGTCGCGCCGGCGTTCGCGGCGTTCTACCTCGGCACCGCCACGATCGAGCCGACCACGGGCCGCGTGCTCAGCGCCTACGTGAACGCCGAGGCCCAGGCGAACCCCGACGTCGGCACGCTCGTGGTCGTGCCGCAGGACGACGGGTCGCTCGCCGTCACGCTCGAACGCGGGCAGGGGTCCACCCTCGACGACCAGTCGACGCTCGACGCGACCGCGCTCCGGCTGAGCGAGTCCGGCTCGCGGCTGACCACGCTCGCGGGCAACCTGGCCAGTCGCAGCGGGTACGACCCCCGGCCGGCGCTCCGCGAACTCGGCGTGAGCTTCGTGCTCATCGACGACGCGGGCGACGACCCCGAGGCGCAGACGGTGCACGACCGGGCCGCCGGTGCCATCGGCCAGAACGCGCTCTTCACCAGCATCGGCGAGACCACCAACGGGCAGCTGTTCCACTACGACGGCGAGGTCGACCGCACGCGCTCCGGCTCCGCGGCGACCCAGGCCACCCACGTGCTGTACCTCGTCGTGCTCGGCGTGGTCTTCGGCGCCGCAGCCCTGCTCGCGGTCCCGACGGCCCCGCGCCGCCGCCGTGCCACCTCGAACGTCATCGAGGCCGAGGAACCCGCCACCACCTTCGACGAGGAGCGCGACGAATGAGCACCACCCCCTCCTCCGTCCGGCGCTGGATCGTCCGCGGCACCGCCACGGCCGTCGCCGTCGTCGTCGCGGCGGGCGCCGTCACCGCGGCGCACGCCATCGGCACCGAGTCGGAACCCGGCCGACCCGCCGGGCGCACCGTCACGCCGGTCCCCGCCGCCGCCGAACGTGTCTGCGCCGGCAGCGCACTGCGTCTGTCCGACGACGCGGGCAACGACGCGACGCAGGCGAGCACCGTCGGCACCGCCACCGTCGCGACCGCGACGACCGGTTCCACGGTCGAGCGGTCCGCGCTCGACGCCTCGACCACCGGCGGCAGCGACCCCCGGCTCCTGACGGCGCCAGCGGGGGAGTCGACCCCGCAGGTCGCGGGCAGCAGCTTCCAGAGCGTCTCGAGCGGCGACCTGGTGGGGGCCGGAGCGGCCTCGTGCGACGACCCCACCCAGTCCACGTGGCTCGTCGGCGGATCGACCGAGACCGGTCGCACGAGCCTCGTGACGCTCTCGAACCCGACGGACGTCAACGCCACGGTCGACCTGGCGATCTACGACGGCGACGGGACGGTCAGCGCCCCCGGGACCACCGGCATCGTCGTGGCACCGAACACGCAGAAGGTCGTCCCGCTGTCGGGCTTCGTGTCCGACGCCGCGTCGACGGTCGTGCACGTCACGTCGTCCGGTGGGCAGATCGTCGCGCACATGCAGGAGACCGTCGTCCGCACCCTGACCCCGGGCGGCTTCGACATCGTCTCCGGCGGCGCTGCGCCGTCCCGGTCCCAGGTCATCCCCGCCGTCGTCCTCGCCGACGCGCAGGCCGCCCAGCGTGGTGACGACACGGCCGACGCGGCACCGGTCGTCCGACTGTTCGTGCCGGGCACGAAGTCGGCCCGCGTCACCCTCGGCATCAGCACGGCCGACGGCGGCGGCACGACCGTCAACGCCACCGCCGAGCCCGGCGTCGTGACCGACGTCCCGCTCGACGACTTCCCGGACGGCCGGTACTCGTTCACCGTCACGTCGACCCAGCCGATCGTCACCGGGGCGCGCACCACGACGCCCACCGACGGCACCAGCACCGGCACCGACCTCGGGTGGTTCGCCTCCGCCGAGCCGCTCGGCGACGAGACCATCACCGCCATCGCGCCGGGCGAGGGTGTGCGGCTGAACTTCGTGAACCCCACGAGCGAGGACCGCACGGTCACGGTGCGGTCGGGCGACGAACGACGCACCCTGACGCTCCTGTCCGGCGCCACCGGGACCCTGTCGGTGCCGACGGCGAAGCAGCTCACGCTGACCGGCACCGACGGCGTCGTCGCGGGGGTCACGTACCGCGGTGCCGACGGGATCGCCGGGTTCCCGGTGCGCCCGGCCACCGACGTGTCCACGCCGGTGCGCGTCTACCCCTGACGGGCGGACCGGCGGCCCCGTTCAGTGGCTGATCGGCACGGTGCAGTCGGTCCGGCTCACCGGCCTGTCGGCGCGGTGCGGCCGGTCGGTCCGGCTCACCAGTGTCGGTAGCGGTCCGGTGCCAGGTCCCACGGGTCCTTGCCGATCAGCTCGCCCACCGCGCGGAACACCGCGGTCTCGATGATGATGCGGCGGTCGGAGTCGTCCTTCTCGGGGCTCCGGTTCACCCGCTCCACGGGGATGCGGAACACGGTCACGCGGCGGGTGTCACGGTCGATGCGCCAACGTGGCATCTCGTCCGGCAGGGTCTGGTCGCTCGGCATGTCCGCCACCTGGAAGACCACGCCCGCGAGTTCCTCGGGCCACAGGCCGAGCAGGTAGTGCGCACTGTCACCGACGATGCGGTCGAACGCCTCGGCGCGGGTGATGATCGGCGCGAGTTCGGGTCCGGTGACGCTCGAACGCCCGCCACGGCCGTGCCGGGAGCGCCCCCGACCGCGGTCGACCGGGGTGACGAGGCGAGGCTTCCGACGCATCCCCACATCGTACGCGGGGACGGGTGCACGCCGGACGCTCCGCTAGGCTCCCTGACGACATGGACGTGCGGATCTGCAGCAAGGTGGCGTGTGCCAACAGCGCTTCGTCGACCCTGACCTACGACTACGGCGACTCCATGGTCGTCATCGGTCCGCTGTCGACCCGGGTCGAACCGCACGGCTACGACCTCTGCGCCCGCCACGCGGCAACGCTGCGCGTCCCGCGCGGCTGGCAGGTGGTGCGGCGCGAGCCGCTCCCGCGCGACGCGGACTGACGGCGCGCGTCCGCGGCGTGGGTGAGGGCGATCTGGAGGCCCGGGGAACGTGACCGGGATCGGCTGGTGACCCGCGCCTCCCGGCATGGAAGACTGGCGGGCATGCCCACCGAAACCCGCACCGCTGCTGTGTTCCGCGTCGCCGACCTGTCCCTCGCCGAGGCGGGCCGGCACCAGATCCGCCTCGCCGAGAACGAGATGCCGGGCCTGATGTCACTGCGTGACGAGTTCGCCGCGGCGCAGCCGCTCGCCGGCGCGCGCATCGCCGGGTCCCTGCACATGACGGTGCAGACCGCCGTGCTCATCGAGACGCTCGTCGCCCTCGGCGCCCAGGTGCGCTGGGCCAGCTGCAACATCTTCTCCACCCAGGACGAAGCCGCCGCGGCGGTCGCCGTCGGACCCACCGGCACCCCGGACGCCCCCGCCGGCGTCCCGGTGTTCGCGTGGAAGGGCGAGACGCTCGAGGAGTACTGGTGGTGCACCAGCCGCATCTTCGACTGGAGCGACGAGGCCGCCGCGGCCGGTGCGGACTGGACCGGCCCGAACCTGATCCTGGACGACGGCGGCGACGCCACCATGCTCGTGCACACCGGCGCCGACGCCGAGGCCGCCGGTGCCGCACCGGTCGCCGAGCCGGACGCCAGCGCCGAGTGGAAGATCGTGCTCGACACCGTCGCGCGGTCGCTCGAGACCTCGTCCGACCGCTGGACCCGCATCGCGGCCGACATCCAGGGCGTCACCGAGGAGACCACGACGGGCGTGCACCGTCTGTACGAGCTGTTCCGGAACGGCGAGCTGAAGTTCCCGGCGATCAACGTCAACGACTCCGTGACGAAGTCGAAGTTCGACAACAAGTACGGCATCCGGCACTCGCTGCCCGACGGTCTGAACCGCGCCACCGACGTGCTCATCGGCGGCAAGGTCGCCTTCGTCGTCGGCTACGGCGACGTCGGCAAGGGGGCGGCCGAGGCGCTCCGCGGGCAGGGCGCCCGCGTCATCGTCAGCGAGGTCGACCCCATCTGTGCGCTGCAGGCGGCGATGGACGGCTACCAGGTCGCGCGCCTGGCGGACGTCGTCGACACCGTCGACATGGTCATCACGTGCACCGGCAACCTGGGCGTGGTCGGGGTCGACGAGATGCTCGGGCTGAAGCACCTGGCGATCGTCGCGAACGTGGGGCACTTCGACAACGAGATCGACATGGCCGGGCTCGAGGCGCTGCCCGGCGTCTCGAAGGTCGAGATCAAGCCGCAGGTGCACGAGTGGCGGCTGCCGACCGGGCGGTCGATCCTGGTGCTGTCCGAGGGGCGGCTCATGAACCTCGGCAACGCGACGGGCCACCCGTCGTTCGTGATGAGCAACTCGTTCACGAACCAGGTGCTCGCGCAGATCGAGCTGCACACCCGGCGCGACGAGTACCCGACCGGCGTGTACGTTCTGCCGAAGCACCTGGACGAGAAGGTCGCGCGCCTGCACCTCGACGCCCTCGGGGTGCAGCTGACGTCGCTGCGTCCGGAGCAGGCCGCGTACATCGGTGTCCCCGTCGAGGGCCCCTTCAAGCCGGACCACTACCGCTACTGAGCTCGGCGTTCCTGCGCTCCCGCACGACACCGGTGTTCGCACGTTGCACCCCGGCACGAGGGTGTTCGGCGCGCGAACACCGGTGTCGTGCGAGCAGCCCGCGCCGCGCGCTGCGTCAGCGGGGGAAGCCCGGCGGGCGCGCCGACGCTGTGGACCCCGCTGCGGTGAGCAGCTCGGCGCGGGCGCCCAGCGCCCGGACGTCCCGACGACGACGCAGCACGACGACCCCGGCCAGGAACACCTCGGGCGGCACGGGCGGCACGGGGTGGGCGAACGCCGACACCTCGGCCGCGAGCGACTGCGCCGCTGCCTCGCGCAGTTCCGGTCGCATCAGCGCCGCCCCGCGGAAGAACGCGCCGAGCCGGTTCTCCAACCGCTGCGGCAGCGCCGAGACGTCCGCGACGCCGGCCCACGCCGCCAGTTCCGGTGGCAGGAGCACCTCGGGGTCGCGCTGTTTCGGCAGGCGCTCGTGCTGCACGATCGTGCCTGCGAGCAGGTCCCCGAGGCGCCTCGGCCGGGTGCCGAACAGCGCGACGAGCAGGGCGACCGACCCGAACGTCATCCAGAGCTCGAACAGGCCGACGAGCGACCGGGTGAAGGCGTGCCGGAACCCGATCGAACCGCCGTCGAGCCGGACCACCCGGGTGCCGGTGGCGAACCGTCCGACGCTCCGCCCCTTCGTCACCGTCTCGACCGCGGCGGGGACCAGCACCAGCACGACGACGAGCAGCACGATGTTCAGCGCAGCACCCCAGGCGGGTTCGAGGCCCCTCGGCCAGAGTCGTGCGACCCCGAACATCGCGAGCACGAACAGGACGAGGACGCACAGGCCGTCCAGCAGGGCCGCTGCGAGCCGCAGCACGAGTCCGGCGGGTTGGACGTCGAGCGCGACACCCTCGCCCACCACGAGCTCGTCGGCGGTCTCGTCGAGATCGCGCGAGAACCGTGCGTCGGCGAGGTCACGCGGCGTGCGGGGCTTCGGCATGGGATCATTCTGTCGGAGATCGCGCGACCTGAGGGGGAACTCGTGGACCTGGATGCCTACGCCGAGGTGCATCGTGACCGGTGGCAGGAGCTCGACCGGCTGGCGCGTGCCCGGCACCGGTCCGGTGCGGACGTCGACCGGCTCGTCGCCGGCTACCAGGAGGCCGCCACCGACCTCGCCCGCATCCGCGGTGCCGCACCGCGCACCGTGACCGGCGACCGGCTCTCGCTCACGCTGTTCCGCGCCCGACTGCGCTTCACCGGCACCCCCGTCGACCCGCTGACCGCGGTCGCACTGTTCTTCACGCGGCAGCTCCCCGCGGCGCTCTACCGGATCCGCTGGGTGACCATCTGGGTCGCGCTCGCCACGGTGGCGATCGGGGCGATCGTCGCGATCTGGATCACCACGACCCCCGGCGCGACGGCGACCTTCGGCAGCGACGAGGCCCTGCGCCGGTACGCCACGCAGGACTTCGTCGACTACTACTCGAACCGCGGTCTCGGGGCGTTCACGGCGCAGGTCTGGACGAACAACGCGTACATCGCCGCGACGATGGTCGCCTTCGGGATCACCGGGGTCTTCGTGCCGTTCTCGATCATGCAGAACGCCGTCAGCCTGGGGGTGTCCGCGGCGATCATGCACTCCCAGGGACGCCTGGCCGACTTCTTCCTCTACGTCTCCCCGCACGGGCAGCTCGAGCTCTACTCGGTGTTCCTCGCGGGCGGTGCGGGATTGATGATCTTCTGGTCGTGGGTGGCACCGGGGCCCGGACGCACGCGTGCCCAGGCTCTCGCCGAGGACGGCCGGGCACTCATCACCATCGCGATCGGCCTGACCCTGACCCTGCTGCTGTCCGGCATCGTCGAGGGCGTGGTGACGCGGCAGGACTGGCCGTGGCCGATCAAGATCGGCATCGGCACGATCGCCCTGGCCGCGGTGCTCGCGTACCAGTGGGTGCTCGGCGGCCGCGCCTACCGGGCGGGGGAGCGCGGCGACCTCGAGGAGTTCGAGCGCGGCTCCACCGCCCTGGTGGCCGGCTAGGGCCTGCCCCGGTTCAGAGTCGGCCGGAGGCCTTCGCCCGGATGTAGGCGTCGGCGACGAGCGGCGGGACGTCCGCCGGCGCGCCACGGACGACCTCGGCGCCGGATCGGCGTGCGACGTCGGCCGCTCCGTCCGCGTCGAGCAGCGTGCGTTCCGCGGCGGCGCGTCGGTAGACGTCGCGCTCCGCGCCGGTGGGGAGGCCCGGCACCCGTCCGCCCCGCGCGGTGCGGATCGACGTGGTCGGGTCCACCCCGCCGTGCGCCATCCGCTCGACGGCCGGGTCCTCGATGCTCGTCACGACCACCGCGTGCCGCCGGGACAGCCGGGGGAGCACGGCGAGCAGGTCACCCGAGCCACCGACGGAGTCCAGGCTCGAGGCGAGGACGACCAGTGCGCGCGAGGTCGTGATCGAGTCGACGAGTGCGGGCACGGACGCCCAGTCGGTCGCGGCGAGCCCGGGTTCGGCCATCGCGAGTGCTTCGCCGAAGCGCTGCACGACGTCGGTGCGGGTGGCGCCGTGCACGCGGTCGTGCGCGGTGTCGTCGAGGACGACCAGGTCGACCCGGTCACCGGCGGCGGCAGCGAGCGCGCCGAGGAGCAGCGCCGACTCGATGAACGTGTCGAGCCGTGGCTCGTCGGCGACACGGCCGGCACCCGCTCGCCCCGCGTCCACCACGACGACGACGCGCCGGTCACGCTCCGGCCGCCACGTGCGGACGACGAGGTCCTGTCGCCGAGCGGTCGCCCGCCAGTCGATGGAGCGCACGTCGTCACCGCGGACGTAGTCGCGCAGCGAGTCGAACTCGGTGCCGTGCCCGCGGAGCTGCAGGGTGGTCTCGCCGTCGAGCTCGCGGAGCCGTGCCAGGCGTGACGGCAGGTGCCGCCGCGACCGGAAGGGCGGCGTGACGACGAGTTCGCCCGGTGCTGCCACGACCCGCTGGCGCGCCGCGAGGCCCAGGGGGCCGAAGGACCGCACGGCGACCCCGGTGGTGCGACGTCGGCCGCGGCGGAACGGTGTGAAGCGCATCCGCGCCGTCCGTCGCTCCCCGCCGGGCACCGTCATCCGGATCCGCCGGGGGCGGTGGCCGGCCGACGGCTCCCACATGTCGCGGACCACGCCACGGACCGTCCGGGTCCCGTCGTTCGCGAGCACGAGCGTGCCGTCGGCGGTGCTGTCACGTCGGGCGAGCCGCGGCATCCGGCGTTCCACCCGGACCCGGCGCAGGTCGGCGGCGAGCAGGACGTCGAGCACGGCGGCGAGCAGCACCACCCCGACCCACGCCAGGCCCGCCCACCCGCTGCCGAGCAGCACGGTGGGGACGAGGGCGACGGCGAGGAGCGCGACGAACCGACCGGAGACCGCCACTAGATCGGCACCCGCACCTGCTCGAGCACCTGCTGGAGCACGCCGTCGGCGCCGACGCCCTCGAGCTCGGCGTCCGCGGCGACCCGCAGGCGGTGCCGCCAGACCGGCAGGGCCATCGCCTGCACGTGGTCCGGGGTGATCGCGTCGTAGCCGGTGAGCCACGCCCAGGCCTTCGCGGCCGCGAGCAGGGCCGTCGCGCCACGGGGACTGACGCCGACCCGGACCGAGGGCGCCTGACGCGTGGCCCGGGCCAGGTCGACGATGTAGGCGAGCACGTCGTCGCGGGCACCGACGCCGCGGACTGCGCGCTGCGCCCGCACGACCTCGTCGACGCCGACCACCGGGTTGATGCCGGCCGACCGCACGTCGCGCGGGACGAACCCGTCGGCGTGGCGTCGGAGCACCTGCCACTCGACGTCACGCGGGGGGATGTCGAGGGTCAGCTTCATGAGGAACCGGTCGAGCTGCGCCTCGGGCAGCGTGTACGTGCCCTCGAACTCGATCGGGTTCATCGTCGCGGCGACGAAGAACGGGTCGGGCAGCGCACGGGCGTCGCCGTCGACGCTGACCTGGCGTTCCTCCATCGCCTCGAGCAGGGCCGACTGGGTCTTCGGGGGCGTCCGGTTGACCTCGTCGGCGAGCAGGACGTTGGTGAACACGGGGCCCTCGCGGAACGGGAACGTGCCGGTCGACGCGTCGTAGACGAGCGATCCGGTGACGTCGCCGGGCATCAGGTCGGGCGTGAACTGGATGCGCTTCGTGTCGAGCGTCATCGCGGCGGCGAGGCTGCGCACGAGCAGGGTCTTGGCGACACCGGGGACGCCCTCGAGCAGCACGTGCCCCTGGGCGAGGAGGCCCACGATCATGCCGGAGACCGCGCCCTCCTGGCCGACGACGGCCTTGGCGACCTCGGTGCGGACCCGGCCGAACGCGTCGCGCAGGTCGGTGCCGGCGGCGCTCGAGTGGTCGGGCTCCGGCGCGGCGTGCTCGGTGGTGGCAGGGGGCAGGTCGGTCACGGTCGTGCTCCTGGTCGGTCGGGGTCAGAGGTCGGGTGGTCGCCGGAGGTCACCCGGCGGACGGCGCGTTCGAGGTCGTCGAGCGCCGCGGTGCCGTCGACGAGCGCGCGGTCGTCGTCGGTGGTCCCGCCGACGAGCACGGCGCCGACACGGGTGTGCGGGATGCCGGTCGCCTGCGCAGCGGCGCGGACGACCTCGTCGACGTGGGCGGAGCGGGGGAGCCCGAGCAGCCGGGCGATCCGTCGGACGGCGGCGACGCGCAGGGTGTCCAGCGCGTGGGTGCGGTCCCGCGTGCGGGCGTACATCCGGGCGCGTCCCTCGGTCGTCTCGGCGGCCCGGACGACGACGGGCAACCGCTCGACGACGAGCGGGCCGAGGCGCCGACCACGCCAGACGCCCGCAGCCACGGCGACGAGGGCGAGCAGGGCCAGGGCACTCGGCACCCACGGCGGGGCGAGCTCGCCGAGGGTCGGAGCGGCGTCGGGTGTCCCGACCGTCGGGGTGTACCAGACGAGCCGCTCGTCGCCGCCGAGCAGCCCGAGGGCCAGCGCGGCGTTCCCTGCGGTGGCGATGGTGTCGTTCCGGAACGCCGAGGTGGTGCCGACCAGCGTCACGTCACCGCCCGGGGTGGTGGTGCGGACGAGACCCCAGACGCGGGAGTCGCCCGCACCGGTCGGCGCGCACCGCTCGGCGCTCTCGTCCTGCACGGTGTACCCGGAGCCTGCGGTCGTGACCCGCGCTGCCGAGGCCGCCGCGGGGATCCCGCACGAGGTCGTCGAGACGGTGGCGTCGCCGTCGATCTGGCCGGGCGGGTCGATCGGGAAGCCGAGCAGCGCGTCGAGGCCGGCGCCGCTCGTCCCCACGACCACGACGTGCCGGGCGGTGCGCGCGATCCGTTCCGCGACGGCGGGGTCGAGCGCGCCGTCGGCGTCGTCGATGAACACCGTGCCGCCGTCGATCGCGCCGGTGCCGTCGAGGGTGTCGGTCACGGTGACCGCGGTGCCGCGCTGCTCGAGGACGCGCACCAGGGCGGCGGATCCGCTCGCCGTCGTCGAGGTCGGGTCGAGTGCGCGCGGTGCGCCCTTCTCGGTGCCCTGCACGACCGCCGTCAGGGCGGCGAGCAGGACCCCGACCAGGACGATCACGACCCAGAAACCGAAGCGGAACCGGCGTCCCTCGGCCGGACCGGAAGCCGGAGCCGAGGCCGGGGCCGAGGCCGGGGCGGCGCTCGTCCGGGTGGCGGTGTCGGCCGTCATGCCGGCACCACCGGTGCCTCGACCCGCGCCGGGCGGGCCTGTCGGACGGTCTGCTCGGTGTCGAGCACGCGGAGGGCGGTGTCCTGGTCGGCCTCGGCACCGAGGTACCGGACCGCGTCGAAGGACGTCGCCGCGGCGTCGAGCGCACCGGCTGACGCGGGGAACGGCACGGCGCCGCGTGCGGCGATCGTGCGGGCGGTCGCACCGGGCACGTCGGGCACCAGGTCGCGCTCACCGAGTCCGCGGGCGATCGCGCGGAAGCCGTCCAGCACCGCTGCCGACCAGTCGGCGCGGCGCACTGCGGCCTGAGCCGCCTCGAGGAGTTCGCGGGCGGAGCGCAGGTCGTCGGCGTCGAAGACCCCGCCGGTGTCGCCGTCGCCGGCCCGGGCGCGCCGGCGGGGGAGCCCCCGCGCGACGACGACGAGCACGACGACCGCGACGAGCACCACGATCGCGATCACCAGCGCGGTGCGGGCCGCGGCGGGGGAGTCGAGACCGTCGGCGCGGAGCGAGCCGAGCCAGTCGAGGAAGGACCGCGAGGCACGGTCCCACCACGTCGGCTGGACGCCGTCGTAGGCGGACCGGTCGAGTTCGCGTTCGAGCAGACGACGCGCCTCGTCCGGGTCGACCGCCGTCACGCGTTGCCGTTCGGCGGCGACTGGCCCGGACCCTGCTGCCAGGGCGGCTGCTGCGACTGCGACTGCGGCTGTTGCTGCTGTTGCCCCGACTGCCACGGCTGCTGGGTGGGTTGCCACTGCGGTTGCTGCTGCTGTGCGGGTTGCCACTGCGGTTGCTGCTGCCCGGACCACTGCTGCTGCCCCGGCCACTGCTGCTGCTGCGCCTGCCACTGCTGGCCGCCCCACTGCTGCTGCGGGGGCCACGGCGGCCGCGCGACGGGCTCGGACGGCGCGAACGGGTCGGTCGGCTGCCCGGAGTCCAGGTGCGACGCGATCCGCTGGTCCAGGGCCTCGGTGCGGATCCGCCGGTCGATGGCCAGGAACGTGGTGACCGACGCGCTCAGGACGTCGGTGATGCACTGCACCGCCATCGCGAGCAGGCTGCCGATGACGATCGCGATGACCGCACCGGCGCCGGCGCCCGACGGACCGCCGGTCTGCCCGAGCGGGTCGAACGTGCCCCCGACGAGCACGGTGCCGACGGTGAGCGGGATCGACGCGATGGACGCCGCGAAGCCGAACATCAGCTGCACGAGCAGCAGGATGCCGAAGGTCCGCCAGAAGGCCCCGCGGGTCAGGCGCCACGACTGGGCGGCAGCGGCGAAGACCGGTCGGCCCTCGAGCGCGATCGTCGGGACGGTGAACACGAAGCGGATGCCGAGCCACACGACCACGACACCGAGCCCGAGCACGAAGAGCACGAGCGCCAGCACGAACCAGCCGGTCCCGGAGCCGGCGGCACCGATCGTCGCGAAGACCCCGAAGAAGACGAGCCCGGCGACGATCGCGATGACGACGCCCGCAGCGGTCTGCACGAGCATCCACGCGACGACCGGCCAGCGGCGTCCGGCCAGCAGCGCCCACAGCCCGCGGAACGTGGCGCGGCGGCCGAGCACCCGCTGCCCGGTGTCCGCGGCGACCGGCGCGACGAGGAACCCGCGACCGAGGTAGGCGAGGAAGGGCAGCCCGATCGACATGAGCGCCGTGAGCGTCAGCGTGCCCGCGGCCACCGAGCCGGCGCCGCTGCCGCCGTCGAGGGCGGAGAACATCCGCGACTGCAGTGCCTGCTGCCCGAACGTGCTGGCCAGCGTCGACAGCAGGCCGAGCACACCGCTCAGCAGCACGCTCCAGAGCAGCAGCACGCGGGCGTTCCGACGGAAGACCGTGAACGCGCCGGCCAGGACGTCGCCGAGCCCGAGCGGGCGCAGCGGGATCACCGGACGCGAGCCGCCGGACGGACCGCCCGGTCGCCCCGGACCCGACCCCGGGGCGGGCTGCGGCGGCACCGAGAAGCGGGGCGGGCCTCCTGGCTGGGGTCCGGGTCCCTGTGTCGGTCCGGACGCCGGCGGTGTCGGCGCACCCTGCTGCCCACCGCCCGGTGTGTGCCAATCGGACATGACTCCAGCCCCCTCGTCGTGTCGGACCGTGCCAGCGATGCACGTCCCACCCCCATCCTGTCGGAAAACCCCGCGCGGCGGGGCCTCGGCTATCGTGTGGGGACACGTGCCGACCACGGCACTCCCGCACGCCACCCGGAGTCCAGATCACATGACACCGCGCATCCTCGTCGTCGACGACGACCAGGCCCTCTCCGAGATGATCGGCATCGTGCTCCGCTCCGAGGGGTACGAACCCGAGTTCAGCGCCGACGGCAACGACGCCGTCGACGCGTTCCACGCCACCAAGCCGGACCTCGTCCTGCTCGACGTCATGCTGCCCGGCATCGACGGCATCGAGGTGTGCAAGCGCATCCGTGCCGAGAGCGGCACGCCGATCATCATGCTCACCGCGAAGAGCGACACCGCCGATGTCGTCCTCGGGCTCGAGAACGGCGCCGACGACTACGTCGTGAAGCCCTTCAACCCGAAGGAGCTCGTCGCGCGCATCCGCACCCGACTGCGGCCCAGCGCATCCGACGCCACCGTGCTGCACGTCGGCGACGTCACGGTCGACGTCGCCGGGCACGAGGTGCGCCGCGGCGACACCGTGATCGCGCTCACGCCGCTCGAGTTCGACCTGCTCCGGGCGCTCGCCGAGAAGCCCAACCAGGTCTTCACCCGCGAGATGCTGCTCGAACAGGTCTGGGGCTACCACTACAAGGCGGACACCCGGCTGGTGAACGTCCACGTGCAGCGGCTCCGCGCGAAGATCGAGCACGACCCGGACAACCCGAAGACCGTCACCACGGTGCGCGGCGTCGGGTACCGCGCCGGAGGAGCCTGAGCACCGTGCCGCCCTCGACGCGCCCGTCGGGCCCGGCCCGCGGTGTCAGCGGCGCCACGGTCTCGATCGGTGTCGTCGACCGTGGCCGTCGCCGGATGCGGCGCTGGCTCCGACGGGGCTGGCGCCCGATCGCGTACCTGTGGCGGCGCTCGCTCATGTTCCGCTCGGTCGCCATCACCGTGATGACGACGGGGCTCGCGGTGGGGATCATCGGCACCGCGGTCATGGTGAGCATCTCGACGAACGTCTACTCGCAGCGCCGTGACCAGATCGAGTCGGAGTCGGCCCGGGCCACCATCGTCGCCCAGGGGATCTTCGACGCGGCGACCGCGGCCGAGGACAACAACCAGTCCGAGCTCGAGACCCTGCAGAACGAGGCGCAGCAGGCGATCCTGTCGAACACGACGAGCCCCGGCGGGACGAGCATCGCGATCGAGCGGAGCCCGGGCCAGTCCACCCCGCAGACGCTGCAGACCATCGCCAGCCAGGACTTCCCGGACGCGGTGATCACCGACGACCTGCGGAAGGAAGTGGGGCAGAACACCGGTCGGCTTAGCCTGCAGCCCGTCCAGCTCGACGACGACGGGCGCCGCGTGCCGGGGCTCGCCGTCGGGTCAACCCTGCAGATCCCGAGCGCCGGGCAGTACGAGCTCTACCTGGTCTACGACCTCTCGGACGCGCAGCAGACCCTGGACTTCGTGTCCCAGACGCTGTCCATCGGCGGTGTGGCGCTCATGGTGCTCATCGCCCTGGTCACCTCGCTCGTCGTCCGGCTCGTCGTCGTGCCGATCCGCGGTGCCGCCGAGACGAGCCGGAAGATCGCCGCTGGTCGCCTCGACGAACGCATCCCGGTGCGCGGCCAGGACGACCTGGCGACCCTGGCGCGGAGCTTCAACGGCATGGCCGAGGCGGTCAGCCGCCAGATCACCCAGCTCGCCGAGCTCTCGCGCGTGCAGCAGCGGTTCGTCTCCGACGTCTCGCACGAGCTCCGCACCCCGCTCACCACGATCCGGCTCGCCGGCGACATGCTCTACGACTCCCGGCACGCGTTCGAACCGTCGGTCGGTCGGTCCGCCGAGCTCCTGCACGCCCAGGTGGAGCGCTTCGAACTGCTCCTCGCCGACCTGCTCGAGATCTCCCGCTACGACGCCCAGGCGGTCCAGCTCGACACCGCGCCCGTCGTGCCGGCGTCCATCGCCGCGGACATCGTCGACGAGTTCCGTCCGCTGGCCGAACGCGCCGGCATCGACCTGCAGCTCGCCACGCCCGGCGGCCACACCACCATGCGGCTCGACGCCAAGCGCGTCCGCCGGATCCTCCGCAACCTGGTCGGCAACGCGATCGAGCACGGCGACGCCAAGCCCGTGCAGGTCGTCGTCGACAGCGATGCGCGCACCGTCGCCATCGCCGTCCGTGACCAGGGGGTCGGCATGCCGCCGGAGGACGCTGGACGGGTGTTCGACCGTTTCTGGCGCGCCGACCCGAGCCGCAAGCGCACCATCGGCGGCACCGGGCTCGGTCTCGCGATCAGCCTCGGCGACGCCAAGCTCCACGGTGGCCGCATCGACGTGTGGTCCCGGCCGGGCGAAGGGTCGACGTTCGTGCTGACCCTGCCCCGCAACGAACAGGGGACGACCGCCACCTCGGCCATCCCGCTGCCCGAACTCGACGAGTCGTACGACGGCCCCCGCGCCGTGCGAGAGGAGTCCTGATGCGCCACCGGATCCGCCACGTCCTCGTCGTCGCGCTCGCCGCGGTCAGCCTGTTCGCGGTCACCGCCTGCGCAGCGATCCCCACCGACGGCGCCGTGCGCACCGGGCAGACCATCAAGGACGAGTCGCTCTCGGGCGTCGACTTCCGGCCGGACAAGCCGATCACCGGATCCGACCAGACGGCCATCCTCCGCGGGTTCATCGCCGCGGCCACCGGCGCCCAGGACAACTACGCGATCGCCCGGCAGTTCCTGGCGGACGACTTCGCCCAGCGGTGGAACCCGCGGCAGGGCGTCACGATCCGCGACGGCAGCGGCACCGTCGAGCGCGCCGACGACCGTGAGCTCACGTACACGATGACGGCCAGCGCCACCGTGGACGCCGAGGGGGAGTACACCCAGGCCGTCCGCCCCACCTCGTCGACGCTGACGTTCCAGTTCGTCCGCGAGGACGGCGAGTGGCGCATCGCCTACGCCCCGGACGGCATCATCCTGTCGCCGGTCAGCTTCGAGTCGGTGTTCCAGCCGCACGCGCTGTACTTCTACGACCCCACCTACCGCTTCCTCGTGCCCGACCAGCGCTGGTTCCTCGCCCGGTCCTCCACCAGCACCCGCATCGCCAGCGCCCTGCTCGCCGGCCCCGCCGACTGGCTGAAGGGGGCCGTCGTCTCGTCGTTCCCGGAGGGCACCCAACTGTCCCTCAACGCGGTGACGATCGACAGCGGCACGGCCCTCGTCGACCTGTCGAGGGACGCCCTGGGCGCGAGCACCATCGACAAGGTCCGGATGCGCGAACAGCTCAGCAAGTCCCTCGCCTCGGTCGCCACCATCTCGTCGGTGTCGATGACGATCGAGGGCGCGACGCTGTCGGTGCCGGACTCCGGGGGAGCGGACGCCCAGCAGAACCCCGACGTCGACCCCAGACCGCTGGTCGAACACGACGGCGTCGTCGGCTACGCAGCCTCGGGCACCGGCAAGGTCGCCGAACTCGGCAGCGGCGTCGGTGCGGCGATCGCCGGCCTCGACCCGACCTCGATCGCCCTGTCGGCATCCGGCACCACCGCGGCCGTCGGCAACCGGGACGGCGCGGTCGTCGTGCGCGGCAAGGACCGCCTGCGCGTCGACGCGCGCGAGGACCTCGTCGCCCCCGCGGTCGACGACCTCGGCTTCGTGTGGGTCGGAGAACAGTCCGACACCCGCCGCATCACCGCGTACGGCCTCGGCGGCGACCCGCACGAGGTCCGCACCACCCTGCCGCGCGGCGACCTCGTGTCGTTCCAGGTGTCCCGCGACTCCACCAGGGCGCTCGCGCTCATCGAGACCGCCGACGGGCCCGGCCTGTACGTGATGGCGATCATCCGCGGGTCCGACCGGTCACCCACCTCGTTCGGTGCCCCCGTCCGGGTGCAGGCCGCCAGCGGCACCGCCGTGGACGCCACGTGGGTGAACGACACCGACGTCGCCTCGGTCGGACAGACCACCAGCGGCCCGAACATCGTGCGCACGACCATCGGCGGCAAGTCGAGCACCCTGCCGAAGCCCGACGGCCGTGCGACCGCGATCAGCGGGGGCAGCGGCGGGGCGCTGCTGCTCCGGATGTCGAGCGGTGACGTCCTGCAGTCCACCGGTGGTGGCTGGGACACGACGGGCGTCACCGCCGACGTGCTCGGCGTCCAGCGCTGACGGCACCCTCCTCCACACCGCACCCGGCCTGGAGGCCCGTCCACAGCCCGGCACACCGGCCCACCGCCGTCGTCCGGTCACCGCCACGATCGTGGTCGTGCCCCCTGACGACGCCCCCACCCCGTGGCGTGACGCCCTGCTCGCCGTGCTCGGACTGTTCCTCCCCGTCGCCTGCCTGGGCTGCGGCCGCCCGGACCGCGCGCTCTGCCCGCCGTGCCGCGCGGCGCTCGACGCACGCCCCGGGCGCGTCCGGCTCGTCGCCGGCGTCCGGCTCGACGCCGCCTTCGAGTACGAGGGGCTGGTCCGCACCCTGGTCCTCGAGCTGAAGCTGCGCGGCCGGGTCGACGTCGCCCGTCCGCTCGGTGGCCGGTTCGGTGCACTCGTCCGGACGGCGCTCGCCGCGGCACCGGACGGCACCGTGGTGCTCCGCGTCCCGCCGTCCCGTGCGGGTGCCCGGCGCCGCGGGTTCGACCCGGTGGTGCTCCTGCTCGCCCGCGGCGGTGTCCGGCGGACGGGGCGGCTCGTCCGGACCCGGGCCGGACGCCGGGGTGCGGGGCCCGGGCAGAAGGAACGATCGGCGGTGGAGCGGGTCGCCGCCACCGTCGGCACCCTGCGCGCGGTCGGGGTCGCCGGCCGCCACGTGGTGCTCGTCGACGACGTCGTCACGACCGGCGTGACGATGGCCGAGGGTGTCCGCGCCGTGCGGTCGGCGGGTGGTCGGGTGGTGCGCTGCGTCGCCCTGGCGAGCGTCGACGACTGACGGCTCCGTGAACACCCGGTGTCCACTGTGCGTCCGGTGAGTGTCCGACAGACTCGCCGACGCCCCGTGACGCCGAGGGTGCGCCGGGTCTAGCCTCGCGGCAAGGCGTTCGGGTCGCCGGACGGAGGCGACGCGCCGACACTGGATGGGAGCCGCCACATGGACGTGACGATCACGGGCCGGAACGTCGGGGTCACCGACCGTTTCCGCACCTACGTCGAGCAGAAGTCCGAGAAGATCGACGTGCTCGCCGACCGCGCCCTCGCCTTCGAGGTGCGCATCAGCCGCCACCACGAGAAGTCGAGCGGCAGCCAGGGCGAGGACCGCGTGGAGCTCACGCTGATCGGGCCGGGGCCGCTCGTGCGGGCCGAGTCCGCGGCGTCGGACAAGTACGCCGCCTTCGACCTCGCCTTCGCGCGGATCATGGAGCGCCTCCGTCGGGCGCGCGACCGCCGCAAGGTGCACCACGGCCGCCACCGTCCCACCTCGGTCGCCGAGGCCGCCGGCAGTGCGTTCGACGGCATGGGTGTCGTCCCCGCCGACGGCAAGCTCATCGAGGAGGTCGCGACCGGTGCGGTCCCGGTCGTCGACCAGGACACCGCCGAGGACGAGAACGAGGTGTACAGCCCGGTCGTCATCCGGCACAAGGTGTTCGAGGCCGCCCCGATGACGGTCGACGACGCCCTCTACCACATGGAACTCGTCGGGCACGACTTCTACCTGTTCCTCGACGCGGAGACCCGTCGTCCGAGCGTCGTCTACCGACGGAAGGGCTGGGACTACGGCGTGATCGGGATCGACGAGGTGCCCGCCGGCCAGGCGCAGGCCTCGGCCACGGCGGACTCCGACGCGGAGCGCGCAGCGGCGATCGCCTGACGTCCTCGCGGAGCCTCCGGTTCCGCTCCGTGTGCGCGGTCCGTTCGCGGGCCGCGCACACCCGTGTCCGCGGCAGCCGCGGCGCTCACAGCGCCGAGCGTTCGCGGGTTGCTAGCATGACTGGTCGATCGGGCGTGCAGGTCGCGCGCGACGACCCCGTAAGGAGTTCACGTGGCAAACGTGCTGGAGAAGGTCCTCCGCATCGGCGAAGGACGAACCCTCCGTCGGCTGAAGGCGTACGCCTCGGCCATCAACGACCTCGAGGACGACTTCTCGAGCCTCACCGACGAGGAACTCCACGGCGAGACCAAGGAGCTGCGCGAGCGGTACGCCAACGGCGAGACCCTCGACGACCTCCTGCCCGAGGCGTTCGCCGCCGTGCGTGAAGCCGCGAAGCGCACCCTGGGCATGCGGCACTTCGACGTGCAGCTCATGGGTGGCGCGGCCCTGCACCTCGGCAACATCGCCGAGATGAAGACCGGTGAGGGCAAGACCCTCGTCGCGACGACCGCCGCGTACCTCAACGCGATCCCGTCGCGCGGCGTGCACGTCATCACGGTCAACGACTACCTGGCCTCGTACCAGTCCGAGATCATGGGCCGCGTCTTCCGCGCGCTCGGCATGACCACCGGCTGCATCATCGCGAACCAGAGCCCGCCGGAGCGTCGCGAGCAGTACGCCGCCGACATCACCTACGGCACGAACAACGAGTTCGGCTTCGACTACCTGCGCGACAACATGGCGTGGCAGGCCTCCGACATGGTGCAGCGCGGCCACTTCTTCGCCGTCGTGGACGAGGTCGACTCGATCCTCATCGACGAGGCCCGGACGCCGCTCATCATCTCCGGTCCGTCGTCGGGCGAGGCCAACCGGTGGTTCACCGAGTTCGCCTCGATCGCCACGCGCCTGACCCCGGGCGAGGACTACGAGGTCGACGAGAAGAAGCGCACCGTCGGCGTCCTCGAGCCCGGCATCGAGAAGGTCGAGGACTACCTCGGCATCGACAACCTGTACGAGTCGGCGAACACCCCGCTCATCTCGTTCCTGAACAACTCCATCAAGGCCGTCGCCCTGTTCAAGAAGGACAAGGACTACGTCGTGATGAACGGCGAGGTGCTCATCGTCGACGAGCACACCGGCCGCATCCTGATGGGCCGCCGCTACAACGAGGGCATCCACCAGGCGATCGAGGCCAAGGAAGGCGTCGAGGTCAAGGCCGAGAACCAGACCCTCGCCACCGTCACGCTGCAGAACTACTTCCGCCTGTACCAGAAGCTCTCCGGCATGACCGGTACCGCCGAGACCGAGGCGGCCGAGTTCATGTCGACCTACAAGCTCGGCGTCGTCGCCATCCCGACGAACAAGCCGATGCAGCGCATCGACCAGACGGACCTCGTCTACAAGAACGAGAAGTCGAAGTTCGAGCAGGTCGCCGAGGACATCGCGGAGCGTCACGAGAAGGGCCAGCCCGTCCTCGTCGGTACCACGAGCGTCGAGAAGTCCGAGTACCTGTCGAAGCTCCTCGCCAAGCAGGGTGTGAAGCACGAGGTCCTCAACGCGAAGAACCACGCCCGTGAAGCCGCGATCGTCGCCCAGGCCGGTCGCTTCGGCGCTGTGACCGTCGCGACGAACATGGCCGGTCGTGGTACCGACATCATGCTCGGTGGCAACGCGGAGTTCCTCGCCGTGCAGGAGATGCACGCGAAGGGCCTGTCGCCGACCGAGACCCCCGACGAGTACGAAGCCGCGTGGGACGACGTGTTCGCCCGCGTCAAGGCCGAGGTCGAGGAAGAGGGCGACAAGG
Organism: Curtobacterium flaccumfaciens UCD-AKU; assembly: GCF_000349565.1. Classification (GTDB taxonomy): domain Bacteria; phylum Actinomycetota; class Actinomycetes; order Actinomycetales; family Microbacteriaceae; genus Curtobacterium; species Curtobacterium poinsettiae. The sequence goes on from NZ_KB714631.1 coordinate 594,929, forward strand.
TCCGCGCAGTCGGCGGCCTGTACGTGCTCGGCACCGAGCGCCACGAGTCGCGACGCATCGACAACCAGCTGCGTGGTCGTTCCGGCCGCCAGGGTGACCCGGGCGAGAGCCGCTTCTACCTGTCGCTGACCGACGACCTGATGCGCCTGTTCAACTCCGGTGCCGCCGAGAGCCTGATGGGCCGCTCGAACGTCCCGGACGACCTGGCGATCGAGAACAAGCTCGTCGGCCGCGCGATCCGGTCCGCCCAGTCTCAGGTCGAGGGCCGCAACGCCGAGATCCGCAAGAACGTCCTGAAGTACGACGACGTCCTGAACCGTCAGCGTGAGGCGATCTACAGCGACCGCCGCCACATCCTCGAGGGCGACGACCTGCACGACCGCGCGCAGGCGTTCCTCAAGGCGGTCATCGACGACGTCATCGACACCCACACGGGCGAAGGCTCCCCGGACGACTGGGACCTCGACGCCATGTGGACCGAGCTCGGCACCCTCTACCCGATCTCGATCTCCATCGACGAGGTCATCACCGAGGCCGGCTCGAAGGGCAAGGCGTCGCGAGACTTCCTGGCCCGCGAGATCCTCTCCGACGCCAAGCTGGCCTACCAGCAGCGTGAGGAACTCCTCGGCGACGAGGCGATGCGCGAGCTCGAGCGTCGTGTGGTGCTCTCGGTGATCGACCGCCGCTGGCGCGACCACCTGTACGAGATGGACTACCTGAAGGACGGCATCGGCCTCCGCGCGATGGCGCAGCGTGACCCGCTGGTCGAGTACCAGCGCGAGGGCTACGCACTGTTCCAGACGATGATGGGGCAGATCCGCGAAGAGTCCGTCGGCTACCTGTTCAACCTCGAGGTCCAGGTGCAGTCCGACGGCGAGAACGCGGTCATCGAGGCCAAGGGGCTCGGCGAGGACGAGGTCTCCGGCCTCGAGTACTCGGCACCGTCCATCGACGGCGAGGTCGAGGTCCGCGACGAGAAGGGGCGCCTCGAGCAGGCCGCCACCGCTCGTGCGCAGCGCGCCCAGGCCGAGGCTGAAGCGGCTGCCGAGCCGGAGCAGGGCTCCGCGTTCGGCAACGCGGCCACGGCCTCCGGTCAGGCTGCGGCGAGCAACCGCGCCGAGCGTCGACAGGCCACCAAGAAGAACTAGCGTCCCGCGCGCGAGCGCTGCGTGCCGCCTGCCGGATCGGAGGCCCGTGGCGGCGCCGCCACGGGCCTCCAGGTCGGCAGCGGGCACACCTACAGGACGCCGATGGCGGTCGCCTGCCACCGACCGTGCCGCGTCTCGAGGCGCATCGCGACCGCTCGCGCGTGGCTGCGCGTGTGCACGATGACCGTCGCCTCTGCGACGCCGTCCGCGGGGCGGCAGACCAGGACGCTGCCGACCCGGAGCACCGGGCGCCCTCGAGCCCGCTGGCCGGATCCCCGGGCGTGCGCCGCCACCGCGGCCCGCTGCTGCAGGTGGCGCTGCACGTCGTCGCTGATCCACCGGGCGATGCTGTCGACCTCGCGTGCCCCGGTGAGCACCTCGGCGACGCAGAGCCCGAGCGCCCGAGCGGTCGACTCGGGCTCCGGGGGACCGGACGCCGCGGCTGGTTCCGGTGCCGGTTCCACGATCCGCAGGGGCGGTGGGTGCACCGCCGTCGTCTCGTGATCGATGCGGCGTGCCTGCTCTGCCACCCCTGCCCCTTCCGTCGTTGGAGCGAGCGTATGGGGCGTACGACATACGAAATACAACGCTGTCTACCCTGTGGAGAGGGCGACGTTCTCCACAAGGCGGCGGACCTAGACTGGCTGGGTGTCGACCCTCAGTGACCTCGTCCTCGCGCAAGGCCGTTCCTCGGAAGCAGACGTGGAGTGGCTCCACCTGCTCGTGGGGGACTGGCAGCTCCTCGCCGACCTGTCCTTCGCCGACATGGTGCTCTGGGTCCCGACCGCCGAGGACGGCTCGTTCGTGGCCGTCGCGCACGCCCGCCCGAGCTCCGCGGCGACGCTGTTCTACCGGGACATCGTCGGGCAGGAGATCCGCGAGGAGTGGCGCGGCCAGGTGACCGAGAGCTTCGCTGGTTCCCGCGTCGTCGACTCCGCCGAGCCGGACTGGTACGAGGACACCCCGACCCGCGTCCGCGCGATCCCGGTGCTCCGCCGCCTGAGCCCGAAGAGCGCCGAGACCACCGAACGGCCGATCGCCGTCGTGACCCGGCACTCCAACCAGGACGAGATGCGGACCCCGAGCCGCCAGGAGCTCAACTTCACCGCGAGCGCGAACGACCTGTTCGGCATGATCGCGACCGGTGACTTCCCCGACCTCGGCGCACCGGCGGGCCCCCCCCGTGGGGCGCCG
>NZ_KB714631.1:597417-630288 GCF_000349565.1 Curtobacterium flaccumfaciens UCD-AKU
GGCGGGCCCCCGCCGTGGGGCGCCCCGCGCCAGCGACGGCCTGCTGCGCCTGGACACCGCCGGCACCGTGACGTTCGCGAGCCCGAACGGCCTGAGCGCCTTCAACCGGATGGGCTTCGAGGGGGAACTCGAGCGGAAGTCCCTCGCCGAGGTCACCACCGAGCTCATCGGCGCCCAGCTCGACGTCGACGAGTCCCTGCCGCTCGTGGTCACCGGCCGGGCGCCGTGGCGGGCCGACATCGAGTCGAAGGGCGTCACGGTGTCGCTCCGCTCGATCCCGCTCCGCGACCACGGTGAGCGCATCGGCGCCATCGTGCTCTGCCGCGACGTGTCCGAGCTGCGGCACCAGGAGCGCGAGCTCATCACCAAGGACGCCACGATCCGCGAGATCCACCACCGCGTGAAGAACAACCTGCAGACCGTCGCCTCCCTGCTGCGGATCCAGGCACGACGCACACACTCGGACGAAGCGCGGACCTCGCTGCAGAACGCCATGCGCCGTGTCGCCGCCATCGCCGTCGTGCACGACACGCTGTCGAGCGGCCTCAGCCAGACGGTGGACTTCGACGAGGTGTTCGACTCGGTCCTCAAGTTGGTCACCGAGGTCGCCGCGTCGCACAACACGACCGTGCACCCGAAGAAGACCGGTGAGTTCGGGGTGCTGCCCTCCGAGGCCGCGACGCCGCTCGCCCTCGGCCTCACCGAACTCGTGACGAACGCCGTCGAGCACGGGCTGGACGGCCGCGACGGTGAGGTCGAGATCGTCGCCCGCCGTTTCGACGACCACCTGGAGATCGAGGTCCGCGACAACGGCGTCGGGCTCCCCGAGGGCAAGGTCGGGTCGGGCCTCGGGACGCAGATCGTCCGCACGCTCATCCAGGGCGAGCTCGGCGGCACCATCGACTGGCACACGCTGACGGGCAGCGGCACCGAGGTGACGATCAGCATCCCGTTCCGCTGGCTGACCGCCCCCGCCGCCTAGTCCGAGCGCCGCACAACACCGGTGTTCACCGGTCGAACACCCGTGTCCCGGTGTTCGATGCGTGAACACCGGTGTTGTGCATGACGACCCTCGCGCATGCCGATCCCCGCGCGCACGACGACGCCCGCCGTCCCCGAAGGGACGACGGGCGTCGTGGTGTCAGACGACCGGGGTCAGGACGCGCGGCGGGCGCGAGCGGCGCGACGCTTCAGCGCACGACGCTCGTCCTCGCTGAGACCACCCCAGACACCCGAGTCCTGGTTGTTCTCGAGTGCGTACTGCAGGCACATCTCGGTGACCGTGCAACGCGCACAGACCGACTTGGCCTTCTCGATCTGGTCGACGGCGGGCCCGGTGTTCCCGACGGGGAAGAAGAGCTCGGGGTCTGCGGTGAGGCAGGCAGCCTTGTCACGCCAGTCCATGTGTGGTGCTCCTTGATGTCGATGCTCGAACGGCAGGCCGGGGCCGTGGTTCGGGGGATCGGAACGCTGACCATGCATGCGGCATGGAGGGGACAACTGTGGGGAGGAGTCCGCATGAAGCGAATCTGACGCCCGCGAGACGCTCGGGGGAGGAGCGATGAACCACGGGAGACGCACACCACATCGTGCCGTCCAAACGACCTCCAATATCGTTCCATACTGGTAGGGCCAAATCAAGGGTTCCGATGCTGGAGGATCACTGTGCACGACGACACCCCGAACGACACCGAACCCTCCGCCCCCGTCGCGCGCCGGTCGCCGGCGATGCTGGGGTTGCTCGTCGTGGTCGGCCTCGAGTTCCTCGCACTGGTGGTCGTGACCGTCGTGCTGGTCGTCGAACTGCTCGTCGCGCCGGCCACGAGCATCGCGTCGGGCATCGCCCTCACCGTCCTCGTCGCCATCGCTGCGCTCTGGCTCGGTGCGCTGCTGAACGGCCTGTGGCACGGCCGGTCGTGGGTGCGCTCGGGCATCATCGTCTGGCAGGTCCTGCAGGGCGCCATCGCGATCGGGGCGTTCCAGGGCGTCTTCCGGGTCGCCGCGGTCGGCTGGGTGCTGCTCATCCCGGCCCTGCTCGGCATCACGCTGGTGCTGTCGCGGTCGGTGACGGCCGCGCTCGCGCGCCCGGTCGAGTAGACGGTCTGGTCCGCCACACACAGGAGGCCCGGTGCCGGTTCTCGGAACCGGCACCGGGCCTCCGGTGCGTGGCCGGCTCTCAGACCAGGCCGAGCTTCTTCCGCAGGCTCGCCACGTGCCCGGTGGCCTTGACGTTGTAGAGCGGCAGCTGCACGGCGCCGTCCTCGCCGACCACGATCGTGGAGCGGATCGTGCCGGTGACGATCTTGCCGTAGTTGTTCTTCTCGCCCCAGGCTGCGTACGCCTTGTGCACGGCGAGGTCGGGGTCGCTCAGCAGCGGGAAGGTCAGCGCCTGCTCGTGCTGGAACGTCTTGAGCTTCGCCTGGTCGTCCTTCGAGACGCCGAGCACCTCGTAGCCGGCGGCCTGCAGCGAGGACATGTTGTCGCGGAAGTCACAGGCCTCGGTGGTGCAGCCCGGGGTGGAGGCCGCCGGGTAGAAGTACACGATGACCTTCTTGCCGCGCAGGGCGGCCAGGGAGTGCTGGACGCCGTCCTGGTCGGGCAGCGTGAAGTCGGGGGCGGTGTCGCCGGGGACGAGACGGTCGGTCATGGTGCTCCTGTTCGCGTCGTGCGCCCGCGAGTGGTCGTGGGCGCGCGAAACCCATGCTATTGTTGATTCCCGTTGCGGCACGGAAGCCGGAACATGCACCTCTAGCTCAATTGGCAGAGCAACTGACTCTTAATCAGTGGGTTCTCGGTTCAAGTCCGAGGGGGTGCACCGCAGGACGAACGCCCCGGCTCATCGAGTCGGGGCGTTCGTGCGTTCCAGGGGTCTTCGCGCTCCGGCACCTGGACACGCCCGAGGTGCGCCGGAGCGCAGAAGTCAGTCCGGACCGGGCTTCGGTCGGACCGGACGTCAGCCGGTGGGGACGTTAACGATCCGTTCCTCGCCGACGACGGGTTCGAGCGCGCCGGCCGACGCCGCGGCGAGGTCGGCGGTCAGCGCCCCGAGCGCGTCGTGGGGGACCCACACCTCGAAGGTCGCCGCCTGCCCGTACTCGGTCGGGCCGAGCGTCGCGTGGTGGTGCCGGACCCAGTCGCGCAGCACGTTGTCGAGCCGCCCGGCATCGGCGTGGTCGACGTCGAAGCGCACCTGCGTCAGGGCCTCGCGACGAACGGGCACGGCGGTGTCGAGCGCTTCGGAGACCGAGGTCGAGTAGGCCCGGACGAGCCCGCCCGCGCCGAGCTTCACCCCGCCGAAGTAGCGCGTGACGACCACGACGACGTCGGTCAGGTCGCGGCGGCGCAGGACCTCGAGCATCGGGACGCCGGCCGTGCCCGAGGGTTCCCCGTCGTCCGAGGAGCGGGCCTGGTCACCGAGCACGCCCGTGACCATCGCCGTGCAGTTGTGCCGGGCGTCCCAGTACCGTCGGCGGACCTCGGCGATCACGCGGTCGGCGTCCTCGACGCCGGACACGGGCGCCACGGTGGTGATGAAGCGCGACTTCGTGATGACGATCTCGTGCTCGATGCGTGCCGCGACGGTGGCGGGGAAGCGGCGGGGCATGCCCACGAGGGTAACGGCGCGGTGTCGGGTGTCCGCGCTAGCATGGCGTCCACGCGCCGGACCGACACCCCGCGCGGACACGGCTGGGGAGGAGTCCGAGATGGACACGGGTGATCTGAAGGGCGGGGCGCTCGACGCCGCCGAGCTCGCGCGCCGCCTCAACCTGCTCCTCGACTTCGAGGAGTCCCAGCGCGGTGCCCCCGTGCCGTTCGCCTCGATCGAAGAATACGTCGCGGCCCACGGCGGGTCCCTGTCCCGGGCCAAGTGGACCTACATGCTCTCCGGCGACGGCCGCCGCAACCGCGACACCGAGCTCCTGCGCCTGCTGGCCGGGTTCTTCGAGGTCGACGAACGCTTCCTGCTCGAGGACAGCGAGGTACCGGAACGCATCGGCGCCCAGCTCGCCCTCGTCCGGTCCCTGCGGTCCGCCCGCGTGAGCGGCTTCGCGGCGCGGACCTTCCCCGGCGAACTGTCGCCCGACGCGCTCCGACGCATCGCCGAGGTGCTCGAGGAGGAATCGCAGCGGGGGAGCGTCGCATGACCGACGCGCTCGTCGATGCGTTCTGGGCTCGTGGTGCGGCAGAGGGCTGGTCGGACGTCGACCAGGCCGTCGCTGCCGCGGCCGACGTCGTCGGCAAGCCGATCGTGGTGCGCGAGGAGTCGTTCCTGGCCGCCGAGCCCGTCTGCGGCTTCGTGGTCACACTCGAGCACGCGCACCTCGTGATGATCTCGCCGACCGCGTCGCCGACCTTCCGGTCGTTCGTCATCGGCCACGAGCTCGGCCACGTCCTGCACCGGCACCAGGAACACGCCCCGCAGAGCGCGTACATCCGCGACGTCATCCCCGACCTGCCCGAGTACAAGGTCGAACGGGCGCTGGCCCGTGGGCTGTTCTCGAACACGTACGAGCACGAGGCCGAGGTCTTCGCCGACCGCCTGGCCACCGTGATCCGCCAGCACCGCGGCCGCCCGAGTGCCTTCCGCGGGGTCTTCGGGTGATCATCGCCGTCGTCCAGGCGGTGCTGCTCCTCGTCGGGACGATCGTGCTGCTGGTCCTGCAGCGCGGGCAGGACCGCACCCTCGCGTTCACGTTCCTGCTCTTCGCCGCCACCATCGTCACGAACGTCGACCCGCTGTACCGCTGGCTCGATCCGCGGCTCGGTGGGTTCAACGTCGTGACCGTGATCAGCGACTGCCTCATGGTGGCCGGCACGAGCACGCTGCTGTGGGGCGTGGCGAAGGCGGTCGGGGCGGCACGACCCTGGCTCCGGAACGCGGTCCTGGTGTCCTTCGTGGTGGTGGTCGTGGTGGTCCTCGTCGCGTTCACCGTGCTCGACAAGCCCGCGACCACGACGACCTTCATGCTCGACGCCGGTTCGCACCCGGCGGCCACGGTCTACTCGATCGCGCAGACCGTCTACCTCGGTGTGGCACTCGGCGCGACGGGGTTCATCTGCGTGCTGCGCCTGCGTGAGGCCCGGACGACCACGGACCTGGTGGGGTTGTGGGTCCTGATCCTCGGCGGCGTGCTCGGGGTGGTCCGCATGGTCGTGGTCGTCGTGATGGACGTCGCCCACGTCGCCGGCGACCTGCAGGTCACGCACGCGCTCTCGCTGCCCTACGACGTCACCACCCCGGGAGCGGTGCTGTGCGTGGCGTCCGGGATGCTCCTGCTCGTGTTCGGGCACCGGATCTCGCGCCGACGCCGTGCCCGCAGGGTGGACGCAGCGCTGCAGCGTCTGGCGCCCCTGCACGAGCGGCTCGGGGTGGACAACGCCTACCCGCCGACCGACGACCCCGCGACGCTCCTCAGCCGCCGCATCGTCGAGATCAACGACGGGGTCCGCGGTGCACGGGCGTCCCTGACCGAGTCGGAGCGTGCCGTCCTCGCCGATGCCGAGGCAGCCCTCGAGACCGCGTAGCCGTTCGGTGCTCGACGCTGTGGGGCATGCCGTGTACAGTCTGTAGCAAGTGCTACAGATCCTGTGGCCTCGCCGGGTCGGGACTCGGCCGCGTTGGGGGCGGCCGAGCACCACCCGCCCGGTCTCGTCCCGGTCGTGGGTTGTCTAGGATCGGACCGTGCTCGTCTTCGCCGCAGTCGTCCTGTTCCTCGGTGCCGTGTTCAACGTCATCACCTGGCCGCGCTTCTTCCAGCGCGTCGCGAAGGACACGCGTGCCCGTGACGCCGCCGGCAAGCCGACGACGTTCTACACGGTGCACCTCGTGCTCCTGCTCGTCGCGCTCGCCATCGCCGTCGCCTCCGTCATCGCGGGGATCCTGCTGCTGGTCTGAGCCCGCGCAGGCGGGCTGCGCGGCCCTGGTCCGGACCACCGCCGGACAGGAGGCGCGTGGCGGTGCCGCCACGGGCCTCCCGTCCGCCCCTGGCCACGATCGCGGGCCGCTTCAGCCCTGCTTCAGCGGGGCACGGCAGGATCGGTGCCATGCGTGTGCTGGTGGTCGACGACGAGGTCCGGCTCGCCGATGGGGTGCGCCGCGGGCTCGAGGCCGAGGGGTGGGCGGTCGACGTCGCGAACGACGGCGTGGACGGCCTGTGGCACGCGCGGGAGTTCCGCTACGACGCGATCGTGCTCGACCTGATGATGCCCGGCCTGAGCGGCTGGGCCGTGTGCGCCCAGCTCCGTGCCGACGGTGACTGGACCCCCGTGCTGATGCTGACCGCGAAGGACGGCGAGTGGGACCAGGTCGAGGCACTCGACGCGGGGGCCGACGACTACGTCACGAAGCCGTTCTCGCACCCGGTGCTCGTCGCCCGGCTCCGGGCGCTCGTCCGCCGCGGCGCACGGGAGCGCCCCACGGTGCTGACGCTCGGCGACCTGGTGGTCGACCCCGCGGCGCGCACCGTGGCCCGGGGCGGGACCCAGGTCGAGCTGACCAGCCGCGAGTTCGCCGTGCTCGAGTACCTCGCACGGCACCCGGGGCAGGTGCGGTCGAAGCGGGACGTCATCGAGAACGTCTGGGACGTCGACTTCGAGGGGGACCCGAACATCGTCGAGGTGTACGTCGGGCACCTCCGTCGAAAGCTCGACCGGCCCTTCGGGCGTGCCGCGATCGAGACGGTCCGCGGCGCCGGGTACCGGTTGGCGGCCGACGGTGGCTGACGGGTCGAGCCCGGGCCCGCGTCCCGGCGTGAGCGGGGCCGCGCCGACCCGACCACGGCGCTTCCGATCGGTCCGCGCCCGGACCACCCTCGGCGCGGGGCTCGTCGTGCTCGCGGCCCTGGTCATCGGCGCGGTGGCGTTCGTCGTCGTGCTGCGGCTCGTGCTGCTCGACGGCGTGCGCACCTCGGCCGAGGCCGGGCTCGAGCAGGTGTCCTCCCGGGTCGAGGCGGACGGCGCGTCCGCGGTCACCGACTACGAGGACGTCCTGGTGCAGGTGATCGGCGACGGCGGAGCGGTCCTGGCGCACGGCGAGGACGCGGACGGCGACGCCCTGCCCACCGCCGACGAGTCCCGGTGGTCCCACGACGGTGAACGGTGGCTGCTCGTCGCGGACGACGTGGACCTGCCGGGCGGCGGCGAGGCGACGCTCGTCTACGGCGCCTCGCTCGACCAGGCCGACACCGCGGTCCGCACCGCCGTCGCGCTCCTCGCGGTCGGGGTGCCCGTGCTCGTGCTGCTGCTGGTGGCGGTCACCTGGGCCGTCACCGGGCGGTCGCTGCGGCCCGTGGAGCGGATGCGCACCGAGGTCGAGACGATCCGTGCCGCCCACCCGGACGCTCGGGTCGAGGTGCCGGACACCGGTGACGAGGTCGCGCGGCTCGCGACGACGATGAACGCGATGCTCGACCGCCTCGACCGGTCCGCGGAGAGCCAGCGGCGGTTCGTCTCCGACGCCTCCCACGAGCTCCGGTCACCGATCGCGTCGATCCGGCAGCACGCCGAGGTCGCCGTCGCCCACCCGGAACGCTCCGACGTGGCCGACCTCGCCGACGTCGTCAGGTCCGAGGCGGTGCGCCTGCAGGACCTCGTCGCCGGGCTCCTCGAGCTCTCCCGCCTCGACGAGGGCGGGATCCGGGCACGGCGCCCCGTCGACCTCGACGACCTCGCCCTCGACGCCGTGGCCCGCGCACGAGCACGGGCCACGACCGGGGCAGAGGCCGGGGCCTGGTCCGGACCGGACGGCGCCGTGCGCGCGGTCTGGGTGGACGGCTCGGCGATCTCGGCGGCGCGGGTCCTCGGCGACGAGCGCGTGCTGGCCGGAGTGGTCCGGAACCTCGTCGACAACGCCGTCCGGCACGCGAGCACCCGCGTCGCAGTCTCGCTCACCGAGCACGACGGGTCGGCGGTGCTCACGGTGGACGACGACGGCGCCGGCGTGCCCGAGGGCGAGCGGGAACGCGTCTTCGAGCGGTTCGTCCGTCTCGACGAGGCCCGCAGCCGCGATGCGGGCGGCGCGGGCCTCGGACTCGCCATCGTGCGGGACGCCGTCCGTGCGCACGGTGGTGACGCGACCGTCGTCGCGTCACCACTCGGCGGCGCCCGGTTCGTCGTCCGCATCGCACTCGGCGGCTGAACAGGTCGCTTCAGGCCTGCTTCAGCACCCCGACGAGATGCTCGTCACATGAACTTCCGCACCCAGCACCAGAAGCCGTCCGCCCGCCGCGTCGCCGCGTTCGCCGCCCTGCCGATCGTGGCGGCTCTCGCCCTCACCGGTTGCGCCAGCGACGACTCCGACGACGACACGGGCTCGGCCGGCTCCGGCTCGGTCGGCTCGTCGGCCACGGACTCCGCCGGCAGCGGCAGCGGCACCGGCTCGTCCTCGCCCGGCGCGGCGGCGGTCGGCTCGAACAAGGCCCTGCTCGCAGCGGTCGCCACCGCACGCGGCGAGGTCGGCTCGGGCACCGTCATCTCGGTCGAGCAGGAGCAGGGCGCCTCCGCCTACGAGGTCCTCGTCGTGACGAAGGACGGCACCGAGCACGAGGTGCACACGAACGCCGACGGCACCTCGGTCGCCGGCACCCCGCAGACCGAAGCCGGCGACGCGGACGACACGGCCGAGCACGAGCGCTTCGTCACAGCCGCCGACCTGAGCGTCAAGCAGGCCGTCGACGCCTTCCAGGACCTGCACGCCGGGACCGTCACCGAGCTCGGGCTCGACGACCACGTCGGCACGGTGGTCTGGGAGGGCGACGTGCTCGACTCGTCCGGCACGAAGCACAGCGTGCGCATCGACGCCGGCTCCGGTGACGTCGTCACCGACCGCGTCGACACCGACGACTGACCCTGCGTCCTCAGGACTCCAGCGGGGGCCCGAGCACCTTCCGGATCGCCAGCGCAGCGAGATGCTCGTCCGGGGTGTCGAGCAGCACCCGGTAGGTCTCCTGCTCCGCGACGAACTCGACGCAGACCGCGTCCTCGTCGCACGGCCCGAGGCGCCACCCCTGCACGGCGTCCATCGGCACCACCGTGCGTGCCTCGCGCTGGTAGTCGGTCTCGGCCTCGAGCCGGTCCGCGAACACCCGGAGGCGTCCGAACGCACCCCGCCAGCTGAGCTGCAGGTCGAGGGTGGGGGAAACAGAACGGTCCGGCACCCGCTGATGGTAGCGACGGGTGCCGGACCGTTCGTGATCGCGCGGTGCGGCCTTGCGTTCCGGGGACAACCGGGGCGTGCTAGACCCCGTCTCCGTTCCGGTCGTCGTCACGGCGGACCTGGGCAGCCGGGTTGCGGACGCCGATCGGGTACGGACCCGTGACGCCCTCGCGCAGGGCGGCGATGCGCAGGATGCGGTCGCGCTGCAGGAACCAGCCGACGATGAGCAGCGGGATGATGACCACGAGGGACGCGATCGTGTACGTGCCGACCGGGTAGTCGATCGCCATCAGGACGATGACCGAGGCGAGGAACGCCAGGGTCAGCCAGGCGGTGACCGGAGCGCCGGGCAGCTTGAACGAGGGTTCCTTCGCCAGACCCTGCTTGGCCCACTGGCGCAGCCGCATCTGGCACAGGATGATCGTGCCCCACGCGGTGATGATGCCGAGACTGGCGATGTTCAGCGCGATCTCGAACGCCTGCTTCGGGACGAAGTAGTTGAGCACGACACCCGCGACGGTGAAGGCCGCCGTGAGCAGGATGCCGGCGTACGGCACACCGCCCTTCGACATCTTCGTGGTCCACTTCGGCGCGGACCCGTTCATGCCCATCGAGTGCAGCGCCCGGCCGGTCGAGTACAGGCCCGCGTTCAGCGACGACAACGCGGCGGTGAGCACGACGAAGTTCATGATGCCGCCGACGATCGCGCCGACGTGCGGGTTGCCGAGCGACGAGAAGAACGTCACGAACGGGCTCTCGCCGTCCTTGTACGAGGTGTACGGCAGCAGCAGGGAGAGCAGGACGATCGACCCGACGTAGAACACCGCGATGCGGAAGACGACGGAGTTGATCGCACGCGGGATGACCTTCTCGGCGTTCTGCGTCTCACCCGATGCCGTGCCGACGAGTTCGATCGCGGCGTAGGCGAAGACGACGCCCTGGATCACGATCACCGCGGGGAGCAGCCCCTTCGGGAACAGCCCGCCGTTGTCACCCCAGATCGTGAACCCGGTCCGGACGGCCTCGCCACCGGCCTCGACGGGGAACGCGAAGACGAGCCAGACGATCGCGACGACCAGGAACGCCACCAGCGCGGCCACCTTGATCAGGGCGAACCAGAACTCGAGCTCGCCGAACACCTTCACGGCGACCATGTTCGCCGCGAGGACGACGATCAGGGCGATCAGTGCGAGCAGCCACTGCGGCGCCGCGGTGAAGGCGGACCAGTACTGCAGGTAGATCGCGACGGCGGTGGTGTCGACGATGGAGGTCATCGCCCAGTTCAGGAAGTACATCCAGCCGGCCGCGTACGCGAACTTCTCGCCGTAGAACTCTCGGGCGTACGAGATGAAGGACCCCGAGGACGGCCGGTGCAGCACGAGCTCGCCGAGTGCACGCAGGATGAAGAAGGCGAAGACGCCGGCGACCAGGTACGTCAGCGCGAGCGCGGGGCCCGCGGTGTGCAGTCGTGCGCCGGCACCCAGGAAGAGCCCGGTTCCGATCGCGCCGCCGATCGCGATCATCTGCAGTTGCCGGGGCTTCAGACCGTGCTGGTAGCCCTCCTGCTCGTGCGAGAAGTCGTTCGCCGGCGCTCGGTTCACACCCGTGTCGTTCTGCGCTGTCATGCGCGACAACCTACATGCGCTCCGGACCGGGCCGTCACGCAAACCCCCGTTCCGACGAACGGAAGCTGCTGAACGTCCGCACAGCCGACGGCGGCCCGAACCTGAACGACGGCCGTCGTCCGTTGCTTGCATGGAGGGATGGACATCCTCCTCCGACTGCTCGTCGCGACCGGGTTCGCCCTGCTCGTCACCGCCGTCGTCGCCCTCGTCCTGCACCTGGTCCTGCGGGCGGTCGCGCGCCGGGAACGCTGGGCCGGCGTGCTCTCTCGCCGGACGAAGCACCCGTTCCGGACCGTGCTGCTGGTGGTGCTGCTCTGGATCGCGTTCACCTCGAGCATCCCGCGGAACGCCGACGCCTACCCGTGGCGGGACGAGGTCGTGCACGGCTTCCTCATCGTCACGATCGCGGTCGGCTGCTGGCTCGCGTGCCACGTCGCGATCTTCCTCGAGGACCTCGGGCTGCACCGCTTCCGCATCGACGTGCCCGACAACCGGCAGGCGCGCCGCATCCGCACCCAGGTGCTCATCATCCGTCGGCTCACGGTCGCCCTGCTCGTCATCATCGCCGTCGGAGCGATCCTGCTGACCTTCGACGGGGTCGAGGCGGCGGGCGCGAGCGTGCTCGCCAGCGCCGGCCTCATCTCCGTCGTCGCGGGCCTCGCCGCGCAGTCCACACTCGGCAACGTGTTCGCCGGCATGCAGCTCGCCTTCTCCGGGTCGATCCGGGTGGACGACGTCGTCGTGGTCGAGCAGCAGTGGGGGCGGATCGAGGAGATCACGCTGACCTACGTCGTCGTGCACCTGTGGGACGACCGGCGGTTCGTGCTGCCGTCGACGTACTTCACGAGCACCCCGTTCGAGAACTGGACGCGGACCGGCAGCGAGCTCCTCGGCGCCGTCGAGTTCGACCTCGACTGGCGGGTGAGCCCGGCCGACATGCGCGCCGAGCTCGACCGGATCCTCGAGACGTCGACGATCTGGGACCGCCGGGTCAAGGTGCTCCAGGTCACCGACGCGGTCGGGGGACTGGTCCGCGTCCGCATCCTCGTGACGGCGCCGGACGCCGGCGGCCTGTTCGACCTGCGCTGCTACGTCCGCGAGGAGATGGTCGAGTGGATCCAGCGCACCCACCCCGACGCCCTGCCGGTGCAGCGGGTACAGCTCACCGAGCCGACGGCGCCCCGCCGACGTGGAAGCGGTCGCGCGACCGAGGGCGACTCGCAGCTGTTCGGCGACGACGAGCGCGGAGCGCTCTTCACCGGACCGATCCAGACCTCCGGCATCCCGGATTCCGAGCGCTGACCCGGTTGCGGCACCGGTTGCCGTGGACGGCACGGAAGACGGACGGGAGGCCCGGTGCCAGCTGGCACGCCTCCCTCGCAGGCTCGGTCGGCGCGCCCCGCGCAACGCTTCGCGTCGCCGATGAGCGGGGCGCCCGTCCGTCCGCCAGCGGGCCGCGACCGCGGCCCCTTCGGCCTTCCGACCTACTGGAGGGCCTTGACGGCGCGGTCGTCCTCGACGACCGTGCCGATGGCCACGATCGTGGTGGCGATCCACGCGACCCAGGTCAGCGCGAGCCGCCAGTCACGCGGTCCTTGTCGGGTGGTCTGCAGCACGCTGTAGCCGCTGATGAGCGAACTCCACACCGCACCGTTGAACATGAACTTGCGCACAGAGGCCTCCTGTCGTCGTGCTGACAACGCTACCGGCCCGTACATTGGAGCGCCGCCGGTCACCCGGCCGCGGCACCGGGTGAAGGAGCGTTCGTGCGTCAAGCGGTCATCGGAGCGGCCCTGCTCGTGGTCGGCGCGGTCTGCGTCGTGTTCGGGTTGCTGCCCCTCGACGACCTCGCCGTGCTCGCGGACCGGGTCCTGCCGGTCCTCGGGTTCGTGCTCGGGCTGACGATCGTCGCCGAGCTCGCTGCGGACGCCGGGGTCTTCGACCGCCTCGCCGACGTCGCCGCCCGGGTCGGTGGCGGGCGCACCATCGGCCTCTGGGGCGCGGTCGTCGTGCTCGCCGTCCTCTGCACCGTCTTCCTGTCGATCGACACCACCGCGGTGCTCCTCACCCCCATCGTGATCTCGCTCGCACGGCGCGTGGGTCTGCCCCCGATGCCGTTCGCGCTGACCACGGTCTGGCTCGCGAACACCGCGTCGCTGCTGCTGCCGGTGTCCAACCTGACCAACCTGCTCGCCGTCGACCGGATGGGGCGCGACGGCCCGCTGGCGTTCGCCGGGCTGATGGCCTGGCCCGCGGTCGCCGGTGTGGTCGTGCCGTGCGTCGTCCTGCTGGTGGTGTTCCGGGGCAAGCTCTTCGGCCGCTACACACCGGTGTCCGTCCGCAAGCCGAGCGACCCGGTGTCCTTCTGGGCTGCCTCCGCCGTGCTCGTCGCGCTCGTCGTCGCCCTGACCGCCGGGGTGACCGTGTGGATCGCCGCGGTCCTGGCCGCCGTGGTGCTCGTCGTGGTCGCGGCGTTCCGGTCGCCGTCCGAGCTCCGGGTGTCCCGCGTGCCGTGGTCCACCCTGGTGTTCGCCGCCGGGCTCTTCGTGGTGGTCGAGGCGCTGCACACGACCGGCATCACCGACCCGATCGTGCACGCGCTGCAGGGTGGAACCGGAACGGGGCCGCTGCTGCTGCTCGGTGGTGCCGGCGCGGTGGCGGCCAACGGCATCGACAACCTGCCGGCGTACCTGGTGCTCGAACCAGCTGCCGGGCACGAGGCCCTGCGGTACGCGGCACTGCTGATCGGTGTGAACGCCGGTTGCCTCATCACGCCGTGGGCCTCGCTCGCGACGCTGCTGTGGCACGCACGGCTGTCGGCCGAGGGTGTGCACCTGTCGTGGGGCCGGTACATGGCGCTCGGGTGCATCGTGGCGCCGCTCACCGTCGTCGCCGGGGTCCTGGCGCTCACCCTCTGACGCGGGCGGGGCCGTCGCTCAGAGCCAGTCGCGGGTCTTGAAGACGCGGTAGAGCACGAGCGACGACGCGGTGATGATCGCGAGCGACGCCCAGAGTCCGCTCCAGGCGCCCTCGCCCGGGAACGCGACGTTCTGCCCGAAGAAGCTCGTCACCCCGGTCGGGATCGCGATGATCGCCGCCCAGCTCGTGACCTTCTTCATCACGGTGTTCTGCCGGTTCGATGCCAGGTTCAGGGTCGTCTCCAGCACGCTCGACACGGCGTCGCGGAGCTGTTCGACCGAGTCGGCGATCGAGACGAGGTGGTCCTCGACGTCGCGGAAGTAGGGCCGGATGCCGTTCGAGATCGTCTCCGCGTCGCCGTGCAGCAACGACGCGACGCTGTCCCGCGTCGGCACGACCAGCCGCCGGAGCACCCCGAGGGTCTTGCGGAGCCGGAACGACCGTCGCTGGACCTGCTGCTCACGGGGATCGCCCGGCTCGAACAGGTCGTCCTCGAGCGCATCGATCTGCCGCTCCAGGTCCTCGACGGTGTCGGTGGCCCGGTCGACGACGGCGTCCAGCAGCGCCCACACCAGCCACGGCACGCCGTGTCCGGCCATGTCGGCGTTCGCGCTCAGACGGTGTTCCATCCGGGCGGTGTCGACGTCGGACCCGTGGATCGTGACGAGGGCGCGTTCCGTCACGAACGCCTTGACCTCGTGCGTGATCAGGTCACCGGCGTCGTCCGTACCGCCCACGTCGTAGACGACCAGGAACAGGCTGTCCCGGTACCGGTCGAGTTTCGGGCGTTGGCCGTGCTCGACGGCGTCCTCGACGGCGAGGGCGTGGATCCCGAGTTCTTCCTCGATCTGCTCGAGGTCGGCCGACGTCGGGTCGGTGTGGTCGATCCACACGAAGGTGTCCGGGTCGGCGACGAGGTCGGAGATCCGGTCGACGGGGAAGTCCCGCTCGACCGTGTCGCCCTTGCACCACGCCCGTGTCCTGACCATGTCCGTCAGCCTACTGAGACGGCCGACCCGCGAGGATCGCGGGTCGGCCGTCGTGGTGCCGGGGAGTCGGTGCAGCGACTCCCGTTCAGCCTGCGCCGATCAGTCGGCTCCTGCTCAGTACGCCGAGACGAGCTTGCCGTCCTCGACCTTCAGGTACTCGCTCACGCTGAACGAGTCCTCGCCGCGCTTCTTGTCACCGAGGTAGGACTTGTAGTCGTACGAGACGCTCCCGTCCTTCGTGCTCGTCACCATCACGGTGCCGGAGCGTGATGCCTCGACCTCCAGCTCGGGCATCGACGTGACGTCGTACCGCACGCCGCCGTCGGCGTCGTACGGCCCGTACCAGGGGCAGCCGCTCAGGGCGCGGAGCTCGGTCTTCTCGGCGCAGTCGTCGATCAGGTCGGACACGTACTGCTCGGCGTCCTGCTCGAGGGCCTTGGTGGCCTTCGGCGCGAAGTCGACGTAGCCGGACGAGACCGCCCCGACGCTCACCTTCTCGGTGCCGCCGGTGAAGTACTTCGACCCGCCGACCGAGACCTCGTAGCTGCCGGGGTAGGCGAGGGACGTGAACTTGCCGTCGCTGATCTTCCCGATCTCCTTGCCGCCGACGGTCACCGGTGCACCCTCGAGCACTTCGGACGCCGTCAGGGTCACCTGCTGGGCGAGCGGCTGCGTGACACGCCACTCGTCCTTCACCAGGAACGAGGTGCCGGTCCGGCGCAACGTCACCTGACCGGAGCGGTTCTTGCCGTCCTGCGTGTAGCTCAGGGTGGCGATCGCCGAGTCCCCGGTCTGGGCGACCCGCCCGACGTGGATGTCGGACGGACGGTCCTTCGCGCTCCGCAGCACCTTCGTGTCGAGCATCGCGGCGTCGTCCGGCACGTCGCTCAGGTCGGCGGCGGTGTCGGCGTCACCGCTGGCGATGGCCTGCACGTACGACTTGACCGTCGGGGCCGGGCCCCACACGTTGGCGCGGAGGACGCTCGTCGTGACCGCACCCGCGACGACGACCACGATCACGGCACCTCCGGCGATGAGCGAACGGACCAGGATCTTCTTGGCCCGCGGGGACATCGGGGCGGGGGCCGGGGCGCCGCCGCCGATGAACGGCTGCGACCCGTACGCCGGCTGGCCGCCGGACTGCGGCTGCGCACCGTAGGGCGGCAGGTTGCCCGCGCCGTAAGGCGGCTGCGACCCGTACGCGGACTGCGGGGCGGACCCGGACGGCGGGTACGGCGCCTGCTGGTCGGCGGCCGGGGGAGTGGTCCACGCGGCGGCAGCCGGATCGCCGGCAGCCGCCGGAGCACCCGATGCACCGGGAGCATCCGGCACACCGGGCGCGGCAGGCGCACCGGGAACGGTCTGGTCGGCGGGAGCCGCCGGGGCAGCGGGCATGCCCGTGTCGGCGGGGGCTGCGGCCGGGAACGCCTGTGGCACCACGGGGCGGGGGTCCGCCCCGACCACACGCGACGTGCGGAGCACCACGGCACCGCCGAGACGGGGCAGGAGCACCGGGGCCAGGTACCGGGCGACGACCTCGATCGCGCCACCCCACAGGGCGAAGACGATCGGCGTCCAGGGCGCGATGCCGATCGACCCGGACCCGTCCACCGAACTCGTGCTGCTCACCTGGTACGAGACGACCCCGGTG
Source organism: Curtobacterium flaccumfaciens UCD-AKU (assembly GCF_000349565.1). Taxonomy (GTDB): domain Bacteria; phylum Actinomycetota; class Actinomycetes; order Actinomycetales; family Microbacteriaceae; genus Curtobacterium; species Curtobacterium poinsettiae. Next base: position 613,756 of record NZ_KB714631.1, read on the forward strand.
CCGAGGACGAAGAACAGCAGGCCGAGTGCGAACCACACGAGCGGCGTGACGACCCAGTCCAGTGTCGAGCGCATCCGGTCGTTGCGGCGGACGGCGAGTGCGAGCCCGGCCATGATCGAGGTGACGACGACGAACAGCACGACGAGCCAGGTCCAGCCACCCGCTCCGCCGAACACCGAGGCGGTGTCGCTGGCGGACCCGAAGCCGGACGTGCCCACACCACCGAAGAACCCGAGCGCCGTGAGCCCGATCGCGACGTTGCCGAGCAACAGCGGCAGTGCGGAGCCGTAGGAGGGCTGGGCGATGAGCGCGACGACGATGACGACGACGGCGACCAGCACGACGAGGACCGTCAGCTGCGACGCGGCGACGCGGAGCGTGCCGAGCAGACGGACGGCGAAGACGCTGCGACCGGCGAGCACGGAGGGCCGAGCGAGGAGCGCCGCCAGGGCACCGATGACGAACGCCCCGAGGATGCTGCCGACACCGACGGCGTGCACCGGCTCGATGACCGCACCGGACACCGACGGGAACCGGATCGCGAACAGTGCGGCCGCGACGTTCGTGAGCACCGTGGTCACCAGACCGGAGACCACCGCGGTGACGAGCACCTGGGAGCGACCGAGTGCACGGCTGCGGATCCGCCGGGTGAGCACGACGGCCAGCACGACCTGCGCGGCGAGCACCAGCGCCGGCACCACGGCGAGCGAGCCCGATCCGGAACCGAGGAACCCGATCGACCCGGACAGGTGCAGCCGGCCGAGGTCGGCGAGGGCGACGAGCTGCGCCGGCGCACCGAGCAGGACGCTCACGCCGGAGAGCAGGGACTCCACGTCGGGGGCCTGACCCGCGCCGAGGTCGGTGCCGGACCCGGTGGACGGAGCGGCCGAACCGCTGCCGCCGGACGCGAGCAGCCCGACGGTGATGAGCAGGGAGAGCCCCGCGACGACGTAGGCCGCGACCCAGCCGCCGACGGCGGCGAGGACGGCCGCCAGCCAGTCGCGACCGGACACGGACCGCAGGAAGCGACCGAACGCATCGGACGGCTGCGCGGCGGGGGCGGGCTGACCCGGCCACTGTTGCGGGCCTCCAGGCTGCTGTTGCTGCTGCCAGGCGGGCTGGCCGTTCCAAGCTGGCTGGCCGGGGCCGGGCTGGCCGTTCCAAGCCGGCTGGCCGGGGCCGGGCTGGCCGCCGGGCTGCGACGGCGGGACGGGCTGGTTGGGCGGGTTCTCGCTCACGGCTGGGGGTCCTCTCCGACCGGGAGGCCGGCGCCGCACTCCAGCACCCGTGTCCCCCCGACACGTGCCTGCAGCGTAGCGGAACCGCCGATCGCCCGTGAATGTGCTGTCCCCACGCTGGTAACTTCGGCAGCGCACCCGGCGCAGCACGCCGGACCCGGGTCGCCGGACCCGGCACACCACGCCGGCCGACGCACCGACGCACCCGACGCACCCGACGCACCCGGCTCCGGCCGGGCGGAACGGAGATCACACCACCCCATGCCTGCAGACCGCACCGAACAGACCCGCTACTCGTTCGTCGTCGCCTCCAACCGTCTCCCGGTGGACCGCGTCGTCGACCAGGACGGCAACGAGGGCTGGCGGCACTCGCCCGGCGGCCTCGTCACCGCCCTCGAACCCGTGATGCGCGCGAACGACGGAGCCTGGGTCGGCTGGGTGGGGCAGGCCGAGGTCGAGGTGGCACCGTTCGACAACGAGGGCATCCACATCGTGCCCGTGCCGCTCTCCGACGACGACGTCGAGGAGTACTACGAGGGCTTCAGCAACGACACGCTCTGGCCGCTGTACCACGACGTCATCGAGCACCCGAGCTACCACCGCGACTGGTGGAACGCGTACAAGCGGGTCAACGAGCGCTTCGCCGAGCAGATCGCCGAGATCGTCGAGCAGGACGGCATCGTCTGGGTGCAGGACTACCAGCTGCAGCTCGTGCCGGCCCTGCTCCGGGCGAAGCGTCCCGACCTGACGATTGGCTTCTTCAACCACATCCCGTTCCCGCCGGTCGGCATCTACGCACAGCTGCCGTGGCGTGCGCAGATCCTCGACGGGCTGCTCGGCGCCGACGTCATCGGCTTCCAGCGTCACGACGACGCCAGCGACTTCCTGCGCGCGGTGCGGCACATCAAGGGCTACACGACCAAGGGCACCACGATCGACGTCCCCGTCGACGACCCGGCCGCCCCGCGCAGCCGAAAGGGCATCACGGTCCGTCACGTCGAGGCACGGCACTTCCCGATCTCGATCGACGCCGAGAGCTTCGAGGCGATCGCCCGCAAGCCCGAGGTGCAGGAGCGTGCGCGGGAGATCCGCGCGAGCCTCGGCAACCCCAAGACGGTGCTGCTCGGCGTCGACCGGCTCGACTACACCAAGGGCATCCGGCACCGCATCAAGGCCTTCGGTGAGCTGGTGGAGGACGGCCGCATCGCGGTCGAGGACGCCACCCTCATCCAGGTCGCGAGCCCGAGCCGCGAGCGTGTCGACTCGTACGCGGCGCTCCGCGACGAGATCGAGCTGAGCGTCGGCCGCATCAACGGCGACCTCGGTGTCATCGGCCACCAGCCGATCTCGTACCTGCACCACGGCTACCCGCGCGAGGAGATGGTGGCGCTGTACCTGGCCGCCGACATCATGCTCGTCACGGCGCTGCGGGACGGCATGAACCTCGTCGCGAAGGAGTACGTCGCCGCCCGGTTCGACAACGACGGCGTGCTGATCCTGTCCGAGTTCGCCGGGGCAGCCGACGAACTCAAGCAGGCCGTGATCGTCAACCCGCACGACATCGGTGCGCTCAAGGACTCGATCGAACGTGCGATCCAGATGCCGCGTCGCGAGCGGTCGACGCGCATGCGTGCGCTCCGCAAGCGGGTCCGCGACAACGACGTTGCGCGCTGGTCGCGCTCGTTCCTCGAGGCGCTCGACCGCCACGCGCCGCGGAACGCCCAGATCGACCCGTCCGCCGCCGACCCGCGCGAGCAGCACCGTGAGGCGCAGACCGACAACATGTCGATCTTCGACCAGGACGCCCAGTCCGCCAGGGCTGCCGAGGACACCCGGGAGGCACGTGATGACTGAGACCACCACCGACCAGTCCGCCATCGACGCGGCCCTCGAGACGCTCGCGGCTGCGCCGCGACTCATCGTCGCCCTCGACTTCGACGGCACGCTGGCCCCCTTCGCCGACGACCCGTCGCAGGTCGGGGCGCTGCCCGGCTCGTGGGCGGCGGTGCTGACCCTGCACCGCGCGAAGGACACCGAGGTGGTGCTGGTGTCCGGGCGTCCCCTCGGCAGCCTCGCCGAGGTGACCCACGCGCCCGAGGACATGGCGCTCGTCGGCTCGCACGGCGTCGAGTGGCGCGTGGACGGCCACGACGAGGCCGCGCTGACGGACGACGAGGTCGATCGTGTCGCACGGATCGGTGCGGCGCTCGACGAGGTCGGGGCACGGTTCCCGGGCGTCGTCATCGAGCACAAGCCCGCCGGGCACGGGGTGCACACCCGACGTGTCTCCGCCGAGGTCGCAGCCGAGGCGGACGCGGCGGCGAGCCGTGCTGCGCACGAGGCCGACCCCGAGGTGCTCGAGCGCGGTGGCAAGGACATCGTCGAGTTCGCGGTGCGGCACGTCACGAAGGGTGACGCCATCGCCCGGCTCCGCGACCTGCACGGCGCCGACGCGGTGTTCTTCGCCGGCGACGACGTCACCGACGAGGACGCCTTCCGCGTGCTCGGCGACGGCGACGTCGGGGTGAAGGTCGGACCGGGCGAGACCCGGGCCGGGTACCGCATCGCCGACCCGGCGGCACTGACCGGGGTCCTGAAGCAGCTGGCGAGGCTGCGCGCCACCCGCTGATAACGGCCCCCGAGCATGAGAAAGCACGGGGGTGGACGGCTGGTATCCCAAACCGTCCTAGACTCATCCCATGCCTGATATCGACGTCAAGCCGCGCAGCCGGGTCGTCACCGACGGGATCGAAGCAACCACCTCGCGTGGCATGCTGCGGGCCGTCGGTATGGGAGACGAGGACTGGAGCAAGCCGCAGATCGGCATCGCGTCCTCGTGGAACGAGATCACGCCCTGCAACCTGTCGCTCGACCGTCTCGCACAGGGTGCGAAGGAGGGCGTGCACTCCGGTGGCGGATACCCGCTGCAGTTCGGCACCATCTCCGTCTCCGACGGCATCTCGATGGGCCACGAGGGCATGCACTTCTCCCTCGTCTCGCGTGAGGTCATCGCGGACAGTGTCGAGACCGTCGTCAACGCCGAGCGCCTCGACGGCACGGTCCTGCTCGCGGGCTGCGACAAGTCGCTGCCCGGCATGCTGATGGCCGCCGCACGCCTCGACCTGGCGAGCGTCTTCCTGTACGCGGGTTCGGTCATGCCGGGCTACGTGAAGCAGGCCGACGGCACGATGAAGGAAGTCACGATCATCGACTCCTTCGAGGGCGTCGGCGCGTGCAAGGCCGGCACCATGAGCGAGGAAGAGCTCAAGAAGATCGAGTGCGCCATCGTCCCCGGCGAGGGCGCCTGCGGTGGCATGTACACCGCGAACACGATGGCCTCGGTCGCCGAGGCCCTCGGCATGTCGCTGCCGGGTTCGGCTGCTCCGCCGAGCGCGGACCGTCGCCGTGACTACTACGCGCACCGCTCCGGCGAGGCCGTGGTGAACATGCTCGAGCACGGCATCACCGCACGCCAGATCCTCACGAAGGAAGCCTTCGAGAACGCGATCGCCGTCGCGATGGCCCTCGGCGGTTCCACCAACGTCATCCTGCACCTGCTCGCGATCGCCTACGAGGCCGAGGTCGAGCTGTCGCTGGACGACTTCAACCGCATCGGCTCGAAGGTCCCGCACCTGGCCGACATGAAGCCCTTCGGCAAGTACGTCATGGTCGACGTCGACCGCAACGGCGGCATCCCCGTGATCATGAAGGCGCTGCTCGACGCGGGCCTGCTGCACGGCGACTGCATGACCGTGACGGGCAAGACCGTCGCCGAGAACCTCGCCGAGATCGACCCGCCGGCACTCGACGGCGAGGTCTTCCGCACCCTCGACAACCCGATCCACGAAACCGGTGGCCTGACCGTCCTGCAGGGTTCGTTCGCACCCGAGGGTGCCGTGGTGAAGACCGCGGGCTTCGACGCCTCGGTCTTCGAGGGCCCGGCTCGTGTGTTCGACCGTGAGCGCGCGGCGATGGACGCCCTGACCGAGGGAGGTATCCAGAAGGGCGACGTCGTCGTCATCCGCTACGAGGGCCCCAAGGGCGGCCCAGGCATGCGCGAGATGCTCGCCATCACGGCGGCCATCAAGGGCGCCGGCCTCGGCAAGGATGTACTACTCTTGACCGACGGTCGATTCTCAGGCGGCACAACCGGCCTCTGCATCGGCCACATCGCACCGGAAGCAGTGGACGCAGGTCCAGTCGCTTTCGTTCGTGATGGCGACCGCATCCGTGTCGACATCGCGGCTCGTTCGCTCGACCTACTGGTCGACCCGGCCGAGCTGGAGGCCCGCCGTGACGGCTGGGCCCCGCTGCCCCCGCGCTACACCCGCGGAGTCCTCGCGAAGTACGCCAAGCTCGTCAAGTCCGCTGCCCAGGGCGCGGTCACGGGCTAGCGTCCGACACCCGCACCACCGCCACCACTCAGGCAAGGACCACTCATGCCCACGGAAGCAACTCCGTTGTCCGCGGCCGCCGGTGCACGCCGGTCGCCGGAGATCCTGACCGGCTCGGGAGCCGTCCTCCGGACGCTCGAGCACCTCGGGATCACCGACGTCTTCGGCCTGCCCGGCGGAGCCATCATCCCGTTCTACGACGAGCTGATGGCGTCCACCACGATCCGGCACATCCTCGTCCGTCACGAGCAGGGCGCCGGCCACGCCGCCGAGGGCTACGCCTCGTCGTCCGGCAAGGTCGGCGTCGCCATCGCCACGTCGGGTCCCGGCGCGACGAACCTCGTCACCGCCATCGCCGACGCCTACATGGACTCGGTGCCGTTCATCGCGATCACCGGCCAGGTGTTCTCGACGCTGATGGGCACCGACGCCTTCCAGGAAGCGGACATCGTCGGCATCACGATGCCGATCACGAAGCACTCGTTCCTGGTGACCGACCCGGCCGACGTGCCGGCGACCCTCGCCGCGGCGCACCTCATCGCGACGACCGGTCGCCCCGGCCCGGTGCTGGTGGACATCACCAAGGACGCGCAGCAGAAGTCCGCGCCCTACGTGTGGCCGCCCAAGCTCGACCTGCCCGGCTACCGCCCGGTCACCAAGGCGCACGGCAAGCAGATCACCGCGGCCGCCCAGCTGCTGTCCGAGGCGCAGCGTCCGGTGCTCTACGTCGGCGGCGGCGTCATCCGCTCCGGTGCGACCGCCGAACTCCTCCGCTTCGCCGAGGCGACCGGTGCGCCGGTCGTCACGACGCTGATGGCGCGCGGCGCGTTCCCGGACTCGCACCCGCAGCACCTCGGCATGCCCGGCATGCACGGCACGGTGCCGGCGGTGCTCGGCCTGCAGGACAGCGACCTGATCGTCGCCCTCGGTGCCCGCTTCGACGACCGTGTCACCGGCAAGGCCGACGAGTTCGCGCCGGACGCCAAGGTCGTGCACGTCGACATCGACCCCGCCGAGATCTCGAAGATCCGCTTCGCCGACGTCCCGATCGTCGGCGATGCCCGCGAGGTCCTGGTCGACCTGCTCGACGCCTGGGGTGGCATCGCGGTCGAGGACCGCGCCTCGACGGAGGAGTGGTGGGCGAAGCTCCACCAGCTCAAGACCGACTTCCCGCTCGGGTACGCCGAGCCGACCGACGGGCTGCTCGCCCCGCAGGGCATCATCAAGCGCATCGGGGAGCTCTCCGGCCCCGAGGCCGTGTACGCCTCCGGTGTCGGGCAGCACCAGATGTGGTCCGCGCAGTTCATCAAGTACGAGCGGCCCAACGCCTGGCTCAACTCCGGCGGTGCCGGCACCATGGGCTACTCGGTCCCCGCGGCGATGGGGGCGAAGGTCGCCCAGCCCGACCGCGTGGTCTGGGCGATCGACGGCGACGGCTGCTTCCAGATGACGAACCAGGAACTCGCGACCTGCGTCATCAACGACATCCCGATCAAGGTCGCGATCATCAACAACTCGTCGCTCGGCATGGTCCGGCAGTGGCAGACGCTGTTCTACGACGGCCGGCACTCGTTCACCGACCTCGAGACGGGGCACGCCTCGCGCCGTGTGCCGGACTTCGTGAAGCTGGCCGACGCGTACGGTGCCCTCGGCATCCGCGTCGAGAAGGCCGACGAGGTCGACGCCGCGATCGAGCTCGCCCTCGCCACCAACGACCGTCCGGTGGTCATCGACTTCGTCGTGAGCCGTGACTCCATGGTCTGGCCGATGGTCCCGCAGGGCGTCAGCAACTCGTCCATCGAGTACGCCCAGGCACTCGCGCCCACCTGGGACGACGAAGACGCCGACATGACGGGAGAAACCGCATGAGCCACGTCCTCTCCCTCCTCGTCGAGGACAAGCCCGGTCTGCTGACCCGTGTCGCGGGACTGTTCGCCCGACGCGGGTTCAACATCGAGTCGCTCGCCGTCGGCAACACCGAGGTGGACGGCCTCAGCCGGATCACGGTCGTCGTCGACGTCGAGGACCTGCCGCTGGAACAGGTGACGAAGCAGCTCAACAAGCTGGTGAACGTCATCAAGATCGTCGAACTGGACTTCTCGCAGTCGGTCCAGCGCGAGCACATGCTCGTGAAGGTGCGCGTCGACAACCAGACGCGTTCGGCGGTGCTCGAAGCAGTGAACCTGTTCCGTGCCCAGGTCGTCGACGTGGCGACCGACTCCCTGATCGTCGAGGTGACCGGCGACCCCGGCAAGATCCAGGCGATCCTCCGCGTGCTCGAGCCCTACGGCGTCAAGGAGCTCGCCCGTGCGGGTCTCCTCGGCATGGGCCGCGGACCGAAGAGCATCACCGATCGGGTGCGCTGAGCGCCCGTCACACCCTTCCCGGGCGCCGACGGTGCCCGGCACTCCCACAGAACCAAGGAGACACACCCTCGTGACTGACATCGTGTACGACGCTGACGCCGACCTGACGCTCATCCAGGGCAAGAAGGTCGCGGTCATCGGCTACGGCTCGCAGGGCCACGCCCACGCACTCAACCTCCGTGACTCGGGCGTCGAGGTGAAGATCGGCCTCAAGGAGGGCTCGAAGAGCCGGCAGAAGGCCGAAGAGGCGGGCTTCGAGGTCCACACGCCGGCCGACGCCACGGCCTGGGCCGACGTCGTCGTCATCCTCGCGCCGGACCAGGTCCAGCGCATCGTCTACGCCGAGGACATCCGCCCGAACCTCAAGCCGGGCGCGACGCTCGTCTTCGGCCACGGCTTCAACATCCGCTTCGGCTACATCGAGGCCCCCGAAGGCGTCGACGTGTCGCTCGTCGCGCCGAAGGGCCCCGGCCACACCGTCCGCCGCGAGTACGAGGCCGGCCGTGGCGTCCCCGTCATCGTCGCCGTCGAGGTCGACGCGTCCGGTTCCGCCTGGGACCTCGCGTGGTCGTACTCCAAGGCCATCGGCGGGCTCCGCTCCGGCGGCATCAAGACGACCTTCACCGAGGAGACCGAGACCGACCTGTTCGGTGAGCAGGCCGTCCTCTGCGGTGGTACCTCGCAGCTCATCCAGTACGGCTTCGAGACCCTGGTCGAGGCGGGCTACCAGCCGCAGATCGCCTACTTCGAGGTCCTGCACGAGCTCAAGCTCATCGTCGACCTCATCTGGGAGGGCGGCCTCACCAAGCAGCGCTGGTCGATCTCCGACACCGCCGAGTTCGGTGACTACGTCTCCGGCCCCCGCGTGATCTCGCCGGACGTCAAGGAGAACATGAAGGCGGTGCTCGCGGACATCCAGAACGGGGCCTTCGCGAAGCGCTTCATCGACGATCAGGACGCCGGCGCCCCCGAGTTCAAGGCACTCCGCGCCAAGGGCGAGGGGCACCCCATCGAGGCCACCGGCCGTGAGCTCCGCGCGCTCTTCGCGTGGAAGCAGAACGACGGTGACTACGTCGACGGCTCGGCCGCGCGGTAGTCTTCCGAGAACACTCGACGACGAGGCGGCGGTGCACCCTGCACCGCCGCCTCGCGATGTGACCCGAACGTTATGCAGCAGCTCTTCTCCAGCCCCCACGCCGCGGACCGGCATGCCTCCGCGCTCCCCGCGGCCGATTCCCGACACTCGTCGGCCGTGCTGCGCTCCGGCGGTCAGGACCGCCCCGACCAGCATGGGATGATCGTCGGATGGCGGTGACGAAGCGAGCGGTCCACATCGGCGCCGGCAAGATCGGGCGCGGGTTCGTGGGCCAGTTCCTCGTGGCGAGCGGCTACGAGCTCACCTTCGTCGACGTCGACGAACGCGTGGTCTCGGCCCTCAACGAAGCCGGACGCTTCGTGGTGCACGAGGTCGGCGAGATGCCGGTCGAGCACCTCGTCTACGGGTTCCGTGCCCTGAACAGCAAGACCGACCGCGAGCGCGTGGTCCGGGCCATCGCCGAGGCCGACGTCGTGACCACCGCAGTGGGGGCCCGCACGCTCCCGCTCGTCGCGCCGCTCATCGCCGAAGGGCTCGCGGCACGACCGCTCGAGCACGGCGACGTCACGATCGTCGCGTGCGAGAACGCGTTCAACGCGACCGACTCCCTGCACGCCAGCATCCGCCGCGCTCCGATCCTCGAAGACCGCGACATCGCCGCCGTCTTCGCGAACTGCGCCATCGACCGCATCGTGCCCGACCAGTCCGGCGTCCTCGGCCAGTCGGGTGGCCTCGACGTCGTGCTCGAACCGTTCTACGAGTGGGTCATCGAGCGCACCCCGTTCCTGGGTTCCGACGCCGAACCGCCGACGATCGAGGGCGTCACCTGGGTGGACGACCTGCAGCCGTTCGTCGAGCGCAAGCTCTACACGGTGAACACCGCCCACGCCACGGCCGCCTACCACGGGTACGTGCGGGGCATCCGGCTCATCCGTGAAGCCCTGGAGGACGACGCCGTCCGCGCCGAGGTCGACGGCGTGCTCGCCGAGACCACCGCGCTGCTCATCGCGAAGCACGGCTTCGACCCCGAGGACCACGCGCGCTACGTCGCCGCGAACCTGTCCCGCATCGCGAACCCGCACCTGCCGGACTCCACGGCGCGAGTCGGACGCAATCCGCTCCGCAAGCTCGGCCGTCGTGAACGCTTCGTCGGCCCGGCATCGCAGCTCGCCGAGCGCGGCCTGCCCGTCGAGCACCTGCTCGGGGCCGTCCGTGCGGCACTCGCCTTCGACGACGAGAACGACCCGGAGTCGATCGAGCTGCACGCGCTCCTGCGTTCCGGGGCGACCGCGCACGCGCTGACCGAGATCCTCACGGGCCTGATGGAGAGCCACCCGCTCTTCCCGGCAGTCCGTGACGTGGTCGCCGGGGTGCTCGCGACGCAGCCTGCCGACGTCTGACCGACGCCGCCGCCGCGCCACTCGCCGACACCCGCTGGTCCGCCCGACGTCGCGTCCCTCGTAGAATCGGGGCATGACCACGGCAGCATCCCCACCAGACGGGTCGATCGACCCGGACGTGCCGAACGCCGTCGACACCGACGACGCCGCCCTCAGCTGGGGTGACGCCGACGACGCCACGCACGTCGACGCGGCGCACAACCCGGTGGCGGTCCGCGACCGGGTTGTGCGCGACCCCGAGGCCCCCGAGACCTCCGGTGCACTCGTCGGGTTCGGCATCTTCGGTGGCCTCTACCTGCTCTACACGGTGGCCTGGCTCCTCACCGCGTCGACCGCGTACGTCTCCGGCGTCGACACGGTCCTGACGCTCTTCGTCGAGGTGCTCCGCTTCCTCGCGATCCTCGCGCCGGCACTCTGGTTCACGGTGGTGCTCTGGGCGGCGCGGAGCAGCCGCACGAGGACCCGCCTGCTCTGGATGCTCCTCGGTGCCGTCGTGCTCTTCCCCTGGCCCTTCCTCCTGACCCGGAGCTTCGGGTGACCGGGGCCGTCCCGACGACCCGTCGGGCCACCGCTCCCGTCGTCGCGAAGCTCGTGGTCTGGGTCGTGTTCGCGGCGCTGTTCGCGTACATGACGGTGCAGGCCGTCGGCAACCTCACGCAGATCAACCAGCGGGTGGACGCCTTCAACGCGTTCCTCCAGACGACCTCCGGTGGCGACTCGCTGCAGACCAGCACCCCGTGGCTGTGGCTCGTGCTCGACATCCTCATCGCGCCGGTCGCGTTCGTCGCGGCGATCGTCATCACCCGGCGTTCGAGCCTGCCCGTCACGATCGCGGTGTTCGTGGTCGCCTTCGCGGGCGCCGGCGCCCTCTGGCTCGACCTCCAGCTGTTCGTCCCGACGCTGCTGGACTTCTGACGCGACCCGCCGACGGCCAGGAGGCGCGGTGCGGCACCGCCCCGCGCCTCTCCCCACCGGCACGGCCGGACCGCCGCTGGCGCGGCGCTCCGGAACCGGCGGCGTGGGCCCTGGCCGTCGTGTGGTTCTCCACAGGACCGCTCCCGCGGTCGTCACCACCGGCCCGCGTCGATAGCATGGTGGGATACCAACCGTCTCGAGTGAGGAAACAGCTGCTGTGTCGAAGCCGGTCGTCCTGATCGCCGAAGAACTCTCGCCCGCAACGGTCGACGCCCTCGGGCCCGACTTCGAGATCCGGAACGTGGACGGCACCGACCGTCCGGCGCTCCTGGCGGCGCTGTCCGACGCGCACGCCGTCCTCGTGCGGTCCGCCACCAAGATCGACGCCGAGGCGATCGCCGCGGCACCGGTCCTCAAGGTCGTCGCCCGTGCCGGTGTCGGCCTCGACAACGTCGACATCAAGGCGGCGACGACCGCCGGCGTGATGGTCGTGAACGCGCCGATCTCGAACATCATCTCGGCGGCGGAGCTCACGGTCGGACACATCCTGTCGCTCGCGCGGCACATCCCGGCCGCTCACGCCTCGCTGGCCGCCGGTGCGTGGAAGCGCTCGTCGTACACCGGTGTCGAGCTCTACGAGAAGACCGTCGGCATCATCGGCCTCGGCCGCATCGGCGCGCTCATCACCCAGCGGCTGCAGGCCTTCGGCGTGACGGTCATCGCGTACGACCCCTACGTCACCACGGCACGTGCGCAGCAGCTCGGGGTCGAGCTCGTCTCCCTGGACGACCTGCTGCGTCGGGCGGACTTCACCACGATCCACATGCCGCGGACGCCGGAGACCCTGGGCATGATCTCGGACGCCCAGTTCGCGCTCATGAAGCCGACCGCGTTCGTCGTGAACGTTGCCCGCGGCGGCCTGATCGACGAGGACGCCCTGCACCGGGCCCTCACGTCGAACACCATCGCCGGTGCCGGTCTCGACGTCTTCGTCGCCGAGCCCCCGAAGGACTCGCCGCTCCTGGCGCTGCCGAACGTCGTCGTGACGCCGCACCTCGGCGCCTCCACCGACGAAGCGCAGGAGAAGGCGGGCGTCTCGGTCGCCAAGTCGGTCCGTCTCGCCCTCGGCGGCGAGCTCGTCCCCGACGCCGTGAACGTCGCCGGCGGGGTCATCGACCCGTACGTGCGCCCCGGCATCCCGCTCGTCGAGAAGCTCGGCCAGGTCTTCACCGCGCTCGCGACCTCGCCGGTCACCAGCATCGACGTCGAGGTGCACGGCGAGCTCGCCGAGTACGACGTCAGCGTGCTGAAGCTCGCGGCACTCAAGGGTGTCTTCACCGACGTCGTGAGCGACCAGGTCTCCTACGTCAACGCCCCGCTCATCGCGGAGCAGCGCGGGGTCACCGTCCGCCTGATCACCGAGACCGACAGCCCCGAGTACCGCAACGTGCTCACCATCCGCGGCGCGCAGTCGGACGGCCCGGCGATCAGCGTGTCCGGCACGCTCACCGGCCCGAAGCAGGTCGAGAAGCTCGTCGAGATCAACGGGCACGACGTCGAGGTGCCGCTCGACCGGCACCACGTCGTGATGGAGTACACCGACCGACCGGGCATCGTCGCGGTCTACGGCAAGGAGTTCGGCCAGGCCGGCATCAACATCGCCGCGATGCAGATCTCGCGCGAAGCCGCGGGCGGCCAGGCGCTGAGCGTGCTGACGGTCGACTCACCCGTCCCTGCCGAGATCCTCGAGCACGTCCGCTCGGCGATCGACGCGTCCTCGCTCCGCGAGATCGACATCACGCTCTAGGGGAGTGGCGGACATGAGCACTGCGCAGACGATCCGACTCGCGGTCATCCGTGGCGACGGCATCGGCCCCGAGGTCGTCGCCGAGGCCCTGAAGGTCCTGCACGCGGTCCTGCCGGACGACCTCGTGGTGCAGGAGACCCCGTTCTCCCTCGGTGCCGCACGGTACCTGGAGACCGGGGACATCCTGACCGACGACGACATGGCGGCCATCGCGCAGCACGACGCGATCCTGCTCGGTGCGGTCGGCGGCGACCCGCGTGACCCGCGGCTCGCCGGCGGCATCATCGAGCGGGGGCTCCTCCTCAAGCTCCGCTTCGCGTTCGACCACTACGTGAACCTGCGCCCGACGACGGTGCACCCGGCCGTCCCGACGCCGCTCGCCGACCCCGGCGAGGTCGACTTCGTGGTCGTGCGCGAAGGCACCGAAGGGCCGTACGTCGGCAACGGCGGTGCGATCCGGACCGGTACCCCGCACGAGATCGCGACCGAGGTCTCGTTGAACACCGCCTTCGGTGTCGAGCGGGTCGTGCGGTACGCCTTCGCGTTGGCGGACCGACGCCCGCGTCGGCACCTGACCCTCGTCCACAAGAGCAACGTCCTGGTGCACGCCGGAGCCCTCTGGCAGCGCACCGTCGCGGCTGTCGGCGCCGAGTACCCGGATGTCACCGTCGACTACCAGCACGTGGACGCGGTCACCATCCACATGGTCCGTGACCCCGCACGGTTCGACGTCATCGTCACCGACAACCTGTTCGGCGACATCATCACCGACCTGGCCGGCGCGATCAGCGGCGGCATCGGTCTGGCGGCCTCGGGCAACATCAACCCGGACGGCACCTTCCCCAGCATGTTCGAGCCGGTCCACGGTTCCGCACCGGACATCGCAGGCCAGCAGCAGGCCGACCCCACTGCCGCGATCCGCTCCGTCGCCCTGTTGCTCGACCACCTCGGTCGCGGTGACCTGGCTGCGGCGGTGACGGCTGCGGTGGAGTCCGACCTCGCAGACCGGGGCACCACGCCGCGTCGCACGGCCGAGATCGGCGACGCGATCGCCGCCGCGGTCACGGCACGCACCACCACCGCCTGAGAAGGAGTCCTCCCCATGAGCACCGACACCGCCTTCGGACTCGAGTTCGCCAGCACCCCGTCCGCCGACCGCCGCGCAGCCGCGGAGCGGGAGCAGATCCTCGCCGACCCGGGCTTCGGCAAGCACTTCACCGACCACATGGCCACGGTCGAGTGGACACTGGACGACGGCTGGCACAGCGCGTCGATCCACCCGTACGGCCCGCTGTCCCTCGACCCGAGCGCGAGTGTCCTGCACTACGCCCAGGAGATCTTCGAGGGGCTCAAGGCATACCGGCACGCAGACGGCTCGGTCTGGTCGTTCCGGCCGGACGCCAACGCGAAGCGCTTCCAGCGGTCCGCCCGACGCCTGGCGCTCCCGGAGCTCCCGGTCGAGGCGTTCGTCGAGTCGATCCGGCAGCTCGTGCAGACCGACGTCGACTGGGTACCCTCGGCGCCTGAGACGAGCCTGTACCTGCGGCCGTTCATGATCGCGACGGAGTCGTTCCTCGGGGTCCGCGCCGCCCAGGCCGTGGCGTACCACTGCATCGCGAGCCCGGCCGGGGCGTACTTCACCTCGGGCCCGAAGCCGGTGTCGATCTGGCTGTCGACGCAGTACGCCCGAGCCGGCAAGGGCGGGACCGGCGCCGCGAAGACCGGCGGCAACTACGCTTCGTCGCTGCTGCCCCAGCAAGAGGCCTACGAGCACGGCTGCCAGCAGGTCATGTTCCTCGACTCGGTGGAGGGCAAGTACCTCGAAGAACTCGGCGGCATGAACGTCGTCCTGGTCAATTCCGACGGCACCCTCGTGACGCCCGACTCCGAGTCCATCCTCGAGGGGATCACGCGTGACTCGATCCTGCAGCTGGCCGAGGACCGCGGCCTGACGGTCGAGAAGCGCCGGGTGACGCTCGACGAGTGGCGTGACGGCGTCGCCGACGGCTCCATCACCGAGGCCTTCGCGTGCGGTACCGCCGCCGTGGTGACCCCGATCGCCGAACTCCGGGGCGAGGGCTTCACGATCGGTTCGCCGACCGTGGGGGCCGGGGAACTCACGATGTCCCTGCGCGACGAGCTCACCGACATCCAGTACGGCCGTCGTCCCGACCCGCACGGGTGGATGACCAAGCTGACCGACGCGTCCTGATCGACCGGCAGGCGTGGGTAGGGTCGAACGGTGAAGATCGCACGGTTCAGCAGCAAGGGTGAAGACCCCCGGTACGGAATCCTCGACGAGCGGCACCTGGTGGTGCTCGCCGGGGACCCGATGTACCAGGGGTTCGAGACCACGGGGGAGCGCGTCGCACTCGCCGACGCCAAGCTCCTCGCCCCCGTCATCCCGCGGTCGAAGGTGATCGGCGTCGGGCTCAACTACTCGGAGCACGCCTCCGAGATGGACGAACGTGCCGGTGACGACCCGGTGGTGTTCCTCAAGCCGAACACCTCGGTGATCGGTCCGGACGAACCCATCCGACTGCCGGCGGACATCGGCCGCGTCGACCACGAGGGCGAGCTCGCGATCGTGATCGGGTCGCTCGCCAAGAACGTCCGGCGCGAGGACTTCGCGAGCGTCATCCTCGGCTACACGATCGCCAACGACGTGACGGCCCGTGACCTGCAGGCGCGGGACGGGCAGTGGACCCGATCGAAGGGCTTCGACACGTTCTGCCCGCTCGGCCCGGTGATCGAGACCGAGATCGACCCGTCGGACATCCGCCTCGAGACCCGCGTCGACGGTGACCTGCGACAGGCGGCGTCGACGAACGAGATGGTGCACGACATCCCCTCGCTCGTCGAGTTCGTGTCCTCGATCTGGACCCTCCTGCCCGGCGACGTGATCCTGACCGGCACCCCGGCCGGCGTCGGCCAGATCCGCGACGGTGAGATCGTCGAGGTCACCATCTCCGGCATCGGCACGCTCAAGAACCCGGTCATCGCTCGGCACTGACAACGCTCTCGGACGGCCCGTTCCCCAGGTGGGGAGCGGGCCGTCCGTCGTTGTCGGGGGAGCCGTCGTCCCGGGCGGGATGACCGACACGCCCGGGATGTGGCCCGGCTTGGCGCTGCCGTTCACCTCTGCGTAAAGTAATCACTCGTTGCCGCTGAGGCGGAGAACGGAACGGCCGAGACGATCACCGGGTTGAACACCTGGAGATGCAGTCCGGACGGGGTCCCGCTCAGGCAACCAGCCCTCGGATCCATGACCTTCTGGTCGTGAGCCCGGGTGTTGTACAAGACGAATGCCTCTCTGG
>NZ_APJN01000047.1 GCF_000349565.1 Curtobacterium flaccumfaciens UCD-AKU
GGCGGCGAAGTAGCCGACGAGCAGCAGGGCGAGGACGACCCAACCGGCGCGGAACGTCGCCCTGTCCGTGATCGCGGCGGTGGGGCTGGTGAGGGCGAGGACGTCGTACCGCTTCGGGATGCTCTTGCCGAAGTAGGTCAGCAGCATGCCGAGGGAGGCGAGGACGGAGACGATGCCGACGGGGATCATGACGGTGGCGTACTCGGCGAAGCCGAGGTGGAAGTAGTCGGCGGAGACGATGTTGACCAGGTTCGATACCACGAGCGGCAGGCTGCCGGTGTCGGCGATGAACCCGGTGGCGAGGATGAACCCGAGCGCTGCCTTTTGCGGCATGTTCAGTGCTCGGAGCATCCCGACGACGATCGGGGTGAGGATCAGCGCGGCTCCGTCGTTGGCGAACACCGCGGCGATGACGGCACCAAGGCCGACGATGAGGACGAACAGCAGCCGCCCGTTGCCGCGGCCCCAGCGGGCGACGTGGAGGGCTGCCCACTCGAAGAACCCGGCCTCGTCGAGGATCAACGAGATCAGCACCACCGCGACGAACGTCAGTGTCGCGTTCCAGACAATCCCGACAACGGTCGGGATGTCGGAGAGGCCGACGACGGTGGTGGCGAGGGCGATGACGGCGCCGATGAGCGCGGTGTAGCCGATCGGGAAGCCCTTGGGCTGCCAGATCACCACCACGAGCGTCGCAACGAAGATCGCCGCAGCGACCACAGCCATCACCATCAGCCGATCACCGCGGCCTGGTTCACTGCAGCCTGGTTCGCGGCGGCGGCGCGTTCCCAGCCCTGCGCGGCGACCTGCACAGCGTCCCACGGGGACCCGAGCGGCGGCGTGTAGCTGAGGTCGAGATCGATGACGTCGTCCACGGTGAGCTCCGCGTGGAGGGCGGTGGCGAACGTGTCGATGCGCTTGCTGATCTCCGCCGTCCGCTGCCCGACGATCTGCGCACCGAGGAGCCGACCGGTGGACTGGTCGCCGGTGACGCTGATGGTCAGCGGGACGGCGCCCGGGTAGTACCGCTTGTGGTCATCCGCCACCGTCACCCGCGTCAGCGGAGACGCATCCAGTGGGCCGGTCTCGTGCTGGCGAAGGCCGCTGCGGGCGGCGACCAGGTCGAACACCTTCACCACCTGCGTCCCCACCGAACCGGCGAACGTCTTCGAGCCGCCGAGCATGTTCTCTCCAGCGACACGACCCTGCTTGTGCGCCGTCGTCCCGAGCGGCAGCCACGTCGTGCCGAGTAGGCGGTGGTGCGTCACGACGCAGTCACCGGCAGCCCACACGTGCGGCACCCCGGTGCGCATGCTCTCGTCGACGACGATCGCGCCGGCCTGCCCGAGCTGCGCGCCGGCGGCGACCGCGAGGTCCGTGACCGGACGGACGCCGACACAGACGACGACGAGCGCGAACGTGCCCTCGGCGATGCCGGACGCGGAGCTGGTGGCGACGCGCCACTGCCCGCCGGCGGCCGGGGTGATCCCGGTGACGGTGGCGCCGGTGAGGACCGTCGCGCCGTGGCGGCGGACCTCGGTGGTGACGAGGGAGCCGAGCTCGGGGTCGAGGGTGGAGAGCACTTCCGGGCCGCGCTGGATCAGTGTCGTGTCGAACCTGCGGGCAACGAGCCCTTCGGTCATCTCCAGGCCGATGTAGCCAGCACCGACGACCGCGACGCGGCTGCCCGCGGGCAGCAGCTCGAGGGCGTCGACGACCTGCTCGGCATCAGTCATCGAGTGCAGCAGGTGGATCCCGGGCTCACCGAACGGAACCCCAGCCGGACGGACCGGCTCAGCGCCAGTCCCGATCAGCAGCTCGTCATAGGAGATCTCCTCCTCGCCGGCGGGACCGGTGACGGTCAGTCGTCGACGGTCGACGTCGACGGCCGAGGCCAACGTCGAAGAACGCACAGTCATGCCGGCGGCCTCGAGGTCGGCGCGAGTGCGGTGCGCGAGTGACGCTTCCGTCGTGACGTCGCCGGAGACCCAGTACGGGATGCCGCAGATGGAGAAGTTCGGGAACTCGTCCGCGAGGACCACGGTCACGTCGGTGGTCGGGTCGAGTTCGCGGGCGCGGAGCGCTGCGGCGATGCCGGCGTCGCTGCCGCCGACGGCGAGGAGGTGAGTCATCAGGCTGGTCCTTCACGGATCGAGCGGGAGCCGGAACCCGGCGAGTACATCGAAACACGTCGATATCGACGAACGCAAATATAGACGCGTGTCGAAGTCCGTGGGATGATGAGCCCATGACGATCGAGCTGCTTCCCATTCAGGACGTCACCGCGTGCTGCTCGCCCGTCACCACCGAGGCGATGGACCAGGCATCCGCCGAGGTCCTCGCGAAGTCGCTCAAGGCGATCGCCGACCCGGCACGGCTCCGGCTGATCTCGATGGTCGCTGCGCACGAGGGCGCCGAGGCCTGCGTGTGTGACCTGCAGGAACCGCTCGGCCTGTCGCAGCCGACCGTGTCACACCATCTGAAGGTCCTCGTTGACGCCGGGATCCTGCACCGCGAGAAGCGCGGCACCTGGGCGTACTTCTCCCTCGTCCCCGGTGCGCTCGACACCCTCGCCGGCCTCATCACCGCGCCGGCGAAGTAGCCACCGCGATCTGGTGGCACGAAGTGCTTGCCGAATGTCCGCCGGTCGTGTCAGAATCCTCCTGCGTTCATAGTGCGCGCCTACGGCCGGTCTTCTGGATCGGCTTTTTTCATGCCCGCTTGCTCCGCTACCCTGAGGTTGCTCGGCACGCGTCTGCCCGGAATCTCGCGGGTGTCGCATAGGCGCTTTACGCTGACGCTCAAGACGGCACCATGCTGTCTCCGGCCGGCCCTCTCGGGACCGGCCTTTTTCATGCCCTGATCTGACTCGGGCATCCGCAGGAAGCTCTCGCCGTTCCTGCCGTCCGCCGAGCGCGCTTCGACGCGCGCCGGCGCCCCCGTACCCCCACCCGAGGACGGGTGGGTTCTGGCCACACCTGGCCAACCCCGAAGGTGGCATCATGCCCATCACCGACACGGTGGACATGCTGACGGCCTCCGGTGGTACTGCTGCCCTGACTGGCGTCATCGCCGTCGTCGGCGGCGTGCTCAGCGCGTTCCTGTCCAAGCAGGTCGTCGCGCTGATCCAGCACGTCATCGACGTCATCGACGATCGCACGCTGGCCAAGGATCCCGAGCGCGCTCGCGTCGTCGCAGAACTGCGTCGAGCCCGCCGCGGGCAGCAGTAACCACCGGTTAAGAAAGCCGCCCCTCATTCGGTCAGGAGAGCTCTGTCTGCTTGTTGTAGCGAAAACGAAGGTTTCTGGTGGCACGTCATCCTGATCAGGACTCGAGTCTGTCGGTCTCTGTCGCCAGTGCGGCTGCGAGGTCGGCCTCTGAAGGCAGAGCTGCGCGGACCGCGGGTGGGAGGAGGTCGTAGCTGGCAACACCGATCGGGTTCTGCTGTCCCGCGAGGGAGTAGCGGACGACGGCGTCGTTCTTGTCGGCGACCAGCAGCAGGCCGACGGTGTCCGCGTGCTGGGGTCGGCGGAGCTTGTCGTCGACGAGTGCGACGTAGAAGCCGAGCTGGCCGAGGTACTCCGGCTTGAACTTCCCGGTCTTGAGCTCGATGACGACGTACCGGAGCTGCTCGACGTGGAAGAAGAGTAGGTCAACGTAGAAGTCGTCGCCGTCGACGTCGAAGTGCATCTGCCGGCCGACGAACGCGAAGCCCTCGCCGAGCTCGCGGAGGGTGTCGATGATCCGGTCCACGAGTGCCTGCTCGAGGTGGCGTTCCTTCGCGTCCCCGTCGAGGGCGAGGAAGTCCAGCACGTACGGGTCCTTCGTGATCTGCTGCGCCAGATCCGAGTCGCCCGGTGGAAGGATCTCGGCGAAGTTCGTCGGTGCCGCCTGCAGGCGGGTGTGCGCTGCGGTACGGATCTGGTGCTCGAGGACGTTCCGTGACCACCCGTTCGCGGCCGCCTGGGCGGCGTACCAGTCGCGGAGCTCGTGGTCATCGAGCCGGTCGAGGAGGACAGTGATGTGCCCCCAGGGCAGTTGTCCAACAGCCTGTTGGACAACTGCATCCGCCGACCACTCCCCCGCGAACCGGCGCATGTAGAACAGATTCGCCCGCGAGAAGCCCTTCATCTCCGGGAACTCAGCACGCAGATCCGTCGCGAGCCGGCCGATGACGTTGCTCCCCCACCCCTCGTCGCCCTGGCGCTGCAGGATCGTTGCACCGATCCCCCAGTACAGACGGATGAGTTCCGTATTCACGCGGCGCTGCGCAGTGAACCGGGCAGCGCGCACTTGCTGCTTCAGCTCGGCAAGAGCAGCGGCATACCCGGATACGGCTGGCGACGAATCAGACATCACGCTCAGTCTGCCCGACCAGCCGATCGGGAGAAGAACAATCGCAGCGTTCTAGGGGATCAGCTATGACAGGGTGGAGAGGATCCCCGAGCGAAAGGCGACCTCCCATGGCGCAGAAAGTCACCACGCACCTCGTCGACGACCTCACCGGCGACACCATCGAAGACGGCAAAGGCCGCACCGTCACGTTCGGCTTCGACGGCAGCAACTACGAGATTGACCTCACCGACGACAACGCCGACGCGCTCCGCGAAGCGTTCTCCGACTACATCGCCGCCGCCCGCAAGGTCACCAGCCGCGCCGGCCGCACCAGTGCCGGCAGCGCGCCGAAGCGCGGCAACTCGGAAGAGCTCGCGAAGATCCGCGAATGGGCCAACGCGAACGGCCACGAAGTCTCCTCCCGCGGCCGCATCAGCCAGGCCGTCCGCGACGCATACGACGCCGCACACTGACGCCACTCCCCCACGAAAAGAGCCGGGCGCCCTCGAGGGCGGCCGGCTCTTCTCATTGGCACCGATACGGCGCTCTAATGTCAGTTGCGCCGACTTACTGGAAGCTGCGCCACTCTACCTACGCCCCCGCTACCGCGGGGGTTTCGAACCTGAAGTTCAGATTGAGATCGTCGACCTCACTCGGTTCCACTTCCTGCGTATTTGCATTGAAGGAAAGCCAACCGGTAAACTTTCCACTCGCCCAGACCGCTCCACCAACAGTATCTACAAGCGTTACGTCCGCCGATACTAACATTAACCCACCTGCGTCGATGACGTAAGCAGGCCCAAACCCGGCTTTATCCACTGCAACACTCGACGAGAGCGCTTTCTCCACCGTGTAATCTGCGGATTCAACCTCCTCTAGAAGCGCAATGCACTGACCTCGAATTGAATCAGCGAACGCCTCCTTCAGATCATCTGAAGAGATCGGCGGGGATGCGACTTTTGCCGCGATCGTCGACAGATACTCGTTAGCACTGTGGTAATAATGAATTTGCCCAGCTGCATCCAATAACTCAACCTCAAGATCAGGATGAAGTCCGTTTTTTCCGAAGTCTTTCGTGTTGTTAGTAACAAAATGAACCTCGTGTCCATCCTTGACAAGCGAAGCAATCGTCAACCAGATCGCACTATCGCGACCCCCCACGCCATTGCGTGCTGGTGTAATCCTCAAAGCCTCGCGGCGAAAAGCTTCCACGGCATGCGAGCCCTCAAGCGGAAGGATTTTCAGCCTCGACCTCAAAGCCTTCTCGTAGCTTTTGGCTACTTCCTCTGCTGTTGGCACATAGGAGAGCGCTAGGGTAGTGAAATTCGAAAGACGAGAGTGAGCGGCAAATAGATCCGCAACGGCTTCCCCTGCTGTCTCTCGGCGAAGATTCACCGCCTCGTCGACCGAAACTTCACTTGCTACCGCCTCGACGCCGGTCGTGCGACACAGGTGGAACAAGGCGGCCCAAAACGAGCTTTCGAAATTGCCTTTCACCGGAAGGGCGTTGGTGTCGAAGACTAGGTATGACGTCATCGGTACACCTATGCCAAGTCCTCCATGGTCACGCTGTTGAGGCGCTCCACGATCGTCAATGCCAGTCGCTCAAAGTCTATCTGCGTGTCCTTGGCGCGAGTATATTGGGACCCGCGAGCTTCAGTCCCGCTGAGCTCGAAGATGGCTGAATTAGACTCCTGAGCTAGCGGAACAAGGCTGGATAAGTTTCTTACTCGTCCAATTTGCCCCGGCCCATGCGGCGTCGCAATCCCGGCCTCTTTCAAGCGGGCCACGATCTCTTCCTCGTAAGCACTAGGGATCTGGTCGAGCCATCGCTTGAAGGCAGCAGCTGGGGCACTTCTATAAGAAGCGAACTGCTGGCTGATATAGCCCAGTGGCACTGGCACGCCTGGGAAAAATCCTTCAGGGAGCTGCGAGCGCACATCGGAGCGCTCAGCGGATTTGACAGCTACGCGCCAGTCCTCAACCCAGTTAGCAAGGCTGTTGCCGACGCTGGGCAGAGCGGTGAGAGAGAACAAGTCCGGGGCAAGCGGAACTACGAACCCGTCGGAACCGAGCAAGACCACCCTATTTAAGGCACCGACGCTCGGACCCAAATCGATGAAGACGAAGTCAGCCTGAATGCTTCTGGCTGCATCTTTAACGAGGCGGAAAAGAGCCGACGATCGCTGGAACCCCTGATACCGTCCAGCCAAACTATCCACCCAAGCGTCCGGGAGAATCTCCTCGTATTCACTTAGGCGAATATTCCCAGGAATAAGCCAGGCATTATCGCGGATTCGCACAGGGTCGATGTTCAGCGGCTCTCCAACCGCCCGAATAACAGGGACCAACGCGTCATAGATCGTCGCTTTTGCTTCGATCGCCTCTTGAAAGCGATCAGCGTCGAGCGCCGTTCCGGTGAGATTTGCTTGCGCATCAGCATCAACAAAGAGCACTCGTCTCCCAGTCTCCGCCAGAGCGAGGCCGACATTGAATACGAGAGTCGTCTTTCCGACTCCACCCTTGTGGTTGAAAAACGAGACGATCTTCATGCGTACCTTTCAGCTCGACTCGCGCAAGCCTACAGATCGAGGTCGCCGCGTAACAGAGCAAGCGGCTCGTAGGGGTCTCTTCAAGCGCCACCACGACTCCGGGGGGATTGGTCGTCCCGCAGCTTCCCGCGCCATCAGGCTCACCCCGAAGCGGTCTTGGAAACCGGGACGGCGCGGAGACCCCAAGGCGGTAGGCCTCGCCCCTCGATGCACAGAACCCACGAGCGGACCCAGCGCCGTCCTGATGGGCAATGAAGGGTTTCTGCCGTGTTGCTTTGCGGTATACCCCGTCGCGTCACCGCCGACGAGCGACGACCCCGTGGTTCTGAACCGCCGTGTCCGCTTTGTGCCACAGGTGCGCACGGGGGTCTAGAGGTGGTGCAGCATCTGACCGAGGGCAGCGCACACGTCTGCGTGACTTCGAGCTGGACAAGGCCCGGGCCCGGGCCGTTGGTGCACTCAGCGAGACTCCGGCTGGATCGATCAGAGCGCTCGGCGGAGGGCCTGCAGGAACGTCCGGATGCTGTCCCCCAGGTTGTCGTCGCCGATGGCGACTAAGGCTACGCCGGCGACGATGCAGGTGATGAGCAGCAGGACTGCCCCGTACCGTAAGACCCACGGCCGGCTGGTGACCGCCCGGTCGAGGCGAGATCGCCGACGCACAACACCGCTACCAGGCGGTTGCGTGCCAGGGAGAGTCCTCCGCGGACAGTAGGGAGTCTCGGGCGCTGGTGAACTTGTCGAGTTCCTGATCAACCGGGTTCCGGACGTCGGTGGCGCTCCAGAACGCTCGGCCGGTGACGAATGCGTCACCGAACTCTGCCCAGGAGTGGTGGTGCTCCCGGGAGATGGCGACGAAGTCCCCCAGCAGAGCGAATGCCTCCGAGTCGTTGGTGAAGCCAGCGTCGACGGCGAGACGTGACAGTTGAACCGCGCGTGCGCAGTCCCACGCGGCAATCGAGGTCGGCAGCGGTTCTGGCAGCGCCGCGTGACCGCCGAGCATCGCGGAATTGAACCATCCTTCGCACAGCAGCGCCGCCTGCGGTGGGTCGAGTTCCAGCCGTTGCGCGTCAGCAGCCGCCTTCGCTGTCAGTCCGCGCGTTTCTTTGCGATTCATGCGTTGCGCGAACGCGGACTCGACCAGCGGCGCGATGACTGGGTACATGCTCCGGTGGCCGCTCTCACGCAACCACGTCATCGTCGACAGGTAGGAGTCGTTGTCGTGGACGTCCCATGCGCTCGCGAGGAGCTTCGCGGCAGTGCGGGCGTCTGCTTCCATCGTCAGCGCGTTGATCGGCAGGCTCCCCTCTGCCGCGTAAACGTGCCCCATCGCAAGAGCGCGCTGTTCGCGGGGCGTCAGCGCACGAGCACCCTCGAGGACGTTGAAGACGGAACCGCTGAACATGGCCTTGAACACGGAGAAGAGTCCCACGAGATGCCTTTCGTGTCGTTGCGAGTTGCGACGAACTCGCCGCGCGGATGACCGTAGCGGCGCAGCATTTCTGTGTGGAAGCGCTTACAAAAAGGAGCTCGCAGCAGCCTGCCGTCGGTCCGCTCCCCATGACCGGCTTCTCACGACCCAGCGGACAAGCGATTTTTGAGACAGTTCTCGCAATAAATAGATGTGAGATACGGTCCTCCACCGTGACTTCTCAGCAGCCCAACGCCCCATACCCCTCCAGCGCCCCCCACTCTCCGGCGAAGCGGACCAACACCCTGGCGGTCGTGTCGCTCGTGCTGGCTTTCGTCGCTCCGCTGATCGGGTTCATCCTCGGGTTTGTCGCACTGTCACAGGTGAAGTCCCGTGGGGAAAACGGCCGGGGGCTCGCGTTGAGCGCGGTGATTGTGGGAGGCGCCATCACCGCGCTGTACGTGGTCCTGATCATCGCCGTCGCCGTGGCCGGTTCCTCGACGTCAACCACGTACTGATCACCGACGATGAGCACGACTGATCCGTCCGCGGCACGACGCGACCGCGCTGCACACTTGCAAGGCAGCAGCAGTGCCCTGGTGATGACACTGGTGGGTGCGGTCCTCGTCGTCGTGGCGGGGTCAGTTTCCGGTTACGCGATCGGATCGTTCACGGGGGTGTTCCGGGAGATGAACCTCAATAGCGTCTTCTCGCACTCCTCCGACCCTGACCATCCGTGGTGGGCGCCACCGACGGCCATCTTCGGATCCCTGGCCGCCACCGGGGTGTACTCGAGATGGAACCACCACTTCACGGGCAGGTCGGCGGACTTCGCCGGTATCGGGCCAGGGAGCCTGTGGCTGATTGGCGCGGCTGCTGGCCTGTGGTGGACGACCGCCGCCCTATGGCCCGCCCCCGATAAGGTCGGTACCGCCGTCGACCCGGTATTCGGCCGCGACACGGCGTGGGGGCTCGGCGACTGGGTCTGGTACGCATCGGCGTGGTGGCTTCCAGGCCTGTTCACCGTGCTGGCACTCGTCGCTGTGCTTTTGGGTGTCATCGGCCGGCGCGGCCGGCGTGACCGTCGCGGCCGCATCAGCGAGCTCCTCTCGACCGGACACCGGGTGCAGGGAACTGTGACGGCTGTGAGCGGTGCAACGAGCCCGGACGCAGCCCTCACGCTGTTGCGGTGGACTTTCACCTTCAACGACATCAACGGCCAAGCGCGATGGGTTGAGCGCACCAATGGGTTCCGGCACGGAGCAGCGCCAACGATCGGCGCGACCATCACCGTCCTCTACGACCCCGCACGCCCGGCGGACAAACGGTCGATCTTCGCGGCAGTCACTGGCGGCGACTCCCCCGAGGACTACATCCGGCCCGGGATGTAGCCAGACGAGCATGCACCGCGTAGTGATTGCCGATCATCAGATTCCGAAACGAGCCCCGCTCAAGCTCACCGCCGGCGACATTGTCACGGTGGGCGAGAGAGATACCGAATGGCCCGCGTTCGTGTTCGTGACCGCCCTCCACGGAACCGGGTGGGTACCATCACGCCATATCGACATGGCCGAAGCGACGGCCACCATGCGAACCGCGTACGACACCCGCGAGTTGCCTGCATCCAGAGGGGAAACCGTCGAGCTGATCCGAGACGATCCGGAGAGTGGTTGGTCATGGTGTCGGAACGCTGACGGTCGCGAGGGCTGGATCCCCCACCGGTCCCTCGAACCCAGTAACCCATCTGCCCGCGATGATCTCCGCTGAGCGAGCATCCCTGCGTGTGCGGCCGACCAATGGCACCTCGTAGCGAACCAGATGGTCCGTACCACCGCCGCACCGACAACCTGCAGCATCGAACCTTGATTCCGCCAGAGCGGATGCTGCGAGGAACCGAAACGCTCAGGGGCGGTGAGAAGCTGCCATGGTGAACACTGCCGATTCTATCTTCTCCCCAGTGGTCCAAGGCACGTTCTACCGCGCGATCGACCCCCGTTTTCACCAGTTCGCGATCGCCGGCTCGCGCACAGCGGGACGCTATTCACGGGCACACGAACCCACGCTGTATCTGAGCTCTTCAGTCGAAGGAGTGGAAGCAGCGTTACTTGCCCACAGGGGCGCGAGGTCGCGCGTCCTCGAGGTCATCGAGATTGACGTCGAAGCCTCCGGCATCGTTGACCTCCGCGATCCGGGCACGGTCGCGAAGGTCGGGATCGAAATCGCTGATGCAGCCTCGGCATGGCAGGAGATTGCTGCCTCCGGTGGCACGCCACCATCTTGGTCGGTTCGGGACCGTCTTCTCGAAGTCGGCGCGAGCGGTCTGATCGACCCCTCGCGGAAACGTCCCGGTCTCTGGCACCTCGTGCTCTTCCACTGGAACGAGCCCGGCGCCCCCTCTGCGCGCCTTCGAGAGTCCCCTCGCTCCTAACCCGCTCCTTCCGAGATCTAGATGTACCCAGCCGACTGTCACGCCGACTTCCGCGGCACGTTCCGCGCTGCGCAGACTCTGATCACTCGAGGACCTTCCGAGCCCGTGCTCGATGCTCGACGAGCTCCGGCACCCGCGTGCGAATTGTCCGCACTCAGCGAGCTGTGCTGTCTCAGTTGTCGACTCCGAGGGCGCAGTCGAGCCGGCTCTCATGTCGAGAAACAGCTAGCGAGCGGCCCGGCCCGGCCCGTAACGAGACTGGCTCGGAACCCGCGACCGCCGCGAAGCCCGACAGAGAGCCGAGCACCACAGGCCCATCGAAATGAGGCCACGTGCGACGCTTGACCTCAACTCTTGTTGAGATTTTAGTGTGGCGCCATGACCACGCCCCACTGCCATGAGAGCGCCACATCTGACCTGACACCATCGGTTTCCGACGGGCATCGGCGGGACGCGGGGGTGCTCAGCCCACGGTATCGATGGGTAACCATGGGCATATTCTTGCTGGTGATGCTTGACGCCTTCGTGGCGTTAGCTGTATCGACAATCATGCCGCCGATCAGCGCGGAGCTGCACGGCGCCGGACTGTACGCGTTCGCGTTCGCCGGCCCCGTGGCGGTGAGCGTGATCGGGATGGCCCTCGCCGGTATTTGGTCCGATCGGGGCAACCCGCGTAGTGCGCTCTTCGTCTCGGTGGTCGTGTTCGCGTCGGGACTCATCGTTGTGGCATTGGCACCCAGCATGGTTGCCTTTGTCAGCGGGAGGTTGGTGCATGGCTTGGCGGGCGGGGCGATCACCGTGGCCCTGTACGTTATCGTGGCCCGCGTCTACCCGCAGGCGCTGCACGCGAGAGTCTTTGCGGCATTCGCAACCGCCTGGGTCATCCCTTCGCTCGTCGGTCCGGCCATCGCTGGTGTGCTTGCCGAGACGGTTGGATGGCGTTGGGTCTTTATCGGGGTGGTGGCGTTTGTGTCGCTGGCGACCCCGATGGTCGTCCCGGCGATGCGCGACCTCCACGCGCCCGCGGATCCGACTGCGCTCGGGTTGTCCAGGCGCGTAGCCGACGACGATCCCGACGACCACGAAACTGATCTTCCCGATCACGGTTGTGATGCGCATACGCCTGGCCCTATCGGCCGGGCTAACGTCGCCTCGTTCGCCGGTCGTCCGGCGAGACGTCCTCGTCAAGCCTGGCCGTTCTGTTCGGGAAAGAACAGGTCCTCGATCGGCAGTCCGAACACCGACGCGAGACGAAACGCCAAGGGCAGCGAGGGGTCAAACCTGCCTCTCTCGATTGAGATGACCGTCTGCCGCGAGACACCGAGCTCGTCCGCGAGCCGCTGCTGCGACCATTCGAGAGACTTGCGCGTGTCCGCGATGATGTTCCGCACCTCACCCCCTCCGACGAAGGACCTGGTACCGGAGTGAGAAGCTGAGGAATGACGCGGCGACCACCCCGAGGAGCGCCAGCCGTGCATCGATCACCTCACCTCCGGGGATCAGGGTGAGGACCAGAGCGCTGACGGACGCGACGAAGATGACGTCGGTCTGCGCGCCCGCGGCAGCACGTGCGTACCAACGCGCTTCGATTGACTCCTCCGACCGTTCGGCCGCTCCCTGCAGCGTCGACCGGTCAACGACCAGGACCCACACGAGCATCACGACCGGCATCGCCAGGCAGACCGCCAACGCTGCGACACCCAGCAGCGACACTGGCTCGGCCAGTCCGCTCCACACGCCGGCAACCCCCACCGCGACGCCCACCAGCAACCCGCTGGGGATGGCTACTGCCATCGCTGCCAATCGGCCCGACCCGAACTTCACACGCCCCCACTTGGTGCGTTCGGTGCTGTCGCTCATTCCCAACTCCCCTACGTACAGTCCGCTTTACATGTCAAGGAGACTGTACACCGACCGTTCGCGAGCGGATAGCGTCCGGGGACTGCTTTGACCAATTCGTATCCCTGACGTCGGTCCAAGCCGACCGCGTCACAGGCCGCCGTGCGGCCAAGTTGCGCAACAGCCTGTTGCAGAATCCGCTCGTCCTGTCAGGCCGTCTGCCACGCAGCAGGCTGACGTCACTCACGACGAAAACAGCCGGCAACACTTCCTCGGCAACGCTTGATGTAGCCAGCACGATCTGCCAGGTTGAGTGCACGTTTCAAAGGAGATACGTATGCAGTACAAAATCGTCCTCGCGCTGAGCGCTTTGACCGTCGTCGGGTTTGCCGCCGTCTCAGGAGTCCAGGCTGCGCCAGCACAAGCGCTGACCACCATCAATCCAGCTTGTCTGTCTGTGCCGAAGACTTCGACAGAGACAGATGGCGCCCCGGGTCCGATCTTCTACAAGCGTCTGCAGTGCCTGGGCAGCATGGCTGGCTACTACGGCTACCACGGACCGATCGATGGGGTGATGGGGCCAAACTCCTGGCGAGGAGTTTCGGAGCAACTCGCCAAGGGCGGCTACTACCAGTCAGGCGACCTGGCAACTTCGGAGAGTCCCGAGGTCGTGAAGGCGTTGCAGCGCTGGGCTGCGGACCATCAGCAGTACGGCGGACTCATCGACGGCGAGTGGGGTCCGAACAGCTACCGCGGAGCGGCCTGGGCCCTGAACCGAGCCTTCTGACGCCGCTGCGCACAGGAGCTGAGGAACACGCCGCAGCAGTGAGCGGAGCCCCGAAGAGCGAGGCACAAGATCGGCCGCTCCGCTCACTGCTGTGGACTGCTCACTGACGCCGGGCGCCGGGCGCCGGTAGGCGAGGAAGCGAATCCGACGGCTCCGACGGCTCCGACGGCTCCGAACCAGTCTTGATCGCCGATACCCATCAAGGACGCCGCCGAAACACGTGGTAGTCGAGGCGGCTACTCAACCGACCGCACCTGTCGGCGGCTTCGACGGTTCGGTTCTCGTAGGCTGCTGCCGTCGGAGCTCAGCGATCAGCAGCTCCTGCTCCCCTCTGTGTGAAGGATGACCGCGAACGTGTCTGCCCTGGTCATCATCCCGACCTACGACGAAGCCGAGAACGTCCGGCCCATCGTCGAACGCACGCTGGCCGCGACGGACGACTCCGTGCACGTGCTCGTCGTCGACGACAACTCACCCGACGGCACCGGCGACATCGCGGACGCCATCGCGACCGAGACCGACCGTGTGCACGTGCTGCACCGCACCGTCAAGGACGGCCTGGGCGGGGCGTACCTGTCCGGCTTCGCGTGGGGCCTGGAACACGGCTACGCCAAGCTCGTCGAGATGGACGCCGACGGCTCCCACCACCCCGAGTACCTGCCGTGGATGCTCGAGCTCGCGGACTCCAACGACCTGGTGCTCGGCTCCCGCTGGGTCAAGGGCGGCAAGGTCGAGAACTGGCCCTGGTACCGGCTCCTGCTGTCCCGCGGCGGCAACCTGTACACCCGCCTCGCACTCGGCATCGCGGTGCGCGACGCGACCGGCGGCTTCCGGGTGTTCACCTCGAAGGCGTTCGAGCGGATCGACCTCGCCGGCGTCGCGTCGAAGGGGTACTGCTTCCAGGTGGACCTCTGTTGGCGCGCCCTCGAGGCTGGTCTGCGGGTCGTGGAGACCCCGATCACGTTCACCGAGCGGGAGTTCGGTGTCTCGAAGATGAGCGGCAACATCGTCCGCGAGAGCCTGGCGCTCGTGACGAAGTGGGGCATCGACCGTCGCATCCGTGAGACCCGCTCCCTGGTCAAGGACCACCGCAAGCTGCCCTCCGTGCGGAACAACACCCGCTCGTAGCCGGCGACGTGCGGCAGGCCCACGGCTGGGCGCTCGACCACTCGCCGACATCAGAGTCGGGGCTCGAGTGCGCCTGCCCATACGCTGGGACGTGTGCATGCTGACGTGAAGCGGGACACCCGCAGGAACGCCCGATGGGTCATCGCCGGCGGAGCCACCCTCTTCGGCACCCTCATCACCCTGATCGCGATCACCCACCGGACGATCTGGCTCGACGAGACCGCGACCATCGCAGCGTCAACCCGGTCCTGGGACGCACTGCAGGACCTGATCGGCCGGATCGACCTGGTGCACGCGGCGTACTACGTCGGCATGCACCTCTGGTTCGACCTCGTCGGCTACAGCCCCTTCACGCTCCGGTTCCCGTCCGCCGTCGCGATCGGACTGGCAGGCGGGCTCGTCGTCCTCCTCGCCGAGCGACTGTTCTCCCTCGCCACGGCGACGATCTCCGCGATCATCCTGCCCCTACTACCCGTCGTCGCATCGGCCGGCACATCCGGACGGTCCCCGGCGTTCGAGCTCCTGCTAGCGGTACTCACAACGGTGCTGCTCGTCCACGCTTTGGACGCCACCGACAGCCGGAAACCGCCACTGCTGATCACCCTGTGGTGGCTGCTGTACGCGGTCTTCGCCTACGTGTCGGTGCTGGTGTTCCTGTGGGCGGCACTCATCGTCGCCGCGCACGCCCTGACGGTGTTCCTCCGCTTCCTCTTCGCACCGAAGCAGCGCTGGATTGGTCTCGCGGCCGCAGCGTGGACGATCGCCATCCTCGGCGTCGCCGTCGTGCCGTTCGTTCGCGCAACGATCCCGCAGTCCCGACAGATCGGATGGCTGCAGGCACCCACCTGGCACAGCGCCATCGAAAACGGATGGCGGCTGCAGTTCTTCGACTTCGCGCTCGTCACCACCACCAGGTCCTTCGTGACCGCAGTCGCCGTCGTGTCCTGGTTGCTGGTCCTCGTCGGTGTCGCGTTCGCGCTCCGAAAGCGCAGGGAAGCGCTGGTGGTGATGCTGCCGTGGCTGATCGTGCCCACCGTGGCGCTGCTCGCCGCATCGCACTTCTACAAGCCCGTCTACAACGCCCGCTACGTCACGTACTCCGCGCCGGCACTCGCGATCCTCATCGCCACCGGCATCGTCGCCCTCCTCCCCTACGCGAAGGGCATCATCAGTGGCCTGCTCCTCATCGCGTTCCTCATCCCCGCCGGACAGGTGTGGTGGAGCATCCGGTACGCATCACCGAAGAGCACCGATCTCGCCACCGCCGCACGGGAGCTCACCGAGGCACGCCAGGACGAGCGGGGCCCCGCCGGACTCATCCTCGGCAAGATGCACCGGCCAGCCGACCAACTGACCATCGCCTACCCGTCATCCGTCGAGGGGTTGAAGGACCTCTGGACGAAGACGAGCGCGGCGGACATGAACTACTTCTTCGCGCGCATGCACGGCGCCGTCAACGCAGCGAACGACACCAACGGTCTCCGCACTGTCTGGTACATCGGCGACAACCCAGCCGAACTTGACCAAGTCAGCACCATCCTCCGCGGCGACGGCTTCCAGGAGCACGCACCGCTCACTTACAGCGGCGCCGGCGAACGCAACTTCATCATTGAGTTCACGCGCTAGCAACTAGACCGGTCCGCGGACTCGAACGCAGATCCTTGGGGGCGCCGCCTTGAGAGTCATGACCATTGATTGAGGGCGCGCCAGCATTCCCCACGCAATTGCCCCCGCATGGGATGCACGAGGAGAGGAAAAAATTTGCCCTTCCCGCTGCAAATTGCGGGAAGGGCAAACCTAATGCTTGGGTCGAGCTATTAGCTCAACACAGGATCGAGCAGTGCACTCACGAAGCTAAATGCGATGAGAGCAGTGAAGATGATGCCGATCCACAACCCCCATGTCGCAAGAGTGAAGCCGCGCGTGTTTGATCGGCGCGCATCGTTCCGACCCAATGCACTGACGACGATGCCTGCGACTGGTACCACGAAGGCGAGTACGAAGCCGACGATGCTGAGCGTGCTGTACGGGCGCGTTTGCTGATTGTTCGTCATGAGAATGATGCCCTATCTGTAGTACTGGCGGTAAGTGATTTTGCCGTTTTTGGCCATGCCCATCGAATGCCCCTTAGTACCCTGGGAAACCAGGACACCCATGACGTAGTTGGTGACCACGAAACGCTCGCCCTCCGCGACGCCGGCACCGTACTTGTACTCGTCACATTCCGACGGGTCGATCGTTGCCTGGATGGTCGACCGATTAACACCGCAGTGGTGATATCCGGTCTTGCCGCGATGCTTCTTCCCGACCCAAGCGTTCTTACCATCCCAATACATACGGCCGGCGTGACCCTCCTTCCAGTGCCAATCCCAGGCGTGCGAAGATTGGTAGAACTCCTTGGTGTGGATCTTCCTGGCCGCGGCACGCGAGACAGCAAGGGGCGTGGTCGAGTCAGCATCGACCTCTTCCTCTTCGCTTACCGTAGTGGTCGTGGTCATGGAACAGCCATTCACGATGTCATCGCGCGTCTGGGTGCCGCCTTGTTCGGCGTTGACTGCGGTCCGGTCCGCGATGCACTGCTGATCGGTCGAGTCGACGCTGGTGTCCTCACTACCAGTAAGGGCGTTAGACGCGGTGAACTTCCAGTCCGCGGAAGTCCGCGTTTCGGTGGTCGTTCCGAGTTCGTTCTCGCCGGTGACCGTCATTCGCCACGTATAAGTCGTTCCGTCAGCGAGCAGCCCCTCCGGGATTGTCCACTGGGTGCCGGTGTCACCCGAAGTAGCAACCACGGCACCATCGGGACCGTTCACCGTGAAGGTGGCGGTTGCATCGTCGGGGAAGTCTTCTGATTCGGGGACGGCGCCGAGCTCGGGAGCGAGGCTCACCTGCGCTTCCGTGGGTGGCGTTGGGCTCCAGGAGTCATCTGCCCAGGACCCAAGGGTGAATTCGTAAGCCGTTCGCAGCGGAGTAGCCCCGCCATCGATAGTGGCAACGATGGCGTGTGTGCCACCGAAGGCAGAAACGTCTACCGGGATGTTCGAGGCAGTTGCCGCCTGAGTGCCGGACTCAACTTCATCGTCATCAACGAGGACGCTGAAAGTGCGACCCGACGCATCAGCAGCCGGAATGACCGCGTTGCAGGAAATATCGTCTGCAGGCACGGCCTTTACCCAAGTACCGGCCGAGTAGGGAGCGGCACATGTAATACGAGGGCTGAGCTGTGATGAATACCAACCCTGAACATCGATGACGTAGTTGGTGGCGTCAGCGACGTTGTTGAGGTTGATTTTTCCATTTGCGCCGAGGGCAACAGTGACGGTGTTGGTGCGGATCTCGTCGGTCTGGAAGTTGAGCGACGTTGTGTCAGGCTGCGCCGTTCCGTTCGCCCACACGGACGCGCGGCCGGCACTGCCGCCGTGAACGGCGGTAAGAGTGAGGACGACTGCACTGATGCCGGATCCCATGACGGGTATGCCGGCCTGGCCTGCGACCGGGATCGCCCGGGTCTCGTTCTTCGCGAGGATCGTGTTTGCCGCCGCACGGGAGTCGAAGACACGACCGACCCCGGGGGTGAAGGTCGCGCCAGCGGTGCCTGCGGCGGTGAAGTAGCCCTGCAAGTCGATGACGAGGCTGATGGTCGACGAGCCGTTGTAGATCGTCATCTTGCCGCCCGAGGACAGCCGAACCTGCGCCTGGATCGACGTGTTCACCGACGGCGCGTAGTGCAGCGCGTTGTCGGGACGAGCCGCGCCCGTGGCGTAAGGGGTGAGGAACCCGTCCGACGCCGTGGTGTTGATCGGCAGCAGGTTCACCACCGCGCCCGAAGCGTCGGCCGGAACGCCATTGGTGCCAGCGACCTGGATGTCGACAGTCTTTCCCGGCGCCAGGAGCGCCTTCGGAGCGCCGAGCCCGGAGCGGGTGTCGACGATGCGCTTGCCAGCCACGGAGACAAATCCACCGGCCGCGGTGCCGTCAGTGTTGGCGGTGTAATACCCCTGTACGTCAAGGATCAACCGTGCAGCCGTCTCGGTTGAGACCTGGATGGTGCCGGCTGCGCTGACAGCGACGATCGCGGTGTTGGAGACGTATTCACCCGCGTTGGCGTTGTAGACCAGCATCGTCGTGCGAGAGGTGTTCGCATCAGGGCGACCGAAGAGGGTGCCGTTGTCTGCCGAGCCGCTAACCGTCGCGTTCAGGGACACGGCGCCAACAGTGCCGTCATCGGGGATACCCCCGACGCCGGCGATCTTGATAGTGCGGTACTTCCCTGCCTCCATCGGCGTACTGAACCCGCCCGTACCAACCTTCGTGTCCAGGACACGGCCAGATGCGGGTACGAACACGCCACCGGTGCCGGTGTCGTTGATTGCCTGCGCCGGCGTAGCCACAAGCAGTGATCCAACAAGTGCGAGCGCACCGAAGGTAGCGGCAGCGATGCTGCGCCTCCTCGTGCGCGGAGCGTGCAGCAATGAGCGCACGAAACCCCCTAGTTCAGAGTGACGGCACCAATTGCTGTCAGCGCCCGAAGCATATGAGGAAGCTGAACGCGTGTACCCCCCACCCGTTTGGGGGTGTCATGAAAAATCCCAGATGAGAAGGGGTAGTACCGCATCGGTCTTAACGTATCTTCAGCCAATGAGGGGGATGAGCATCCGGACTCGTTCGGCGCGTAGCAGGGCTTAGTCGTACGACACTGTCACCTCGGCGGCCGAAGTTGATGCCCAATCAGGATGGCCGCGCAGCGCGCCGGCGTACGGGGACCCGTGTCGAAACCGTCACCAGCCGTCCTCATCGTCGTCGTCGGGCATCGGCAGCAACAGGTCGTCGATCGCCAGGCCGAGCCTGTGGGCTTCTGCGAGCACTTCAGTGGATCGTGCGAACGCTGCGGCTGCTCGCACCTCGAGTTCGCCGGCCTCCTTGTAGGTCTCGGCTGCGCTCAGAGCGTCTCGCCGAGCTCACCGAACTCGATCGTCACGAGTGGATCGACCAGGTGCTGACCGACGCCGCCCGGTAGTGGATCGTCAACCGGGCTCGAGGTCGGGCGGTGTCGTCGACCGAAACCGAGTGCGGTCGGGTGCATGGCGAGGATAGATTGCCGCCATGAGCGAGTACCGGCAGCACCCCAGTCGGACGGCCGAATGGGCGGGATCTTCGCTTGTGCCGACGCAATCGGCGTCCGACGCGGACACTGAAGTCTGGTTCGCGCTTCCCTCCGACTCTGGTGACGTGTTCTGGGAAGCGTTGAACGCAAAGACGATCGGGCCGGACCTGGTGCAGGTTCGTGCAGTACCCGCATGGGTGTACGGCGTGAACTACGACGACACAGTAGCCACCGTCAGATCCGCGGAAGGATCGCTCGTGGCAACGAGCGTCAGCGAGCACGGCAACCAGGCCACCTTCCGACTCTGGCTCGGCGAAGATCCGGACCTCGCCGCGGCGTGGCGGTCGATCGCAGGACGCTACGCCCAGCGCGGGTGTCTCGTCGACGCGATCTCGGAGAACCTCATCGCCCTGTCCTGCCCCGTCGAGAACGCGTCCCTGATCCGCGACCTGCTCATCCACGAGGAGCAGGCAACAGCACTGATGTGGGAAGACGGCACCCCTGCCAGCTCCGTCCGGTAGCCGATCGGCTATCGAGACGCGGTTGGGGGGCGTCTGGGTCAGCGGAGGATGAGTGCCGCGACGGTCAGGCCGAGGGTGACAGCGACCAGCGTGCCGAGGCCTGACCATTCCCACCAGGTCATCCGCCGGGTTCCGCGCGGTGGCCGTTGCCGGCGTCGCATGCGCCGACGACGGGATCGTGCCGCTGTCATCGCCCGCACGTTACCCGGCCTCAGACGGAGGATGCTGGAGAAAGCAGCAGGGTGGTTCCCGCTGTCAGCGGGGCGTGCTGCCACCTGATCGGAGCGGCACGCCCCGCGCTTCACCGAGGGGTCAGGCGCGGGCAAAGGCGTGCTCGAGCACGACGCGCCAGTCCGGGTCGGACACGGCGCCAGTTGAGGTGTCGGTGGTGAAGGCGCCGTGGTCGTAGTGCAGCGCAGGGTGGCCGACGGTGACGGAGCTGAAGTGCTCGGTGATGGTCCAGGTGCGGTGCGCCGTGTTGCTCGGCACGTAGTCGATGTGGAGCTCGTGGCGGTTCACAGTGGTTGTTGGCGGCAGCTTCGGGATGCGCGGCGTCATGACCCAATAGACACCGAAACGACCCTGAGTGGTACGGATTGCCCGCGCGGTTCTTGTCGAACGGACACCAGCGCGGGCTCGTCCGCTGGGCGATCGGCTACCGGACGGTCATGGCTCCGCCAGCGAGCTCGCCCCGACCGCCGCTCCGCGGCGCGGTCGTCCTACGACGCAGTGATCCCGAGCTGTGCGAGAACGGGTTGATCGCCGATGGTCTGCAGGTTCCACTTCGGGCGCTTGAAGGCACCGCGGGAGAGTCGCACGCGCTGTTCGTCGACCGGCTGCCCGGCCCGAGGCGATACCTGCGTGACCCCGTTTGGCTCGTAGCCGAGCTTGTACGAGACGGTCAGCGACGGGGTATTCCAGGCCGCAGCACTTGACTCTGCCCATTCGGCACCCAGAGTGTCGAAGGCGAACAGCAGCAGGGCGGCGCGCATCTCGGTGCCGACGCCCTTGCCTTGGGCGCGTCGGGTCAGCCAGGAACCGGAGTTCACAGTCCGGCGGTCCGCGAAGTTGAACGCGGCGAGGTCCTGCGCCCCGATCACCTCGTCGTCAAGGATGACGGCGAATTGGATCGTCCAGTTTTGCGGCGAGACCTGGCGGAGGCTCCACTGGTATGTCGCGAGGTTCCGCGGCAGCTCCTCCGGAGACGCATCGGTCCATGGGAAGCCAAACGGCATGCGGTCCGAGTTGTGGATGCCATCAAGAGCAGCCTGCGCCAGGGCAGGGAGGTCCTGGTCCCGCACCGGACGCAACACCAGCCGTGGGGTTCGGAGTTCGAGTCCGAACAACGGCCACAGCTTCTCCAGTTCCATACCGGGACGCTACCTGCGCCGGTCACCGCAGCGAGGCGTGTTACGCGCCCGGCCGCTGAGTAGCGGCCCTCACATCTGTTCTCTCGCAGCGCCCGGTGATCGATCGGCTAACGAGGCAGCCACGCGTCGGCGACAAGACTCGTGAGCGGAGTGGGAGACAAGTAGCGAGCCTGTCGACAACCTCGCACGCACGCAGCACCACGCTCGCCCGAGATCCCTCCGGCGCCGGGCTACACCCCATTCACTCACGTGCGGTGTAGCCCCACCCGGCACGCGACGCTGCCATCTGCAACGCCAACAGCGAGGCCTCGCCCGCCACGCGGACGCCGGACCGGAGTCGTCCCTGAAGCGGTCGTTTGTGACCGCCGGGCGGTTAGCTGCCGAACGGTCGGCCGGTGCGGAACCCGCCGGCGTTCGGCTCGAACGGAACGCTCCCGTTGTGTTCGTCCGCGAGTCGTTCAAGCTCTCGCTCAAGCGCCCCGTCGACCAGCGCCGCGAAGGAGCGGTAGCCGCCGGGCAAGGCAGCTGTGTGTAGGACCGCTGTCTGGGCACGACGCTTGAGCCCTTCCCGCAGCGCCACGGTCGTGGGGATCGTCGCTTCCTTCGTTGGTTCAGCGGGCGTGGACTCCCGCCTCGGCGACTCAGGCGTAACAGGTGCCTCGACGCCCGTTCGAACCGGTTCAACGTTGGCGGTGAGTCTGATTGGGCTGTTCGCACCGGGGCGGCGGCGTTCTGGTGCACTCATACGGCGTTCTTCTCCTTCTCCAGGATGCGCTGTGCGTACATCTGACCGAGTGCGTCGTAGAGCGCGACCGCCTTCCGGCCGTCCACCCCGGGCCATGCGCCGAGGGATGTTGCGGCGGCATCAGCCTCAGCGAAGCGAGACCACTCGGGAAGGTATTTCGGGTTCAAAAGGTCGGTCCCGTCGTCGAACTTGACCACTCCCCCAAGCTTCCAGACGAGCTCGCCAAAGGCGTCGACGAGGCCTTCGATCTGGAAATCATGTTCCTTGGTTCGCTTCCGCCGCGTGACGACAACGCCAGCCACACGCAGATTCGGGTTCATCAGGTCGGCGGCGTGAAGTGAGACGAAGTCTCGAACCCGGATGGCGGCTTCGACAGAGTCGTAGTTCGGGTCAGAGGGGATGAGCACGGTGTCTGCAGCGGCGAACGCCATTTGCACGAGGTGGCCAAGATCAGGCCGGGTGTCGATCAGGACAACGTCGTACACGTCCGTCCAACCGGACAGTGCTTTGGTGAGACGACGCACGGCGCCGACGACGCCAGCCTCGGATTCACGATTGATGAGATCAAAGCGGGCCGGCAGAACGTCGATCCGTTCCCCTTCTGGTGCCGCTTCTGTATCCCAGCCACAGGCAACTACAGCCGCCTCCCCTGCGCCATCCTGGGCGGCCGCGATGACCTCGGACATAGTAGGGATCGGTGCGGAAGGATCCCACTCGATCCCTAGACGTCGAGTGGCGTTCGCCTGGGGATCCATGTCGACAACAAGAACGCGGCGGCCAGCTCGCGCAAGCGCAGCAGCCAGCTGGCAAGTCACCTGCGTCTTGGAGACACCACCCTTGTTGTTGGCGATCGCTGTGATGTGCGTCATCAGCCCTCCGAGGCAATCGTTTCAAGGCTTGTTTTGGTTGTAAGCCATGCAATCCAATGTACCCAAGTCTTACCATAAAGGCAAGGGTTGCAAGCCACGTAACCCAATAAACCCTTGCGTTCATTGGGTTCGCTTGGCCAACTATACAAGTATTACAATCAAAGCAAGGGATGCAAGCCACGTAACCCAATAAACCCTTGCGTTACGTGGCTTGACGAGCGCAGAGCGCCTACCCGCTCAAGCTGCCAACTCAAAGTCCCGGAGCTCTTGCAGGAGCCCACGGCGTACAAACCTCATGGCCTCTTGGTGGTCTGCTCGGCCGTCGCTCGAACACGGGTATGCCGGGTATGCCTCGGGTCCGCCGTGGTCGTCGACGGATCGGAACATGACGACCTGAGTGGTGGGGGTGCGATCGCGGCCGCGTCGGCCGGCCTTGCGGATGAGGTGGTTCTGCCACCAGGCCCAGAGCTCTCGCTCGTCGACGTACTGCTGTTCGCGTCGCCGGAGGATCCCGTCGACGCCGAGCTGCTTGGCCACGTGGGTTCGGAAGTCCTGGAGCCGTCGCCGCCAGCCCGTGGGTGTGGCGATGGCGAGGGTCCAGCGGCGCATGCGTGCGAGGGCTGCGCGTGCGCGGCCGCGGGGGAGTCCTGCACGGTCAGCGATGGCTTCAAGTGCGTGCTCGTCGGTGGTCAGGCTCTCGTAGACGCGGCGCGCCGTGGGTCCCAGTCCTGCCCGGGTGAAGACGTCGTGTCGTCCGGCGTCGAGCCGGTCTTCTAGAGCATCGAGGAGGGTGACTCTCACGTCGAAGAGCTCGGCCGGGGGGCGGGCGGTCACATCGTGAAGTGGCCCGACGTGTACGGAGGGTGTGGAAAACCGGTCGGTGAGCCGCCAGACGGCTGCGTTGGGTCCGTCTGCCTGGCGCCGGCGGGTGATCCATCCGGCGGCGTGGAGGCGGCGAAGTGAGCGGTCGGCGGTGCTCGAGGGGATCCCGGTGGCGATCGCAACGGACCGGAGTGCGGCGCCTACGTCGCGGGAGCCGGAGCGCAGGGAGATCCAGGCGAGGTAGGTCAGGACGGTGCTGTCGTGCAGGTCTGCCTCGGTGCGGGTCCAGCGGCCGGGGGAGGCGGTGAACGCTTGCAGCATGGCCTCGACGACGTCGACAATGCCGATCAGCTGGGTCAGGTCGCGTTGTTGCCGTTCCTCGGGCGCGTACCGGTACAGCACCGCCCGCTCCTGCGCCTTCGCCCACTGCCGTTCAAGCCGCGCGGCTGCCTCGGCCGCGGTGCGGGGCTCGCGGCCGCCGGTGGGACGGTTGCGGGTGCGGTAGTGCTCCATGCCGGGTGCGGTCTTCGCGGCGTGCTCGACGTCGGCGAGGGTCCACCCGGACACCGCGGCCGCGAGCAGGCACAGGTACCCGGTGCGGGACGGGTCGCGGCCGCCGGCAACGGTTCCCATGTGCGCCTCACCCCACGCCGGCAGGGACCGGTGCACCCGGTGGTGGGCGTCGACGCGGCCGGTGGGGGAGGAGTCCGCGGGATCCACGGTCGGGCGGAGCTCACGGAACGCGGCCGTGACGCGGAGGAGATCGCCGGCAGTGACGGTCGGGGTGCGGAGGACGTCGACGTCGTCGGCGCCCGCCATCACCTCGGACGCGCCACCACGTGCGTGCGGAGTCAGCGGCGGGCGAACGGCACCCGTGCGGTCGTTGCAGAGCAGCCCATGGTCAAGGGACGGCAGGACAGCGCGTGCTGCACCGGCGAGCTGGACCATCGTGGCCTTGTCGACGCCGGCGAGGGGCACCCACACATGGAACCCACCCGTGGGGCTCGAGCGGCACACTACGTGCGGCACCTGCGCGTCGCGGAGGATCCGCACCAGCACGCCGAGGTCCTCGGCCGCCTGGTCGAAGTCCTCCGGGGTCTTCGCGTCGAGGTCGAACGCGGCGAACCAGAACCGTCCGTCAAGGTCGGTGAGATCGATCGTCCACGGTGTCGACGGGGGAGTATGCCCTGCAGTCGGGAACTTCGACGGGTAGCTGTTCGACCGGATCGTCCCGTCCGCCTCCGCGATCATGCGGTTCACGTACCGACGAGGCGCGATGGCACGCGTCAAATCCCAGGCACTATCCGAAGAGGACACGCCGATGAATTCACCCGTGCCGGGCGCAGCAATGTGCGTTACGATGGCGACACCTCCTCCTCTCGGGGTGGTGGTACGACGAAGGCTCCCGGCTCCAACCGGGCTTCTTCTCTCGGAAGCTCACAACCTGACCTGATTGGCGTCTGAGCAGGTAGTGAGAAACATGACTTGGGGCCTAGCCCCGAACCCCCGCCTCTGGCGGGGGTTTTGTCGTTAAGCGGCCGGGATAGGCAACTCCACTCGGTTGAGTCGGCGCGGGTCCTCGACGAGCGGCATCGCGCCGTTTTCGGCGACAAGCGTCCGCGCTAGCGCGTCGAGGTAGTAGGCGACTGAGACGCCGCTCTCTTCAGCGGCGTCCTTGAACGCCTGGCGGGTCTCAGGAAGCACACGGCCCTGCAGAAGGACCGTCGGGGCGTTCTGCGCTCGGCTGGCGCGTCGTCCAAAGTCGCTCATAGTCACACCATGGCGGGAACATGCATGCGCACGGTCATCTGGGGCGGCGTGTCGCGAGACTGCATCGATGCTCCTTCTCCTTGCGGGTAGGCGACTCAAGCGACTGGCGAGCGCGACTCCGTGGTACTCGATGCCGCAGCCCGACAAAAACGCTAGACATGACCAAAGTACCCTATTCGTGCACCTGCGCAGCCTCGGATAGGGCCTGAGCCGAAGAGAGGAAGCGCGCAATCGAGCTGTGGAACAGCTCGGGCTCACGGTTGAGCTCCATGCCGTGGGGGCATGGCGCGATCTCCACGAGCGTTGCTGCGACGCCGGGCTTGGCGGCGAAGCGCCTGGACACCTCAAGGGGCACGTCTCGGTCACCGGAGCTGTGGACTAGGAGGATCGGCAGCCCAGCGGGCGGGGTGGGACGCATCCACCGCCTTGGAATAGCTTTCCGGAGGCCGGCGAAGCGAGCGAGACCAGGGATCGTGAGCGTGAGGGCACCCAGGGTCCCAAGGAACCCCGGGAAACCTGCCTTGGCTGCGCCGGCGCGCAGGGCCGCGAACCAATCGAGAGCTGGGCAGACCAGGATCATCGCGTCAATCCGAGTGCGGAGGGTGGAGCGCGCGGCCGCGTGGAGAGCAATCGTCGCGCCCATCGACCAGCCGACAAGCACTAGGCGCTCTGCTCCGTGGTCGGCGGCATGGCGCATCGCTGCGTCAAGGTCGTGCCACTCGTCGGTGCCGAAGGTCGCCGGCAGGCCGCGGCCGTCTTCGACATCGCCGCGGTATCCGATGACGAGGGAACTCATTCCAGCGGAGAGGGTGTCGGGTACGGCGCGGAGGATGGCTTGCCGGCCCGAGTGAATCCCGTGCACGTGGATGGCCCAGGTGGTGGCGCCGTCGACAGGGAAGTACCACGCCTTCCGGGTATCGCCGTCTGCGGTGATCGCGACCTCTTCGAAAGATGCTGACACAGCTGCTGGTGTGTCCAGGAGGTATCCGCTCCAGACAAGCTTGTCGCCCGTTTCGGGGACGATCGCGGGTTCGCCGAGGATCTTCCGTCGGACGTCACGGCCGTCGTCGTCGAGCACATCCCCGACGAGGATGCTGCGCTGGCCGTCGTGGAAGTAGACGCGATACTCACCGGGGCACCGTGTCTGCTCTTCCGATGGGACGGTGATGCTGACCGAGTCGACGTCAACGACGGTGACGGCTCGCTTCGGGCGCGGGTGGATCGCCTTCTTCGCGACCACCACGCCCGCAGCGGTCGCGCCCGCGACGACGACGACCGTCAGGGCGGCTGCCCCTGCTGCTACACCGATAGCGCCCATGCGGTAACTCCCTTCGCGAGCCGTTCGTCTACTCGCTGTAAATAGCGCTGCTCTTGTTGTGTGACCTCGAGGCGGCCGGCGACGATTTTGTCGCGGAGCTCGATGTACCGCTGCGCGACAACCACCTCAGCGCTGCCATGGAGGCGCAGCGGCGGCATGCCGGCGCTCTGGTCACGGGCAGACATGACGAACAGGCGGAGCGAGACCAGACGCCACCGGAGCACAGTGACGAGCCGGCGCAAGGTCCGCCATCCGTGTGCGACACCGATGGCGACGAGGCCGGGGTAGAAGAGACTGTTGAACACGACGAGCATCGCCCGGGAGAAGGGGGTTTGCTGCCCGTCAATGAACACTCTGGTGATGTCGACGAGCTCAGCGATGATCGAGAGCACCACGAGCGCAAAGCCGATGATGAACAGGATGTTCACACCTCGGGGCTGCGGCAGGAGCACACCGATGGAGTCGGCGGCGAACCATCCCATAGCGACCATGTAGATGACGATGTGCACCCACGTGGCCGGGTACTGCAGGTGCTCGTGGATGTACGTCGTCGGCTCACCGTTGTGATCTGGGATCACCATGAAGGTGAACGTCTCAGCGAGGAGCACGGTGACCAAGATGGGCAGGCGCGATCGAGCGGCTGAGCCGGCGTGAGCGCGTGTGGCGTCCCGCAGAAACCAGAACGCCGCAGTAGCTGCGAGAACCTGGATCAGATCGATCGCGTTGACGTCACCCAAGAGCGCATCGATGTGCTCGACGGGCCAGACGACGCCCACCGTGGCGATGCCGACTACCGCAAGCGCTGCGGCGAGGAAGGCAGGACGTCGCGCTGCGTTACCGATCGCATTGACCCGCAGGAGCAAGAGTCCAACGGCAGCCCAGAAGGCAGCTGGGATCACGCGAAAGCTTCCTCGCTTGCAGACAGCGTGGACTTCTGGAGGCGTTCGAGCAAGAGCATCGCTCCGCGTTCGGCCACGAGCTCTTCGACGTCGACGGCGCCAGCGTCTTCGAGCGAGGTCCGCACCGGGACGCGTGCCCGTGCCGCGGTGATCTCCGCGGTCACGCCGGCGTAGCCCCGCTCCATAACCTCGACAGGTACGTGGCACCCTCCGTGGCCGGCGGCGATGTGCATGAACTCGTGGAGGATCACGAAAAGCTGGTAGAGGCGGGGGTCGTCAGGATGGAAGTACACCCGTCCGGCGTCTGCGGTGTCGAGGTACAGTCCCGTCACGCTCGCGGGGTGATCGCGCGGGGGGAGCGTGTTCAGCGGGTCGATGATGAGCGGCTTGCCGAGCCAGCTAGATACGGCCGTTCGCAGCGTCTCGAAGGTGAGAGGGCCAGCGGGCAAAGACAGCCGGGCGATGGCGTCCTCAGCAAGCTGGGTGGTGAGTCGTTGCGTTCGGATCGTCTTCATTTAGTACCTCCCCGCTCATTCGGCGC
This sequence comes from Curtobacterium flaccumfaciens UCD-AKU, assembly GCF_000349565.1. GTDB lineage: Bacteria > Actinomycetota > Actinomycetes > Actinomycetales > Microbacteriaceae > Curtobacterium > Curtobacterium poinsettiae. The sequence goes on from NZ_APJN01000047.1 coordinate 28,437, forward strand.
TGCGGCGCGGATGGCTTCGGCGATCGCCAGGAGCTCGTCTGGGGACGCTGCGTTGACAGAGCGAGCTGCGATCCCCACACCAGTCTCCGCCAGGGCGATTTCCACTTCCAGCCGTGCGTCGACGAGGTCGACGACGCCGGGCAATGCGATGCGCAGCAGGTACTCGGACGGCACGTCGAAGAAGTCCGCGATCGCGCGGAGATCGTCGCTGGTGACATCTGTCGGCTCGCCGGCGAGGAGTCGTTCCCAGTCCGCACCGGCCAGAAGCCGTCCGCGCTTCGCCAGTGCAGCGCGGACCGCGCGGTCGACCGGGGGAGCGGGTGTGCGGGCGACATGCAGAGCGACGAGCTTCCGGAGCCGGTAACCGAGTAGCGCGGGTTCGAGGTGTTCGTCCCGAGGCGCGTGCAGCCGTTCCATCTCGGTGATCGCTGGTGCGAGAAGCTCGCCGACCGACACGCCGAGCGCTTCTGCGATCGTCTGCACGTCGTTCGTGTTGAAGGAGGTCTCGCCGCGGGTGCGCTTGTAGTAGTAGCCGCGGCTGAATCCAGCCTGGGTGATGAGAGCAGGCGTCGTGATGCCTCTCCGAATGCGGATGTCGTCGACCGCGTCGGCGAACGCCCTAGAGAACTCGTTCGGCTCACCGCTGCCCTGTCTACCCACCCGATGACTCTATTGGCGTACTGAAAGAACTCTGTGAGCCTCATTTAGAGCACGAAGCAACACTTACGTCTCTAAATAGAGCATAGTGGTTTCAGTACTGGGATCAGCGGAGCAGGGGCAGCACTCGACCCTGCCGAGGATCCCGCAACTTATTAAGTTGGAGGGCTCTCTTGGAGACTCAGCACCAGACCAGCGGGCACCACGCCCCCGATCCGGCACACACGCTGTTCCGTTCAGCGGAGGTTGAAAGGGATGCCGACGGGATCGCAAAGACCGGGCTCAGAGGTGAGCTGAACCGGCTCGGCTTCAAGCTGCAGCCAAGCGCCGCCGAGCGGCAGGCGCGGGCGCGCGACGCTGCCCTCGAGAGCGCCCGGGCGGTGATCCTGCATAGTGCGTTCACTCGACCCGTCGGCGTCTTGATCGCGAACCCGAAGGGCACGTCCGGGAAGACGCCCGCGACCTTGGGCCTTGCATCCGCGTTCGCAGCGGTGAAGGGCAACGGGATCTGCGCGCTCGAGGTCGCAGATGACGCCGGCACGCTTGCGCTGCGCGCGGAGGGTGTGCCGCAGCTCGATCTCGGTGACCTGGTGCGCGACATCACGTCGATCCGATCGTCCGGGCAGCTGGCCGGCTACGCCGTGCAGCAGTCCTCGTTCGTCGACGTGTTCGGTTCACGGCCGGGGGAGTCCCGCCCGGCCCTCACGGCGGATGACGTTGTGGCTGTCTCTCGGGTGATCGACGAGTACTACCGGTTCCGGTTCATGGACTCCGGCAACGTCGTCACCACGGGGCCGTTCCTCGGCGCGATCGACGTCGCGGACGTCCTGGTCGTGCCGGTGATGATGGCCCGCGACTCCGGGTTGAAGGCGATCGAGATGCTCGACGGCCTGATCACAGCCGGCGGGCACGCTGCCGAGCTCGCTCGGAACGCCGTGATCCTCCGCATGACAGACGGACGTCCCGAGAACAGCGTCGACCGCGGCGACGTCGTCCGCTACCTCGAGGAGCGCGGCGGCGCTCGCCAGTTCGACATCCCGTTCGACGCGCACATCGCGGAGCGTCGCGACATCACCTGGGCGAAGGTCTCGAAGGCGACCCAGGACGCGTTCACGTTCGCGGCCGCGGAGATCGTTCGCGTGGTTCGCGGCGAACAGCCGAGCACGACAAGCCCACGGCAGAGCGCCGCTGCGGCGCAGGACGGCGAGGACCCCGATGGGGCCGGCTCGGCTCAGGACGGCGACCCGGTCACCCCGGCGCCCGTTCCCGCCGCTGCCGCGCCGCAACCGCCGGTGGTGCCGGAGGTTGCGCCCGATCCGCGTGAGGACTGGGTGACGTGCCCGAATTGCCGCAAGCAGACCCCGCCCTTCACGTACTGCTCGTTCTGCAAGCACCAGCTGACCGACACGGTCAACCTGCAGCGCTTCTACGGCCGTGCCCGGCGCGCGTCCGGGTACGCAGAGCCCGCGGAAGACCTCCCCGAGCAGTTGCGCGCCCTCCCCAAGCCCTCTTCCGACACCGACACCGGTCGGGCGTCGGCATAACTCACGAAAGGTCCACCCATGTCTCTGCTGCCCATCCCCACTGCCCTGGCAACCACCGCCACGTCGGTCGTCGCGAAGGGCGACAACCCGTTCGAGGGTGTGACGCCGAACTTCGACTGGCTCGGCGACGGGTTCCGGAACGTGTGGGTTCCGGCCCTCGGCGGGTTCCTCGCGATCGCGTTGATCGTCCTGGCGTTCTTCTTCATCAAGGCCCTCATGGGCCTCCGGAAGGCGATGGACGCGAAGAAGCCCAACGACGCCGAGCACGCCCGCAACACCATGCTCGGCACCGGGATCGCGATCGCCGGTGTGATCCTCGCACCGACGCTGTTCGTCGCGATCACCACCGCCGCTCAGAACGGCGCATCATGACCGGCGCCGAGGAGCGGGAGGGCACCCCCCGCCCGCGGAAGCGGATCAGTGTCGGGAAGACAACCGCGATCGTCTTCGCCGCCGTGGTCGCCGCGTCTCTGGTGGTGCTGATCGTCGTGGCGTTCCTGCCGCGTGCGTCCACGTCGCCGACCGGATCGGCGACGTCGCCCGCGGCGTCGGCAACGCCGGGGTCGGCTCCGACGATCGACAGCCTGGGCGACTCGAAACGGCGCACCGTGTCCGGGTGCGTCGCGGGGGTCGGGATCACCGGGACGGATCTGCTGCAGCTGCGGCGAACGAAGGACTTCACCGTCGAGGGGGCGGCGGAGTTCCTGGGCGGGTTCTTGCAGGTCACGTCCGCCGCGGATCCGGAGTGGCGGCCGGGCATCGACCAGGTGGTGAACATCGCGACCACCGGCACAGCCCACGATCTGCTGAAGACGCAGGTCGCCGAGGGCACCCCCTACGCCGATGCGCAGAAGCACACCGTGGACCTGTCCAAGGGTGCGTTCAAGGTCATCGACCTGACCACGCACACGGTGACGATCGATATCGCTGCCCCATCGACCACGGATGGCAAGACCGACGTCCGCGCCGGGAAGGTCAACTACACCGGCGGCGAGTTCACCCTCACCGCCACCGACGGCGGCTGGGTGATCTCCGGTGCATCCGGGGATGGTGACTGGCGTGTCAACGCCACGCAGTCCGGGACCACGTTCACGGGGGGTTGCTGATGTCGTGGTGGCAGGACGCTGGCGCGAACGTCGCGTCGGGGCTGACCGGAATCGTTTCCGGGATCGTCGGATCCACGGCGAAGGCGGCAACCGACGTCGTGAAGGCGGTGGACTTCGCGAAGGATCCCGCCGGGTACATCACCTCGCTGCTGCAGCAGGGCGTGTACGTGGTGGCGACGAAGCTGATCCCGCCGATGATCGACGCGTTGCACCCTGACTACTCGGCGAAGTGGTGGATCGACTCGTACCGGGTGTCGTTCGCGATGGCGTTCCTGTTGGCCGCGGTGCTGCTCATCGTCGCGACCATCCAGACCCAGAAGGGGAAGAACTCCGGCAAGGAACTCGCCGAATCCCTGTTCGTCGCTCTGCCGGGGTTCGTCGTCGCAGCATCGTTCGGGCCGCTCGTGGGACAGCTGATCGGGAAGGTGTTCGTCCAGCTCGAGGAATCGCTCGCGTTGTGGTCGGTGGGCACGTCGACGAAGGACTACTTCACCCACCTCGGCGACGCCGCAGCGTCGAAGAACGCGCAGGCGTTGTGGGGCACTGCGCTGATCTCGCAGATCACCCTCGAGGGGCTGCTGCTCGGGATGATCGTCGTGGTCTTCTTGCTGCTGATCCAGCTCGCCACGATGTACCTCACCGGCGCCCTGATGGCCCTGTTCCTGGCATGGGCAGTCAACCCGAAGACCCGGCACCTGGCGAAGATCGGCCCGACGGTGTGGATCGCGTTGAACTTCGCGCAAGCGCTGCTGATCTTCCTCGTTGGGGTCGTCTTCCGCGCCGTCGGTGGCCTGCAGATGAAGGCCGTGGACGGCGACGCCGGCGACTTCGCCACGTTCGTCAACCTCGCCCTGCCCGCGGTGCTGATCTGCATGATCGTGTTCGCGCCGATGGCGCTGATGAAGATCGGCTCCCCAGCGACCGCCCCGCTCGGTGGCGGCGGGCAATCCCGGGACGGCGGACTCAACAGCCCCAATCCTGGCTCCGTCCCGCAGGTCCCAACCGGGGGAGGAGGCGGGGGTCGCTCGGGGCCGCAGAACCCCAACGAGGCCGCCGGCACCACATCCGGGTCCGGCAGCGGATCCGGGTGGACGCCATCGACGCAGCCCGTCCAGGCCGGCGGCGGTGGCAGCACCACCATCGACGCCTCCAGCACCGGAGGCGGAGGCAGCGCTGCGAACCAGGCGGCGCAGGCGGGGAGCCGGAAGACCGCACAGGCGGCCGCGCAGAAGGGTGCCACGTCCGCTGCAGGGAAGACCGCGACCGCGGGAACCGCCGCGACCGGGGTTGGCGCACCGATCGCCGTCGGCGCATTGCTCGCGAACGCCGCGTTGAAGGCCGCCGCGTCCGCGGTTCGCGCTGGCCACCAGGCCGCCGAGCAGGCGGGCGACGCCGGCTCTCACGACTGAACCGTCTGTCCGAAGGGGACTCAGCATGCGTACGTCATTGATCGGTGGGGATGTCACTCACCGCGGCTTGTTCGGTGGCCGGATCTCGAAGGTCCGCATCTGGACGCTGTCGATCGCCCTGATTGTCGGCCTCATCGCGGCCGCGCTCTGGCAGATCACCGGGTTGGTCCTCCTCGCCGTGCTGCCCCTGGTGGCGTGGTTCGTGACCATCGACACCGTCAATAACACCGTCCTGCAGCGGAGCATCGACAAACGCTCCTACCGGGACCGCGACAAGTGCGGCCTGACCACGTTCGTCCCGTACGACAAGGACGGCTGGGATGCGCTGACCGACGCGTGGGCGAACGCTGACGGTCGGGCCGCCCGGAAGGAAGCAGAGCGGCAGGTGCACGCGATGCGTCTCACACCTGACGGGGTTGAGGGGATGCTGTGGCTGCGGGAACGCAACCGCACCCCGGGCATTCAGTGGCACCGTCCGTCGTTCGGGGAGGAGTACCTCGCCGTGGTGTTCAGCACCACCGGGCAGGTCGAGGGCATCGAATCCGACGCCGTCTTCGACGCCTCCGCGGCCGGGTACGAGCAGGTGCTCGCCCAGTTCGGTGCCGCGCTGACGCTCCCGAATCGGGTGCAGACGATCTCCCGGATTCTGCCCTCCGATCCGGCACCGCACGAGGCGTGGCTCGCGGAGAACGGCGACAACTCGATCCCGGATGAGATCCACGAGTCCTACCGGGAAGTCGTCGACGACATCTCCGCCGCGCAGCTGGTGAACCGGCCCATGTTCGTCGTCTGCTGGCCCGTCACTGACCGGTTCGTCGCCCGCGCCGAACGGGCAGGGGAAGGCATCGACGGGTGGCTCGCGGTCATGGACCGTGAGATCCGCTCCGTCACCGCAGCGTTCACCGCGGCCAGGTTCCGGAACGTGCACGCCATGACAGCGCGGCAGACCGCCGCCGTGCTGCGGCACCTGCAGCACCCCGGGTTCCCGATGGACCAGGCCGGAGACATCACCCCGGACCGGGCGTGGCTGCCCTCGCAAGAGGACTGGTCCTACATGACCTACGTCGGCGCCCCAGAGGGCCAGCTCTCACAGTCCCTCTCCCGCACCTGCCGGGTGACGGCGAAGGACGTGAAGATCTCACACCGGACGTCGCTGTGGATGGCACCGATGCTCGGCGAGATGGAACACCAGGTCGTGCGAACGATCAGCTTCCACCTCGAGCTGACCCCGCAGGATCACGCCCTGTTCCTGGCGGAGAAGGACCGCGTGTCCGACATCGCCGACGCGAACCGCCGAGCCCGCGGCGGCGGCATCGAGGACACCACCCTCACCGTCGAGCAGGAAGCCGCGAAGCGGCGCATCGCCGACCTCACCCCCGGGACCGGGTACACCGGCGCGAACTGGGTCGGCTACATCACCGTCACCGCCGGAAGCCGTCAGGAGCTCTCCGACGCCGTCGAGGAGATCACCGCCGCCGCCTCGAACGCCGGGATCAGCAAGCTGACCTGGCTCGACCCGCACCAGCAGACCGCCGCCGCGTACACGTGGCCCGTTGGGCGCGGAATCGCCCCGTCGAACGGCTCGATCGGTACCCGCGTCGAGAAGCTCGCCGCGGGCAAGGAAGCGAAGGAAGCGCTGTGACGGTCATCGGTTGGGCGCTGATCGTCGCCGTGCAAAGAACGTTCGCTCTCGCGATCATCACCATGTTCCGCGGCGCTGTCCGGCGCTCGAATCGGCACGCCTGGGCCGGGATCGGTTGGGGCGTGCTCGGCATCGTCGGCCTGGCACTGGGCTCCGCGATCACCCCGTTCGCAGGCCTCCTCCTGATCGCCGCGGCCGCTGTTGCTGCATGGCGGCTCCGGGACCGCATCCGCCGGCTCGACGCAGACACCACCCCCGAACAGACAGGACCGACCCGATGAGCGTCACCACGAACGGCCAGACCGAGACGGCCGAGCCGTACGAGCCGACCCGCAGGGCACGGCGCGCGGTCATGGTGTCGGCGAAGCAGCAGGTCAAGCGGAGCATCCGGTCCGCGCCGACTGCCGTCGACGATGTCACTGACGAGCTCGCGCCGGGCAAGGACGCGAACGGCTTCCCGGTGCCGGCGGAGGGCGGTTACCAGCCGAAGCGGCGGAAGCTGCTGACCCGGATCGGCTACTACGGTCCGCTGGTCACGGGTGCCCCGTCGACGACGCGGCAGGTGGAGATCCTGAACCCTGCACCGATCGCGTCCCCGATGGAGTTCCAGGGGCTGCTGTCGGGCATCGAGACGCTGTCGTCGACGCCGGCGACGAACGATCAGTTCGCGGCGTTCCGTGCCGGGAAGGTGACGTCGGCGAACGTGTGCACGATCGGTGACGTCGGGGTGGGGAAGTCGACGCTGATGAAGTGCGACTACGTGCTCCGTCCGCTGGTGTTGAAGGGTCGCCGGGTCGTGGTCATCGACATCAAGCCGTTCACCGGCGACTCGAAGTTCGGCGAGTACACGCCTGTCGCTGCTGCGATCGGGGTCGAGCCCATCCGGTTCATCATCGCCGACACGTCGACGTCGGCCGCGCGTGAGGGCGTGACGCTGAACCTCCTCGACCCGCGGCTGCTGCAGACGCAGCTCGTCCCCGGGCCGACGGGGATGGTGCAGATGGTGCAGCAGGCCGCCGCGGTCCTCAACGACAACATCGAGCTGAACCGGTTCGAGAAGAAGGCGGTCCGCGTGGCCGTCCTCCACGCACTCCGCTCGGCGGAGGACACGGGGCGCGCGGCGAACATCCTCGACGTGCTCGATCGGATCGGGGACATGGACGTGCCCGAGTACGCGGGCCTGAGTTCGTTCGTGAAGGACCACCAGGAGCTCGCCGGCTACGGCGCCCGGATCCTGCTCGAGCGGATCCCGGAAGAGATGCCCGGCCTGTTTGACGGCGACACCTCCAAGAGCGTGGCGCTGGATCAGAAGGCGACGTTCTTCGACTTCAGCCAGCTGCCCGAGGACGGCCCCGCTCGGTCGATCGGGATGATGCTCGCCAACGCGTGGACTATCGGCGCGATCCGCACCTCGAAGGAGCAGCAGCAGACGAACTTCTGCGTCGACGAGGGCTGGTTCCTCGTCGGCGGCCCGATGGGCGCCGTGATCCGGTCGAACTCGAAGCTGTCTCGCGCGCTGGGGCTGTCGAACGTGGTCAACATCCACCACGTCGCCGACATCCCCACGGATGACCCCGCGATCTCCTTCATCAAGGAAGCCGGCACGCTGCACCTGTTCCGGCAGGCCCGGCAGGACGACGCGCAGCAGGCGGCCGCGATCGCGGGCCTGCGGACGGGGGCGTCGGACTACCTGATGACGCTGCCGCAGGGGCACCACTTCAAGAAGGTCGGCATCGACGCCGAGACCCGGGTCGCGCACATCCGCTCGAGCTTGGAGAAGAAGATCACCGAGACGAACTACGCGATGGGCATGCTCGAGCACGAAGACACCCAGCAGCCCGGGCTGGTGGCGGCATGAGCGCCCGGCAGGAGCGGGGCCTTCCTCGGTGGGTGGTCTTCGCGGCAGCGTCCGGTGCCGTCGTGGTCATCCTCGGCGTAGGGCTCGCCCTCGGGCTGGCACGGCAGACGTCGCCCGCAGCACCTGAACGCGCCGCAGTGGCGCCGACGACGTCGGAAGCGTCGGTGCCGGCTCCGACGTCGACGCCGTCGAACACGCCGGAGACAGCTGCAGCTGGGTTCGTCGCGGCGTTCACGAACCACCAGGTCCCCGTCGACGTGTGGCAGAAGACCTACAGCGGATACCTCACGAAGCAGGCGAAGACCGCCTACGCCGGCACCGACCGCGAGCAGGTCCCCGGAACCCGGGTCACCGGGAAGGCGATCGTCACCGCCGGTGCCTCCGCAGCGCCCGTGCCCGGCAGCGCGGATGACGACGGCGACACCGACCCGGTGCCGGCGATCGTCGCCGTTCCCACCGACGCCGGCCGGTACATCGTGAACCTGCAGCAGCAGGACGGTCGGTGGCTGGTGGTCTCCGCGCAGCTGCCCGGGAGCGGGCAGTGAAGGGCTGGATCCTCGGGGTGATCGCGCTGATCCTCGCCCCGATTCTCCTGCTGGTCGGCGGGATCTACTTCGCGATCGCCGCATCATCGAACCCGCCCGCCGCGGCCGCGGCAGCGTGTGGGACCGCGTCGGGATCAACCGGGGCAGTCAGCGGGAAGGTGCCGGCGAAGGTCGGCCAGTGGGACCGCGACCAGCTGCAGGTCGCAGCCAAGCTGATCGCCGCGGCCAAGCAGATGAAGGTCAACCAGCAGGCCACGACGATTCTCGTGATGACCGCGATGGGTGAGTCGTCGCTGTCGAACCCGAACCACGGTGACGCCGTCGACAACACCACGATCGGGGTGCTGCAGCAGAACGCCGCCTACGGCAGCCGCGACCAGCGCCTCGACATCCCCACCGCAGCGAAGGCGTTCCTGACGAAGCTGCTGCAGGTCGACGGGTGGGAGTCGATGGAGCCGACCCTCGCCGCGCACGCCGTGCAGGGCAACGCCGACCCGTACCACTACGCGAAGTACTTCACCCAGGCGCAGGAGGTCATCAAGGCCCTCACCGGGACGACGGTGACGTCCGGCTGTGACGTGTCCGGGGACCAGAAGGAGCTCGCCTCGGTCCTGGCCGCGGCGTGGAAGAAGGGCACCTTCACCGACACGTACCACCCGCAGATGGTGGAGCAGGAGATCCTCCCGATCGTCTCTGGCACCACCAAGCCCGGCTGCCAGGTCGATACCCGCATCCTGCAGATCCTCGTCGCCGCGCTCAACAAGTACGGCTCGGTGCAGATCAGCGACATGAACCGTCCCTGCGTCGGCATCACCACACACTGCCCGGGATCGCTGCACTGCAAGAACCCGGCCGTCGCGGTCGACTTCAACGCCGTCGGTGGGAAACCGCTCCTCGGCTCGGGCCCGCAGGACATCGAGTTCCTGACCTGGCTCAACACGGTCATGCCGAAGGGCTCCCAAGTCGGGCAGGTGCAGTGCCGGCCGAACACGCCGCTGTCGAACCTGCGCCAGTTCGAGGACCCGTGCTCGCACCAGCACGTCGACCTCGGCGCCACCACGGAGGCGTTGACCCTCCCGGCCGGGAAGGAGAAGTGACCCGATGACCTCTACCACCGACCGGGGGACCGATCCGATCGACCAGGTGCGCCGCGCGGTCGAGGCATACCACCAGTCCCGACAAGAGCGGGATGACGCCATCGCGGCCGCCGCGATCACGGTCGGCCGGGAGGCCGCCGCCGAAGCGTCCGGCCTGTCTCTGTCCCGCATCCAGCAGCTCGTCGCAGACCGAAACCGGACTCCGCGTCAGACGACGTCGACGTCCATCCGCTGAACCGAAGGAGAACCCATCATGGCTGTCAAGACGATCTGGCCCGTGGAGTACACGTGCGGGCATATCGAGAACCGTGACCTGTCTGACAAGCCCGCCGGCAAGCGGGCCGGGTCCGCGAAGTGGTTCGGTGAGCACCTGGTGTGCAGCCGCTGCTTCAAGAAGCAGAGCGGGTCGGGGGAGTCCGACGCTGAGCGCGACGCCCGGCACGCCGCGGAAGCGAAGCAGATCCGCGAGGACGCCGAACGCGACGGACTGCCGATCGACCTGGTCGGCACCGAGAAGCAGGTGCCGTGGGCGCTCCGGATCCGCGCGGAGCTGATCCGCGGCGCCTACGAAGCACTCGTCGAAGGCGGGGAGCTCAGCGACGTCGACTTCGAGGAACAGGTCCTCGTCCCTGCCCGGCCGATCGACCGGGCCCGCTGGTGGATCGACAACAAGGACGCCGCCGCCGAAGACCTCCCTGAACTTCTCGCCGACCCGGGCACCATCGACGCCGGCGCATCGACGGAGAACGTCGCATGACCGTCCCAACCGGCTTCCAGACCAGGACTGGCAACAAGCCGGGCGCGATCGCGTCCGGGAAGTAGGAGCAGGAAGGGACACAGATCATGGCCAACGAACCGATGAACCTTGACCAGGCGCTTCGCGCCTCCTACGCCGATGCCCTCACCCTCGGGGTGCGCGGCATCGGTGCCGACGCGCTGGCACGTCGCGCGGAAGTTGCACGCGCGGTCCTCGCGGAGCAGTCCCGACGCGTCGACGCCGCCTACCGTGGAGTGGCCGGCGCGGAGCCGGACGTTCCCGCACTGTTTGGGGCAACGCTCGTGCTGCGGCACGGTGGAGATCTGAACGGAGTGCTCGGGGACCCGATGTTCGCTGCCACGCTGCAGCAGCAGATGGGCCTCGGGTACGGGGCCGAGTACGTCAACGACGAAGACGGTGCCCGGTGGGAATCCATCGAACCGACCGCCGAGGACAACGGGCAGTCGGCCGCGGAAGTGACGCGCATCCGCTCGGCCCTGGCTGAGTTGGGCTCGCTCGACCCGGGCGCACTGCAGGCGGAGACCGCCGCTGACCGGCTGCCCCTGCAGGAGCGGATGGAGCAGGCGTTCCTCGAGGGATACGGCGCCCGACTCCAGGTCGGCCTCGCTTACGCCGCCGCGGACGACGCCGCACGTGCGGAGATCGGCTCGAGTGTCCTCGCGGACAAGGTCTCGACCTACGACGACCTCGACAGGATCACGACGACAGTGCTGCGGGAACTGCCGGACGTGACGTTCTTCTACGAGGAACTCCTGAACGAACCGCTGTCGCAGAACATGGAGCGGGCGCTGGTGGAAGCAGCGGGGATCGCGGGTCGGTGGTCCGACCTCGATCCCGCGGTCGACCAGCAGCTCGAGGTCATCGACAGCCGGGCCAAGGAAGTGACCCGTGCGCCCTCCGTGCATGCCGGCGACCCCGCCGAGGCGGAGATGCGGTACCTCGACCCGGACCTGCAGCGCGCGACGCAGGCGCTGCCGCGGATCGAGCGGGATAACACGGTCCGCGCCGTACGGGCTCAGAGCGCCATCGCGGCAGAGTCGGGAGCGGAACGCGGCGGCGTTCGCGAACGGATCCAGGGGTGGCGGGACGCCCGCCGCGAGGAAGGCGAGCGCACTGGCGACGACGCACAACGGCGCCGAGAGGCATGGGAGCGCGGAAACGGTCGCAGCATGCATGTGACGGGGACGCCGTCGGCCGCGGCGACTGCGGATGTGGTGCCGGCGCCTGCGCCAGAACGAGGTCTCGGCCGATGAACGAGATCCGATCGACGTTCGAAACGGCGCTGCTGTTCACCGTCGTGCTGGTCGCGGCGTACCTCAGCATCCACGTCGGCGCCGTGTTCACCCCGACGGGGACGGATTACTCCTGGAACGTCGTGCAGCTCGTCGGGCAGTTCTTCGACGGTGCGCGTGTGCCTGGAGCCGCGGTCCCGATCCTGATCGTCGGCGTCGCGGCCGTCGTGTCGGCGGCGATCGTCGTAGGACGGCTCGGCCGAATCCGCCGCGAGGAGCGGCAGACCGTCCGACGGATGGCGCCGCCGTCCGAGTACAAGGCCCTGCTGGAGAAGGCCCGCCTTGAGCAGGCCCGCAACGACCTGCACGAGGAAGAACCAGAGATCGGTCCCGGCCTGCCGATCGGGTCGGTCGCGACGCGCGGCCGGCACAAGGTGTTCCAGTCGTGGGAGGACGCCGGCGTGCACCTGCACGGCACCCGACGGGGCAAAACCACCTCCGAGGTCGTCCCGCACTGCGCCGTCGCCCCCGGCGGCGTCCTGGTGACCTCGAACAAGCCGGACGGCATCCGCGAGATCCTCGCCGCCCGCCACGGCGCCGGCGAGTGCTACGTCCTCGACCCGAACCAGGTCGTGCGACGCTCCTCGACCCCGGACTTCACCTTCGACCTGCTCGCGGACATCCACACCGATGACGACGCGTACGAACTCGCCGAGATCTTCGAGGCATCGACACGGAAAGCATCCGACCGGGGCGGCGATGCCCAGTTCGACGAGTCAGGCCGGAAGATGCTCGCCGGCTGCTTCCTCGCTGCGGCCCTAGAGCGGCGGCAGCTGCGGGACGTGTACGAGTGGTTGACCCGGGAGAAGGTGACCACGGTCGCCGACATCCTCCGCAAGCACGACGTCGTCGGGCTCGCAGCGACACTCGACGGGTTCGCCGAGTGGACGGAGAAGACCCGTTCCGGCATGTACGCCACCGCGCAGCGCATGGCCGGTGCCCTGTCGAACGAAGCGATGATGGCGTGGACAGTTCCCACGCCAGGCATCCGGCAGTTCGACCCGGCCACCCTGGCGCAGGGCAAGGACACCCTGGTGCTGCTGTCGAAGAAGGGCGGATCCGCGGCCGCGTTCGTGACCGCACTCGTCCGTGCGGTCTGCAAGGCCGCCGAGCAGCAGGCGCACGCCAACGGTGGACGGCTGCGGGTGCCGCTCGTGAACGAGCTCGACGAGTGCGCGAACGTCGTGAAGTGGCCGGAGCTGCCGGAGGTGTACTCGTACTACGGGTCCCTCGGGATCGTGATGAACGCGTACTTCCAGTCCCCGGCACAGGCGATCGCCGCATACGGGAAGGAAGGGTGGGAGGCGATCTGGTCCGCCGCCCCGATCCGCGTCTTCGGCGGGGGAGTGGTCGACCAGCCGCGCCTGCAGGAGCTCTCCGCACTCATCGGTGAGTACGAAGAGGTCATCGACAGCACCACCGGTGCCACCCGGTTCCGGCCCATCCTCACCGCCGGCGCGCTGGGATCCCTCCGGAAGTGGCGGGCGGTGGTCTTCGCCAGCGGCGTCGACCCGATCCTGATCCGCACGAAACCGTGGTTCCGGAACCTCCGACTCCGCCGCCGCATCAACGGTGGGAAGAAGGCCCTGAATGTCTGAGATCGAGGCAGTCGACGTCGACGTCGACGGGGCGGACGACGTCGACACCGGAGCGCCGGAAGAGGGCGGAAACCCGTTCCAGTCGATGTTCTACGACTGGGTGCAGGAACGATTCGCGCGGGTGGAAGTCACCGGGTCAGCGCAGCGGGCAACCTGGTGCCCGGAGTGGTGGAAGCACCCCGAGGTCATCGATCGGCTGCAGGCGCTGTGGACCGCGTACATCGCCGCCGAGGCGGAGCAGGAGGACGAGAACGGGAACATGGCAGCGCTCTCGGACTGGTGGATTCGGCACTGGGACCCGCACCGTGCCGTGCTGTTCGACGCGGCAACCGGACCGTTCCGGGACTGCAGCATGCAACGCGGTCACCTCTACGACGGCGACCGCGACCGGGTGAACGCGATCGCGCCGGCGAGACCGCCGGAACAGTAGCCACACCATGAGGACGGGCTCACACATCCGCGTGGGCCCGTTCTCATGTGTCATCGGTCGCGATCGACCTCACGACCCGGGGCCGGCGACGGGGGCAGATCACGTGCCGGCGTCGACGGCCCGGTGCCGGACCGCATCGGTCGTCCGTGGGCCTGCTCCCAGGAGTCACGCCGTGCCTGCACCTCGGGCTCACGGTGGCCACGGATCGCAGCGAGCGTCGTTGTCCGCGTTGCTGCCGGCAGCGACGTCGGCGCGGGCGGCTCGCCACCCTCGGCAAGCTCTGCCGCCCACTGAGTGGTGCGTGCCCGCATGGCGGCCGCTGCGTCGCTGTCGAGGCCGTACACGGCGAACCGGTCATCCCGGATCCGGTCGACCTGCTGCAGCTGCTGGGCGAACATCGCACGGTTAAATCCGTCGTCCCGGTCGGCGACGAGTCGCAGCAGTTCCTCGTCGGAGTAACGACCGGAGGACCGGATCGCGTCGAGGTCAATGAAGTCACGCGCCTCGAGGCGCGTGTACACAGCGTTGATCTTCGACGCCACGGCGTCATCCACCGACAAGACCGGGCCCACCTGCAACCGTGCCGGTTCCGCACCGCGCCAGTCGTACGCGAAGTCGACGTCGACCTGGCGGCCATCCGCCGCCGTGACGTTCAGATGCGCGAAGTACTCCGCCCGACGGCGCTCTTCCACCACGTAGCCGACGTCCGCGAGGACAGTGCTGGCCTCGGAGACGGCGCGGTCGAACTCGGCCGCGTCGTAGCGGTTGGTGAACAGATCAACGTCACGGGTGAGGCGGTCTACGATGCCGTGCTCACGGATCGCTCCCGACCCGGCGAGCACGAACCCGTGCTGATCGGCGCCGAGGAGGATCGTCTGCGCTACCTCAAACTGAAGATCGCGGTCGTCGCTCACGCGGTGAGCTCCGGGAACCGGGACTCCCAGAGCAACCGCACGCGAACGGGCAGGAGCAGCTCATCCCAGGTCCGCAGCAGGACGTCGCGGTTCAGCAGCGCCTCCTGCACCTCCGAAGCCCCCTCGCGGAGGATCGCCTGGTACGCCTTCGTCACGCCCGAGAGCGTGTCGAGGTCGGCGTCAGGGTCGGGACCCCAGTACACGTCCAGCGGGAGCGCCAGCATGCCGCTGGCCGGGCCGTGGAGGGCGACAAGGGAAACGGGCACGTCGTAGGGCTTGATGTCCTGGTACAGCACGCGTGATCCCATCGGTTCCTCCTTCCGATACTGCACATTGTCCCTCGCCTTCGATGAGACCGCCACGGCGGGGAAGGACCGTGTCGGTCGTCGTGTCTAACGTTCACACATGAGTTATGTAGCGACTGTCCTCACCCTGATGATCGCATCTCCCTCCGATGTGCAGGAGGATCGTGATGCCGTGGAACACGCGATCTACAGCTGGAACGATGCGAATGCACGTCGGCGGGGCGTCGTTCTCCAACCGTGGCGTTGGGAGACCTCGGCCGTGCCGGTCCTCGGGGCTGGCCCGCAGCGGCTGATCAACGCGCAGGGAGTCGACAGGTCCGACATCGTCATCTCGATGTTCGCCGGCCGGCTCGGCTCCGCTACCCCCGATGCGATCTCCGGTACCGCCGAGGAGATCGACCGAGCACTCGAGGCAGGCAAGCCGGTTCATCTGTACTTCTCCACGGCTCCGCTCCCGGCCGACGTCAATACCGAACAGCTCGATGCCCTGCGAGCGTTCCGCGCCGACATGCAGTCCAAGGGACTGCTGGGGGAGTACAGCAACACCAGTCAGCTCGAGCACGAAGTGTGGAAGGCGATCGAACATGACATCGCCGAGGTGAACCCATTCGCGCAGGCCACTCCGCCAAGTCCTGAGCCGATGATTCGTTTCCACGTGCAACCGCAACGCGAACGTGAAATGACTGGCGTGGACAATAACGGAAAGCCGAAGTACACCACTCGTCGTTGGCTGGAAGTGACGAACACCGGGTCAGAGGACGCTCAAGATGTCACCTTCGAGTCGGTCGGTGAACGCTCGCCAATGCTCATCGGAGGTACCGGCGCACCAACGACGGTGCATGCGGGTCAGACCCGGATCGTGAACACCCAGTATGTGATGAGCGGGGGAGAAGGCATCCTCCGCGTCAGCTGGCGCGGGACCGGGGGCGACGAGTCGAAAGACTTTCACGTCGGTTGATCTGATATCTGACATAACGGCGGTTATCGGCGCAGCCATCTCCGCGGAGGAGGGGGTTCGGTATGGGCCTTCTCGACTTCTAGGTACGCCTCGAGCCAAGCAGTCGCGATGGCTTGGGACGCGGCGTGATCGCGAGCGATGATCCAGGCGGTGAAGATCCCAGCGAGGACGGCTACGCCGATCTGAACAAGAAGTTCACCGCCGCTGTTCAGCAGGCCGTCCATGCCACGGAGTGCTGCACTGAGCGACGTTTTTGCTTCGTCGAGCTTGCCGGCATCGTTCAAAGCGTCGGCTCGCACCTGGGCATCGCGCGCAGCAGCAACGCCGGATTGCATGAGGAAGATCGTGTACGTGCCGATGAGACTGACGAGGGCCACAAGCGCTGCGAGTCCCGCCCCGAGGACCGCCCCCGGCAAGGAGCTGCCGTATTCCGCAGCGCGTCTCCGCAGGACCGCCCGGGCTTCGGCCCGGGCGGGCTCGCTTGCGCCTCGGTACGCCGCAAGGCGCTCCTCGAAATCCCGAAGGTTCGCGTGCACGTGAGCCGGCGTCTTTGGAAAAGCTCGACGCCACCAACCCCGCCCGTGGAACCCGGTCCCCTTCGGCTTCGAGCGCGACGCGTTCATCTGAGCAGTCCGCCTCAGGTGCTGGGTTCAGGTCTGTCGACTCAGCGTTCGCGGTCGTTGTCCCGCGCCGGCGTCGGCGGCAGGTCTCGTCTGCTGCCGGCGCGCCCGTAGGCCGCACTGACCTTCTTACCGACCGCTTCTTCCACGCTCGGGACTGGCTCGACGGAGAGCGTCAGCGGGTCTTGCGCACGCCAGTCGACCGCGAGGTCCACGTCGACCGATTCGCCGGCGTCCTTCTCAATGGTCATGTAGATTCCGCGGCAACATGGCAGCGCCTTCGCAACGTCCGTCCTGGGGCGCCGGGGTGTCTGCTGCTTTCCAGATTCGTGGCAGCGTTGCAGGGCTATTTATCCCGATCTTTATCCCACTCGATCGTCAAGTGCGAGTTTAGAATGCCGGAGTCGGAATCGCTGCGGGACGATTCAACATATCCAGCGGTGGTGACCCGGGTTGCTTGAGCGGCGTAGGGCGGATGTTCCACGTCCTCCCAATCGACAGCGACCGTCTCTCCAATTGCAAGAACGCCGAAATCTCGTCCTTCAATAGCGCTGAAGTGCACCCAAATGCCGCCATCAATCTGGTCGACGTCAACGACGCCCCAGCCCTCGTCGGGCTTCCATATGCGGACTATCCCGTTGTCTGACATCACGATCGCGTCAGCAGGAAGTTGCGGAGCCGCAGCGGTTGCCCGTTGCGGTGAAGGAGCCGTAAACCTGCAGCGTCGCGGTGCCGTCACCGGCGACGCGCCAGGTGAGGACGTCCGAGTAGGCGATGTGCGTACCGTCTGGCGAGTTGCTGTAGTTGCCGTGAAATTGGTACGAGCAGACGACGTTATGCCCGGCCTGCTTCGGCTGCGTCTTGCCGTTCCGTGCCCAAATCTGTCCTGCTTCGGTGACGTTACTCGTGGCCGCGGCGCACAGGGCCGGCGAAAGTTTGATGCCCCACGGGATGGTTTTGCCACCACACTGGTGCTGCACGGTGTAGCTGACGTTGGAGTCCGAGTACTTGTAGAACTTGTTGCACAACAGCTTCGCTCCCTTAGGCCCAGCAACAGCCGAACTGGTAACTGCCTGCGGGGATGGCGTTGCCTGCGAAGCTCCGGCATCCTCGACCTGTGCTGGCTCAGCGGAGTCGGCTGAGTCGGCGGGCGTGACGTCCTGAACTGACTGAAGGGTGCCCGTGGACGAGCTTGTCGTCGACGCGCCCTGACTGTTCGTGATTGTCAGCGTTGACGACAGGACCGGCTGATCCGAGTCAATCGGAACTGTAGCGGCGTGAGCCGGACCGGCCATCGCAAGTGAAAGAAGGACCGCACCAAACGGCAGGCTCCACAGCGCAGAACGCTTATTAATTTGCATCAATATCCCCTCATGCGGGCCCCTGCCGCCTGTAGGCAGGAGCAAAGCACACTGGGGTGGACTGCCACAAGAGAGATCCGCGCAACTTCACGCCAAAGGTGCCCCTCAAGCCCGCAATCTGAAAACGGTTTCAGGAATGCGCGAGCGGTACTGGCCCGGTGGGCATGGCCCGCCAAACCCGTCGGTCTCGGTGGACATGTCCCGTTCCGGGACGACGAGCCATCGATGCAAGCCTGATTCACAGTTCACGATCGATACCGCGGGCCGGCGTCGGCGGCAGGTCGCGGGCGGTGCCGGCGTCCTTCGACTGTCCCGTGGACACCTGACGGCCGTGCGCACGCTCCCAAGCCTCGCGGCGTCGGCGGGTGGCGTCGGAGTCGCGGCCTCGGACCGCGGCGAGGCGGTCTTTCCGTTCTGCGGCCTGCTCACGGAGGATCTGCGACTTATGGGACGCGACGACGCGTACCTGGAGATCCCTACCGATGCCGTCGGTGCGGCGGTCGGCCGGGATCGCGTTGATTTCTTCGACGGGTACGTTATAGCGATCGCGGAAGGTGTCGACCTCGGCCGCGAGGCGAACCCATGCGGCTCGGCGGTCCGGCTCGGTGGGGACCGAGCCGAGCTGCAGGGTCCAGGCCGGCTGCTCCGCCGCGATCGCTTCGCCGCGTTCTGTGAGGCGAGCACGGAGGTGCTCGTGGCGTTCCTGGAGCTCGTCTCGCCAAGCCGCCGGCAGGTGCCGGGACCGCAGAGGCGCGGCATCGGCGATCCACCTCGGCACCTCCGGCGCCGCTGCCGGGTGCGGATGCTCCTGCTCCCACTGTTTCGTCAGCGCGGTGATCCGCGCGCCGAGTACAGCTGGGACGTTATCGATGTCGTCGACGGGTCGTTCGGTCCATGCCCGGTAAAGCACGTCGGCGGGGTCGAGGCCGGCCCGCTCGGCACGGCGCATCGCGGCGACGGTGACACCCCAGGTGTCCTCACCGCCGAGCCTGTTGGTGACGTCGATGCCGAGGGCCTGTTCCGCGGCCGCGGTGAAGCGGATCCGGTCGGCCTGCTGGGTGAGGTCCGCGTACTGGTCTGCGAGGGTCACGATGCGGTCCGCGTCGCGCTGGGCGATGCGGAGTTGCTCGTGGGCGGTGAGGTTCGGGTCGACGTTGCCGGCGATCTTCGCCAGGACGTCGCGCATGTCCTGGCCGGGTTCGGTGATCACCGCGAACGTGTTGCGGTGACGGCCGCGGGTCCCGCCGACGTAGGCGGCGTTCCGGGACGTGGACACGTCGACCATCTGCCACATCGTGTCGCCAGTGTTGCCCTGCTCCCCGTGGGTGGTGCGGGCGTAGCCGAGCTGCGTGTGGTCCTTGACGTACTCAGCGGAGAGGCGAAGCTTGCCGCCGTGGCCGGCGTGCACGACATCGAGGGAGCCGTCGTCGTGGACACGCTTCACGGTCCACCGGTCGCCGTTCTTCACAAACTCTCGTCCCCGGTGCATGCGCTGCTTGTAGTCGTTCTTCCGCGTCACGATCCGGTCGCCGACGTGCGCGTCAAAGCCGTCCATGAGGGCTGCGCTGCGGCGCCCGTGGACCTCACCGGTCGTGAATCGGTACGCCTGCGCGCGGGCGTTGAGTTCGGCGATCTGGGCGCGGGTGGGGGCGGCCATCAGGGCATCGAGACCTTGGTCGATGTCCTGCTGCCAGCCGTTGAAGACGTGGTCGGCCATCTTGTCCGCGTCGCCACCGACAACGCGCCCGTTGGCAAGGTGCCAGACCCACGGGTCCTGCACCGTCGGGTCGCGCAGGAGGAGGGTCGCGGCGGCTTCGTCGGGGTTGCTGAACCGGTGGAGCTCGTCGAGGTAGGTAGCCCCGACTTCGTGCTCGAGGAGGCGGAGCATGCCGCCGGAGGCGACGGCGTCGAGCTGCTTGTCGTCACCGATGAACCGCACGTGCGCGCCGGTGAGCTCCGCGATCCGGACGACCTTGGCGAGGTTCACGGTGCCGGCCATGCCGGCTTCGTCGACAACGATCACATCACCACGGCGGAGGTCGATGTCACCCGTGATCGACTTCGCCTCGAGCAGCTGTTCAAGGTCACTGCCGACGAGGAACTTGTCGAGGGTGACGGCCTTGATGCCGACGGCGTCGGACATCACCGCGGCCGCCGCAGCGGACGGGGTCAGCCCGATCATGCGCCCACCCTCCGCTTCAATCGCGCGTGCGGCGACCTTCAATGCGGTCGTCTTCCCGGTACCGGCAGGTCCGACCCCGACCATGACGCGGACCGGGTCGCACGCGAACGCCGCGGCGAGAGCAGCCTGTCCGGCGTCCAGATGCGCACCGTGCTCGGCTCGCGCGGCGGCGAACGTTTCGGCGCGGACGGGGCCGAGGGTGCGGTCTTTCGCGGCGTCGAGGATGATCCGCTCCGCGTCGAACACGGCCTGCGATGAGAACACCACGGCGCCCTTGGAGGCGTACGGGGAGGACCCGTCGCGCATCGCGACGGGCTGGAACGTGCCGTGCGCCGGCGGCGGGGTGAGGCGGATGGAGTGGCCGTCGATGACGGTCTTCGTGATGACCGCGGCGCCGGTCTTGCTGTCCAAGCCCGGCATCCCGCGGTGCTCGTTCACCCACTGCTCCGCGGCGATCTGCACGTTGTTGACACCCCACGTGGACCGGTCCTCGGACACCTTCGCAAGGATCGTCCGTGCGGCGTCCTCCGGGTCGAACGGAGTGTCATAGTCGGAGTTGAGCCCGCGGCCGAGGAGCGCGCCGACCTCGAGGTCCTGACGCCGGGTGGTCTTCCGCGCGGCCTCGAACCAAGTCTTTGCCACCTCAGCGACGGGGCGGATGTGCTCCTTCTTCGGCCGGGTCGCGAGGACCGCCTGCTGTGCGATCTTCCGCCTCGTGGCCCGGTCCGGGGAGCGTCCGTGGTCGCGTCGGTAGTCCCGCTCGAGCTCCGCCGCGACCTTCCGGGAGTCACGGGAACGGGTCGACGATTCGGCGATCAGGTCATCGCTGACGCCAGCGAGCTCCACCACGGGCGGGTCCCCGGCACGGAGGACACGGGCGCGCGTGGTGGCGCCAGTGAGCTCGCAGACGTAGTCCATGACGGCACGGTTGTGGATCGCCGCGGCGGCCATCGCCTGCCGGTGCAGCAGCTTCGAATCCAGCGTCCGCCACTTCCCGTCCGAGCCCAGGACACGGTTCGCGACGACCACGTGATCGTGGAGCTGCGGATCCCCGGAGCGGGAATCGTGGTGGCGGAACTTCGTCGCGATCAACCCGCCCTCGACGTCGAGCTGACGGACACCGTTCACGCCGGCACGGGTCGCGATCGCGTTCTCCTCCAGCCACGCAATCGAGTCCGCAATGGCACGTTCCTGCGCCTGCTCGATCAGCCGCGCGGTCACGTGATCGTCCTGCGCGATCGCCGCAGCCCACGCGATCGACACCGACTTCGGCGGGGAGAACGTCAGGTCGATACCCGACACGGTGTTCCGCTCCGAGCGGGTCGCGGCGGTGATGAACTTCCCCAGTTCCTCACCGTCCGCAGGCGGCCGGCCGTTCGCCTCACGGAACGCCTGCGACCCGACAGCGGTCCGCAGCTGCGAGCGTTCCGACGCGTCCGGCTCACGGTGGCGGGTGCGCTCGAAGCGGTCCTCAGCCTCCATGATCGCGACCGCAAGCTTCGTCGACGACGCCGACATACGGTGCGGCGCCCGACCCAGCCGGGCGTCCTTCTCCGCGTCCTCGTAGCTCTTCCCGGCCTCCATTGACGCAGCGATCATCGCCTCAGCGTCAGGGTGCAGACCCTCACCGAAGAGGGCCTTCATCTGCGCCTCGGTCACCTCACCGGCCATGCCGAGCAGGCCGATCCCACCGCCGACCCACTGCCCCGGAGGGTTCCCCTCGACCGTGTAGTAGTCGCCAATCTCGCGGCCCTGCGCACGACGCACATCGCCCGTGGCGACCTCCGACGTGTAGTACGTGTACCCGTCACCCGTGGACAGCACATGCAAGCTCATCGTCATCAGCAGACCCCCAGAGCGGGACGGTCAGCGGCGGCGAACATGCGGCAAGAGTACCCCACTCATTCATAATGCCAATGGTGTGACAGCTAGTGGACCGAAGGATGAGGGGAACTGGCACGCGAGCTAGAGTGAGCGCGGATGCTGGTTGAGACCACGAAGACCAGAGGCTTCGACGACTGAGGAACGAAGGATGTCGTTGCATCTGGTTGGGAGTGCGTCGAAGGCAGCATCCGCGCCAGAGCCGGACACGGCTCTGGCTCGGATAAACACGGCCCGGCTCGCCCGGTCCGTTCCCGAACCGCCCCGCCCCGCGTTCGGGGTTGTAGCCGTTAGGTCGCATGAGCGGCCAAGCACGATCGGGAGGGATCGAGATGGCAGAGAACCGGAAGTCCGCAACGCAGGCCGCCGCCCGGAAGGCCGCACGTGAACGCGCCGCGGAACGAGCGGCGGAGTTCCGCCGCCGGCAGGACCAGCTCGAAGAACTCGCCGCCGAGTACTTCATCGCCATCGACGCCGTCGAGAGCATCGAGACGGCCGCGGAAGAGCGCATCGCGGCAATCCGTTCCGAAACCGAGCGGAAGGTCGAAGCATCCCGTGCAGAGGCGGCCGGGATCGTCGGGCGGATGCTTGACACGAAGGTCAGCCGCGACGAAGTCGCGGCACGCCTCGGGATCCCACTCAAGGACGTCAAGCGTGTCAAGCGCGCCGCGGACGCCGACGCTCAGCCCACCCCGGAGGGCACCACGAGCGAACAGCGGAACGAGAACCAGTCAGGTGACATCAGCGAGCACGCTGACGCCCACTACGACGAGCACGCGGCCGCGTGATCCCGTCCCACCGCCGGGCCGCCTAGCTCCCGTCATGGCCGCCCGTTCAGCGTTCATCGTCAGCTGCGATGCGTTCGGCTGTGATCGGGTCATCATCCCGGTCGCAGTCGCCGACGACAACAGCACCCGCGCCGAGGCGCGCACCTTCGCGCGCGAGCACGGGTGGACAACCGCAGACACGTCCCGCAGCTACACCGACCTGTGTCCGGCCCACACGGAGACACCTGGCATCACCTAGCCGACGCTGTTCGGCGGGTTCCTCACCAGAGCGTTGGCGTGTCCGGATCGATGCCGGCCTTGTGTGCTGCGATCGCAGCGGGATCCCACCCATGATCGCGGAACACCTCCCGGAGCTCACGCGACAACCGCACACGCTCGGCACGCGCAAGCCCTGCGGTACGAATTGCTGTCGACCCGTTCCGGTGCCGGCCACGCTGCACCCGCTCGAGCATGTTCCCCCGGTGTGACCCGGTTGCCAGATGCGACCGGGACTCGTCGACGTCGACGTGCACACACAACGGCACATCGCACGCGTGCAGCAACAACACGTCGGGCAGGAGCGCGACACCGGTCAGGTGCTCGTACAGCCAGCGTTGCGGACGCATCGCGCGTTGCCCACCGTCCGGCTGCGGCACCCAGAAGCGGCCGTACCCGTCGTCACCGATCGCACCCGTCCAGATCCAACAGTCCGTCAGCGCCGGTCCCTTCACGACGTGGGACCAGAAGCGCTCCGAGGCGGTCGACGTCGACGGGACGGTCACGTGTCGGTCCTTCCTGCCAGGATCAGCCCATGCAATTCGTACTGGGGGCATGGATCAATCGACGGTACACACGGCTGCCGTCGAGCATCGTGCTCGGACTGCTGCCCGGCATCTTCTTCATCTACCTCGCGACCCGCGCGGCCGCCGGCGGCGACTGGTTCGCCTTCGCGGCGGCGATCGTGTTCGTGATGGTGCAGGCTCTCGCGTACCCGCTGGCACGGGAGAGTTACTTCCGAGTGACGCAGCCGATGCGTGAGGGCATGGGCGGTTGGATCCTGATGGGTCCGCTCGCACTGTTCGTGTTGCTCGTGCGGTTCAACGTGTACGTCTACCTGTGGGTGCTGTCGATCCCGATCGGCATCGCCGGGTTCTGCTACCTCGCACTCACGGAGCGTGCCGGCAACGGCTGGCGGTTGGTCTAGCCCTCTCACCGCTGGGGTCCACGCTGTGGGCCGCTACGGCCATCGTCAGTGCTGAACCCACCGGTACGAAACTGGTCCCGCCGGCGTGCACGTTGTTCGTCGACGCGCTGCTGCAGCCGTTCGATGCTGGAGCCCCCCCGGTCGCGCAGTCGGCCGCACGTCACGCCGAGTGACCGCCTGGTTCAGCACCTCAGCGAGACGGTCGGAGCGACCGGTGGCCTGGTTGTAGAAGCGGGCAGCGACGAACGCGTCGCGCAGCGGAGCGCCGACGTGGAATTGGCCGGCGTCGAGGCGGTAGCCGGCGTTGTCGGTGAGCTCGGAGAAGAACACGAACTGCGCCCGGGTGTTGCCCTCTCGGAACGCATGGATCGTGTTCAGCTCTCCCCAGTGCTCGGCGAGGCGTTCGACGAACTGTTCGCGCGGTAGTCCGGTGAGGTGCTGCTCTCGCTCGAGGAGCCGGTACTGGTGCTCGGCCGCCGACGTGATGCCCGGCCCCGGGTAGTAGCCGTATGCCACGGTCGGGGCGGCCGGGTCACCGAGGGCGTAGTTGACGACGTCGGGGCCGTCCTTCGTCATCCGGGTGTCGGGGCCGACGCGCTCGTGCCCGGCCCACTCGTAGACGTCTTGGAAGATCCGCCGGTGGATCTCCTTCATGTGGTCGTAATCGAACCGGCCGTCGACGGGATCCGCGGCGAGCTCGACGAGTCGCACCTGCGCGGCGAACTCTTCCCGCGCTGCGAGGTCCGCCGCGGTGGTGGCGCCGAGCTTGTTCCGGAGAACAGTCGTGCCCGGGATGAAGTAGTCATCCCAGGCACGGAAGGTGGTTGGCACGGCTCAGCGTGCGTCGAGGTGCGCCATCCCGGCAGCGATCGCGTCTTCCGCGGTCATGGTGCCCTCGGCGACGCGGCGGCTGTACTCGCGGAGGATCGGGTCGGTGACCTGGTGCCCGGCCGCGCCGAGCGCAGCGTCAGCGAAGTCCACGCGGCGGTCTGCTTCAGCCGGGGACACCTGTCCGGTGCGCGGTGTCGTGATGCTCATAGTCGCGTTCCTCCTGGGTCAATTCTACCGCGGATCGGTCTGCTCAACAGGGTCTACCGATTCGTCATCGTCGGGGTCGTCCCAGTGCAGCAGCCGGGTCGACGAGCCTTGGTAGCGGCCCTTGTTCGCATGGATGGCGCAGTCGTGGTTGTCGTGGTCGTACGCAGCCCGGTAGTACCGGTCGGCGTCGAAGTCAGCGGCGTTGTACGCGTTCCACGCCGCGTCGACCTCCGCTTGCCGCTCGGCCAAGCGCATCCGCATCCGGGAAGTGCCCACCCAACTGCTGACACTTCTCGATCATCGCCATCGCCTGCTCGACGTCAACGCCTTGCCCCTCACCGATCATCCCCTGATGCTCCCCGGTCCCGATCTGAACTCACCGGGCGCCGGCGTACTGGGGGAACATGCGATCCATCGTCGCTTCGTGGCGGGCGGCACGGTCGTCCTCGCCGCGGGTCCGGGAGATCTCCGCGAACGTCGGACCCGATGCGGTCGGTTCGGCGGGAGCGGGTCGGCGGCACATCTCGGCGTAGTACCGGGTTCCCCGACCACGAAAGAGCCTGACGCTGAACCGCCACTGAGGTCGCCCCAGCCATTCCACACGGCTGCGACCAGGTCGTTCGGCGTGGTCGTGGCTCGTCCGAGGTGCTCCGTGAGTGTCGCGAGGATCGCCGAGTCGAGCTGCCCTCTTCTGGAGGACCGACAGTCCACCCGTCGTCGAGTTCGATGCCCTGAGGTGGCTCCGCTCCGGACAGACGCACCCACTGCACACGGGGGTGCACATGACGACCGTTCCGAGCTGCGAGCTCTGCCCACGCCAATCCGCTCTTGCGCCGGGACGCGGACGCGCGTACGTTGTTGAATGCAATGACGCAAATGCGCCATTCGCGAATCGATGAGATTGGGGAAATCATGGAATCGACCGTCAAGGTGGCCCTGCTGCAGGAGAGCACGTGCAATCTGCAGACGCAGATGGTTCCGTCAGATCGCATCATGGTCTCGAAGCCAGTGCACATCTGACACCAATGTGATCGAGCCGGGGGGCTCCGGTCCCCCGGCTCTTCAAGAATGCGAGAGCCGTGCATAATCCAGCAGCAATGATGATCTCCCGGGACGGCGAGGATGTCTCCCTGGAGTGGTCGACGGGGGTCGCTGCCCGCTCAATCGACAACACAGACTCGCACCTTCGGGACGCGGCGAGGCTTCAAGCTCTGCTTGTGGCGAGCGAAGTCGAAGTACCGGCTCCCCCCGTGATTCCGCAGTCGGGGTATCACCTTGCGACGGCGGATCATCCGTTTCTTGACATGTCACGGGGTGTTGTGGCTCGAGTTGAGGATGCCCACATCATGGCTGGCTATGCGGCATCGGACGATTATCCCGCTGTTGAACTCTCGCTCGTGCATGATCGTGTCGTGGACATCGAGGATGCTGCTGACCTGACTCTTGACGAACTCCGCAACTCAGATTTATACCGTTTCTCCGCGATTGTATCGGGCACGTTTGGCGTCCGGCGCCATCAACCGGCGTACTTCGATCCAATCACGGGGTATCACCAGGTTGAGATCGTGAAGAAATCGATCCCGTCTGGTGGTTCGCGACACCCGTCGGAGCTGTTCCTGGAAGTGCTGAGGTCGCCGAAGATGGCCACCGGCACTTGGCACTACAACGCGACCAGGCGACAGCTGCAGCGAATCTCATCGAGCACGGCTACAGAGGAAGTGGAAAGCAGCGCCGACTGGGTGGTGCGGACGCACATCGTCTCAGTCGTGCGGCGTGCGATGTTCCGGTATCGCGACCCCCGGAGCTTCCGCGCGATCCTCGTCGATGCAGGTCATGCGGATGCGCAGTTTGAGGCGATCGCGAAGTTCTGTAACTGGCGATATCGCTCGTCGGCGTCGATCGATTTCACGTTCGGCCCCACGGTCGGATTGGCGGGAGACGAGATCCCGCGGTTGGTCACTGGGACCTTGGAGGGGTGGGTATGACGACCGTCGTCGATCAGCGGGGGTGGAGCGAGGTTCCGGACTTCTGGGATGAGAAGAACTGGGCCAGGCCGTACCATTTTCTCCAGACAGTCAGCAAGGCGCAAGACGACCAGCCCGCAGTCCCAGAGGAACGCCCGTACCTCACCGATAAAGTCACGTCCGGATTTGCGTACCGTCGAGCGGTCGAGCGGTCGAGCCTCACCCGGTTAGCCGAGGGAAGCTTCGCTGGAGATGACCTGCAGGCGCTGTTGCGGTGTCTCTACCAAGCGCTCGCCGTTGAGGGGCACTTCGTCGCCGGTGTTGTCACGGACACGGTTGAAGGGTGGGCTGACGGCTACTGGACCGTCGAGCACGAGCCGCGCCACATCCGAAACTCCCTCGTCGCCGTGGATCCCGATCAGACCGCACGGATGATTCAAGGTCAGGAGTGGGCGACCGGCCCCGGCGTGATGATCGTCCTGGCGCTGGATTGGGCGCAGGTCCAATCGGCGAACCAGGACGTCGATCAAGCGTATGCGGCTGCGCTCATCGCCTGCGGTCGCATCGGGCACGCACTGGTGTTGGAAGGTCAGCACCACGCTCTCCGAGCAAGGATGACTCCAGCTGTCCACGAAAGTACAGCGGCCGGTTTGTTCCGTTTTCCGGAACACGTCTCGCCGCTCTACGCGATTCGCCTCGCCAAGCCGAACGGGTGACAACGGCGAGGGCCGTTCCCGGCATCACGAAACTCTTCATCAACCGTTCGTTCGGGTTGCTCTGGAGTGCGCAGGCGTTCTCCTCGTTCGGCGAGTACGTGATGGCCTCCACCGTGACGGTGTGGCTTGCGACGAGCCTTGCCGCCACGGACCCGCTGCTGCCCGTGTACATCGGCGCTGTGGTCGCTGCCGCTGCGGTTCCGCGGGTGATCCTCGCCCCGTTCGCCGGCGTTCTCGTCGACCGCTGGACGGCACGAACAGTCATGCTCACCGCTGATGTGGTCCGCGCGGCACTGTACGTTCCGCTCCTGGCTGCGATAGCCCTGCTGGAGACCACGGCGCTGCCTGTGGCGCTCATACTCATGCAATTGCTCGTGAGCACTGTGTCGCAGTTCTTCGACCCGGCACGGAGCGCCTTGATCCAGGCTGTCGTCCCGACTGAGCAGCGGGCAGGAGCAGCCGGGCGGTCAACGTTCTCGAGCATGGGGGCTGGAATCATCGCGACCATGGCCGGCCCGGCATTGTTCGCGGCTGTTGGCCCCCGTCCGGCACTCATCATCGATGCGTCGTCGTTCTTGGTCTCGGCCATGCTTGTCGGTCTGGTTCGAGAACGAAAAGTGCACAGCTCGATGGCGCGCACCCACTACTGGCGCGAGCTCACCGCGGGCATCCTCATCGCGTGGCGGTCCCGCAAGCTGCGGCTCCTGCTGGTCGGGATGGCTGCGTACGGAGTGTCTCTCGGCGTCAACAACTCGACGTTGTCGCTCTTCGCGCTGAAGACGGTACGTCTCTCCGCCGAGCAGTACGGAATCGTGTCAGCGATGTTCTCCGTCGGCGGGCTCCTCGGCGCGTTCGTCGCACCATCGATCGTCCGTCGCCTGCGTCCCGAGCGTGCGCTTGCCATCGCGCTCCTGCTTCTCGCCACGACCTACTTCACGTACTCGACGGTACGATCGTTCACCCCCGCGATCCTGCTCATGCTCCTCGCCGGACTGCTCTTCTCGGTCTACATCGTGGCGCAGGGGCCGATCCTGCAAGCCGAAGTGCCATCCGGGGCGATGGGGCGCGTGTCATCGCTGACCGCACCAGTCCTCGCGATCTCGTCCCTCGTCGCCACCGCAGTAACGTCCAACACGCTCAGCGCCGTTCAGGCATCTACCGCGTCCGCTATGGGCTTCCCCGCGGCGATCGCAATAGCCGCCATCGTCATGGGGGCAGCGAGCGTTGTCCTCGTCATCGGCACGCGGCGCAGCATCTGATAAGCCACGTCACGATCATCGACCAAGTCTGCGCGGCGGGACCGGTTGAAAAGCTGCGACGCGTCCGCCGCGCGTCGGGCGTCACCCTCTCTAGTCGGGTGGAACGCCCCTGCTTCGTAGCTCTGGAGAGCCCCTGCCATGACATCGAGGAGCTGGAAGCCACGGCCCCCGACCTGCTCCCCGCCAGCGGTTGATCGGATGCCGGGCCTGTTCGGTATGCAACGCTGCTGCTGTCACATCGCGCTTCCACGCCGCAAGCTCAAGCCCTCGTGCGACTGCCAGCCACTGCTGGCCGATGTCCTCCCGAAGCTTCCTTCGTTCGAGAAACCATGCGCCTCGCTCGGCCAAGCGCATCCGCATCCGGGAAGTGCCCACCCAACTGCTGACACTTCTCGATCATCGCCATCGCCTGCTCGACGTCAACGCCTTGCCCCTCACCGATCATCCCCTGATGCTCCCCGGTCCCGATCTGAACTCACCGGGCGCCGGCGTACTGGGGGAACATGCGGTCCATCGTCGCTTCGTGGCGGGTGGCGCGGTCGTCCTCGCCGCGGGTCCGGGAGATCTCCGCGAACGTCGGACCCGATGCGGTCGGTTCGGCGGGAGCGGGTCGGCGGCTCATCTCGGCGTAGTACCGGTCGGCGTCGTGCTCGGCCTGCTCGAGGCGGGCGCGCAGTTCGAGGACCTCGGTCATGAGCTCCGGCGCGGCCGCGGCGAACCCGACCAGGTAGCCGGCCTCCCAGACCTGCCGCTGCTCGTCGGTGAGTTCCCACTCGCGGACGTGCTCGGTCGGGTCGGCGGTGGCGGCGTCGATGGCTCGGAACGCTGCGACGGTGTCGCCGGCGTAGAGCTCGTCGATGGCAGCGCGGGTCTCGGGCTGGATGACGTCGGGGCGGATGGTGGTCGGACGCTCGAGGGTCATCGTCATCACGCGGCCGTGCTCGAGGCGAGTTCGCCGATCTTGTCGGGGCGGAACCCGCTCCAGGAGCCGGTCTCCGTGTCGGTGACGACGATGGGGGCGTTCATGCCGAGGGTGGTCTTCCACTCCTCGATCTGCGCCTGGTCGACGTCGTCGAGGATCGCCTCGGTGTACTCGATGCCGGCGGAGGTGAGGGCACGCTCGGTGGCGAGGCACATGCCGCAGAAACCGGACTTGGTGTAAACCGTGATGCTCATCGAAATCACCTTCCGAAAGATTGTGATGCGGTGGGGGCCCCTCCCCCGTTGCATGCTTCTATTCTATAGTGCGCGGGCCGATATGGGTAGCCTTTTCCGCACATTCTTTGAACCTTTTTCTGCCGGTCGGCACACCTGTTGCCGGCCTATGCATCTGCATTGTTTGGCACCAGGGCATGACGTTTACGAACGTGCGGCTGGGGCATCGATAACAGCGGGAGGGCTGGGAATCCCCAGGAGCATTAAGGCCGGGTTCCTATTGCCGTCACCCGATAGGAATAGTGGGCTGCGCATTCCTGAACTGTGTCGTCCCGGCGCTTTTGACCATGTCGGAGACAGGCGCCGCCTTCCGCGGCTCAGCCCGTGACGGGGTGCGGGGTGCTGGTCGCGGTGGTGGCCACGGTGATGTCGTCGTGGTCGCACTCCCAGAACACGGAGCGGATCTCGTCGGCGATCGCGTCGGGCAGCTGCTCGTTCGTCCATGCCGTCGACGGGAACGACACGGTGACGGTGACCGTGGTCATGGGTGCGGTGGAAGACGGGCCGTGCCCGGCCCCGCCCCACTCGTACTGCCAGGCGAACGCGACTTCGCCGGCGGGTCCGCCGCCGTGGACGTCGAATGCGGCGCGGTGTTCGTCGTCGGTGTGGTTCGGGCGGCGGGTGCAGTGCCACTCGAGGCCACCGACGTCGTACGTCGTCGCGGCGCACTCGGCGCCGGTCGGGTCGAGGTCCGCGGCGGGTGCTGCCGGGTCGATCTGCTCGCCAATCGTGGTCGGGCGTTCGTAGGTGATGTGCATGAGGGGTGCGGCTCTCTAGGCTCCGGGATGGGTGTGCCCGCTCTGGTCTGTGGTCACCCCCGTGGGTAAGGGGGCCGCGTCGCCGTCGCTATCGGCGGCGCGGCCTGCCCGCTACTGACGTGCCGGTTCCGGGGTGAGGTCGGTGT
The DNA here is from genome assembly GCF_000349565.1 of Curtobacterium flaccumfaciens UCD-AKU. GTDB lineage: Bacteria > Actinomycetota > Actinomycetes > Actinomycetales > Microbacteriaceae > Curtobacterium > Curtobacterium poinsettiae. The sequence goes on from NZ_APJN01000047.1 coordinate 59,681, forward strand.
GCTGCAGCAGGAACCGGACCGCGGACCAGGCCGAGAGTTGCGGCCGGTCCCAGGCGTGCTGTCCGTCGTTGAACTCGCAGCCCTGCCCGCCTGTGATGTCGCGACCCTCGACGAGGACGCCGGCCTCGTCGCAAAGGACCAGGTGCGGCATGTTGCTGCGTTCGCGGATGATCCGCTGGGCTTCGAGGTTCCCTGCCGGGGTGAAGTCGCGGGAAGTGTTGATGCCGTCGCAGCCGTACTGCACTTCGGTCGGCATCTCCCCCGGTTTCCCGGCAACCAGGGTGGTGCCGTGGTCGGTGTAGGTGTCGGTCATGCCGTCGAACGAGCGGCCCTCGAACTGACGGCACACGTCATCGACCTGCGCGGACGTGGGGCCGTCCTCGTGGTGGACGTTGATCCACGCCGAAGCGGTCCCGGTCGAGCAGCGCACCGAGAACTTCACGCCCGGGAACCGGGTGCGGAGCTCCTTGCGGAGCAGGGCGGCCACCTGCTTGGTGGGGACAATGGTGGTAGTCATGGCGGGGTCGGTTCCTTCCGAGGGATCGTGCGTGGGAGAGTGAGGGGGGCGGCCGGGACCAAATACGGATTGGTCCCGGCCGCTTCTTGTCGGGTTAGTCCTCGTCGCGGACGAACGTGTCCACAAACGTCGTGAACTGCGGGCCGGGGATCGTCGCCGTGTGGGTGAGGCGGTATCCCTGCTTGGTGCGCGATCGAAGGTCCGTGTCTCGTTCGCCGATCTTGCTCAACTGGCGGGGAATGTGGTCCTCGTCCACGACCGGAACAATGGTGGTGACTGTGTCGATGTGCTGCATTGGGTTTTCCTCTCCCTCTCGTTTTTTGCCGTGAAGGCGACTTGTCGCCGCTAGGACGGGAGGGTGTAGTGCAACCCGAAGGGCGGAGGGGGAGAGAATTTCGGCGCGAAATAAGGGAGCGAAGCGACCGCGTGCCGAAAATCTCGGAGGAGCCCGCGGCTTGCCGCTTGCGCGGAGCCCGGACGTCCGTACGCTGCCGAAGGCTTCACGGCAAAGAAACGGGCCGCAGGCCCAGCAGTGCCGGCGAAGCCGGTTCCACCCGGAGCGAAGCGACTCCCGGCCTCCGGCCGGAAGCTCTGGACGCACCTGTCTCCGGCGGGTCCGGCAGGGCGGGTACCGGTGCTGCTGGCAGCATCCGGGGCATGAGATCTCGCCGCGGCGCCCGGAAGGGCCGGCCCAGGAACCAGGACAACCCGATTGACGTCCTGCTCGAGCAGGACGACACCACTCCCCCGGCATCCGCACCCGCCGACGTCGACCACGTCCTGGGTCGGTCGATCGAGGTGCTGCACTCGTTCTGGGTGCAGCCGGCGGACCTGGTGCCCTGCGACGTTGCCGGGTGCACCGATCCGGCGGAACCGGAGGCGTGGGAACCGGTCGACCTCGACACGGGCGATGAGCTGCCCGGCCGGTTCTGCGACGAGCATCAGCTTGCCTGGATCACCCGCCCCCGTGAGACGACGTCGACCACCGGGGATCTCGTCTCCCCCTGAGCGGCCTTGATCGCGGCGCCGCTCTGCGGTGTCGTCGCGCTGCGAGCTCCGTCGAGCAGCGCCGAGGTCGGGAGGAGGCGGAGCCTCTTGCCGCGGCGGCGGAGCCGTCGCGCAGCCCACGGACACCAGGACGGCCCGGGATGGGACACAAACCGGTGCCGGGTGGGCGTGGGGGCCGCTGGCTGCGACCCCCACGCCGGTTCACCTACTCGGCAGCCGTGTCCCCTTCGGCGTCCTGGTCGGCGTTCTCGGTGGCCTCGGTGGCCTCGGTGGCCTCGGTGGCCTCGGCTACGGCCGGGGTCTCGTCGTCGGCTGATGCTGCGCCGGTGACGATCTGCTCGACATGGGAGAGCGTGTAGCCCCAAGCGACCAACTGGGTGAGGTACGGCACCGTTTCGGCGGCGGGCGTGCTCCACCCGTACCGACCCACGGCCGACTCGACTTCGGCCAAGGCGAACGCGAACGCGACGTGTCCGGCCTTCCCGGGCCGCTTCCGCGCCCACTCGGCCGCGTCGGCGTCGTCCGGGACGCCGAGCAGGTCGGCCGCGGTGAGGCGCTGGCCGTAGTAGTCCCGCATCGGCGTCAGCAGCGCCGCAGCGGTCCACCGGGCCGCGTCCTTCGGGAGCGTCTTCGACCCGACGAGTCCGGCGAGCCAGACCCGACGAACCTCCCGTGCGGCAGTCCACTCGTCCTGCAGGCGGGCGTCCCGCTCACGGCGGGCCTTCGCGGCCTCGGCCTCGGCGGCACGCTCGGCTTCTTCCTCCGGCGTCAACTCGGGTGCGGGGCGGTCGTAGAAGTGCCGCGCCGTGTGCTGCTCCGGGGTGATGCACACCGCCGTCACGGACGCTGCGCCGCCGATGGGCTGCACCAGCACCGCGTGGCCCTCGCAGGCGGTGTGGGCCTCCGGGTCGATGGGAGCGAGCATGGCTCGCGGGTCGTCCTCGGGGACCGGCTCGTCGGAGAGGCTGTCCAGCCGCTTCCACCCGAGCGCGGTGCCGTCGTCCACGACGGCGACACCCTGCTCCCGGTACTGGTCTGCCACCTTCACGGCTTCCGCTTCCGCGATCTTCCGGTTCCGGTGCTGCTGGGCGACGAACGGCAGTTCGTCGTCGTAGCCCTCGCTGATGTACTCGTTCAGTTCCGCCGTCGCGTCCTCGTCGCCCTCGAACTCGGCCAGCAGCAGGGCCGCGTCGAACGACACCTGCCGGTCCACCACCGCGGCGGTCGCGGCCTCCGACTTCGCCACGGTGAGGGTCGCCTGCACCTGCTCCTTGTCGGTGCCGGTTTCGCGGGCGATCCCGGCGACGGAGAGTCCGGCGAGTTCCAACTGCCGGTAAGCGTTCAGCCGGTCCCCGTCCGTCAGCGCAGTACGGCGCTCGTTGGCGACCAACTGCTCCGCGATCCGCTGGGCGGGGGTGTCGCCACGCTCGGTGACGAACACGGGAACGGTCGTTCCCGCCTCGCGGGCGGCGAGGACGCGCATCTGCCCGTCACGGACCACCACGGCCCCGTCCGAGTTCCGGTAGCCGATGGTCGGCAGGAGCACCCCGTGGCGCTTCACGGATGCGAGGAACGCGGGGTCGAGGTCGGCCGCGGTGCGGACGTTGTCCTCGATCACGGCCTCAGCGGCCGGGATGGTGACCAGGTCCACGCCGACCGCGTCAGCGGTGTCAGCGTGGTCGGTGATGGTGGTCTGGGTGTTCTCGGTCATGGTCATGTTGTTTGCTACGCTTTCCGGTAGTGACCGGGTGCGGGTCCTGGCAATTAAGGGTTGTCGGGAACTCCGCACCCGGTCTTTCCTTATGGGTGGGACTACTGGGTGTTACTGCTGGCGGAACACTGCGGACAGTGCTTCCGCCCGGGTGAGCGCCGCACGGGCGTGCCGGAAGGCGCGCATGACGGCCGTGTACTGATCCGGCGACAGCGACCGGGTGTCCCCGGCTTCGTCGTAGGTCAGGAACAGGACCGTCCCGAACAGCGGCGACGCCGCCCGGGAACGGCCGAGGGCGACCGCTGCGACGGTGGCGAGGTCGTTGCGCTCCCCCGCGTACAAGCCCTCGTCATCGATCCACGCATCGATCCGGCCGTCAAGGCGAACCACGTCCACCAGGCGGCACCCGATCTGCTCCCGCGTGCCCTGCAGGGTCGACTGCGCCGCGTTCACGACGACGCCTTCAACCGCACCGCCTGCGGTCGCTCGAATACCCATCAACTTCATTTCCTTCTTCCTCTCCCTTTCGTTGTTTGCCCGGGAAGGCACGTAGTGCCGATAGGACGAGGAGCCGGGGTGCAAGCCCAAAGCGGCGACGCTCCGAGAAGTTTCGACCGGCGCCGTCCATTGACGGAGGAGATGAGCACGACGGCGCCGGTCGAAAGTTCTCGCGTGCGGCGGTGGCGACGGCTTGCGGCCCGGAACCTCGTCCGTACAATCGCCGAAGGCTTCCCGGGCAAACAACGAACCCCTTGGGGTTCGACAAGCACTGGCCGGCTTGCCGGCTCCCCTCAGATAAGGACAGCCCGCCGAAGGCGGCCCGCCCAGACAGAACAGGCCGCCGCCGGCGGTCCGCTGAGATCTCCCGTGTTCGAGGAGCTCGCCGGCGCGCAGAGGCCAGCGAACGTGAAGCGGCCCCGGCCTGTTGGGGGGAACAGACCGGGGCCGGCTGCAGCTCGAGCGAATTGGGGGGCTGCTCGAGCTGCGGGCGCCCGAAGCCACTGGGGGGAATGGTCCGGACGCAGACCACCACGGTACGCACGGTGCGCGGACGTCGGCAACCGGCCCGGCTATGACGTCGCTGAGACCGCCACGCGGTGCTTCACAGCCGCCCGCCACACCCACGCCGCGGTCGCAGCCTGACCACTCCCCCACTCAATCAGCACAGCGTCGCCGGTCGCGGCGATCGCTTTCGCTTCCACGCGGCGATCGACACCACGGTAGGTGCGAATCCACGCGTGCACGGGCGCCGGCGGCCTGACGTCGCTCACGGGGCCTCCACGGACGTCCGCGGGCAGCGACACGGCTTCCTCGGGCACCCAGCGGCCACGCCGGCGCTGACCCATCAGCGGCGCCCCTGCGGCCGCAGAGACCGCTTCTTGATCCGGTCGATGGGCAGCCACACGTGGTGCACGAAGCCCATGTGCACGAGCTGCACGTAAACGACGTCGCCGTCCGCCTGCTCAACGAACCCGGGGCAGGTCTGCGGGCCCGACCGGGTGAACTCGACCCGCACCCACACCGCCGGGTAGCCGGACACGCGATCCGGTGCCGGCGGTGCGTCAATGCCGAGCGGCTGGTCCTCGGGCGGATCGGGGTGGATCGGTGGCGCCCACCGGTGTTCGGGCATGCCACCGATGATGACCGCGGCCGCCGACACCGCAGCCTCAGCGGTCGCGGCGGCGGCCGTCCTGCACGTCGCCAATCTGCTGCATCACACGCTGCAGGACCGCTTCCCGCTGTTCCACGTCCGGCTGTGAACGGTCGAGCCGGTTCAGCCGGCGGATCACGCTCCGCCGCGCGGCCGCGAGCTCGTCGACGGACATCCACTGCAACCGCTCGAGCTCATCGTCCACACCCAGCAGGGTAAACATTCGAGCCGATCATCCATCCACCATGACCGGCCACCTCAAGCAAAGGCAGCAGGCGTCGAGGAACCGACAACGACCCCTCCGATGGCCTGCGCAGCGCAGCGGAAACAGGGCGCACTCCTGCGGAGCAGGTCTCACTTAGGGGCGGAATAGGGCACCCGTCGGGATCTCTCCCAACGCCGCCCTACATCACCGGTGCCGGTTTTGCACGATTGTGATGCTGCGGGAGCTCATCCCGAAACGGGCATTCGGAGAGTCGCTCTCGGCGCGGTAGGGGTATCCGCAGATGATCGCGGCTGCAATGAACTCACCGTTGGACAGGTACCAGCCAAGGTCTCGTTCAGCGAGATCCTTTAGCCCGTAGCTACCAGCAGAAGGGTCGATGGTCTTTCGAGACGCAATATTTGCTTCAAGCCACTCACAGATTCGATTGACGCGATCGGCTTTGCCGCGTAGTTCCGCCCGCGCGTTCGCGAATGCAACGCGTCGTTCCTGGGGTGTCCTAGTGAAGTACCCAGCACCAAACCCTTCCCAGGTGAGCCTTGGTTCACTAGTCATCACAGCGGCAAGCTGACGATCGGCGTCGTCGGCGGAGAGAAGCTTGCCCCAGGAGGCATAGCCGGCATCAGCCGCGACCTGGTGCTGCACCTGCTGCAGCGTTCGATCAGCGTCACCGACAGCTCGAAGGGCTACAAGCTCACGCTTGGCGACGGTCTTGAAGTAACGGACAGTGTCCATGTTGTTTCACATCTCCGGCTCAGATCCGCGCTCGCATGACGGGTGAGCCGACGCTATGAACCAACTGGCCGGTCTCGTTTACTACTTGGACTGGCGAAGCCTTCGCGCGAGCTGCGGGCACGTCCGGTGCCTTCCAAGAGCCTAGCACGCGCGCTCGTTCATCCGAGCGGATCTGCCATTTCGTAAACCGCTCGGCTAGCGGCGCGACCTGTCAATCTCAGGCCACAAGCGACGGGACTGACCAGATTGTTGGTACCAAGTTCGCGACAAGACCGAAGAACAGGCCAGTGATGACCCAGAAGGCGTCGATCTTCGCGACCTGCACAGCGGACGCAAGAGCGAGCAGGTTCGATCGACCGTTGGTCAAGAGCGAGATGTCCATGTCGCCGTAGGTCTTCGTCGTTAGGCGAGCTGCTGAGACTCGCGCCGCGTACTCAGCCGCCAGATGCTCTTCCCCCAATTCTCGCTCGGTCGAGCCGTAATCGATCTCAGCTAATCGGTTCCGCTCCGCCTCATGCCAGTCGAGAACAGCTACAGCGGCCGCGGTTGCTTGGCGAGCGTCGTCGAGCTGGCGTTGGGCACGCTTGTAGATGCCGCGTACGCCGATGAGCGGTACGACGAAAGCGGCAACGTGCAGTACCAGAACCACCCACGCAAGCCACATGAGGTGATCGTATCGATCGTTCAAAGCGTCCTACGCCGCTGACTGCGGACTGCAGGAGGGATCGGCGATCATCCTTTCCGCGGCCGACACGGAGTGCTCGAGACGGTCGAACACCACGGCGCACCGCACCTGGACTATCACCGAGCACCTCAGCACTGCCACCGTCGGCCTCCCTCGTTGCACTACGAAGTCAGTCTCCGGGGAGCTGCCAGGTCCGGCTGTGAACGGTCGAGCCGGTTCAACCGGCGGATCACGCTCCGCCGCGCGGCCGCGAGCTCGTCGACGGACATCCACTGCAACCGCTCGAGCTCATCGTCCACACCCAGCAGGCTAGACACGCGAACCGATCACCCATCCACCATCACCCCACCACCCCGCGCAGCTGGAACCGACGCCGCCGAACCGGCCACGACCCCTCCGATGGCCTGCGCAGCGCAGCGAAGACAGGGCGCACGCGCGCAGCGCGAATCTGGTGTCGGCACGATCGGTGAAGATGGATCCATGAGCACCGTCCGCGGCACGATCCGCTCCACGAACACCATCACCGCTGACGGCCACGCAGACGACCAGAGCACCGCCCGGGCCCGCGCCGTCGACGGCCTGGAGACCACCGGGTACGACGTCGTGCAGACGAACACGCTGAGCTCGACCGCGGCCGGGAACATCACCGTCCGCGCTGTTGCCCGGTCGACGGAGATCCAGCCGCACGAGGCGTCCGGGCTGAACTACGCCGCCGCCCTGGCGACGTACCTGCAGTCGATCCCCGACGGGTGGATCAGCCTGGGCATCACCGTCGACGTCTAACGCCCGACGAGAGACAAGACCGCCGGTTGCTCCGGCCCTGTTTAGAGGACATGAGTGCGAGCATCACCTCATGCCGATCAAGCGCACGCCAGAGGAGATAGCCAAGCAAGGACCTGTGCTCCTCGCTCGACTGGGTCGGTCATTGACTGCCGTTGAGGGCCGGGAGCTAGGTGCGAGTGAGGAGCTCGCGACAGTGCTCCGCATTTTGCTCGACTCGACAAACCAGGGGAACCGGGGCATGGCGCGGTTGGCCGCTGCCGCTGGAGTCCAGCTGCCGGCGGTGCTCGTCTCGGGCGAGCCAGCCGGAGTTTCTGCTGCGCCTCGAGACCTCGTCTTCTCGTTCGGAAATCTCCCCACAAGTGACACACCAGGACCAGGACAGCCTCAAGCTCCCCGGCGGCTGCCGTTCGCAGCGTGGGTTGATGCTGTGTCGGTTGTCGCACCCGGATCGCAAAAGCGACGGCAGTCGTGGAGCCAGTTTGTAACACTGATGGCAAATACCGGCGGCGCTCACCTCAGCACGGAGTATCACGACTTCCTTGTCACGAACGACCGGTTCAGCACGATCGGGATGCCGCTGCAGGAGTACTTCCTGCGTCAGATTGGCTGGCAGGTCGAGGACGTTCTCGCTCGGGTTGTTGCGCAGTCCGGTCACCCCGTCTTGCCGCGTACCCGCCAGTTGGAGCTTCTTCCGCGTGTGCCGACCTGGATGGAGTTCCGGGACAAGCCTGGCAAGTTTCTCGAGGTAGCTGTTGCTGTCCATGTCTCGGACGACGCTGTCGGCGAGGTGGAAGTCATGCGCTTCACAGGCCGAGGCCGCGTGCACCGCATTCTGCACAACGGCGGGAGGCCGGACGTCGATCTGCAGGTCCGGCTCGTGATCGACGACCCCACCACCGGGCGGCAGTACGAACAAGACGCTGAGGTGGGTTCGGAGATGCCCGACTGGTACGGCAAGTAGAACCAGTCACGTTTGAGCGTCTCGATAGCCGATCGGCTACCGCACGCATGGCGGCCGATTCGGGAGCCCGAGAAGATCCGGGGATCTCGATGTCTCATGTGAGCAGCTTCGCTCGGTGTCGTCGTTTTCGCGGTACTCGTTGTCGTGTGCTGCGGACGCTAAAGGATGAACTGCCCGAGAATGCCGGCACCGATGACGACGGCCCAGGGTGGGGCTGCCCAGCGGGTTAGGGCGATGAGGGCGGCGATCGCGACGGCGAGGGCGGTAGCTGATTTGATGCCTTCGGTGAAGACGGGGTTGTAGAGGGCTGCGGCGAGGAGCCCGACGACGCCGGCGTTCAGTCCCATGAGCGCTCGTTGCGCGCCGGGAAGGTTCCGGAGTGCCTGCCAGAACGGGAGCGCCCCGATGACGAGGAGGGCGGCGGGGAGGAAGATCCCGATGGTCGCGATGCTCGCGCCGAGAACTCCCGTCGGGCTGCCGTTGTTGACCGCGCCGAGGAAGGCAGCGAATGTGAACAGCGGGCCGGGGACGGCTTGGGCGGCCCCGTACCCGGCGAGGAAGTCGTCGTGTCCGACCAGGTGGGTGGGGACGGTTTGGGTTTCGAGGAGTGGCAGGACGACGTGGCCGCCGCCGAAGACGAGGGCGCCGGCTTGGTAGAAGATCCCGAACAGGCGCACGCTGCCGTCACTGGTGAGCGCGGCGACGGCTGGAAGTCCCGCGAGCAGTGCCCCGTAGGTGACGAGCGCGCTGACGGCGAGTGGTCTTGGGATGCGGACGGTGAAGCTGGTGTCGTTCCGAGGTGTGTCAGCAGGTCGGAGCCAGAAGTAGCCGACGATCCCGGCCGCGGCGATGACGGCGACTTGCAGAGCTGGGTTCGTCGCGAGGAGCACGGCGATCGCTGCGGCGCCGGCAATGGTCGCGCGGCGGCGGTCGGGAGTGAGGGTGCGGGCCATACCGAGCACGGCTTGTGCGACGACGGCCACGGCTGCTGCTTTCAACCCCAGCACCCACCCGGCCTCCGACAGGTCACCGAGCGCGGTGACCGTGTAGGCGAAGGCGACGAGGAGCAGCGCGGATGGCAGCGTGAACGCGCACCATGCGGCGAGCATGCCGAGCAGTCCGGCGCGTTGCAGCCCGATCGCCATGCCGACCTGACTTGACGCGGGACCCGGGAGGAACTGACACAGGGCGACGAGGTCCGCATACGCCGTCTCGGTGAGCCACCGCCGGCGGGTGACGAACGCTGTGCGGAAGTACCCGAGGTGCGCGATCGGTCCGCCGAAGGACGTCAGTCCGAGGCGGAGGAACACCAGGAACACCTCTGCGACTGAGCCGGGGTGTTTCGTCGGGGTGGACTGTTCCGCGATCACGTGGGACATCTTCTTGGATTCTGGGTGCGCTGGCGATCGACTCAGGCCAGCAGGTCCTGCTGCATTCGGTTTGAGACAGCGTCGCGCAGGGGACGGACGTCATCGGGTGACCAGGAGCTGGGGTCGGGGAAGGACCACTGGAGGACCTTCCCGCGGGGTGCGGCAGGGAGCTCGAGGCCCGGCTTCATGAGGACGACGACGTCTGCCGCGTCGAGGAGTTCCGGCGTCACGTTCCGCGGCACCCGGTCGGTGATGTCGAGGCCAAGTTCCGCGACGGTCGCAGCGATCGACGGGTTGACTTCCGCAGCGGGAGCGATGCCGGCAGAGACCGCGGTGAACTGGTCCGCGGCGGTGAGTTCGAGCAGGGCAGCGCCGAGTTGTGAGCGGCCAGCGTTGTGCTTGCAGATGAACAAGACGATGGGCTTGTCGGTCATCGGTTTCTTCCCGTCAGGTGGTGCAGCACGCGTTGGTGTCGGTGGTGGATGTCGGTTCTGGCGTCGAGCAGCATGGCGCGGCGATGTGAACGGTTGTGGTCGGAGCCGTGGTCGTCGTGGCGTCGTCGGGTGACGTTGTGCAGCAGGACGTTCCGCCGAGGTCGGTGGAGCACACACCGGTTTCCGGGAGGACGAGTTCGACGAGTCGGGCAGCGGCGTGGTCGCCAGCGAGGTCTGCGGCGATGGAGCGGACCTGCTCGTAGCCCGTGAGGAGCAGGAACGTGGGTGCGCGGCCGTAGGACTTCATCCCGGCGATGAAGAAGTCCGGCTCCGGGTGGGCAAGCTCTGCAACACCGTGGGGTGGCACGGAGCCGCAGGAGTGCAGGTTCGGGTCGATCAGCGGTGCGAGCGCACGGGGCGCTTCGACGATGTCGTCCAGGCCAAGCCGTATCTCTCGGAGCATGTCGAGGTCGGGCCGGAACCCGGTTGCGTTCACGATCACGTCGACGGTCACCGCGAACGGCTCACCGGCGCGCCGGCCGGTGACGGTGACCTGGTCGCCGTCGGGGCGGACGTCGTCGATCTCGAACGACGCGATCTGCTGCACCCGCTCCGATTCGACGAGCCCGTGCACGGTGGAACCAAGCTGACCGCGGGCAGCGAGCCCGTCCGCGGCGTCAGCGCCGAGCCGGGCGGTGCCGGCGTTCCGGACAGCCCACAGCACGTCGGTACCCGGCGCGGTCTTCGCAAGGCTTGCGAGTTTGATGAGGGTGTTCGCGGCGGAGTGGCCTGCACCGACGACGAGGACCCGCTTCCCCGTGAACCGGTCACGGTCGGCGCCGAGGACGTCAGGCAGTGCGTGGACGACCCGGTCGCCGAGGTCCGCGGCGGGTGCGAGCCCAGCGGCAGTGAGGGGGTTCGGGGACGTGTAGGTGCCCGAGGTGTCAATGACGGCGCGCGCGGTCACGTCAGTGACGCCGGTGTCGGTGTGCAGGCGGAGCAGGAACGGGGTGTCGGCGCGGCCGATGGAACGCGTGCGGTCCATGCCCTGCCGTGACACCGCTTCCACGCGGGTGCCGTACTGGATCGCCGGTGCGAGCTGCGGGGTCGCTGCCAGGGGTGCCAGGTACGTGTCGACGAGGTCGTGGCCGGTGGGCAGCGACGACGCCCGGGGTGCTTCCCACCCGGTGGCTTCCAGGAGTCGCTGGGCGGCAGGGTCGATGACGTACTGCCACGGGGAGAACAGACGGGTGTGCCCCCAGGCGCGGACGCTCGTCCCGACCGTCGGGCCAGCTTCGTACACGACGACGGGGAGGCCCTGTTCGACCAGGTGCGCGGCGGCGGCAAGTCCGACGGGGCCGGCGCCGATGACGGCGACGGGGAGTCCGGTGAGGCGGTCCGCGTCGGTCCGGGGTGGGACGGTGAGGGTGAGCGTCATGGTCTGCGGCTTCCTGGTCGTTACGCGGTTGCTTCGGTGGGCAGTAGCTCGGCGAGGAGTGTCTGGACGCGGTGCTTGATGTCGTCCCGGATGGGGCGGACGTCCTCGATGCCGCGGCCGGCGGGGTCGGTGAGTTCCCAGTCCTCGTACCGCTTGCCGGGGAAGATCGGGCACGCGTCGCCGCAGCCCATCGTGATGACGGCGTCGGAGTCGCGGACGGCGTCGGTGGTGAGGATCTTCGGCTGGTTGCCGGCGATGTCGATGCCGTCCTCTGCCATCGCCTGGATCGCGATCGGGTTGATCTGGTCCTTCGGCTCACTGCCGGCGGAGCGGACCTCGACGCGGTCGCCACCGAGGGCCTGGGCGTAGCCGGCGGCCATCTGGGAGCGTCCGGCGTTGTGGACGCAGACGAACAGGATCGTGGGCTTGTCACTCATGGGTGTGTGTCTTTCCGGGTTCAGTGGATGAGGGTGAGCCAGCCGGCGAGGGCGGCGAGGGTGACGGCGAGGACGGGGACGGTGAGGACGATGCCGGTGCGGAAGTACTGCCCCCACCCGATGTGGATGCCCTTCTTCTCCAGCACGTGCAACCACAGCAGGGTCGCGAGGGAGCCGATGGGGGTGATCTTCGGGCCGAGGTCGGAGCCGATGACGTTGGCGTAGACCATCACCTCGTGTGTCAGTCCGGTCGCGCCGGCACCGCCGATGGCGAGGGCAGCGATGAGGACGGTGGGCATGTTGTTCATCAGGGACGCGAGGATCGCGATGGTGAACCCGACGCCGAGCGCCGTGACGAGCACCCCGTGGTCGCCGAACACGTCGAACAGCGTCGCGAGGTGGTCGGTCAGGCCCTGGTTCTGAAGGCCGTAGACGACGAGGTACATGCCGATCGAGAACAGCACGATCTGCCACGGCGCCTCCCGGATCGTCTTCCACACCGGAATCACCCGCCCCGACGGCGCACCCGCACCGCTACCGGCGGCACGGACGGTGGCGGTGCCGCCGGTGGTGACCAGGACCGGTGCGGCCTGGGCGCGGGCGAAGAGGAACGCGGGCTGCCGGGCGGCAACGAGCACGATCACGACCGCCCCGACACCAGCGACGGCCGCGAGCGGCACACCGAGTGGGTC